>NZ_MUBJ01000001.1 GCF_002127535.1 Xenorhabdus vietnamensis
CAATAGAACAGATTTTACATTGGTCAGACTGGAGACGGCGGCATCAATACCGGGCGCAACTATGTCACTATCGCCGCCGGGGAGATCATCGGCTTACAGAGCAATTACGGCTGTAGTACTAGTTTAAGACTAAAAAACAGCCACTTTTCTTCTGCAACTTGGATAAATGAAAATCAATGATACGAGATAAGTAACGGCTCAAAAAAAGGAGTTACTTATGAAAAAGCCAAGATCGAGTGCAGGACGCACTACAGCAAAAACAGACCAGCAAAACGAAATACTAAATCGACTATTTGATTACTTTTCAAAACCAAAGGGTGAAAAAACAACTTCAGACAATGATATTGATGTGAGCTTTTACAGCTCGACACTTAATGCGTTACCCCGAAACTTTCACTACAATAATTACAACGGCGTCAACATTATAATGCGGCTTCAAGCTCAAGAAGAATCAGCAACCAAAGTACCAATTTATTCAACGTTCAAACAAGCCGCAGCCCTAGCTGTCAGAACCACCGTTTTCAGGCGTGAACTTTTCCTGAGCGATAAAGTTCTTCAAATGGCGACTTACTGTGCCTTCATGAATACGTAAGGCTTGGGCTATCATCGGGGCAGCCCAGCCCCCAGGAGCCAATAGAACAGTGTTGATGCGGTCACAGACTCGGCTGTCACGAGTCGTACTATGCATCAATTCGAGGGATTTCTTTTGGTTTTCTGTTAGATGAATTTTTATGGATGTAATCATGATCTGATACGGATATAAAATTAAACATCACACATCTTCAATGATGACGAGTATATTTGCTTGAACCCAGAGTAACAAAAGTATCAGATTGCACCTGAACTAATATAAATTACTGCTTGATCGTCTCATTCTAATTGATTAGCGTAGTCAGACTTATCAATGATCCGGTCGCTTGTCAGGATCGCCCTCGGGCAGCGACACGAACACTCCTGTAGCCTGCAAGGGAGTACACATTGTGTGGTACATCTGCACCCCTTTGGAAGCAGATATCATCGCTATTGATGATGAAGGTTTTTTTCAATTCATCTCTGACCAACAGGTCAGTCACCCGGACGGGGAATGTCTTCCCGTCGGGCAGAGATTCTCCGTCTTTTTTTATCGAGAAGGAGAATTTCATGCCCAACAACGAACTGATTCAGGTGGATAGTCTGTCACTGTCTGCGGCATTTCCTCATTCAACCTCACTGGAGCGGCTGGTACTGAGCTTTTTGCTGGCCGATACGGCGTTCAAATTAGGCGGGGATTACCCACCTGATGACTGGACAAGCCAGTCAACAGATGACCGGCTGGCCTATATGGTGCCGACAGCGAAGAAAACGTATTCGGTTTTCCTGCCAGAAACCGCATTCAGCGTCACGCTCTCAGCGGAGGCGTTTGGTCTGGCTGTGACGTTGGTACTGTTAACCCGTATCGCCGTGCTGGATGAATCCGGGGCGACCGCTTTCCGCTTCAGTGCCCTGCGGGAATATGCGCAACACCATCCGGAAGAGGGGCTGATCAACTCAGCACTCACACTGAAGTTTGAGGAAGACATTGTCTGTCCGTCATTGATTCATACCCAACATAATAACAATCCACAATAACGTTATCAGCCTATGAGGTTGTTAACCCTTTTCTTTAGCGCCTGACCGGGGAGCCGACAACACCTTCCCGTATTGGGTGGGTGTTGTCTTTTATTGACGTCAAATCAAGGAGAGCAACACCATGAACCCGATTTTTTTACCTACGCCGGAGAGCTCGACACCGGCCTCGCAGGAAGACATTTTTACTGTGCAGGTTACTGGCCTAATGCAGCATCCCCAACGGCTTCAATCGCTGCGGGAGGAAACCCTGACCGTGTGTGAGACCACCTCCGTCACCGAAGTGGTACAGCGGCTGAAAGTGATCCATCTTTTGGGTGACTGGCTGATACCGGAAATACCCTCTGCGCAGTGCCGGCGGGCGTTTTTTCCACTGACTGTCATGATTTATGACGCCAAAGATAACAAGGTACTCGGTGGCCGCTTTTATGACGAAATCGTCTGGGCGCAGCCGGTCACAGTGACGTCAGAACGTCTGTCGCTGGAGCAGAAACAATTGCGCTTGTGTCAGTCAGCCACGTTTGAGTTGAGCTGGCAGAATGCAGAGGCGGCCCGTGTCTTGTGGCATGAGGCGAATTTACTGTCGTTGCATGTGGTGTCGCCCGATTATCAACAGCATCATGAAATCCAGGACATTCTCCGACACGGTACAACCGTCAGAGTGTGAAGGAGAGGTATCACTATGGAACCTTTACGTTTAACGATCTGGCAGATGATTGCCGCCGCGCTGCTGAAACGTCATTTTGGCCTGAGCTTGAACGATACGGCACTGTGTGAAACCGATACCGTGACTGAACTCATCGCCCACGGTGTCCTGCCGTCGGAAGCTATTAACGAGTTGGTGGATAAATACGACTTAACCCGACTAAACACGCAGGTTATCCCACGCAGTACGCCTTATCTGGGTATCCACGATGAACTGACGGTCATTTTTGACAGCGGTCTGGCTGAAATGCTGTTCAGGCAAGCCAAACTGTAACCCTTTTTTCAATCTATCCCATCGGGAGGAACTGCGCCCCGAATGGGTCGGCTCCTCCTGTTTATTTTTATCATTCAAGTGAGGAAATTAACTATGGCAGAATGGGTCACCAATCAACTGGAAGTCACCGGCAAATCCGTCTGTATTGATGTGATGCAGCAATGGGTCTGTGGGGAAGAATTCCCCCGTTACCGTCAGGCCGTATTGCAGAGCCTCCGCCTGTTTCTGGCAGGCTGTGCAGGGATACTGAAACCGACCAAACCGCAAACCTACACCCCCTATCCGGAACTGATACGGGGTACGGCAGCGCCGACCGCGCAGAATCTGGCGTTTGAACAGTGGCTGGCGTTGTTGCAGGACAATGTGTTGTTAACCACAGAAAACATGAAGCGGATTGACAGCGCATACCGTCAGTCGGGTTTAAGCCTGCTGCGCTGGGAGAATATACCGACGTCAGCGCGTGACATTATTGCCCGCATTCTGACCCGCCAGTATACCGACTGGTTCGGCGTGGTGGGCTGGTCTGATAATCCCGATATCGGCGCGTGCTGGGAGAAGCTGAGTGTTTATCCGACTTCTGCGCAGCCCTGCGATATGCTGATGATACGACCGACCCAGCTGGGCACGGAGATTAACGGCAACAGTGGCTTGCTGAAAGGCATGACCACCACGGCGCAGTTCTACGATAAGCACTATGGGCTGGAATGGCCGTTCGGTCATCATGTTCGCTGGGAACGGCGCAATGTCAGCAGCTTAACAGTGCGTTTTGACACTCCATGGGTACCGCCTTCGGCGGAACTGATGGGCGGGCTGTCATCGGTGTTTGACTGTGAAATCCGCCACTGGTACAGCGAACCGTCAGGCCAGCTCAAAGGTTATGATTGTTATGACCAGGGTGAGCATGTGGACAGTCATAACGGGCAGGCAGGGCGCGAAAACCGTCCGGCGTTGTATCTGGTTAACGGAGATAAGCCTGAAACGGCATTGGCATTACCTGCAATTGCCGTCGGGCAGTAATTCTTTGTTCAACGCAGCATCAATTTATCTTCACATCAACCGAAGGGGGAAACACATTCTCCTTTCGGGGCGTGTTTTCCTTTTTGAGTCTTATCAGGAAAACACGCTATGGCCTCTCGCTCTGACTACCAAAAAGACTTTATTTCGCTGTTTAAACAAACCGCACGCTACCACAACCGTCATCGGGTTTTTCAGGATTTCTGTAACTGTGCGATGGCAGCTATTCACAATAAATATTGTTTCAGTGAGGAACTGGAGCAGTTCTATCTGAAAACTATCAACAAATACGAACGGGAAGATGTCGAGCGGATTGTGAAACTCTTTTCGTACACCGTGCTGGCACTGGCGGAAGAACCCTGTGATTTTCTCGGCAGTGTGTTTATGCAGCTGGAGCTGGGGAATAAGGGACTCCAGCAGTTCTTTACGCCCTGGGGTGTGGCCAGAATGATGGCCGAGATACAATTGCAGGATGTGTCCGAACAGTTGCAGACCCAGCCGTTTATCACTTTTTTAGAACCCGCCTGTGGTGCGGGTTGTATGACGCTGGCCACAGCTGAAGTGCTGAGAGGGCAGGGGCATGACCCGATGTGCAGTCTGTGGGTGTCTGCGATTGATATTGACCCGCTGGCGGCAGTGATGGCGTATATCCAGTATTCCCTGGCTGGCATTCCGGCCGCTGTGACCATCGGGGATGCCCTACATGTTGGCGGCAGCAAACGAATACGTTACACACCGGCCCATTATCTGGGTAACTGGTCGCAACGTTTGCAGGAATATGACCAAGCGGCCTGATTTCTGTTTTCATCCTCTTTGTTTCACTACTGCGCCTTTCGGGGCGCTTTTTTACGTTTAAGTGTAAGTTATACAAACAATTTTTATTTTCGCAAAAAGAGTTTCTCCTTGTTTCCGATTGGGATTCACCGACACTGAGCCAAATTTGAACCCAAAGAGGAAAAGCCCATGTTGGAACGTTTTAAATCCCATTTTGCCCGCCAGCCTGTGACACAATCAAAATCATCCGGACAACAACCGGAATCCCTTCGCGACAACCGGGGGTATTTCCGGCCACAAACAGTGGATGTATTGCTGGCAACGCCCTTACGCCGTCAGTTCCTGCAGCAATTATGGCAAAACAGTACGCTGCCTGAAGGGTTGTATCAGCGTTTTTATCTCGCCCCCATTAAACAATTATTGGGCAGTGTTCAGCAGGTACCCGCCGCCCCGGAAGGGAAATGGTCAGGCAGTGGCGGATTTGCTGACCTGACATTGCAATTTACCACCTGTGCCGTGCGGTTAGCGAAAGGGCATTTATTACCGCCCGGTGTGGCACCGGAAACTCAGGCAGCACAGGGGGTCTTATGGCAGGCCGTGGTATTCTGGGCGGCGTTGTTTTATCACCTGCCGTTGTTGCGGCAGCTCGAAGGGGAGCAGGAAGACGGGTATGTCTGGCAACCGGGCATCGGTACCCCCGACAAACCGTATCGTTTCCGTTTTCGCACACCGGAAAACATACCGTCGGTTCCTCAGGAAGTGTTGCTGGCTGCCTGTCTGTTACCGGAAAAGGCCATGATGTGGCTGGTGACCGTACCGGAAGTCTGGCATTGTCTGATGCAGCATCTCAATGGGCGTCCCTCTACCGTCCCGCTGATAGATGCATTGCTTCAGGATGCCGCCGGGCAGATTCATTCCCCTTTGTGGGTGAAACAGGTGGTTTCCCCGTCTCCGGTGAAGGAGACGGCGTTCTCTTTTGAATGCAATCCGGTGCCGGAAACGACATCCACGCCTCCTGTCAGTGCAATCACAAGCCCGCTGCCATCCGCGTCTGACGACACCCTGACATTATTGTCATTATTTCAGTCACCTGATGACTCTTCGCGGCAAAACAAGGGAAAAAATCACCACCACGACTCGAAACTGACCAAACGGCCGGTACGGGAGAAAGAAAGTATTGCCACTGACAGTCACCTGCATTCATCATTTAAAGATAAATAATTCAAATGGTTATTTGTATTTTATTGCCGCGAATCGTTTTTGGACAGGAAACGGCAGGATGGCATGATGATCTGAGGAAAAAATAACATGTTGCACACAGCAGAAACCCTCAGTTGGGAAGCGTTATTAGAAGAGTACTTTTTTTCACATATCCTGAGACCGGACACCGAGTGGAGTTATCGTAAGGTCACGCGGGGTTTTACCCGGTTTATGGGGGAAGCGGCATCACCGGCGCAGATCATTTACCGGGATGTGCTGCGGTGGCGGCGTCATCTTCTGGTGGAAAAAAAACAGTCGAGCCATACCTGGAATAATAAGGTGGCCCACCTGCGGGCCATTTTTAATTTCGGCATGGAGCGAAAACTGCTGCCCCATACCGAGAACCCGTTTAACAATGCGGTGGTTAAAAAAGAGAAGAAAAAGAAGAAGATTTTGAGCAAATCACAGATAACCCGCATTAATCTGTTGATGGGGAAGTTTGCTGAAGAAGAAAGAACTGAGGTTACTCCACGGGGAGGGCGTTGTGCCCTGTATCCGACCTGGTATTGGTCAACGGTACTGACGACATTGCGCTTTACGGGCATGCGCCAGAACCAGTTACTGCACTTGAGGCTGCGGGATATTAATCTGGAAAGCAATTATATTGAACTGGGACTGGAAGGCAGTAAAAACCACTGTGAATGGGAGATACCGATTGTTCAGCCACTCAAACCCCGGCTGGCACAACTCGTGGCAAGGGCGATGGCTGCCTGTGCTGAAGGCAACGATCCGATTTTCGATCTCAGCCGGTTAAGTGTGCCACACCCAAGCCGGCTTTCCCGTTACAAATATGATATCAACCGGGAAAAACAACAGCTCCGTTCTTTCTTCCGTCGGTTGTCCAGAGAGTGCGGCTTTGCAGTTTCTCCCCATCGTTTTCGTCATACGGTGGCCACGACACTGATGAAATCGCCGGATCGTAATCTGCCGCTGGTGAAACGATTACTGGGGCATCGTAATGTGGCGACCACGATGGAATACATTGATCTTGATATGGAAGTGACGGGCAAAGTACTGGAGCGGGAACTGGGGTTGTATACTGATTTTGTTGATGAGCATGCCGATGAGAATGAATAAAACGGCGTAAACGTAAAAAAGACAGGGCAGGTCTCAGACAGGATTGAGGTGGAGGTGTGAGTGAACTGCCCTGCATCAATAGGGATATGGTATGAAAAAAATGGCTAATTCCGATGCTCTATCCCGTGATAGTTTTCACCTTACTTGACATCAGAATCAATTACTGAAATCATTATCTTAAACGAGAAAAGGGTAACTGTTAAAACAGCTACCCTGTCATCTTGTCTTAAATGTTCTTCTCAACTAAACAGTACAAATTGAACTGATTAGGCTTTAACATTTAATTAACTATTGATTCTTTTTCGCGCTTTTGTCAGGAAATTTAACAACCTAGGACAAACCCGCATGGAAACTTGGTGCCGGAGGCGGAATCGAAAAACATGATAACTTGTTGAATAATAAAAGCCTATAACCTTGCCTTCCTTTTATGCCCCTTTTAATGCCCCTAAGTTTTTTTGCTTGCTTTTTATTCTATATCTGACTGATTTTTATTATTTATATTACTAATTGTGTGCTTTTAAATCATCTTAAAGCAAAAAAGCCGTGAGGGTTAAAAATGGTCAAATTAGGCTGCCATTTTGATCTCAGGGCTTGATATAAAAAATATTCATTTTTACGAAGTCGATCACAAATTAAAGCGGGTTATTCCTATGGCTTAGTGCGAGCTTTCCTTTCTAATAATTCTCCGGTATGAGAATCGAAATAACGGCTCGGCCAGATTTCTGAGGGATGTATACCAAGATAATTTGCGATAATCCATTCACCTTTCGGCCATGGTCTGCTGAAAGCATTTGCCAGTGTTGATGAACTGAGTCCTGCTTCGCGGGAAACCGCCGCTAAGGTTGTTCCACGTTTACGCAATGCTGCGATGATATCGGCCTGATGCCAGTCATTTTGAACATTGTTGTTATTCATTCCTGCTACCCCTTTCCATTAATTAATATTGATGGTGGCGATTCAGACAGGGTTAGCAGACCGGCGCTTACTCCGGCGAGACGTGAGTCTCCCCTGCCTGAACCGCCATAGAAAAGGCGTATGCAGGCACACTGGTAAAGATTCTTACCAGTGTATAAGCGCACAAGGCTGCTAAACCTTGACCATTAGATTGTGCTAATGGCGGGAATACTTTAACTGATTGTTTTAGCTTACTCAATAACTGAACGGCTAAGTTTAACGGCTATAACTCCTCTCAAGAGTGCACAAACTCAGGGGAGAATACGGACGGCTAAATCAATCTTTATTTTTTATTCTCGTTCGTGATTGCTTCGCTGTCCGTACTTCCCCTGTGATTTTCAGGCTAATTTTACTCATTTAGAAACATTTTCCCTGCGTGTCGGTTAGGTTCACCGTTCCGTGGTGCGTCAGATAATGTGTAGCAGGGCGAGGGTTATGTTGAGTTTTTGCAGGAGTTCGCTGCGTGCTCAGCACGGCGATGGTTTACTCCCCGTTCAGTGCCTGATTCAATCAGGATGAACGCCTCATTATTCGTGACGTGTGATATCTCCTTTCTTTACTGCATCGGCCTGTTGCAAGGCGGTGAGTGAAAAACAAACGAAATAGGTGAATTAAGGCAGAAAAATACCAATGAAAAGTAGTGACACTGAGTAATACGGGGTTCAAATCGGTCGTAAAGCCAGACCGGACGTGCTCTGGACGTTGGCCGCCCGGCGGCGTCACTTGGTAATCGCTACGCTTTAACGCAAGTGACGCCGCGTAGTTTTCTGGACGTTTTTCGTGCGTAAATCAAAGCGTGGGTAAAGATCGTGCAAGGTAAAATGGTTAAGGTGAACGTGGCAGGGTTACTGCCCTATGTGTGTGATAAGCCGGTACATAAAGAAACCGGGAAACTTTCATCGTCAATACATGGTTATTTATCCGACGATATCTGCTTCCAAAAGTGCGCAGATGTACCGCAATGCTTGCTCTCCCTTTCAGGCTACAGGAGTTTTGCTCGCCACCCGAAGGCGATCTTTACAGGCGATAAGATCATTAGGATACAAACAAGATACTAACGGTTTAGTCGGGCAAGGTCAATCTATGACGCTATATTTTAAATGAATTGATAATTTGAATGTATATGTAAGGAAAGAAATTTTCAAAGTGTCGTGACAACCTAGGTTACTGGTTGACTAATAATATATGGTATACCAATTCAACTTCAAGATGCGGGGGAGATATAAGGACTCGCCTCATATTACCCGTTGCAACTTGAAGTTTAACGAGTATATAAATCTCGGTTCATTGAAGTGAACCAAGATATTAAAGTGCATCAATTTTTTATTCGATCTTACATACCGTATTGATATTTATGGCTTTCAGTGCCAATTGCTACGCGTACCTGCTTTAATGCATTAGCATAAGACTCGAGCAATTTAAGAGAATAATGAACTCTACCTTCAAATTTAGTTTCAATACACTCTAAGTTAGGTGAAATGAAAGTGTTACTTTGGCGAAAAATTAAATGATCTGGTAGAAAACAAACATGGTTATTTTTAAATCCTGTCATACGTAATTCCGAAAGAGGATAAACGCCATTTATTCCAGAAGAAACACTGACTAATAATGCTGGTTTATGCCCAAGCTCTGCTAATGAACAATATAGTAGTAAATTTTTCAATGCAGGTGTTGCCATTCCGTGCCACTCAGGAGTCACAAAAATAAATGCATCACTTTCCCTCAAGCGTGAGGAAATAGTCTGCCATGGATGTAATTCCATCGATATATCTGTTGTGTAACCATCATGAAAAGGAAGTTGAACGTTGCATAATTCAATAAGTTGTATATTTTCAAAACCATGTTCACTGCTTAATTTTTCCAAATATCGCGAGATATGCTTACTACTAGAATCTTGACGTTGACTGCCAGAGATCAAAGTTAATATCATAATTATAATTACCTTTTATATTTTTCATCCACCATTCAGCAGATATATCTTTAATACCTTGTTTTTAAATTATTTGCGCAATATTTATACGGATATTGGTTTTTAATTAAAACAAAAAATTACGGATACTGTACAGAATGTCAGTTTATTTATTAATCTTTTAATATTTTATTTAATAGATTTCTACAAGTCTTGATTTTTCATTATATGAAAATATATTTAGTTAACCTACTTCAGGCAATATCCCGAGTACTATAGCCATTTGAATAGCTATGATTGCTATTCCACAAAGAAAAACCAAAACTAATGTAGGTGTTCCACCAAATACTCGATACTGCCTTCTATTTGATTGTTGACGCACTTTAAATACTAAAACACTTGGTAGTAATAATGCAAGAACTGATAATGCAATGGCAGCATATCCTAATGCCATTACGAACCCTTTTGGATAGAATAGTGCAAAAATTAATGGAGGTATGAATGTTAAAAAACTTGTTTGTATGCGCCCTATTATATTATTTTCTCGTTTAAAGAAATCTGCCAAGAAATCAAATAATCCTAGAGCAACACCTAAAAAAGATGTAGCCATTGCGAGGCTTGCGAAAATACGTACCACTAATTCTGTTTTAGGTGATCCTACTACATTACGAATTGCTAATATTAACCCATCCAAACCAGTTTTTTCTGCAAAAATTCCCATAAGTGTAGTTGTATTGAAACTCCCCAGTGTACTTAACTGCCAAAGGATATATGAAATTAATGGGATCGCACTGCCAATGATGAATATCCAGCGTAGTTTTTTAGTATCTCCATTCATATATCGTACAAGGCTGGGTACTATACAGTGAAAGCCGAATGAGGTAAATATAACTGGAATGGAGGAAAAAATTAATCTTTGCTCTATTGGCATAGATAATAGATTGTTTTTCTGGACGTGGAGAAGCATTAGTCCAAACATTAAAATAAGAAAAATAATCTTAGCACTAAACAGGATTCGATTGATGAAATCTACAGAACTAGTACCAATACAGACAATGCTTCCACCAATTAAAGTAAATAAAACACTACCCAATGTAACAGGAAATGAAGTCCCTAACCATTTATTAATATTAGAAATTAGCAAATCCCCGGCACCACTGATATAAGCTGCGGTTAAAGCATACATTAGAAACATCATACTAGAACTTGCAGCAATCTTACCATATTGACCAAGGTATCTAAAAGCCAATGTACCCAATCCCGTATCATATGAGTCATATTGATAAGCTTCAATTAATAATAGTGCGCAATAATTCATTAATATCCATATACCAATCATTATAATTATACTAGCATTAAAACCAATCCCTGCTGTAGCTAGAGGTATTGCTAGCATACCTGCACCAATTGTTGTACCAGCAACAATGAAAATACTTCCAATAGTACGATTTTTCATATTTACCCTTTTATGCTATTTTTTCTTTAATTAAGAAAGAAGTATCAATACTTAATCCATTGATGGATTTTTTTTCTTCTTCATCGACAATTTGAGTTAATTTTTTAACAAAAATAGATTTAAGTTCTTTCCAGTATTCTTCGAAATGTTCTACATTATGAAAACTATGTGTCATTACTGCTGCCCGTAATACATAAATGCAGCGTATTTCTTCCCATTCATGATGGCTAAAACCACACTGTTCAGAATAATATTTAGGAATATCACCATATTCTTTGTAATCCAACATTGTTGATGATGTAAGAAAATCATTAGTATATGCACGGCCAGAAGAATATGAGCATATTTCATAGATCCTCTTATTGAGAGCATTATGATTTAGTAAGCTAGTATCATTAATTTCTTTGAAAGAAAAATTAATCATATGAAAATCGGGTGCTGGCATGATATGCATTTTAAAACAATATTTACCTATTTTTATTAGTGGTATATTTGTTATCTTATCTAATAAGCGATTTGCAGTAACAATGCCAGCAGCAATTACTTTACCATAGCCGTTAAAATTTAAAGGTAGCAACTGGTGAGCAGCCCATAATGCGGCTGCGGCAGCACCTGCTTTCGAACCTTCCATAATGGAAGAACCAAGTAACCCATTATTGTTATTATCATTTTCTTCAAAAACATAGGCTGCATGAGAAGAAATTAAATCAAGAATGCGTCTATCTCTCATACAAATAGCGCCTGCTGCGTATTGAACAAATCCCATTTTATGGGGATCAACCGTTATAGAATCAACAAATTTTAATGATTTAAAACTTTGATAAACTTCGGGTTTTGGCCAGTTAATATTCTCAGGAATAATATTATGTTGACGGTAATAATGGAGTAAATCATCATATTCCATAAACTCATTCTTTTCATTTAAAAAAAGAGAGCAAGCATATCCTGCATAAGCGGCATCTACATGAATATAAAATGACTCTCCATAACGTTCTTCACACTCCTGCCTTAATGCAATTACCTTATCAACTTGATCAATCGCTCCTACTTCAGTTGTTCCCACGACAGCGATCATTGCAAGAATAGATTCACCTTTCTCTATTAAGTTAAGGACAATATCTCGCATTTTGGTGCTATCTGTTTGGTAGTATTTATTGACAGGTAATGGAATAATATTTTCTTGACCTATACCAAAAATATCGGCAGCCTTCAGCCATGAGTAATGTTTAGATTGCGGAACAAGTAATTTTCCTAAAATTTCAGGTTTGACTCCCGTTCCGCGGCAGGTCATATTACGTATTTCGCTAAATATCCCACGTTCTTTTAGTTTGCTAATTAAATCAAGAAGTTCAACTGTTGGCATATTTTTCAATTGCTTTCTTGATTTATGGCTAACTAAATCTTTGGTTGCAGGATGTTGTGATATAGTAAAAGATAACGTTTTTAGATTTCTTGCGACCCATAATCCTTCATAATTAGCTACAGTGCCTCCGGAAGTAATATGCCCCCAAGCATTTTGGGAGTTGTAACCAAACATATGGCAAAGATCTAATCCAGATTCAAGTTCAAGTTCTGTTGTAGTAGGTGATGATTCATAACTACAGTTATTGGGGTTGTACATCATAGCCATAACATAAGCGAGATTAGAAACCATTAATGTGTCACCACTAATATGCCCGAGGTAGCGAGGAGAAAAAAAAGGAATTGAGGTATTTTTTAGTTTTGATGATAGTCGATTTAAAACACCTTCTGTTTTATATAGAGTTTCTCTGTATTCGGGTGAATAACGTTCAATAGAGGTAACTAGCGCAGAATCTTCAGGATGAAAGCCAGAGCGCCAATGCATATGTTCACTGACAGAATAATCTATCATTTCTCTGAAAAAGACAGAGTTTTCTGATTTTGTTCCTAAAAATAATGCATTTATATTTAAATTAGGATTAAATGATTTTGTCATAATTAATAAACCTTATATATATCAATATGGAGTTAATTAAAATAAAATTCTCTTATTTTATACTGAGGTGAAATATATTATTTTTATATAAATTACAAAGTAGCCACTATATTAATATTTTTGATTATAAAATTAGTCATGTGTTTATATATTTCTTACATTAAAATAATAAGTGAAATATCGTTATAAGTTAAAGTGATTCAATTTTATTGTATGTTCTAAAATACAATAAAAAGATTTTATTTTTTTAATGTACTTATTTTATAAAAGATAATTTTCATAGTGTTTGTATCGATGAAAACTTAACTATATATAGTCACCCAAAAAAGGGGAGAATAATATTAACATTCTAAATGCTATTTAGATACAAATATCAATCAAAGCATGCTCACTTCCTGACTACTATCTGTATTGTTAAAAAACCTGTACTTATGCAGCGTGAAGCTGCATAAGTACAATTTTAAATATCACCAAATTAACAACTCACAGCTTGAATTTTTGCCAAATTATCCATTTCATAAGCTAAGGTAAAATCTTTCATGCTAATACCGCCAACATCATGAGTTACTAATTGAACAACTACTTTGTTGTATACATTAGACCATTCCGGATGATGTTTTTGTTTTTTTATAACATCAACACATGCTGACATAAAAGAAAAAGCCTTAGTAAAATTTTTAAATGAGAAATTTTTAGTTAATTTACCATCAGATATAATCCAATTATTTTCGTCTGATTGATTTAGTATATCAAGTTGTTTTTCTAATTCATCAGTGGTTAATTTTAAATTCATTACTTTATATATCCTATCTAAAATTGACTAATAAGTAGATTCAGTGCTAGTGCTATAAATATTAACCCTGTTGTTTTGTTTAAAATAACCTGTACTAATGGTTTTTTAGAAATAACATTATTTAAGAATCCTGATAAATAAGTTATAACGGAGAATGAAATAAAAGCGACAAACACAAACATTAAGCCAAGATATAATAACTGAAGTGATACCGATATAGAATATTCACTATTTATAGTGAATTGAGGAAGAAAAGCCAAAAAGAAAATAATGATTTTTGGATTGGATAAATTCATAATCAATCCTTTTTTTATGAGTTTTTTTGTATCATAAATTTTTTTTTCATTATCTTTTAAAATGACAGGTTTTGCTTTAAAAGCTCCCCAAGCCAAGTAGCTTAAATAAAAAACACCGAGTACCCTGATAATTTCGAAAGCTATAGCATTAGTTCGCAATATTGCTGAAACACCTATTGAAACCAAAAGGGTATGTATCACTAATCCCGTACATAATCCTGTGGTAATTAATATTCCAAATTTACGTCCATTTATTGCAGACTGACTTAGTACTAAGATATTGTCAGGTCCAGGGAGAAAACATAAAAATGTTGATATACTGATAAATGCAAATAATATTTCTATAGATGGCATATTAATTACCTTTATTGACTAAAAAGTTATTTTATGCGATTTTAGCTATATCTCTTGGAGGATACAAGGAGCGAAAATCGCCTAGAACCTTCGCTTTTTCAATGTATTCTATTATTATTTCCTCTGTAATTTCTTGAAGTTGTTCAAAGCTTGATATATTAAAATATACGTTAGGTAAAACATCGACACGATAAGGCGTTCTTAATATGTCAAGTAGATTAAATGGTAGTCTTAGAGGTAATTCACTAGTTGTTGCATAATTATATTCTGAATATGATGATAATATTGAACCACCATAAATCTCTATATTTTTATTCGATTTAATTAAACCCGTTTCAATAGTGAACCAATATATTCTAGCTAAATACTTTTGATCTTCTTTAGACATTTTTACTCCCAGCTTACCTATTTTATAAGATAGGTTGGCATACTCTTTATTTAGCAGTAAGGGGCAATGCCCAAATATTTCATGAAAAATATCAGGTACAGGAACAAAATCAAAGTCTTCAGATCTACGAATAAAAGCCGCAGCTGGAAATTTTTTGTTGGATAATAAATGGAAAAAATAATCAAAAGAAATCGTACAATCAACAGGTTGCAGTTGCCAGCCTGTACTTTTCAATAAAATACTATTTATTTTAGATAGCCTTGGTATTCCATTATCATCAAGATTTAAATGTTTAATTCCTTCTAAATATTGATAAAAAGCATGCTCTTGAATCAAATTAATTTGTCTGGAGTACAATTTATTCCAAATCTCATGCTCTGAGATGGAAAAGTAAATTTCTCCATTTGAGTCAGGCTGTTTGGCTACGTAGCCGAATTTGGATACACTACTACTATTTCCCATTATTTAGCTCCTTTTTTTACTAAAAATATTAATTAATTTCGCTAACTTTTTTAAACAGGGTGAGAGCGTGTAAGGTTGTATTTTAAACAACCTGCTTAAATGGAGAACTATTCAGCACATAAATAAAACCAAATTGATCGTTTTTGGCTCGCAATTGAATTGCGTTATATACAAATTAAGTTCAAAAAACGTTCACGCTCTCGCCCTGCTTTTTTAAATGGTTTTGGTTGATATTTTTTCATTTATCCATACGCTAGTTTGAAATAAATGTTCACAAAATACAATGCCGTGAAAATATAGTTTTCACTCAGAAAAATAATAATAATATAGCACATATCATTAATTTAATTGTTAATTTATGATTTCAGCATACCATTTTAGCTTATCATAAAACTGAAATTCATTGTTAATTAAAATGTTTTTTGTCTTCATAGATATATGATTTGATTATTATTCGGTGTTTATGAATTCCAGTTTTAATTGCATGAAATATTATACTTAGGCTGAGAGTATTTATTTATTACTTTAGTGTTTTATGTATAATTCTTATTCAATCTAAAGCAAAGTGATATTTCAAATGATTAAATGCTTATTATATCAATACTATTTGATCTGAATAAAAATTACACTCTCCCTAGTGCTATACAATTCTTGCTATAATATTAACTTTCAAAGTATTTAGATCAGATTTATGTGGCTGAAAGCCGTATAAAACCTAGATTTATATGACGATGCAAGTTTCCGTCAAACCAATAATGAAATAAAATTTCTGTCATTTTTCCTAATAATATACCCATGTAACTATAGCATTTTAAATTGTTATTAACATTATTGTATAATAATAAAGTTGCATTATCTATTATGGTTGTAAACTATGTTGTTGGATTATTTTAACCATATGATAATACAATTGTTATATATGTGAAAGATTAAAATGCTACTTTTAAGTATGAATTAATTTCATACCTTGTTTTATCTTTTTTTCAAGATGATCACTTATTTTAAGAAAACATAATTCTCTAAACCATTTATGCTCTGGATCTTGGTGATGCCTAGCATGCCATAGCAAATAATATTTTTGTGGATTAATATCAATTGGTAAATATTTCACTTGTAAATCATATCGTTGAGCAAAGTCCGCCGCAATATGAAGTGGTATAGTCAGAATAGCATCAGTTTTTAATAGTAATTCAATAGCGGCTTGGAAAAAAGGAACCTTGGCAGATATTCTTCTACTTAAATTCATTACTGATAATGCGTTATCGATAGAACTATCTTTATCACCACCTCCACTAACTATGATATGTTTGCTATTAATATAATTGTCAATGTTCATTTCATTATAAGATTTTGAATGAGTGCTTCTAAATACTACAGCAAGCTGATCTTCAGCCATTATTTTACCATATAAATTATCAGGAATAGAGTCGGCAATAGTGGTTGCTAAATCAACATTTAGCTCAACAAATTTGTTTATGTTATCTTTATTCCACAGTTTATATTCAATGCTCACACTAGGTGCATCAGCTTCAATGCTACTCCAGATTGATGGCAAAATGTTTTGTGCCACGTAGTCACTGGATGTTAGGATGAAATTTCTTTTGCAAAAATTAGGCTCCATGGATTCTGGTGAATATAAATTATCCAATTGCTGAATCAATATTGGAAGTTGTTCTTTAAGTTTTTCTCCTTTTTTGGTCAAAATAAACTTATTTGCTTCTCTTAATATTATTTTATCGTGAAAATCCTCACGAAGCTGATTTAATGTCTTGCTAATTGCAGATTGCGTTACATTTAGTTGTTTTGCAGATTCAGTAAGATTTAGTGTTTGTAGTATTGATATTAATGTTGGCAATAGTTTATAGTTATTCAATTTATTTTTTCCAATTTAAGAATAAATACTTATTATAATAACAATGATTAATTATATTATTCCATTTATTAACCTATGGTGTTTAGATTGGAGTTTATGTAATTATAATCTGCATGAACACTGAATCTATGACTATGTAAACTAACATTATGATAATAATAAGCACGCTATTTATGTTTATATGATATTTATAATTTATTTGTTGATTCTAAAGTAATTATACAAATTTAACTTCAAGATGAGTCCTTATATTACCCGTTGTAACTTGAAGTTTATCGAGTATAGATATTGACTATTATATATTGACTATAAAAAAAGTAACTTTTATATGTCCATCATCCTTCAATTTAGTTCTTTATTGGCTATGTTCGCTTACTTAGGCTATGGCTATCTGTTCTTCCAAGGATTTACTCCTTTGCTTCGCGATTCAAGAAAGTAAATCTATAGGGTAAAGGAATTTAGCTACTATACTCCATTGTCAACCTACACTTTGGGAAAACCTACTGTAGTGAAGATGTTAGTAGGACTTGTAGAGCACAATTGATTTTCAGCCAGAAAGATTTTTGCTTAATGCTTTGACCTTCTTTGGTGTACTGACGCGCTACGCTTGTCTTCTCGGTTTTGTCCGGCTAATACATTAACCAGACAAAACCGAGAATCTGAAAACACCATGCCAGCCAGAAAAAACTTTTTCCAAAGCCCACCCTATTAAAGAATTAGGGATAAAACTGTTCACCCTGTTCACCTCTGAATATTTTTATTTAAATTCATGTTGTTAAATGGTGATAACTTGAAATCAGACTCATCACCACTCTTCACCAACCGTTCACCTTCAAATCAGGAAAAGGTGAATAGTGATGAAGACTTGTGAACAGTTTAAAAATAACCATTCACCTTATAATACGTTGATATATATGGTTTAAATTACAAGGTGAACAGTGGTGAACACTTTTTTATATTTCTTTGAAAATTATCATAAATAAAGAAAAAATTATTCTTTTGGCAGGTCATTCCTTATCAGTTTTGGCATCCACTCAATGGCAGTGTCAATATTCAGGCTCAGATTGCTACGAATGCCGTATTTGCTTTTCTTGCGCAGGTAATGCTGGCTGTACTCAGACAGTGCGCCCGGCATATCCATACCAAAACGGGTCACGGAAACAGGTTTATTCAGATTGTTACCTTTCATGTAAGCAAGGTAAGCGTGATAAAGGTACTTACGGGGATTGAACGGTATAATCTCCGCATTACCGATTAACAGGCCGTCAGTTTCATTAGACACAATCAGGTAGCCACAGAAATCAACTAATGGATCGGTGCCACGCTTGATATCCAACGCCTCCGCAGATTTTTGCTGTTCTGCCAGTAAACGCCTTGCAGTTTGTGGGTCAGCAAACCGATGAAGCAAATGCCGGATAATCACCGGCAATTCTGCTGCGATTTTATCCCGTAGAAGTGGATCACGTTCATTTTCGGGCACAACTTCGGAAAAATTGAAAATCACCCGACGCCGCGATACACCACCACTGCGATCACTGAAACTCATGGCATTATTGTTTACCGCCAATACCACGGCAGGAATGCGGGTTGAATAAGGTTGTTTATGCTTCGGGTCGATAGCCACTTCATCCCCGCCTGTAATGGCTTTGATACCGGAGCCATCGCCCACATAGCGGATCTGGTCCGGCAGGATAATCAACGAATATCCCACAATCAGTGCCCGTTCCCGTGGATTTTCCAGTGCGGCCATACTCGCAGAAACAGTGTTGCCTTTGCCTGCCAGCATTGAACAGATTTCAGCAAAGATGCTTTTGCCACTGCCTCCGGCACCCGTGATTTCCAGAAACAACTGCCAGTCGTAACGGTTCGCCAACACCATAAACAGGGCTGCCAGTACGCGATCAAATTTGTTCTCACTGTTAGCGGTTGCCCGATTGAGCCATTGCCAGAACCGTGGGGCATGGCCTTGCAGGGTTTCTCCCGAAACAGGGGAATTGAACGCAACATCATTGGCAAGCAACAACCAGTCACTTTTACGATGAGGCCGGAACTGACAGGCTTTCAGGTCAAACACGCCGTTACTGAATCCGATTAAGTGGCGTTCTGGTGGTTGCATCATAGGAAGCTGCAATTTCAGGGCATCTACGGCAGAGCTGATACCATGCGGTGAGTAAGGCAATTTTTCTTCCATAAAGGCCGCGACCATTTCCCGTTTTAAATCGCGATCACTGACCGGACACCAGACAATACCGTCATAGTGATGCACGGTTTCCGAAGCGCCATCCAATGCTAAATCACCGTCATAACGCGCCAGTAATACTTCTCCGCGCTGGCTGGCTCCCATCTGGCATAATGTCAGCTTGGAAGATTCGGTATCATTAGATTGAGCGGCTGCTTTTTTCTTTGTTGGTGCGGGTTGATAAAGCCCCTGAGTAAAGGTCAGCTTTGTCCTTTCCACACCATATTGTTGGCGGTAATCATCCCAGTCGGCTTTGTGCTCTGTCGGTGGTAACGTAATCCAACCGCTAACCGCAATAGCGGCTTTTTCTGCTGAGATCCTGCCGATATTCACTTTTGGTTTGCCGTTTTTATCTAGTTCGTCGGGATGATGCCAGTCGTTATCTGCTGCAAGAATGATTTTGGTGTCCGGCCAGCGTTCCCGAACAGCGTTGGCGACCGAAAATAAATTGCCGGCATCCAGTGCCGCCAGAACGTTGCCTTTATAGAGCTGGTTAACCGTCAGTGCCGTGGCGTAACCTTCGGCAATAATCACTGTGTCGGGAAACTCTTCCATTTCTGACAGAGCAATAAACGCGCCTTTTTTCTGGCTGCCGGACAGTAATTTTTTCTCGCCATTGGGTTTGATAATCTGCGCGCCGGTGATTTTTTTATCCAATGTTGCCAGTGCCAACACCATTGAATTGTCGGGCAACAGCCACTGAGGGCAGTGCAGCCCTTTTGTAGTCAGATAAGGCGACTGCCCGGCGACCGTTTGCTTCATCAGAGTTGCCACGCTTTCGGCAATGGATGGTGTCGGATAAGTGATTTCTCTGGCGGGCTTGGATTCGGGCAAAGGCAATGCCAGTGCATCCGCGACAACTTTAGCTGCTTCTGTAATTGTGATCCGATTGGTTTTTGCCACTAAATCCAGTCCATCGCCATAGTTCGGAGCATCACACTGGCGGCAGTGCCAGTTGCCGTGATGATGGTCGTCGATAAAGTGAAAACGGTCAGTGCCACCGCAGACAGGGCAGGCACCGTGCTTTCCTTTTGCCGGTATCTCAATGCCACAGGCAGGCAGCAGGTTTTGCCATGAGTACATAGCCGATGTTTTGACGGTCTGGATCAGGTCAATCGGTTTTTGGTTGCCTGCTGTTTTTTGAACTGTAAATTCAGGGCGAGTTTGGGTATGCTGTGTATCAGCCATAATTTTTTACCTTACGAATGGTTATTGGTTAAACGCCCTGTCAGTGTTAGCAGCACTTCGGGGCGTTGTGTTTTTATGTTACGTGTCTTATGTCATCGTCTTTTCTGTGTTATGCCGCCCGCGAATCTGCAATCCGTTGGGCGATCCAGTTATCAATTTCTGCTTCAATAAAAGCCACTGAGCGAGGTCCGATTTTGACTTGTTGCGGGAATGCGCCGTCGCTAATCAGTTTGTAAATCCACGCTTTGCTGTAACCCGTTCTGCGCTGCACTTCCGGCAAACGAATAAAGTTTGTCTTTGCTGTCATTGTTATATTTATTTTCCTGTTACCGAGTCCTTGAGCGCTCATCGTGGACGTTATTTGATGACAGGCGGATTATTTAAAAAACAAGACTTAATGAACAGCGTTAATTGTTTTTCTCCCGATGAAAATTAACGGGGTGCAAATCGTACTATCGATTTTTCCTGTCGCGCAGTGGTTTGGCGAAGTCATACGGTGTAATGGATTTTTCCCGATTCGCATCCAGATAATCCGCCCACCACTGCACCATTAGCCGTCGTTCATCCAGATGTTTGGAGGTGTGAATATACGCCGCTCTAACGTTGTTGCGTTCGATATGGCTGAGTTGACGCTCGATGGCATCATCGCTCCACAGGCCGGATTCCCCCATTGCACCACGCGCCATTGTGCGGAAACCATGCCCACAGACTTCGGTTTGGGTATCGTAGCCCATCGCCCGTAATGCCTTATTAACGGTGTTTTCACTCATGACTTTCGCGGAATTATGATCGCTGGGGAACATGACTTCGCAGTTGCCACTCAGTGCCTGTAACGCGTTGATAAGCCGGACAGCCTGACGACTCAACGGCACAATGTGATCGGTTTTCATTTTCATGCCACGTTCAGAAAAGCGAACGCCTTTAATCGGTTGTCTTGTGGCGGGAATTTTCCACACCGCATTTTCAAGGTCGATTTCCTGCCAGCGGGCAAATCTCAGTTCACTGGAACGGACAAACGTCAGCAGTGCCAGTTCTACCGCTATTTTGGTCAGCAGGCGCCCGCGGTAAACAGACAATCGGTTCAGGAAATCCGGTAAATCTTCATGAGGCAGGGCAGGGTGATGGCGTGATTTTACGGTGGAAAGTGCGCCAGCCATATCACTGGCAGGGCTGGATTCGAGAATATCATTCTGGACAGCATAACGCATGATAGCCGTAACACGTTGTTGCAATCGCTGGGCGATGTTGTGTTTACCCGCATCATCAATGGTTTTGACGGGGGCTAAAAGCTGGCTGGTGCGTAATGTGGTAATATCATGTGCGCCGATATGCGGGAAAATATATTGCTCAAGGCTGCGTAGCACTGTTTGGCTATGTCTGTCGCTCCAGCGTTTGTTGCTGGCGTGCCATGCGCGGGCGACTTCTTCAAACGAATTGACTTTGGCGGGCGTTGGGGTGCCTTTCTTTTCGGCTTTGGGATCGATGCCTTGTGCCATCAGCTTTTTGGCTTCATCCCGTCTGGCGCGTGCATCGGCTAACGACACCGTTGGATAAACGCCGAACGCCAGACGATCTTCTTTCTTATCGGTCGGGCGGTAATACTTCATGCGCCAGTATTTTGAGCCGCGTGACGAGACTTCTAAATAAAGACCGCCGCCATCGGCGAGTTTGTAGGTTTTTTCTTTGGGCTTTGCAGTTTCGATTTGTCGTGCGTTTAGTTTCATTATTAAGGGCATCCTTGTAATCGAACGGTAAGTGCCCCGAATTATGCCCTTCGCTGCATCTTGATTGCAACAGACGAAACTAGACCTAAAAATAAGAATGGATGTTGATTTTGCTGGATTTAGCAGGAATTGTTTTACTGGGCTGGACTTCACTGGAAGTTGAAGTGGTGCCCGGAGGCGGAATCGAACCACCGACACGGGGATTTTCAATCCCCTGCTCTACCGACTGAGCTATCCGGGCTAACGGGGCGCATTAAACCGTATTAAGCCTAATCCGTCAAACACTTTCTACGAAAAAACTATGAAAAATGATTGGTTGCTCTATTTTTATACCAATTTAGTGTGGTTATTCAGCTAGGCTGCTTTTTATTAACTTAATGCCCCATTTTTTCGGCATTTTGCGATGGTTAGTATATCTTGTGCCAGGAGTTTCGCTGTGCCCACATCTTCCAGTTCTCTTTTCACTAATAGTTTACTGAGGCACCCTTCAAGAATAAGTTCCATCTGTTTGGCGACTTGCTTACTGTCGTCAATATCAAGTTGTTGCAATAATTCTTCCGTGTAATGGAAAGAATTTTGTTTTTGCAATTCTGCCAATTGGTGAATTGGATGGTCAACGTTAGGAAAAGCACTGCAAGCAGCAATGAACAGACAGCCCGGATAACGATGTTCTTGGACTTTTTCTTTGAGGGCATCATAGCGTGCCAATAATTTTTGCTCAGAGCTTAAGGTTTCATCCAGCAAGGTTTGACGTTGCCAAACCTCAATCTGTTGGCTGTGATAGCGAAGACAGTCATAAAGCAGCGCTTCACGATCGGGCCAAAAATGCTTTATCTGGCTAATATCAATATTCAGGGGAGTTAAAAGTGTCTCCAGTGTTGCTGATAGCCCTTGCTGTTCTAGCGAGTTAAGAACATGTCTAAGCACATATTCACGTTGCACAGTAGCTCTCCTTCCAGATTATTTTTGTTGTAGGTTTTGTTGTAGTCGCTGTAGTTGCCGATTAAAACGCTGTGCGTCCATGAATCCGTTGACTTGCAAATCGGTTAGCTCTTTTCCCTGCGTATCAAAAAATAAGATAGTGGGAAGCCCATACACATTCAGTTTTTGCAACAATTCTTTCTGTTTTGGGCCGTTATCTGTGACATCCGCTTGTAACAAAAGGAATTGGTTCAATTGTGCCTGTATTTGTGGATCACTCAAGGTATATTTTTCAAACTCCTTGCAAGCTATACACCACTCAGCATACAGGTCCAACATAATCGGTTTATGGCGATTCTCAGCTAAAATTTGGTTTAATTCTTGCCAATTATTGATTTGTTGAAATTGCAGGGTGGTTTTTTGCTGTTCTGCCGTAGGGCTTCCCCACACCCAATCTTGCAAAGGGCGTGAAGCGATAAGAGCCAGAGTCAGTAAGATAATCTGTAAGACCCGCAGCCAGCCATTTTTGCTGCCTAGTGTTAATGCAAGTGCCCAACCAAAGAAAGATACAGCTAATAGGCTCCACAATCTTATGCCCCATGTGTCGCCAAGCACCCGCTCAAGCAGGAAGACTGGCAGAGCCAATATAATGAATCCGAAGGCTTCCTTGACGTACTGCATCCACGGGCCACTGCGTGGCAGAAGTTTGTGGCCAAATAGTGTGACTGCGATAAGCGGCAGGCCCATTCCCAATGCGTAGAGATACAGAGTCAACCCTCCGACCAATGTATTACCGCTTTGGGCGATATAAAGCAAAATAGCACTGAGCGGTGCGGTAGTGCAGGGAGAGGCTATTAACCCCGCTAAAGCTCCCATAACGAATACGCCAATGTAAGAGCCGCTTTGCTGTTGATTGCTCCAATTCACTAAACGAGTTTGGACAGAAGAAGGAAGCTGTAATGTATATAGCCCAAACATTGATAAGGAGAGCAAGATAAACAGCACTGACAGCCCTACAAGAATGTAAGGGCTTTGCAGAGCCGCCTGAAATTGCAAGCCGGCAGCTGCAATAACTAAACCAAGTACAGTATAAGTAAGTGCCATCCCCTGAACGTAACTTATGGCGAGCCAAAAGATCCGTTTCAGGCTTTCAGGGCGTTTTTTCCCCAAAATAATGCTGGAAATCAGCGGATACATGGGCAGTATGCAGGGAGTAAAAGCAATTCCAATGCCAATTAACAGCGCCCAAAGTGGCGAAAATGGGGCACCATGGGGTTTGGGGGAGCTATCTCCCTGTTGCACAGATTCTTGTGAGGAGACATTTTCTTTATTTGTATTCGCCGTGGTGTTAGCTGAGATCGCGGTTTCATTACTGAGCTGGTTGGAGGCAACAACGGCTTGCAGTGGTACGTTTAGGGTTTCAGGTGGATAACAATAACCCGCTTCTGCACATCCTTGATAAGTAACCTGAAGAGAGCCATTGTTGGTGGCGGATAGGATAGGGATATTAATACGCGCTGATTTAAAATAGACCTCTGTCTTACCAAAAAACTCATCTTTATGATCGATGCCTTTGGCATGTGTAATTTTACCCAATGATGTTTCTTGATTGGGAGTGATACTGAATTGTTTTCGATAGAGGTAATAACCGGGCTTGATATTCCAGTTCAGTATGAGTTTATTTCCTTGTTGCTGAAAATCAAACATGAATGCCTGATCAGCAGGAAGGTAGAGACTTTTCTCGGATTGTTCAAACAGTGCGCTAGCTTTGTTAGGAGACAGAGCGATACCGCTGAATAGGAGAAACAACATGAGAATACGTTTCATCATAAGGTAATCTTTAACCTGCCTGTATCGTGGGTTTGATTCGTAAACTTTATCAAAACCTGAACTATAACCGATGATGTTTATAGCCGAAAGCCAATTGTATAATATTAAGGCAATCCTATGTTTTTTTGAAAGGGAAGAAAGTGCAAGGACGGGGAAGTTCAGGGGCATATCAGCCCCTGAAATAACGTTTCAAAATATTCGATATTATGAAGTTACAAAATCATGCCACCAAACAGGAAACCAAATGTGACAGCCAATACAACGGCAATAGTGCCCGGAATAAAGAATGGGTGATTGAAAACAAAACGCCCGATACGGGTGGTTCCGGTATCATCCATCTGCACGGCTGCGACTAATGTCGGATAAGTTGGCAGGATAAACAGGCCAGATACGGCAGAGAAAGATGCGATCGCTGTTAATGGCGTGACATGCAGTGCCAGAGCCATTGGCATCAAGGCTTTCGCTGTTGCGGCTTGAGAGTAGAGCAAAGCTGAACAGAAGAAGAATATAATTGCCAGCAACCACGGTTGGGCATGAATTAAACTCCCCGCAGTTTCTTTGATCCAACCCATGTTAGCTTGAACAAATGTATCTCCCAGCCATGCAACACCCAAAATACAGATACATGCGCTCATGCCAGCTTTAAAAGTGCTTGAGTTCAGGATGGCATCGGTATCGACGGAGCAAATAATAGTCGTAAGGGTAGCAATACTGAGCATGATGATCAAAATCGCATTTGTAGTGTTCATCAGGGGTTTCTCAACAAGGCCGACACCCGGGCTGTTGATAATGGCATAAATGACGACACTAACGACTCCTAGGAGGAACAACAGAACAGATCGTTTTGCTTTGGGCCTGATTTGGATCTGGCTGGCTCCACGCATTTCCACTAAGTTATCTGCAAGGCGCTTTTGGTAAACAGGGTCATTTGACAGCTTAGAATCAAAAAGCCATGAAATAATGAATGACATGAGAATGATGGCACAAAATGTTGAGGGCAATAATACCATTAACAGATGAATATAACTGATGCCTTGTCCTTCCATGATGGATGCCATGTAAACAACAGCCGCAGAAATAGGGGAAGCAGTGATCCCGATCTGAGCAGCGACAACAGCGGTAGAGAGTGGGCGACATGGTTTTATGCCTTGCTCTTTGGCAACTTCTGCAATAACTGGCAGTGTTGCCAGTGAGATGTTTCCCGTACCTGCAAACAGCGTCAGAAAATAAGTGACGATAGGGGCAAGAATTGTGATGTATTTGGGATTCTTGCGTAGTAATTTCTCAGTTTGCTGAACTAGATAATCTAGCCCCCCAGCCACCTGCATGGCTGATATCGCAGCAATGACAGCCATGATTATAGAAATAACATCAAATGGAATACTGCCTGGTTTGACACCGATTGCAGACAAAATTAAAACACCAAGTCCTCCCGCAAAGCCAATACCGATTCCCCCTAGTCGTGCTCCCAAAAAAATGGCCAGCAGAACGATAATTAATTCTACGGCTAGCATATTGCGTACTCCTTTGTTTTTTAATTTTGTGAAAATTTTTTGTTAAATTTTGGTGTTGTTTTTAAATTAAAAGCGATATTATCTAAATAATTATTCCAAATAGCAGCGTGTTTTTAACTAATTTAGATACAAAGCTTTTATCCAGTTATGGGTAAGAATCAGAGCGACCTATGGTTACTCTGTCGGAGTATAATTGTGGTCAAACCTCCTGGTCATGACGGTGTTGTTTTTTAATATATTGATTTAATGATATTTTTTTAGTCATCATAAAAACGTTTTACTTTATATATCGGATGCTTTTATATATTCTCTAATTTAATAGAGATTACTTCATTATATATTGTTTTAACACAAACTTTTTGTGTTTTTATAAGTGTAAATTACATGTTTTTTTGATGTAAAAGTTAGAAAATAGAATTTGGCATTAAACTATTATAAGTAATTCTAATGTAAACTTTATGTTGCAGTTACTATGCGGAAACGAAAAATATTTAATATTATAGACGTCGTTATAATATGAGTTATATTATAGCCCATATTATATTTTGACTTCTGTTAGATAGATTGGTTATTTATTTTAACTGATAATCTTGCTAAGCATAATTATTGAAGTTGGTACCGTAATAACAGCAAATATTGTACTTAATATTACTGAAAAGCGGATTTTTCAGGATGAAAATTAAGATTGTTTGAAATTATAATTACATTACCAGCCATAGGTATTGCTAACATTAATGTAATTACAATTAGTTTAGGGATATCGATTATATAATAAAAGAATAGTCTTTTACCCACAGATTATATTATATTTTTCCCATAAAAATGAAAATAAAGAAAATTCCTAATCAATATCTAACTTATAAAATAGAGGGTTTTTAGATAGTTTAATAATTAAATTTTAAAAATAAAATGATTTATATAATGACTAAAAAGGCACGCTTCCAGTTGGAATTACGTGCCTTAATAATTAAGACTAGCTCATTATTATGAGAATTAACTTAGTCATCAAAACGTTTTGCTTTATAAGTTGGATGTTTTAGGTTCTCAACGGAGAAAATATCATCTAATTCGGCTTCGGTCAGTAAACCGCGCTCAAGTACGACTTCACGGACACTCTTGCCAGTTTCAGCACAGATCTTGCCCACAATATCGCCATTGTGGTGGCCAATGAATGGGTTCAGATAGGTGACGATACCGATGGAGTTGAACACGAAGCTTTCACAGACTTCTTTATTGGCAGTGATGCCATTAACACATTTTTCAACCAGATTACGACAGGCGTTGCCCAAGATAGACATAGATTCAAACATAGCCTGACCAATCGCAGGTTCCATTACGTTAAGCTGTAATTGACCCGCTTCTGCTGCCATTGTGATACAAATATCGTTACCAATGACTTTAAAGCAAACTTGGTTAACGACTTCTGGCACAACTGGGTTAACTTTAGCTGGCATGATGGAAGAACCGGCCTGCAATTCTGGCAGGTTGATTTCGTTCAGGCCAGCACGAGGGCCGGAAGAAAGCAGGCGCAAGTCGTTACAAATCTTGGACATCTTAACAGCCAGACGCTTTAATGCACCGTGAACCATGACGTAAGCCCCGCAGTCAGAAGTGGCTTCAATCAAATCTTCTGCTGGTTGGCAAGGCAGGCCTGTAACTTCAGCCAATTTTTCAACGACCAGCTGTTGGTAACCTGGTGCAGTATTCAAACCAGTACCTATAGCGGTGGCGCCAAGGTTTACTTCCAGCAGCAGTTCTGCCGTGCGAGTGATGTTTTTGATCTCTTCTTTCAACAGTACGGAAAAAGCACGGAATTCTTGACCCAGAGTCATGGGGACAGCATCTTGCAACTGGGTACGGCCCATTTTCAGGATGTCATCGAACTCAACACCTTTTTTGTCGAAGCCTGCTTTCAGCAACTCAATAGAATCAACCAATTGCATCAGGGAA
Source organism: Xenorhabdus vietnamensis (assembly GCF_002127535.1). Lineage (GTDB taxonomy): Bacteria > Pseudomonadota > Gammaproteobacteria > Enterobacterales > Enterobacteriaceae > Xenorhabdus > Xenorhabdus vietnamensis. The sequence goes on from NZ_MUBJ01000001.1 coordinate 28,518, forward strand.
TTATAGACAGCAATACGGAAACCTGTAGGGTAAGCATCATTAGTTGACTGGCTTCTGTTCAGGTGATCATTTGGGTTCAGATATTCATATTCACCTTTTTGATGCCCCATCAACTCCAGGCCAATATTTGCCAGCACCTCATTGGTATTCATGTTCAGTGAGGTACCTGCGCCACCTTGAAAGACATCAACAGGGAATTGATCCATGCATTTGCCTGTATTGAGGACTTCATCACATGCTTTGACAATAATATCTGCCACTTTTCCCGGTATAGTATGAAGTTCTTTGTTTGCCAGTGCCGCAGCTTTCTTTACCATCACCATGCCTCGAATAAATTCAGGCACATTGTTGATGGTTTGGTCACTAATATAAAAGTTTTCAATCGCACGTAGAGTGTGAATACCGTAGTAGGCTTCAGCAGGAACTTCTCGTTTACCTAACAGGTCTTCTTCGATACGAATGTTGTTTGACATGAGAACCTTCTTAAATTAGATATGTTTTTTTACTGTTCTATTACGTGTTTGTTGAAAAATAATGTTGCCGACAACAATTTCCCTGATATTAGTCACTTATCATGAAACTGCTGGCGCGATCATATGTGGATTTGTGAGAAATGCCTTGAACCTGGATCACTTTATAGTGCTATTTTAGTAATGAAATAGCATATGTGTGACTAAAGTCACAATTGCAGGGGGAAAAAGTTAAGTGCCCGAAGTATTGAAAACGGCCGAAAATATCCCCACATATGTTATCTAACCCCATATTATGTGATCTGATATAGCGTGAATGATCAAATAGTGTGAACTTTCAATAGTAATAAAAGGAGATCCACGTGCGCTGGCTCCCACTTATTCTTATATGCCTTCTGGTTTACATCGAGTCTGTCCTGTTTGTTCGGATTGCCTCTGAAGTTGGAGTCTTGTTGACTCTGTTGTTAGTGATTCTTACTTCTTGTCTTGGTGTGTCCCTTGTACGTAATCAAGGCATCAAGAATTTTATGTCTATGCAGCAAAAACTCGCAGCAGGTGAGAGTCCAGCGGAAGAAGCTGTCAAAAGTGTTTCTCTGGTAATGGCTGGATTTTTGCTGATACTGCCCGGTTTTTTCACCGATTTTCTCGGATTATTGTTGTTACTGACTCCCGTGCAGAAACTCCTGACAATGAAGTTATTACCCCATATCAAGTTTTATCGCCCGAATACTTTTGGTTCCAGTAACTATGGCTCCAGTAATTATGGTTCCGGTAATCATGCTGGCGGCTATAGCCAGAATGGGCAGACTTTTGAGGGAGAATATGAGCGCAGGAAAGATGGCGCTTCTTATACATTGGATGAACAAAAGCCGGGTGATCAAAGAAACCACGGCGAACATGGTAGCGAACACAATAAAAAATAGTGGTCCTTGTTTTGACTGAAATTTCGGTGGGTAAGAAAAAAGTAAAATATTTTTGTTGCCCACCCTTGAAGTAGTGACCTTAAGCCCCAACTTGTAGCTTCATGGTACTGGTTCTGTTGGGGTCTGGTATCAATCCTCTTACCTGATATGGACTTTATTTATAGGAGATCTATCAATGAAAATTCGTCCATTACATGACCGTGTTATCGTCAAGCGTACAGAAGTTGAATCAAAATCCGCTGGCGGAATTGTTCTGACTGGCTCTGCTGCGGGCAAATCTACCCGTGGGGAAATTTTGGCAGTCGGCAATGGTCGTATCCTTGAAAATGGAGAAGTTAAGGCGCTGGATGTCAAAGTGGGTGATACCGTCATTTTTAATGAAGGTTACGGCGTTAAAACAGAAAAGATCGATAATGAAGAAGTATTGATCATGTCTGAAAGCGACATTCTGGCAATTGTTGAAGCGTAATTGAGTATCTTATTACATTCAGATCTTCTTAATTGAACGAATTTAAAGGAAAGACATAATGGCAGCAAAAGACGTTAAATTTGGTAATGATGCTCGCAGCAAAATGCTACGTGGTGTGAATGTACTGGCTGATGCAGTTAAAGTGACCTTGGGTCCTAAAGGCCGTAACGTAATTTTGGATAAATCTTTCGGTGCGCCTGTTATCACGAAAGATGGTGTATCTGTAGCACGTGAAATCGAATTGGAAGACAAATTCGAGAATATGGGCGCTCAGATGGTTAAAGAAGTCGCTTCTAAAGCCAATGACGCAGCAGGTGATGGTACTACCACAGCAACCGTATTGGCTCAAGCTATTGTCACTGAAGGTCTGAAGGCTGTTGCTGCTGGCATGAACCCAATGGACCTGAAGCGCGGTATCGATAAAGCAGTTATTTCTGCTGTTGAAGAGCTGAAAAAACTGTCCGTACCTTGCTCTGATTCCACTGCTATTGCACAGGTTGGTACTATCTCTGCAAACTCCGACGAAACCGTGGGTAAACTGATCGCAGAAGCGATGGACAAAGTCGGCAAAGAAGGTGTAATCACCGTTGAAGAAGGTACTGGTTTGGAAGACGAGCTGGATGTTGTTGAAGGCATGCAGTTCGACCGTGGCTACTTGTCTCCTTATTTCATCAATAAACCAGAGTCTGGTTCTGTTGAACTGGAAAACCCATACATCCTGCTGGTTGACAAGAAAATCTCCAACATCCGTGAACTGCTGCCAGTTCTGGAAGGCGTAGCTAAAGCAAGCAAGCCTTTGGTAATTATTGCTGAAGATGTTGAAGGCGAAGCGCTGGCAACTCTGGTTGTTAACAACATGCGTGGTATCGTGAAAGCGGCTGCGGTTAAAGCACCTGGTTTCGGTGATCGCCGTAAAGCAATGCTGCAGGATATCGCTACTCTGACCAACGGTACTGTTATCTCTGAAGAGATCGGTCTGGAGCTGGAAAAAGCGACTCTGGAAGATCTGGGTCAGGCAAAACGTATTGTTATCAACAAAGACACCACAATTATCATTGATGGCGTAGGTGAAGAAGGCGCAATTGCTGCACGTGTTACTCAAATCCGTCAGCAAATTGAAGAATCTACTTCTGACTATGACCGTGAAAAACTGCAAGAGCGTGTAGCTAAACTGGCAGGCGGCGTTGCTGTAATTAAAGTTGGTGCAGCAACTGAAATTGAAATGAAAGAAAAACGCGCTCGCGTTGACGATGCACTGCACGCAACTCGTGCAGCTGTAGAGGAAGGTGTTGTTGCTGGTGGTGGTGTTGCTCTGGTTCGCGTAGCTGCTACTATCTCTGAGCTGACTGGTGACAACGAAGATCAAAACGTGGGTATCCGTGTTGCACTGCGTGCAATGGAAGCGCCAATGCGTCAGATCGTAGACAACGCAGGTGAAGAACCATCTGTTGTTGTAAACAATGTGAAAGCGGGTAAAGGCAACTACGGTTATAACGCTGCAACGGAACAGTACGGCGATATGATCGACATGGGTATCCTTGATCCAACTAAAGTAACCCGTTCTGCACTGCAATTCGCAGCTTCTATCGCAGGCCTGATGATCACTACTGAAGCAATGGTGACTGAACTGCCTAAAGATGACAAAGCTGACTTAGGTGCTGCTGGTGGCATGGGCGGTATGGGTGGTATGGGCGGCATGATGTAATGCTGTTCACCCCTAAATGATGGAACTCTCCATCCACTAGGATAAAACTTTGAAGGCGAGCAGAAAAAACTGCTCGCCTTTTTACTCTTTTGTCTTAATTGGATACAAAAGGATATGTTTATCATCATGGTAGGTATTCCTATAATTAATGAGGAAAGTTATGCGAATTAAAATGTTGCTTGGTGCGTCAGTATTGTTGTTGGCAGGCTGTACAACAACTAATCAATTAACTTCTGCTGGTGCTAATGTACGTTTTGTTGATACTCAACCAGGCAGCGAATGCCAGCGGTTAGGGGAAGTTGCTGGCACGCAAAGCAACTGGCTCAATGGCGTCAGCAATGAAAGTAGTTCTATGCGTAGTGCCGCCAATGACTTACGCAATAAAGCGTCTGAAATGGGTGGCAATGTTATTTATGGTGTAAACAGCCCGTCAGAGGGATTGTTGGCTAGTTTTGTCCCTCTGGATAGCAAAATGGTTGGTCAGGTCTATAAGTGCCCTTAGTCACCAATGACATATAATCAATGATATAAAAAAGCAAAAAGATGTAGCCCTATAGATGAGATGGTGTTGTTTACCCGCATGTGGATGTAAAAAATCAATGGGGTTGGTGAGAAAGTGGTTTGGGCAATGCTCAGAAGGAATATTTCGAAACGTCAAGAATTGCGTATACATTTGGTTTCTGTGCGTTGCCCATCCAGCAGTTCTTCAATGATGGCGTGGAGTTAATCAGTGATTGACTGGTATAAGGAATATCACTGGCTCTGGATTAGCCCTAAATCCAGTGGTGTTTTGCTTGGCTCTCCACCTATTTCTCTTGTTAGTCTTGGAACCAAATAACCAGACACTTTAGTCAATAATTCTCGCATAATAGCTTTTGCTTCTTCATCACCCACAAGAAAATGTGCGGCACCTTGAACTTTGTCCAGAACGTGAATGTAGTAAGGCAATATACCTGCATCAAACAGTGCATTACTTAAATCAGCCAGCGTATCTGCATTATCATTGATATCACGTAGCATCACGCTTTGATTCAGAAGTGCCACACCCGCTTGTTTTAGCCGCATCATGCTTTTGCGTACTGCATCATCAATTTCATTTGCATGGTTGATATGGGTCACCATGATCACTTGCAAATTGGTTTGTGCTAAACGATTACACAGTGAAAGTGTGATTCGGTCAGGGATCACAATTGGCAAGCGTGTATGGATCCTCAATCGCTTAATGTGTGGAATGGACTCAACTCGGCTGATTAACCAATCCAGTTCATGATCCTTAGCCATGAGTGGATCGCCACCGGAGAAAATAATTTCGTCAAGCTCAGGGTGTTGTTCAATATAATCCAGAGCAAGCTGCCAGTTGTTTTTGTTACCTTTATTCTCTCCATAAGGGAAATGACGACGGAAACAATAACGGCAATTGACTGCACAGCCGCCTTTGACCAGCAGCAAAGCCCTATTGCGATATTTATGCAACAGGCCAGGAACAATATTGTGTTGTTCATCTAACGGATCAGTGGAGAAACCAGGCGATGTAGTAAATTCTTCCCGTGAGGTCAGGACTTGCAACAGAAGAGGATCATGGGGATCACCTTTTTTCATGCGTGTTACAAACGCTCTTGGCACACGCAGAGGAAACAAATGCTTTGCTGCATTGCCTTCTTGCAGCATCGCATGTGTGTTTAAGGATAATAGTTGTAACAACTCATTGGGATCAGTAATAACATCCGCAAGTTGTTTTAGCCAGACTTCTCTGACGGGGTGAATATGGGTTATAATGTGTGCCATTTTTTGGCTAAGCCATTTTGTTAAAAATTAGAGGATCTCCATGGCTACTTATAGTACCAATGAATTCCGTTCAGGTCTTAAAATCATGTTAGATGGCGAGCCGTGCGCTATTCTTGACAGCGAATTTGTTAAACCAGGTAAAGGGCAGGCATTTGCCCGTGTTCGTATTCGTAAACTGATTTCTGGTAAACTACTAGAAAAAACTTTTAAATCAACAGATTCTGTTGAAAGTGCAGATGTCATGGATGCCAACCTGACTTATTTGTACAACGACGGTGAATTCTGGCATTTCATGAATAATGAAACTTTCGAGCAGCTGGCTGCGGATGCGAAAGCCATTGGTGACAATGCAAAATGGCTGATCGATCAGGCCGAATGTATTCTGACTCTGTGGGATGGCCGTCCTATCGCTGTAACTCCACCAAACTTCGTTGAGCTGGAAGTGGTTGAGACTGATCCAGGTCTGAAAGGCGATACTGCTGGTACCGGTGGTAAACCTGCAACTTTGAGCACCGGTGCTGTGGTAAAAGTACCTCTGTTTGTACAGATCGGTGAAGTTATCAAAGTTGATACCCGTTCTAACGAATACGTATCCCGCGTGAAATAACCGCGTTTGTTATTTTAGAAAAACCGCAACCTCTTTGTCCAGAGGTTGCGGTTTTTTGTTGTAGCTTATCGGCAGTTATCATTGCGGCAGTCAGACTGGATAGTTATAATTCAGTTTCATTTCTTATCGTTATCCTGGACGACCCGGATAAGCGTCATTTCATTGGGGACGACCCCACTAGTCATCATATAAAGGGAAAGGCATGTCTTGGTTGATCCTTTTTATTGCTGGTTTGTTGGAAGTGGTGTGGGCGGTAGGCCTGAAATATACTCAGGGTTTTTCACGTTTGATACCAAGTGTAATTACGATTAGCGCGATGACTGTCAGTGTGGGGTTATTGGCCTATGCGATGAAGAACCTGCCAGCAGGAACTGCGTATGCCATTTGGACAGGTATTGGTGCCGTAGGTACGGCGGTTTTCGGCATCATCGTGTTGGGAGAATCTGCGAATTTAGCTCGGATATTAAGCCTCGGTTTGATTGTGGTTGGTATTATTGGCTTAAAATTAGCAAGCTGATCTTTTAATTTATTGTTTATAAAAGATTACTCCCAAGCTATTGTTTATAAATAAACCCAGCACTGGGCTGGGTTCTATTTTTGACTATTTTTTTTCATAACGCGAAGGCCATATTTCTTCTGGCGTGCGTTCCAGCGCGGTTGCGATAAGACGCTCGCCTTTTGGCCAGTGTCGTTGTAATGCATTGGCAAGAGTTGATGATGCCAGCCCTGCTGCTCGCGATACTTCTGACAAAGTGGTTCCGCGCTTCTTTAATTCAGCAATGATATCAGCAGAATGCCAGTCTTTTTTTTCCATCCTTAAGATCTCCAATTATCTGTCATTTTTCCAATTAAAAAGTAAGTAACTATTAAGTAGACTATAAGTCACACATCATAGCATAACTCAAATTGAAACGTGACTCATAGTCCGTGGTCGGATAAGTAACACGAATCGATACTTATCGGATGAAAACATCGAACAACATCAGATCCCTTTTTGGACAAAGAATTAGGTATCTCAGGAGAGAAGCTGGGATGTCTCAGGAAGCTTTTGCTGATAAATGTGGGCTGGATCGAACTTATGTCAGTGGCATTGAACGCGGTGTCAGGAATCCTACTTTGGAAATTATTTATGTAATAGCAAATGGATTACAGATTGAACTTAATGAATTGTTCAATTTTGAGACAGTATATCCTCCTCATTAAAACCTGTTATCAAAAGAACGATTCAGATATCCAAGCATAAATATAAATAAATTTTGTATTTATTCCTTGATGAATTTAAATAATCAAACAATTAGACGTAAAAAAAAGTATTGTCAGTAATAAAGATTATCAATTAATCCTCTATCCATCACCTTTCAAGTTGCAGCTAATAAAGCTGCGACTGAAAACAGCATTTTTCTGTTGTTATTTCTCTTTAATACGAAGATGAGATGCATATTCTTTTTTTGAATATGATATTTCTTTTTGTCATATTATAAGCAATGATGGTTGAGATTCGGTGAGAGAATGTACGTTGATTAATGTACGTTGATTAGATATAAGCAGGAAAGAGAGATGGTGCCATTGATCCCTGAGCTTGCGATAGGAGCAATTGTTGGTTTAATTATCAGTACTACCGGTGTTGGTGGTGGCGTGGTAGTGTTGCCAATACTAAGCTATTTTTTTGGATTGGATGTGTTGGCTTCTGTTGCGACAGCTAATCTTCTTTCAATGCTGATGAAAATATCATCATCTTATATGCATTTTCGCATGGGCAATATTCCCTTACGCCAATCTTTGATTATTCTGCTGATCATGATACCCAGTACGGTGTTGGCCAGTTATGGAGTAACGATGCTGAGCCATGTAAGTCATAATCAAGTACAACTTGAATGGGGAATTAATTTATTGGTTTTATTGGCTATTTTATTTTCCCTGTATCTTTTTTATCGTCGAATATGTCAGCCGCAGTTACAAATGAATCAAATGCAACCACAACCCAGGCTGATTAAGACTCTTTTATTGCCCGGTACGGGGGCTGGGTTGGTGCTTGGAGCGACGGGAGTTGGTGGTGGAGTAGTGGTATTGCCATTACTGCTACGCTATGCGCAGATGAGTATCAAACAAGCAATTGGTGTTTCCCTGTTTGTCACAATGATGTTATCCGGTTCATCTGCTTTTGCTTATGCACATGGAGGATATACGGATTGGAAACTGGCGTTGGTGCTGTTTGTTGGTTCTTTGTTGGCGATACCTTTTGCCAACTATTTGATGAAGCATTTGCCTGACAAGGTATTACAATATGTCACATTGTTCTTGATTTTATGTAGTGCTGTATTGATGGGATTCCGGTTAGTTTGACAGAACTTTTTTGACCATTGAGACGATAAGTAATCTCAATGGTCAAAGAGGATATTGAGCATAATTAATAATATTAATAAGTGGTTTCACCGATATTTTTCAGTGCATCAATCACTAATTGCCAGAATTTGGTGTGATCTAATTTGACGGCAACTTGCGTATGGCAATTTTCAGGTGGTGGAAAACGGAAATCTGCCACTGTCATTCCGGTTGTCAAGGCTCCTGCTAGCTCAATATTAATGGGGACTTTTTGGGTTGTCATAACATCAGGATCAATGACATAGGCTACAGCACAGGGATCATGTACAGGAGGAGATTCAAACCCTTGATGCTCACGATACCTGTCTCCATAAAATTTCAGCGTATCCAACACGAATTGAGAAGAATGTGTCTTAATCTGAGCAATTGCCTCAATAATTTCAGGTGTTGCTTGAGCTTGATGGGTGAGATCTAAACCAACCATCGTCAGCGGCCATTTTTCATTAAAAACAATGTGCGCAGCTTCTGGATCGATAATAATATTGAATTCCGCAACTGCACTTCTGTTTCCTTTATGATAGCCCCCGCCCATCAATACGACTTCCTTCACGCGCTCAACAATTTGTGGTGCCTTGCGTGCGGCCATAGCGATATTTGTCAAACCTGCGGTTGGAACTAAAGTCACGCTTTTGGGTGGATTTTCCATAATCACATCAATGATTAAATCAACGGCATGGCGGGTATCCAGCGTCATGGTTGGTTCAGGAAGAATGGGGCCATCCAGACCCGTTTCACCATGAATGTCTGGAGCTGTTTTAATTTCTCGAACAAGTGGGCGGTCGCATCCTGCTGCGATAGGAACGTTGTGAATATTGGCGATGCGTGCAATGCAAAGGGCATTACGGGTTACTTTATTCAGGGTTTGGTTACCAACAACGGTCGTGACAGCCAACAGTTCAATATTGGGATTCCCGTAGGCAAGCAGCAGAGCAATGGCATCATCATGCCCGGGATCGCAGTCAAGGATGATTTTCTTAGGTAGCATATTTATTATTCCTTTCAGTAACTATACCTATCATTTTTCAAGTTCTTGTTTTGTCGGCAATAACTCGAAACTTATTTATTAGGTACATTTGCAAATGTCTTATCCTAGAATAATTCACTAACAGAAAAAATTCCTCCTAATTTATCACAAAGTGAAAATATAAAAATTACATTTTATTAATTAAATACCTTAATAATTGTGATTTGATTAACATGAAAGCAACAAATGATTTGAGCATTCCAAGTACATATGATTCATATATATACCAGACATGAAATGCATGGATGGTCATCTCTAGTAATTTATTAATATTTTAAGTCTTTATTGCTTTGTTAATACACCTGAATAACCAATGTTCAATAAATGTGATAAACCCCCTGATAAATGGAGTTGCAAGCTGACTGGCTATACACCACCAGGGGATAACATGGGGTATAACATGAATAATAAACTTGATTCATTAACATACTATGCAGCAACAAAAAAATACGATCTTCACTTTCCAATGCTGACAGAAGATTTGGATGTTGATGTAGTTATCATTGGCGGCGGTTTTTCTGGTATCAATACAGCATTAGAGCTGGCAGAAAAAGGCATCACTAATATTGCAATTTTGGAAGGCCGGACTTTGGGATATGGCGGTACAGGCCGCAATGGTGGTCAGGTGATGACAGGAATTGGTCATGACTTGGATAAGATCAAACGCCATACAGGCAAAAAAGGTTTGGAAACCATATTTAATATCAGCAGCTTGGGAGCAGGGATTATTCGTGATCGAATTGCCAAATATGATATTCAGGCTGATTTTTGCCATGGTTATGCCTATCTTGGTTGGAATTCGCGGCATGACAAAACCTTGCATAGTTGGTTGCAGGAGTTTCGCTCGGCTTCCCCTGATAAAGAAATTGAGCTTTATACTGGTGCGGATGTCAAAAAAGTCATTGGTTCAGACCGCTATACCAGCGCATTAAAACATATGGGGGGCGGACATGTACATTCGCTCAATTTGTTGCTGGGAGAAGCCAAGGCTGTTACTGAATATGGCGTCAAAATTTTCGAAAACAGTCAGGTCTTGAACGTAGAGTATGGCCCCAGAGTCACGGTACGCACCGCAACAGGATCAGTTCGTGCCAGTAAAATGTTGTGGGCATGTAATGGATTTTTGGACGGACTCGAACCGACCATTTATAGAAAAACGATCAATACCTATGCCTTCCAATTGATGACAGAAGAATTGCCAGACGATTTGATTGAAAGAATTAGCCCGATTCGTGGGGCATACAGTGATATTAGCCCTGTCATCGATTACTACCGTGTCACCAAAGAAAATCGCCTGTTATATGGTAGTGCGACACATTTCATTGAATATATACCTTCTGATTTAAAAGCATGGAACCGCAATCTCATGCTCAAGACTTTCCCTTACTTAAAAAACGTGAAGATAGAACTGGCATGGGGCGGGCCACTATGTTGCAGCGCCAATCTGTTCCCGCAAATTGGTTCTCTGCCCAATCATAAAAATGTGTTCTATGTTCAAGGCTATTCGGGTTTTGGTGTAACGCCCAGCCACATTATCTGCAAAATTCTGGCTGAGGGAATGAGTGAAGGCTCAGATCGTTATTCGCTACTGAGTTCGATTCCACATATCAATATTATCGGAAAAGACAGTCTGAGAAATGTACTGCTCTCTGCCGGTAAGATTTGGCACCAAACTTCAGGTTATTGGAAAGGACGTCGTTAGTTTTATCGTTGTTTAATTTTTTTCTTATCACTATTTCTTTTTATTATTTTTTGAACGGTAACTATTAAAAGGTAAAAGTCATGATAAAGCCATTATTGTTAGATAAAGCACTTCCTGAATTACTGTCAATTGGCAGCGTCACCAATCTTGGTTCTATTGTAGTAGAAGGTGATCCACAGGCGAGTGTAGCCATGATCCACGGGGAGCCATCGGATAATCTGACATGTGGTATTTTCGCCTGCACTAAGGGCACATTTAAAATGACCTACCCCTTTGATGAAATGGCGACGGTACATGAAGGCTCAATGAAACTGACCGATGTCAAAACAGGGGTTGTAATTGAATACCATAAAGGCGACTCGTGGTTTGCGGCAAAAGGGACTGAAGTATTGTGGGAAATCATCAGTGAACGTTTCGTCAAACATTACATGGCTTGTATAAACGGGTAACTATCTGGCTAGGTAGAGGAAAAGATGATGAGTGAAATTAATTTGCTGGAGTCCGTTACTGCTTTTTTACAGCGTTCTCATGGTCATTATATTAATGGAGTCTCTATTCTTGGTCAGGAAAATGAAACTTTTTCTATCATTAATCCAGCTTCTGGAGAAATGATAGCGACGGTCAATCAGGGAGGAGAGGCCGAAGTTGATCAGGCAATGCAGGCGGCATCGGCTGCTTTTCACGGTGCATGGGCACAAACCTCCCCTATAGAGCGGGGAAATTGTCTGAACCGGCTGGCTGATTTATTGCTAAAAAATAGTGAGGAACTGGCGCAACTGGAAAGTTTATGCTCTGGTAAACCGATTCAATTATCCCGCATGCTGGAGGTGGGAGCATCAGCCGACTATTTACGCTATTTTTCGGGATGGTCGAGTAAAATTACTGGCGAAACATTCAATGTTTCATTGCCATCACTTAAAGGAGAAAAATATAGCGCGTTCACTCGCCGTGAGCCTATTGGCGTTGTGGTCGGCATTATTCCGTGGAATTTCTCCATCATGATAGCGATTTGGAAATTGGGAGCAGCATTGGCCAGTGGTTGTACAATTGTACTTAAACCCAGTGAATATACTCCCTTGACCATACTTCGTGTAGCAGAGCTGGCAAAAGAAGCGGGCATTCCAGATGGTGTGATCAATATTGTCAATGGCTCAGGTGCTCGCATTGGATCTTCTCTGATTAGTCATCCTCAATGCGCCAAAGTCACTTTTACAGGCTCAGTTGCAACGGGAATGATTGTGGGCAAGTCGGCTCTGGAGCAGGGGTTGAAGCGTACAACACTAGAGCTCGGTGGCAAAAATGCAGCGGCTTTTCTGCCGGATATGCCCGTTGAGAAAATCGTTGATGGCATATTGGAAGCAGGATACGTGTATCAAGGGCAAATCTGTGCGGCAGCGGAGCGTTTTTATATTCCCTCTGTTCACATGGATGCTGTTTTAACGTTACTTTCTGAACGTTTATCTGCAATGAAAATCGGCTCTCCCCTTGATGAATCAACAGAAATGGGGCCTCTGGCAAACAAAGCGCATTATGACAAAATTCTGTCTATGTTTGAAAAAGCACGTAAGGAAGGTTGCGAAATTGTCTACGGAGGTTATGCACTGGAAGGGCCGGGATTTTTTGTCGCACCAACGATTGTGAAAGCTAATAGTGCAGAAGACACATTAATGAATGAAGAGACATTCGGGCCAATCGGTACGTTCCTCAGTTATGAAGATGAGGAAGAGTTAATCAGCATGATGAATGCGACACCATTTGGGTTGTCTGCCAGTTTATGGACGAACGATATGAGTAAAGCAATGCGTATGACTTCACGCATTGAAGCAGGGTTTGTTTGGATCAACATGCATACATTTCTAGATCCTGCGGTTCCGTTTGGTGGCTGGAAATCTTCAGGGATTGGCCGTGAGTTTGGCAGCGCATTTATTGAACATTACACGGAACTGAAATCTGTCATGGTGCGTTATTGATGGAATAGTAAGTTTATATTTGAGTTTATACTGATAGAGCGCGGCTCGGTCTTTGGCTGTTGAAGCGCTCAATTTCTCTTCCTGCTTTGCAGAAAACGTGTCTTATTGAAAAACTTGCCTTGCAAAAAAGCGATGTCATAAGAATGTCGTCATAGATTCAAATAAGTGTCATGTGGCATATCTATTATCCAAGCAACTTAACATGATGATTTTCATCTTATTCATCTGACTGCAAGGAAAACTCTATGTCGCGTAATTATGAAAAAAATCTGCTTGCTGTAGTGGTTGCTGTATTGATGTCAGGAGCTACTGCGCCGGTATGGGCGGCCAGCGGTTCAAATCACATTATGGCGCAACAGCGTGCAGCACAAGGCAATATCACTGAATTTGGCGGAGCACGTCGTTTTACTCAAGATCAAATAGAAGCACTTAAGGCTGCTTTGAGCAACAACAAAGCCAAGAATGTGATCTTGTTTATCGGCGATGGCATGGGGGATTCTGAAATTACCATTGCTCGCAATTATGCAGAAGGTGCAGGTGGGTTCTTTAAGGGAATAGATGCCTTGCCATTTACAGGGCAATATACACACTATTCGTTGGATAAGAAAACTCAGAAACCCAACTATGTAACAGATTCAGCCGCTTCTGCCACGGCGTGGGCAACGGGAGTCAAAACCTATAATGGGGCATTGGGAATTGATGTTTTTGGCAAATCTCATCAATCTCTTTTGGAGCTGGCCAAAAAGAACGGCAAAGCAACCGGAAATGTCACCACGGCTGAAATTCAGGATGCAACACCAGCGGCTTTATATGCTCATGTTACGGGTCGCAAATGTTATGGCCCGGAAGAAACTACGAAGAAATGTGCTACTGATGCTTTAGAAAATGGCGGTCAAGGTTCTATTACCGAACAATTGCTGGCTGTACGTGCTGATGTGACCTTGGGAGGTGGGGCAAAATCATTTACCCAACAATCGGTATGCGGAGCCAATAAAGGCAAAACATTGCAACAGCAGGCATTGGAACAGGGATACCAATGGGTAACAGATGCGAAGTCATTAGCCGCCGTCAAGGATGCCAATCAACAAAAGCCAGTGTTAGGTTTGTTTCACGACGGAAATATGGAAGTCGCCTGGGAAGGGCCAAAAGCGGTTTATTACGGTAATATTGATGAAAAGCCGGTGAAATGCGCAGTGAATTCTAAATTAGAGCCTAACGCACCAACGTTGGAGCAAATGACAGAAAAAGCCATTGATTTACTGAAAGAGAACAAAAGTGGCTTTTTCCTGCAAGTTGAAAGTGCTTCGATTGATAAACAGGATCATAATGCCAACCCTTGTGCTCAGATTGGTGAAACAGTCGCCTTGGATAAGGCTGTACAAGTTGGCCTTAAATTTGCCAAAGAACATGGCGATACTCTTGTGATTGTTACTGCTGATCATGCGCATGCCAGTCAGATCATTGAGCCAGATGTCAAATCACCCGGTTTGACTCGTTCGCTGATTACAAAAGATGGTGCAATCATGACTGTAAATTATGGTAATTCGGAAGGGAATAGTCAGGAGCACACGGGTACACAGCTGCGTGTTGCCGCTTATGGCCCCCATGCCGCTAATGTTGTCGGTTTGACTGATCAAACGAATCTGTTCTTTACCATGCGTGATGCAATGGATCTGAAATAATAATGGTGATAAATGAGGAAAATACGTCAGTTGTCCCGTCAGGAAATCCCAGCAGTCTGGAATATTGATCGCACTGAGCTAATAGAAAACTTATATGTTCAGAAACGGGGTAAATTAATACTTACGCCACAATGCTTTGATATGAAAGGTTGGCCGGAAGGTGAAGCGGAAACTTATACGCCAATTCTTCTCGATAGCTATGATAGTGGGGCGCTCTTTCTGGGCGCTTTTGCAGAGAACGAAAATGACCGATTGATCGCTGCCGCCAGTGTTGATCCCCAATGGCGCGGAGAAAATAGTGACCTGCTTCAATTGTCTTTTTTGCATATCAGCAAGGAATATCGTGGTTCAGGGTTGGGAAAAAAGCTATTTCATAGCTGCATTGATTTTGCTTTAGCAAAAGGAGCGAGAGGGTTATATGTCTCATCAATACCGTCAGAAAATGCCGTGAATTTCTATTGGCATATGGGATGTGTGCTGATTGAGCAGCCTGATACTGAACTTTATCAGCGAGAACCTGACGATATTCACCTGATTTATACCATCAATCCTTGATTAATAGCGCGGGAGACTTTTATCCCGCGTTCTTCTTCTGGATTTCGAAAAGGGGTTAAGGCTTTGAGTAAGCAATAAAATCAGCCACTAAATTATAAGAAGAATCAAAGAAGGTTGAGGAAACAATTAAGAGGAGAAAGCATAAGAAAGGAAAGAAAAATGAAACAGTGGTGCGAAGGGGGGGACTTGAACCCCCACGTCCGTAAGGACACTAACACCTGAAGCTAGCGCGTCTACCAATTCCGCCACCCTCGCAGGTACTGCCATTTATCTCATTTGCTTAACTGATTTTGTTTAACCAATAGTCATCTGATTTGGTGCGAAGGGGGGGACTTGAACCCCCACGTCCGTAAGAACACTAACACCTGAAGCTAGCGCGTCTACCAATTCCGCCACCCTCGCATACTCAGACACTATCACTTAAACAGATAGCATGGAGGCGCATTCTAGAGATTTTATGGCTGGCGTCAATCATTATTTAGTGAGAAAACGAATGATTGGCGTAAAAATCGGCGTGTTGAAGTGCATGGAAAAAACGGAAATAAAATTCTGAAAAATAGAAATTGCCTGCCCGTTTAACTGGGCAGGCAAAACAGGAACTGTGTTTAATACCTGAATTATTTCTTCGTCGCTTGATATACTTTGAATTTACCTGTTTGCGCAATGACTTGATGGTTACCAAAGGTATTATCCAGCAGATCAGGGTAAGGTAAGAAAGCATTTGCGACGATCCGCAATTTACCACCGGATTTAAGATAATTTGGTGCCATGCGGATCATATCATCGGCCGCAGCCAAGTTAGTTTTCAAGCCATCATGGAATGGTGGATTAGAAATGATCCAGTCAAATTTTTCTTCAATGGCAGAATATACATTGCTGGTGATTACATTGCCCTCCAGCTTATTGGCTTTTAGTGTCGCCTTGCTGGATGTGATGGCGGCAGCATTGACATCACTTAGTGTCAGGGACAGATCAGGGTTCTTTTTACCCAATACCGTTGCCAATACCCCTGCACCACAAGCAACATCCAACAGGCTGCCAGAAATAGGAGTATTAAAAGTAGAAAGCAGTAGACGACTGCCGACATCCAAATCATCTTGGCTGAATACGCCGGGCAGCGTATTGACGATAACGTCTTCCACTTGATAGCTGTTCCACCAATTGTTTTGATCAAACTGAACCTGATTTTTCAACTGACCATAAAATAGGCTGCAACGGCGTGCTGTATCAATTTTACGGAAAGTGGCGATGCCTTCCATTAATTTATCAACACTGCGCACGCCACTCCGGTTTTCACCCACGATAAAAATATCCGTGCCAGGCGGTAGTATGGAGAACAGATTGCGTAGCTGGAAGCGCGCTTCTTGCTTGCTTTTTGGCCAATAATAAATCAGTGTATCGCACTCTTTGATAAATGTGCTGTCCGCTAAAAGGCCAAACCAGGCATTATCACCAAGCTGACGGATCAGGGATTGCCAATGATGATATTGGCTAGTATGCACCCGCACACTTGCAGCTTCAATTTCCGTTGCCAGATTGTCCTGAAGATCACCGGCAAAGAGTAGATGGTGAGAGCGGAATTGCTCATGATGGCGCAGGATAACTTCGCTGGCCGGGGTTAATGCTGACATCTATGAATAGCTCCTTATAAATCTTTATCCAAGTATAATTATCAGTGGGGAAAACTGAATGCCATGTTGGTTGGCGCAGAGATAAGCCCTCTGATAATATATTACCTGTTATTTTTTTATGGCAGATGGAATAAAACACGATGACGAAGCGTGACAGATTACTCTCCCAACTGGGGATTACCCAATGGGTTTTGCGTAGCCCAATGGCTTTGCAAGGTGAATTATCTGTCCTCATCCCTGATGCAACCCGTCTATTGATCATTAGCCATGATCAAATTGACTTAAGTCATTCATTGTTTGCTGATATTTTTACAGCCATGGGAATTGGTGCCTCATCGGTATACTGCATCACTACAAAAGATGTTGAATTACTTTCGGAATCAATCCATTGCCCCTGCTGGCTGTTGGGGGTTGATATTACCTTATCAATACAAGGGATTTCTTTGAGAAGCCCGGCATTAAATGACTTATCTCTTGATGGGAATGCAAAACGCGCTCTTTGGCAACAAATTTACCATTATGAAGAATATTTCTCTATTAGCTCCTGTTGATCTTCCTGCTGCATTTCAAATAGAACAGGTCAGCCATGCGTTTCCGTGGAGTGAAAAAACCTTCTACTCCAATCAGGGTGAACGTTATATCAACTATAAGATAACGCAGAATGATCAGATTATCGGTTTTGCGATAACGCAATATGTCATGGATGAAGCCACGCTATTTAATATTGCTATTCATCCTGAACACCAATCGCGTGGACACGGCAGGGCATTGCTGACACATCTCATCGAGATATTGCCTGAAAAACAGATAAATACGTTGTGGCTTGAGGTACGGCACTCTAATCAAGCTGCCATTCGTTTATATGAAGATATGGGCTTCAATGAAGTTTCTATCCGCAAGAATTATTATCCGACAGCAGAGGGAAAGGAAGATGCCATTATTATGGCATTGCCATTGTTTAGCGGGTGAAGGCTGTTTATGAAAATTTTTGCGGAGTAGTACGCAACATTATCAAATTCCAACTGAATTCATTGGTGGTGGGTTTATGCACTATCTTGAATATCATTGGTTGTTTATAAGTCCAAGTTCAGCGAAAATAACCGCTAATCACGATTAACATGACGGATTGATACCATTCAGAAGCTCCAACAAGGAGCTTCTGAATGGTATCAATCCGTGCACAGACTAGAAGATTCCAATTAATAATGTCAAATTTCCCATTTCTGCAAGAAGTTGCGAAACGGCGCACTTTTGCAATAATTTCTCACCCCAATCATTGATCTGGTTTTATCTATTTTTAACTATTTGCATCTGTATTTAATTACCTTCGTAGACTCCTCTTAAATTCAAGTGAAATAGCTATTATTGTTTCATTTTTGCTCTAATAACTTTCAAGTTAATCTAACTCATTTCGAGTGTTGTACATAATTTCATGTACAGACTTTTGTACATAATGCTATAACAAGTCATTAGCACATGAAATTATGTACAAGGTGGGTTATGGCGCTGTCAGATACGTGGCTTAGATCGATTGTTGGGAAGGAACAAGATAAGCAAATAGATCCATTTTTGATATTAGAACTATAAATTTATTAGGGGATTTTTCTAATATTATCCCGATAACATCTGGATTTCAGTATGCTGCAAAAGGAAAAGGGTATATACAAATCGATAATAGAATTGATTTTATATCTAGCATCATTAACCAAGATGTACTGAAATCGATTGTAAATAATTCTGACAGAATCATACTAAAAGGCAAAACAGTTTATTATGTAGAAATTTATTCTCTTCTTGATTTCTTTTTCAATAAAAAAAAGGCAAATCAAATTGGGAATATGAATAACTTAACGTATGATGATTTCTTATATGGAGAGGGGGGGGCATTTTTTGTTACCTCATCCAGAAAGGATGCCAATCCAACATTATCATTATTATATTTAAGATACATTACATCTGATAAAAAAGTAAATTTTGTTGATATAGGCTCACCTAGTCACATAATGGTTGATTTTAACTCTGATAATAAAACGCTTGTCATTAATTCACCAAGAGAAGATTTAATAATAAGCATTTCCATTTGATTTAAATTTAAGCCAGATGATTCTGGCTTAAATTTGTTTTTTATTCTTTCCCATGAAAGGATAAGACCATCGACTAAAATTGGTGGTTATTTATTTTTTATTATCTATTTTTATTTATAGACTTGAATATATAATTCCCCACAATGCTAGAGCCAATTTTTGATAAATGAGTTTTATCTGTATAGATAGGCATGTCATTATAGACAACTAAGCATTTGCCACTATCGCACAATGCACCATCTGGATCTATATAGTAAACATTTTTCATACCTTCTGAAAATTCTTTGAGTTTTATATTGTAAATTCTATTTCTTTGCATCTGATATGAATCACAATCATTTAGTTTAAAGAGTTTATTTATAGGTAGACTGGATTTTGCTAAACATTCAAACATGACTCTATTACTTCCTTGTGTATCTCCAATAATAAAATATTGATGATTACTATTACTGGTTTCATTAATGAACGACCTTAATTCATCTATCATTATGTTTTCATAGTCATTGTTGTTTATTTTTTCATTAGCATCTCTTTTTATAGTGGAATTATTTATTCCTGGCCATAATTTTGAAATAATAATTGGTTTTTCTGGATGGCTATTAATAAAGTCAATTTCTTTTTTATATCTAATTTTACACATTTCTTTATTGAAGCTGGAATAATAATTTTTTGTTGAATTACAGCCATCTAAAGCTAGACTTGCAACTTTAATTTTTTCATCTTTGATGAAGCTAAAATAGTGTCTAGCATGGCTATCACCTATCAATATATAATCAAAATCACTCTCAGTAGAATTCATATATTGAATAGTATCACTATTCCTAATCCCTAAATGCCCCTCAAATTTACTTCTATAATCACTCATTTTTAGTTGAAAATCTTCTCTTACCCTGTATTTGGCACCGTCTATCATTACAAGATATAAAGATAAAATTGCTATTACATAAGCAACAAATAATTTGAAATTTAAACTCCTTTTTTTCTCTATTGTCTCATATATCAAGATGCTTATAGATATCACAATTAATAGATATACATATACATTAATTGTGATATTTAATTTATTAGAAAAAACCAATATAGGCCAGTGAACCAAATAAATTGAATATGACCACAATCCCAGTCTTTGGAATATTGCATTAGACAGTAGTGTTTTCTCACTATTAGCTAATATACATAAATAAGCGCCAAACACAGGAAGTAAGGCATTGTAGCTAGGCCATAAATTATTATTTGAGAAAATAATGAAAGACAGGATGATGAGAGATATCCCTAAAATTTCCACTATTCTTTTTTTATTACTTTCAAAATTCACTGGGAACAAGAAAGCAAGACCACCAAAGAGAATCTCCCACGCCCTTGTGTAGAGCATGAAGTAAGAGATTGCTAAATCTTTAGAAGAAATGTATATACATAGCAATAAACTCAATATTGTAAGAACTAAGATTATTTTTTTTATATTATTTATTGATAAAAACTTAGATAGAGCTACTAAAACTATTGGATATATAATATAAAATTGCCATTCAACAGAAAGCGACCATGTGTGTAAAAATAACTTACTAAACGAATCCAAATCAAAATATCCAGACTCATTTGCATATATAATATTAGATATGAAGAGCAAACTTGATAGGCCATGCTTCCCCACCAGTTGATATGTTAATGGTTCAAAAAACAGATATCCCAAAAATAATACAGTGACAATTACTGCTATTAATGCGGGAACTACTCTTCTAGCTCTAGCTTGAAAAAATTTTAAGGTAGAAAAATTATTTCCCTCCAATCCCTTAAATATGATCGATGTCATTAAGTATCCAGAAATGACGAAAAAAATATCAACGCCAGCAAATCCTCCAGGGAGATAATTGCTATTAAAATGAAACAATATAACAGACATAACAGCTAGGGCTCTTAGCCCATTGATATCTTTTCTAAATATACGTTTTTGCATAATTTTGTTTGTTTTCTCTTGTTAAAATCAATCGATTCTATCATTGAAAAAAATACAAATCATCCCTCCAGTCAGCAAGCTATTGGTATTGTGGATTAGCAGTTTGCTTCCCCTTGCCCTATAATTTCCAGCTTTTCCCTCACCATTTTGTGCCGGATATTCTATTGATGTGGTTGGTGGGTGGGGCGGTAGCAACTCCGCTCCGTTTCGATGACTTTTCATTTTTTCCTTGCTTCCAATTTGCAAAGATGCACTATCAGTGTAAAATTTTTGCAAATTTATTTTCTGTACATTTTTTTGTACACAATTGGAAAAATTAACAATGCAACAGTCAATTTTTGCCAGTGAAGTAGCCAAGCGAAGAACATTTGCAATAATTTCTCACCCTGATGCGGGTAAAACAACGATTACTGAAAAAGTATTGCTGTTCGGACAGGCTATCCAGAAAGCGGGTACGGTAAAAGGCCGGGGTTCTAACCAGCACGCCAAATCAGACTGGATGGAAATGGAAAAACAGCGTGGTATCTCCATTACTACTTCCGTAATGCAGTTTCCTTATGGTGATTGCCTGGTTAACTTACTGGATACTCCTGGGCATGAAGATTTCTCTGAAGATACCTACCGTACTTTGACGGCTGTTGACTGTTGTTTGATGGTCATTGATGCTGCCAAAGGGGTTGAAGATCGTACCCGTAAATTGATGGAAGTTACCCGTCTGCGTGATACGCCGATCCTGACATTCATGAACAAGCTCGATCGTGATATTCGTGATCCGATGGAGGTGATGGATGAAGTGGAAAATGAACTGAAAATTGCCTGTAGCCCGATTACATGGCCAATCGGCTGTGGCAAATCTTTCAAAGGTGTCTATCATCTCTATTTTGATGAAATTTACCTGTATCAGTCTGGTCAAGGGCATACTATTCAGGAAGTTCGTGCTATTAAGGGGTTGGATAATCCTGAACTAGATGCAGCAGTGGGTGAAGAACTGGCGAATCAATTGCGTGAAGAACTGGAACTCGTCAAAGGTGCATCTCATGAATTTGATCAGGAAGCTTTTTTACAGGGCAAGCTGACGCCGGTCTTTTTCGGTACTGCATTGGGTAACTTTGGTGTTGATCATATGCTGGATGGCCTTGTTAAATGGGCTCCAACGCCAATGCCTCGTCAGGCCGACGCGCGTGAAGTGACTTCCAGTGAAGAAAAATTCACCGGTTTTGTTTTCAAAATTCAGGCCAATATGGATCCGAAACACCGTGACCGTGTAGCATTTTTACGGGTTGTTTCCGGTAAATATGAAAAGGGCATGAAGTTGCGCCAAGTCCGCATTAAGAAAGATGTCGTTATTTCTGACGCACTGACCTTTATGGCGGGAGATCGTTCCCATGTTGAGCACGCTTACCCAGGGGACATTATCGGTCTGCATAATCATGGCACCATTCAGATTGGGGATACGTTTACCCAAGGTGAAGAGTTGAAGTTTACCGGTATTCCTAACTTTGCACCTGAATTATTCCGTCGTATTCGTCTGCGTGATCCGTTGAAACAGAAGCAATTGCTGAAAGGTCTGGTGCAATTGTCAGAAGAAGGTGCTGTACAGGTATTCCGCCCTCTTTCCAATAACGATCTGATCGTAGGGGCAGTAGGTGTGCTTCAGTTTGATGTTGTTGTTGCTCGTTTGAAGAGTGAATACAACGTTGAAGCGTTGTATGAGCCAGTTAACGTTTCCACGGCTCGCTGGGTAGAGTGCAGCGATGCGAAGAAACTGGAAGAGTTCAAGCGTAAAAATGAGCAAAACTTGGCTCTTGATGGTGGTGATAACTTAACTTACATTGCACCAACAATGGTCAATTTAAACTTGACCAGTGAACGTTATCCTGATGTTGCTTTCCGTAAGACACGGGAACACTGATATTCTTTTCAGAGCCAATAATCCTGTTGGCTCAGCTCGCTGACAAACCCCGTTATTATTTTAAACAGGGTTTGTTTTTCAGCATGAAAAATGTTGTGATCATTTTCCCCCGATTAGGCCAATTTGTTTGATTGCCTACCAAACTCTCCATTTTTATCCCCGTTGCCTTGAATACTACTCAACTAAAACAACACCTTGTCAGTAAGACAGATCAATGATTTTATTTATTTTTTGTATTTTTGTTATTTAATTCTGGTTTTTTGTGAATTTTAAGAATAAAACTTTTGTTTAATGAGTGTTTATGTTCCTTTCTGTAATATCAAGTCGGTATCAGCTGTTTAGTTGATAGGCCAATATGCTGTGATTGTACTAAACAATGTACTGTTTATTGAAAGTTTTAGCTCATATTAAATAAGGTGGTAGTTAGGATGAATAAATCTCAATTTGCACATTCACTAGTAGCTGTCGTTTTAGGTTCAGTACTGGTAAGTGGTAGTGCTTTTGCAAATAATATCTTTTCAGGCAAAACACAATCATCGCAAGGAGCGGAGCAGAAAGCAGCGCAAGGAGCGGGGCAGAAAGCAGCGCAAGGAACGGAGCAGAAAGTTGATTGGTTGCTAAAAAAATCAGAAAAAAAAGTTACTAAACCTTCGCAGAATGCAGGTAGCTCGATCAAAGACATTAAGATTACTACCGAAGTAAAAGGAAAATTGCAATTACAAAAGAATATAAACACTGATGATATTTTAGTGAAAACAGAAAAAGGCATTGTCTATATTGCAGGCTTTGTTAAAAATAGTTCTCAGAAAATGAAAATAGTTGCTCTGGCTAAGAGTGTGAAAGGCGTTAAGTCTGTGCGGCACGCTCTAGTTATTAAAAAATAACTGGCGTCATTGAAAGAGTGGCTTGCTAGCCACTCTTTTACCTCTTTCTCCCCCAATAAAATCTAGTTTAATTATTTGATTATCTAATAGGCACTACTATTCTTAGGGTGTTTGAACCGCAGTTATATTCGAATAATTTGTTGCTATGTTGATAATCATACTCTTCATCTCAGGGCTTTTCCCTTCTTCCATCGCTCTGTAACTTGAAATTTATTGAGTTCATCAGCATTCTATTTTTTTATTATGTAAGGGAAGTTTTACAAATATGTTGTTTGAATAGGAATATACTGATAGATATTCAGCGTGTGGGTTAGCCTTGATGCTGCCATTCACTTTTAGAGGGGGAAGTGTGGGTAAACATATTCCAATAACGTTGGGTAATATAGAACCCTTAGCTTATAAGTCACAGATAAAGCCAGGGAAAATTGCACTTGTTTGTGAAGGTGGAGGGCAAAGGGGGATTTTTACCGCAGGTGTTTTGGATGAATTCCTCCGTCTTGGTTTTAACCCGTTTGAATTGTTTCTTGGAACATCGGCGGGAGCCCAGAATCTTTCTGCCTATATTTGTGGTCAGCGCGGTTATGCACGTAAAATTATCAGCCGCTATACAACAAATTCAGCCTTCTTTAATCCATTGCGTTTTGTTCGTGGGGGGCATCTGATCGATCTGGATTGGTATATTGATACTATCTCCGAGCAGTTACCACTCAATATTTCTGTTGCAATGAACCAGTTTGATTCTGGGCGTGAATTCTATATGTGCGCTTGTCGCGCTGATAATTTTGAGCCGGATTACCTGCATCCTGATGACCGGAATTGGATGGATATTGTTAAAGCCTCAAGTGCCATTCCGGGGTTTTATCGTAATGGTGTTACCCTTAGTGATGTGGTTTATCAAGATGGTGGAATTTGTGATGCTATTCCGGTGCAAGAAGCCTATCGCCGGGGAGCGGATACTATAGTCGTGATTCGGACTGTCCCTTCACAACTTTATTATACGCCTCAGTGGTTCAAACGTATGGAACGTTGGTTAGAGGTCAGTAGCTTGCAGAAAATGGTCAAGATGATCAATCTCCATGCACAGAGTTATCGCCGAACACAGAAATTTATCGAAAATCCACCGAATGGTGTACAGATTTTCGAAATTTATCCGCCAGCACCACTGGCTGCAATGGCATTGGGGAGCAGACTCAGTGCACTAAATCAGGATTATCATTTGGGACGGCGTTGTGGGCGATATTTTTTGACGACTATTGGACATACGTTTGTCGGAGGAAAATTTGGACATGCTGAACGTAAGAGTTATGGGGTATCCCGTATGAAATTAAATTCTGATAATGCCAATCGTAATTGTTTTCGGAGAAACCATTTCATCAATAGCGTCGATAATTGCCCGATAGTGGAATCCCCTGAGACTGATATGATGGAAAATGAGCAAATGACTGAGACAATCATGAGGGATAACTTGGACAAGTAGATGTTTATTGATACACATTGCCATTTTGATTTCAGCCCTTTTGCTGGTGATGAAACAGCGAGCTTGAAACAGGCCAGACAAGCGGGGGTGGAAAAAATTATCGTTCCTACTATAAGTCAAATGAATTTTCAGAGAGTTTCTGCGTTGGCTAAGGATTATTCTCCAATCTATGCAGCATTTGGCTTACATCCACTCTATATTGCGGAGCACCAAGATATTCATCTGGATGAATTGGATCAGAAACTACAGGAAAAAGACACCAAATTTGTTGCGGTAGGCGAAATTGGTCTTGACCTTTATATGCCAGAACCACAGTTTGAAAAGCAGAAAAGGACATTAGAAGCGCAGTTAAAACTTGCTAAACAACATGACTTACCCGTGATACTCCATTCCAGAAAAAGCCATGATCAATTGGCAGCAATCCTAAGAAAGCACAAGTTACTACGAACCGGGGTTATTCACGGTTTTGCGGGGAGTTTGTCTCAGGCCCAAGTTTTTATTCGTATGGGTTTTTACATTGGTGTAGGAGGAACAATTACTTACGATAGGGCACAAAAGACACGCAGCACCATTTCACAATTGCCTCTGTCATCTTTGGTATTAGAAACAGATGCGCCTGATATGCCGTTATCGGGGTTTCAGGGACAACCAAATCGGCCAGAAAGAGTTGCACAGGTTTTCTCAGTACTGTGTGAATTGCGCCAAGAATCGCCAGAGGAAATTGCCAAGCAAATTTATCAAAATAGTATGGCGTTATTTGCGTTGAGTTGATCTACATTTAAAATTTCAGTGCAGCGGCAAAGAAACAAATTTTCAGGAAAATAGCTGGCTATGTGATGAGTGATGAGAACGTAGACAATAAAGCAAAAACTTGAAAGATGAAGGGTATAGTAAATATTAATAATGCTTAACTGATATTCTCCAATTATTTATTCTTTTTTTTACCTTTTTCCCCGTAAGATTATCTAATCCCTCCGAAACTAGGTGGTTTTATGTGATCTATATCTCATTTTTGGTTTTTATATTACTTTTTGCTGTATCAATTTGTGATGTTAGTTGCTTGTTCCTTTTTAGTACTAGGTATAATCGGCGCACACACAATGTCAGTAGGACTTTTCAAAATAACTGACATATTTTTATTATTTATTCAGTGAACAGGGATTCTTCCAATGCAACTCCTTATGAGCCTGATCGGAATGGCAGTACTGATTTTTATCGCAGTACTCTTCTCCAGTAACTATCGAGCCATTAAAATCCGTACTGTCCTGGGCGCCTTTCTAATTCAGGTTGCTATTGGGGCATTTGTACTTTATGTACCAGCAGGCAAAGATATTCTGGGGGGAATATCAAAAGGCGTTTCCAACGTAATTGGATATGGCCAAAAAGGAACAGAGTTTATTTTTGGCGGACTGGTTTCCGACAAAATGTTTGAATTGTTCGGCGGTGGCGGCTTTATCTTTGCCCTGCGTGTTCTGCCTGTGATTGTTTTCTTCTCATCACTCATTGCAGTGTTGTATTACATGGGCGTTATGCAGCTCATCATCAAAATATTGGGTGGTGGATTGCAGAAAATATTGGGGACATCACGGACTGAATCTCTGTCTGCGACTGCGAATATTTTCGTGGGTCAAACCGAAGCCCCTCTGGTTGTGCGTCCTTATATTGCGACCATGACCCAATCTGAATTGTTTGCGGTTATGTGTGGTGGTCTGGCTTCCGTCGCAGGGTCAGTATTAGCGGGCTACGCATCTATGGGTGTTCCATTGGAATACCTGATCGCTGCTTCATTCATGGCAGCACCAGGTGGTTTGTTGTTTGCGAAGCTGATGGTGCCGGAAACAGAAAAAACGCTTGATACTGCTGATGCGATGTCATTGGTTGCAGCGGAAGATCGTCCTGCAAATATTATTGATGCGGCAGCATCAGGTGCCGCATCCGGTATGCAATTGGCTCTGAACGTTGGTGCAATGTTGTTGGCATTCACCGCATTGATTGCTTTGTTGAATGGTATTTTAGGTGGTGTCGGCGGTTGGTTCGATTATCCACAATTATCCATGGAACTGGTTTTGGGCTGGGTTTTTGCTCCAATTGCTTACTTAATTGGTATTCCATGGCATGAAGCAACAATCGCAGGTTCTTTCATCGGCCAGAAAGTGGTGGTCAATGAGTTTGTGGCATTCATGAACTTTGGTGAATATCTGAAAGCTGATGATGTGGTTAAGGCTGCGGGTCTGCAAGTGCTTTCCGAACATACCAAAGCAATTATCGCCTTTGCTTTGTGTGGCTTCGCTAACTTGTCTTCTGTTGCGATTCTTCTGGGGGGCTTGGGTGGTATGGCTCCAAGCCGTCGTGGTGACATTGCCCGTTTGGGTTTGAAAGCTGTGTTGGCAGGCTCACTCTCTAACTTGATGAGTGCAACAATTGCAGGATTCTTCCTCGCATTGTAAAACGCAGAGAGCGTATATTAAATTGAATGCAGGTGAGATTTCTCACCTGCATTTGTTTTTCCTGAAAACATTTTACGTGATTTAGTTCACATTAAAATGTTTGTAGTTGCAAAAGTTATATAGTTAGTGTGATTTTAAGCACAAATTATTGTTTATTTACATGTTAATAATGATGTGCAAAAAACCTTATGGAGAAGGTTCAGCCCGATAATATCGGGCAATAAAAACAGAAAAATAGCGCGGAGAGAGGGAACTCTGTTGTTGCAGTGGCATATTGCCGTAGCAACATCTTCAAGGAACCAAGTCCGCTCGCCAACAAACGAACGAGATTATTTATAAAAAATAAACGATTAAAACTAATTTTTATAAACAATTGTCACAACTAATTGTCATAAATAGTCGTCAAAACTAATCGTTCGTTCAAAATAATCGTACAAAAGAATGTGTGAACTGGTTCAGTCACGATAATAATACCGTTGGAGAGTTCTATGACCGATTTAACCGCCGCCGCTCAGCGTGCGCTGAGTTTGATGGATTTAACTACACTTAATGATGATGATACAGATGAGAAAGTGACAGCACTTTGTCGTCAGGCAAACAGCCCCGCCGGACATACAGCAGCTATCTGCATCTACCCACGTTTTATTCCAGTGGCACGCAAGGTACTGCGCGAACAGGGAACTCCTGATGTTCGCATTGCTACGGTGACCAACTTCCCGCATGGCAATGATGATATCGACATTGCACTGGCTGAAACCCGTGCAGCCATAGCTTATGGCGCTGATGAAGTGGATGTTGTTTTCCCTTATCGTGCATTGATGGCAGGCAATGAGCAGATTGGCTTTGATTTGGTAAAAGCCTGCAAAACGGCCTGTACTGAATCAGGCGTATGGCTAAAAGTCATTATTGAAACGGGTGAATTAAAAGACCCGGCTTTGATTCGCAGAGCATCCGAAATTTCAATTACGGCTGGTGCTGATTTCATTAAAACCTCAACCGGTAAAGTTTCTGTGAATGCGACACTAGAAAGTGCCGAAATTATGCTGAGCGTAATCCGTGATATGGGCGTAGGCGACAGTGTTGGTTTTAAACCAGCGGGTGGCGTGCGTACCGCGGAAGAAGCGGCACAATATTTGGCACTGGCGGAACGTATCATGGGAGACAAATGGGTTGATTCCCGTCATTTCCGTTTTGGTGCATCCAGTTTGTTGAGCAGTTTGCTGACTACACTTGGATATCAAGGCCAAAAGCAAAGCAGTGGCTATTGAGATCAATAATAATTAATTGAATGCACGCTAAGATAGTGTGCATTACTGCCATTCTTTTCAGATAATAATGATTGGGAGGTAGCTTTGTTTCTGGCACAGGAAATTATCCGCAAAAAACGTGATGGCTATCCATTGCATGAAGAAGAGATACGCTTCTTTATTAACGGAGTCCGCGATAATACGGTTTCTGAAGGACAGATTGCCGCTCTGGCAATGACTATTTATTTCCATGATATGACGATGGAAGAACGTGTCGCACTGACATTGGCGATGCGTGATTCTGGCACGGTTTTAGATTGGAAAAAATTGAATTTACCTGGCCCGGTTGTCGATAAACACTCGACGGGCGGTGTGGGGGACGTCACTTCCCTGATGCTTGGCCCAATGGTGGCGGCTTGCGGGGGATATGTACCGATGATATCGGGGCGTGGTTTAGGGCATACCGGAGGTACACTTGATAAATTGGAGTCTATTCCCGGTTTTGACATTTTCCCTGATGAGCATCGTTTCCGTGACATTATCCGCGATGTGGGCGTTGCCATTATTGGACAGACTAGTTCACTGGCACCTGCGGATAAACGTTTTTATGCGACGCGTGATATTACGGCAACAGTTGACTCTATCCCTTTGATTACAGCTTCTATCTTGGGTAAAAAACTGGCTGAAGGGCTGGATGCTTTAGTCATGGATGTGAAAGTGGGTTCCGGGGCATTTATGCCGACCTATGAGCAATCGGAACGGCTGGCTGAATCTATTGTTGAAGTCGCTAATGGTGCGGGGTGCAAAACCACAGCATTATTGACAGATATGAATCAAGTCTTGGCATCCAGCGCAGGTAATGCGTTGGAAGTGCGTGAAGCTGTCCAATTTTTGACGGGGGAATACCGTAATCCTCGGTTATTTGAAGTCACTATGGCGTTGTCTGCTGAAATGCTGGTTTCGGGCAATTTGGCCCTTGATCGTGATGATGCATACCATAAGTTACAAGCAGCATTGGATAGTGGCAAAGCAGTGGAAACATTTAGTCGCATGGTGGCCGCACAAAAAGGGCCAACCGATTTTGTCGAAAATTACGACCACTATCTAC
Source organism: Xenorhabdus vietnamensis (assembly GCF_002127535.1). Taxonomy (GTDB): domain Bacteria; phylum Pseudomonadota; class Gammaproteobacteria; order Enterobacterales; family Enterobacteriaceae; genus Xenorhabdus; species Xenorhabdus vietnamensis. The sequence goes on from NZ_MUBJ01000001.1 coordinate 58,536, forward strand.
CGACCGCGGAATACGTCAAGCCAGTATTAGCCGGCCAGATGTTAGAAGGTCAGACGTTAGAAGGTCAAACTAGCATCGTTGCCGAAATGGATACCCGAGCTTTGGGAATGTCCGTTGTTACATTGGGTGGAGGGCGCCGTAAAGCGACTGATCCTATTAATTACAGTGTGGGGCTGAGTGATATCGTTGCACTGGGTACAAAAGTGAATGCGGATACACCGTTGGCAATGATTCATGCCAATAGTGAACATGCTTGGCATGAAGCCGCAGAAGCAGTTCGTAAGGCCTTTGTTTTTAAGGAAACAGTTTTTAAGGAAACAGTTCTTAAGGAACCCGGAAAACAAGCCACCACACCTATGGTTTATCGTCATATTCGTGGATAAATCAGACAAGAATTGAAATCGATTTTAATAGCTGGCAGTTTCCGCATTGATAGCGAGAATTGACGCAGGAGAAAATTATGAAACGTACATTCATCATGGTATTGGATTCCTTTGGTATCGGTGCAAGTGCTGATGCTGAAAAATTTGGTGACAAGGGATCTAACACTTTGGGGCACATTGCAGAACAATGCGCTCGTGGTGAGGCTGATATCGGCCGTAAAGGGCCACTGCATTTGCCAAACCTGAGTCGTCTGGGATTGGGCAAGGCAACGGAAGAGTCTTGTGGAACTTTCCCAATTGGTTTGGATAAGGATGCCGAAATTATTGGCGCTTATGGTTACGCGAGTGAACTTTCTTCTGGTAAAGATACGCCATCAGGCCATTGGGAAATTGCAGGTGTTCCGGTTCTGTTCGACTGGGGTTATTTCCATGACGAAGAAAACAGTTTCCCACAGGAACTTCTGGATAGACTGGTTGAGCGCGCTAACCTATCGGGTTATCTGGGGAATTGCCACTCTTCCGGTACAGTGATTCTGGATAAACTGGGTGAAGAACATATGAAAACCGGTAAGCCGATTTTCTATACTTCTGCGGATTCGGTTTTCCAGATCGCTTGCCATGAAGAGACATTTGGTCTGGATCGCCTGTATGAGCTGTGTGAAATTGCTCGTGAAGAATTGAATATTGGTGAATATAACATTGGCCGCGTGATTGCCCGTCCATTTGTGGGTGATAAAGTCGGGAATTTCCAGCGTACAGGCAACCGTCATGACTTGGCCGTTGAGCCACCAGCTCCAACTGTCCTGAAAAAATTGGTTGATGAGAAGCAAGGTGAAGTGGTTTCCATCGGTAAGATTGCAGATATCTATGCGAATGTAGGTATCACCAAGAAGATCAAGGCGACGGGAATTGATGCCCTGTTTGATGCTTCACTGATTGAAATGGAGCAGGCGGGAGATAACACCATCGTATTTACCAATTTTGTTGATTTTGACTCTTCTTATGGTCACCGCCGTGATGTTGCTGGTTATGCAGCAGCATTGGAGTTATTTGACCGTCGCTTGCCAGAAATGCTGAAATTGGTTAAAGAAGATGACATTCTGCTCTTCACTGCTGACCATGGTTGTGATCCAACTTGGGCGGGCTCTGATCACACTCGTGAACATATCCCAGTTCTGGTTTACGGACCTAAAGTTAAACCCGGTTCATTAGGGCATCGTGAAACGTTTGCCGACATTGGTCAGACAATCGCGCAATACTTCAATCTGACACCAATGGATTACGGTAAATCAATGTTTTAATTTTTTGTGGGGACCGATGGGGCTCCACATTTTCATCTATTTTGATACGTAATAAAAACAAGGAAATAAATATATGGCCACCCCACATATTAATGCTGAGATGGGCGATTTTGCTGATGTTGTTTTGATGCCCGGTGATCCACTGCGCGCAAAATACATTGCAGAAACTTTCTTGGAAGACGCTCACCAGGTTAACAATGTTCGCGGTATGCTGGGTTTCACCGGTACTTACAAAGGCCGCCGCATCTCTGTTATGGGCCATGGAATGGGTATTCCATCTTGCTCGATTTACGCCAAAGAACTGATCACTGAATTTGGTGTTAAAAAAATCATCCGTATTGGTTCCTGTGGTGCGGTCAGCGAAGACGTTAAAATCCGTGATATTGTCATTGGCATGGGTGCATGCACCGATTCCAAAGTAAACCGCCTGCGTTTTAAAGATCACGACTTTGCAGCGATTGCTGATTTTGATCTGGTCCGTAACGCTGTTGATGCGGCCAAGGCGAAGAATATCCACGCACGTGTTGGTAATATTTTCTCTGCTGATTTGTTCTATACGCCAGATCCTCAGATGTTCGACGTTATGGAAAAATACGGCATTTTGGGTGTTGAAATGGAGGCGGCGGGCATCTACGGTGTTGCTGCTGAATTTGGTGCAAAAGCACTGGCTATTTGTACTGTTTCTGACCATATTCGTACTGGCGAACAAACGACTGCTGAAGAACGTCAAAACACATTTAATGACATGATTGAGATTGCGCTTGAATCTATTCTGATGGGTGACAATTAAGAAAGCGTCAATAATTTTAGCATTTCATTAAAAAATCATAAGCCCTTTCCATCATTGGAAAGGGCTTTTTATTTATAAATCATATTTTCGCCTTTCATATTTTGTTAATGATAGGTGGGAACTATTTATTTAATAGTTATTTTATTCCTCAGTGAGTTGGTCAAAAAACGAATGAAAATAATAAATAAAACAAAATTAAAACGATATTTTTTAAGTGATGCTCAATGTGAATAATTAGCTTGATAATTATACTGATTAGATAAATATCTTGAATTTATTTTGACTTAATCAATAAGATTGATAATAAAATCCAAATGTTATGGTTATGTCGAGATAATAAAACATTCATTCTTTTTAGGAAGATAAAATAGAGCAATAAAGCAACGCCAATTAAGATACTAAATTACTAAACATCGCTCGATATAACTCAGGGTAATAATCCAAAATAAAAAAATTATTGGTAAAATATACTACTCATTACGCGTACTTTTTTATAAAAACTCATATTTCATATGATGTTAAGGTACATAGTCAGTTTTATCGGCTGAAATTTGACTTAAGATTTATTCTGTAGAATGATATTGCCGGTTTGGTTTATTTTGACTGGTTATGATTTCTGTCAAAAAACTAAATAATCATTCGCCTAAGTGTCAGAAATTAATTTCTGTGCTTCGGCTTCCCTTTGGCTATCAGTATTTATTTTACAATTAAAGGCATAAGTTAAATTATGAAACTTAACAAATTGGCGATGGTTTTAGGCTTGGGCGTGGCTTTAACTGCTGGTATGGCAAATGCAGCACCTACTCAAGGTAACGGCACAGTTAAATTCACTGGTTCTATTATTAATTCCGTTTGTTCAATCAAAAACAATAATGTTGAAGTTGATCTGGGGCAAGTAACCAACATTGCCTTGCAAAAGGGTGGTGAATCATCTTCTAAGCCTTTCAAAATTGAATTACAAGACTGCGTTCTTGATACTATGAAAGGTGTAACAACAACTTTCACTGGGCCAGAAGCTGATGGCTCTGTGAAAGGCCTGTTGGCTCTTGAAGGTAAATCGCAAGGTGCTGGAATCATGATCACTAATCATGGTAACAAGCACATTCCTCTGGGCAAAGCATCAGAATTGATGTCTCTGCATGATGGCGATAACACACTGAACTTCGCTGCTCGCCTGAAAGGCCTGCAAGGCGTTGAAGGTGAAAGTATGGATGTGAAAACCGGTAGCTTCACTGCTATTGCAAACTTCACTTTGAACTACCTGTAATATTACGAGCTGACAGCTAATTTTTAATAGCTGAATATCAGGAAACCTAGTGCAATTTATATTTGAGTTTCCTGATGATACTTTCAGGGTATTTCTTGAACATCATGTGTTAGCAGAATGGTACTACAGTATTCTGTAGCGAGAATAGTGTTATTGATCTAAATCAATATTACTGATAATTAGGTAAACAGAATGCGCCATTAACGGAATGATACCTATAGAGGTAAATTGAAATACCCTTTTTTATTTATTTGAACTACGGTGTTCTCTATTGGCTGTATTAGGAAAATAAAATTTTTTTGCCATTTAAGAGTAATTTCTAATGGCATACCGATGGTGACATGTTTTCTCTATTCCCCGCAGTACGGTAAAGCCAGTAAAGCATAAAACAGAGAACGTAACTATTACGGATAAACGCAGGACATGTGGCTACCTCTGCAACCCCAGTATCAGTCAAAGTTCTCAATTTAGAACGATGAATTTTAATGATGCCATGTATTTGGTGATAACTCCTACACACTTACAAACTTGGCAGTATCAAACAGCGGTTAAATTCAAATTGGATTATTAACGATTCATTGTTTAGAGGATGCTATGGCTTTGTTTTCAGGTTCTATGAATCATGATCTTTTATCTATTAATAAAAAATCGAACAGTAATAAAAAATCGAACAATAATAGAAAAAACACCTTTAATAAAAACAGAGTGATTAATAAAAAAAAGATAGCTGATAAGACAAAAACAGATCACCTAATTTACGGAATTAAACCTCTTTCTGCTTTGGTACTGTTTGCAGTATCTGGTATTCAGGCAGCTTATTCTAAGCCACCAATTGAATTTAATACTGATGCTCTGGATATCAGTGAGCGTGCCAATATTGATTTGGATAAGTTCGCCCGCACAGGTTATATCATGCCGGGTAACTATATAATGGGTGTCAGGGTGAATCAAAATGAGTTTCCGGATATGCATTCTATCGATTTCATTGCTCCACCTGATGATCCAAAAGGTAGTGAAGCCTGTATATCCCCCGAATTAGTGAAGCAAATAACACTGAAACAGGAATGGATAGAAAAATTGAGTTGGCAGAATGAAGGGAAGTGCCTTGATTTCAATGCATTGCCTGGTATATCAGCAAGAGGCGATCTGGCGACTTATACACTTTATTTAATCGTACCTAAAATCTATCTGGAATATGATTTGCCAAACTGGGACCCGCCTTCTCGCTGGGATAATGGGCTTCCCGGATTGCTGTTTGACTATAACTTCAATGCCCAAACCACTAAACCCACTCATGGCAGTAGTAACCAGCAGATAAGTGCTAACGGAACAGCGGGGATGAATGCTGGAGCATGGCGCTTTCGGGCTGACTGGCAGGCCAGATATAACCATTTGAAAAATCAGCAGGATGATAAATCGGTTCATTCTAGCGGAAGAGATCGTACTAATGGAAAAGATCGTGAGTGGGAGTGGAGCCGTTACTATATGTATCGTGCTCTCCCTCGTCTGGAATCAAAACTGACATTGGGTGAGGATTATCTCAATTCCAATATATTCGATAGCTTTCGTTATACAGGCATCAGTTTGGTCACTGATGAAAATATGTTACCTCCTAATTTACGTGGGTATGCACCTGAAGTTACAGGTGTAGCGCGGACTAATGCCAAGGTGACGGTTAGGCAACAGGGAAGAGTACTATATGAAACTCAGGTCGCTTCTGGCCCATTCCGTATTCAGGATCTCAGTGATGCCGTGTCAGGAACACTGGATGTCAGAGTTGAAGAGCAAGACGGTGGTATACAGGAATTTCAGGTCAACACGGCGACTATTCCTTATCTGACACGCCCCGGGCGCGTGCAGTACAAAATTGTGGGTGGTCAATCTACTAATGACAAACACCGTCGTGAAGGGCCAGCGTTTGGTATGGGAGAGTTTTCCTGGGGGATCAACAACGGTTGGTCATTGTATGGCGGTCTTTTGGCGGCAGGGAACTATAACGCCTTGTCACTGGGGGTCGGCCGTGATTTGATGATGTTTGGTGCGCTGTCATTTGATGTAACAGAATCAAGAGCAAGATTACCGGGAGAGAATACGACTCTTACGGGCGGATCTTATCGTCTCAGTTATTCGAAACGTTTTGATCAATACAATAGCCAAGTGACATTTGCCGGATATCGCTTTTCTGAACGCGATTTCATGAATATGGGGCAATATATTGATCGCCGTTATCGCAACGTTTCTTCCGATAGTGGTAAAGAACTGTATACCTTTATTTTCAATAAACAATTTACAGATATCGGTCTGAGTGCCCACCTTAACTATAGCCATCAAACTTACTGGAACCGACCAACAAATGATCGCTATAACATTTCATTATCCAAATACTTAGATATTGGGCGTTATAAAAATATCAGCGTTAATCTCTCTGCCTACCGCAATAATTTTGACAACAAAAAAGATGATGGCATGTACCTGAATATTTCTATTCCGTGGGGAGATTCAGGCACGTTCAGTTATAACGGCATGGCTAATCGTCAGGGTAACTCTCATATGGCGGGTTACTACGGTCGCATTGATGATCGTAATAACTATCGTATTTCAGCAGGAACCGGTATTGGTGGCAAAGTATTGGCAGATGGTTATTACACTCATTATGGCGATAGGGCGTTGTTGACTGCCAGCGCCAGTTATCAGGATGGTGGCAATACGACCGCTGCGCTTGGTCTGCAAGGTGGGGTGACTGTAACAGCAAATGGAGCCGCGCTACACCGCATTAACATGATTGGTGCTACTCGTTTGATGGTAGATACGGAAGGGGTCAGCAACGTACCTATTCGAGGATTCGGTTCGGCAGTGCATACCAACTACTTTGGCAAGGCTGTGCTGGTTGATGTGAACAATTACTTCCGTAATACGGCAAATGTTGACTTAGATAACTTACCAGATGATATAGAGGCATTGCGTTCTGTCCAGCAGGCAACATTGACGGAAGGCGCGATTGGTTATCGTAAATTCCAAGTTATGTCAGGGATCAAGGCGATGACTATTATCCGTCTGCCTGACGGTTCATTCCCACCGTTTGGTGCCTCTGTCGTGAATGCATCTCAACGTGAAATCGGGATTGTCAGTGATGATGGATATGCTTATCTGAGCGGAATGAAACAGGGTGAAAAGATACAAGTGCATTGGGATGGAAGTGCCCAGTGTGAGATTACAGTACCAGATAATATTGCAGCGGAATCTTTAACTGCATTTTTGATGCCCTGTCAGTTTTTAAAAGGCGAAGATAAATAAAATGTAATAAAACAGTCCGTAGAGTCTGTTTTAAATAGCGTATTATATTGCTTTTTCGGGCGCGAAATTTTGACATGAAAGTGCTGCCATTAGTCAGCAAAGCAATATAAACCTGAGCTTCTTTTGAGTATGAGCAAATAACACTATGAAACTGAGAAAAATTCTAATGATAACTGCCATGACGGTAACTGGATTGATGTCAGTTCATCAGGCAATGGCAGCGATAACGTTGGATCGTACCAGAGTGATTTTTAATGAGGATATGAAATCCGTTAGTCTGAATATTGAAAATCAACATCTTGATTTACCTTATTTGGCACAGTCATGGGTTGAGGATGAAAAGGGAAATAAGATCAATGGCCCACTTGTAGTTGTTCCTCCGGTACAGCGTGTTGAAGCCGGAGCAAAAAGTCAGGTCAAGATTCAAACACTGCCGACAATTGCTCAATTACCACAAGATAGAGAGAGTTTGTTCTATTTCAACATTCGTGAAATTCCACCACGCAGTGAGAAGCCTAATGTATTGCAACTTGCCTTGCAGACACGTATCAAATTGTTTTATCGCCCGAAAGCTGTCATTGCAAACCGCATTGATCTTGATAATCCATGGCAGGAAAAACTCACCCTAACCCGTCAGGGAAATCAATATATGGTGAATAATCCAACACCTTATTACATCACCATTTCAGAAGCATCAAACAAGACAGATGGTAAGGGTGTAGAAGGCTTCCAGCCTCTCATGCTGGCTCCCAGAAGCAGTGAAAAACTTGGTGGAACAGTTAATTCACTGGGTAACACACCGGTACTGACCTATGTCAATGATTATGGTGGGCATCCGCAGTTAACATTTAACTGTGGTGGTGATACTTGTACGGTGGCAAAAAGCGTAACTGAAAAAGCAGGTTGAGTTATGTAGGTGGTATCCCACCAATAATGATATTGGCGGGATATTAACGCAGAATCAGTCGGAATGTGGTGAGCTTCTTTCGGTAACTGATTGGATAAATGTAGGTAAATGATAATGGGTCCGTTAAGCATCAAATTATCCAAATATGTATTGCCAGCGCTGTTTCTTTTTGGCATTAGCAGCCAGCAAAGTGCATATGCAAAAGATAACTTGCGTCAAGATGTCAGGATTACGCTAACTGTACTTGCTCCTGCTTGCTCGATTAAGACGAAAGATAAAAAAATGGAAGTGGATTTGGGAAACATTCTTGATCGTGATCTTTATGCAAAACATCGCACAGAAGGCAAGCCATTTTATCTGAATTTAGAGGACTGCGATCCTCGTATAACAAAACGACTAAAAATTAAGTTCTTGGGAGAGCCGAGTCATGAGCTACCAGGGTTATTGGCATTTAGCTCTGGCAGTCGTGCTTATGGTGCTGCTATTGGTATGGAGAAAACCGATGGTACACCAATGCCATTTAATAAAACCAGTGAATTCCCGTTATTAGCCAATAGCAGAAATAATGTAATTTCATTCAGAGCGTATGTACAAGCTGAACCTCGTGCTCTCCAACGGAAAAAAATTGGTTCTGGTGAATTCAGTGCAATTGCGACTTTTGAAGTTAATTACGACTAGTCATGCTGACTGGTTTTTCATCCACGATATTTAGTCAGAATCTGATGCTATTTGGAAAATAAATTATGCGCCATATTAAGAAATCGTTGTTGAAGCTAGCAGCCTTATTGTTTTTAGTCAGTGCCACACATACTTATGGTGGGGCTTATGTTATGCCAGTTAATACCATTCAACAGGGTAATCAAACCATAACAACTATGGAAATCATTGCATGGACAGAGGAAGAGGGTATTCCTAATCCTTGTTATGGAAAACGTGAATGCTACGTTGGCCCTGATGTTCAATATAGAAATGGTAGAAAACCCGGCATGTACGGCTCTTGTAGGGATGCAGGGGCATGCTTGCTAGATGCCCAGAGATATCAGACAACCGCCGATGTAATGAGAGCTTATAAAAGACAGATTGGTATCCCTATACGGGTTACATTTCCGATTATTAGTGCAGAAGCGGATTGCGTAGGGTTATTTTATTCACCTAGCATAAATATAAGCTATGGTGAAGGGGAAACATTCCCTAACTCTACTTGCAACAAAATGCCTCCTCCGAATCAAAGTTGTAAAATCGAGTTGCCTTCTGAAATTGCCTACGGGGAATTAACTGCACCAGAAGTGAATAATGCGACCCGCTCAATTAACGGCCGATTTGAATGTGCTATTTATAGCAACAAAGTAATGTTGCATGCCAGATCAATTAATGATGAGCCGAAAGTGTACCTTGATTCTAATAAACAAATGTATTCAACGTTACAAATTAATGGAAGAAACGTAACAGATGGCGTGAATGTTACTGCTCAAGGAAAGAATATACCTACTAATTTCACACTAACATCAATACTGCACACTATAACTCCACCAAAAGCCGGTAAATATGAAGGTACTGCAATAGTTTTTTTAACTTATTTATAAATTGAGAGTAGAGATATCATGCAAGTCAGTATGCTGGTAGGAAAAAGAATCCAAATCAAAAGAAGAGAAATTGGAGTGACAGCAGTAGAGCTGGCAGACAAAATTGGAGTGAGCCATCAGCAATTGTCACGTTACGAACGAGGTACTAATAAAATCAGTCTGGAGCATTTGGTCGCTATTTCTATTGCCTTGAAGACTCCCGCAGACTGGTTTTTGGAGGACTGTTTTACTCCTCCAAAAGTTCATATGAATAATCAATATGCCTGTGTAGCAGAAACAGTATTAGGTTTGTAATACTGGGCTTATATTGATAAAAAATGATATTGGATAATAAATGGCACTGGATAATAAATAACATTGATACTAAATAGTACGGACATTAAATAGAAAAAATTTAAGGTATCAAAAAATCAAAGCCATTCCTGTTCAGGAATGGCTTTTTTGTAATCCAAATTACACCGAAAAACATAAAAAATAATATGTCAAATGGTTAACAATTAGTACCAAACTGTTAACACAAGATGATTAGGCTTATTTTTAACATAATGCTGGTTTATTATTTTGGCATAATTGATTGTGTTAAATTATACCGCTTTCGATGTCGAGCAATTTTAATTTTTATTCAACGTGATGAAAAAAGAGGAAAGTCATGATGGGGAAGGTGTGAAAGAAGGTTTTTAAATGGGTTATAATTTTTTAATTATAAATCAAATGGTTGCTTTGGTTTTTGTAGGTTGGGAGAAAGTAAGTGGAGTTGAAAAAATGAGTCAATTTATTGGTTAACAGTTTGGTACTAATTGTCGACAATTTTCGTTTTCCTCTTTCCAGCCATATCGTTTCGAAGCGGCCCGCATTACTCGCGGTATAGCGAACGGTGTGACGAATGTTCCGATGGCCTAAATAGTCTTGAATCAAACGGGTATCCACGCCATTGTCCGCCAAAGCATAGCCGCAAGAATGTCGTAACATGTGCGGATTCGCGCAAACCGCTAAATTGGCCTTTAAACTCGTTTGCCGGATGATTTTATAAAACTGCTGGCGAGACATGCGCGCACCTGTTCTGGACAAGAATAGCCAGTCACTCTGAGCACTGTTTTTATAGCGCTGACGTAGGGAAAGCCATTTCCGTATTAGTTGAATTTCTCTCGCCACCATTGGGTGGATAGTAGAAAAGCCATTTTTCAGCCTCTGTACACGCAGCTTTTTCCCTTCTAAATCCACATCTGCCAACTGTAACCCAAGCAATTCGGATACACGAAAACCATGAATAAATCCCATAAATATCATGCAGATATTGCGGTCTGCATGTGGATGCTTTTCCAATTCCTTCAGCAACACTTCAATTTCTGAGTGGGTTAGATATTTACGCTTCAATATGATGTTTGACACAGTATTAGACTCCCCATGATTATCAAATATACCTATTATGATTGTTGCTGATTATTTGCAGACTTCAATATTAAGTATCATTAATAAACAAAACATTAAATAAAACGGCCTCCTGACTTGTTGGATTTCCAACTTTGGGGAAGCCGTTTTTGGGAGGATATCGCCAAAAGTGACGATATCTTATTCGATAGAGTTATTGCTGTTTGGCAATTTTGGCATGCATTTCTTGTACAGAGGTAACCTGCTCAGTAGGATCGGCGCTGAGTGCCATAGTGGTTGCAAAGCCGCCATTCAGGGTTGTGTCATAGTGCACTTTATATTGCAGTGCGCTGCGACGCAGCAGTTTTGAATCTTCAATCGCCTGACGGCCTGCGGTGGTATTGACGATATAGTCATATTCACCATTTTTGATTCTATCCTGAATGTGCGGGCGTCCTTCATGCACTTTATTTACTAAGCGTGGATTGATTCCTGCTTCACCCAATACAATCGCAGTACCGTGTGTTGCATCCAGCTCAAAACCATGTTTAAGCAATTTCGCTGCCAAATCGACAACCCGCTCTTTATCCCCTTCGCGTACAGACAGTAGCGCCCGGCCTTTTTTACGCATGGTGGAGTTACTGCCCAGCATTGCTTTTGAAAAAGCTTCGGCAAAAGTACGGCCAACACCCATCACTTCACCGGTAGAACGCATTTCTGGCCCCAGAATTGGGTCAACACCAGGGAATTTATTGAATGGCAGTACCACTTCTTTTACAGAGTAGTAAGGTGGGATAATCTCTTCAATTGCACCTTGCTCAAGCAGAGACTGACCTGCCATCACGCGTGCGGCTATTTTTGCCAGTGGCAGACCAGTTGCTTTGGAAACAAAAGGCACAGTACGTGCTGCGCGTGGGTTTACTTCAATCAGGTAAACTTCGTTGTTTTTCACCGCAAACTGGACATTCATCAGGCCACGAACGCGTAGTTCGAAGGCCAGTTTCTCAACTTGCTGGCGCATGACATTTTGAATCTCTTTGCTCAAGGTGTAAGCAGGCAAAGAACAGGCCGAATCACCGGAGTGAACACCCGCTTGTTCGATATGCTCCATGATGCCGCCAATCAGGACCCGCTCACCATCACAAATGGCATCCACGTCTACTTCAATGGCATCATCAAGGAAGCGATCCAGCAGGACTGGCGCATCGTTGGATACGCTAACCGCATTCTGGAAATAACGGCGCAAGTCAGGTTCGTCATATACGATTTCCATTGCGCGTCCACCCAGTACATAAGATGGACGAACAACCAGCGGATAGCCAATCTCATTACCTTTTTCAACGGCCTGTTCGATAGCGGTAACGGTAACATTTGCTGGTTGTTTCAGGCCAAGGCGATTAACGGCTTGCTGGAAACGTTCACGGTCTTCTGCACGGTCAATGGCATCAGGGCTGGTACCGATAATAGGTACACCGGCTGCTTCCAGTTCACGGGCCAGTTTCAGTGGAGTCTGACCACCATACTGAACGATAACGCCTTTTGGTTGTTCAACACGCACAATTTCCAGTACGTCTTCCAGTGTAACTGGTTCAAAGTAAAGACGATCGGAAGTGTCATAATCGGTAGAAACAGTTTCTGGGTTACAGTTCACCATGATGGTCTCAAAGCCATCTTCACGCAGAGCCAGAGAGGCATGTACGCAGCAGTAATCGAATTCAATGCCTTGCCCGATGCGGTTCGGACCACCACCCAATACCATGATTTTCGGTTTGTCATTGTTCGGGTTGGCTTCACATTCGTCTTCGTATGTGGAGTACATGTAAGCGGTATCGGTAGCAAATTCTGCCGCACAGGTATCAACACGCTTATAAACCGGATACAGGTTGTAATCATGGCGTAGTTTGCGGATCTCTTTACCAGAGATTCCCACTAGTTTCGCCAGACGTGCATCAGCAAAACCTTTACGCTTGAGGTGACGCAGAAAATCAGAGGTCAGGCTGTTAACGCCTTGTTCTGCGACTTGTTCTTCCAGACGAATCAATTCTTCAATTTGTACCAGGAACCAGCGATCAATGTTGGTCAGGTTGAAGAGTCCATCAACGGACATGCCAGCGCGGAAAGCATCAGCGATATACCAAATACGTTCAGCACCTGCATTTTTCAATTCACTGCGGATTTTGGTCAGGGATTGTGGATCATCCAGATTGACTTTAGGATCAAACCCGATCGCGCCGACTTCCAGACCGCGCAGGGCTTTCTGCATGGATTCTTGGAAAGTACGGCCAATTGCCATCACTTCACCGACAGATTTCATCTGTGTGGTCAGACGATCATTGCTGCCTGCAAATTTCTCGAAGTTGAAGCGAGGAATTTTTGTCACAACATAATCAATGGAAGGCTCGAAAGACGCAGGAGTACGCCCGCCCGTGATGTCATTCATCAATTCATCAAGGGTATAACCGACTGCCAGTTTTGCCGCGATTTTTGCAATCGGAAAACCTGTTGCTTTGGAAGCCAGTGCCGATGAACGGGACACCCGTGGATTCATTTCGATGACAATCAGGCGACCATTTTTCGGGTTCACAGCAAACTGAACGTTTGAACCACCCGTTTCCACACCGATTTCACGCAATACCGCCATCGAAGCGTTACGCATGATTTGATATTCTTTGTCGGTCAGCGTCTGTGCTGGTGCTACGGTAATGGAGTCACCGGTATGGATGCCCATCGGGTCGAAGTTTTCAATGGCGCAAACGATGATGCAGTTGTCATTTTTATCCCGCACCACTTCCATTTCATACTCTTTCCAGCCAATCAGTGATTCATCGATCAGCAATTCATTGGTTGGGGAGAGATCCAAACCGCGTTCGCAGATTTCTTCAAATTCTTCGCGGTTATAGGCAATACCACCACCGGTTCCGCCCATAGTAAAAGAAGGGCGAATGATACAAGGAAAGCCAACGTCTTCTGCTACTGCCAGCGCTTCTTCCATAGTGTGGGCGATACCCGAACGTGCAGTACCCAAACCGATTTTCTTCATCGCCTTGTCAAAACGTTGGCGATCTTCGGCTTTATCAATTGCATCAGCCGTCGCACCAATCATGGTTACGCCAAATTCTTCCAGTACGCCTTGACGTTCCAGCTCCAGCGCACAGTTTAGTGCTGTTTGCCCGCCCATTGTAGGTAAGACTGCATCTGGGCGTTCTTTTTCAATGATCTTACGTACAACTTCCCAATGAATTGGCTCGATATAGGTTGCATCAGCCATTTCAGGATCGGTCATTATCGTTGCTGGGTTCGAGTTGACCAGAATAACGCGATAACCTTCTTCCCGCAGCGCCTTACAAGCTTGTGCACCGGAGTAGTCAAATTCACAAGCCTGACCGATAACAATTGGGCCAGCACCTAAAATCAGGATACTTTTAATATCAGTACGTTTTGCCATTTTTCTTTTTCTCCTGATTATTTGGTGTTCTGGGCGTTTGTCTGGCGATGTTCTTCAATAAGTTCAATAAAGTGATCGAACAAAGAAGCGGCGTCATGTGGGCCGGGGCTGGCTTCAGGATGCCCCTGAAAACTGAATGCAGGTTTATCAGTGCGATGAATGCCTTGCAATGTGCCATCAAAGAGTGACTTGTGCGTGATGCGCAGATTGGCTGGCAGTGAGCTTTCATCAACCGCAAAGCCGTGGTTTTGTGCCGTGATCATGACGACATCGCGATCTAAGTCTTTAACAGGATGGTTGCCACCGTGATGACCAAATTTCATTTTCACGGTTTTTGCACCACTGGCCAGTGCCAGTAATTGGTGTCCCAAACAGATACCAAAGACAGGGATTTCGATATTCAGGAAAGTTTTAATTGCTTCGATAGCATAGTCGCATGGTTCTGGGTCACCAGGCCCGTTGGACAGGAAAATGCCGTCCGGTGCCATTTTCAGTACTTCGTCTGCCGGAGTTTTTGCCGGAACAACAGTAACGCGGCAGCCGCGATCCACCAGCATGCGCAGGATATTGCGCTTAATCCCAAAATCATAGGCTACAATATGGTAAGGTAATTCTTGTTCTTTACAGGCTTCTGGTAGCTCATTCTCTAATGTCCAGCTTCCTTGTACCCATTGGTAAGGCTGTGTTGTCGTGACTTCTTTTGCTAAATCCATGCCTTTCAAGCCAGGGAATGCTTTTGCTTTTTCCAGTGCAACTTGGGTATCGGCTTCGTTACCCGCAATAATACAGCCATTCTGTGCCCCTTTTTCTCTTAATAGACGGGTCAGTTTGCGTGTATCGATATCTGCGATGGCGACAATATTGTGACGTTTCAGGTAATCAGACAGATTTTCTTCACTGCGGAAGTTACTGGTTACTAGGGGTAAATCACGGATAACTAAGCCTTGGGCTTGAATAATGGGGGATTCTTCATCAGCAGCATTGATGCCGACATTACCAATATGGGGATAAGTAAGAGTAACAATTTGGCGGGAATAGGAAGGGTCGGTAAGTATTTCTTGATATCCGGTCATTGAGGTATTGAAGACCACTTCTCCAACAGCCACACCTTCTGCACCAATGGCGCGACCGTGAAATTGGGTTCCATCTTCGAGAACCAATATAGCTGACTTAATCAAAACGCCCTCCGGAGTGAATAATAAATCGAATTAAATGCATATTAATTCAGAATTAATCCTTAAAATCAATGCCAATTATGATTTTTGTCAAAATTTTGGCAAATTGCGCGCATTCTAATGATGAGATGGGGGGTTGTCTACAAAAAATGGCATTTTTATTGGCTTTTTCGCAACTCTTGGTCTTGTATTGAGTAAATGCAGCTGAAAAACATAAGAAAAGTAGGAGCAGATAATCGATTACTGTAAGAGAAAACTTAAAAATAGGAAAAAAATATGGTTTTTTTAGTGCTCATGGATAAAAGGCACCAAAAAGACTGAATATTATTATGAAAATTGTAATTAATTTGAATTTGTATATTAATATCAGTTTTATATTAAAATTACGCAATTATTAATAAAATAAATGCGTAATTACATATTGTTACGATTTTTTGTTGTTAAATTTTTTCAAGATTTAACACATCTTTCATGTTATAAAGGCCGTTATTTTTTCCTGTTAACCATAATGCGGCCTTAATTGCGCCATTAGCAAAGGTCATTCGGCTTGAAGCCTTGTGGCTTATCTCTACACGCTCACCGATATCCGCAAAAATAGCGGTATGCTCTCCAACGATATCTCCCGCTCGTATGGTGGCAAATCCAATGCTTTTAGGATCTCGTTCTCCGGTATGGCCTTCACGGGTATACACTGCACTGGTTTTGAGATCACGACCTAATGCATTAGCGATGGATTCACCCATTGCCAGTGCTGTTCCTGATGGAGCATCCACTTTATGGCGATGGTGTGCTTCAACAATTTCGATATCTGTATATTCCCCCATAATGGTGGCGGCTTTTTCCAGCAATTTTAGTACCAGATTGACGCCGACACTAAAATTCGCTGCAAAAACAATGGGGATCTCACGGGAGGCTTCTACAATGGCTTGTTTGCCGGCTTCATCAAAACCTGTTGTGCCGATGACCATTGATTTGTGATGTTGCCGACAAATGGAGAGGTAAGCCAATGTGCCTTCTGGACGAGTAAAATCGACCAGTACATCAAAGTGTTCAATAACCTGATGCAGATCATCATTGATAATCACTCCATTGTTACCAATTCCTGCCAGCTCTCCAGCATCGGTTCCCACCAATGAAGAGCCGGAACGTTCCAATGCGGCACCAAGGGTGACACCATCCAGCAGCTGGACAGCTTGAATAAGATTACGTCCCATACGCCCGCCAGCGCCCACAATAGCAACGCGAATATCTGTATCAGCCATAAGGCCCTCTCTGTAAATCATTTTTAATTGAGGTGACAAAGGAAATTTTTAAAAGAAATTGTTTTACAGCTTAACTGCCAAGAACTGGCTGCGCCAGATTTATAGCCTGCCAATAAGAAAAACAGGGATCAGGCGGGAAGTTATAAAAAAAACTAAACTGCGAAAATGTATAAAGTTACTTTGTTGATTACCCGCTCTCACTGTTGCATAGATAACAAAGCAGCGACGTAAAAAGTGAAGGACATAAGATGAGTCATTAAGATTTAATGGAAGATATTATTATATGTATCGTTAAATTATAGAGTTAGAAAATAAATAATATAATACTTCTACTCAAACTGGAGTAGCAATTTTATACAAAAATAGGAAACTGTTCTATCAAGCTCCACGAAATCATCAATGAAATTTATTTCTCTTTGTAATTAGGTGGTTATTTATGGCTAAGAAGGAAAATGTAAAAGAGAGTACTCAGTTTTTTCATCTGAAAGAATTCGATGGATTGGAGATGCTTAAGGCGAGATATCATAAGCAAGTATTTTCTCGTCATGTGCATGAAGCTTTTTGCATCGGTGTAATAGAAGAAGGGGCGCAGCGCTTCTACCGTACAGGAATAGAACACATTGCCTCTAAAGGAGATATTATTCTGGTCAACGCTGATGAAATTCATACAGGCTCTTCAGCAGTAAAGACAGGTTGGTCGTATCAAGCTATATATCCATCTCCTGATTTATTGTGTTCATTATCACGGGATTTCAAATATGGAGGAGGTTCAGTTCCTTGGTTTCCTACAGCGGTTGTACATGATTCGGGTTTATCTGAACAATTGCGTATGACATTTCATCTCTTGATTCAGAATGAAAATACTTTATTTAAAGAAACTATGCTGCTTTCTTCATTGGCTTGGTTGATAATGAAATATGGGCAAACACATATTACCGCACAGGAATTGCCCGCTGCTGAAAAGCAGATCTTTCTGGCGAAAGAATATATTGACACTTATGCAGATAATAATATTTCTCTCAATCAGTTAGCTGAAATGGTACAACTGAGTCCGTGGCATTTTTTGCGGCAATTCAAGAAATCCATAGGTGTTACCCCGCATATTTACCTGATTTCAGCTCGTTTACGCATGGCACGAAGGTTATTGATCGAAGGGAACTCTATATTGAATGTTGCCATCCGCTGTGGTTTCTCTGATCAAAGTCACTTCAATCGCCATTTTAAAAATGCCTTGGGTATTACTCCCGGTATGTTTGTACGCTCTCTGCAAAAAGCTGGTTAGATTCCTTTGAAATATATGCGTACCAAATACTTTTATCAGTAAATTAACAAATTATTCTACCGCAATTTTATTCAATACTCCTGCATGAGCTATTCGTAAGCTAATTTCTAATGATTGTCTTTCACTGTGTTGATGTAGATTGCGTTATGGAAAAATCATTCTCTGATTCGAAGACTAATATTCAGCCGATGGCTTCTCCCTGGAAAGGGTTTTGGTCTGGTATGTATAATATGCTGCCACTTTGTTTATCAGTTATTCCTTGGGGAATATTGGCTGGTTCTGTCGCTGTACAATCAGGTTTAACTCTGGGCCAAAGTATTGGTATGTCAGCAATACTATTTGCCGGGGCTGCACAATTAGTGACTCTGGGATTGTTAGCATCAGGTGCCAGTATATTCACCATTATTATTTCGGTTTTTTTTATCACAGCTCAGCATTTTCTATATGGATTAACTTTACGTGAATATGTGGCAGTGTTAAAAACTCGTTATCGCCTACCAATTGGTTTCTTACTGACAGATGAGTTATTTGCACTCAGTTGTGCGCAGAAAAACAAACAATCTTTAACCCCCGGTTATTTGATTGGTGCTGGCTTGTGCTTTTATTTATGTTGGAATTTATTTAGTTTGCTGGGGATCTTTATGGCATCTTCGATTCCTGACCTTGAAAAATATCATCTGGATTTTTCTATTGTCGCCACTTTCATTACTATTGTTGTGCCAATGATTAAAAAGATTAGTGTACTTTGTGGCGTTATTTTTTCATTGTTTTTTTCTATGTTGTTATCTTATTTACATGTTGAGGGGGCCGTCATTATTGCTGGCGTCAGTGGAATGTTTTTTTCGGTTTTTGTAGCCAGATTGGCCAAGGAGTCAACATGAGTTGGGTATTGATTTTTTTCTTAGCCTGTATTGTATTCTTTAATCGATATGTTTTTTTGGAACCAAAAATGCCGGTGAAATTACCAAAGATATTAAATGAATCACTGAAATATTCCGCACCGTGCTTACTTATTGCAATATGTGGGCCTATTATATTAATGGAACAAGGAGAACTAAGATCATTACCTAATAATCCATATTTATGGGGAGCATTAACAACGACTATTTTTGCTTTTTTCATTAGAAATATTGTTGTTTGTGTTATTGTAAGTCTAATAATGTTTTATATTTTATCCGCTATCTTATAGGTAAGAGGTAATTATGAAAACAGGAAATGATGCTTATAAGGAATCTACAGAAATTAGAGATACATACAGAATTTTACCTTTTCAAGGTATATGGACTTGGCTAACGGGAAAGGATATAATTAATAGGAAGCCATTATGGAAATCAAATTCAATTGAAATGATTTTTTGGTCGATTAGCTGGGTTGTTGTTGGAACATCATTTATTTACTTAGCACTTACTAGTCAAATGTCACTGTTATCGGCTATTATTACCTATTCCATAGGTGTGTTATTTTCTGCTTCAGGTGCCAGATATATCGTTGCTACCATTATCCATCAAGGCGTTCATGGTAATTTACTCTCAAATCAAACTAGTAATAAAATACTCTGTGAGATTTTCTCTACGATATTAATTACTCAACCTTATGATTCATATCGCAGATTTCATATCTATGAGCACCATGGAAAGGATTTCTCAACGATGGAAGACAAAGATCTTGCTGCAATTTATAAATTAGGATTTGTACCTGGAAAATCTAAAAAACAACTCTATATTAATTTATTTTTAACATTGTTAAGCCCATATTTTCATATATCATATTTTTTCGGTAGAATTAAATCAAACTTAATAGGCGTTCCAAAGTATCGATTTGTTATGACGATTATCCAACTATTAATATTAAGTTATCTGGCTTGGCATATAGGGATAGTCTATTTTATCCTATTTATTATCGTCCCTTATATAATAGTTTACCAAATTGCATCATTGCTACATTTAATGACTGAGCATGTCTGGTTATTACGTAAAGAAAAAGAGACCATTCGTGATAGTCATATCAATAATTCTGTTGGGCGCTTTTGTGGCTCACCTTGTCCAAATAGCTTTGCCTTAAAATATTGGCCTCAATGGATAGTTTGGGCTATCGTACATCTATTCTATCATCTACCTGTTAGGATGCTGATAGTACAAGGTTCACTCGTGTGCCACGACTGGCATCATCGGGTAAGTAGCATAAAAGAGTGGTATAATTATGCAGCCTTGAGGGAAGCTAATGCTAAAAAATTGGCTAAAGAAGGTCAATATGATTACACTGAATTTTGGGGATTTCACAACTGCTTAGATTATGTATTAACAATGATAAGCCATGGTGAACCAGTAGAAATTGGTGACTTAAAATATAGACTTAATTAGAAAATGGCTAAGCATAGATAATGTCGTTAAAAATTATTATAAACATGATGGGATTAAATTTTATCTTTATTTTAGGAGTAAGGATATTATTTAGTGATCAGATTATTAGGTCTACCATATAATATATCAAGTGATTATGGTAGACCTATTTAAGTTGTGAAGTAATTAGATAAAATAATTTCAATTAATCTCTTTTACTTCAACCCGTAATTCTTTTGGTACTTCAAAAACAATGTTTTCTTCTCGGCCATGCAGTTCGTTAACTGTTTCTGCGCCGAAAGTTTTCAGGCGTTCAATAACCTGCTGTACCAAGATATCAGGTGCAGATGCACCTGCCGTCACGCCCACTGCGCTTACACCAGTAATCCATTCTTCTTTGATATCTTCAGCGGAATCAATCAAATAAGCAGGTTTCCCTACGCGTTGCGCAAGTTCAGCCAGACGATTTGAATTTGATGAGTTTTTGGAACCAACAACTAAAACGATATCAGCTCCTGAAGCCAGATCACGAACCGCTTCTTGGCGGTTAGTTGTGGCATAACAGATATCATCTTTACGTGGGCCGATAATATTGGGGAATCTTTCATTAAGTGCATCAATCACTTCTGAAGTGTCATCAACAGAAAGTGTTGTCTGTGTCATAAAACAGAGGTTATTTTCATCCTTGACTTGCAGTTTCCACACATCTTCTGGTGACTCTACCAGATACATGCCGCCGTTAGGGTTATTGTACTGCCCCATTGTGCCTTCCACTTCTGGATGGCCGGCATGCCCGATCAAAATCGCTTCTTTACCTTTGCGACTCGCCCTCGCTACTTCCATATGTACTTTGGTGACTAATGGGCAGGTGGCGTCAAACAGCATGGTTAAATCACGGGAGCGGGCTTCTGCACGTATGGCTTGGGAAACACCATGTGCAGAGAAGATCAGAATAGCGCCATCAGGCACGTCTGAAATTTCTTCAATGAAAATAGCCCCACGATTTCTGAGATCGTCAACCACATAGCGGTTATGTACCACTTCATGACGGACATAAATAGGAGCGCCGTACAACTCCAGCGCTCGTTCTACGATGCTGATAGCGCGATCAACACCAGCACAAAAACCACGGGGGTTAGCCAGCAATATTTGCATGGGTTTCCTCCAACTGAGGGTCAATTTCCAACACTTCAATCTCAAAAGTGATGTTTTGGTCAGCCAGTGGATGGTTAAAATCAACAGTAATGGAACCTTCAGCCACTTCTTTGACAAGCCCCGGCATTTCACTGCCGTTCATGGCTGTAAATAACATGATGGTTCCTACTTCTGGCACTCCGGCGTCAGAAAAATCACGAGGGGCGAAGTATTGGACTAAATCAGGGTTATGTTTGCCAAAAATGGTTTCTCCAGCCAGAGTAAACTGGTGTTTATCACCGACGTTCAAACCAAGAAGTTGTTGTTCCAGTGGAGCAGAGAGGCTTCCATCACCAAGGCGGAATAAAGCGGGCTTGCCCTGACCGTAAGTCGAGTCTGCTGTAGAGCCATCATCCAGTTTTAATGTGAAATGTAATAAAACTGCACTGTGCGCTTGCACCTGCTTTGACATGTTGCTCAAACCTTTTACTTAAAAATGATTGCAAGTATACCTTTCATCTTTCAATTTTCTGTTTTATTGCCTGCGCTACAGCTTGAAATTTATTGGGTATAGATGAAGTTATCAGCCCCAGTGAATAATGCTGGGGCTGGTTTATTATCATTCTTTCAATGACTATTTCTTTCCATGAATTATGCTTTCGAGGCTGCTTTCTTGTCTTTATCATCAGAGTTGATAAAGCTCTCTATAATAATGAGAGCGGCTCCGATGCAAATTGCAGAATCTGCAATATTAAAGGTAGGCCAGTGCCATTCCCCGACGTAAAAATCGATGAAATCGACAACAAAGCCATGTACCAGCCTATCAAACAAATTCCCCAATGCCCCACCAATCACTAAGGCGTAGGCAATATTACTCAGTTTCTGCTTGGCATTGGAACGATACATCATCACCAGCAAGACAACCGTAATGACAATTGCCACCAATGCAAAGAACCAGCGCTGCCAGCCGCCTTTATCGGCCAGAAAACTGAAGGCTGCCCCTAAATTCTGGGCATACGTCAGGTTGAAATAAGGTATCATTGGAATGGATTCATACAGCGTGAAATGCTGCAACACTAAGTGTTTACTTCCCAAATCCAGTATTAATACCACAACAACCAGCCAAAGCCAGCGAAGTCCGGTGGAACAAATGGGTTTATTCATCAGGCAAATTTACGCTCTTCACCGTTACCGGCAACGTTAGTCACACAGCGGCCGCAAAGTTCTGCATGTTCCGCCACCAGGCCCACATTTTTAGCATAGTGCCAGCAACGTGGACATTTCTCTCCGTCTGCTTTGCGGAAGGCAACTTTCAGGCCTGTAAGTTCGCTTTGCTGAGCATTCTCGCCGGCAGTTGCGTAAGCAGCAACTTCCGCCTGAGAGGTCAGCAGAACAAAACGCAGTTCATCTGACAGTTTGTTGAGTTTTTCTGCCAGAGCTTCATCTGCATAGAGTGTGACAGCCGCTTCCAGAGAACTACGGATATGTTTGTCAGCACGAGCCTGTTCCAGAACTTTGTTCACTTCGCCACGTACTGCCAGCAGATCAGCCCAGAAAGTATCGTTCATATCTTCGTCACCTGCCAGACCAAACAGCCCGTCATACCACTCTTCGGTAAAGACATATTGGGCACGTTTGCCCGGTAGTTCATTCCAAATTTCATCAGCAGTAAACGACAGAATCGGTGTCATCCAACGAACCAGCGCTTCTGCGATATGGAACAATGCTGTTTGGCAGCTACGGCGAGCAAGGCTGTCATTTTTCGCGGTGTACTGGCGATCTTTGATGATGTCCAGATAGAACGAACCCATTTCTACGGAACAGAATTGCATCAGGCGTTGAACTACAGAGTGGAAATCATACTCGTCATAGTATTTGAGGATATCTGCCTGTGCGGCCTGAGCGCGGCCTACTGCCCAGCGATCCAGAACGACCATATCGTCTGCTTTTACCATGTGCTCTTCTGGGTTGAAGCCATTCAGGTTTGCCAGCAGGAAGCGTGCGGTGTTGCGGATACGGCGATAAGCATCAGCAGAACGCTTCAGGATCTCGTCGGAAACAGCGATTTCACCGCTGTAATCGGTGGATGCTACCCATAAACGCAGGATATCTGCGCCCAGTTTATTCATCACATCCTGCGGGCTGACGGTATTGCCGATGGATTTGGACATCTTACGTCCTTGCTCATCAACGGTGAAGCCATGAGTCAGAACCTGGCGGTAAGGGGCTTTGCCTTTGATCGCAGTGGACAGCATCAGTGAGGACATGAACCAGCCACGGTGCTGATCAGAACCTTCCAGATAGATATCGGCTGAATTGCCGTGGAATTCTGGTCGTGCATCCACAACGGAAGAGTGGGTGCTTCCTGAATCAAACCAGACGTCCAGCGTATCCGGCGCTTTGGTGTAATCAGCGGCCTCATCACCCAACAGTTCTGCTGCGTCCAAGTCCCACCAAGCCTGAATACCATCGACTTCAACGCGTTTGGCGACTTCTTCAATCAATTCAACGGTGCGTGGATGTGGTTCTTGTGTCTCTTTATGAATAAACAGAGACATTGGCACACCCCATGTACGCTGGCGGGAGATACACCAATCCGGACGGTTTTCTACCATGGATTCGATACGTGCCTGTCCCCAGCCCGGGATCCACTGAACATCTTTGATCTCTTTCAGAGATTGTTCACGCAAACCATTTTTGTCCATGCTGATGAACCATTGAGGTGTTGCACGGAATATGATTGGTTTTTTGTGGCGCCAGCAGCAAGGGTAACTGTGTTGGATTTTAGCCAGATTCAGCAGGGCGCCTTTCTCTTTCAGTAACTCAACGATGATATCGTTAGCTTTGAAGACGAATTGCCCATCCAGTGAAGGATAAGTGCCAGAAATGTAGCAACCGTTCGGGCCGACTGGGTTCGCGATTTCAAGGCCATATTTCAGGCTGATAGAATAGTCATCCGGGCCATGGCCACCCGCAGTATGTACCGCACCGGTGCCTGCTTCGAGGGTAACGTGCTCACCCAGAATGGCAGGAACGTCATAACCCATGAATGGATGATTGAAACGCATTAATTCCAAATCTGCGCCAGTACAATCGCTCACGACTTCCCATGAAGTGATACCCGCTCGCTGCATGACGGATTCAACCAATTCTGCCGCTAGAATCAGGCATTCGTCTTCAACTTTAACCAACTGATACGTAATTTCAGCATTCAGCGAAATAGCTCGGTTAGCCGGTAATGTCCACGGGGTGGTTGTCCAGATAACCAGAGAAACCGGCAGGCTGAGGTGCTGTACGTCAAATTTGGCGTACACGGCGTCAGCATCAACGGCAGTGAAGCGCACATCAATGGAAGGGGAGGTTTTGTCGTAGTATTCGACTTCCGCTTCTGCGAGAGAGGAACCACAGTCAGTACACCAGTGAACGGGTTTTACGCCTTTCAGCAAATGCCCATTTTTGATAATGCGACCCAGTGCCCGAATGATGTCTGCTTCAGTTTTGAAGTCCATGGTCAGGTAAGGTTTATCCCAATCGCCCAGTACGCCCAGACGCTTGAAGCCCGCTTTCTGTGTTTCGACCTGAGTCATGGCATATTTGCGGCACTCGGCACGGAATTCAGCAGCGGAAAATTTTTCTCCCGGTTTGCCGATAATTTGCTCAACCTTGAGCTCAATGGGCAAACCGTGGCAGTCCCAACCTGGAATATAAGGCGAATCGAAGCCTGATAGCCCTTTGGACTTAATAACAATATCTTTGAGAATTTTATTAACTGAGTGACCAATATGAATATCGCCATTTGCATATGGAGGTCCATCATGCAAAATAAACGTTTTCTTGCCAGATTTTGCTTTTCTAATTGCCTGATACAAACCTTCTTTGTACCAACGTTTCAACATATCTGGTTCGCGCTTGGCTAAATCCCCGCGCATAGGGAACCCTGTTTCCGGTAAATTCAGGGTGTCTTTGTAGTCACTCATTATAGATTCTCAGTTCCAATTTTCCGCTATACCCTTCGTCTTCCAAGCTGCTGTTTTGTTGGCTGCGTTTTTTACTCCAGTCACCAGTCACATAGCAGGCTATGCTCCTGGAGATTCGTTCACTTGCCGTCGCGCTGCAACTTGAAATCTATTGGATATTAGATATATGACTCGGATTGCTGCAAGAGATAGTCTCTCGCAGCAATCACATCATTTGCGATTTGCTGTTTAAGCGCATCAAGTGAAGCAAATCGCTGCTCGTTACGCAATTTTTTGCGTAATACCACATCGATATGACGCCCATACAGATCCATTTGGGTATCAATCAAATGCACTTCAAGTTGCTGACCCTGGCCAGCAACTGTGGGGCGATTGCCTATATTTGCAACGCCCGGTAGGGGATTATTGCCCAATCCATGGACTTCAACAGCATAAACGCCCTTAACAGCCGTAACTAAACGTTTCAACGGTAAGTTAGCAGTGGGAAAGCCGATAGTGCGCCCTAATTGTTTACCGTGAACGACTCTGCCACTTATGCTGTAAGGATGCCCCAGTAATATTTCGGCCAAGGCCAGGTCATCATTTTGCAGTGCCTGACGAATGGCTGTACTGCTGATCCTAAGACCGCTGTCACAAAAACTGTCTGTGCTGGCGACATCAAAATTGTATTGTTTACCTGCTTGTTGCAAATAGTGAAAATCTCCGAGGCGATTTTTGCCAAAACGGAAATCATCCCCTATTGCCAGAAACTTAACACCCAGTTTTTTAACGAGCAACTGTGAAACAAAAGCTTCAGGTGAGTTGGCTGCAAAATGTTTGTCAAATTTCACACATAACAAATAATCAACGCCATTTTGGGCTAGATACTTTATTTTATCTCTCAGCCTTGTCAGACGAGCTGGCGCTTTATCTGCCACAAAAACTTCCAGCGGCTGCGGTTCGAAAATCATGACTATTGTCGGTAATCCGAAACGCTGCCCTTCTTGCTTCAAGTGTTTTAATAAAGCCTGATGCCCGCGATGGACACCATCAAAATTACCAATCGTCAGCACGCAACCATGGTGACGCGCCCGGATATTGTGTATACCGCGAATTAGCTCCATAGCTGGCTCAATACCGTGGAAATTGACGGATTATACCTTGTACAAAGCTCAAGGTTAACCCACGATCACAAAGGGTTTTAATTAATAACCTGATTCATACAATAAAAATAGGCCAGACGCCCGAAAAATATTTAATTTATTGCATTTCTCTGTGATTCATTCAGTTTTTTATTGCGAAGGACTGTATTCCCTTTCAGTAAGCTGATAAAATCCTGCCCCATCACAACGTAAGCAGCGTCGTCGTACAACGACGTTTATTTGCACAAATCCATTGACAAAAGAAGGCTGAACAGGCATATTCCTCGGCCTTTGAATTGTCCTCGATAGAATATATTTGGGAGTTGGACCTTGGCTAATATCAAATCAGCTAAGAAACGCGCCGTACAGTCTGAGAAACGCCGTCAGCACAACGCAAGCCGTCGTTCTATGGTGCGTACTTTTATCAAGAAAGTATACGCGGCTATCGCTACTGGCGATAAAGAAGCTGCACAGAAAGCATTCAATGATATGCAACCAATTGTTGATCGTCACGCCTGTAAAGGTCTGATCCACAAAAATAAAGCAGCACGTCATAAATCTGCTCTGGCAGCGCAAATCAAAGCAATGTAGTCATTCGTTTTGATGATGCTAAAAAAACCGGCTTAAAGCCGGTTTTTTTGTACCTATCAGTTTTAATATGCTGATTTTAAGATGATCGTTTTATGTCATAACCTTGAAATAATTTCTCAGGGCGACTTTTGGGTGGAGAACTGAATAAAGCAGAAAAGTCTTTGTTACACACTCGCTGGACTGCCGGATGTTGAATCATGCGTTCTGCAAAGATGACATAATATTCTTCCTGTACAGCATCCAATCGACCTATCTCAACAATATCGCTATCTGCGAAAATATCATTGGCATAGAAAGAGGGTGCAATGAAAATGGCGTTATGATACATGCCAAATGCTTTCATCAAAGCGGCATCATCAAATTCGCCCAGCACTTCAACTTGAAGGTTTTTATTACGTATCCATGTCAGGAGCTTTCTGCCCAGCATGGAGCGGCGACCCGGAATTAATAAGCGGCGCTCTTCCAAACATTCTGGAAAGGACTTTTGCGGGATCGGCTGGCGGCAATAAAAACTAATATTGCACTCTCCCAATTTCACAGAGAATAATCCTTCCTGTTGAGAAGAATCCACTGGACAATCCGAGAGGATCATATCCAGTTTGTGCTGGCTAAGTTGCTCAAGCAGCATCTCATGTGTTGATTCAAAACAACGCAAGTGGATTTTTTCATGCTCCACAACGGTAGTTTCCAGTACTTTGCTGACCAAACGCTTGGATAACGCATCAGCGACTCCTACATCAAACAACAGATTTGATTCTCGGCTGTAGGTAACGATATCCAGCATTTCTTGACTGAGCGTAAACATTTTATCCGCATAGCGGAAAATCAATTGCCCCAGTTCTGAGGGCACTAAGCCTCTTCCTTGACGCTTGAATAATTTCCCATCCAGACGCTCTTCCAGCGCTTTTATCTGCCCTGTAATGGTTTGCGGTGTCAGGTACAGAGCGTCTGCTGCACCCACAACAGAGCCTTCCCTGCAAACATGCCAAAAATAATAGAGGTGGTTAAAATTTAAATGTGAAACCCGCATATATTTATCCTTGTGTATAGCCTCACATCTGTACAACAGCCGTGAGTCTATACATTTCAGGTCGCCAGATTATGGCGTTCTCCTAATTTTTTATTGATATAAAAGATTCGCAGCATAGCAATGATAAATGTTTTGCCGTGAATATAAAAAGGGTGAATTACTTCGGAAATTCTTTCTAATTTTGTGCCTAAATTAGTCTATTCATTTGTTTTTGGCTACGTTTTTTCTTTGGTATTTTTCTTCGGTAAGAATATCTTTAGTAATCCATAACCAGCAACAGCCGCAGTTGTAGAACCAATCAATATTCCTAAGCGAGAGTAGGTGCTGAAGTCGTCATTTAGACCTTCAAATGCCAGACCTGAAATAAAGATAGACATGGTAAAACCGATCCCACACAGTACCGAAACAGCGAAGATTTGTCTCATGCCAATTTTTTCCGGCAATTTAGCTATTCCCAGTTTTACTGAGATCCAGCTAAACAGGAAAATACCCAGTGGTTTGCCAATAAACAGGCCAAGTGCAACGCCCACTGGCAGCATATTTGTTAAGCCATTTAGTGTGACGCCCTGCAATGAAATGCCAGCATTGGCAAAGGCAAACAGTGGCAGAATTAAATAAGCTACCCATGGATGCAGCTCATGTTCCAGTGTTTCAGAGGGTGAATCACCTTTTTTGTCGCGAAGCGGAATCAAGAACCCAACGATAACGCCAGCCAACGTGGCATGAATGCCCGATTTCAAGATACACACCCATAAAATAATACCGACAACCAGATAAGCAGACGTTTTCGTTATCCCTTTCCAATTCATCCAGACTAACAGTCCAATCATCGCAGCAGCCAGACCTAATGCTCCCAGAGAGACTGTTTTGGTATAGAACAAAGCGATAATGATAATTACACCTAGATCATCAATGATCGCCAGCGCAAGCAAAAATACTTTCAATGCGGTGGGAACGCATTTTCCCAGCAAGGCCATGATCCCAAGTGCAAAAGCAATATCTGTTGCTGCGGGAATTGCCCAACCTTGTCGTGTGATCTCATCACTGCCATTAAACAGCAGGTAGATCAAAGCAGGAGCCAACATTCCCCCAAGTGCTGCAATGGCTGGAAAAATTGCCTTGTCACGGCCAGCAAGCGAGCCTTCCATGAGTTCTCGTTTTACTTCCAGTCCGACAATCAGGAAAAACACTGCCATTAATCCATCATTTACCCATAGTAATAATGGCTTGTTAATTTCCAATGCTGCGAATTGTATGGCAACAGGAAGGTTAAGAAATTGATGATAAATACCCTGCAATGGCGTATTTGCCATAACCAGCGCAATAATGGCCGCAAAGATGAGAAGGATTCCTCCTGCTGCTTCTAGCTTCAAGAATTGGCGAATGATTGCAGTCATGGATAAATGAGCCTATGAAATTGATTGAAGTAATCATGTTATGATAGTTGTGATATCGGAAAAAACAGATTATTCATGCGAAATTAATCGTTATATACGAATTATAATACAATGAAAGTAATATTTTCTGGGAATGGGTACACTGTAATCAAAATTAAATGTAATGGTTGCGGCATTGCGTGAAACCAGCGTGCTGTTTGCGATGCTGTTGTCGGTTTTTATTTTGCGGGAACCGTTTAGTAAAATGAGATTATTGGCTTGTATGGTGATTGTGGTTGGAGTAATTGGGGCGAAATTTGGGGAATGATTGTGTTACTTGAAAGAATAAAAATGGAAGGTAATGCAACAAATCATAAATCCCACCTGATTATCAATAAATTAGAAAGATAATCAGGAGGAACTATTATCAATAATCTTACAAAGACATTAAATTACTTTGTCAAATCATCAAAAAATTTCTTCACGCCATCGAGGAAGCTTTTGGAGCGAGGGCTATTGGTTTCACCGCTTTTTCCGCCAAAAGATTCACCCAGTTTACGCATCAGCTCTTTTTGCTCTTCATTCAGTTTAACCGGTGTTTCTACCACGACACGGCACATTAAGTCGCCTTGAACGCCGCCACGGACGGATTTAACACCCTTACCTTTCATGCGGAATAGTTTGCCTGTTTGGGTTTCCGCAGGAATTTTCAGGCTGACGCGACCATCAAGGGTCGGAACTTCAATTTCGCCACCCAATGCCGCAGTTGCGAAGTTGATTGGAACTTCACAGTAAAGGTTGCTGCCATCGCGTTCGAAGATATGGTGAGTCTTGACTTGAACCTGAACATATAAATCACCCGCTGGTGCACCGTGTTCACCTGCTTCACCTTCACCACTTAAGCGAATGCGATCACCGGTATCGACGCCAGCCGGAATTTTGACAGACAGAGTTTTGTATTTTTCAACACGACCATGTCCGTGGCATTTGCCACAAGGCTCTTTGATGATTTTTCCGCGCCCATGACATTGAGGACAAGGCTGCTGAACGGCAAAGAACCCTTGGCGCATCTGTACCTGGCCTGCGCCGTGACAAGTCGGGCAAGTTTCTGGACTGGTGCCCGATTTGGCTCCGCTGCCATGACAGCTATCACAAGATTCCAGTGTTGGAATACGGATCTCTTTGGTCACACCACGGACAGCTTCTTCCAGGGTTAATTCCATGCTGTAACGCAGGTCTGAGCCACGGCTAGGGCGCTGTTGACGACGGCCACCACCGAAAATATCTCCGAAAACGTCACCAAAGATATCGCTAAAGTCAGCTCCGCCACCGAAACCACCTGCGCCACCACCCATGCCACCATGTTCAAAGGCAGCGTGACCATATTGGTCATAAGCGGCACGTTTTTGAGAATCCGTCAGGATCTCGTACGCTTCTTTAATTTCTTTGAATTTACTTTCTGCATCTTTATCGCCCTGATTACGATCAGGATGATATTTCATTGCCAGCCGTTTATAGGCTTTTTTAATCTCTTTTTCATCTGCGGTTTTGGAGACACCCAAAACTTCGTAATAATCTTTTTTTGCCATTGTATTGTTTACCCTTAACACGCACGCACGGGCGTAGAGTTACCTCAACGCCCGTGCAGTTAATAAGTAACAGGCGCCCTGTTACTTTGCCCGCTAAGGGCTATTATTTTTTGTCCTTAACTTCTTCGAATTCTGCGTCTACAACGTCGTCTTCTTTCTTAGCGTTGCTTGCGCCAGCAGCGTCAGCACCCGCACCCGCTTGAGCTTGCTGCTGTGCGATTTCCAGCAGTTTCTTGGATGCTTCAACCAGAGCTTGGATTTTCGCTTCGATTTCAGCTTTGTCTTCGCTCTTCGCAGCAGTTTCCAGCTCAGAAGTTGCTTTCTCGATTGCCGCTTTATCGTCTGCATTCAGTTTGTCACCGGCTTCTTCAACTTGCTTGCGAGTGCCGTGAATCAGTTGGTCAGCTTGGTTACGGATCTGAACCAGTTCTTCAAACTTACGGTCAGCTTCTGCATTTGCTTCAGCATCGCGTACCATCTGCTGGATTTCTTCTTCGTTCAGACCAGAAGATGCCTTGATGGTGATGTTCTGCTCACGGCCAGAGTTTTTGTCTTTTGCAGAAACATGCAGGATACCGTCAGCATCGATGTCGAAAGTCACTTCGATCTGTGGAGTTCCACGCATTGCTGGCTGAATACCATCCAAGTTGAACTGGCCCAGAGATTTGTTATCGCTGGAACGCTTACGCTCACCTTGCAGTACATGGATAGTTACCGCAGATTGGTTGTCTTCCGCTGTAGAGAACACTTGGCTATGCTTGGTTGGAATGGTGGTGTTCTTAGTAATCAGGGAAGTCATCACGCCGCCCATGGTTTCGATACCCAAAGACAGTGGAGTTACGTCCAGCAGCAGAACATCTTTTACGTCACCTGCCAGTACACCGCCCTGAACTGCTGCACCCATTGCAACTGCTTCGTCTGGGTTCACGTCTTTACGTGGTTCTTTGCCGAAGAAGTCTGCAACTGCTTTCTGCACCATTGGCATACGAGTCTGACCACCAACCAGAATAACGTCCTGAATGTCAGATACAGACAGACCGGCGTCATTCAGTGCGACTTTCAGCGGCTCGATAGAACGTTTAACCAGATCTTCAACCAGAGATTCCAGTTTTGCACGAGTCACTTTAATGTTCATGTGCTTAGGACCGGTTGCATCTGCAGTGATGTATGGCAGGTTCACGTCAGTCTGTTGTGCAGAAGAAAGTTCGATTTTCGCTTTTTCTGCCGCTTCTTTCAGACGCTGCATTGCCAGTGGATCATTGCGCAGGTCGATGCCTTGCTCTTTTTTGAACTCATCAACCAGATAGTTGATCATGCGGCTGTCGAAGTCTTCACCACCCAAGTGAGTATCACCGTTGGTTGCCAGAACTTCATAAGTTTTTTCGCCATCAACTTCATCGATTTCGATGATAGAGATATCGAAAGTACCGCCACCCAGGTCATAAACCGCGATGGTACGGTTGCCCACTTCTTTGTCCAGACCGTAAGCTAGAGCAGCAGCGGTTGGTTCGTTGATGATACGCTTAACTTCCAGACCTGCGATACGACCGGCGTCTTTAGTTGCCTGACGCTGTGCATCGTTGAAGTATGCAGGAACGGTGATAACCGCTTCGGTTATTGGTTCACCCAGATAGTCTTCTGCTGTTTTCTTCATTTTTTTCAGAACTTCAGCAGAGATCTGAGGTGGTGCCATTTTCTGGCCTTTCACTTCCAGCCATGCATCGCCATTATCCGCCGCCATGATTTTGTATGGCATGATGGATTCGTCACGCTGTACTTCTTCGTCCTGAAAACGACGGCCGATCAAACGTTTGATGGCGAACAGAGTATTTTGCGGGTTAGTAACAGCCTGACGTTTAGCTGGTTGACCAACCAGAGTTTCACCATCCTGAGTATATGCGATGATGGAAGGTGTGGTACGGTCGCCTTCGCTGTTTTCAAGCACACGAGCAGTTGTGCCGTCCATAATTGCTACACAAGAGTTGGTAGTTCCCAAGTCGATACCAATAATTTTACCCATCTAAACGCCTCCACAAAGAATTCATATATTCGGTCAAGTTACTAAGCTATATGAGGACGAATGTTTTCTTTTCAATGGCTCTGTTTGCCAGAAATTCCTCATTTTATTTTTCAGCTAATGCTGAAATATTCCGTAGTAACTGTAGTTGAGACTTAGATGGGGTCATTCATCTCATCATCAAGGGGTTGATTGAAAAAAAATTGAGATTTAATAAAAAAATTATTCCAAGGCCATTGTGTAGTTGATGCCATCACATTATGATTCGCCGCCTTTTATGGTTTCTTGGTGCGGGAAAGTGCCATGATAACTTTTTAATATTTTGTATTATCTGTATTTTCTAGGGGAAGTATGCACTCTAATAAGTTGGCGAACCCAGGCCCATTGGGTTTAATGGGTTTTGGCATGACAACCATTTTGTTGAATTTGCACAACGCAGGTTTTTTCCCATTGGCATCAGTTATTTTAAGCATGGGAATTTTTTATGGTGGTTTGGCTCAGGTGCTGGCCGGTATCTTTGAGTACAAAAAAGGGAATACTTTTGCTGCAACTGCATTTACCTCTTACGGTATGTTTTGGTTGAGCTTGATTGCCTTATTGTTCCTGCCAATGATGGATTTGGCCGAAGAAACCAGTCATGAGTTCCTTGGTGTTTATCTCGCCCTGTGGGGAATTTTCACTCTGTTCATGTTCTTTGGTACGTTGAAAGCCAACCGTGTCCTGCAATTTGTATTTGGCAGCCTGACGCTGCTGTTTGCATTGCTGGCAATTGGCAATATCACAGGTAATGCCAGCATTTTAACCTTTGCGGGTTTTGAAGGCATTGTCTGTGGTGCAAGTGCCTTCTATCTGGCAATGGCTGAGGTACTGAATGAACAATATGGTCGTACTGTTCTGCCAATTGGTGAAGTGAAACAGGCTTAACCATTTTTAGACAGGATGAGTGTGATTTATACTCATCCTGTACTTTATTATGTGGGCATTAATTATGCTTATTTAATTCCTCATCAATTATCCATCTGCTTTTTCACATAGATTTTTTCCGCAAGTAAAACCCCAATAAAAGACCAATAGCTGATAAAGCCATAATATAGTAAGCGGGAGCCAGTGGGGTATATCTCAGCAGTAAGGTGACGGAGATCGGTGTCAGTCCACCAAAAATGGCATAAGCCACATTATATGAAAATGAAATGCCACTGAACCTGACTTCTGGCGGATAGCTATTTACCATGACAAACGGGGTTGCGCCAATCACGCCTACAGTCAGACCGAGGAGGGAATAGGCACTGAATAGTTTGAGCGGTTCATGGCTAATGTTGTGATAGAAAAACCATGTAGTGGAGGCCAATAAAATACAGCCGATAATCAGCACGATACCAGCCCCCCATTTATCGCATAAATATCCCACAGAAATACAACCAACCGCCAAGGAAATGATTGCCAGACTGTTTGCTTTCAACGTCAGCGATTGTTCCAGATGAAATACTGTCTGCATATAGCTTGGAGTCATCAAAATGACAACAACAATTCCTGCGGAAAGTAGCCATGTAAGCAGCATGGAAATAGAGATGGCGCGTTTGTGGTTAAAAATCACTGACTTCAGAGGTAACTCTTCTGCCAGTGCCTTACGTTCCTGCATTTCTTTGAAGATAGGAGTTTCATGCAGCCAACGGCGTAGGTACATGGCACACAGGCCGAAAATTCCTCCTAAGAAAAACGGCAGACGCCACGCCCAATCCAGGACGTCTTGCTTGGTATAAATGGAAGTAATGATGGTTGCAACGAGAGAACCAAATAAAATTCCCATGCTTAATCCTGCTGTCAGGACACCACAGGCAAACCCGATGCGTTTATGAGGAACATGCTCTGCTACAAAAACCCATGCCCCGGGCACTTCTCCACCAATCGCAGCCCCCTGCATGATTCGCATTAGTAAGAGTAGCATGGGAGCAGCCATGCCTATGGCATCATAGGTGGGCAACATTCCGATGGCCAGTGTTGGTACGGCCATCAATAATATGCTCAGTGAAAACATTTTTTTACGTCCAATGAGATCCCCAAAATGAGCCATGATGATCCCACCTAAAGGCCGGGCCAGATAACCCGCAGCAAAAATCCCGAATGTTTGTAGTTGCCTAAGCCATTCAGGTATATCCGTAGGAAAAAACAGCTCTCCAAGTGTAACGGCAAAAAAAACAAAGATAATGAAGTCGTAAAATTCCAGAGCACCGCCTAAAGCGGCTAAAGACAGAGTTTTATAATCCTGCTTGTTTAGTGTTCGATTATGGTGTTGTGACATAAGTTACCGATTTATAGTTATAAAATGGAATTATTGGTGATTATTCTCAAGGATCTTGCCAGACTTATGGTGTATTAAAATAAAACTTATGCCATATTAAAAGATATTTATTCTGCAATTTTTTAAATAAATCCATTGTAATCATATGTGTTTGGATTCGGACAGAGGGAGAATTGAGAATGGAAGAGTACCTAGCTCACATGTTAGGTAACTTAGTATTAATTAATGGATTAGTGCTCTTCCATAAGTATGCCAATCTCAGGAATCATTCTGGTAAGTGTTGTTTTAGCAGTGAAATGACCGTCCCAGTATCTGGTAATGAAGGGTGTCCGACTATTCGTTGTAGTGAAGCATCAAAATTTTCGTGCCATACAGGTTCGATAACGTGATAGCCATCATCACGTAATTGACTGATATTACGACGTGTTGCGTTTTTACCCCACATCACGCTTCCCATTACAGGAAAAAATAGCACAGGAAATGTGGAAGCCAGAATGACCGTTGTTAATCGGTTGGGAGCGCCACCACAGGCAACTGTCGCAATTGTGTGAGCTGTTGCAGGTAAGACAGCCATGAGATCATGATCCGCTACAATACGTGAAGGCTTGTCTGTTGGCCAATCTTGTGGCATCTCTCCGCTGATGACTCGGTCAGCATAGAGCGCAATGGTTGATGCAGGTAAAAAGGTGGTAGCATTGTTTGTCATCAGCACGGTCAATGTGCAGTCGATCGCTGCCTTAATTGCTGAAAGATATTTTGGAAGGAGAGAGATATCCACCGATCCAGTTGCCCCAATTAAGATCCGAGGTTTGATTTGTGCAGTTATTTCATCATTTTTCATCGGTAAGTTAGCCTCTTATTATAAAAATAGATGATTATCAATATTCGTTAGCATGTTCCAGTAAGCAGTCTAGTTGCACCAAGTAAGAACTCCTATCACGCTCTTGCCATTCCCTCGGATATCCCAAAGAAACCTCTAAATGGGCAACATTCTGAATATATTCGAGATTAGGAATGTGTAAGTGCCCGTATACCACCACACGAACTCCTTTTCTTGATGCCCATTGGTGGGTTTTTTCACTGCCACACCAAATGGAAAATTCGGTATTACGTAAAGATTCCAGCGGCTTACGGATAATGGGGAAATGGCTTATAAGCACGATATCTTCACCGTCTGGAATAGCGCTCAAGCGTTTTTCGGTATATTGGATACGTTCCCGACACCAATTGGTAATATTCCGGTGAGGGTAGGTTTTCAGGAAGAATTCGTCAGAGCTAATGACACCGCAACGACGGGCTCGTTCTATAGCCTGCTCCGCCGTATAGTCATAAGTATTTCTGAATGAATAATCGTATAACGTAAAAATAGGGGCAATGGTAACGGTTGTACCATTCCCCATGCGGTAATGACGAAACTCATCTTCAGGGGTGAGTACATTATGCTGTCGGCAGATATTGACCAAATGTTCATAACGTAATACGCCGGGCAGCTTTAATTTATCTTTTGGTGTACACCAGAGTTCATGATTTCCCGGTGTCCAGACCACTTGGGCAAACCGTTGGGAAAGCATACTGATGATCGATATAAAGTCTGATTCTTGCTCTGCAATATCGCCTGCTAGCAGAAGCCAATCGTCAGGTGTTGATGGCCTGAATGATTCTACTATAGCTCTATTTGTTGCATGAGATACATGTAAGTCACTAACGGCCAACAGCATAAGCTCACCTCTCTGTCTCTAAGTTTCTTCAAAAATCAAGGGGTTCCTGGAGGGGCTTCTCCCCATCCCCATTTGGGTACGGTTTCGCGACGTGAAGGGGCGGCATTGGGTTGAGAATTGGCTTCAGCTCTGCGCGAACCCCATTCGATATAACCTACAAATGCTGCACGAAATTCAGGATCCGGTGGTAAGCCGATTTCATCAGCAGATTCTATCAACAACTCTACCCATCTCTTTCTTTGTTCAGGCAGAATGCTTCTGCCTCTGTGGCGGCTCAGCATAACTTTGAAGCCACCACGTTCGTTGGTATAACGTTTTTCTCCACCAAGTACTTCTTCCAACCACATGGCTACATGACCTGGATGATCAGATTTCATATTTTTGAACAGTGGAGCAAGTAACTCATCTTTTTCAACCTTGGAATAAAAGACGGTCATGAGTTTCATTAGCACCTCACGGCCTCCCATCCATTCAAATAAGGTCGGTGTTTCATTTGCCATAACATAACCTCTCATATGAATATATTTATTAATGACGTTGCGATTCAGGCAATGATTACTTATTGATATCCATTACCCTAACTCCAAAGACGCAATGGCCTTGACCTTATCCAGCTGCCCTTTTGGTATGAGATTACCTTTGTACATTCTGTATGTGTGAAAGAGTCCCTTTAGCCCGTATTCGTTAGCCAGTTGGAGAAAGCCGTTGTTATCAGTTTCGGGAACATCGGCTGATACAGGTAAGCCATCAGGGATCTGTGCGAATGCGGCAAGAGCCAATATTTCAACTGCTTCAGCGTTATCGGCGAGGAAAGGGCCTATTCGGTAGCCATTTTGGGATCGCCTTAAGCCTATGACACCGGAAATTCCCGTTCTGGAATAAGTACAAAATCCATAACGTTCTTCTCCCCAGAACCAGTTAGCAAGCAATGCCCCACGATAAATGCCATTGCATTCAGCATCATACTTAATGACTTCATCAATATTGGCTGGTGTGATCAGAACGGCACCTGCTGGTGGTGTGATTTTTTGCTTGATGACTCCAGAAAGCCGGACATTACGATAATGGATGTCAAACCCTCTTTTTTCGTAGAGCTGCGTTTTATCCCAGTTACCATCACAGCCAATTGTGCGATGTCCTGCATAATTCATAGACCATTGCCATATTTTTCCTGCACAAACATGATTGCGGGATTCTGGCCGTATAATGAAATTGCCACCGAACGAATAAGAATCTGAATAATTGACCATCGATACTGACGCAATAGGTTGAATACCACGGTAGGCAATAAAAAAAGCTTCCGGATCTACCTCAAAGAAACAGGCTGCATCATTCTCATTCATATCCCAGTTTTCGGCATTTGCCCAATTGAGAATAATAGGGTTCCATTGACTGATATTTACTGATTGGATGAGACACGATGTATTACTTTTCTTATTCATAACCATAACCAATATACCCTCTCCAACGGTAGTCGCTGTGCCTTAAAGTCCAATTGATTTGCTGATGATTTCTTGCAGTACTTCGCTGGTTCCACCGTAAATGGTCTGGGCGCGACTATTCAGCCAATTCTTGCCGGCAATGGAATCACGCATGTAACCGAGGCCGCCGTGCAATTGCAGGCAACGATCTGCCACTTTCATTTGAAGTTCGGTCGTCCACCACTTGATGCGGGCTGCATCCACTAAACTGAAAAGCCCCTGATTAAAGAGATCAACGGAGTTATCAAGGTAGATTCGGGCAATTTTTACTTCGGTATCTAATTGCGCGAGAATAAAACGGTTGTATTGAAAGGAGCCGATCGTTTGATTGAAGGCTGTTCTTTCTTTCACATATTCCAGCGTGTTCTGCAATATATGTTCTGCACTGGCAACGGCTACCGCTGAGATGCTGAGGCGTTCGCGGGGCATCGCTGACATGAAGTAATAGTTACCGAGATTTTCACGACCAATCAGGTTTGTAATAGGAACTTTGCAATCATCGAAAAAGAGTTCAGCCGTGTCGCTGCCATTCCAGCCAATTTTCTTTAATGGCTCTCCTC
Source organism: Xenorhabdus vietnamensis (assembly GCF_002127535.1). Classification (GTDB taxonomy): domain Bacteria; phylum Pseudomonadota; class Gammaproteobacteria; order Enterobacterales; family Enterobacteriaceae; genus Xenorhabdus; species Xenorhabdus vietnamensis. Next base: position 97,825 of record NZ_MUBJ01000001.1, read on the forward strand.
TGGTGAATCCGGGCATACCCCGTTCTATTGCCAGCAAGCTGATCCCCTGGCCTTGTTGCCCTTCTTTTGTTTTTACAGCTATAACGATCAGATCTGCATTGATGCCATTGGTAATGTAAGTTTTGCCACCATTGACCAGATAGTAATCGCCTTGCCGTTTAGCTACGGTTTTGATGTCTGCTGTATTGGAACCCCCGCTCGGTTCCGTCATGGCAATGGCTGCGACCCGTTTTCCGCTACACAATTCCGGCAGCCACCTTTTTTTCTGCTCCTTATTACCGAGGGCAAAAATGTAGCTGGCGACAATATCATTATGGGCAACGATCCCTGGTACAGTGACACTTGCTTTGATCAGTTCTTCCGTCAGAATGACTGCGAACCGGTAATCGTTTTTGCCCAGTCCCCCAAACTCAGGGCTGACACTTATGCCTAATAACCCTGACTGACCTAATTTCTCCCAAAAGGAGCGCTCAACCAGCCCGTTCTCTTCCCATTTTTGATGTTCAGGTACTATTTCACGCTGAAGAAATTCACGGCAAGATTTTCGGTAATTATCAAAATTATCAAAATTATCAAAATTATCAATCTCAATACGCATATTCACTCCAGATTCTTTGTTAGCCCATTACTTTACTCAGCAGTATTTGTTTGATGACATCCCAGTGTCGGTACACAGCAAAGTGATCCCCCTCAATATGGATGAGTGAAATATCGTTAGAGGTGTAGTTTTTCCAATCTTCCATGTCTGTCAAAGTGACGTAAATGTCGTAGGTGGCGGAAATCAGCACCAGTGGGTAATTCACCTGTATATTGTCAAGTTGGGGAAATTGGCTGCGTATCAGATAATCATTGCGCAATTGGCGGATTATGGGTTTTATCAGCGCAGGTTCGTTCAAAATTGCTTCAGGCGTCCCTTGATCCTCTTTGGTTTTCTGAATCAATTGTTCATCTGTCCATTCATGCCGTTCATCTTTTGGTTGGCGATGGGGAGGAACAGAACTGGATACCACGCCAAATAAGGGAGAAGTACCATAGTTTTTCATTAACTCCTGACCGACCGCGATGCTCAGCACACCACCAAAACTATGGCCAAAGGTGACCCACTCAGTGATACCTTGTGCCTGTTTCAACTGGAAATCGGCCCAGATATCTGACGCTAATCGCTTAACTAGTAAATCGAGGTCGTGAATTTCAGGCTCTTTAGCCAAATGACCACGACCGGGTATCGCGACAGAGTGTAAGATCGCAGACTTGGTAGTCATTAGATCATTCAGCCAGGGGCGATAAATCGCTGTTGTTGCTCCCGCATGTGGAAAGGCATAAATTACCCGTCTGCAATTAGTGTCCATGTGTCATCTTCTCGTCGATGATTTCTCGTTTTACCAAGAAACTGACAATGCGCTCAGCGGTCATGATGGTCGTCAGATTGGTTGGCATGGAGGGAATGGTGGGGAATAGGGATGCATCAGCGACTGTTACACCTGTAATGCCATGCACCCGACCATCTTCATGTGTGGCGCTATTAGGATCACCACTGATACCCATTCTGAGTGTTCCAGACGCATGCCAACCTGGATTGACAAGGTTCTTTATTGCACTACTCATGATTTCATCGTTATAAATCATTGAGTCAGACCAAAATTGTATACCATCAAGGAAGGCATCCACTTCTGGATGTCGTAAAACTTCCCAAATCTTACGCACCCCTCCGATAAGACGAGCAATATCTGATGGGGTACGGGTTAATGGAAGATCAATCTGGGGCAATACTGTGGGGATCGTGGAACGGATGAAGACCTGTCCTTGAATCTCCGGACGCATCAACATCACGGAAGCTCCAACCAACATTGGATAAGTCACCCGATCTTTGAACCCCGGTACGGTGTCACTGGCAACATTGTTTAGCAAGCCAATTTGTACATCGACTTTTTCGTCGTAACCGCTGCTGATGCGAGCAGCTATTTGCCGCCATGGTAGGCCTGTTGTACAAACACCGGCTTTGGGGAGTGCCCAAAGTACCACTGATGCATGGTCAGTTAGATTTCTGCCAACGGCTGGCACTTGGGCAACAACAGGGATACCTAATTTGTTCAGATGTTCTGGATCACCAACACCTGAACGCTGCAATAATGTTGCTGAGCCAATTGCACCAGCACAAAGAACGATTTGTTCAGCTCGATAAACCCGTTCTTGCCCCGACTGAATGATTTTTACCCCTGAGGCTATCGTGCCATTAAAGATTATCTGTGTGACTAATGCATCAGTCATCACATGCAGGTTTTCTCTATTCAGGAATGGTTCAAGGTATGAACGATAAACATCTACTCTTTCTGCGCTATTAATAACATTGGCGGGTACAGGACCAACGGCTGGCTTTTCACCGACATTGAGATCATCAACGTAAGGCACACCAAACTGTTCGCAAGCACGGGCAAACGCCTTATCAAGTGGATGGATCTCGCTATTCTGGGGCCTGCGCAGACACATTGGCCCTTGTGAACCGTGGTTATCATCATTGCTACGATCGGTGTCATTCTCCAGATGCTTAAACCACGGTAGTACTTGTTCCCAAGACCAGTTGGGGCAACCCATTTGAGTCCATTTATCGAAATCGCTCGGAAATCCCCTCAAAGCAATGGCACCGTTGACTGCGGAAGAACCACCAAGCACTTTCCCCACACGATAATTGAACGGATTACGTTCCCTATGCTTGCGAGCCTGTTGTTTGCTATTTTGGGGGTGAATGAGATCGGTGAACCGCTCGTCATTTCGCACGTTGGCTTCGTAATCCCAGTTATACCCTTCCAACACCAGTCTTGACGCATCTCTGAGTGGGCTGGTGGGGTTATTTACATCAGATTCGTGGCCTGCTTCAATCAACAGTATGGATTTCGTGCTATTTTCAGACAGGCGTGATGCCACTACACACCCCGCTGAACCACCACCTATCACTATATAATCGTATGATTTGCTCATAAATCATTCACCGCTTGAGATTGAACGAGTGTTTCGATAATGCGAGAGAAGGACTGAATATTGGAATTCATGAACAAGCCTTCGATAATATCTTGTTCGCCAATGGGAGTAATATGAAACTCCTGCCGCAGAGCACTAAGTAAACCAACGGCATGCAGTGAATCACCACCAATATCAAAAAATCCATCGGTGACATCAAAATCATCATGCTGGAGCTGGGCTTGCCAGAGTTTTAGGATCTTTGCTTCTATCTCATTAGCGGGTTTAACAGGGGCATCAGAGTGTTCTTCGGTATCAGACCAAGGAATAGGTAGTGCTTTACGGTCAATTTTTCCATTGCTGGTTAATGGCATATGAGGCAATAAGACGTAATAATTAGGCACCATATAAGAGGGTAAAGTTTTTCGGGCTATTTCCCTCAATTGTTCCTGAAAATGGGTCGGAGCGTTCAATGTTTCAGCATCCTCAGGTACAACATAGGAGACGATGTGCCGTTGCCCGGTTTTGGTATGCACAGGGGCATCAATAATGACATGGCTGGCATTTTCATGGGTCAGGAGGCAAGCTTCAATTTCACCCAATTCAATGCGGTATCCATTGATTTTTACTTGATTATCTTCGCGCCCTAAAATTTCTATCAAGCCATCGTCAATATATCGTCCCAAATCGCCTGTTTTGTACAGTCGTTCACCTGTGACTGGATGAGTAAAAAAGCGCAGTGCGGTTTTTTCTATGTCGCCCAAATAACCCTGGGTCACGCCGTCGCCACCGATATAGAGTTCTCCGGTTACCCATTTGGGGCAAGGGAGGAGCCAATTATTCAAAACATGGAAAGTCTGATTTGCCAAAGGCTTGCCATAAGGAATGCTTTTCCAGTTTTTATCAATTTTCTCAATTGGATAATGTATTGACCAGATCGAGCCTTCGGTAGCGCCACCAAGACTGATTATCGCAGCATTTGGCAGGGTTTCCCGAATGCGTTCTGGTAAATCGACAGGTATCCAGTCTCCGCTCATGAGGATGAGCCTTAATTTGCTCTCAGCCAGCGCAGAACCATTTCTGTCTACCAATATTTTCACGGGAGCCGGGACACTATCCCAGATAGTAATTTGATGTTTGACGAGTGTTTCCAGCCAGATTTTCGGATCATTGGCTACCTCTGGCGTGGAAAAAATAACTTTTCCTCCCACCCCCAATAGTCCGAAATAGTCATACACGGACAAATCGAAGCCAGCAGGCGCAACAGATAATACAGCGTCTTTTTCTGTTACATGGAATTTATGGTTAATATCAAACACAGTATTTGCTGCATTGCGGTGGGAAGCCATAACACCTTTTGGTTCCCCAGTTGAACCGGATGTAAATATGACATATGCCAGATCATCTAATCCCTGCACTGAAGGCATGGAAAACCAATGTGCTGTACCCATTGCACTGTGCATAGGGAGTTTATCCAGATTTATTCGAGGCAAACTCGTAAATTCATCATGCTCAAAAATCGTGCTGTCAGTGACAATCCCTTTGGCTGAACAGCGGTTGAGTAAATTCATCCGGCGTTCGGCAGGAAGCAGGGGATCGATTGCCACGTAGGCAGCACCCGACATAAGAACACCCAGTAACCCGATGACCAACTCAGGGCCTTGTGGCAAGGATACAGCAACAATATCATTGGGATGAATTTGAGCAGAAGTTCGAAGTTGCTGTGTTATTGCGCTGGCTTTATTGATCATTTCTGCATAAGTAACTTGTTTTTCTCCCTGAATAAGAGCTATTTCATCAGGGAATTTTGCTGCTGCCTGCAAAACCATTTCATGTAGCAGTTTAAGATCGAACTCTGTATCTGTTGCATTGGATTTTGTTCGTTCTGCCAGATCTGGCGCAGGTAATTTCACCAATGATGCATTTTTATCCCAGGCGGAATCATCTTCTGCACAAGTCTCAATCAGTGTCAGATATGCATCTAACATGGCTTCTACCATGCCATCAGGGAACAATTCACTGACAGTGTTCCAGTTAACTTGAACAAGATCACCAACACGAACAATTTGGTTCTCTAACCAGATTTGTGGGGTTTGATTACTGCTATAAATTTGGATCGTGTCCGCCCAACCGATATCGGTCACTACGTCGTCCAAATTGGCCGTCAGGGTATTGCTGAATACTACGGGCGCGGTTGCTGCCCGGTTACTATGATTTCGGCGGGTCAGCTCTCTCAGAACCTGAACACCATTGTAGGAACAATGCCAGCGATTCATCATTAAATCAGTCTGAATCTGCACCAAACGATCACTGAGGCTTCTTTCTCTTGTTTCCTGTACTCCCAGTAACATGGGTTGAAGAAAATTGCCGACAACATTTTCTATGCCATCAAAATAGGGACGCCGCCCAAATTGAGTGATAGTCAGTGTAAAAATTTGATGTTTCGACCACTGGCGAAGGACTTCTGCATATATGCCAAGAAGCACTGTTTCCAGAGTTAGCTTGCGTGATTCCGCTTTTTGCCTGAGAGCCAGTAATGTCCCAGCCGCAATTTTTCTACTGTAACGCTTGAATACAGGAGAGGAAATTAGCTCAGGAATAGTCTTCAATGGTAGCTCTGGCGGTTGTGGCAAAGTATCTAACTGTTGTTCCCAATAGGCTTTATCACGTAGTCCTTGTAATTGCCCTTGCAGATAACGCTCTGAGTTTATATAAGTATGAAAATTCATATTATCAGCTAATATGGGTAATTCGTGGCCTTGATAAACTCTCCACCAATCACGCAATATCAAATAGGTACTATGAAGATCCACAAACATCAGATCAAAATAAACATGCAAGCGAGTAATATCGTCATTAATTATTGTTGCTCGTATATCGAATGTAGGCGCTTTATCAAGAGGTAATAATTGATTTTCCATTTCCTGACGAATATTTGCCAGAACTTTGTCTTTTTCTGGCCATTCCCTACTATCCTGAAGAGGAATGGTGTAATTCAATGGAGTGGGTAAAATCCGCTGTTGTCCGTCTAAAGATAATGTTGCCCTTAACATGGGATGATATTCAATAATTTTGTTTAATGCAGTATTTAATGAATTGATATCTAATGATTTAATATCTATCTCCGTATATAAACAACTAGTTAACCCCCCTAATTCTAATCTAGGGTTTCGCCCAATTAAATAAGCATATTGAATATCTGTTAATGGAAAATCTTTTGTCTCAATAGTGTCTTTTTGTAGAGTTATAGGAATAGTAATATCTAATGGTAAACTATTTTTAAGCATTCCATTAACCTGTCTTTTCAGTTGAGATAACTCGATTTCTGAATTTTTATTTTCTGATTTAGATAATTCAGAAGAAATAGAAGTTCTTAACCCGGATTCTTGTAATGCCTTGAGAAAATTCCGCATGCACTATCCCCTATATTTGATTAACAAATTTTTATTTTTTTTGAAGCTATTTTCTATTTCTGAAATAAAATATTGCTGGGAATACGGTAAAGTTTTTAACAAATAATCTATTTGAATTTCATTAAGTTATTCTGGTGAAAATAAACTTTGTTTACTATCAATATAATATACTGATTTACACATTTAGAATAAACGAAAAACAATGCATTTTTATAAGACTAATTAATTTTAGTAAGAAATTAAATGCTATTTGTTATTCCTATTTTACATAAAGATAACATTTCCATAACGCTATGCATCATCAAATAATGGTAAAAAATTAATAATTATTGTTATATAAAATATATATACTAACTCTTAATAATTGAGCTTCTTAAACAAAATATACAACTTATTGTTTTTAAATTATTTTCTTTAGTGTGTCTTTTTGGGGGATGGCATAAATACTCTTTTGCTTCTTTCGGTAAAAACGGGGTTTTTAATCAGATTCTTTGAATGTAGGTTATTTGAATGGTAGTTCTATCCGCTAATGGCGGCAATAAATGTCTATAATGTCATTGGTGGTAAATTCTTCCACTAACAAATAACAGAATAAATACACCTAATATATATTGATATTGTTGATCAGGGTTCCATTCAGTCAGTGATAGAGTTTGATGTAAGTATTTACTTTAACTGCTGACAAACCCCGTTAAAAACAATGGGGTTTGTTTCAGTATTTACAATTCACTGTTTTTATTGAGGTCGTATATAGTTAACGCTTTTGCACTGTAAATAAAAGCATTCTCACCCTTCATTAATATTACCACGCCAATTCCCTCAACTAATTCTTCTCGTGTTAGCCCACGTTCTATGCCTGAGCGAATGTGATTTCTAAGTGATTCATCAGAACCTGAGGCTATTGCAATTGTAATGGCAATTAGTTCTTTGAACTTATGAGGAAGTTCTCCATCACTTAGTGCTGTGGTATAAAATTTTTCAAATGCGGATGCGATATCAGGTGATGCATGAGTTATAGTGCAGATTGCGTCAGAAAAAGTATTAATTTGTTCATTCACAGTTTGTGTCTTACTCATGTTTTCCTTCCTTAATCTTGTATTAACAGTGTTTTTATTGAAGCTAGTGATTGATCATCTCATTACAATATTTATTCAATTATTTTATTGAATTCATAAATCAGGTCAATGGTTACTGTTCTGGAAAACTAAATCTCGTGAAAAAGTGCGACTCAATCTCAGGAGAATAATACCTATTAAAATTGTGTTGTTATTGTGTTATTTTTTGTCTTTTGAATAGTTTTTATATGTAAATATTACATTTATGATTGATTTTATGCTGGTTGAACTATCATTCAGCAGTTGATTGGTCTATTTTTAAGCATTGCTTTTATCCTGAATTCTTAGATATTTTTTATGTGATTTGTCTTAAAGTATTTTGTAAGTATTTGTTATTAATGAATAATATATTCTATTTTCTGATGATAAAAGAGCTATTGATTTAATTTTAATATTAAATATAATAATTGAATGATAGGTGTCGAACAGACTGTGTTAGCGATCACCTTGAGCATTGATTTATAAAAATGATGGGCGTAATACCGAGTAGAAACAAAGGGAATATTTTACAGGCTCAATGCTTTTACTCAAACTTACGTTTCAATATTAAACTTAACAAGTTTAAATTAGCATACTTCACATTTTGTTCATAAGCCGTGATTAATTGACTTAAAAATTTTTGCTAAGGATTCAATATGAGTACATTAATTGAATTAACCGAAGAGAATTTTGATAGTGTAGTTGGCATTGAAGGGCTCTGTGTTGTCAGATTCTGGGCACCATGGTGTGGTCCGTGTCGTACGGTAGCACCAACGTTTAATCAGTTATCAATTGATATGAAAGATAGTGCGACTTTCGGGGAAGTCAATATTGATGAAGTCCAGGCTATAGCTATGAAATATGGTATTCGCAGTATACCAACGACATTAGTATACAAAAATGGACAACCTGTAGATTCTCTTATTGGGATCGCTTCATTATCTCAATTTAAGAATATGGTTTCTCAAAATTTGTAATTCAGGTTGAGTTAAGTTTAAATTTTGAGGGGTCTGCCTTACCTAACAGTCTAAACTAATATCATCATTTGCTGTTAATTGGTAAAACAAGGAGTACCTAATGTCTGTTTATACGAAAGTATTAATTATAGGAACAGGCCCTGCTGGGTATACTGCGGCGATATATGCGGCTAGGGCTGGCCTTTATCCTATTATTGTCTCCGGTTTGGAAGTGGGTGGACAATTAATGAATACGGTTGAAGTTGAAAACTGGCCGGGAGAGCAGGGAGGAACAACAGGCCCTGAACTTATGCTAAGGATGGATAAACATACGAAAGAATTTGTTCCAGAAATCACTAATGATCACATCGTTTCAATCGATTTTGACTCTAAACCTTTCTTGGTTTCAGGGGAGAAAAATGAATATCAAGCAGAAAGTATCATTATTGCAACAGGATCAACTGCACGTTATTTGAATTTACCTGATGAAAATAAATTACGTGGCAGGGGGCTTTCTGCCTGTGCAACTTGTGATGGTTTTTTCTTTAAAAGGCAGGATGTTGCGGTAATAGGTGGTGGTAATACTGCTGTCGAAGAGGCATTATATCTTTCCAATATAGCAAGGCGAGTTTTTCTTATTCATAGGCGAGATCAACTAAGGGCTGAAAAAATCCTGCAAGATAGACTGATGGCTAAAGTTAGGGAAGGTAAGATCGATATACTCTGGAATACAGAAGTGAAAAACTATATAGAATATCAAGGGGCATTCAAGGGGCTCGCATTAATCAATAAAGCTGATGATATATTATTTGATCTTCCTATCAGTGGTTGTTTTATGGCTATAGGTCATACTCCGAACACAGAATTTTTACAAAATAGATTAAAGCTGAATGGCGGATATATTATTGTTAATGGTAAGTATCAAAATTTTGAAACAATGACATCAATCCCAGGGATATTTGCAGCAGGGGATGTTGCTGATAACAAGTATCGCCAGGCAATAACATCTGCAGGTTCAGGGTGTATGGCTGCTCTTGATGCAGAGAAATGGCTACAGCTTAACAATATATAATATGATTTACTCATTAAGGCCATTCAAAAATGTACTGGATGGCCAATTTTTAAATGAAGTTGTAAGCATACTGACTTGGATTCCAAACACGTTTGAAATTTCCTGTTTTTTATTTTCCATTCGATATTCTTCCGTTGTGCCAGATTACATTGAGACTAATTCATACTAGCTATGCGCTTGGCGTTGTGGCCTTGATGCCTATGCGAATCTGCCTAAGTTTGTTGAAAGAGAGAATTTGAAATGTTATCAGACCAATTATTGGCCTAATAATGACAACCTAAGATTTTACTTCAATATTCATCCCTGCGTCTTTCCAGCCTGAAAACCCTTTTTTAAAGTGGCGAGCACGAATACCTTTGGCACGCAGTAATTCAAGAGCATTGGCAGAAAGAACACAATATTGTCCCCGGCAATAAGCGATAAGATCTGAGCTGGAAGCAAGCTCATCTAATCTACTCTCTAGTTCATCAATAGGAATATTAATGGCATTCGGCAAGTGGCCTTGTTCAAATTCCTCTTTTGGCCTTACATCCAGTAATGTCGTGCTCTTTTCCTTGATTCTGTCTAACAACTCATCCCATGAAATGGCTTCCTGATTGTTCATATCATCAATTAATCTGCGCATTTCCCCTCGATTAAATTCAGTATATTTTTGGATCGCTGTAATGATATCCATTACAGGACCGTCTCCCAGACGATAAAGGACATGCTTACCGACCTTACGGGATTGAAGGAGTCCTGAACGCTTTAAGTGTTGCAAATGCTGGGAGGTGTTGGCAATGGACAAACCAGAAAGCTCTGACAGGCATTCTACGGATTGCTCAGAATCGGCCAGGCATTCAAGCAGGGTCAGACGATGGACATTTCCCAGTACTTTGGCTATTTCTGCGATCTCAACGAGAATTTGTTTATCAAACATTGACATTTGGTTTCCAATAACATTACATTCAATTAATTCATTGAGTATGATGATATCAAAGTTTTTAAGGTGTTTCGAGTGTCAGCTAAATGATTTAATAAACTAATAGGCAATCTGGGACGTTTAAATTTGGAGAGTAGCAGCAAATGAATGAAGGATTGGAGTTTATTGTTCGTTCGATATTGATTGGAGCTGGTGCGACAGTAGTGATGGATCTTTGGGCGCTTTTCATGAAACGCAGTTTTGGAATACCGCCGTTGAATTATGCTATGGTTGGTCGTTGGCTTGGGCACATTCCGAAAGGTCGGTATTGTCATAAAAGCATTGTCCAAGCTGAACCAGTGAAAAGTGAAGTATGGCTTGGTTGGTTTGCCCATTACCTGATTGGTGTTATCTTTGCTGGGCTTTTGCTATTCATTTTGGGTCTGTCTTGGGCAAAAAATCCGACTTTTCTTCCCGCATTGTTTATGGGTATTGTTACTGTAGTAGCACCTTTTTTCATCATGCAGCCCGGCATGGGAATGGGAGTGGCTGCATCTAAAATGCCTGCACCTAATACATTAAGGCTGAGAAGTTTAATGGCACATACTTCTTATGGAGTAGGCCTCTATTTATCTGCACTATTTTTTACATTATTTTCTTAATTTCATTGCTAAATATCCGTCGATAAATTTGCACTATTTATCGACGGGAAATACATTTCACTCGTATATATTTTCTTAAGTTGAATATGAATAATATAAATTAATTTACCTTATTTATCATCTGATACATTGAACACTATTATATTATGTACATACAAAAACCCTTGTTCATCTATATTATTAGCGAAAGCAATTATATCCAATCATCGCGCTGTTCAAATTTCCATCATAAAGCACCGCCAGACTCTACTCATTGAGTTTTATAAACCGACCGTGATTTGATCAGAGCCCAAGCTATCGGGCATTCTTGTTCAAGTTGATATTCAATCTTGCGAATCGTTAGTGTCCTGATTTAGTGAGCTACTACAGCTAGTTAGCATAATGAATATCATTACTTTCATCATGATTGCTCAACGTCTGTGCGTTATTCATCTATAAAAGACAGGATAAAAATACCAAGGGCTTTTAACCGTTGACGAAAATTTAAAGTCATATTAATCTAATATTCAATCATTGTATTGAGTATTTTAATGATATTGCCGTGTTTCATGTCACTCTTTATCGATCAGGAGATCTCATAATGTCGTCTACGAATATATCTTCTAAAGACAACGATAAATCACAGGTAGAATTGCCCCCAAATACTCAACATCTGGCGTTCATAATACTAGCAATTGTTCAATCCACTTTGATCTTCACTATTGCACTAATCACAGTTCCACTTCCAAAAATTGCGATAGAATTCAACCTCACGTCTGCTGATCTGCTCCTTGTTCTTGCTGCCTATGGACTCCCATTCAGCGGCCTGCTGCTCTTTGGTGGACGGCTGGCTGACAGGTTTCAGGGGCGACGAATGTTCGCAGTTGGTTTACTCATCTTTGGTATATCTTCTGTTATTGCTGGTTTCGCTCCTACTTTCAAGGTGCTTGTTGCTATGCGCTTTGCTCAAGGAATTGGTGGGGCCTTGATAGCACCAGCTGCAATGGCTGTGTTACGTTCAGTGTTCCCGGAGCACGGTGCTTTTGCCCGGGCAATGACCACATGGGGAAGTGTTTCTGTTCTTGGCGCTGTTTTAGGGTTTATTATCTCAGGTGTAGCAACAACGTGGGTTTCCTGGCGATGGATGTTTGTTGTTCCTGTCCTTGTTTCACTCATAGGCTTGATCAGTACCCGTAGTTTACTTCCGGCTGGTATTGACGAGACTTATCAGCATAGACCTAAATTAGACCTAATTGGTGCAATTTTCGCTACATTGGGTATTTCCTTAAGTAGTTACGGTTTGATATTAACTGGCGATCATCCGTGGGCATCGCCAGTTGTACTGCTCCCTCTGCTGAGTGGTCTTTGCTTATTAGTTGCCTTTACAGTGGTCGAACTTTTCGTCCGTGACCCACTTCTTCCCCCCAGATTTATTTTCGAACGGTATCGACTCACTGGGCTATTTGGTATGTTTCTTGCTGCCGCAGGATCGGGGATTGTCAACTTTGTTTTATCCCTCTACTTGCAACAAGAGTTGGGGTGGACACCACTCATGACAGCGTTCTCATTCCTACCATTCGCTATCGCTCTTATCGTGGCCGGAAAAATGGCAGCCCCTTTAGTTGGTCGCATGGGCGCAGCACGGGTAACAAGTTTAGGGCTATTTATCGCTGCAATAGGGCTTGGGTTGTTGGTCGCTATTGACAGAGATACGACTTACACCGTGGTGTTGTTACCCAGTCTGGTTCTTGTAGCAATAGGCACTTCACTGGCTTTTTCAGGTTCTGCCGTACTTTCTACAATGAATGTTCCACAGCATCAGGCAGGTTTGGCTGGCGGAGTCATGAACACCGCTATGGAACTCGGTCCGACTATAGGTCTCTCTTCATTGATGGCTGTGGCCGCAACACAAGCAGATACGATTGATGGCTATGTATGGGCGTTCGGAACTGCTTCCGTTATTTATATCATTGCAGCACTGTTGGCGATGTTGTTCACACACCGAAATTCTGTTGCATTAGGTAAACCTCATCATGAATAAAATTCAATCAGAGAGAATGGGCTTGAAAGTCCCATCAAAAATAGAAGCACCAACGCAAAAGCAGCGTGATATACCTGTTTACATTTATTTGCTTGGACTGACTATATTCACTCTTACTACCTCTGAGTTTATGGTTGTAGGTATGATGCCATCATTAGCTGGGGTGTTTGGGGTCACTATCGCAGATATTGGCTATCTAATCTCACTCTATGCTATTGGTATGGTCGTCGGTGGGCCAATATTGACAGCGTTATTTGTTGCACTGAGAGTTCCCAACAAACAGGCACTACTTTGGTTACTGGCGCTCTATAGTATAGGGGGACTTATAGCCGCAACTGCTGGAAATTATCTGACTATGGCTATTGCCCGTGTTATCACTGGTGTTGCGGGCTCTGCGTGTATCGGTATCTCTTTGGCAATCTGTGGTGAAGTAGTCAGAACTGAAATGCGGGGAAGAGCCTCATCAATTATACTCAGTGGAATGATGTTGGCGACAGTTTTGGGTGTACCCGCAGCAACCGTAGTCGATCAGTACCTTGGTTGGCGTTTGAGTTTTTGGTTGGTTGTCATATTCACCATCACTTGCTCCTTGATCGTTTGGGGGCTGGTGCCTGCTTCGCGTAATACCTCAGAGATCCGTATTGGAGATCAACTTACATCATTTCGAAATGGGAAACTCTGGGCTGCTTATGGTACAAGCGCCCTTATCATCGGGGCATCTTACGCAGCTTTCAGTTATATTTCTGCAATCTTGACTGAAGTTACAGGTTTACAGCTTGCGGTCGTGCCTATTTTACTCGGCCTCTATGGTGCAGCGAATGTTATTGGCAACACAATTACCGGCCGTTTTGCTGATAAACATACTTTCGCAGTACTAACCATCGGGCTTAGTATATTGGCTATATCGTTGCTGATATTCGCGCTTTTCCCAGAAAATCGATATGTAAGCGTGATTGCTTTTTTAGTGATCGGTCTTGTCGGTGTGCCCATGAGCCCAGCAATGATTACACGTGTTATGCGGGTAGCAAATGCAGGCCCACTGGTCAATAGTGTCCATGTATCTATCATTAACAGCGGCTTGGCATTCATCGCGTGGGCTGGAGGATTAAGCATTGGTGCAGGATATGGACTAATATCTCCATTATGGATAGGGTTACTTCTGGCTATCTTTGCCTTGCTTTCACTCACACCCCGTAGGGTTAGAATTTCAATAAAGTCACCTTAAAGTGAGTTTGAAATGGACAATAAATGAACATTTATAATTTTTGGTAATAGCGCTGGCACTTACTCAGTGCAGCGCTATTTGTCAAAAAATTTCAATTTTTATTGCATAAGATCAGAAGATTACAACAAATATAACTATCTGCCATCCTTCCAAACTTTCAGAAGAATAGTGTTACTGTGCGATCCAACACTGGCGAATGAATCATCGGGGAGATCAGTCCATTTGGCATTCAAGCTCTTCATTAGAGTTCTAAATTCTTTTGATTTCGTTCGATTACGAAATTCAGTGCCTGGGGACATAATAGAAACAAGCAAACCGTCGTTCTTAAGGAATTTTAACGCATGTACAATATGGTCGATATCTCGCTCTCCCTCAAAGGGAGGATTCATGATTATGCGATCATATAATGCCCCTTGGGTAGGTTCAACTGTGATAAAATCCGCATTTATAACGTGCCGGAAAAGCTGGGTATTCTCCAGTTCTATACATCTTTCAGCATGTACCTCAATGCAATCAACAATACCACCAGCATCTACAGCCAACTTGGCAAGATTTCCCAGCCCTGCGCTTGGTTCAAGTACAGTTAAACAATGAGAGCCTTGTGTATGGATAATTTCGGCTTCTGCAATAACCAGATGTGCAACTTCGATTGGGGTTGGGAAAAAACCGTAATCAGTGGCAAGAGATAATGTTGGTTCATGCAACCCACGATTTTCATTTATGCTAGTGCTTTCGAAATCAGGGGCACCATAGTAATCACCTAAAAGACAAATAACTTCTTTAACCAAATCTTCTCGCTTGAACCAAAGCTTGCACCTTCTTTTCTCATCAATATATCCAGAAAGGTACTCTGAATCGATTGTTTTCCTTGTATTTATCTGCTCATTATTCAACGCCTTAATCAAAGCATCGATAATGTTAAAACGGTTCTTCTCGGATAGATTCTTTCCGTCTAAAAGTAAAAAGATTGCTTCAATATCTTCCAATACCTGTTTAAGGTCCGATGCAATTTTTTCTTCATTTCTAATTCCGGAGAGATTTTTTATGTCAATATTATCCCCTAAAACCCAGCCATCATGTGTTCTAAACCGTCTATCTAAAAGCGAAAAACAGTGAGCCACTACTTTTTTGAAAGCCATCTCATGTTCTTCGGTGAGACATTTAAGGCTTGCATCAGAAAAAAATTTATTCATAAATCTTCCCCTATCTTAATGTATTAGCAAAAAAGTATCCTTTACCTCACTAAATATTATTCAATAAATAAATTTAATAATTTGTTAATTTTCGTCTGCCACTTCATCAGTCAACACATAGAATATATGATGTTTTAAAAAATATTTATTTGTTTTTTTAATTAGTTAATGGAATTCAAATGCAATGCACACATATAAAAATATCAAGTTGACAGAAACTTGCATACATACATATTATTCAATTTTTAAATTGAATAATTTATAAAAGTAAATCTATAAAAATATCTATCAAAAAGTAAGTTATTCAAAAAGTAACTCATTGCCGTTGCTATACAAAACACATAAACAGTCGGCTTTTTCAAACCCTCAGGGGGGAATTTATAAAAGGAGCAATACCATGAAATACGATGTAATCGTTGTAGGCTCAGGTGCAATCTCCGGTTCTATTGCCTACGAATTAGCCAGTCAAAAGCGTAAGGTTTGTCGCATCGGTAGCCTCGATAGAAGCAATGCTGCTTCCAATGCAGCAGGAGCCATGAATGGTTGCTTTGGTGAAGTAACAACAGGTTTAGTCGCAAGCCAACATGGAAAATTGAAGATAAGCATGGACTTCAATGCCAAAAATCGATGGCCACAATGGGCTGAAAGACTCGCAGCTTCATCTGGAAACCATCAGTCACTTTTTACGGCACAAGGGACGTATGTTATTCTCAACACTGCGGGAACTGACGAAATAGATAGTGCTAATTATGATGCAATCGAAGAGGCACTAATCTCCTATGACGAACCATACGAAGCAATTGCTCCTAAGCAGATTTCTTGGTTGAACTCTAACGAACTTGTTCGACCGTTAGTGAGTCTGTACATTCCCAATGAACACGCTATAAATTCCCATCGACTACTTGAAGTATTAGATTCTGCTTTTCTGGCTGAAGGTGGAACTATTATTTCGAAAAACGTTAAACGTGTTATATCAAAAGATGAAAGTGTTACCGGTGTTGAGCTTGAGAATGGAGAAACAATTTCGGCTGATAAAGTCGTTATAGCGGCTGGTGTTCACTCATTAGATATCCTTGCTGACATGCCAGATATCACAGAAAGAATTCCACCACTATTTGCCGGTAACGGCATTTCCATATTACTTAAGCTTCCAGAAGGAATGGCATTACCAAAGTCGGTTATTCGAACGCCTAATCGAGCTTTCGCATGTGGCTTGCATTGTGTGCCAAGAAACGATGGTATTCTGTATATTGGAGCAACTAATATTCTAAAAAATGATCCTCGAACTCAAGCAACTGTATCAGATGTTCAATTCCTGCTTGATTGCGCTGTAGAACAGCTCAATATGGATTTGTATTCTTCTGAAATTATCTCAATTCAAGTGGGAAATAGACCTATATCAGCTGATGGATTTCCTCTTATTGGAGAATGTGGAATGAACGGGCTTTGGCTGGTTACTGGCACGTATCGAGATGGTCTGCATCAATCCCCTTTATTAGCTGACTACGTTGCCAACGCTATCTATGGGAAAACGAATGTGGATATCGATCTTGGCGATTTTGCTCCTATCCGTGCACCCTTAACGGGTCTTTCCCGTGACATGACAGCAAAGGAAACCGTGTCACAAATGCTGGGTGTGGGATATGAATGTCTTTGGGACATCAAGCCGAATTGGACACCTATAATTCAAGAAGGATTGTTGCACCGTTACGAAAGTTTAATTCATTCTCTTCATCCTCATTTTACACCTCCTCCGGAGATTATCGCTTTTTCCTTCTACAACGACAGGATAAAAGAACGCTTACTGGCATACTATGACGCTTGGTCATCATAGATAATGTGTCAGAGGTAAACAACAGTGCCGGAAGAGGAGGATGGAGACTCGCAAATTTCCGGCTTTAGGGGATTAATAAATATCTGGCGATCGTAATCACGTTTATGTCGTTCAAAAATTAAGCTTCCACAAAAAATAAATAAAATTAAATATTGATTGTTACGGCCTAGACAGGAAAAACCTGACATCGGCTCTTTCTACAATATGAAGAGCGGGCGTTGTCAGGTTTTTTATCTGAAATCCAATAGATTTTTGAAGCATAAACAATGTGTAAAGCGAGGGAGGTAGCATGGAATACCAGATACTGGCCCAAGAAATTATTGCAGGCATTGGCGGTAAAGAAAATATTGTCAGTCTCGTTCATTGTGCGACTCGATTACGTTTTAAATTACGTGATTGCACACTCACCGATATCAATAAACTAAAAGCCCATCCCGATATCATGGCGGTTATCGAGAGTGGGGGACAATTTCAGGTTGTGATTGGTAATGAAGTCAAAGAGGTATATCAGGCTATTCAACCAATGTTGGCACTTTTTGATGAAAAATCCTCAATAACATATCCAACTGGCAAAAGGGATAATTTATTTAACCATTTTATCGATATCATTTCGGGTATTTTTATTCCGTTTTTAGGGGTCATGGCGGCTTCCGGAATCTTAAAAGGCTTGCTTGCAGTTGCCATAGCATTTCATTGGTTAACGCTTGATAGCGGTACTTATCGTGTCTGGTATGCGGCCAGTGACTCATTGTTTTATTTTTTCCCTTTATTGCTTGGGTATACCGCAGGTAAAAAATTCGGAGGTAACCCATTTATTTCAATGGGAATTGGTGGGGCATTGGTACATCCCCTGATTATCTCTGCTTTCGATGCATCAATTGTTGCTGGCAGCCCAACTGAATACTTTATGGGGCTCCCACTCTCACTCTTGAATTATAGTTCTTCAGTGCTCCCAATTATCTTTGCTTCTTGGGTAAGCTGTAAAATAGAAAAAAAATTGGATGTCCTCCTACCTGCTACTATCAAAACTTTCGTGACTCCTCTTATCTGCCTGATGTTGATCGTGCCGCTTGTATTTATTGTTATTGGGCCTGCAGCAACATGGCTAAGCCAATTATTAGCTAATGGCTATCAAACTATATATGGATTTGCTCCGGTTTTGGCAGGGGCGGTTATGGGCGCAATCTGGCAAGTCTGTGTCATTTTCGGTTTGCATTGGGGATTAGTGCCTATCGTATTCAATAACTTAACCGTTTTGGGGCATGACACGCTAATTCCTCTGCTGTTGCCTGCCGTCATAGGGCAAACAGGAGCTGCATTGGGCGTTTTCCTGCGCACTCGCGATGCTAAATTGAAAATGCTGTCTGGCTCTGCGGTTACTGCGGGTATGTTTGGTATCACTGAGCCTGCGGTTTATGGTGTCACCCTGCCTTACCGTCGGCCATTTTTCTTTGGCTGTATTGCCGGCTCAATTGGTGGTGCTGTCATTGGTTATTACCAAAGTGCCGTCTATTCAATAGGTTTGTCCAATATTTTTACCTTTACTCAAATGATCCCTCCAACAGGGATCGATAATACAGTATGGGGAGCAATTATTGGTACGTTGCTGGCGTTTGGCATTGCTACCATTTTGACATGGATGTTTGGGCTGCCTGCTATTACTGATCAGCCCACGGAAGACAAAATCAATAAGCATCAATCTGATTTCTCGCATAAGCCTTAAGTGTCCATGAAAGGAGATTTGAATGAAACAGTTTCCAACGCATTTTCTATGGGGGGGCGCGATTGCCGCCAATCAAGTTGAAGGTGCTTATTTGACGGATGGAAAAGGTCTTTCTACATCAGATGTTTTGCCACAAGGGATTACTGGCCCTGTTGTTGAGCGTGATTCTTCGGATGAAACTCTCTATCTCAAAGATATTGCCATCGATTTTTATCACCGTTACCCCGAAGATATCGCTTTATTTGCAGAAATGGGTTTTAAATGCCTACGCACTTCTATTGCCTGGAGCCGGATTTTTCCTCATGGAGATGAAAATCAACCCAATGAAGCGGGATTGGCATTTTATGACAGGCTGTTCGACGAAATGGCCAAATATGGCATTCAACCTTTGATCACACTATCTCACTATGAAATGCCGTGGATGTTGGTCGAAAAATATGGGGGGTGGGGAAATCGTAAGCTGATCGCGTTTTTTGAACATTACGCAAGCACGGTATTTACCCGCTACAAAAGTAAGGTGAAGTTATGGCTGACATTTAATGAAATTAATATGTCGTTGCATGAACCTCTGACAGGTGTTGGATTGTCGAGAAACAGCAATCAATCAGAGATCTATCAGGCCATTCATCATCAATTGGTTGCCAGCGCCAGAGTGGTGAAACTGTGTCGGGAAATTATTCCCGATGCTCGGATTGGCAATATGTTGCTTGGTGATTTGATGTATCCATTGACCTGTAAACCAGAAGATGTACTGGCAACTCTTCAGCAAAATCAAAAGTGGCTGTTTTTTGGTGATGTTCAATGTCGAGGGTATTATCCCGGCTATATGCTGCGTTATTTTCACGAGAATGGTATTGAATTTACTATTACAGAGCAGGACAAGCATGACCTGAAAAATACAGTCGATTTTATCTCATTCAGTTACTACATGAGTGGCTGCACAACAGCAGATGAAGCGGAATACCAGAAACAACAGGGTAATATCCTGCATAGGGTGACCAATCCTCATTTGCCCAGCACAGAATGGGGTTGGCAGATAGATCCCCTTGGTTTACGCACTATATTGAATTCGCTCTGGGATCGTTATCAGAAACCCTTGTTCATTGTTGAGAATGGCTTGGGTGCGAAAGATACGCCAGAAGCTGATGGTACTATTCAGGACGACTATCGTATTCAATACCTTAAAGATCACCTTATCCAAGTCAGGGAAGCGATTGAAGATGGTGTGGATGTTATGGGATATACCAGTTGGGGACCAATTGATTTGGTCAGTGCCTCAAAAGGTGAAATAACTAAACGCTATGGTTATATCTATGTTGATCAAAATGAGCAGGGGACAGGTACGTTAGAGAGACGTCGTAAGAAGAGTTTTTATTGGTACCAGCAGGTGATTGAAACTAATGGCTGTAGCTTGAGTGAATAGCTATCCATAAGATCTCTTATCCATAAGGTTCTGAATCTGAACAAGCTCAGAACCTTTATGGCACTCATTTATTTATGCATTTATGGCATTCAATTCTTGATAATAAAAAATTATTGATAACAAAAAGCAAAATGCGGGCTTTTAACGACGTGCGCTTTTCGGTCTGAATGCGGCCACAACAGTGTCATCCGTTTCAATATAAGGACCGTCCAGCAGTTGGATGCAGTAGGGAATACTGGCAAAAATTCCCGCTACCAGCACTTTGCCGTTTTCGTCTTTCAATCCTTCCAGAGTTTCTGCGATGGCTTTAGGTTGCCCGGGAAGATTCAGAATCAGAGCTTGGTTGCGTATCACCCCCACCTGTCGGGATAGAATTGCTGTTGGCACAAATTGGAGGCTGATTTGACGCATCTGTTCGCCAAATCCTGGCATTTCTCGATCAGCAATTGCCAGAGTTGCATCCGGTGTGACATCGCGGCGTGCTGGCCCTGTTCCACCAGTGGTTAGTACCAGATGGCAACCGAGTTCGTCGACCAATTCACACAATGTTTGTTCAATCAGGATTTGCTCATCAGGAATCAGACGGGTTTCTACTTTAAAAGGTGTGGTAATTGCTTTTGCGAGCCATGTTTCCAGTGCAGGAAGCCCCTTGTCCTGATAAATTCCGTTGGAAGCCCGATCAGAAACAGACACGAGGCCAATGCGCAATACGTTCATACAAACCTCAATTAACGACAAAAATAGAGAAAATGTTATTGATGGTGAAATGAAAAAACAAAAGGCGACTTATTATGTCGCCTTTATATAAGAAAAAATAGCGTGCCGCCTAAGATTACAGCAGATCAGCGATCATGCTCTCAAGTTTGCCTTGGTCTACTGCAAACTTACGGATGCCTTCCGCCAGTTTTTCAGTTGCCATTGCATCTTGGTGATGGTTCCAGTAGAACTCAGCTTCAGTCATTGGTGTTGGGCATGCTTTGATTTCGCCTTCATAACCCAGCTTGCACTCAATTTCACCTTCTGCTTCAGACAGCTCTTTCAGCAGTGCCGGAGAGATGGTCAGGCGGTCACAGCCAGCCAGTTCCAGAATTTCACCAGAGTTACGGAAACTTGCACCCATAACAACAGTGTTGTAACCGTGTTCTTTGTAGTATTGATAAATTTCAGAAACGGAAATCACACCTGGATCTTCATGTGGCGCGAATTCTTTTTTGTCACTATTTGCTTTGTACCAATCGAGGATACGGCCAACAAATGGAGAAATCAGATAAACACCAGCTTCTGCACAAGCACGGGCTTGGGCAAAGGAGAACAGCAGGGTCAGGTTACAGTTGATGCCTTCTTTTTCCAGCTGTTCCGCAGCACGGATGCCCTGCCATGTGGAAGCCAGTTTGATCAGAATGCGATCGTTGCTGATGCCCGCTTCGTTGTACAGTTTGATCAGGCGTTTTGCTTTCGCTACGCTGGCTTCGGTGTCATAAGACAGGCGAGCATCGACTTCAGTGGAAATACGGCCAGGGATCAGTTTCAGAATTTCCAGACCAATATTGACAGCCAATTTATCGCCGGCATTAATAATTTGCTGTTCACGGGAATCACTTTGTCCACGTGCCCATTCAACGGCTTCATCAATCAGTTGGCGATATTCTGGAATTTGAGCTGCATTCAAAATCAGGGAAGGGTTGGTGGTTGCATCTTGCGGCTGATACAGTTTCATCGCCGCGATATCCCCGGTATCTGCTACTACTGTTGTCAGTTTACGCAGGGAAGTCAGTTTATCGGTCATGTTTAATGTCTCATCGTTATACGTAAAATCTTTGGCAACGTTGCCTCGCCATCCCGTGATAATAACATGGTCAAGCGCGGCTGTAAGGTAGGAAAATCCTATCGCTGAGATTCTCCCCTTTTTGTTCTTTTTTGCTAAAGTGGGGAAAGTCTGGATTATTAGGAAAAAATAATGCTTATTACCATTTCACCTGCAAAAACACTCGATTATGAAAGCCCACTGGTGACAGAAAAATTTAGCCAGCCGCTATTATTGGCGGAATCTCAACAGCTGATTGATGTTTGCCGGACTTTAACACCTGCGCAAATCGGCAGTTTGATGAGTATTAGTGATAAATTGGCGGGGCTGAATGCTGCTCGTTTTGGTGAGTGGCAGCCAAATTTCACACCAGAAAATGCACGTCAGGCGATTTTGGCATTTAAAGGTGATGTTTATACCGGTATGCAGGCAGAAACTTTCTCTGCTGGTGATTTTGAGTTTGCCCAAATGCATTTGAGAATTTTATCTGGCTTGTATGGAGTTTTGCGTCCTCTTGACTTGATGCAGCCTTACCGGTTGGAAATGGGAATCAAGTTGGAAAACCCGCGCGGTAAAGATCTGTATAAGTTCTGGGATGATCACATTACTGAAAACTTAAATACAGCTCTGGAACAGCAGGGCGACGATGTTCTGGTCAATCTGGCATCAGACGAGTATTTCAAATCGGTAAATACAAAAAAGCTGGTGGCCAGGATTATCAAACCTGTTTTTCTGGATGAGAAAAATGGTAAATACAAAGTTATTAGTTTCTATGCTAAAAAAGCGCGTGGATTGATGAGCCGCTTTATCATTCAGAACCAACTGACTGATCCAGAACGGCTGGTGGAGTTCAATCTGGAAGGGTATGCCTTTGATGAGGCTCTCTCTAAAGGAAATCAGCTGGTGTTTAAGCGTCCTGAGCAGGACTAATTTCTCCAATCAATACAGCCATTACTCCTTCTAAAAGGAGGAGTAATGGCTGGGTCAAGCCAATAAAGAGGAAATTCGAAAGGCATAAGCATTGTGACTATTCTGTTTAGAGAAAATTTTTTATTTATTTTGATGTAGTTTTTTGGATTCGGCGTCAATTCTATCTCGATAGAAGCAGACTGCGGCTGAATTGCAATGAGTATAATCAGAGTTACCATTCATTACCCCAATTAAAATATTACTTTTTGAAAACACAGAACTTCCAGAATCACCAGCATTTCCCACTTTACGGGATAGATAAGCATATCCATTTGCCAGCTCTGATTTAGCAAAAGTTTCAAAATAAGTTGTGGTTGTTTGGTAATCTGTAAGGGGTAAACTCTTGCCATCATCATCCATCCTTTGATAGAAAATAGCACGAAGGGGATACTTTACTTTAGGACCTGATGGACATGGGGCGTCAAGTTTTGCCACGATAGCGCCACTATTGGGATCAATTTTTCTATCCAATTGAATAATTGCGAGATCTACTTCGGGATCAAATTGCACCCAACTCTTACCAGAATGAAGTCCAGCATACATAATGAATTCTTTTCCATAATAAATTGATAGCTCTTTGCTGTTGGCGTTTATCCATTGTTGATTAAGGCAATGGGATGCTGTGAGGACTAGATCATCAGCAATAAGTGTTCCGCCACATCGATTGGTAAACTTCTGTTTAGACAAATTATACGAAAAGTCAAGTTTTACATATGATAATGCATTTGCTGAATTTGGGGGATTATCAGCCGCAATTACCTTTCCTGATATAGTAGCTAAAAGAATTATAATAAGTATGTTTATTGGATTTTTCATCTTTAATTCCTATGAGACTTTCTAACTTTCAGACTGTTTTGCTGTTGGGAATTTAATCTACTCCTTAAATGCAATAATTGTTATTGAATTGTTTCTGTTTGTTTCTTGTTTGTTTGGGCTGGATGTTTTTCTGTTCTTGTCGGTTTTTCGGGCTGGGGCCAATTATGAAGAAACAATAAAATGAGTGTGTGGAAATAATCAATCCTGTAATCTACTGTTTTATTTAATAAATTAAATTTAATTCAGATTTGCTTAAGACAGCAATGAGGCACAATCAATGTTTTTGTTAAAGAAAACGTTAATCATGCCTCCTCAGATAGTTAGTTCTTATCTTAAATAAAGTTCAGGCTACTGTTTATTTCGGCGCTTTTTTCATCAGGAATTCACGCAACGTTGGGAAATCAGCAGGTAAGAAGTGAGATAATAAGGCTAGATCAGCTCGGTCTGCCAACTCTACAGGTAATGGCAACGGCTGGCTGAGGGTTGCTTCAACACTCTCTTTGAATTTAGCTGGATGAGCCGTACCTAAGAATAAGCCATATTCCCCTTCCTGTAACTGATCACGCAAGACACGATAAGCAACGGCAGCATGTGGTTCAGAAATATAGCCTTTTGCCGCCAGCTCGCGCATGGTGTTTTGGGTGTTCGTGTCATCGACGGCTCCGTGTGCGAGTTCACTCAGTGCCCAATCTTTGCGTTTGAACAGTTCTTCAATACGCGGCCAATTGTTGGGTTGGCTGACGTCCATTGCATTCGATAGTGTGGCAACGGTCTGATTTGGTTGCCATGCTCCTTCTGCCAAATAACGGGGAACGGTGTCATTAACGTTAGTCGCCACGATAAAACGTTTTACTGGTAGTCCCAGCGATTTTGCCAGTAGCCCCGCGGTCAAATTACCAAAATTGCCACTTGGAACGGAAATAACCAACTGCTCATGTTTTTCTACAGGAATCTGTGCAACTGCTTCAAAGTAATAACAGATTTGTGCCAGCAGGCGGCTGATATTAATTGAGTTGGCTGAGTTGAGATGCAAGGCTTGTTTCAGCTCTTCATCATCAAAAGCCTGTTTGACCAATGCCTGACAAGCATCGAAATCTCCCTTGATAGCAACTGTATGGATATTACGACCCAGAGTACAAAAGAGTTTTTCCTGCAACGGGCTGATCTTGCCTTCAGGATAAAGGATCACAACCTGTACGTTATCCAAACCATAGAAGGCATGGGCAACTGCGGCACCGGTATCACCGGATGTTGCTGTCAAAATAGTAACGGGGTTTTCGCCCGCGATCTGCGCAAGAATTTGTGCCATGAAACGGCCACCAAAGTCTTTGAAAGCCAGCGTTGGGCCATGATAAAGCTCCAGTGAAGCGATATCGTCTTCAACCGCGGTTACGGGGGCAGGGAAGGCAAATGCGTTTTTAACGCGGGTTGCCAGTTGCTCTGCGGGAATTTCATCGCCAATAAAGGCAGATAGAATGCGTTGGCTACGGCTGGCAAAATCCAGTTTTAGTAAGTCGTCAATCTCATCACGGCTGAATTCTGGCAAATCCTGCGGAAAAAAGAGGCCTTGTTGCTTGCCCAACCCTTGTTTTACTGCTTGTGAAAAACTGACCTGCTCGCTGCTGTCTTTTAAGTTATATAATTTCATGGTTACTTTACCTGTCGTGCGCCTGCGAGATCCAGACGGCAAATATGTACAAAGCCTTCGTCATTCTGTACGTAATGTTGTTGCAGCCATTGTGAAACTTCTTCTGCTACAGCCATTTCATTACAAATGGCAAAAAGGGTTGGGCCTGAGCCGGAAATACTGCATGCCAGTGCCCCTAATTTTTTGACTGCATCACGTGCGTTGGCAAATCCTGGTAAGAGTTGTGTGCGATAAGGTTCTGCTACAACATCTTTCATTAATTTGGCAGCAAGTTCTGGTTGTTGGGTATGACAGGCGTGAATAAAACCAGCAAAATGACGTCCATGCTCAATGATGTCCTTGCGGGCATAGTGTTTTGGCAGAATCGCACGGGCTTCTGATGTTGATACTTTGATGCCGGGATAAGCCATTACCCACAACCAATCATCAAACGCGGGGACAGGCAGACAGGTCGTCTCTTCCTGAGATAATATCAATTGTAAGCCTCCCAAATAGCAGGGGGCGACATTATCATAATGAACGCCACCGGAAATGCGTCCTTCTAATTCTCCCATCATGTCCAGCAACTGGTTTTGGTTAAATGGATGGCCTGCATACTCATTCAATGCCACCAGACCAGCGACAACAGAACAAGCGCTGGAGCCTAATCCCGAACCAATTGGCATATTTTTCTCTAATGTCATGAGCACGGGTAATTTTTTACCCAGTCGTTGACAAAAAAGCTGCCAGCATTGGTAGACAATATTTTGTTTGGGATCAGCAGGTAATTTGTCAACAAACCGCCCTTTATTATTCAGGCTAAAGCTTTCAGCTTCACTTACGGAGACACAATCTCCAAGCAACGAACCATCAACGGGAGAAACCGCTGCGCCGAGCACATCAAATCCGACGCCAACGTTCCCGATAGAGGCAGGCGCATAAACCCTGACAACCATTAAACCCCCAATTTCCATGATAGAGTGCGTAATATATCAGCAAAAACCCCTGCTGCCGTTACATCATTTCCTGCGCCATAACCACGCAATACCAGCGGGATGGGTTGATAATAACGGGTATAGAAAGCCAGCGCATTTTCGCCATTCTTGACTTTATAAAGTGGATCGTTGCCATCAACAGAGACAATTTTCACTGTACAACGGCCATGTTCAATCAAACCAACATAACGCAAAACTTTTCCTTGTTCTGCGGCATTTTTAACGTGTCGGCTGAATTCTTTATCCAGCTGTGGCAAACGTTGCAGGAAGCTACCGACATCGCCATTGGAATCGAACGTTATTGGTAAAACTGGCTCAACATGGATATCTTCCAATTCCAGTTCATAGCCAGCCTCTCGCGCCAAGATCAGCAATTTTCGCGCAACATCCATGCCTGAGAGATCATCCCGTGGATCGGGTTCAGTAAAGCCTTTCTCTTTTGCCTGCATGGTTGCTTGTGAAAGCGTCATGCCTTCATCCAGCATACCGAAGATATAGGACAGAGAGCCAGACAGGATGCCACTGAATTGCACTAATTCATCACCAGCATTAAGCAGATTCTGCAAATTTTCGATAACAGGCAATCCCGCCCCTACGTTAGTGTCATACAGGAATTTGCGTTTTGATTTTTCTGCTGCCTGACGGATTTGGCGGTAATAAGCCATTGACAAAGTATTGGCTTTTTTGTTCGGTGTAACAACGTTAAAACCGTCACCGAGGAAGCTGGCATATTGTTCCGCAATTGACTGATTAGAAGTACAGTCCACAATAACTGGATTCAGGAGATGGTACTCTTTTTCAAGGCGGATCAGACGACTCAGGCTAAAAGGCTCGGTTGCTTCTGATAGTGCCTGCTGCCAGTTATCCAGATTGATACCTTGCATGTCCGTTAACAAAGCTCTGGAATTGGCAATACCACAAACGCGCAGTTCAATGTGTTTTTGTTTGAGCCATGCTTGTTGGCGACGGATTTGTTCAATTAAGGCACTGCCTACACCACCGACGCCTACAACGAAGACTTCAACGACCTGAGCGGTGTTGAATAACATCTGGTGACAAAGCCGAACAGCGGTGGTTGCCGCATCATTTTCGATGACAGCAGAAATGGAACGCTCAGAAGAACCCTGTGCGATAGCAATGATATTGATATTGGCTCGTGTCAATGCGGAGAAAAAGCGGGCAGAAATTCCACGTTGGGTACGCATGCCATCTCCAACAACAGAGATAATGGCAAGATTATCTATCACGTCGATGGGATCAAGTGCGCCATCTTTCAACTCCAGATAAAATTCTTCTGTCAGCGCTTTTTGCGCTTTCAGCAATTCTTTTTGCGGCACGCAGAAACTGATGCTGTATTCTGACGAAGACTGTGTAATCAACACAACGGAAATGCCTTCACGCGACATCACGGAAAATATCCGTGCGGCCATGCCGACCATGCCTTTCATTCCGGGACCGGAGACATTGATCATTGCCATATGATTCAGGTTGGTAATGCCTTTGATCGGTATATTCCCATCATTTTTTCCATTACCAATGAAAGTGCCGGGAGCATCGGGGTTAGCGGTGTTTTTTATCAGACAAGGGATTTGAAATTGGGCAATAGGAGCAATGGTACGGGGGTGAAGGACTTTTGCACCGAAATAGGATAATTCCATTGCTTCCTGGTATGAAAGGCTTTTCAGCAAGCGTGCATCTTTAACCGCCCTTGGATCACAAGTATAAACACCATCCACGTCAGTCCAGATTTCGCAACAATCAGCTCGCAGGCATGCTGCCAGTACTGCGGCTGAATAGTCAGAACCATTGCGTCCCAGCACGACTAATTCGCCATTTTCATTACCCGCAGTGAAACCCGCCATCAGGATAATATGATCTGAAGGAATGTTCAGTTCAGCAATTCGTTTGGAAGATTCATGGATATCGACAGTTGATTCGAGACAATGTCCATGTGCCAAAAGATTTTTAACGGGATCAATGACAGTGACTTTATGGCCACGAGCCTGTAGAACTGCTTCCATGATGGCAATCGACAGTTTTTCACCACGACAGATCAGGGATGCATTAATGCTATCTGGGCATTGTCTTAATAAGGAAATGCCGTGCAGAGCTTGTTTAAGACTGCCCAGTTCACGTTCTACTATCCCTTTCAGTCGTTCATAATCAAACCCTGATTGTTGCTCTTTTAAGCCTGACAGCAAATCAGCAAAGATTTGGGTAGCATTGCTCATATTGGAAACAATATCTTGCCCTGCCACCGTTTTTTCAATCATCGACACCAGATGGTTGGTGATCTTTGCCGGTGCAGAGAGTACCAAAGCAACTTGGCCGAGGGATAGCTCATTCTCGGCGATATCTGCGACTCTCAGTACACACTGGTGATTCGCAACTGAGGTTCCCCCAAATTTCAATACTCGCATTAACATTCCTCTCCTGATTTCTGTCCAAAAAAAAGCCCGTATCTTGTGGGATACGGGCTTATTGTTATTTTATGTGTATGTGTCAGCCCGCACCGCAACTCATGGTTTCGGTGGTAATCGTAGTGGTGGTTGTAGTGATGTTTGCTAGAACCATTTTTTTCGGGCTGATGTGGTACATAGTTTCCTGTCTGTCTTTTTGATTCGTTCGACCCTCTATTGGTTAAATTAAACTGTGGTCAATGTCAAATATTTTTTGTGGGGAAAGACGAAGAAAACGTCATTTTTCGTATCATAATTATTCAAAATATAACAAAATGGACAAATCATTATCTGGTTAATTGCGTTTTTTACTAGCATTTAATTTTATAAAAAACATATTTTGTAATTATTTAATCTTTATGATAAAAACACGTTTTCTGGATGTTTTAATGCTGAGTCAATTTCTTCAAGCACCTACGATATCTCAACATTAATTAACATATTTTAATCAAATTAATAACAAATGGTCTAAATTAAAATTAACAATTACAATTAATGTTAACGTGCTACAATTGGTTTTGATATGTATCAACAAAAGTTAGATTTTTTAGAAAGCAAAGGCATTACTAGCTGTTATATTGCTGTTAATAGATTAATATAGTGCCTTGTATAAATCGGGTTCTTTCAGATATGTATCCCATAAAAGCGACGCTGGCTTTTAGCATAAAACATATCAAAACGTTTATTTTGGGCATAAGCTGGTTTTCTGTGAATCAGAACAAGATTAGCATATTTTCTTTTAATAATAACAGTTTGTGTCATATAGATTCTGTTTTTTAGCGATTTTAGGTAGCAACCATGCAAACCCCGCACATTTTGATTGTTGAAGACGAAATTGTCACACGCAATACCCTTAAAAGCATTTTTGAAGCTGAAGGGTATGTCGTTTATGAAGCCACTGACGGTTCAGAAATGCATAACATTCTGTCAGATAACGGTATCAATTTAGTGATTATGGATATCAATCTGCCAGGTAAAAACGGGTTACTGCTTGCTCGTGAATTACGTGAGCAGGCAAATATTGCCTTGATGTTTTTAACAGGCCGTGACAATGAAGTGGACAAAATACTTGGTCTCGAAATCGGTGCTGACGACTACATAACCAAGCCATTCAACCCACGTGAGTTAACCATTCGTGCGCGGAATTTGCTTTCGCGGACAATGAATCTGAGCCATTCAGGTGAAGAACGTCGTCAGGTTGAAAGTTATAAGTTCAATGGATGGGAGCTGGATATCAATAGCCGCTCTTTGGTTAGCCCGATGGGAGATCAGTATAAACTGCCTCGCAGCGAATTCCGCGCGATGCTTCATTTTTGTGAGAACCCGGGAAAAATCCAGACTCGTGCGGAATTGTTGAAAAAAATGACTGGCCGTGAACTGAAGCCCCACGATCGTACTGTTGATGTTACTATTCGCCGGATTCGTAAACATTTTGAATCGATATTAGATACCCCGGAAATCATTGCGACCATCCATGGTGAAGGTTACCGTTTCTGTGGCGATTTAGAAGACTAAACTAATTAATGCCTTTTAGAGGTATGACTTTTTATAGATGCTAGCCTTATGAGTATATAGCTTGATGAACATATACTTTATAGCGATAGTACATCTGTCAAAAAGCCCTGATGTCATAAGACATACGGGGCTTTTTGGGTAGTGTTTGTTTAGTGAGTTATTCAGTTTTTCCACGGCATAATCGGCACAGCACTTAGTGCATTTTTAGGAGAACCATCAATTAATTTGTCAGAGTAAGTTAAGTAAATCAGTGAATTGCGTTTTGGGTCATAGAAGCGTACAACCTGTAATTTTTTGAACACCAAAGAAGTACGTTTCTGGAAGACGACTTGCCCTTTCTTGTTCTTGCTAGATTCCTTTACCTTATCTGCCAACTCAATCGGGCCAACTTGCTGGCAGGATATGGCTGCATCAGATGTATCTTCTGCCAATCCTATTCCTCCCTTGAATCCCCCGGTCTTAGCTCTGCTCAAATAACAGGTGACATTTTTAACGTCAGGATCATCAAAGGCTTCTACCACTATTTTGTTATCTGGGCCAAGAAGTTTGAACGCAGTGTCGACAGAACCGATCTCTTCAGCATGTAAAATCACAGGAGAAAAGAGTAAAGCCGCCGCTACCGCTACTTTCTTTATCGTTACCATATTTAGTCCATTATAATCAAATAAATACAGTGAAAATATCTATCATTTACATATAATGTAAATTAATAATTTCAATCAAGCCATTTTCACCGTGGATACATCTGTGGTGAAAGGCCATGGCATTATAGCTGAATATGCACTCAAGACGAGTGATTAATGATTTTTAAATCGATTTCGTTGACGATAAATTTAATTTAATACGCTAAAAAATAGACGATATTTCAAGCAAAAAGCTGTGGCATTGGTGCCAGATCGACACTCAACATGTCAGTAGTGATTTTCTATTATATTTCATGCTATTGACTTATTCACCAAGACAATGCTTGACATATTAGCAAGTCTACTATTAATTTATTCCAAGTCTAAACTTGGTTAATTTCACTGTTGTTTGTTTATAATATGAATGTCACGATCATCATGTCGAATGAAATCATTTCGGCATTCGTTAAATAAATATTAATTAGTGAATGTTATTAATCAATGAATTGAATAAGTATGCTGTCATAATACTCAGGAAAAAATGATGCTAAAGGATAAAAGTTGTACTAAGAGAATGGATGTCACAGCCAAAAATTAAGGAGAGTACTTTGAATATAAAACACGTAGAGTGCCTGAATGATAGGTAATCAGTAGCCTTGAAATCTATGTTTATTTTGGGGAAAAGTATAGGTATTGATTATCATTCAAACTACAATAGGTTTTTAGGGAAAAACTTTTTGTTTTTAAACTAATAAGTTGTTTTACATTTATATGATTTTCTTTTTGTCTTAATGACTTAGGGATATGTATGGATCAAACCAACATCATTCGAGACTTGCTGCATTGGGTAGATAATAATCTGGATCGTCCATTGTCCCTTGATAATGTTGCAGCAAAAGCAGGTTACTCTAAATGGCACTTACAGCGCATGTTCAAGGATGTAACAAATCAGGCAATAGGTTCTTATATCCGTGCGAGAAGATTATCCAGAGCCGCCGTTGCATTACGTTTAACCAGTCGTCCTATTTTGGACATTGCCTTGCAATATCGTTTTGATTCTCAGCAGACTTTTACCAGAGCTTTCAAAAAACAATTTGATCGCACGCCAGCGTCCTATCGCCGAAGTGAAGAGTGGTGTGCAAAGGGAATATGTCCTCCTATTTCGCTGGATAATAAACCCTTGCCAGAGCATAAATATGTCACATTGGAAGAGAGGCAGCTTATCGGTACTGAGCACACTTGTAGCTATATGCTCGAACAGTGGTCAGAAGCTTGCAAGAATATGCGCTATGGTTTTTGGATTAACTACTTACAGGATGCTGAGGTATTACCTCCGAGACTTTATGGATTACACCATACTGAGAGTAGTATGGTGCATGAAGATGAACAGACCGTGTTCTATACCACGGCCATAGAGCCAGAATATGCTACCTTTGATACTAAGGATAGTCATCCGGTTGTTTTGCCAGGGGGAGATTATATTTCATTCAGTTATTTCGGTGATAAAGAACAGTTACAAGAATTCCTCTTTACCGTTTATGGTGTCTGTCTACCTACACTAAATATCACTCGCAGAAAAGGATACGATGTCGAGCGATATTACCTCACTAACCTTGAATGGAAAAATCTTGGGGATGAGTCCCAAAATCATGTTGTTGAATTTGAGTATCTCATCCCAATTGAGCGTTAACCTTGTAATTCATCCAGAGCGGGTATATCCAGATGTGTGATATCGCCCGCAGTTTCAACTATCCAGCCTGAAGCAAGCCATGGGCTATCCTGATAGTCGACGCGTGAGATGGAGCAGTTCCTTAACCGCAAGCGGCGTTCGGAATTGGGAGGAAGGCCCAGAATAGAACAGATCAAACTGACGAGAGCCATTCCATGGCTTACCAACAGTGGGCGGCTGCCAGCAGGCAGATTGAGGCAATTTTCCAATGCGGCGCGCATACGGGCAGATACTTCATACATTGATTCACCTTCTGGGATCCGTCCATTTGGTGTACCATCGACAAGACTTTTACGCCAAGACTCTTCTTCTGGTGTGAGGGAGTTTAGTTCGCGATTTTCCAGAATGCCCATATGTAACTCTCGCAGGCGTGGTTCCAGTATGATGTCGCAGCCACAGGCTTTAGCGATGATCTCTGCTGTTTGGCGTGTCCGACCAAGGTCACTGGTGATAACATGGGTAATGTTTTCTGATTTGACTCTTTGCGCGACCAGGTGAGCTTGGCGCCGACCAATTTCAGTCAAAGGACTGTCAGATTGACCCTGAATACGACGAGCCACGTTCCATTCGGTTTCGCCATGACGAACAAGATAGACCTGTAACATAGTTATTTTCCGTTATACTGCATCATGAAATAATTCAAAGGATAATTTATTTATATGTACCACGTTATTGCAGCAACAACTAACCCTGCGAAGATAAAAGCGATTAGCCTTGCATTCGATGATGTTTTTGGTCCAGGCACTTACCACATAGAAGATGTTAATGTAGACAGCAGCGTACCGCAGCAACCTATTGGTAATACTGAAACCCGTACAGGTGCTCGTCATCGAGTTATGGCTGCTCGTCAAGTACGGCCAGAAGCTGACTTCTGGGTTGGGGTTGAAGCAGGCATCGAAGATGATATGACATTTGCCTGGATGGTCGTTGAGCATAAACAAATTCGGGGCGAATCGCGTTCCGCCAGCCTGATGTTGCCTGAAAAAGTCTTGGAAGGCATTCGTGAAGGACGCGAACTTGGTCATGAAATGGCAGGCGTAGCTGGCATCGATAATATTAAGCAGAAAGGTGGCGCGATCGGCTTTTTTACCAATGGTATTCTGACTCGTACCAGCGTTTATCAGCAAGCTCTGATACTGGCTCTTGTGCCTATCCATCATGAAATTTACAAAGAGTTGAATAACCAATCTTAACGGTACATCTACTTAACGATAACGGTATATGTAATACAATAAACGGTTGTTTGGGGGCACAATTCAATGGCCCCCCTGAGTGACTTCCACCGCTATTTTAAGTGGTTATTTTCAATCAGTTAATAACTGTGTTTCCAGCCATTTCTTAACATGAGCTGGTGCATTCTTTAAACTGTTGGAGCCACGCGTAATTGTTGCAATACCTACACCTAACTCATTTTTCAGTTCGCGTTGGCTCATTTGCCCACGCATCAACTCCTGAATGATTTTCACCCGAGTTGATAAAGCAGTTCGTTCATCAGGAGTCAATAATAACTGCAAAATAGAATGTTGCAAATTTTGTTCAAATGCTGTTTGTAACAGCTCGACAAAAGTGAGCCAGTCATCACCATCTTCTGGAGAAAGAGCCGGATCAATCAAATGATTTGGTGCCATAATTAATTGCCATACTATTTAACTAGTACGGCAGCATATCACATTTATTTGCTAAGTTAATAAAGTCTTTGCCATTCGTTATCAGTCAGCACGTTAGTCTCTTTGCCCATGCTCATAAAATGATGGTAGAACATATCATAGGCAAGAATGTTTTTGACGTAATTGCGTGTTTCTTTAAAAGGAATACTTTCAATAAAGGCGATTGGATCAATATTCCCAGAGGTATTAGCTAACCAGCGCTCAACATTTGTAGGACCAGCATTGTAAGCAGCACTGGCAAGAATGCGGTTATGACCAAAACGCTGATAGAGTGAGTCCAGGTAAGCCGTACCAATTTTAATGTTCGTAATAGGGTTCATTAATTGACTGCTGCTGACATAATCCTGAATTTTATTACTCTTTACCGTATGTTCGGCGGTTTTTGGCATGATCTGCATTAACCCGCTGGCTCCTTTGGCAGAACGGGCTTGTGGATTCCATGCACTTTCCTGACGGGCAATTGCCATTGCATAACTCTGTGAAATACTTTTATCTGATGTGAAGTGTGCAAATTCATTTTTCCACGCCAGCGGAAAACGTTCTTCGAGGTGATTCCACATTTTTCCCGTAGTAATAGTTGCTTGTACACTGAGTGCAGGCCAGTGATGTTCAAGTGCATAGCGAGCTAATTGTTCTTGTTTTACGGGATGTTGTGAAGAAACCAAGCGAATCCATTCTGAACTAGCCAAATTATCCATCTTCCAATACAGTAACTCTCGGATGCGTTTAATTTCCGGCATATTGGCAATCGAGCTATCGGGTTTCTCTGCTTTATTAATGTGTAGAGGATAGAAGATCTTTAGTTTCTGGGCTGCTGCCATAGGGTAAAAACCACGTTGCTCGATTAAATTATGTAATATGGTATTGCATTCCATGATTTTCCCTTGACTAAGCAGAATCATGGCACTCCAATATTGCCACTCGTCTTTTTGCAATGCTGTTTGAGGGAGCAAAGCCAGCCACCGTTCAAGCTCAGGATAATTTGTATACAGTAATGTCAAACGAACACGTCGCTCAAGTAATGCAATAGAATCTGAATTTCGAATAGTATCATCCCGCCATTTTGCCTGCTCTTGCGTGACGTTTCCCATCAATTGCCATGCGACGATATCTTTTAATTGCTGTTGCTGGGCATTATTCATTTTTTGCGAGTGGACAAGTTTTGGAATACTTTCTATAGCACTCTCAGTATTTATACGGGCAAATCGGGGAAAGATTAACATGATAACCGAGAGGGTAAAGTCGGTTGGTTTTGTAGTCGTGGCGAATTGTTCAATAAATGCG
The DNA here is from genome assembly GCF_002127535.1 of Xenorhabdus vietnamensis. Taxonomy (GTDB): domain Bacteria; phylum Pseudomonadota; class Gammaproteobacteria; order Enterobacterales; family Enterobacteriaceae; genus Xenorhabdus; species Xenorhabdus vietnamensis. The sequence continues at coordinate 133,784 of NZ_MUBJ01000001.1, forward strand.
GGGTTATGTTGCAGCTTTATCAAATTTACACCCAGCCCCTGATAACTCAATGGCAAGCGCTTGGCAAGATAGGTAACCTGTGTGGTGTTATTGTTGTTCATTGCGAACTGGATACGTTGCAAAATTAAATTTGCAGAGAGCTGTCCCGCTTGTTCCCAAGCACTGAATAATTTATTGCAGCTATCAGGCAATGTCTTGCTGTCCAGCCAAATTTTTTGGGCTCCTTTCCAAGCGACTTGTTGGTGTCCTGTTGCCCATTGTGCAAAATAATAATTACAGCGTTCTGTAACTGCATTTGGAGGATTGGGACTGAATGCCAAAATTCCGCTCCAGTCACCATTGTTGGCCAGTCTATTAATAAATTGAGAGGACAATAAATTCACTGATGGTAGAGTGGGGTGAGTATTAATAAACAGCTGTACTTGCTGGGGAGTCGCGGTTGCCAAATCCCGAGAAAATTGACGATATTCGAGATAAGGATACAGAGGATAATCTTTCAGTGTTGGCATCAAGCGTTCCACTTCCTCCATATTTTTTGTATCCCATGCCCGTTTTATTTCTTGATACCGCTGACGTTGGGCATCCAGAGAATCAGCATGTGCCACTCCGGCGAAAATAGAAACCGTACTTACAGCCATTACATAATGCTGCCACTTACTCATTGCCACATATTCCTCCAGAAGATGACTATCAACGCCGAATGTACAGCGCACAGATGTATTGGATCAGTGTATTGTCAAAATGTAATGTAATTATAACCAGATTATTGATGTACGTTATTACAATTAGAGAGCACTAATCGGAAAACATCGGCAAGATGTTATTTGATAAGAGAAACGGCAATCCTGTTTGTTTTCCATTCTGGAGTGAATACAATCAACACGCTGGAACGGTGATACTGTCCATAACGATACTGTCTACGACGGTGCTATCTATCAACAGACGTTCCACTCAGATGATCTTTACCGTTTGCGGCCACGGAATGCTTAAATTTAACTCTAATTAGATGGCGATATGATACGTAAAAACACGATACGTAAAATTTAGGGTAAAATACGCTATTCAAGTCCTATAAACGCAAACGATTTTGAAAATTTCCTGATTAATTAAAAGGTAAAATACATTGGCTCAATATGTTTATAGTATGCATCGGGTGGGTAAAATTGTGCCCCCGAAAAGGCATATTCTGAAAAATATTTCTCTGAGTTTTTTCCCTGGAGCAAAAATTGGTGTTCTCGGCCTGAATGGTGCGGGTAAATCTACCTTACTGCGCATTATGGCGGGTATTGATAAAGATATTGAGGGAGAAGCTCGCCCACAACCGGGCATTAAAATCGGTTATCTACCGCAGGAACCTAAACTCAACCCTGAACATACTGTTCGCGAAGCAGTGGAAGAAGCTGTCAGCGAAGTCAAAAATGCCCTGACTCGCCTTGATGAAGTCTATGCTGCTTATGCTGATCCGGATGCGGATTTCGATAAACTCGCAAAGGAGCAAGGAGAACTGGAAGCGATCATCCAGTCTCATGACGGACACAATCTGGAAAACCAGCTTGAGCGAGCGGCTGATGCTCTGCGTCTGCCAGCATGGGATGCCAAGATTGAAAACCTGTCCGGTGGTGAACGTCGTCGTGTAGCAATTTGTCGTCTGTTGCTGGAAAAACCAGACATGCTGTTGCTCGATGAACCGACTAACCACCTTGACGCTGAATCTGTCGCATGGTTGGAGCGCTTCCTGCACGATTATGAAGGTACTGTGGTTGCGATTACCCACGACCGCTATTTCCTTGATAACGTTGCTGGTTGGATCTTGGAGCTTGACCGTGGTGAAGGTATTCCATGGGAAGGTAACTACTCCTCATGGCTGGAACAAAAAGATGCTCGTCTGGCTCAGGAAGCTGCATCAGAAGCGGCTCGTCGTAAATCGATTGAGAAAGAGCTCGAGTGGGTTCGCCAAAATCCGAAAGGCCGGCAGGCAAAAGGCAAGGCACGTCTTGCTCGCTTTGAAGAACTTAATAACGTTGAGTACCAGAAGCGTAATGAAACTAGTGAATTGTTCATTCCACCTGGTCCTCGTTTGGGTGACAAGGTGTTGGAAGTCACCAATCTGACCAAGTCTTACGGTGATCGTGTTCTGATCGACAATTTGAGCTTCTCTCTGCCGAAAGGAGCGATCGTTGGGATCATCGGCCCGAACGGTGCGGGTAAATCAACTCTGTTCCGTATGTTATCCGGTCAAGAACAAGCGGATACTGGTTCGATTACCTTGGGTGAAACGGTTAAATTGGCGTCGGTTGATCAGTTCCGCGATAGCATGGATGACAGTAAAACTGTTTGGGAAGAAGTTTCTGGCGGACAAGACATCATGCGCATTGGTAACTTTGAAATTCCAAGCCGTGCCTATGTTGGTCGCTTTAACTTCAAAGGCGTAGATCAAGGCAAGCGTGTTGGCGAATTGTCTGGTGGTGAGCGTGGTCGTTTGCATTTGTCCAAACTGCTGCAAGTTGGTGGCAATATGCTGCTGCTTGACGAACCAACCAACGATTTGGACATTGAAACTCTGCGTGCCTTGGAAAATGCCCTATTGGAGTTCCCAGGTTGTGCGATGGTTATTTCCCATGACCGTTGGTTCCTTGACCGTATCGCAACACACATCATTGATTATCAGGATGAAGGTAAAGTCTCCTTCTTTGAAGGTAACTTTAGCGAATACGAAGATTACAAGAAGCGAACTATGGGTGCTGAAGCTCTGGAGCCTCACCGCATTAAATATAAAAAGATTAGCAAGTAAATTGATGCATAGAAAAAACGGCCTGAAATCAGGCCGTTTTTTATTGATAGTCAGTAACTTATGATAGTTACTAACTAATTTATCGCCATTACTGCACTAAAACTCGTTGTTGCATAACAGACTCATAAGTCTTAACTGCCTTTCCCCTTGCTAAAGTGATAACGCTATCTGCGTGTTGCATAAGGCGTTTATCTTGGGTGGCGATGACAACTGTACCTTTTTGTTCATGTGCAATAAATTTACAGATATTAATGAACGTCTGAAATGCCTGATGATCTAAATTGCATGTTGGGTCATCTGCAAATAAATATTCAGGTCTTCTGACGATGGCTTTTGCCATTGCAGCCAACTGTTTCTCGTTTTCAGACAGTTCTCCTGGATAATAACGGCTTTTATCGCCTAATTTCACAACATCTAACGATTTCTGCGCAATTTTTTCTGCTCGTTCGCGAGAAAGAGATAATCCATAAGACGTTGATAATAACAAGTTATCTAATAGCGTTAGTTCACTAAATAAGTTGAAATCTTGGAAAATAAATCCACTATTTTCATTATGAAACTTTCCTAATTCTACATCATTCATTAGTTTCAGTTTGTTATTATTAATTAATACATCTCCTTGATCTGGTTGTAACATACCCGATGCAATCGACAATATTGTACGATTAGTCGATGCCTTCGGCCCTGTTATCAAAGTAATTTCACCTGGTATAATAGAAAATGTGATATCTGAAATCATTTCATGATTAACTGTAGCACCAGTTGAACCATATGAAATATTGATAACCTCAATCGATTTAAATTGATTTAAGTTCATATTCTCAACACAATTAGGTTAAAAGATTAAAGCTTTTTCCTTAACATATGCTGTCTAGATTTATTCATAATAGTAATAACACTAATGTCCTTGTGGTATTGTACGAATAAAAATAGTCTATATGTGAAACATCTTCACCAAGGATATACTCATCTTATGTCAATTATTATTTACAATGACTATCTAATAAATGAGATGTTTCTTAGTCTTAGAATAAAAAAATCAAGAATATTAATCAATTATGATTAATGTAATGATTAAACCAAATAAAAATAGCATAAATACTTCTATTTTTATTCCTCTTTGATAATAAGGAAAAAAGTTATTTTATATTTCGTTAATGTTTTAATGTTTCCTTGCATTACCTCCATTATTGATAAAAACACTTAGGGTATTTGTGGGATTGTTAATAACTAATAAATTTTATATAAATAAATCAATAGGTCTGTTCATTAAATGACTTATTTCCCTGTAATTCAAGTCAAAACAGTAAAATTAAAGTATCAAAAAATATTATTATCACAATTTATTTTATTACCATTGTAAAAATAACTAAAGTTAACATTTGATTTAGTGTTAAAATGGAACTAATACAAGGTGATAAAGGTTACAGTGAATAATAAGTCACTATCAATTCATTGTGATAATAATATAAGTGTAATCTATTTTATATATAAAAGTTAGTTACTCCATTAACATTTGTTGAACTAGTTCAACACAGCGTAGAAAACGTTGATCATAATCCGGTGAGTTGACACAGACATACTCGATATTATTTTTTTTCAACAAACTCTCAAGTAAATGTTGAAATTCTTTGCGATCACGGTCACTGCCTAAACTTCTTAAACCATCTGCAATCCAAGGTGTATTGTTTTCTAAAAAAATAACTAAATCAAAGCGATACTCATCAATCATCGCTTGAACAAAAGGGTGCTCTTTTCCTTCATAGCGCTTGCAAAACGCCTGTGTTGTCACGAAATCAGTGTCAATAAAAGCAACTTTATTAGCATATTTAACTGAAAAATCAATATATTGAGCATGACCTAATGCAATTTTATCGTAATCTGAGTATTGCAAGGCCATTTCGTCTCCCCCTAAATGGGAAAATACGTATTCTCGACCGTATTCCCATGCGCTGGTCGTGTTAAACATATTGGCTAGTTTATTGACTAAGGTTGATTTTCCGCTTGATTCACCGCCAAGAATGGCCACTGTGCGTACAAAGAATGGCTTTACTTCTGTAGGGATATATTCCCAATAACGGAAAGGAGCCTGGCGAATTTGGCTGCCGCTAATATTCATGAATGAGCGTTGTGGGTCGATAAGCACGGTTTCAATGCCGAAATATTCTTTATATAGAGGAACATCCTGTAATTCGCTGGAATAGATATATTCAGGATTGACGCCTTTTGCAGCCAGAAACGACTTAACGCCTTTGCTCCATGATTCCCAGCCATTTGGATAAGGCTCCATTCCTTGCTCATCAAATGCATGAATATGAATATTCTTCTGATACTTGAATGTTTGCAGTAACCATCTCAGACGGTCACTTACCGTAGGCTGCTGAGACATCGAGCTGTTCATGAATAACTCATGATCACGCACTTCGTCGTAACAAAGAACAACATGTAATTCATCAACTTGACTGGATGCTCTTTGAATCAAATAAATGTGTCCGGTATGTAATGGGTAAAATTTACCAAACACAACTCCGATTGTTTTCTTTTCCATGGGATACGCCAATCCTAGATATTGATGAAGAGACGCCAGTTTCTGTGCGCTAGGGCTCTTTATCTTGTCGTTAATAAGTTGACTTAAGTAACCTTTTGTCATGCCGCTGGCATCAGCAACTTTCTGTAATGTGTAACCTGCCTGTTTGATCGCTTCTTTTAAGTAGTCAAATTGTCCCATAAAACCCCCTTTGTGTTTAGTATATTAAACAAAATAGCATGCTTTTGTGAAAGGTAAAAAGAAAAATGGTTGTTTATTGATGCTTTGGGATTAAATACTGTGATCTTAAATACAGTAAGTATTTAAAATCGTATAATCAAATATATACGTAAAATAAGATAACTGAATGCTAAATTTGTAGTTTAATTATAAAATAAATGGCAATGGATTTTGTTCAATTTTTATTGAATATATTGATTTTACTTTATTCGTTGTATAAATATTTTCATAACCATTCTTGTTTTAAATTCCACCAATATTTTGTGGCCACTACATAACAGCATATGGTAATAATAGATAAAATTTAAATAATATGCTGGTTAACTAATTGATTTTTTATTTAAGGCGAACGAATAAAAATACTTTTACAAAATTTCATTGGACTATTTCCTGTGTTTAGGAAAATTCTTATTTTATATTTTATAAAAACATCTTTTAAAATTCAAACAGGAAAAATGGGGGAATTAATTTAGTTATATTCTTCATTTGATATGTGATATTAGGCAGGGAATATTCACACTAATTAGGAAAAACACCTAAATTTCTATCCAATAGATTTCAAGTGTTAACTTGAAGTCTATTGGATATGTAGATCTAAAAGGAATAAAAAAATATTTTCTTAATCTAGATCATCCAGAACAGATAAAGCGTCGGCCAGTTTTTTGACTCCAAATACTTTCATATCAGGTAATGATTTTTTCGGCATGTTGGCATGAGGAACAATAGCCCGTTTAAAACCGTGTTTGGCAGCTTCTGAAATGCGTTCTTGTCCACTGGGAACCGGGCGTATTTCACCAGCTAACCCAACTTCACCAAAGACCACCAGATCACGGGGCAGAGGCCGATCACGGAAACTGGAAACTAAAGAGAGCAATAATGCAAGGTCAGCACTTGTTTCCGTGACTTTTACCCCGCCTACGACGTTCACAAAAACATCTTGATCAGCCATTTGTAAGCCGCCGTGTCGGTGCAGAACCGCGAGTAGAATAGCTAGCCTGTTTTGTTCAAGCCCTACTGCTACTCGGCGTGGGTTTGACATCATGGAATGATCTACTAGTGCCTGAATTTCAACAAGTAAAGGACGAGTACCTTCCCAGACAATCATGACTGAACTGCCAGAGGTAATTTCATCACCACGACTCAGGAAAATGGCAGAAGGATTATTTATTTCCCTTAATCCCTGTTCAGTCATCGCGAACACGCCCAGCTCATTAACAGCACCGAAACGGTTTTTATGACTGCGTAAGGTACGGAAACGGGAATCAGCTTCACCATCCAACATGACGGAACAATCTATGCAGTGTTCGAGAACTTTGGGACCAGCCAAAGAGCCATCTTTTGTTACATGTCCAACCATGATAATGGCAACACCACGGGTTTTGGCAAACCGTGTCAGGTAAGCTGCGGTTTCCCTTACCTGAGCAACACTGCCTGGTGATGATTGAATATCTGCCATGTGCATGACCTGAATTGAATCAATCACCATGAGTTTAGGTTGTTCTTGTTCTGCAATCAGACAAATCTGTTCAATGCTGGTTTCCGACAGCATGTTCAATTGCTCTGTCGGCAAACCCAGTCGATGTGCTCGCATCGCTACCTGCTGCAATGATTCTTCCCCAGTGACATAAAGGGTTTTCATCTGGGTTGATAACTGACACATGGTTTGTAAAAGCAGGGTACTCTTCCCCGCTCCAGGATTACCACCAATCAAAATGGCACTACCGGGAACTACGCCACCGCCGAGAACACGGTCAAACTCTTTAAATCCTGTAGAAAAACGGGGCAGTTCTTCCAGACTGATGTCAGATAGTTTCTGTACCTTACTGATACCTGTATCCCCGGCATAGCCGCTGAAACGCTCGTTTCTGGATGATGAAGCTGCGGCCAAACGTATTTCTGTAATCGTATTCCACGCGTGACATGCGGTACATTGCCCCTGCCAGCGGGGATAATCCGCGCCACACTCGTTACAGACAAATGCCCGCTTTGCTGCTTTTGCCACTTTATTCTTCCTCAATATAATGACTTTTGCCTATTGGCATTAGCGTTCTTCGTGTTTCAAACCACCGCTCAAGACACACAGAACACCCATTAAATCTGCATGACGGATAGCAACTTTGGCTTGGGCATATACTTTGGGTTTGGCATGATAGGCTATCCCCAATCCTGCTTTGCGGATCATTTTCAGATCATTAGCGCCATCGCCAATGGCGACGGTTTGACTCATAGGAATATCCAGGGTTTTTGCCAATCTTATCAACGTGGTTGCCTTGTATTTTGCATCGACAATCGGCCCTTTGACCTTACCGGTCAGCTTGCCGTCTTTTATCTCCAATTGATTGGCGATTGCGTCAAAAAGACGTAGTTGTTGGCGAAGACTATCGGCAAAGAAAGTGAACCCACCAGAGGCAATTGCGACATGCCAATCTAATGATTGTAACTTGCGAACAAGGCTGGTTAACCCAGGCATAAGAGGAAGAGTTTCCATCACTTGTTGCAAGATTGATGCGTCAGAACCTGCCAACTGGGCAACTCGCTCGCGTAGACTTTCTGAAAAATCCAGTTCGCCTTGCATCGCTCGTTCGGTAATTTCAGCCACCTTATCACCAACACCTGCCAGTCGGGCAATCTCATCAATGCATTCAATCTGGATAGCGGTAGAATCCATATCCATTACTAATAAACCGGGTGAACGAAGACGTGGAATTTGTCCCAATGGAACGACATCCAGACGGCACTCATCAGCCAGTCGTTTAATACGAGGCGAAAGGCTGCCAGCAATGCGGACAACCTGATAATCATCAATCCGCCATGAAGAAACCACCACAATGGCTGCTCCCAATCTGTGCTGAAAATCACTGATACGCTGTTTATCCAAACCACGCCCATACAGTAACCAGCCACTATCTCCTGCTCTGTAATCCAGTGGCATGACTTCATCACCGCTGAGGGATAAGGGTAACCCGGGCCATTTATGAATCTCATCCGGTAAGTAGCGATAGGCCAGATTATTAGACATGAACATAGACTCCTGTAATTCCATATAATGTGGTGCAGGCAAAAAACGCTTTTCAAACTATCCTATCAGTACTACATCTGGCAACATGTGCTTTATGAGCATGGAAAGAGATAACTATGATAAAAGCAAAGCTAAAACTTAGACTGCACAAAACGGCGATTATATTAATATGTATAGCATTGTTAGTACTGCTGATGCAGGGGGTTTCCTATTTCAGCCGTTCTCAACAATTGGTTCAGATGGATCAGTTTGAAGATTTGGCGAAAACCTTGGCAAAACAGGTCGCATTCAGCTTGTCTGATTATATGGGTAATGATAACCAAGATCTTAATAATAAAAAGATTGTAGCTAGTTTAGATTACCTGACCAGTCACAGCCGTATTTTGGATGCCGCTGTTTATCTGGAGGATGGAACACAGATAGCACAAAGTGGTGAACCGATTTCTGTTAGTGAACGATTATCGTTGAAAGGTAAAAAATCCAGTAGTTATTTCAACCAACAACTCGTAATACCCATACAGGGAAAAAATCACCCAAAAGGTTTTCTGCGCCTGACTCTGGATATTCACCGATTGGCAACTGAAGCTAAGCAGGTCGATAACACGACCAACTTACTTAGGATAATGCTTCTGCTATCTTTGGCGATTGGATTTATTCTGGCCCATACCTTACTGAAATTGTCTCCTAGCCGTTGGCAGCAGTCACCTTATCTATTGACCGCCAATGCTAAACCTTCCGATGAAGAAACAAAAAATAAAGATAACGATAACGATGATAATCTCCGGCGGTAACATCAAAATTATTGTTGGTTATTATGCGGGTTACCTTTCTTATTACCAGCATTGTTGGCTTGTGATCAGGCTTACTATCGAGAAAAGTAGTCCGCACCTCTTATTTCCCATAATACCGCTTGAAACAAAAGGAATAGAGCATACCGTGTAGAAGTGCAAGCACAACTGCGCTATAAAACACAACCGGCTTGTGAGAAATATCAATGTGCACAATTGGTATATTGTCAAAACGGAAGATATACATATGAAAGGCCATAGCTGCTATTGCGAGCATGATCCCCGCAGCATTGTGGTGGATTTGGTGTGACAATAAGAGCCATTTTAAGGTGAAGAAAAAAGGAATAAGCATCAATAAAGAAATAACTATGTAAACCATTATCATTTCCTTAAGTTTTTGTTTGAGATCTTAATGTAAGTAGATGGGTTAATTACTGCCATAGACACACAAAGCATTTCGGTTATCTGTTTAATCTAACCGTCATTTGTTGTCGTAAAATAAGTCTAGATTATCAATCATACATAAATAGTAAACATGGTTATTATTAATGTTTTTGATTTTATTTATGAATTATAGTGTTTTAAAGATAAGGCTCTGTTTAGGTACATGACCTGAACCCTGTTGAAGAACAGAATTCAGGTCTGTAGGAATGGATTGAATAAAGTGTATGGGTGCATAGTGAGTTATGCTTTTGGGAACCTGTTCTTTTGCTGTTGCGTGATTTATTATTTTTTAATGTTCATTATTACTAAAATTGATTGTAAGTATCAGGATCTGGCCCTATCCGCTTCCCAATATCCAATTCAGCCATGGCTGTTAGATCTTCTTTTTCCAGCCTGAAGTCAAATACATCAAAATTTTCTTTAATACGGGAAGGAGTAACCGATTTAGGAATGGCAATCATTCCACATTCAAGATGCCAGCGAATCACAATTTGCGCTGGGGTCTTACCGTATTTAAGCGCTAGACGTTCAACCAATGGAGAATTAAAAACACCTTTCCCACCTCGTGATAACGGGCTCCAGGACTCGGTTGTAATATGATGGGTGGCATTCCATGAGTGAAGTTGCCGTTGTTGAAATAAGGGATGCAATTCAATTTGATTGATTGCGGGGATCACGCCGGTTTCTAACATGATTTTTTGCAAATGTTCGATATGAAAATTACACACACCAATACTGCGAGTTAGACCAGCTTCTTTCAGTTCAATCAGTTGTTTCCAGGCATCAACATAATGATTTTGTTCGGGCACCGGCCACTGTATGAGATAGAGATCAACATAATCTAACTGTAATTTGTCCAGGCTTTCTTGCAATGCCGCACTAGCATCCAGATGGCGATCATTCCAAAGTTTAGTGGTAATGAAGATTTCTTCGCGTGGGATATCAGTTTCTTTCAAGGCTTTTCCCACACCTTCTTCGTTATGAAAAATCGCTGCTGTATCAATGGAGCGATAACCGACTTCTAACGCGGTATGGATAGACTTAACGACCTGCTCATTACTCGCTTTCCAAAGACCAAGCCCCAATTGTGGCATATGATTCTCATCAACGAGTTTAATAATTGTCTGCTGACCCATTCTGACCTCCTCCAGGTTTGGAATTTTAGATGGACGCTTCATAAATCCGTTTACTGATATCAAGTGTAATATCTTGGAGTTCACCGAAGGCAACCAAACCTTGCTGTTCTAACTTTTTGATCATTGCTGGAATAGAACTGCCACCAAGTTGGTAATCAGAAAGATGGGTTTTTACACCCAGACTTTCGGGAAACTAACGTGTGGCGTCAATAGCATGATTAATTTGTTCGTCTTCTGCCTCCTCCGTAAAGCCCTAAATACGTCGAGCATATTGCAGAAGTTTGTCATGTTTCGCCTTCCGTTTTTCCTGCAAAAGGTATGGCAAAATCATTGCCAATGTTTGGGCATGATCTAAGCAGTGGAAGGCTGTTAATTGGTAAACCAGCGCACGTGTTGCCCAATTCTGGGGTACGCCGACCCCTAATAACAGAATCATGTAAGTTTTTGGCTATACCAGCGAATCTATTTTTATACATCGTAATGATAAATATGTTAAAGCGGTAAATAGATTACTTGTTTTTCTTTGATGCCCCTTTCTTATGACGCCAATACATCAACAGAGAAGCGGACAACCCACTTATCAATAGAATGACGGGCAAGATCATCAAAATATTCATGACCAGATCCTGATGTGCTTTAATGAAAGGGATTTGGTTCAAAATATAGCCAAAACCCACGATAATAATGACCCATAAGAAGCCACTTAACCAGTTAAAAAATTGAAAGCGTTTATTATTTAGACCGGAAATACCGGCAAACGTTGGCAGGAGAGTTCGAACAAATGCTAAAAAGCGCCCGATAAGCAGGGCAGACAAACCGTGTTTGGAGAATAACACATCGGCACGTTGGCGATATTGAAGGGGAAGCTGAGCCAGCCAATTTTTGACCGTGTGAGTGTGGCCGAGCCATCGTCCTTGTAAATAACTTAGCCAACAACCCAGACTGGCCGCGATGGTCAGCAGAACTACTGTGGGGATGAAACTCATGACACCTTTGGCAATTAAGGCACCGGAAAGCATCAGCAAAGTATCACCGGGTAAAAAAGCGGCTGGCAGCAGTCCGTTTTCCAACACTAGCGTGACAAAGAGGATGCCATAAATAATCCAGATGACATCCGGATTGGCAAGTTGGTGAAAATCATGATGCCAGAGTGCATGCACAATCTCGCTTAACGTTTCCATTGTTTATCCTGTGATTTTTACGAGTAAAATAATTAACGAACAGAGCTATCCCAGTGTACCGTAAAATGATGGGATGAGTGGGATTTGATTCGGTCTCGTTAAGGACTGGTATTGCAGAAGAAAAATAGTGACGATCAAATAAGGAGGGTCATCATTTCATCAAGTGCAGGGGAAGATTGCCTATGATGTTTGAGTAACCCATTTTCAATTAATTGCTACCGCCAGAGGGGCATAAGTTGTTGACAAAAACGTTAATCATTCCCCTTAGGTACTTTTATTCTTTTCCTTAAGTAGAGTTCACATTATCTACGATACGCAATGACGGCAATACCCAGCGATAGCAATATTCAGTGACAACAAGGCGCAATAAATAGATAGCCATGATTTTAATTGTTTTTGGCTGTTGAAAGCCTTCATTAAGGTACTCTTGATGTTAACTAATCGCCAGACGAGCAAAACCCGCTTCCAGATCATCAATCAAATCCTGTGGATCTTCCAGCCCAATATGGAGACGGAATAAGGTGCCGGTTTTCTGCGGCGAGTGGTACTGGCGCAGTTGCTTAAGCATTTCCGGCTGAATTCCCAAAATCAATGACTCAAAACCTCCCCACGAAAAGGCCATCTTAAAATGGTTCAGATGATCGAGATAATCAGCAAATTGTTGAGGAGTCAGCTGTGTATTCAAGATAAAAGAAAACAGGCCACAGGAACCCGTGAAATCGCGCTGAAAGTACTGATGCCCTGGGCAAGAAGGTAGAGCAGGATGATAAACTTCGGCGACTTCCGACCGTTGTGCGAGCCACTTGGCAATTTTGATACTGTTTTTTTCGTGTTGTTTTAAGCGAACCGCTAACGTGCGTAATCCCCGGTTTGCCATGTACACCGTATCGGGATCGGCAATTTGCCCCAGCAAATAAGATCTTTCTCTGAGCTGCTCCCAACATCGTGCATTGGCGACCGCAGTGCCGAGCATTCCGTCTGAATGACCAATAATGTATTTTGTAGCGGATTGAACGGAAATATCGATGCCAAACTCCAGCGCTTTAAACAGTACGCCTGCCGCCCATGTATTATCGATGATAATCACAATCTCAGGATTGATTTGCCGAACAGTACGCACGATGGCGGGAATATCTTGGACTTCCATCGTCAGGGAACCGGGTGACTCAAGAAAGAGAACTTTGGTATTGGGTTGAATCAGCGAAGCAATATTTTCTCCGATCATTGGATCAAAATAATCGGTGGAGATCCCCATTTTTTTCAGAAAGTGATCGCAAAATTCCTGCGTGGGTTCATAAGCAGTGCCTGTCATTAGAACATGATCACCTGTTTCTACGAATGCCAGAATCGAATGGGTAATTGCGGCCGCACCGGAAGGGTATAGGGCACAGCCTGCACCGCCTTCCAGCTCTGCCATTGCAGATTGAAAGGCAAAATGTGTCAGTGTGCCACGGCGTCCATAAAATAATTCGCCTTTGGTACGGTTCTTCAAGGCTTGCTTTAAGTCTTCAACAGTATCGAAAATGACAGATGAAGTGCGTTGAAGAATAGGGTTGACGGCACTTTGCGTAAATTTTTTTTGTCTCCCGGCACCGACCAATAAGGTTTCCAGCTTTTTTTCTGTCATGACATTGTTCCCCAAATTAATTTCCTGCTTATGATCGCAATAAAATTATTCAAATAATGATTAGAAAGTTAAAAGATTTGGCGTTGTTTTGCCAAAGGGATTCGCACAACTTGAGGAAAATTCAAGGTGAGTTGCTGAAGGTAAATCAGAATAGATTAACGAAGGAACATCATTAATTTGTACTTTTTTATTAAATAGTAATGATAATTACTATCAAATCGCACAATGTCTGATATCATTTGCAGCGGACTTTTTTCCCTTTGCGGTAAGAAGTATGAATCAGGGTTCAGATGTGGCTTGTATCCCCGCAGTGTAGAACCAAACTGCAAGATGAGGGAGATACAAGTTGAAAAAGAGAACCCTGACTCAGGAAATATTAGGATTAGCAAGATGAGTAAATGTGATTCACTGCTAAGTAACAGAATCTATAAGAAAGAGAGTAAGGCTAACTGATGCGTAATTTGACAGCTTCTATTCTATTGGCACTTGGATTAACAAGTTCAGCATGGGCTGATACAGCGCCAGCCGCACCAGAAAATCAGGCTGCTGCTCAGGTAGCCGCTCCAGCAACACCAGTATCTTCTGTAGCTCCACAGGCGGCTGAGCCAACAGTTAATACGCCGAAAACTGATACGCAAAAAACTGACGTACCATCAACCACAGAAGCGCAAACCGTGGCGGCTGATGCAACTAAAAATGCTGCTGCTACTGAAACTACAACCACTGAAACAATTGTGGCACCAATCCAGGAAAATTCTGAAAACCAGTCCAGTGGCTTTGCAGCAGATCTGTCTATTTGGGGTATGTACCAAAATGCGGATGCAGTAGTCAAAACTGTCATGGTGGGGCTGGTGATTGCTTCTGTTATTACGTGGGCACTGTTTTTCTCCAAAGGTGTTGAACTCTTAATGGCTCGCCGCCGTTTACGTAAAGAGCAATTGGCTTTGGTTGATGTCGCCAATCTGGATACGGCAGTGAAAATCGCAGCAGACTTTGGCAATCGCAGCATCAGCCGTTTGTTGTTGAGTGAAGCACAATCAGAGCGCGCTCTGTCTGCTGACAGCATTGACAAGGTTGGAACCAAAGAGCGAACGTCATTCCGCATGGAACGTACCGTCGCAGCAATCAGCCGCCATATGGGGCGTGGTAACGGTTATCTGGCGACCATTGGCGCAATTTCGCCATTCGTGGGGCTGTTTGGTACTGTTTGGGGGATCATGAACAGCTTTATCGGTATCGCTCACTCACAAACAACTAATTTGGCCGTTGTTGCTCCCGGTATTGCGGAAGCACTGTTGGCAACAGCATTGGGTCTGGTGGCAGCGATCCCTGCGGTAGTAATTTATAACGTCTTTGCCCGTGTTATTGCATCATACCGTGGTCAGGTGGGAGATATGGCTGCTCAGGCAATTCTATTGCTGGGGCGTGATCTTGATCTGGCTGAAAGCAAAGCAGAAAAAGCAGAAGCAAGGTAATAAATTATGGCAATACGTCTTAATGAAGATTTGGACGATAGCGGTGAATTGCATGAAATTAACGTCACGCCATTTATTGACGTGATGTTGGTGCTGCTGATTATTTTCATGGTAGCAGCGCCATTGGCAACCGTAGATATTAAAGTTGATTTGCCTGCATCGTCCGCCAAACCGCAACCCCGACCAGAAAAACCTGTATTTTTGACGGTGAAAGCAGATAAACAGCTGTATGTGGGGGATCAGGTCGTTGAGCGTGATAATTTATCTTTGGTATTGGATCAAACCACGCAATCCAACAAAGACACAACGATTTTCTTCCAGGCAGATAAAACCGTGGATTATGAAACCCTGATGAGTGTAATGGATTCTCTGCGCAAAGCGGGTTACCTCAAAGTGGGATTAGTAGGAATGGAATCCGTTTCTGCCCAATAGCGCTTCTTGATTATCTGCCAATATAAATAGTCTGAATAATCAACTGCTCAAATAAAAAACTGCCCGAATAGTAAAATCGGGCAGTTTTGACTATGAAACCATTTTGTAATTTTATTATTTGTTTCTCTTTTAGTTTCTGACTATTACTTTATCTTTAGGTGAAAATCCTATTATGAAATCACCAATGCCGTTTTTTCCAGTCAATGTTTCTTCCAGTCAAAAGGTAATAGTTCATTGAGAGATAAAATCTTTTCTTTAGTGACTTTCACTTCAGCGTGAATATTCTCTGGGTTTATTTGGCTGATAAATTCCCGACAGCGGCCACAGGGAGGGATGATATCACCATGCCGATTGACAGCAATAAGCCTGATTATCCGTGTTTCTCCTTGTTTTATCATCTCCGCAATTGCGCCGTGTTCTGCACAAAATCCCATAGAGCAGGCAGTATCAATATTAATTCCAGTATAAATATGACCTGATTCGCTTTGAATAACAGCACTGACATGACCATATTTAATATATTTATTTAATTGTGTTGGGGATATTAGCTGATGTGCCATATGCTCCATTTCGTCAAAAGAAATCACAAAACGCTCCTTACTCATGATTGAACGGCGAACGGCTAAATAAAACCAGTGGCTCAGTCTTTTATATTACGGATAAATGCAATAACCGACTGCGCCATTTCCTCCTCATTGTCTCCTTCTACCCGAATCATCACTTCCATACCGTTTTTGATTCCCATCGACATAACTTTGAACATGCTTTTCAGGTTGGCACTTTTATTTCCTCTGATAATTTCAATCTTTCCACTATAATTTTTGACAAAATTACAGAGTTGGGCGCAAGGTCGGGTATGCAGCCCTGAAGGTGCAGTAACTACCACCGAATATTCAACCATAAAATTTACCTGCCAATAAAAAATAAGATTAGCATTTTGTTAATGCTTTACCCTGAGTTTGAATAACATCCTGATACCAATAAAATGAGTCTTTCTTATAACGGGAGAGATCCTTAATGTCTTTATCTGTTCTATTTACATAGACAAAACCATATCTTTTTTTATATCCATTGCTGGTGGAAAGCACATCAATAAAACTCCATGGATTATAGGAAATAACCTCAACCCCATAATTCATCGCTTGTTTAATGGCATTAAGATGTTGTTGAATATAATGAATACGATAATCATCATGAATAGAGCCATCAGATTCCAGCTTATCATCAGCACCAAAACCATTTTCCGTGATCATCAAGGGTTTTTGATAACGGCTATATAAATCACGCAAAAGATATTCCAACCCGATGGGATCGATTGCCCAATCCCAGTCAGTTGTCTCAAGGTGTGGATTTTTATGAATTTGGTAGAAATCCGGTTGAATTTCATATCCGTCTATCTGCCCTTTAACACCTGTTGGATTAAAGCCGTCCATTCGCCGTTGAGCATTTTTGGAGGCTGCGGCGGCGGCATGACTGCAATAGTAATTAATTGCCAGAAAATCAGAATAACCCTCCTTGATTAACGCCATATCACCTACTTCGATGCGCGGTGCCAGGCCATGATTTTTTAAGTAGATTAATGCCGATTGATTGTAGTGCCCTTTCAAATAAATATCGGTGAAGTAGTAATTACGTAGATCATTGGCATTCTGGGCGGCTAAATTATCTTCCGGTCTGCTGGTCAGCGGATAAATGGCGGAATATCCTAATGCTGCTCCAACCAAACCATTGGGTACCCATTGATGAACCAGCTTGCAGGCGATGGCATGGGCGAGATTCATATGATGATTAATTTGATATTTGATCTGTTCATCATGAAGATAATGATTTGGAATTAAACATTTTTTCGTCCAGAATTGCACAATAATGCTTTGTTCATTGATCGTTAGCCAATATTTGACTTTCTTACCATATTCTTTGATTACAAACTCTGCGTAATGAGCAAAATCCTCTACACTTTGCCGATCGATCCAGCCATGATATTTTTCGACCAGCGCCATTGGCATATCATAATGATAAAGAGTAGGAATCGGCGTTATGTCATTTTTCAACAACTCATCAATAAGATTATGATAAAATTCGACTCCTTTATCATTTACCTTCCCAATTCCTTCTGGAAAAATACGCGACCATGCTATGGAAAAACGATAAGATTTTAAACCAAGCTCTTTCATTAAAGCGACATCTTCTTTATAGCGATGGTAATGATCACTGGTGATATGTGTATCTGCAAAATCTGGATTGTTATTGAGAATATCTTGCTGTGAAAGTCTTTTACCATATTTTTCCGCGGCACCTTCAACCTGATAAGCACTGGTTGATGCTCCCCAAAGAAAATTCTCTGGAAATAAATCGTTATTATTTTTCATGATATTTTCCTTTATTGATTTTTATTAGTCATTTTGTGAATAAGTTCATAAAGACTAATTATTTCTTTTCTCAAATTAAGTTCACTGCGTATTGTCATCAATGTATCTTGAGCATGAATAAACAGTAAGTCTAAATAAAAGCTTTCACCCTGAGTTTCTTTTTGAATAACATCAGTTTGTGCATGATGAGCAGATAACATCATTTTTCTGGCCTTATCCAAATATAAATGAGCGTTTTTAAAATCACCAATATGGGCATATTTAATGGCTTCTTCACTTTTTTCTCTGGCATTACCCGCATTGAGAATAATTTCCAGAGCAACGGGAGTTAAAACATTGTCCTCTCGGTTCATTTTTTAATTTCCTGATAAAATTACACAATTTAATCTAATTCTGCTGACTTACACTGGCACTTTCTTCCTCAATACGTTTCTTTTCATAAACCTTAAAGAAGGGATACCAAGTAATGAGGAAAACAGCCATGAGTACCATATAGCAAATGATGGCCCGCCAGTCTTCTGTGATAAGGACACTGGAAAACGGGGCTGGTATCTGGCCAACTTGAATCATTTTCGCGGGAATATTCAGCCAATCTGAGCGCATGAAAATCCATACGATAATTGGGCTGGTGATTGCATTGATCCACATTGGCAGCATTAATAGTGGATTGAGAACGATTGGCGTCCCGAACACCAATGGTTCGTTGATATTGAAGCAAGAAGGGCCGATACAGATATAACCTGTTGTTTTCAGTTCCTTGGATTTTGAAAACAGCATTAAAAGATTCAGGGCAAGAGTTGCACCAGTCCCTCCCATCGTGATCAAAGCTGCGGTGAACATGGTTTCATAAGTCACAATATTGGTCGGGGGTTGTCCGGCAGCAACTTGTGCAATATTGGCAGAGATCCCAAGCATGAAGATTGGCATTTGCAAGCCAGTAAATGTCCAGACCGAAATACCCATGGACATGGCTATTGCAGGAATTAGCGCCATGAGGATAAACCCGGGCAGGGTTTGCCCAAACACAGCAATAGGTGAAAAAAATGACAGTAACTTGGAAAAAACATCAATATTAAAGGTGAAGACCAGTAAAGTCCCGGAACTGATGGAAATCAGTATGGGGATAATCGAATGTATCCAGCTGACAACAAAATCAGGCAAAGAGCTCTCTTTCAAAAATCCTGTCTTGGTATATAAGTGAAAGAGGTAAGAAACAAACAATCCCGTGATAATCCCCAATAAAATTCCTGCAGGGCCAAAGCGATCAAAACTCACGATCATATTGCCATCAGCAAATTCTGGTTTGATGAACATCATGTAGACACAAATTGAAGTGAGTCCGGCAATGAGCGTATATCGAAAATGATGTAGTTTCTCCATCATTTGGTTAGCAATCATAAAAGCAGTAATCAAGCCGAGCATTCCGAAGGAATAATTAGCTATTTTTCCAAGATCAGGCAAGAATAAAAAATAAGAACGAAATACATTATAAAAAAATATAAGTGAACCGGCTAAAATAAAAGGAATATTTTTCTGCATTGCACCAGAAATAGCTGCTACCCAAGGTCGTTTGGTAAAGTTTTGCATAGCAGGTGCAAATGAATCAGATAGCCAAGACATAAATGCTTTCATTTTGCATCTCTCTTTAGTTATTTTTCTTTAAAATTCCCTGGTGAAGTTAATTTAGATGATTAGGTTAATTTTTCATGGAGTTAATTGTATTTATGGCTAATTCAAGTAACGCTTCACCGTCTAATCTTCCATAGATTTCCTGTGGTACAACAATGACGGGGATATGATAGCGTTCGGCGTGTTTCTGAAATTCTTTTTGTTGTGAAGCATAATGTGGCCCAAGGAATAGAATATCGATAACGGAAAAGTATTCTGCAACCTCACTTTCACTTCTGGCCTCAACTGTGACAGGAATTGCTTTATCCTTTGCCGCATTTCTGGTTCTGGTTGCCAGCATTCCACTGGAAATACCGGCACCGCAGCATAACATAATAAATATTTTCTTCATGTAGCCCTCTTGTTATTTTGTTGATGTGTTTTATTAAGGTGTTAAATTAATTTGTTCTGTTTAATGATGGGTTTTTATTCTTGGATGCAGCCTATACTTTCTATCATTTCCATTTAATATGCAAATACCTATTTGCACTCATAGAGTGAAAGTTTTTATTTTTAAATAAAAATATTAACAGTACCATAAATTGGTTTTTTTTAAATTTCATAGGTGTTCTTATGCTAAGGACTAAACAGAAAGAGTTATTAGATTATCTATTAACTAAAAACACTCCCGTATCAGCATTGAAATTATCTCAAACATTACAGGTCTCAATAAGATCTATAAAAAATTATGTCGCAGAGATTAATGGAGAGAATGAACAAAAAATTATTACTTCCAGTCGGCAGGGATACTGCTTATCACACAATTTATTATCACAAAATAAAATAAGGCAATTACATTATAATAAAAACAATTTCCCTAAAACGTATCAAGATAGAGCGCACTTTGTTATAAAAGCGATCTTATTATTTAAGAGAAGCAATAATATTTATGATCTCAGTAATGATTTGTGCATAAGTGATTCTACATTAAGAACTTTGATATATAAAATGAACTCATCATTCCAGCGCTTCAACGTGAAATTTTTATGCAAGAACAACCATGTTGAAATATTGGGTTATGAACATGATTTGAGAAAATTAGTATCTTACTCAATCTTTGAACAAACAAATTATCGTTTCATCGATTTAAACGTTTTAGAAAAGACATTTGAAAGTAAACAAGTTAAATATGTTGTTGAAATAATTAAAAATATTTTTGATAAGGCGGAGCTGTATCTTAGTGATTTTTCATATACTAATCTTGTCTTGCACTTTCTGATACTTATTGAGCGATTGAAAAAGGGCAGACATCTGGAGAACCAGACATTACATATAGAAAATAGTGGCCTAAAACTGATCTCAGATGAATTATGCGACAAACTTCAACTTTGTTTTGGGATCTTTGTTCCCGAAAATGAAAGAAGATCTTGCTACTTTTTTTTGAAAACCAACACGAACTTTGATAAAACGGACAATGAAGTCATCAATTTAGTTGGCGCTGAACTTTATCAATTCACTCAGCAGATTGCTGAATCCGTACAAGAGCATTATCTGATTAACTTAATTTCTGATGATTTTATTTCTTTGTTGGCTTTACATTTGTCGGGATTGCAAACGAGGCTGAAACACAATATCTATACTAAAAACCCAATGTTGGAGATAATCAAAAAAGAATGTAGGGTTATTTTTGATATCGCTATATTTATTTCTCTTAAATTAAATAAATTTTTCAGTAGTAAATTAAGTGAAGATGAAATTTCTTTCATTGCATTACATGTTGGAGCGGAATTCGAACGGCAGAAAAGAAATGTCACTAAAGTTCAAACTGTGCTTTTGTGTCCGGATTATCGGGGAATTGAAAATAAAATCTTTCATCAGTTATTGCGTGATTTTGGTGATGAAATCAATATTATTAAGGTAATTTCCCGGCCGTCTGAATTGGAAGGCATAGAGTTTGAATTATTGATTACCACAATAAATTTTTCTGCGGCACGCGGCTATGAAACAATTTATATTTCTCCCTTCCACTTGAGAGATAAACGCTCAGAGTTGATTGGTAAAATTGACATCGCCAATGCAAATCGGAAATGGGCAACATTAAAACGAAATGTAGATTTATTCTTTGATCCTGAGCTTTTTTTGTTTAATCCCGCTTTTCGCAATCGGGATGAACTACTCGAAGTGGTTTGTCACAAAATGTTCACAAGGGGGTATGTTGAAGCTGATTTCATCAATTATGTCTATGAACGTGAGAATACATCATCGACGGCATTTGGCATTTTAGCGTTACCTCACTCGATAAAGATGGATGCAGTGAAGACTTGTATTGCCGTAATAATAAGCCCTAAAGGCATCCGATGGGGAAAAGATGAACGCGTCCATGTGGTTTTTTTGATCGCAATAAATCGGGTAGATAGAACATATTTTGCAGAAAGTTATGATGCATTGTTAGATATTTTCAATCGCGATGATGTCAGCGGCATGCTTGATAAAATCACCGATTTTGAAAAGTTTCGTGATCTTTTAATTAAATATAGGTACCAGTAGCAATGGATTCACATAATTAACTATGTGATTGGGAGGATTGGGTATAGCCAGTAAAATTGCAATTTGAAATATGATGATGATGTAACAGGAAATGAAATACTTTACACCCTCATTAGGATTTAAATATTTTGGGATAATGCCATTTGTAATGGCATTATTTTTTTTGTTTATTATTATGGTGTTAAGTGCGAAATTATGTATTAAAAAAAGTAAGGATTAGATTGTTTTTGTTATGTTTTTATATCTATCTCATTGTTATTTGGTCTTAACTTTAGCTATTCTTCTGATATTTTGTTTTCTGATGGGGATATCTTCTGACGTAGTTTTCTATAAATAGTAAAAATATATAATATGATATATTGTCAATAAATATTGATGATGGTTTATAAAGTTTATTATTTTAGTTAGTGAAGTGATAAATAAATGAAATTTCGATTTTATTAAAATCCTTGCTTAATTGAAATAAACGAAACAAATTAGATAAATTAAAATAAATATTAAGATGTAAATATTTATTTTTTACATTAGGTTTAATGCAATCATACATATTTAAATTGTATCTAAATAAAAAGGTTTTCAGATGAAAAAATACAAAGTCTAATTAATATAAATTAAGCCGATAACACCAATGGAGAACGATATGAGATTAAGTCAATCTGTAGCAGAAAATAAAATACCCGTATCAGAAGTTCCTACAGTTACCTTAAAAATATTGACCAGTCAGGTAGAAGGAGCAGCTCGTCCAGGAGGTATCTTTACTAAACAAGATCTCATTAGTATCAAATTATATGTTAAGCATGGTTTGGAACTTCCTACTAGTTTGCAGGGAGTAAAGGAATATATCGGTTATAACGATATTGATATCGATGGCTTAAAACCCGCCAATATTACCACCTTATTTAAAGACATTCACGATCATGCGACTAGCTGGAGTGATGTGGAAAGTAAAGTTCAACAGCAAAGTATTGATCTGGAAAATTCGGGCAGACAAATTACCGAAACGGGCGGGGAAATAATCAGCGTTATTGACCAAATGCCGATTATTGAACGCGTTAGGACAAAGCTAGGCGATTTAACTGATAAGCAATTAGCTGAAATAAGTTATACCAATGATGATAAAGAAATCGCTGTCGAATTGGGTAATATTCTTGAAAGTATGAAAAAAGATATTACAAAACAGCAAGAAAATACCCTGCGAGTTAAAAATGCGGTAACCGATTTTAAAATTACACTGATTGGCGGGACATTATCAGATGGAAATCCTGCACAGGGGCTACAGCCACAGGTCAATAGTAAGAAAAAACTGATGGATGACAATCATCTTTCTTCTACCATCAAAGAGTTGCAAGATAAAATTGATAGGAAGAACGAAGAGATTGAACAACTCAAAAAAGACTATGATAAATACGTAGGTCTGGCATTTTCTGGAGTGGCTGGAGGAATTATTGGTTGGGCGATTACCGGCGGTATTTTTGGTGACAAAGCAGAAAAAGCTCGTAAACGGAAAAATGAATTGATTGGTGAAGTCAAAGGCTTACAAGATCAAGTGAAAGATAAAGGTGCATTACAAAAGGCGATTCAAAATTTATCCCTGAATTTTTATGGCATTCATACTTGTATGCTGGATGCAGAAGTTGCCCTAAACCACTTGGATTTCATGTGGAGCACAATGCTAACGCAAATTACTACATCTAAAGAAAAGTTTGCGGAAATTAATAATGCATTGAAACTGACCTCTTTTATGGCAACGTTTAAGCAAGTTATTAGTCCTTGGAAAGAAGTACAAGGTTCTGCTTCACAATTAGTAAAAACTTTTGATGAAGCATTGGCAGAATATAAAAAACTCTATAGCTAATCTCTGCTTAAAATAATTTATAAGATAAAAGGAATATTAAAATGTCTGAGAATATTATCTCACAACAAGAAATCTTGTATCCAGAAATCAATATCAAAGCCCTGAATCAGGCAGTAAATACTATTTGGCTTTTGGCACAACGACAAACTTCAGGTATTGAAGTTATTGGTGGAAAAGCCAAACAGGTTGGTATGTATAGCCGCGACCTCAATGAAATGATACGCGATTCTTTATCACAATTAACGCCAATACTGAGCCAACTCACTGCGGGAAGTACTTTCGAAACTATCCGCCAAATCGATGAAGCTTTGGCAGACTCCGATCTGGGCGACGATGATCGCAAGGCTTTACTGGAAGAACGCGAGCAATTGATCCTGAAATTATCGAAAGATATTGATCATGTGATTGTTAATTTCAGCAGTAGAGCCACTCAACTGACTGGAAAAACCGGAGATATTAGTAACATTGTGATTGCGGAACGCTTGGAAGATATTTTAGCGCAAACGGAAGCACAAACAGTAGAATTACAAAGTGATATCGAAAAGAAAGCCGAGAAAAGAAATAAATTAGATTCTGAACGCGAGAAGATCATCGAAAGCCAGGATGTCATTCGTGCAAATAATATTGCAGACATGTTTAAGGATTTTATCCCAAGCGCCAGTGACATTGATAGTTTGGATCTGACACAACCTAAAAAAGAAGCCATTAAACAGGCAATTAAACAAGGTGCTGAGATCGCCAGAAAAATATTAGGTAAAGTTTCTGAAGGATTGAAATATATCGATTTGGCAGATGCCAGAATGAAACTCAGTGATCAAATTGATCAACTGATGCAAGAAACTGACGCTCTGAAAACTACATTACAGGAAACCGAACAGCGCCTTTCTGGTTTAAAAGATGTGATGCAAATAGATACAGAACGCACCACTATGCTTTCTGAGGCGGTTAAGATTGAGCAAGCGTGGAGTTCATTTGCCAATCAATTACACAAATTATCAGGTAAAGAAATTAATCAGGCCAATCTAACCAATCTGATAAAAGGCCAATTAGATTTCTTGGATAATTTAGCCTTGCAATATAATAAGCTGAAATAAAGATATTAGTAATAGAAAAGGCTGGGAATATTCTTCTCAGCCTTATTACTCAAAATCTTATTATGATGAAATACTCAGCTTTTTTAATCAGCCTGCTTATCCAAATGATCAAGCATCCGCTCCAATGGATATACCGCTCGTATTACCACTTCATCACGCATTTGCGCGCCCCGTAACAATAGTTTCTGTGCATCTTGCCGTTGTTGCGGAGCAAGGGAGCTTCCGGCTTTTAGGTGATCCAGCATGACTAAACCGAGTTCAGCAATCTCACCAACGTCATCGGCAACGGGCGCAAGGTCACGCATCATATAATTCGCTTTGACGATTTTCATCAGGGAATCATTATTATCCCGCCAGCGTATCAGCCGATCACGTAATGCCTGTTCTGCTTGCCAATCCTGCTTATTTCTCAATAACCGATTAACTAAAGTATCCATTTCCCTGACAATATGACTTTCTGGCCCTATCGCGTCAGCAAAGCGGTAAAGCGGTTCATATTGATGGTAATTACCGGCTTGATATTTAGCATGATGACGAGAGTAATATTGGGCGGGCTCCACTGCCTCAGCCAAGATCTGTAATGGCTCAATATTAGTACTGTTTGCCAGCCGGGTCATCAAGCGCTGACTACTGGCCTGCTGTTGTAAACCGACAGATACCGTTGTCCATGTATCCATTGCTTGCAGACGCTGGTACATGTGCTTCTCGTTTGTCACATCTTTGGCAGACCAAAGCCGCTCGGAGATAGCAAAAGTGCGTGGCCAGAGTTTAATATCCAACATTTCTGCAGTGACATTCTCTGACCATAACGCAGCTTCGGCCCCAAGAATATTTTGTTGATGATCACTTGCTGGCACGGCAGGCTGTTTGCCTGCGGGAACCCCTGCCAATTTTTCTCCTGTTATCGGATAACGTACATTACCCAATAAAATATAACCGCCAGCAGTTTTCTGTTTTTGATCGAGTGTCACAACAGGCGTGGTTTCTCCCATCCAGCTATCCACCGTAAACCTGACTGTATCTCCTTGCCAGACAATCTGATCAACGGCACGACGTGATTTTCCTGCGAAATCAATAAAACCACGCCATTTACCCTTGCTGTCTTGAATCAGGGTAAAACTGCCCATCACGGGGCTGCCCTTTAAACGTGGCATCTTAAATGACCAGCTTTGTACTGCCTCATCTGTTTTCACATTGTCATCAATATTGAGTGGTTGTGGTAATACTTCATTACGATAGTGATAGGCGGCACTTTGAGGCTGATCGAGGTAAAATCCCGTGGATAAAATTCCTTGATAGCCATCGTTAGCAGTTTTGCCCAATGAATCTTGTCCTTGCCATGATTGAATGACGATTGAATGAGGCAATGAAGGATGGTAGATCTCATCCCAACCCACCATTTTGCGTCCATGTTTCCCAAGGAGCTTTTCCAGTTCCTGATTGAACCATGCATGCAGGGCATGTGTATCTTTCAAACTTTTTTCCTGCATAAATGCCTGTATTTTCTTGGAAGCCAGCCATTGGGAAGCATCGACTTCATCACCGCCAATGTGAATATAGGGATCAGGGAAAATTTCAGCGACTTCACCAATCAGAGTATCGGCAAATTGATGCACTTTAGGATTGCTCGGATCAAGTGTTGGTTTATGAACTCCCCATTCTCGTTGCATAGCATAAGTCCCACGTGCACTGATCAGTTCAGGGTAAGCAACGGCAATCGCGGAAGCATGGCCCGGTAAATCAATTTCAGGTACAACACGAATACCCAAACTACTTGCATAAGCAACCACATCTTTTAGTTGCTCTTTGCTGTAAAACTGCCCGTCGCTGGCGAGTTGTTGCAGTTTCGGGTAATGCTCAGAAGCAAAGCGCCAACCTTGGTCATCGGTTAAATGCCAGTGAAAGACATTCATCTTGGCAGCAGCCATACCATCCAGTTGGCGTTTTATCGCTTCAACAGGCAGGAAATGGCGGGCTGAGTCAAGCATTACACCACGCCATGAAAACCGTGGATTATCGTTGATATTGACCAGTGGAAAATAAGTACCTTTGGCATCATTTTGGAGTAACTGTAGTAAGGTTTCCATGCCACGCATGGCACCAAAGCGAGTCGCTGCTTTTAATGTGACCCCCTTTGGATTAATGACCAACTGATAACTTTCATCGCTATTGGGCTGGGGAACTGAAGCTGTTTTTCTGGCGATATTAATCCTGATTGTCGGGGCAGAAGAAACAGTCGCTTCGGGTGATGTTAATATCCAGCCAGTTTGTGCTTCAACGCGTTTTCGCCAGCGGGATATTGCATCTTGCATATTATCCCCCGTGATGATGATATTTAATTGCCGATCGATATTATAAAGGCGTCCTGGCTGCACTGAAACCTGTTGTGGCCATGGCATAAGGGGCAGTTGATCAACGGAATCTGCAATGGATGAAAAACTGCAACTTAAGGCAGTAGCTAATAATAAAGGACGAAAGGGAAATTTCATGGTCTTGCTTCTCTTGTCTTATTTTTTATAACGTGAGTTTTCTGATTAGAGAGGGCGCTGATGGGAGAATTGTTTCAGCGCCGATTATATTTTTGTGAAAATGAAATAACGGGTAATTAACTTAATCAATAATGGTTATTTCTCTACAACTCCATTCTTGAGCAAAGTAATTGTTGCGTTAATGCGAGGCGTAATGTCCGTTTCTGGCATCGGTGGAAGAAGCCCCAGTGCCATTTGCCTGAGTGGTTCTGCAATGACCATTGAGATTATAAGTTCACTGGTGACATGAAAATCCATTTTTTTCAGTAATCCTTGCTGATATTGGCGCTCCAGCCAATCGGCCAAAATATTTTTGCTTTGTTCAATACTACTTTGTTGATATTTATCCAATAACATTTCACGATAAGGAAAATCAGATTGCAATAATTTAAATAATCCTACTGCTTCCATAGATAACGATTTCTTTGCCAGTTCAGTTAAATATTTTTTCAATAATTTTATGAACTTCTGAGCATTATTGGTTTTTTCGTCAAAGGCAGGAATAGAACTGTCTTTCCAACCCACAACAATTTGTTCGAGTAAATCTTCCCGATTTTTGACAAAACGGTAGAGAGTTTTTTTGGCAATACCCGCTTTTTTGGCAACCACATCCATGGTTGTTTTGCTATAACCTTGATGAATAAGAAGAAGAAGGGTGACGTCGTAGATTTTTTGGCGTATTTCTTGCTCTGGAATTGTGGGGCGGCCTCGTGGGCGTGAATGATTTTCTGCCATTTTAGCACCTTATAAGTTGTGAATATTTGTACCGCACTGGCGTGATCCCATTAATAAACAGAACAGACTGATTTAAGTTTAAATGGAAGAGATAAATCACATTTCACCAAATACAGAACTCGCAGGTACTTGTCAACAATATTGAATAATGACTATCACGTAATCTATTATAAATATTCGCGAAAAGTACAAATTCAAATAACCAAACCACTTATTCTTATGGAAGAACTCATTTTTATCACTTCACTCATTATTTATAACTTACTGTTTTAAATAAGTTATTGTCATAATTAATGCTATTGAGTTATTGGTTTTATACCTATGATGTGACTATCTTCACAGGATGGCATTTTTTGCCAATTTTTGTTAGCAAAAGGTTTCGTTAAATCTTAGTATCGTCATTGCTTGTTACAAATTTAACATTAAAGTAACTAAAGCGTGTAAAAAACATTCCGCTCACCTGATTATTGATTCCAGAAAAAAATGTTTATTAGAGTATGGTTTTTTGCGGTGGCGAAATAATAACAAGCCTAATGAGGACATGATAATGATAAAACGCAACACAATAGCAATGGCAATTCCGGTGCTTCTTATAGCAGGGGCAGCAAATGCTGCTGAAATTTATAATAAGAATGGTAATAAAATAGATTTATATGGAAAGGCCGAGGTCCAGAGAACATTCTCTAAATCAAATAAAGAGGCTGGTGACGGTTCTGTTGGTCGTATAGGTATTAGAGGTTCAACCCAAGTTACGGATAAATTGATTGGATTTGGGCGTTGGGAATTCAATATGGGTGCCAATGGAACAGAAGTGGAAAGTGGCAAAAATACCAGAACACGTTACGCTTTTGCTGGTTTTAAATTTGGTGAATATGGTTCGCTGGATTACGGTCGTAATATGGGCATCGTCTATGATGCTAACGCATGGACGGATGAACTGCCAGTATTTGGTGGTGACTCCATGGTAGCGACCGATAATTTCTTGATGGGGCGTTCGACAGGGTTGTTAACATATCGTAATACTGACTTTTTTGGTTTGGTGAATGGTTTGAATTTTGCTTTGCAGTATCAAGCTAAAAATGACAGTGGCACCAGAAATAGCCGTAGTGATATTGCAAGACAGAATGGGGATGGCTTTGGGCTTTCTAGTTCCTATGATTTTGGTAGTGGTTTCAGTGTTGGGGCTGCATACGGCAATTCTAACCGCACTTCGGCACAAAAGCTGGGTACTAATGAAGCTAAGGTTCTGGCTAAAGGGAATAAAGCTGAAGCATGGATCGTCTCTGCCAAGTATGACAAAAATAATGTGTATCTGGCGGCCATGTATGGTGAAGCTCGTAACTTGACTAGATTTGGTAGCTCTGTGGACAACCACACTATGTTTGCCAATAAAACTCAAAATATTGAGCTGACGGCTCAGTATCAGTTTGATTCGGGTTTGCGCCCATCTGTTGGTTTTGTTTATTCCAAAGGTAAAGATTTGGGCAATGACTTGGCTGATAAGAGCATATTGACAGACAAGGGATCTGAAGATTTGGTGAAATATGTTGCAGTTGGCGCTTCCTACAACTTCAATAAGAATATGCGTACTTACGCCGAATACCAGTTTAACTTGCTGAAAGATAATGATTTCTCTAAAAAGACTCAGATTAACACTGATGATGTGTTTGGTATCGGATTGGTTTATCAGTTCTAATTGAAGTTAGCGCCAAGGAATTAATTATTTGGCACTAAAACCTGGAAAAAATCACACGGTGCTGTTTCGAACTGCCTCAATGGATATGATTGTTGCAGGCAGTTCATTAAGTCAGCTTAATCTCTGAAAGACTATTTTTCTGCCTCGCCACCCAGTGCATCAATAGTGCTTTTGAACAGTGCACTTAACTCGCCGGTCATTAAGGTAAAATCTGCGTCAAATCGTTGGGCAACATCTTCGCGATCGATATCATCGTTTTGCTCACGTAAGGTTTCGCTGAATTTGATACGTTTGAAAGCGCCATCATCTGACAGCATAAACTGAATGCGTTCTTCCCAATCCAAGGCCAACTTAGTGACATATTTACCGGATTCAATATGTGCCGCAATTTCGTCTGATACCAAATTCTGTTTTTTACAGCGGATAACCCCGCCTTCTTCCAGAATGGCTTTCAGCTCTGCTTCATCCATCAGGGCATAGCCTGTAGGAAGATTACCTGAACGTACCCATTCAGTTAACGTCAGTTCAATGGGGTCGGTAAAGGTAAGAGGAACAACGGGCAAAGATCCCAATGTTTTTCTCAGCAGTGCCAGATTGTCTTCAGCACGTTTTGCGCTGGCAGCATCAACGATGATCAAATGGTTGACGGTATCGATCCAAATATAGGTTTGGCTGAAACGGCTGAATGCTCTCGGCAGCAGAGTGTGGATCACTTCATCTTTCAGTGAGTCTTTTTCGGTTTTTTTCAGCTTGCGGTGTTGTTCACCTTCCAGGCGCGTTATTTTGGCCTGTAATTCCTGTTTAATTACAGGAGAAGGCAGCATCTTTTCTTCCTTACGTGCGCAGATAAGAATTTGATTGCCGGAAGCATGGGTCAATGCTTCACCATGGGAACCCATTGGTGAAACCCAGCCAGTTTTCATCATATCTTGGCTACCACATGGGGTGAATGCCAATGGGCTTAATTGTTTTTCCAGTTCATCCGCCGAAAGGGAGATCTCTCGGTTTAAACGGTAAATCATTAAATTTTTGAACCATAACATGCAGTTACCCCATATTGTTGCGCATCGTGACAAAAGTCATCTTAAAATATAAGGGTGCATAATAACGAATCATGTGACGAAGCCCTAGAACTTCATCAGTTTCATATAATAACTTCCTCAGTTTTATATAATAAAAAACGTCGTCCTGCTAAATAGGAAAGGTAAATTATGCGTATAGGCATTGATCTCGGTGGAACCAAGATTGAAGTGATTGCATTAGGCGATCAGGGGGAAGAATTATTTCGCAAACGGGTGGATACTCCCCGCAATGACTACCAGAAGACACTGAAAGCTATTGTTGGGTTGATTATCGATGCGGAGCAGGTAACCGGACAGCAAGGAACGGTGGGGATTGGAATTCCTGGCGCAATTTCGCCTTTTACCGGAAAAGTAAAAAATGCCAACTCAGTTTGGATGAATGGACAAATATTGGATAAGGATATAGCCGCTTTATTGGGGCGTGAAGTGCGTATCGCCAACGATGCAAATTGTCTGGCGGTATCGGAAGCTATTGATGGTGCAGGTGAAGGAATGCCCATGGTTTTTGCCGTTATTATTGGAACGGGCTGTGGTTCTGGGATTGCATTTGAGGGGCGTGTCCATGCTGGTGGTAATGGGCTGGCAGGGGAATGGGGACATAACCCATTACCGTGGATGGATGAAACAGATCGGGTATATCAGGATGAAGTTCGTTGCTTTTGCGGCAAGCCGGGATGCACTGAAACCTTTGTGTCGGGTACAGGATTTATGACGGATTACTTCCGTTTGAGTGGGGTTCAGAAAAAAGGTCATGAAATCATAGAGGCTTTGGCACAAAGAGATAAATTTGCAGAATTGGCGATGAATCGCTATGAAAGGCGTTTGGCACGGGCACTGGCACAAGTGATTAATCTACTGGATCCGGATGTGATTGTACTCGGTGGTGGAATGAGCAATGTCGAGCGTCTTTACCAAACGTTGCCGGATTTAGTCAAAGAGTGGGTTTTTGGTGGAGAGTGTGCCACACCAATCAGAAAAGCTGTGCATGGTGATTCCAGTGGTGTGCGTGGTGCGGCTTGGTTGTGGTCTCAGCAATAATACTGTATTCCTGCCAACGATAACGGGCATACCTTAGATATACTTCAATCTAACCTATCCAAGAAATTTCAAGTTGCGTGTTATGGTGAAGAAAGCCACTAAAAACCGCAGCTTGAAAGATGAGTGATTATGATAATTAAATTCTATTTTGGATTATCCTATTTACCTTATCTGTAAAAATCATGATTTATTAAAGATTGACTTAAGTTAAATCTTTAACTTAATCAGTTAATTTCATTCCTATGTTACGCGTAATAATGAGGATAATAAATCAATATATTTATTATAGATAGTTATGAGGTTTTTTTTCACATTAATAAAAATATATTTATTTGTTAATAATTAAATGTCATATATGGCTTTTGATTCATTAACTCTTAGGTGATAAAAAATACGAGATATTAAATAAAAAACACAGATAAAAATAATTTAATCAATAAGGTTTTATCAATATCATAATAAATAAAGATTATTTCTAATGCGTGGAGATTCAAGATTAGAATGATAACTGATGATGTTTTGTGATTTAAGTCACATATCATTGTAATAATTTATCTATATATTTGTGTTAATGTGGATTTCTTCACGAAAAATACTGTTTTTTTAGGTTACTATTAACGTATGCAATAAACTAGAGCTGGGACTGTCAGGAGAGTTTTGTTGAATTCTTCAAGCACTATTCTTGCTTAAAAATAAAACGAAATATCGTTACTCCTCATTTTGATTACTTACTTCATATTGGTGTTTATAAAACTCTCAACGGGAATATGTAATAGAGATTAGATAACTTTAAATAGCATTCAAAATTTGTCATTTTTTGAGCGATTTTCTTTTGATGAAAAAATCGTGACGGGAATTTATTGTCCTAAATATATTGCAGTCTGTTCTGCGATAGAGCGATCTTTTGCCTGAAAGAAAATCAAATTATTAAATTTAGTATTTTATGGGTGTCTTATTATGAGAAGCATGAAACCGTTAGCTGCTTTAATTGGGTTATTGGTAATGTCTGGTAGTGCCAATGCGGTTACAGTATACAACGACAAAGGAAGCAAGGTAGATCTGACCGGCCAAGTTCGCATGAAAACGACAGTGACCAGTGATGATCGTGATATTCGAATTAAAGATGACGGTAGCCGCTTCGGGGTTAACGCCAGCCATGAATTGACTAAAGATATTAAAGTATTCGGTAAAATGGAGTGGGGTTCTGATACCCAAAGAACTAACAGCGAAAATGTCAAAACAGGCTTTGATATGTATAACCGTGTTGGTTATATCGGGGCCTCTCATCGTGATATTGGTGAAATGCGACTTGGCCGCACTTATATTCCCATCGATTGGGTGAAAAAATCCAGTTATGGCTATGGTAACACGGGAGTATTTTATTTCAGCGACGTATTGGGCCGTGCAACGGGTTATGACAGCAAGGGTGTTGGTAACAATAACTTCCTTACCCGCTTGCCCCAGACTATTTTCGTGCAAACTAAACCTTATGAAGGTTTTAACCTTGCAGCAACCTACAGTGGTAAATCTGGCTCGGATAATGAACGCAATCATGGGGATATTCGCCATGCTTATTCAGTAGTCGGTTTTTATAAATCAGACTTCGGCTTGGAAGCCAGCGCTGGTTATTCTCAAGCAACGGGAGAGCGCCAAAAACCGATAACTGTAGAGAAGACACTGCCAGACGGAAGTAAAGGAAAAAGCACCGAAGATGCAGGATTCGCCTCGCCACAAGATAGTCTGTTGGCTTTTGGTATGGAGTATTATTTCCCCGGTCGTGAATTCTCCATTGGTTTGGATTATGGGATAGCGCGTTCCAAAAACTCAGGGTTAGTGTACAAAGAAGGTGCAGGAACAAGCCTACAAAGCAAATCTGTCAAAGGAGATTGGAAAGCAAACTTGTATGGCGTGGGTATGAAATGGCACTGGGATAAGATTGAAAGCGGCATGTATGCAGGATATTACCTACGTGACGGTGATTCCAATACATTCAACTATAAAAAACAAACTTACACCGTCGGTTTAGATAAACGTTTTGTTGTTTCTCAGTACAATAACCTGATCCTGTTTGTCGAAACGGCATACGATGACGTCCGTAGTGACAATCCGGCTTTCAAAAATAAAAAACAAACCATTCTGGGAACAGGAGCACGTTTGTCTTTTTAAGCAAAATTTCATGGGGAGAATCTGATTCGGGTTCTCCCGTATCATTCTATAAAGGGGCATAGCATGATGAAGAAAGTGTTGAAAGTGTCAACATTGGCAATGTTGGTAGCATTCAATGTGAACGCGGCAACCGTAGATCTACGGGTGATGGAAACCTCGGATATTCACAGCAACCTGATTGATTTCGATTACTTTAAAGATAAATCCACTGAGCAATTTGGTTTGGTTCGTACAGCAAACCTAATCAAAGCAGCCAAAACTGAAGCAACCAATGCGATCTTGATAGATAACGGTGATCTGATTCAAGGCAGCCCGCTGGCGGATTATATGGCGGCAAAAGGGTTGAATAAAGGGGACGTTCACCCGGCTCATAAATTGATGAACACCATGGGCTATACCGTGGGTAACTTTGGGAACCATGAATTCAACTTTGGATTGGATTATCTGAAAAAGGCCATTGCTGGAGCTAAATTCCCTTATATCAACGCCAATATCATGGATGCCAAAACCGGTAAAAACTATTTTACGCCTTATATTATCGTTGATACCCCAGTTAAAGATCGTGAAGGCAAAGAACACACCATTAAGGTCGGTTATATCGGTTTTGTTCCACCGCAAATCAGCATTTGGGACAAAGCAAATCTGGATGGCAAAGTTGTTGTTAATGACATCACTGAAACCGCGAAAAAGTTTGTTCCTCAAATGAAAAAAGAGGGTGCAGACCTGATTATCGCCATTCCGCATTCGGGTTTTTCTCAAGAACCTTATAAAGCAATGGCAGAAAACTCCGTTTACTATCTGAGCGAAGTTCCCGGCATTAATGCCATCATGTTTGGTCATGCTCACGGCGTATTCCCAAGCAAAGAATATGCAGGTATCAGAGGAGTTGATATTGCTAATGGAACAGTTAACGGTATTCCTGCCGTAATGCCGGGACAGTGGGGTGATCATCTGGGCGTTGTTGATATGGTGATCAATAACGACAATGGCAAGTGGAAAGTCGAATCAGCTAAAGCAGAAGCCCGTCCTATCTATGATAAAGTGCATAAAAAAGCATTGGTTGAACGTGATAGTAAACTGGCCTCCATCATCGCAAAAGATCATCAGGGAACCCGCGATTTCGTTGGTAAATTCATCGGTAAAGCTTCTGCCAACATGTACAGCTATCTGGCTCTGATCCAAAGCGATCCAACCGTGCAGATTGTCAATGACGCACAAGTGGATTACACCAAACGCTTTATTCAAGGTGATCCAAATCTGGACGGGCTTCCTGTTCTGGCGGCGGCTGCACCTTTCAAAGCGGGCGGACGTAAAAATGCACCGGCTGACTTTGTGGAAGTGGAGAAAGGTGATCTGACTTTCCGTAACGCTGCTGATTTGTATCTCTACCCGAATACTTTGGTAGTAGTGAAAGCAACAGGTGCGGATGTGGTCGAGTGGCTGGAATGTTCAGCGGGCATGTTTAACCGGATCGATCCAACTTCTACTAAACCACAAGAGTTGCTGAACTGGGATGGTTTCCGCACTTATAACTTCGATACCATCACAGGGGTTAACTATAAAGTAGATCTGACCCAACCCGCCAAATACGACACCGATTGCCAGTTTATCAATAAAGGTGCGAACCGTATCAAAGACGTGACCTATCAGGGCAAGCCGATTAATCCGAAAGCCACTTTCCTGATCGCTACCAATAACTACCGTGGTTATGGCGGCAAATTCGCAGGAACCGGAGAAGATCATATTGCGTTTGCATCACCGGATGAAAACCGTACTATTCTGGCCTCTTACATTTCCAGAATTACCAAAGAAAAGGGCGTGGTATCAACACAGGCTGAGAACAATTGGTCATTCCTGCCAATCAAAACAGATAAAAAGTTAGATATTCGCTTCGAAACTTCACCATCAGAAAAAGCAGCAAAATTCATTAAAGAACATGCTCAATATCCAGTGAAGTACTTGAAAAATGATGATACCGGTTTTGCGATCTATCAAATTGATCTGACAGAGAAGAAATAAACCGTAATTAATCTGTGCTGAAATCGTACTGATGCCTGCTTGACGGCTTTCCAGTGGAGCCGAAGAACAGGCAGATTATTTATCTGCTGATGGGATTTATTACTATGCGTTTTTTGAAGCTCTTATTTGTCTCAAAACCATTATCTGTTCTAAAGTCAGTATCTCTCGTTTTGGCATTAATGGCGGCGGGATGCGCTACTTCTCCTGAAACCAATGAATCCTTGAAGGCACAAGCCAATCTGGTGGAAGGGGTGGCCTGCATTGTGCCAGAACAACCGACGGCCAATTACGACTATGATGCTAAAACCGATCATTATGGTCATAATGACGAGGCTTCAACCGATTATTTTAAGTTGGCAATCAATTACTCACCTACATTTTGTGACTATGAAAAGGACAAAATAAAACGCCTGAAACGCGAGAATGAAAATGCTAAGGCACAGCGCGAATATGAAAAGTTCAAGCTGCAATGTTTCTCTGACAATAAATTTGGCTGGATACTGCATGGCTTGTGGGCGGAAACCTGCGATGGAAAATCTATGGAAGAATGCCGCGACTGGTCAGACATTCGCAAACACCCTCGCTTATGTAAGGGGGATTTGCCAGCGCTGGATTATCAGACTATTAAGCCTTACTTGTGTACCTCTCCCGGTATAGATTTGCTGCAAGCTGAGTGGGAAAAACACGGTGCTTGTGCCTTTGATTCCGCCGGGAATTATTTCAGCAAACAGCAGGAACTTTTTAATAACTTAGTGTTGCCAGAAGATCGTCCCTCCAATAAGAAATTGCTTCAATTCCTGCGAAAACATAATCCAGAATTGCAAGGTAAATACATCCAGATTAATCGTGACGAATTCTATATCTGCTATAGCAAAAATTTTGAATTGATTGATTGTCCCAAGCCTGAACATTAAGAGATAACAATATGAATTATAAATATAAATTAATTCCGATTGCAATTGGTGCTGCATTATTGGCAGGGTGTGTAACCAAGCCAGCTTATGATCCTACAAATGTCGTGGATGTGCGGGTTCTGGGCCTGAATGATTTTCATGGTGCATTGAAAGCCCCCGGCCCTAACCAACCGGGTGGCATTGAACATATGGCAACCTTGATCAAGGCGCTGAAACAAGAGAATCCGAATAATATCGTCGTTGCTGCAGGGGATATGATCGGCGCCAGCCCACTGCTTTCCTCCATGTTTCATGATGAACCGAGCATCGAAGCGCTGTCTCTGGCTGGCTTGGAAGCGACTTCGGTCGGTAACCATGAATTTGACAAAGGCAAGAGTGAATTGCTGCGCAAGCAAAATGGGGGTTGCCATCCGGTGACTGGTTGTCAGGGGCCAAAACCGTTTAAAGGTGCAGGGTTCCAATATCTGTCAGCCAACGTTACGGTTAATGAAACGGGGAAAACGTTGTTCCCTGAGTATGTCATCAAAGAATTTGATGGTGTTCCGGTTGCCTTTATCGGTCTGACGCTGGAAGGAACCCCTGCTATTGTGACTCCGCAAGGTACAGAAGGACTGACTTTTTCCAATGAAGTCAAAACCATTAATGCCTTAGTGCCGGAATTGCAGAAAAAAGGGGTGAAAGCGATAGGGGTTTTGATCCACGAAGGTGCTGCACAGAAACGTAACGGAGGGCACATTGATGTCAACGCCTGTAATGATGTGACGGGCAAAGTATTGGAAATCGTCAATCATCTGGATAAAGAAGTGGATTTTGTAATCAGCGGTCATACCCATCAGGCTTATAACTGCGTGATTAATGGTAAATCCGTGACTTCTGCTCAATCCAATGGAGCACTGCTTACTCAGTTAGATCTGAAATTGGATAAAACCACAAAAGATGTGGTGGACTTCAAGGCTAAAAATATCTGGGTTGATAACCGTAAATACGGCAAAGATCCAAAAATCACTGAACTACTGTCTTCCTACGAAAAAATAGCCACACCACTGGCGAGCCGCGTTGTTGGCAAGTTGGAAAGCAATCTGACCAAGGAAACCAGCGCTGGCGGGGAATCTGCATTGGGTAAAGTTATCGCGGATGCCCATTTATACGCGACAACCGCCAGAGAAAATGGTGGAGCACAGATTGCGTTTGTAAACAGCGGCGGTATCCGGGCACCTATGGATGCAGGAGATGTAACTTATAACGCGATTTATACCGTTCAGCCATTCTCCAATGTGATGGTGACCAAGACACTGACTGGTGAGCAGATAAAACGATTACTGGAGCAGCAATGGGATCGTTCACGTCCACAGGTTCTGGCGGTGTCCCATAGTCTCCAATATTCTTGGGACAGCACCAAACCCGTGGGCGATCGCTTAATTGTCGATTCGATCAAAATCAATGGGAAACCGATTGATCTGAAAGCAAAATATCGCGTAGCAGCTAATGAATATCTGGCGACTGGCGGAAGTAGCTTCTCCGTATTTAAAGAGGGTACCGATCCTGTATATAACGTGCCGGATATCGATGCGGTAGTGAAATACTTCTCGGAAAAATCTCCGATCCATTACCCGAAACAAGATCGCATTATTGATCTAGGGGTAAAATAATGTGACAGTGGTAAAAGATAACGCAACTTGCTGTAGATAAAACAGATAGATCAAAGATACTGTAACGGTTGTTTGATCCGGATTGGAAGTGCAACGCTAATTATTATGCGTTGCACTTCTGCATTGGAATATATTTTAAGTTTGAATCGAGTTCCAATTACTCGAAGATATAACTGAATGTAGTAATTTTCATATCAGTAATGGTTATAGGGCAATAGCTATAAGGTAATAGTGATATATGTAAAGATTATTTAATAATAAAAACAGTTATGGAGACCTCTAATATGCAGAACATACTGGTAAGGATAATAAAAAATAAAATAGCCAGAATATTAACCTATTCTATTAGCCTAATTTTAGGAAGTGTTACCCTCTCTTATGCCACTGTTCCTCCTAATGTTCAATTAGCGGATAAGCAAGAAATCACCCGCAATAATTTTTCTGAGCCAGGTTCTTTAGATCCGCACAAATCTGAGGGTAGTAGTGAATTTGATATTTTGCAGGATTTTTTTGAGCGTTTAGTTGATACGGATAAAGAAGAGAATATTATCCCCGCTTTGGCTGAATGCTGGAAAACCAAAGATAATAAAACGTGGATCTTCCATTTAAGGAAAGGGGTTAAATGGTCTGACGGAACACCAATTACAGCTCATGATGTGGTTTTTTCTTTCCGGCGTCTGGTTACGCCCGACACCATTTCTCCTTACGGTAGTTACCTGATCCAAGCTAGGATTGTGAATTCCAGTGATGTATTGTCGGGCAAGAAAAAACCGGAAGAACTGGGTGTCAAAGCATTGGATGATGCAACGATAGAAATTACACTGGAAAGGCCAAAAGCGGGTTTTCTGCATATGATGGCACATCCCGCAGTCTCTCCTGTTAGTGAGAAGGCTATCAAAAAATATGGCAGCAAATGGACTCTGCCACAAAATTTTGTCAGTAATGGGCCTTTTAAACTCTCTGAATGGGTGGTGAATGAAAAAATTGTCGGTGTCAGAAACCCCTATTATTGGGATAATAAAAATACCGTAATTAATAAAGTTACTTACTTGCCATTATCAGATTATAAAGCTGACCTCAATCGCTATATGACTGGCGAGATTGATATATCCAATGGTGGGCCATCGGAATTCTTGCCAATGGTCAAGAAAAAATTTGGTGATCAATTGCATGTCAAACCCATAATGAGTGTTTATTATTACCTGTTTAATATGCAAATACCGTTGTTCAATGATGTTCGGGTCAGACAAGCATTGTCTTTAGCATTGGACAGAAACATTATTACTGACAAGGTATTGGGCAATGGCCAAAAACCCGCTTATGATGTAGTGTCTCCGGGGGCTGGAGGGATCTATTTAAAACATCCTGAATATGCTTCATTGACACAAGAGCAACGTGTTGCAAAGGCCAAAGCATTATTGAGTGAAGCGGGTTTTGATGAAAAGAACCCACTTAAGTTTACCTTGCTATATAACACCTCTGATGCTCATAAAAAAATTGCGATTGCTGCCAGCTCGGCATGGAAAAAGCATCTCGGTGTAGATGTTATTTTACAAAATCAGGAAACTAAAACACAGAATGATAGTATGACCCAAGGCAATTTCGAGCTGACGAGATACGCGTGGAGTGCTGATTATAGTAGCCCGACCAGCTTTTTAGATATTTTCACATCAGGCAATACCAATAACCACATGAAATATCAAAATAAAGAATTTGATAAGTGGGTTTTAAAAGCAGACGAAACTAACGATCCAGCCGATTACCAACAGGCTATTAATATTCTCAATAAAGATATGCCTGCTATTCCTGTCTATTATTATGTTCGGGTGAAATTAATTAAGTCTTATGTCGGTGGCGTTCATATTGATTCATTGGGAAATATTCCGACAAAAGCTCTTTATATTATCAAACATTAAAGACTCAATAATAAGAGCCGATTAAATCAGGCTCTTATTACTTGATTAAATTAATTGAAATAATAACTTAAATAAATATGGTAGCGTAATGTAATAATAAAACCTGCAATTAATGGAGAATCAAAACATGAAAAAAATCATGGCGAAGATACGTAAGAACAAGATTACCCAAATCCTTACCTGCTCAA
The DNA here is from genome assembly GCF_002127535.1 of Xenorhabdus vietnamensis. Lineage (GTDB taxonomy): Bacteria > Pseudomonadota > Gammaproteobacteria > Enterobacterales > Enterobacteriaceae > Xenorhabdus > Xenorhabdus vietnamensis. Next base: position 174,848 of record NZ_MUBJ01000001.1, read on the forward strand.
TGGGAATATTATTAGTAAATATCGTAGCAAATATCGCACCGTCCCATGCCGCAGTCGTTCCACCGGGCACTCAATTGGCGGAGAAACAAGAGATTGTGCGTAATAATGGCTCTTTCCCCGCCTCATTGGATGTGCATAAAGTAGAAAGTAATGTCGAACTGAATATTATTCATGATTTTTTTGATGGTTTGGTCTATACCGATAGAAAAGGCAATATCGAACCGAGACTGGCAGAACGTTGGGAAACCAATGACAACCAAACATGGATTTTTCATTTAAGAAAAGGGGCGAAATGGTCTGATGGTTCGCCAATCACCGCTCATGATGTGGTATTTAGCTGGCAGCGTTTACTTGATCCGACAATGGGATCTCCTTATGGCAGTTATCTTGGAACAGCCCATGTCATTAATGCAAACGACGTATTGTTAGGTAAGAAAAAAGCGGAAGAGCTTGGTGTTAAAGCACGGGATGGCTTCACACTGGAAGTAAAACTTGATAAGCCAGTGGCTTATTTCTTGCAGATGTTAACTCATCCGATTTTAGTTCCTATCAGTGAAAAAGTGGTCAAAAAGCAGGGTGATCAATGGACGCATCCAGATACTTTTGTAGGCAGTGGTGCGTTTAAATTGTCTGAATGGAAAGTGAATGAAAATGTTATCGGGGTCAGGAATCAGCATTATTGGGATGATAAAAACACGGTAATTAATAAAGTCACTTATCTTGCTCTTGCATCAGAAAAGTCGGATTTAAACCGTTATCTCGCTGGTGAAATTGACATGACCATGACCATTCCCTTGGACTCTTTTGCATCATTAAAGAAAACATTGGGCGATCAAGTTCATATTGATCCGATGCTCAGCACTTACTATTACGTTTTCAATACTAAAAAACCGCCATTTAATGATGTCAGGGTCAGGAAGGCATTAAATTTAGCTATAGACAGAAATGTGATCGCTGAAAAGGTATTGGGAATGGGGCAACTTCCCGCTTACAATATTCTTCCTCCTAATATTGGAGGTATTGTATTAAACCCACCAGAATATGCTTCATGGACACAGGAACAAAGAATTGAAGAAGCCAAAAAATTGTTAAATGAAGCAGGTTTTAATCAAAATAATCCACTCAAATTTGACCTACTGTATAACACAAGAGAATCGCATAAAAAGATTGCTATTGCTGTCACTTCAATGTGGAAACAGAACTTAGGAGTGCAAGCCAATTTACAAAACCAAGAGTGGAAAGTGATGTTGGATAATATGCACCAGAACAAGTTTGATGTCGTCAGATATGCATGGACAGCGGATTACAATAGTCCTATGTCTTTCCTGGATACTTTCCTGACAGGAAGCAGCCATAACATCCCGCTCTATGAAAATAGCGCTTTCGACCAGATAGTGATTAAAGCTGGTGAAACTAATGATATCGCTTATTACCAAAAGGCGATGGATATTTTCAACAATGATATACCTGTGATTCCGATTTATAGTTATGTCAGTAATAGAATGGTAAAACCGCATGTTGGCGGGTTCTATGCAAGCCCCATGGATTATATTTCCACAAAAGACCTCTATATAATTAAACATTAATTTAGGTCAGAGCTTGTTAACAGATTCTGATTTTTAGATTAGGTATTAAATTGATAAGGTTATTATCTGGATAAATAAATACGATTATGGAGGGTTAAAGTATGAATAAAATAACAATCAGTAAAAAAATAAAATTATTATCCTGTGTCATTACATTCATCTTGGGAAATATATCATTATCTTATGCGGCGATTGTACCAGAAGGAACACAGTTAGCTGATAAACAAGAAATCGTGCGTAATAATGGCTCTGAGCCGGCTTCATTGGATACACATAAAGTTTCAAGTGATGTTGAATTCAATATTATTAGTGACTTTTTTGATGGCCTTATTTATGTTAATAGTCAGGGAAAGATTGAACCAAAATTAGCAACTCATTGGGAAACTAAAGATAATAAAATATGGATCTTTCATTTAAGAAAAGATGCAAAATGGTCAAATGGTTCCCCCATTACGGCTCATGATGTGGTATTTAGTTGGCGGCGTTTGATTGTTCCTGATACGGTTTCTCCTTATGGAAGCTATCTTGAAAATGCTGCTGTAATGAATGCAAATGAGGTGCTGATAGGTAAGAAAAAAGCGGAAGAGCTTGGTGTAAAGGCTCTGGATGACATGACTTTAGAAGTAAGATTAGATAAACCTGTCGGAGATTTTCTACAGATGCTAGGCCATCCTGTTATGTTTCCGATAAGTGAGAAGGCAGTAAAAAAACATGGTGATAAATGGACCAGACCGGAAGTATTTGTGGGTAGCGGACCATTTAAACTCTCTGAGTGGGTCGTAAATGAAAAGATAGTCGGTGTCAGAAATCCTGTTTATTGGGATGATAAAAATACAATAATTAATAAAGTGACCTATCTTCCCCTCTCTTCAGAGAAAGCAGACTTAAATCGTTATCTGGCGGGAGAAATCGATATTACTAACACCATTGCGGCAGAATCTTTTCCATCATTGAAGAAATCATTACCTGATCAGGTACATATCTCTCCCAAAGCCACAGTCTATTTCTATGAATTTAATAATAAAAAACCACCATTTAATGATGTCAGGGTCAGACAAGCGCTGAGTTTAGCTGTAGATCGAGATATTATTGTTGATAAGATTTTAGGACAGGGACAATTACCCGCTTATACTATGCTTACCCCAGATATAGGGGGATTTAATTTCAAACAACCTGATTATGCTTCGTGGACTCAGGAGCAGCGTGTTGCTAAAGCTAAAAAATTATTAAATGAAGCTGGTTTTAATCAAAATAATCCACTTACTTTTAATCTCCTTTATAATACTCAGGAAGGACATAAAAAAATTGCCATTGCTGTTGCATCTATGTGGAAAAAAAATCTTGGTGTGAATGCTGTTTTGCAGAATCAAGAATGGAAAGTTATGTTGGATAATATGCATCAAGGGAAATTTGATGTTATCCGACGGGCATGGGTTGCTGATTATAATAGTCCGATGACATTCTTATCTATATTTTCTTCGAAGCAGGTCAAAAATACATCTCTGTATGAAAATAATGAATTTGATAATTTATTAGAAAAAGCCAGTGAGATTAATGACAAAGATTATTATCAACAGGCATCTGATATATTAACAAAAGACTTACCAGCTATTCCTATTTATTTTTATGTTAACCATAATATGGTTAAGCCTTATGTTGGCGGATTTCATGCTAACACGAGAGGGGAATATCTTACAAAAGATCTTTATATTGTTGAGCATTAAATAATAAATTATCAGAGCCTTTGCTATTAGGCTCTGATAATTATGTTAATCCGTGTTTTAAATAAAAAATAAAATAATTCGTAAATTTCATTAATAAAACTCATGGTTTATTTTAGTTGCATTAAATCATTGTTTGAGTAATAAATAGAGTTTCATACTGAATCTTGAGTTGAAAATAAAATAAGGATAACTCAATGAATAATTAACTACAGTACAGCTATAGAGGAAAATAACATGTTAAATAAAATCAATGCAAAAATAATTAAAATATTAACTTATTCTATCAGTATTATGTTGGGAAGTGTTACGCTATGCTATGCAGCAGTTATTCCATCTGGTACAAAATTAGCGAAAAAACAAGAGATTGTTCGCAATAATGGGGCTGAACCTGCCTCATTGGATGTCAATAAAGTTGAGGGTAATATAGCACTTAATATTATTAATGATTTTTTTGATACATTAGTGAGCATGGATAAAAAGGGCAATATCCGACCCAAACTGGCTGCAAGTTGGGATACAAAAGATAAGAAAACCTGGATTTTCCATTTGAGGAAAGGGATCAAATGGTCTGATGGAACGCCAATTACCGCTCATGATGTTGTTTTTAGCTGGCGACGGCTGACAAACCCCAAAACGATGTCTCCTTACGGTAGCTATTTTGTTGATGCTTCCGTGGTGAATGCCAAGGAGATTTTGGACGGGAAGAAAAAAGTGGAGGAGCTTGGTGTCAAGGCTTTGGATGATTCGACATTGGAAGTCAGACTGGAAAAACCCGTTGGATATTTTTTACAGATGCTGACTTTCCCTATAACGGTTCCGATTAGTGAAAAAGTAGTTGAAAAATATGGTGATAAATGGACTCAACCTGAATTTTTTGTTTCTAGTGGTGCGTTTAAATTATCAGAATGGAAAGTGAACGAAAAAATTGTTGGTGTTAGAAATCCTTATTATTGGGATAATAAAAATACTGTTATCAATCAAGTGACTTATCTTCCACTTTCATCAGATGTTTCAGATTTAAACCGCTATCTTGCTGGAGAGATAGATATTACATTTACAATCCCATTGGGGTCTTTTGCATCATTAAAGAAAAATATAGGTTCACAAATTCATACTTTCCCCATACTTAGTACATATTACTATGCTTTTAACAATAAAAAACCTCCGTTCAATGATATCAGAGTTAGACAAGCACTGAATCTTGCTTTGGATAGAAATATTATTGCGAATAAGGTTGTTGCCCAAGGTCAAGTTCCTGCGTATACCTTTCTACCTCCGAGGATCGGCGGTTTTAAATTTAAACAGCCTGATTATGAAACATGGGCACAAGCTCAACGTATTAAAAAAGCCAAACAATTATTGAATGAAGCTGGATTTAATAAAAATAATCCCCTTAAGTTTAATTTGGTTTATAACTCATCAGAGATGCATAAGAAAATTGCCATTGCTGCAACTTCAATGTGGAAAAAGAATCTAGGAGTCATTGCTAATATTCAAACTAAAGAATGGAAAGTTCTATTGGATAACGAGCATCAGGGAAAATTTGATGTCGTTAGAGCTGGATGGGTTGGCGACTATAATAATCCGATGTCTTTCTTAAATATTTTTACAACAAATCAGACAAATAATACCTCATTCTATTCTAATAAGGATTTTGATACTTGGGTTCGTAAGGCTGGAGAAACTAATAATCAAAAAGATTTTCAACAGGCTATCGATATTCTGACAAAAGATACTCCTATTATCCCTATTTATTACCATGTCTCTGCGGTATTAGTTAAGCCCTATATTGGCGGCTATTACCCCAATTTTATGGGGATGGTAGCAACGAAAGATCTTTATGTAATTAAGCATTCGGTTAAATGAGGTTTGTCAGTGGTCTGAGAGCCTGCTAAAGCAGGCTCTCCATGATTTGGGAATTCCAGGTTTTGCTCTTTCATTAACTCGAAATGTGCATTGATCGCAGATTGTGCATCAGCATATGCTTCTTCAAGTGTGTCACCAGCAAAGATGCACCCAGCAACGTCAGGGAACCAACCACTGGCGCTACCATCTTGATCTATTTCGATAAATGCTGGGTATAACATAATTTTATTCCATTTTTACTTGTGTATTTTGTCAGGACAATTCGTTATTCATTAACTGGATTATTTGAGTTTTGCATCTTTTAGATTCAGCAAATTTAATGGCTAATCTCCGTGTTTAAACCCGAAATTCTGGTGCTAGCTGACTAAACCCCAATCCATTCTTTTTTTCCACTTTGATTTGAACGGGAATTCGTTCTTTTAAGGCTTCGACATGACTGATTACTCCGATAGTTTTCCCTGAAGCATTAAGGTGATCCAATGCATCCAGAGCTATATCCAGGGTTTCAGGATCAAGTGTGCCAAAGCCTTCATCAAGGAATAGTGACTCTATCTGGGTCTTGTTACTTACTAGATCAGACAAAGCGAGCGCAAGGGCAAGGCTGACAAGGAAACTTTCTCCTCCGGAAAGGGTTTTAGTATCTCTAATGGCATCTGCTTGCCAGGTATCAACGACTTGTAATTCCAGCCCGCCGTCAGTTTTGCGTTGTAAATAGTAACGTCCATGTAATTTTTCTAACCGGATATTAGCCAGATGTACAAGATGGTCTAATGTCAGGCCTTGAGCGAAACGGCGGAATTTAGCACCATCCGCAGAACCAATGAGATTATTGAGATAACTCCAGTCATTATAGTTTTGTTGTGAGAGAGTGATCTGTGACAGTAACTCTTGTTGCTGCTGGCGGCGAGTTGCGTCGCTGTTCAATAGAATTCTGATCTCACCCTGCTGCTGGTTGTTATGTTTTAATTTAGATATCACATCGATCAATATGGTGGATAATTGTTGCTCTTCATATTGTTCAAGCGCATGTTGTTCGAGTGCATATTGTTCAGGTAACTGAGGCTGCATTTCTGTATGCCGTAGTAAGGCTATTTGAGATTCCTGATGTCGTGTTTTGGCTTGCAATTGTTGCTGTTCAAGTTTTTCCTGTAACTGTCGTAATTTTTCCCGTTGTTCCGGCTCCAATAAGGCCCGTTCAAAAGATAATTGATCGGGAAAATCTTGCATCTCCAGACCTGTTTGGAATTGATTGGCAGCAAGTTTGTAGTTTACTTCGGCTGCGGCGTGGTTTCTTTCAACTTCACTGGTCGCGCCGGTTAATTGACTTATTTTGTTTTGCAGTTTTTGCAGGTGGAAAGCAGCCTGTTTGCAAGCCTCTTCCAGTTCATTGGTTTTTTGCTGCAAAGCCTGACGAATGGTAATTATGGATTGTTCGCCAAATAAACGCTGACGTTCCAGACACGTTTGTCCCAATAACAGTTTTTGCTGCTGCTGTTGTTCATTCAAAGTATGAATATGGATGGTTAGCTTATTTTTTTGCTTGTCCAATTCATTTTGTCTGCTTTGCAAGGCGGCTTGTTCTTTTTGTAGTTGTTGCCATTTTTCACGTGAATCATGGTAGTTTTTTAGTTCTTGCTCACGTTGTTGCAACCAGTTTTCAGTTTCCTGATGAGTGGGAAGTGTGAAAGGTGTCGGCTGTAATTCTGTGCTTAACTGCTGTGCTGTTGTAGCGTAATCGGCTTCTATTTGTTGAGCTTCTGCCGTTTTTTCTGCGAATTGCTTCTGCGCTGAATCCTGTTTGAATTTTTCCAGCTCAAGGTTCTTTTCACATGCCTGATATTGTTCCCGGTTGGCAGAAAGGGCTTTTTCGGCCGCTTGATGGTTCTTTTCTGCCTGTAAAAACGCATCCTGCTGAGCTTGATGTTGGCAATAAGCAGATTGTCGTTGATTGATAAAGTGATTAACCGCCTCTTCTTCAATCGGTAGTTTTATAATCGATAGCTCTATAGTCTGTAACTGTTGGCAATGGTGATTCCACTGTTTAACCAATTCGGCTAATTTAGCGTTGCACTGTGTAATATTTTGTTGCAACTGTTCACAGTTTTGTTGCTGAATTTGTTGTTTTTGCTGTAGGGCTGTGCGATTTTCTTGAAATTGATCAATTTGTTGGCGTAGGGTTTTCAAGCGCTCTTCTGAGTGCGATAGTGCAATATTCTGGTATTCACTGATTAAAGGATGGTGAGTTGAACCGCAAAGCGGACAAGATTCTCCTTCTTTTAATTGTGTCCGTTCTTTTTCCAGATTGACGATCCTCTGTTCTAAACGAATTCGATTGGTGAGGTCGTCAAAATGTTGTTGCTTGTCCGCTAATTGTTGATTGAGGGTTGCGATCTGATCTGGTAGGGCTTTTATCAATGACAGGGATGATATTAATTTATTCTTATCGGTTGTGATCGCAGTTTGTTGCTGTTGAAGCTGGGGAAGTAAGATCTCCAGTTGATTTTGTGATGCTAACTGTTTCTGATAATTTTCTAAATTTTTTTGCAACTGTTCCAATGGATGCTTTTGCTGCAAAGCTATAAGTTGTTTTTCGGCTGAAGTCAGGTTATTGAGTAGTGTTTGGCTCTGTTCTTGTTTTTTGGCCAATTCTGTATTCAATATATTTAAATGATCGGTGGTGCGGGTAAGTTCAGAAGCGATTTTTTGGATACTTGGGGTGAGCTGGGATATTTTTTCTTGTCGCTCTTTCTGGCGGATGAATAGCTGTTTCCATTCAGGCAGTTTGCTGTCTAAATTGTGGTAATAAGGGTGTTGCTCGTAATAGAATTCCAACGCCTTTTGCTCGCTATTCAAAGTAGCTATTTGATTCTGTGCGTTTTGGTGCTGGGATAAGATGTCAGTAAGATCGAGATTTTGTCTCGTGATCTCTTTTTCAAGTTTCAGTAGGTCTTTGGATTGAATATCAATTTTATGATCGAGCGGCATAACTTGTTCTGAGATGAGCTTTTCTTGCTGATTTTGATGTTGTTGGTGCTCTTCTTCAATCTTCTCCAACTGTGTCAGTTGCTGTTCCGCAGGTTGCAGCATTTCCAGTTGTTGTTGGCGTTCATTCTCTATTTTTGTACGTTGTTCAGTGAACCGCTGTTTCTCGTGTAGAGCCCGGTTTTGTGCATCCCATAATGGGCGGATTTTCTCTGCTGGTTCGCTGGCTGCAAGTTGTTGCAATTGAGGTTGCGCTTCTTGAATGGCTTGCTCGGTTTGTTGTAAAAGTGCGGCATTACTGACCTGCGATTGTTGTAGTTCATCCCGCCTAAATAGCCACTGTTCAGCGGCTTGTAACACTTTTATTTGTTGGGTGAGTTTAGCTTCTTCTGCAATAAGCTGCTGCTGTTGGTTTTGGTATGTTTGTTGCTGTTCTGGTGTGAATAACTCAATGGAAGAGGCTTTGGCCTGCTGGATGTTCAACTCAGATTGTGCTTCTTTATGGCGTTGATAAATTTCTTGGGACAGAATGCCGTAAATTTCTGTGCCGGTGAGTTCTTCCAGTAGATCTGCCCGATCTTTATCTTGTGCGTTTAAAAATGCAGCAAAATCCCCCTGTGATAAAAGCATGGATTTGGTAAAACGGCTAAAATCCAGTCCGGTGATTTCGGCAATTTTTTCTTTTTTCTCCGGAAGCTTATCAGCCAGAATTTTTCCGTCTTCTTTGAGCGCCAATTCTCCTTTTGGTTGTTGCAGTTTGCCATCTGCTTGATTGCGGGCACGACGCTGACTCCAAAATGCCCGATAAGCGATGCCTTTGACTTCAAATTCCACTTCAGCAAGGCATTCAGTGGTATGGCGGGTCATTAGCTCGTTTTGCGAGATGGAAATCGTTTTGAGCCGCGGGGTTTCATGATAGAGAGCGAGGCAAATGGCATCCAGTAAGGAGGTTTTCCCTGCACCAGTTGAGCCGGTAATGGCAAATAACCCATTGCTGGCAAAGGGTTCTGTCGTAAAGTCAACTTTCCATTCGCCTTGCAGGGAATTGATATTTTTCAGCCGTAAGCTAAGAATTTTCATGGCGTGTTCTTTTCATGTGATTGCTGAGAAATATCATCCAGCGTTTGTTTAAACAGGGTGGTCAGGCGTTGTTTCTGGGGAAGGTCGTCTATTTCTGCCAGCGCCAAACGGCGCTCAAAAACTTCATTTACGCTCAGTTCGGTAAGTGTTTCTTTATTTTGTTCAGAGAGTGAAAGTTGACGAGCGCTTTTGCTGCGGCGTAGCAGAATGATTTCAACAGGTAGGCCTTCACTCAGGGTCTGGATGCGTTTCTGGATATCGTGCAGGTAATCCTGGGTAGCGACTTCGATATCCAACCAAACAGGTCGTTCTCCCTGATATTCCTTGAACGGCTGTAATTGTTCTTCTATTTGCTTCAAATTACCACGAATAAGCTGCATCGGCTGATAATGAGGTATTGGCAAAAGTGTGATGTTATTGAGTTTATTTGACTTAAAGTCTACTAAGCAAACACTTTTATCCTGTCCAACTTCATCAAAACTGAGTGGAATTGGGGAGCCACTGTAGCGGATATGTTCTGATTTGCCGATGACTTGAGGGCGATGTATATGCCCCAGTGCAATATAGTCCGCAGGTGGGAATGCCTGTGCGGGAAACGCATCTAATGTACCAATATAGATATCACGAACAGAATCTGTAGTAGAAGCACCTACTGTAGTGAGGTGCCCAGTGGCGATGATTGGTAATGGCTGGCCGAGTTGTTCTCGTAATGCACAGGCACGCTGGTAGAGCTTGTGATAGTGTTCGGTAATAGCATCCTGTAATGCTTGCTGTTTTTGTACACCAGATTGCCCCGCCTGACTGGTCATGATATCCCGTGGACGTAGATAGGGAATGGCGCAGAGAATCGCTCCGACATTACCATCTCTATTATTCAGAATTTTTATCTGCTGTGCGATATTACTAGCTTCAGTATTAGCAATCACGGTGGTATTCAGGTAAGAAAGAAGAGATTTCGATTCGTTGAGTGTGGCAACGGAATCATGGTTTCCCCCGAGAATGACAAGCTGGCAGCCTGTGGGCTGTAGTGCCACAATGAATTGGTTATAAAGTTCGCGTGCATAGCTGGGAGGAGAGCCTGTATCAAAAATATCGCCGGCTATAATCAGTGCATCAACCTGATATTGCACGATTCTCTCAATCAGCCATTGTAAAAAGTGCTTATGCTCTGCGGCACGGCTTTTGGTAAAGAAGTATTGGCCAAGATGCCAGTCCGATGTATGAATGATTCGCATGATTTCCCGCCGTTGCCTGTGTGTTTTTCTTACCTGTTGCAGGTGCTAATTATAATGGCGACGTGAGGGATGTCCTGTTTAATTCTATTCCTTTTACGAAATTTTCGAGCTGGTTCGCATCCATAATGAAATATAACAAAGGTGAAAAACTTTCTCTGAGAGTCAGTTCGTTTCTTGATGATTGAGAAATAATGTTTTTCATAAAATTGTCATAAAATTGACTCATAATGTTCTAAAGTGAATGTTGCTGACCTTAATGATATTAGCAGGGTTAACCATGGTTAAACGTATTTTGGTAGTTGAAGATGAAGTACCGATTCGTGAAATGGTTTGTTTTGTTCTGGAGCAAAATGGTTATCAAGCTATTGAAGCCGAAGATTACGATACGGCAATAAGGCGTTTGTCTGAACCTTATCCTGATTTGGTCTTATTGGATTGGATGCTTCCCGGAGGTTCGGGAATACAACTTATCAGGCAAATGAAACGAGATAATAACGCTAAAACGATCCCTGTCATTATGGTAACAGCTCGGGCAGAAGAAGAAGATCGGGTACGTGGTTTAGATGTGGGTGCAGATGACTATATAACGAAACCTTTTTCACCCAAGGAATTGATTGCTCGTGTCAAAGCTGTTCTGCGCCGCATTTTGCCTATGGAGGCAGAAGACATTATCGATATGGATGGATTGATTCTGGATCCATCATCCCACCGGGTTTCCAGTCAGGGGCAGGATTTGGAAATGGGGCCGACTGAGTTCAAACTTCTCCACTTTTTTATGACTCATCCTGAGCGTGTTTATAGTCGCGAACAGTTACTCAACTATGTGTGGGGAACGAATGTTTATGTGGAGGATCGCACAGTTGATGTACATATTCGACGCTTGCGCAAGGCGTTGGAAATAGGAAATCACGATAAAATGGTACAAACCGTGCGTGGTACAGGATATCGCTTTTCGACCCGTTATTGACGGTGTTGGTATTGCATTGGGCAGTAATTCAGCCCTTAGTGTTTTCATTCCGGAGTAAAATCGCGTGCTTGAGCGTTTATCTTGGAAAAAATTGGTATTGGGTCTTGTGATTTTCTGCTTACCCGCTGTCATTTTGTCTTTTTTTATTGGTCATTTGGCATGGCTGCTGGTTATAGCGCTATTTTTGGCTCTGGTATGGCATGGTTATAATTTGCTGAAGTTATCCGATTGGTTATGGTTGGATCGCAGTATGTTACCGCCAGTCGGCTATGGCGGCTGGGAACCCATCTTTTATGGTATTTACCAGATGCAGCAACGCAATCGCAAACGGCGTCGTGAACTTGCATTATTAATCAAGCGATTTCGCAGTGGTGCCGAATCACTGCCGGATGCTATTGTGATGATGACTACAGAAGGCAATATTTTTTGGTGTAATCGTCTGGCTCAGCATTTACTTGGGTTTCGTTGGCCTGAGGACAATGGTCAGCATATCTTCAATCTGCTTCGTTATCCTGATTTCAGCCGTTATATCACGGCAAATGACTTTTCCCGGCCTCTAACCATCGAATTGAATAATGGCAATATGATGGAATTCCGCGTTATGCCTTATTCCGAGAAACAGTTATTGATGGTCGCGCGCGATATTACCCAAAAACGACAATTGGAAAATGCCAGACGAGATTTTTTTGCCAATGTGAGTCATGAACTCAAAACACCACTCACGGTATTGCAAGGCTATTTGGAAATTATGGAGGATCAGACGGTTGGCAGTAAGGTAAATCAGAAAGCCGTCGGTACGATGCAGGAACAAATACAGCGAATGGATGGTTTGGTTCAACAGTTGCTACAGCTTTCCAAAATTGAAGTGGGGCCACAAGTGGACATGAATGAAGTTGTTGATGTGCCCAATATGTTGAAAATATTGCAACAGGAAGCTTTGGCTTTAGGCAGTGAACAATACGATATTGTGTTTAATATTGATGAAAAGCTGAAAGTCTTTGGTAATGAAGAACAATTGCGCAGTGCAATGTCTAATCTTATTTATAACGCCATCAAACATACTTCTCCGGGAACACTGATTGAGGTTAGTTGGCAAAATGTTTCCCAAGGAGCCTTGTTTAAGGTGAAAGATAATGGTGATGGGATTAGTACTGAACATTTACCGCGTTTGACAGAACGTTTTTATCGTGTTGATCGTGCCCGTTCGCGTCAAACCGGGGGCAGTGGATTGGGTTTAGCGATAGTGAAACATGCATTGCATCACTACAATACTCATCTCGATATTTCGAGTGCTTTAGGGAGAGGGTCTGTTTTTAGTTTTCTGTTGGCGTCTCGGCTTATTGTTTCTGTTAGAAAAGTTTCATATAACTAAATGATAACAATACGGCAAAAAAATGATTTATTAATCAATGCGAGCAAAAAATGTACAAATCATATAGTGTGTATTCAATGATAGATAACCATAATCACTAATTTTAAAAATTAGTTTGGAATATTATTCTGGTTTTTGGTTTGACTCTTGCCTTTTGGCACTATAAAAGTTTTACTTGGAGGCAGTTGTTGGCGATTCTAGCTGTAATTACCATTATCATTCTGTATATTGCGTTTATCAGTGAATATTATGTTGATCATTGACTGTTAAATCAGAATCCAGTCTCGCCAGTGAAAATTCAAGTGTTTGCGATATTGGTTATCGCACATGCATTTCTTTTGGCAAAAATACATTAATAATCATTATGGCACACCGTTTATCATCTAAGGATATTTGGGCATTAGGTTTTATGACCTTTGCTTTGTTTGTTGGGGCGGGAAATATCATTTTTCCTCCCATGGTTGGCTTGCAGGCAGGAGAGAATGTTTGGATCTCAGCAGCTGGCTTTTTGCTAACCGCTGTTGGCTTGCCAGTCATTACTGTAATTGCTTTGGCAAAAGTAGGCGGGGGAATTGAGGCACTTAGTTCACCCATTGGGAAAGTTGCGGGTTTGATTCTGGCAACTGTTTGCTATCTGGCTGTCGGCCCTCTGTTTGCAGCCCCGAGAACCGCAACGGTTTCTTTTGAAGTGGGTATTGCACCTCTTACCGGAGCGGGTGAGCTTCCTCTATTTATCTATAGTGTGATCTATTTTGCTCTAGTGATGTTGATTTCATTATATCCGGGCAAGTTGTTGGATAGTGTCGGCCATATATTGGCTCCAATCAAAATTCTGGCACTGGCAATTTTGGGGATCGCAGCTGTACTGTGGCCAGCAGGAGAATCTATTCCTGCTATTGAAACCTATCAGGAAATTCCGTTCTCAAATGGTTTTGTCAATGGTTATTTAACAATGGATACGCTGGGCGCAATGGTGTTCGGTATTTTGATTGTCAATGCAGCCCGTTCCAGAGGGGTTGAGGCTTCTTCCCTGCTGACTCGTTATGCTATGTGGGCTGGCTTGATTGCAGGTCTTGGTTTAGCGCTGGTATATCTCTCCTTGTTCAAACTAGGGGAAAGTAGTGGCACATTAGTGCCTACAGCAGAAAATGGCGCAGTGATTTTGCACGCCTATGTCCAAAGTATTTTTGGTAATTACGGCAGCTTCTTCCTCGCGGTGTTGATTTTCGTTGCCTGTATGGTTACTGCTGTTGGTTTGACTTGTGCTTGTGCTGAGTTTTTCAGCCGCTATTTGCCGTTGTCCTATCGTACTCTGGTACTGATTTTAGGCTCGTTCTCGATGCTGGTTTCTAATCTGGGTTTAAACCATTTGATTAAGTTTTCAATTCCGGTACTGACGGCAATTTATCCACCTTGTATTGTGCTGATATTACTGAGCTTTACAGCCCGCTGGTGGCATAACTTCACACGTATTCTGGCACCTGCAATGTCTATCAGTTTGCTGTTCGGGCTTTTGGATGCAGTGAAAGCTTCTGAGTATCTGTCTTATTTACTGCCTGAGTGGGCTAAGCATTTACCAATGGCAGATCAAGGTCTGGCTTGGTTATTGCCTACTTTATTGACTATTGTTGTGTGTGCTATTTATGACCGCATCGTAGGAGGAGTAAAACTCCCAAAGTATGAAATGCAGCATGAAGAAAAGTAGGATATGGTGATTAGGAAGTGATGATAAGGGTGAGCTGCTAAAAACAGCTCACCTTTGTATTTTTGTTTATTTATATTGAATTAATAACCAATGGCGGCACCGGCTGGTCGCCGTACATCATTGGAACCATAGATGTAACCTTTTCGAACAATACCGGATACGGCTGAATCATTGCCTGATGAATCTGGAGTCACACCGGCTGCTCCCGGTAATCCAATCATGATTAATTCTGTTGCTCCCCACGGTGTCTGTTCCACCATTTTGTAACCCATTTTTTCCAGTAAATTCAGGGTATCTTTCGACAGGCCACGTTGCTCATAATAAACTTCATCAGGTAGCCATTGATGGTGAATTCGCGGGCTATTGACGGCTTCTTGTGGTGGCATGTTGAAGTCGATGATATTCAGGGCACTTTGTAGTGTGATGGAGATAATGCGTGAGCCTCCCGGTGAACCCAAGACCAGAAAGATTTTTCCATCTTTGGTCACGAGTGTTGGGCTCATGGATGATAGTGGGCGCTTACCCGGGGCGATTGAATTGGTTGCACCTTGTACTAGCCCATACAGGTTTTTCTCGCCAATTTTAGTTGTAAAATCATCCATTTCATCATTTAAGAAAAAGCCGGTTTCTGGTGCAATCACGACAGCACCAAAACGCCCATTGATGGTATAAGTTGTTGATACTGCGTTTCCTTCTTTATCCACTACGGAATAATGTGTAGTTTCTGGCTTCTCATGGGGACCAATGCCCGGTTGAACATTCACTGATGGAGTGGCTTTATTGGGCTGAATGTTTTTTCTGATAGATTCTGCGTAGCTTTTACTCAACAGCCGATCAAGTGGGTTGTTGATAAATGCGGGATCGCCCAGATAAGTATTTCTATCCATATAGGCGTGGCGCATGGCCTCGGTCAATGTATGAATATAAGCAGCAGAGTTGAATCCCATGGATTTAAGATCATAGCCTTCAACTATGTTCAATATTTCGCATAACGTAACGCCACCAGAGCTGGGAGGTGGAGAAGAGATGAATTTATAGCCACGATAACTACAGGTGACGGGAGTTGTCTCTGTGATGTGGTAATTGGCAAAATCTGCTGCGGTAATAATTCCCCCTGATTTTTTTGATGCTGCTTCAACTAATTGGGGGATTTTGCCGTGATAAAAAGCATCAGGCCCTTGTTTGGCAATCATTTCCAGCGTGTTGCCCAAATCAGTTTGGATGAGTCTGTCACCCGGTTCGAATGGCGTACCATCTTTGCGCAGGAAAATACGGGCAGCTTCCGGATCTTGAGCAAAACGCTTGACTGTGGTGTCCAGAACATCGGTATCGCCACGGGTAAGAATATAGCCTTCGCGTGCCAGTTTGATGGCCGGTGCCATGACTTGTTCACGGCTCAATGTGCCGTACTTTTTCAATGCCTCTTCAAGCCCCATGACTGTACCCGGTACACCAATCGCTTTATAACCATACAGGCTGGCACCTTTGATGACATTTCCGTCTTTATCCAGATACATGTTGGCACTGGCTGCGGCAGGGGCTGTTTCACGGAAATTAATGAAAGTATCTTTGCCATTGGCAAGATGAATAGTCATAAATCCGCCACCGCCAATATTGCCGCAGCAGGGATTAACTACTGCTTGGGCATATCCAACGGCAACAGCGGCATCAATGGCGTTTCCGCCCATTTTGAGAATATCTATGCCAGCTTGTGAGGCAAGGTGTTGTGAACTGACAACCATACCTTGTTTGGCCTCAACAGCAGGTTCAGTGGCAGCATAAAGTGGGGTAGAAATGAGTAGGGATACAGCTATAAGTGGAATTTTCCATGTTTTGAACATGTATTGTTCTCCTGAGGGTCAGACTGCTGTTAATGAATCTGAATGGTTGTGGTTTTTGTGTTGTTAAAATGTAATTTACCTTATCTAAAGCTCAGAATTTTTGGAAGGTGATTTTCTATGAGGAAGTCAATGAAATAAGAAATTTCAGATAGATGAGCTGGATGGAGAGGAAATTGAATCAAGTATAAAAAAACCAGCCGACTGAGCGGCTGGTTTGTGGTAGTTCAAATGTTATGAACTGATTTAACCTTGACGGATATTATAGCTTGTCAGCGTTTTTGGTCAGGTATTTTGCTACGCCTTCTGGTGAAGCACCCATACCTTCTTGGCCTTTTGCCCATTGTGCCGGACAAACTTCGCCGTGTTCTTCGTGGAATTGCAGAGCGTCAACCATACGCAGCATTTCATCAATGTTACGGCCCAGTGGCAGATCGTTAACCACTTGATGACGGACAACACCATTTTTGTCAACCAGGAAAGAACCACGCAGAGCAACGCCAGCTTCTGGGTGCTCAATGCCGTAAGCTTTCATGATGTCACGCTTGATGTCGGCGACCATTGGGTATTTGACTTCGCCAATACCACCGTTGTCGATTGGAGTTTTGCGCCATGCGTTGTGAACGAATTCAGAGTCGAAAGATACACCGATAACTTCAACGCCACGTTTCTGGAATTCTTCATAGCGATGATCGAAAGCGATCAGCTCAGAAGGGCAAACAAAAGTGAAATCCATTGGCCAAAAGAAGATAACAGCAGGACGGCCATTCAGGTGTTTTTTCAGATTGAAGTTATCAACGATTTCACCGTTACCGAGAACTGCAGCAGCTGTAAAGTCAGGGGCTTGGCGGGTTACTAAAACCATAATTGACTCCTGTGATTTTAAAAGGTGTTATGTAAAAACGGGTTACAGCATAAGGAATTAGGGTATAGCAATAAAGGATAAAATACCAATCAATTAAATAGGTTTTACCTATCAATAATTTGTTTTTAATTCCTTTTAGCCTACATAAGATAAAGCTATTTATGAAAAGTGCAAGTTGTGAAAAATCCAAGATGGACAAAACATAAGTTCTGGAAAAACCATCTACTCAAGTAAACGCTTATTTGACGCTAGTGTCATCATTTCTGGATAGAACTGGTAAAATAATGTTTCAAAATCAAGATAATGATTTTCTATATCCTGATATGATCCCGCCAGTGCGGATAATTTCGGGCGCCTGCGTGCCATACTCTGCAAGACATTAGCAATGCATGACATATCGGCATAACGGATGAGTAAGTTTTGTGACCAGAGATAATTGTTTAATTCTTGAAAATTTTCAGGTGTTGAAGCGAGATGAGGTTCTATATTGCTGCGGGCAAAATTGACAAACTCAGGTAGAGAGTAATTTTTTTCAAATTCGTCCCAATATCGGGAAAGAAAGTGATCCCAGATGATATCAAGAGTAATTGGTGCAACACGTCGATATTCGCAGCGGAATAATTTGCGTGCTTCCATAACAAGTGGATGCTTGTCCGTCAGGCTGTCTACCCGGCGGTGCATACGGATACCCGCTACAATGTCAGAATTGAATGCGCCTTCTGGAGAACCCCGGACGAAATCTGCCATCAGATTCCCCAATAAAGAACTTTCCGATAATGCAGCTAAATGAAGGTGTGCGAGAAAATTCATAGTGGGAGTATACCGTAAATAGTGAAACTCGGTGCTTCTTTGTTGCACCCTTGCGTTTGCAGCACTAGACTAGTCCGCCTGTTTTTTTAAATGATACAGATAAAATGCGTGTCGCTGATTTTACATTTGAACTGCCAGAAGAGCTAATTGCTCACTATCCCCAGCCGCAGCGAAGTGCTTGCCGCCTGCTTTCCCTTGATGGTGAAACAGGGAAGCTGACGCACGGTGTTTTTACTGATGTGTTGGATAAACTGGAAGCCGGTGATCTTTTGGTTTTCAATAATACCCGCGTCATTCCTGCGCGCCTGTTTGGTCGTAAAGCAACAGGCGGGAAATTGGAAGTTTTAGTCGAAAGGATGCTGGATAATAAGCGAGTGCTCGCTCACGTTCGGGCTTCCAAGGCACCGAAAGAAGGCGCTGAACTTATTCTTGGTGAAGATGTTCTTGGTAAGGCTCAGTGCATTAAGGCAACGATGCTGACGCGTCACGATACTTTGTTTGAAATCCGTTTTGATGATGAGCGTGATGTATTGACCATTCTGGATCAGATCGGCCATATGCCTCTGCCTCCTTATATCGCGCGCCCTGATGAAGATGCGGATCGCGAGTTATATCAGACAGTCTATAGTGAACGCCCCGGCGCGGTGGCTGCACCAACAGCTGGATTGCATTTTGATGAACCGCTTTTGGCTGTCCTGCGTGAAAAAGGTATTGAGATGGCTTTTGTCACTTTGCATGTTGGCGCAGGTACTTTTCAGCCGGTGCGAGTGGAAACCATTGAAGATCATGTGATGCATGCCGAATATGCGGAAGTGCCTAAAGGTGTTGTGGATGCGGTACTTGCATGTAAAGCACGCGGCAATAGAGTTATTGCTGTAGGAACAACGTCAGTCCGTTCACTGGAAAGTGCTGCAAAAGCTTGTCAGGATGGGATGATTACCCCATTTTTTGATGATACTCAAATCTTTATCTATCCAGGATTTGAATATCAGGTTGTAGATGCTCTAATCACCAATTTCCATTTGCCAGAATCCACACTTATCATGCTGGTTTCTGCGTTTGCCGGGTATAAAAATACCATGAGTGCCTACAAAGAAGCGGTAGCAGAAAAATATCGCTTTTTCAGTTATGGTGACGCGATGTTTATCAATCGCAATACTGTGGCTTCAAAAGAATTGGTGGAATCAAAAGAACTAATGGCATTAGAAGAACAGGTATCGGAAGAGACGATATCGAAATAATTAGTTCGGAATAAAAGGTTTTAAAAGCAAAATTGTACTTTCATTTCAGCTCCGCTGGTTTGAATGGTGTCTAAACGTAGCATCAGACTGTCTTTCTGATGTCTGGAGGTTAAGTGAAATTTGAGTTACAAAAGACGGATGGGAATGCTCGTCGTGGCCGTTTGATTTTTGATCGTGGCGTTGTGGAAACCCCGGCATTTATGCCTGTGGGTACTTACGGCACAGTAAAAGGCATGACCCCCGAAGAGGTAAAAGAAACGGGAGCGCAAATCTTATTGGGGAATACTTTCCATCTTTGGTTGCGTCCGGGACAGGAAATCATGAAATTACATGGTGACCTGCATGATTTTATGCAATGGCAAGGCCCTATTCTGACTGACTCTGGCGGTTTTCAGGTCTTTAGTCTCGGAGCCATGCGCAAAATTAAGGAAGAAGGGGTTCACTTCCGTAACCCAATCAATGGAACGCCGGTATTCCTCAGCCCAGAAAAATCTATGGAAATCCAATATGATTTGGGTTCCGATATTGTCATGATTTTTGATGAATGTACGCCATATCCTGCTGAGTGGGATTATGCTAAACGTTCCATGGAAATGTCATTGCGCTGGGCTGCACGTAGTCGCCAGCGTTTTGATGAGTTGGGCAATGAAAATGCTTTGTTTGGCATTATTCAGGGCAGTGTTTATGAAGATTTGCGCGATGTCTCGATAAAAGGACTGGTGGAAATCGGCTTTGATGGCTACGCTGTAGGTGGTTTGGCCGTCGGTGAACCCAAAGAAGATATGCACCGTATTCTGGAACATGTTTGCCCTCAGATCCCACAGGATAAGCCCCGTTATTTGATGGGAGTAGGCAAGCCAGAAGATTTGGTTGAGGGCGTTCGTCGCGGTATTGATATGTTCGACTGTGTGATGCCAACACGTAATGCCCGAAATGGTCATCTATTTGTGACTGAAGGCGTTATCAAAATCCGCAATGCCAAACATAAAGAAGATACTTCTCCGTTGGATGAACATTGTGATTGCTATACTTGTCGAAACTATAGCCGTGCATACCTCCATCACTTAGATCGTTGTAACGAAATTCTTGGTGCAAGGCTGAATACGATACATAATTTAAGGTATTATCAGCGTTTGATGGCAGGAATTCGCAAAGCCATTGAAGAAGGCAAACTGGAACAGTTTGTTGAAGAGTTTTATCAGCAGATCGGTAAACCCGTTCCGCCGTTAAATATATAATTTATCGTGACTAATCAGCCTCAATATGTGTAGCATATTGGGCTGGTTTGTGATCGAGCTACTGTCGATTTTCGACAACAACATTTTCGATAACTATGTTTTCGATAACAATGAGGGAAATTTGATGAGTTTTTTTATTTCTGAAGCTGCGGCAGCTGCTGGTGCGCCAGCTCAAGGGAACCCATATTCTCTGATTATCATGCTGGTTGTTTTCGGTTTGATTTTTTATTTCATGATCCTGCGTCCACAACAAAAACGCACCAAAGAACATAAAAAACTGATGGATTCCATCTCCAAAGGGGATGAAGTGCTGACTTCTGGTGGTTTGGTTGGTCGTGTCTCTAAAGTGTCTGATACAGGCTACGTTGTTGTTGCCTTGAATGACACTACAGAAATAACTATCAAGCGTGATTTCGTCGCTGCCATTTTGCCGAAAGGTACAATGAAGGCTATTTAATTTTCCGATTTTCCCGAAGGGAACTGCCGTGTTGAACCGTTATCCTTTGTGGAAGTATCTGATGCTGATCGCTGCGATCCTCATCGGTTTGCTTTATGCACTTCCCAACCTTTATGGTGAGGATCCGGCTGTACAAATCACTGGCGCGCGAGGTATCGCCGCCAGTGAAAAAACGCTGGACCAAGTCCGTAATGTTTTAGAAAAAGATCAAATCAAGAGCAAGTCCATTGCATTGGAAAATGGGGCAATTCTTGCTCGTTTCAATGATACTGATGTGCAGCTTCGTGCACGTGAAGCGTTGGTTTCTGCACTGGGTGAACAGTATGTCGTGGCATTGAACCTCGCGCCGGCAACGCCTATCTGGTTGAGAACAATCGGTGCTGAGCCGATGAAACTCGGTCTTGACCTGCGTGGTGGTGTTCACTTCTTGATGGAAGTGGATATGGAAACCGCATTGGGCAAATTGCAGGAACAGAATATTGATAGCCTGCGAGTTGAACTGCGTGATCAAAACATTCCTTATTCTACTATACGTAAAACTGATAATTATGGTGTCGAAGTTCGTTTCCGTGATAACGGTGCACTTTCTAAAGCGGAAAACTATCTTGAATCTCGCCACCGTGATTTAGTTTTCTCCACCGGAGCAAATAGCACGCTGAAAGTGGTCATGAGTGATGAGCGTCTGCGTGAAGCCCGTTCTTATGCGGTGCAGCAGAACATCACTATCTTGCGTAACCGTGTTAACCAATTGGGTGTTGCGGAACCTTTGGTTCAACGTCAGGGTGCAGATCGTATCGTTGTTGAGCTGCCTGGTATTCAGGATACAGCTCGTGCGAAAGAAATCCTCGGAGCAACAGCAACACTGGAATTCCGTCTGGTAAATACCAGTGTTGACCAAAATGTAGCGCAATATGGTCGTATTCCGGCTGATTCAGAAGTGAAAGATACCCGTGATGGCACCCCTGTGGTGTTGTATAAGCGAGTTATTCTGACAGGCGACCATATCACCGATTCTACTTCCAGTACTGATGAGAATGGTTACCCGCAGGTAAATATTTCTCTGGATAGTACTGGTGGCACAGCGATGTCTAATTTCACCAAAGATAATCTGCATAAATCAATGGCAACGCTGTTTGTGGAATACAAGGACAGCGGTAAGAAAGATGCCAACGGTCGTGCGATTTTGGCTAAGCAAGAAGAAGTTATTAACGTTGCCACTATTCAGTCACGCTTGGGTAATAATTTCCGCATTACGGGCATTGGCAATCCGGCTGAAGCACGCCAGTTATCGCTGTTACTGCGTGCAGGAGCGTTGATTGCTCCAATCCAGATTGTGGAAGAGCGTACCATTGGGCCAACTCTGGGCTTGCAGAATATTACGCAGGGTCTTGATGCTTGTTTGTGGGGGCTGGTTGCTTCTATTGTCTTTATGATGATTTATTACCGCAAGTTTGGCCTGATTGCGAGCAGTGCGTTGTTGGCTAACTTAGTGCTCATCGTCGGTATTATGTCCTTGTTGCCAGGAGCGACGCTGACCATGCCGGGAATTGCCGGTATCGTCTTGACACTTGCCGTGGCTGTGGATGCGAACGTATTGATTAACGAGCGTATCAAAGAAGAGCTGCGCAATGGTCGTACTATACAGCAGGCAATTCATGAAGGTTATAAAGGGGCATTCTCCAGTATCATCGACGCAAACCTGACTACGCTGATTACTGCCGTCATTTTGTATGCAGTGGGTACTGGCTCTATTAAGGGCTTTGCGATCACCACCAGCATTGGTGTGGCGACTTCGATGTTCACTGCTATTGTGGGAACACGTGCAATCGTGAACTTGCTGTACGGTGGCAAGCGTATCAATAAGTTGTCAATTTAAGGAGCACGTTGTGGCACAGGATTATACTGTTGAACAATTAAACTATGGGCGTAAAGTTATCGACTTTATGCGCTGGGACAACGTTGCCTTTGGGATTTCGTTCCTGCTGTTGATTGCTTCCATCATTATGATGGGAACGCGTGGGTTTAACTGGGGGCTTGATTTTACCGGTGGTACGGTAATCGAGGTAAAGCTGAGTAAACCAGCGGATCTGGACAAAATGCGTCAGAGTCTGGCCCAGAATGGTTTTGCTGATCCACTTTTGCAAAATTTTGGTAGCAGCCGTGATGTGATGGTTCGCATGCCCCCTGTGGAAGGCAATGCAGGGCAAGAGCTTGGTAACAGGATCATTTCAGTTATTAACCAGAACATCGATAAAGATGCGAAGGTTAAACGTGTGGAATTCGTTGGCCCAAGTGTGGGAGGCGAGCTGGCGCAAACCGGAGTGATGGCATTATTGGCCGCACTGATCTGTATCCTGATTTATGTCGGCTTCCGCTTTGAGTGGCGTCTGGCATTGGGGGCCGTTATCGCGCTTGCGCATGACGTGGTTATTACGCTGGGTATTCTGTCGTTGTTCCACATTGAAATTGACCTGACTATCGTTGCGTCGTTGATGTCCGTTATCGGCTACTCATTGAACGATAGTATCGTTGTGTCAGATCGTATCCGTGAGAACTTTCGCAAGATACGCCGTGGTACGTCGTATGAAATTACCAACGTTTCTCTGACTCAGACTCTGAGCCGCACGATCATGACTTCCGCAACTACCTTGTTGGTTGTATTGATGCTGTACATTTTCGGCGGTGAAATGCTGAAAGGCTTCTCACTGGCAATGTTAATCGGTGTTTCTATCGGTACAGTGTCTTCCATCTATGTTGCTTCTGCACTGGCTTTGAAATTGGGTATGAAGCGTGAACATATGATCCAGCAGAAAGTTGAGAAAGAAGGGGCAGATCAGCCTTCTATTCTTCCTTGATTATTTTGCATGATCGAGTGCTGATATCATTTAAACGCCCTGTGAGTACTTACTGACAGGGTGTTTTTCATCACCACTTCAAGGTACACTGTTATCCCTTCGCTTAACTGTCAGGAAACGATATGCATTGCCCATTTTGCGCAGCCGTTGATACTAAAGTTATTGATTCCCGTCTGGTAGGGGATGGCTCACAAGTGCGCCGTCGCCGTCAGTGCCTGGAATGTCATGAACGTTTCACTACGTTTGAAGTTGCAGAACTGGTGATGCCACGCGTCATTAAAAGTGATGATATTCGGGAGCCTTTCGACGAAGAGAAATTGCGTCGTGGAATGCAGAAGGCACTGGAAAAGCGTCCTGTCAGCTCTGATGATGTAGAAACAGCAATCAGCCACATTAAGTCACAGGTACGGGCAACGGGAGAGCGTGAAATTCCGTCAAAAATGATCGGGAATTTTGTCATGGATGCGCTGAGAAAACTTGATAAAGTGGCCTATATCCGTTTTGCATCTGTTTACCGTAGCTTTGAAGATATTCGCGAATTTGGTGAAGAGATCGCCAGACTACAAGACTAAACAATCGATACTTACTGAATACTCGACATTTACTAACTACTCGATATTTATTAAATACTATGACACTTGATGAAATATATATGTCCCGAGCGTTGGAGTTGGCGCATCAGGGTCGTTTTACAACATCCCCGAATCCGAATGTAGGTTGTGTCATCGTTAAAGATGAGCAGATAGTAGGGGAAGGTTTCCATTTGCGGGCGGGTGAACCCCACGCAGAAGTTCATGCTCTTCGTATGGCGGGCGAAAAAGCTAAAGGTGCCACAGCTTATGTTACCCTTGAACCATGCAGCCATCACGGTAAAACTCCTCCTTGTGCTGATACTTTGATTGACGCAGGCTTAAGTCGTGTTGTGGTAGCAATGCAAGATCCTAATCCTCAGGTTGCAGGGCGGGGTTTGTACAAATTGCAGCAGGCAGGCATTGCAGTTGAACATGGTTTGATGATGGAGCATGCGGAATCCTTGAATAAGGGTTTTCTCAAACGTATGCGTACAGGATTTCCTTACCTGCAATTAAAATTAGGAACATCATTGGATGGTCGAACGGCGTTGGTTTCAGGGGAAAGTAAGTGGATTACCTCACCAGAATCCCGCCAGGATGTGCAGAAACTACGGGCGCAATGCAGTGCCATTTTGAGTTCCAGCGCAACAGTTCTGGCTGATGATCCTTCTCTGACTGTCCGTTGGAATGAACTGGATGCTGAAACACAAGCGATCTACCCTCAAAAACAGCTCCGTCAACCAATTCGTATCATTACGGATAGTCAAAGTCGCGTAACTCAGCAACATCAAGTTGTTCAACAGGCTGGAGAATGTTGGTTAGCACGAACTAACCAAGATCAGCAAGAATGGGCTGATCAAAAATGGCCTGATAATGTCGAACAGATTTTATTGCCAGCACATGGTAACGGTGTGGATTTAGTTTTGTTGATGATGCAACTTGGTAAGCGTCAGATAAACTCTGTTTGGGCGGAATGCGGCCCTGCTTTAGCTGGGGCTTTATTATCGTTGGGGTTGGTCGATGAATTAATCCTTTATATTGCGCCTAAGGTGTTGGGAAACAGTGCCCGTGGGTTGTTTAATATCCCTGAATTGCAAAAATTATCAGACGCCCCTGAATTTTCTTTGTTTGATGTAAAACAGGTTGGCCCTGATGTGCGTCTTCGCCTACGGCCGCTCTAGGTGTCTTGATTTAAGTTTGGACATAAACCAAGACGCAAAGAAAAATAATGTGATAAGATCCGCGCCCCTGCGGATATGAATAAGGTATAAGGAAGGCTATGAACATAATCAAAGGTGTTGTTGCAGCTCCTAAAGCCCGCATTGCAATTGCAATTGCCCGCTTTAACAACTTCATTAATGACAGCCTGCTGGAAGGGGCCGTTGATGCGTTGGAGCGCATTGGTCAGGTTTCTTCAGACAATATTACCGTAGTATGGGTGCCGGGTGCTTATGAACTGCCATTGACGGTTAAGGCGCTGGCTGAATCCCAAAAATATGATGCGGTTATCGCTTTGGGGACGGTTATCCGTGGCGGTACAGCCCATTTCGAATATGTTGCCGGCGAGTGCAGTTCTGGTTTGTCCAGTGTGGCGATGTCCAGTGACATTCCTGTCACATTTGGTGTTCTGACAACCGAAAATATTGAACAAGCGATTGAACGCGCTGGTACTAAAGCGGGTAATAAGGGCGCGGAAGCTGCCTTGACCGCATTGGAAATGATTAATGTAATCAAAGCCATTAAAGGCTGAATTTTTTAGTTTTAATTAAGGGGAATTTTGTGAAACCTGCTGCTCGTCGTCGTGCTCGTGAGTGTGCTGTTCAGGCAATTTATTCATGGCAATTATCCAAAAACAGCATTGCTGATATTGAATTGCAGTTTCTGTCAGAGCAGGACGTAACCGGTGTTGATATCACCTATTTCCGTGAATTGCTGTCCGGGGTAGCGGTCAATGCTACAAAATTGGATGCCTTGATGGCGCCTTATCTTTCCCGCCAGCTCGAAGAGTTAGGTCAGGTAGAAAAAGCCATCTTGCGCGTTGCGATGTTTGAACTAAGCTTTCGTGATGATGTCCCCTACAAAGTGGCTATTAATGAAGGCATCGAACTGGCAAAAGTGTTTGGCGCTGAAGATAGCCATAAATTCGTGAATGGGGTGCTGGATAAAGCTGGCCCGGCAGCACGCAAGAAAAAGTGATTGCTTGCCAGGAGTTCCCCATTATAACTCGATGATTTTACGCATGAGGCCGGATTTCCGGCCTCATGTACTCATCGTTAGTCACTTTTTGGAATTCTATTATGGCATGTGGTGAATTTGACCTCATTGCACGTTACTTCAATCGCCATCTCATCCGCCGACGTGATGTAAATCTGGGGATCGGCGATGATTGTGCACTGATGACCGTTGCAGATAAGCAAGAATTAGCAGTAACAACGGATACGTTGGTTGCTGGCGTCCATTTTCTCCCTGATATCTCACCAGAAGATTTGGCTTATAAAGCACTGGCTGTCAATATCAGTGATTTGGCTGCCGTTGGGGCAGACCCGGCTTGGGCATCGCTGGCGTTAACGTTGCCTGACGTCAATGAGGATTGGTTAAAACGGTTCAGTGATAGCTTGTTTGAACAATTGAACTATTACGGGATGCAGCTGATTGGCGGGGATACTACAAAAGGCCCTATGAGTTTGACGCTAACCGTACATGGGTTGGTGCCGGCTGGCAGGGCGTTGCGCCGTGCTGGAGCGAAGAACGGTGATTGGATTTATGTCACCGGAACATTGGGTGATAGTGCCGCAGGGCTTGCTTTGTTGCAAGAGCACCTGATGGTGGAAGATACAGCGATCCACAATTGGCTGGTTAAACGTCATCTCCGCCCACAACCACGCGTTTTACAAGGGCAAGCACTGCGAGATTTGGCTTCTTCCGCGATTGATTTGTCTGATGGATTAATTTCTGACCTCAACCATATTTTGACAACCAGTCAATGTGGCGCGCGAATTAATCTGGATGCATTGCCTTATTCTGAAGCAATGCAGCAATATGTCTCTCCTGAGCAGGCGTTGAAATGGGCGCTGAGTGGTGGAGAAGATTATGAATTGTGCTTCACCGTACCTGAGCTTAACCGTGGTGCGTTAAATATGGCCTTGGCCCATACAGGGGCGAGTTTCTGCTGTATTGGACAAATCAGGCCAGAATCAGAAGGCATCCGCTATTTTAACAATAACGAAGAAATTGAACTGGATCTGAGCGGTTTTGATCACTTTAAGACGGATAAAAAACCGGTGGTTCCTTGTCCGGCTGCATATCAGGAAGAAAACGATCAAACGGAGGGAACTCATGGATGACGCAAAACGCCGCTTAAAAATGAGTAATCCGTGGCATTTGTTGGCTACAGGATTCGGCAGTGGCTTATCCCCGATTATGCCGGGCACGATGGGCTCTATTGCGGCGATCCCCTTCTGGCTACTGTTGATACAGTTACCAACATGGGGAATTTGGTTAGTTATTGTATTGGGAACCATCATTGGTTGTGTGATTTGCCAGAAAGCTGCTGATGCCATGAAAGTGGAAGATCCCGGGTGTGTGGTCTGGGATGAATTCATTGGTATGTGGATCACGCTGATGGCGATTCCTGTGCTCAACTGGCAATGGGTTTTGGCTGGTTTTGTGGTATTCCGCATTTTTGATATGTGGAAACCGTGGCCGATTCGCTGGTTCGATCGTTATGTAAAAGGTGGTGTTGGCATCATGCTCGATGACATTATTGCAGCAATCTTTGCGATAGCAGTCATCTGGTTGCTGAATTTCTACCAAGTGTTGCCTTTCTAAATCAAATAGCCACTGGAATTCAGTGGCTGTTTTTTCAGTTTGTTGCTCCGCCTGAGACAGCAATGTCTTTTCCATTCATTAATGTTGATTTGATAGCTATCTTCAAGGCTGTCATTATCATCTCTACTGCCATACTTGGCACATCCGAATGACTTGTAGCTTGTTCTGGTAAATAAGGAACATGGATAAAGCCACCACGTACAGCGGGAAAATGTTGACTCAAATAATGCAGTAAACCATACATAACATGGTTGCAAACGAAGGTTCCTGCGGTTTGGGATACGGTTGCGGGTATTCCTGCGTGATTTAATGCATTAACAATTTTTTTGATGGGCAGAGTAGAAAAATAAGCCATTGGGCTATCTGCAATGACAGGTATGTCAATGGGTTGTTTACCTGCATTATCAGGAATACGGGCATCGTTAACATTGATTGCAACGCGTTCTACACTGATATGTGATCTGCCCCCGGCTTCTCCCACTGAAATCACCACTTCTGGTTTAAAGCGTTCAATTGCAGCATAGAGATGTTCCAGAGAAGTGTCGAAAATACAAGGAAGTAGGCAAACTTCAATATTAGCACCTGCAATTTGACATCCCTGCAATAGCCGAACGGCTTCCCACGATGAATTTATGGTCTCACCACCGAAAGGTTCAAAACCAGTGATTAAAACAGTTTTCATAACGATTCCTTATTGTTGTTTTATCAGAATTAATTTTTTTATAAGAACATAAGAAAATAGAGCAGAAATACATTAGTAATCAGTAAAATACATCCTGTAGGGATTTGTGCCTTGATGACGGCATTGCGGTCGGGCAACTCTAACAGAGCAGCTGGAACGATATTGAAATTTGCTGCCATGGGGGTCATCAACGTACCACAATAGCCGGAGAACATGCCAATGGCAGCCATAACGGCTGGATTGCCACCATGCTGTAAGATCAAAATAGGGATGCCAATACCGGCGGTAACTATAGGAAAAGCCGCGAAAGCATTCCCCATAATCATGGTCAGCAGAGCCATCCCAAATACGTACGTTACTACGGCGATAAAGCGATTATCGACAGCGACATAATTTTCAGTTAGGTGAGCAATCACAGTACCTATGCCAGCGATAGTAAACAATAATCCAAGAGTAGCCAGAAGTTGTGGCAGGATAAATACGCAACCAATGGAATCAAGCAGACGACGAGTCTCCTGTATTGGCTGTGTTATGGCATCACGGCTCATGCGTAGTGCAGTAATGAACCCTATCAGACATCCGAGGGTGACTGAAAATAGTGTCACTAATGTTGAATGATTTCCCTCTCCAAAGGCAGCTTGTTGCAAGCCGGGAATATGGTTAAACATCAGCACGCTAACCATTGTGACAACGGGGATCAGCAAAGCGGGAAGAAATAACCTATTGCCAAGACGATCTGCACTCTCCTGCCGTTGCTCTGGGGTACGTTGGTGATAATTTCCCAGTCGAACGCCACCGAATCCCGCCAATAGTGCCATAAAAACGACCAATACCCCGATACAGATATGAGCAATTCGTTGAGCATAGGCCTCATCGCTGATCCAGATAGCCATCACATGATGGCTCCATTTCCCTATCAAGAAGATCAAACCGTAAAGTGCCCAGAATAAACCTGTAGTTAAACGGCGAGGATTAGCTTTATCACGCCATGACATAATGGCAACAGCGATCAAGAGTAGCCCGGCCAGCATATAGAGATGCTGTAACTGAAACATTATTTTTCCTCCTTGCTGTGCAGCTTGGTGCGATTCAAGGCATTCAGTTCGTTGGCAAGGTGGTAATCAAGGCGATATAACCGAACCGAATGGATAAGAAAAGCACAAATGGCGGTAGGGATACCCCAAAGGGCAATATGCAAAGGTTCGGTTTGAATGCCCCCTGATTCCAGCATGAAATTGTGCATAAAGATAATTGCTCCAAAAGCGACAAAAATATCTTCCCCGAAGAACAAACCGGTATTATCAGTTGCTGCCGACATGGCACGAATGCGATGACGGACGGAGTCCGGTAACTCACCATATTGGTTTTCAGCTGCGCCTTCTGCCATAGGAGCCAACAGGGGGCGAACCATTTGTGGATGTCCACCTAAACTGGTTAAACCCAACGCAGCAGAGGTTTCTCGTATAAACAGATAGACAATCAGTAAACGCCCGGTTGTAGCATTTTTGATATAAGTAATGGATTTTTGTGCCCGTTCTTTTAAGCCATGCCTTTCCAGTAGCCCAATGATGACTAAAGGAAATAGGATGGTCAGTGTTAAATTTAGGGTGTTAACAAACCCGGAGCCTAGTTTTTCCAGAATATCAGCGATAGGCATTTGGGCTGCCAGCCCTGTGACTAGGCCGGCAATGGCGACAACCAATACGGGATTAAATCTGATGATAAAACCGATGATAATGACGGCGATCCCGATTAGGGGCCAAAAATTGATGATTTGCTGCATATTTTACTTCCCCATGAATAAGTTTTGGCGTTGCTGTATTGTTGGTTAATATTGTGGTTATTGTTAATTCATCGTTTTTATATTGTTGAACAATAAATAGATTGTGATTAACAAATAGGCAAATAAAATTCGTATTGGATTGTAAAAATGCAATGAAGATCACTTCTTGAATGAAAATGTACTTACTGGAAAAAATATTTCGGGATTTTTTTAAGGTGGGTTAATGGGGACAGATAAAGGTGGTCATTAGCGTTAGCGTTACTTGTGTTTAAACACTCTAACGGTGATGTATAACGATAACTATGATTGACCACTTCTTATTATAGAGATTACTAAAATTGCAGATTCAAACAAAAATACGGCTTTCAGGGCGCAAAAATCTTTCTGGTACATAGAGATCGAAATTATTAAAGCGGCAGTATTCTTCTAATTGTTGAGAAGAAGTAACACCCGTCTTTTTATATATTTGTGCTGTATAATTTTCGACAGTACGATAGGAAATATTTAATATTCTACCGATTTGTTTACTGGTATATTTGTGCAAAGAGAGAAAAATAACATCCCATTCTCGTTGGGTAAATAAATGAGTGGGTGGTTGGAACATAATAGAGGCAGGGAGTTTTCCATGATATAGGCGGGTTAATGAATAATCCTGAGCTTTCCATAGATGATAGATAATTCCTATACAATCACCATTTTCATGATAAATAGGGGACTTTTCACAAAAATAAGATGATAATGTTTTATTTTCTCCCCAAATATGTGTTTCAAGTGAAACGTATGATTTTTCTTCTTGCATAACTTTTTGGTCATGATGAATATATTCTTTTGCAAACTCAGCACCATCCCAAGGAAGCTCATCATCATAAAATCCTTCAAAATCAAATGAATCAGAGAAACCCTTAATGGAGTTTAATGCTTTATTGCCGTAAATAAAGCATGAGTCTTTATCCTTTATTCCCCAGGGGTCGTTACTTACTGCCAGTGTGTTAATTATTTGAGATGAAATGATGCTCTTCTTGTTGCTCATGTCATTATTCCTTTATTATTTTTTTTGAATAATATAATCAATTTAGCTCTCTGCTACCAATAGTGATAAATCGCTCAGGAATATAGCGATCAAATTTCTGTTCTCTACAGAACTTTTTCAGATCTATATGTTGTGAAAGATTAAATTTTTGGCAAATTGATTGTGTATGTTTAATAAAATCTTTTGTATTGATCATTAATTCTTTTACGATATTCTTTTCGTCCAATGAGTGTAAGATCAGAAAAATAATTTCCCATTCAATTTGTGTCAGAATATTATTTGGAGGGGTAAATTCCAGCGTTGCTGGAGTAACTTTGTCATAATAATAAGAGACGGAGAAGCTTGGTATTTTGTACATATGGAAAGTGGTACCAATACAATTGCCGTTATCGTCAAAAAGTGGATGTTTATCACAAATATAAGCTTTTTTAACTTTATGTTTTCCAAATGGATGAGTTTCTATTGAAGTGACTCGCTGCATAGTTTGAATAACTTTTTGTTCTTGGTAGTAGAGTTCTTCTTCATATTCTGCAAGAGATGAAGGTAATTCACCTATATTTAGTCCTGTGATATCGGAGTTCTCAGGTAGATCGAGCAGTTGATAAAAAACAGGATTAGCATAGATAAATCTTGATTGATGATCTTTTGCACCCCAAGGATCAAGGCTTTTTTCCCACATATGAATTAATTGCGGAGTGATATTATTTGGTTTTTTCATATTTTATGTGTTAACTCTTTGGTTATTATCTTACTTTAATTATGGCTGAAATAATCTAATCATATAATGTGGTACAAGTAATTAGTCAGTAAAATATTGTATGTGTTAAATTTTAATACAGTATTATTAATATAAAGAGTGTTTTTTGCCTTGTTAGTTAAAATGTCAACAGCATTTGAGTTGTTGCTCTGTTAATTTATCTTAATTTGGTTTTTTATTCTAATTGTTTGGTTTTATGAAATATAAATTCATTAAAGTATTTTATACGCTTCCAATATTTACAAAAATAATTAAAATTTTTAATTGCCTTACCAATCATAAAATAATTTATTTGAATTTTTTGACTTAATTTGGTAAAGATTAAATTTTTAGAAAAAGTATTTTTAATATTTATCACTAGCGCCAACTCTAGGGAAAGCTTGTAATACTATAAAAAATTAATATGGGTAGGATATAAATTGCATAAAATGATTTACTCTACCCATGAACCAAAGAGGAATAACTGATTGCTGTTTCTTTAAATCGTGATCCTTCGAAATATAGCTAAGAAAATATTTTAGATGAATTTTTATTTTCAAAATTAACCTGAATGTTTTAATCAGAAATCAGTAAAAATAATAAATTACCTGAAGCTTTTTTGTAGAAAGCTTCAGGTATAGTCATAAAATTAAAACAAAATCATTAACACTTTGCCTTATTGCTAGTTTCTTGAGAGTTTTTTATTTCACCATGTTAACTGAGCCAAACCGGTGATTGTTTTTTCAAGATACTGACGAGGACAACCTAAGTTTATTCGGATAAATCCTTTCCCTTGATCGCCAAAACAATATCCCATTGAAACGGCTACTTTGGCTTTTTGGATTAATGCTTGTTGCAAGGCATTATCATCCAGACCTAAATTTCGACAATCCAGCCAAGCCAGATATGTACCTTCTGCTTTGGTCATCCGGCACCAAGGGGCGTAAGATGCTAAAGCCTGTTTGAACCAGCTATTATTTTCAGCCAGATAATCTTGTAATTTATCAAGCCATGTATCTCCATATTGATAAGCTGCTGTAGCTGCAGTCATTGATAAGGAATTGAATACATCTAATCCGTGAGCATTCAATCGATCATTAAAGGCTTGACGGAGTGTGGTATCTGGAATGAGAAAGTTTGATATACGGAGTGATGAAAGCCCAAACGTTTTACTTGCAGAGGTCGCAACAATAACATTGCTGTGCCATTCACTTCCAAGATGCAATATTGAGGTGAATTTTCCCCAAGGCAAAGTTAAATCAGCCCAAATTTCATCGGAAAGTACCGTTGTCCCGTATCTTTTGCAGAGTATCAATAGCTGGAGGAGTTCATCACGATCCCAACATCGGCCAGTAGGGTTGTGCGGATTACATAATAGTAGCAGAGGTGGCCTGTGGTGCTCCAATATGTGTTCTAGATGATCATAGTCAATTTTATAACCTTCCGGGCTTTCAAAAAGCGGATTTTCAATAACAGACCTGCCATTCATAGTTATAATTTTGGCAAATGAAGCGTAATAAGGCCCTTGTATAATAACTCCTTCACCTGGTTTGCTCAGCATTTGTATTAGTAAAGCTAATCCGGGTATAACACCTTCTATTGATGTAAACCAGTCTCTGTTCAGGGGCAATTTATGGCGTTTTGAAAACCAGTTTATTACTGCTTGGTAGTAGAGATCGTCTCGTTCGCTATAACCGAAAATACCGTGGTCAATTCGGGAGGATAGAGCTTGCAGAACCTCCTTTGGACTTTCAAAATCGAAATCAGACACCCACATTGGTAGAAGGTCTGTTGTGTTTAAGTGTAGGTAGCGATCTAAAAAATCCCACTTAACAGAGCCTGTATTGTGGCGATCGATGATCTGGTTGAAATCAGGAGATTTCACGTTGGATTTCCTTTTTCTTCAATGACTTTTCTGGTGTAGTTCTTGCAATACCGAAACCAGTAAAGCCATAAATGAGAGCAAAAAAGACAGCAGCATAGCACTGGATTGCCCAAGGAAGCAGATCAAGTGTACTAACACCTAATGTAGTAGCCATATAAATACCCGCAGAAGTCCAGGGAATCAGAGGTTCAATAACAGTACAACCATCTTCTATTGTTCGTGATAGGTTTTTATTATCTAGTCCCATCTTGCAATAAGCGTCTTTGAACAGCTCTGCCGGGATGAGAAGAGGCAATTTTCCATCACAGGTTGCGCCAGTTAGCAGAATGGTTGTGGATAGAGTTGCAGCGATGAGTTGTCCTATTGTGTGAACAGCTTGCAGAAGCCGATTAATGATGATGGTTAGGGCGCCAGTTAGTGTTAATGTGCCGGCAAATGCGAATGCACAAAATACCAGCAATATAGTACTCATCATTGAGAACATACCACCGCGGTTGAGTAAGCGGGGGATATCACTAACGATGCCTACGGTGCTGTGTCCCTGATCAGAGAACATTGAGAGATTGAATCCATCAATTAATGCATTCAGACCTTGTTTAAGCGTGAATCCCTGAAGAGCTATGCCGAGCGCAATAGCTAATGTACAGGCAGCCAACATGACTGGTATTACTGGACGTTTTGTTATGGCTCCCCACAAAACCAGTGCCGGGGGTAAAATCAGCAATAAATTGAAGTGATACAGATTTTCAAGAGATTGTATGATTTCTGTGATTTTTTCGGGAGTTGCTACACTACTTGTTAAGCTTGTATGGCCTGCTATGAAATAAACAATGGCGGCTAAAATAAAGCTTGGGATAGTGGTATACATCAAATGTTGAATATGGCTATAAAGATCGGTGTCAGCAACAATTGCCGCGAAATTAGTTGAGTCAGACAACGGTGAAATTTTATCACCAAAATAGGCGCCTGATACAACCGCACCCGCTGCTGCAGCCAAAGATACATCAAGGCCAGCAGCTACTCCCATTAGAGCGACCCCGACTGTTCCGGCGGCTCCCCATGATGTACCAGTGCAAACTGAAATTACGCTCGTGATAAAGAAGGCGGCAATGAGTATATATTGAGGGCTAATCAGCTTTAATCCCCAGTATACCATGTAAGGTATGGTTCCGCTGAACATCCAGGTGCCAATTAAACCCCCGACGCAAATCAGTATCATGATTACGGGCATGGCTTTGGCTAGCTTTGCCACAATGGCATCAATAATGTCATTCCAACGGTAGCCTTGCCAATATGCCAAGGCTGCTGCTATTGCTGCTGAAACGAGCAATAAAGACTCTATACGCAGATTGAGTTGACCATATCCAATAATTAGCAGTAAGAGCATTGCTGCTATTGGTAGTATA
Organism: Xenorhabdus vietnamensis; assembly: GCF_002127535.1. Classification (GTDB taxonomy): domain Bacteria; phylum Pseudomonadota; class Gammaproteobacteria; order Enterobacterales; family Enterobacteriaceae; genus Xenorhabdus; species Xenorhabdus vietnamensis. Next base: position 210,591 of record NZ_MUBJ01000001.1, read on the forward strand.
GCTAATCCCAGATTAAGTTTTTTCTTATCATCCATATGAACATTCCAGTTTCAGATAGTTTATTGAAATAAAATTCATTTTACTAAAAAAACAGAATCTCTAATGACGAGTTCTGCGGAGAACATATTCCTTTGTGGAACAGATTCTTTTTTGTCGTTAAGTTGTAATGCCAGATTAGCTGCCTGTTGAGCCATTTGCTCTATTGGATTATGTATGGTAGTTAAGGGGGGATAGAGATATCGGGCCGTGACAATATCATCAAACCCAACGATTGATAATTGTTCCGGTAAGTTGATTTTCTGCCAATGTAGGAATCGCATCATACCCGCGGCCATAACATCATTGAATGTTACTGCCGCAGTAAAGTTTATTCCGCTGTCTAAAAGCTTTTCCGCTGCTTGTTCCCCTCCTTTTTCGTTAAATGGAACGCTAATAATCCAGTTACTAGGTACTGTAATACCTGCATTAGCCATTGCAGCTTGATATCCCTCTAAGCGGAGTTTTCTATCATCGATCGGTAGATCTGTCGTTATATAAGCAATTTTGCGATGACCATTTTGGAGGAGGTGGTTGGTAGCATTTTGAGAAGCTCTGACATTATCTAGCCAGATGCATCGGTTAGCGATAGCAGGGAGATATCGATTGATAATCACTAACCCTGGAGTATGAGCTGCATAACGTAAGATATCTGCTTCGCTCATTCTGCTGATGTGAGCCACTATTGCTTCGCATCCTTGATTGATTAAAAAATCCAGGGCAGATTTCTCACGCTCAGCTTGATGTTCTCCACTACAAACCATGAGCTTAGCTTCTTTTTGCCTGGCGATTTTTTCAACCCCACGAGCCAAAAGGGAAAAAAACGGATCTGCTAAATTACCAGTCAGTAAGCCCAACATATTCCCGCATCTTTTTGCCAATGCAAGCGCGGCAGAATTACGTTGGTAATTGAATTTACGCATGGCCTTTTCTACCCGCTCACGGGTGCCCGGTTCGACATAAGCAGTATTATTAATGACACGGCTAACAGTAGCTACTGACACCCCAGCTTGCAGTGCTACGTCTTTCATTGTGGCCACGCTATCTCCGGTAGTTATTTATGCAGGGTACATGTGACGCGGAATAATATCCTAATTTATTTATATAATCATAAATTGTTTTATAAATAGGAATAAACCTTCTGCCCTAATATAGAAAAGCATGGTCTATAAACTTTAAATATTCAGGTGGGATGTAACTATTGTAATTATTTCTTTCGCAAATAATTTTTAATTCAATAATTGAGTTTATTGATAATTTTTCATAAATATTTTGGAAATATCTTTCCAAAGTACGACATGATAGCTTTAGCTCATTAGCAATATATCTGTTACTGATGCCACGACAAAATAAAAAAATTATTAGCCATTCCTTTTCTGTCAGAATATTGTTTGGCGGGCTAAGGCTAATAGAGGTAGAAGTATCATTTTTAATATAATGATGCACTGAGAAATGGTTTATCTCTTTAGCATGGCAAATTACCCCGATACATTCGTTATTTTCATTCATTAATGGGTATTTTTCACAAAAATAGGACTTTATTTGTTGAGGGGAGTGTTGAAAATAAGTACCGATAGATGATATCAGTTGCATGGATTGTAAAACTTTACGATCATGCTCTTCGAAGAAATGAACGAGATGGTTGAATGGTGTAGGTAATTCTTTCTCAGTACATCCTGTCACATCGAAACCTTCAGGTAAATTACTTAATTCAATAAAAACCTTATTTGCATATATAAAACGAAGATCTTTGTCTTTTACAAACCATGAGTCATGACTTTTATCCCACATATTTGTTAACTGAGGAGTAATTTTACTCATATATAACCTTCAATAAATATTGAATATAATAACCCCGCTATTTATCAAGCTTAGGTTTATTGGATCTATTCACGCCAGTTCTAACTATCTATATTGTTTTCATATTTGTTTTCTTGTTGTGGCGATGTAATTCAAAACCCACTAAATATAAATAGACAAACTTCTTATAATCAGAAATCATCATATTTACTATGATTTCAGCCATATTGCTGGCATTAATATCCTTAAGCATATATTGTTAACTCCAATTTAAAGCAGATTGTTATAGGTATCGTTATAGGAAAAATAGCGAATTTATTTTGGAGGAAATGTGAGAGAAGTTTGCTATCTATGTAACCGGTTTCATGAAGTATGAAAATGTGACTTTGATAGCGATTTTTTCTCTTGCTTATTGCTGAATTAGAGCAACTTGGTCCATCGGATGTTGTGATACCTGATTCAAAATCGCAGGCATAACAAAACAGTTAACCCAACAATCCATGTATTATCATCAAAAAATCAGCACCGCAGAGTAATTCTCTCAATCGGTACTGATTATTAAATTTTCAACAATTATACTTTACTTACAGTAAAACGCCGTACCCACAGCAAGACCAGCACCAACACTGTCAGTGGAAAACCGTGGAATATCAAGATCACTACGGAAGGCGGCAGCCAGACGTAGAATGGGGCGACCAGTAACATACCTATCCCAAAGCCGGTCATTTGCAATAGCGTCAGTAAACTGAAAATCGGCAAGCGTAGGCTTTCCGGTTCGCTTTGTGCCCGTGAGATCAGACTGACTTCTGCGATGCCATCCCCAATTCCTGCCCAAACCGCGAATAGCAGTAGCCAGAATACGCTACTTTGTTGGAAGGTGAGGATAAATCCCGTCGACATTAGTGCGACGCCGATAAAGAACAGTTTCTCCATTTTCAATAGATTGCGGCTACGTAGCAGATAACTCGCTGACCGTGCTCCACTGAATTTCCCTATCGCCCATGTTGCCAGCAGTAATCCCATTGTGGTACTGGCGTTACCGGGTGTAAGAAGTTTTGAAATGATGGGGAAGCCGACGTTATGGGCGGCGCTGCCCAGTGTATCGGCTAAGCTGAGGAACAGCATTCCCGCCAGCATTGGCGCACCGCGCAAACCGAGGAGTAATTCACGCCATTCGTTGCCGAGCTCTCTTGATGTTTTCTGCTCTGGTAAGGAGAGGAAACGTAGGGGCATGATTAGGATCGCAGCCAGCAGATAAGTAACGATATTAACGGAAAATACCATTTCATAGCCGCTGCTTGCGACCAAAAGCCCTGATACCAAACTGCCAAATACAGCCCCCGTAGCCGCGATGGAAGTGAGCCAGGAGTTGGTTGAGATGCGTTGGGAGGCATTTACCCAATAGGGCAACTGGCTATTCAGCCCGATAGCAAACATTGAGTTGCCTAAACCAATGCCGAAGGCGATCATCGGTAGGATCATTAATTGCTGTGAGGCGGGGATCACCAGTAGCAGGGACAGTAAAATGATACGTACCAGATCAAAAAAGACCAGCGGCCATCTTCCTGCAAATCGTCTGAAAAATGGAGTTCCGATCAAGCTGGCAATGATGCCGCCAGCAACACGGCAGGCAAGAAAAATACTGACATGAATGACGCTGTTGCTGAGTAAATAAACATAGGTGGAGAGTGCTACCATATTCAGGAATGCGCCAAAATCGGAAACAAATCGGGCACTGACGATCAGTAAGGCATTAAAACTGGACCAACGCAAATTCAAACTATTTTCCTGACTTGACATTATTATTAGCTCTCTTGTTATTCAGGAATCTGCCGGAAAGTTACCAGCAATAGATCCCGAAATGCCGCGTTTGTAGGAGATACTTGTCGAACATTGCTTGCCCGATGATAAAGTTGTTTATCATTTATTGCGAGGGTTTCAAGGAAGTGTTCCATCGCGGTATGTAACAAGGGCGGTGCTTCATGGGCTGTAGCGTGAACTTCAGAAATCACAGGTTCTGTGTTGTGGCTTTGGATAAAGTGCATAAAAATCCAATCCTGACCATCCTGATGAATTCCGGAGGTGGTGGGGCTTTCTTTACCGGACTGCGCTTTTACCCGAAACTGGTGAATATCAATTGCATAATGGCGTTCTTTCGTTAATCGATCGTGTAAAATCGCTATATCTGTTGCAAGGACATTCTGCATGATGGGATGAGTGATAAATGCTTCTTTGGCATAACTGAGTTGATTGGCCCCTTTTTTGTATTCAACGTTATAGGTGACGGATGAATGATATTCAGTATCCCGATTTAGTTGAAGCGGGTTCTCTTCATCAGGACGGTAATAATAGCGCAGGATACGCCTTTCCCTATGAGTGTAATCTTTGAAATTTTGATCTAAAGATAATTCATTCCAATGATCTTTAAATGTTTTTATTTCTTCTGTATCACAAGGAATTAGTTCACTGAAGTGTGGCATATGGCAATAATGTTCATTCATTAAACGGGCCGATATATTTGTTATTTGCATATTTTGGCTGCCTTATGGAATGGGAACGATAATAGGTTTAACGTGCTCAATCATTTCTTGGTGTAATGCATGGGCATCAGAGGCATCGTTCACTTTTGCCCAACACCTGAGCAGATAATGTTCTTCAGTTTCTGAGTTAATATAGTAGTTGGCGGGTTGAGGAATACATTCGATCACATTGGGATGGTTTTCTATATGTTCTATATTATCAATGCCTTGAAAATAACCACTTTTTTCAGGGTACATGGCTAACATAGAATAATGCTGTTTAGCTGTTGTGGCCCGTTGTTGGGCGAGGCTTATCCGTTTATCAATGTCCTGCTCTTGCAAGAGAATGGAAAGATATAGCTGGTACGGATCTAATTTTGCGATATCACGGAAGGATGAATTAACAAATAACCCGCCAAGACGTGGATTAATTTCAATAACCACCGGGCCATTGTTGGTCATACGGAATTCAAGATGGGCAATCGCATAGTTCAGCCCGACGGCTTTTATACCGGCAATGGCATAGTTTCTAATCTGTTCTTGTTCTAAAGGAGAAAAGGAGACTGGCGGGCAGATCAGCAAGTTTTCCAGTATGGTGTTCTCTCTCTCAGTTAGGATCAACTTTTCATTGATCAGTACCGGGTGTATTTGGTTCTGGCTAATAACACATTCGACAGTACCTTCCACGCCATCAAGGTATTCTTCCAATAACAGGCTTTTGCCCGGTATACAGATATGTTTCTCACTTTCTAAAGTAAAACATTCCTGTTCGTCTCCCATAAAATCGACGTAAATCGAGTGGTCATAGTAAGTCGTAAATGCGTGGTAGTGTGCTTTAAGTTCAGGCCAATTATGGCATTTTTTGATAAAGACTGACGCAGCTCCAAATGGAGGTTTTGCTATTAAGGGATAGCCAACTATTTTGGCTTGTGAATAGAGTTCTTCTTCGTTGTGACATAACGCATGGCGTATTGATCTGACCCCATGTTTTTGCAGAGCCTGGCGCATCAAAAATTTGTTATTACAGGTTGCAATTGCGGAGGCAGACGCATTTGGTAAGCCAATATTGTGACAAACTTCTGCAACGGTACAGCCAACTTGGCCGTAAGTAGATGCTTGGCCTGCGTAACATAAAATGCCTTGCAGGGTGTATGTCTGCTGCAAGGTAGTGACAAGATCCTGTAAAGCATCTTGTGTCAGTGATTCCAGATAGAAAACATCATCGCTATCAGTGTGAAGACGCTCTGTGTACTGACGTCCTTTCAGCGCAGCCGTTAGGCAACTCATCCCCATTTTTTTTGCTGCGATGAAATGGGTCTCCCGATATCTATAACGTGGGATTTTGGCATCATCAATATCAATAAACAAAATTGCGTTTGGTTTCATTTGGTGTCCTTAAAATACAATGAGTTGATAATTAAATAAAAAGCAATTTAGTTATCCAACCATTCACATTGCTCGTTTTGCCAGTTGATAAAACGGTAATAACGTTTGCCGTCAATAGTTTCAAAATGAGGCATCTCATCGGGGTTAGTGAATAAAGGCACAGTGAATTTGCCTTTCATATGTGGTAGGACGTATTCCGGTAAGGCGATATTGGAAACTCGACGCTTGAGTTTGCTCATGATGGCAATGGCTTCGTTGATCGAGGCTTTGTATTCTGAGGAGCCGGGAGAGAAAGGCATAAAGTGGTAGAGGTAGTAAGGTTTCACCCCTATGCGATATAGTTCAATAAACAGTTTGTGAAGGGTTTTTTCGCTGTCATTAATGCCACGCAAGAAGGGCATATTGGAAAAAACAATTGGTACGACACTTTGGATACGGCGTACGGCAGCTTGAAACTCTTCACTTAATTCAAGTGGGTGACAGACATGAACACCAAAGGCATTAACACGGTGTTTTTTTAATGTTTCAATTAGGGCATCGGTAATGCGGTAAGGATTGAATGTTAAGGCACGAGAGTGAATGCGGATCAGTAAATCTTCTCTGATTTCCCGAATAGCAGTTAACGATTCATCTAACTTGTTATCTGTCAGCATTAAGGGATCGCCGCCACTAAGAATGACTTCTTCCACCGAAGGCGTATTTTTGATGTATTCGAGGGATTGTTGGAAGGAGCTGCGGCCAGCATTCGATTTACCTGAATCGACCTTTAATGTCCGTAAGGCCTCAAAGCAAAATTGGCAGTAGGAGTTGCAAGCATTTACCATCCGCAAAATTACCCGATTGTCATATTTATGCTGGCAGATGGGGGTTTCCATTTCATTATTGAGTTCCCAGTTTTCGGATTCTCCATCATAACCATCGAGCTGTTCTTCACTCCAGAATGGAACGACTTGCCGCCAAAGCGGGTTTGCCGTGATATCGTTAGATTGGCTGGTGGTTAATATTCGGCGGATATAATAAGGTGTTATTTGCATTTTCTGACCCTGCAAATTTTTCTGAATACGTTGCGTTATTTCTTCATTCCACCCACCACAGGCGGTACGTAAAGATTCTTCATCCCGTAATGCATTTTTTTGCTGCCAGCGCCAGTCAGCCCAATTCTCATTAAAATCATAGAGGGGTTGCTGTGAGGGAGATATGACATTGGTATTATTCATCATTATTCCTTTTAAATTTATTTATTTTTATTTGGGTTTTTATTGAAAACAAAGATAATAACCATTTAAAATGGATGGTTATTATTGATTCATTTTAATTAACTGAATGCTTTTAATTTGAGATGTGAATAACGATTGATGATTATTAGAGAGTTAAATATTAATAATGATAGTTATTTTTTGAGATTATAAGGATTGTATCTATAAAAAATAATATATCTGTTATAGGAAATATTAGAGGAAAATAAGAATTGAAATGGAAGGGGAAATGGATAAATGTTTCTATTAAACATTTATCCATTATTTTATTAGGGGTTATTGAGCCAGATATTTCTCGATACTATTTTGAATCCCAACCGCATCAAGTCCTAAATCAGCATGGAGCTCTTTTTGTGTTCCTTGCGGTATAAAGTAATCTGGTAAACCAAGATTCAATACGGGAACTGATAATTTTTCCTGCATCAGCAGTTCGTTAACGCCACTGCCTGCACCGCCCATAATGGCGTTTTCTTCCAAAGTCACCAGCAGCTCATGGTTGGCGGCCATTTCCAGTACGAGTTCTTTATCCAATGGTTTGACAAAGCGCATATCTACAACGGTTGCATTCAGGATTTCAGCAGCCTCTTGTGCATAAGATAACAACGTACCAAAGTTAAGGATCGCAATACGTTCACCTTGGCGTCGGGTTATACCTTTGCCGATTGGCAATGCTTCCAGTGGTTGGAGTTCAGCCCCCGTTCCTGTACCACGAGGGTAACGGACAGCAGTAGGACCTTCCTGATAGTGATGCCCTGTATGCAACATCTGGCGGCATTCATTTTCATCACTGGGGGCCATAATCACCATATTCGGGATGCAACGCAGGAAAGAAAGATCGAATGCCCCTTGGTGGGTCTGACCATCAGCACCAACGATGCCACCACGATCGATAGCAAACAGGACAGGCAGATTTTGGATGGCAACATCGTGGATCAACTGATCATAAGCACGTTGCAGGAAAGTAGAGTAAATGGCAACGACAGGTTTGTAACCACCGATAGCCAAACCTGCTGCAAAAGTAACGGAATGTTGCTCGGCAATTGCGACGTCAAAATATTGTTCAGGGTACTCGCGAGAGAACCGCACCATACCTGAACCTTCCCGCATGGCAGGGGTGATCGCCATTAGTTTTTTGTCGTTGGCCGCCGCTTCACACAGCCAGTCACCGAAGATTTTGGAAAATGTCGGACGAGTTTCTGCGCTTTTTGGCAGGGAACCCGACGCTGGATCAAATTTGGGAACAGCATGCCAACTGATGGGGTCTTTTTCCGCTGGCGCATAACCACGACCTTTTTTAGTCATGATATGCAGGAATTGTGGCCCTTTCAGCTCACGCATATTTTTCAGGGTTTGGGTCAGCGCCAGTACGTCATGACCATCAACAGGCCCAATGTAGTTGAACCCAAGTTCTTCGAACAGCGTTCCGGGAACAACCATGCCTTTGAGGTGTTCTTCTGTCTTTTTCAATAACTCTTTGATAGGTGGCAGGTTGGAAAAAACTTTTTTGCCACCCTCACGCAGAGTTGTATATAGTTTGCCCGACAGCAGTTGTGCAAGATGGTTATTCAATGCTCCTACGTTTTCAGAGATAGACATTTCATTGTCATTGAGGATAACCAGCATATCAGGATCAATATCTCCGGCATGGTTCATGGCTTCAAAAGCCATACCTGCAGTGATGGCTCCATCTCCAATGACACAGACCGTTTTGCGACCTTTGTTTTCATGCTTAGCAGCAATTGCCATTCCCAGACCAGCGCTGATTGAAGTGGAGGAGTGACCAACGCACAAAGTGTCATATTCACTTTCTTCTCGCCACGGGAATGGATGAAGACCATCTTTTTGGCGAATAGTATTAATGCGATCACGACGTCCAGTCAAAATTTTGTGTGGGTAGGCCTGGTGACCAACATCCCAGACTAAATTGTCAAAAGGGGTTTTATAAACATAGTGGAGTGCGACGGTTAATTCGATAGCGCCAAGACCTGAAGCGAAGTGACCACTGGAGCGGCTGACACTGTTCAGCAAAAATTGGCGCAGTTCATCGCATAACTTTGGCAAATTGTCTTTGGGTAGCAGGCGAAGCTCTTCTGGAGTTTCTGCCAATGCCAATGTTGGATATTTCGCTATATCAATGCTCATGCTATGCCTGTATAAAATGCTATACCCGTAGAAGTTGAATATTAAGAACCCTGTGATTATCTGTCTGTAATTTTCGGGTTCACCCCATGAGGCGTTTTTTTATTGATTATTGGGCTATTATATAATTAATGACCATATTAATAGGTGATTAATATGGCCTGTGTTTTAGCTGTTTCTTTCAATGATAAAACCAGCCAATTTTTTTAAGGTTGTGATGTTATAAGACTGTTTTTCCAGTTCAGCGAGTGCCGTGAGCGCTTCTTCATACAGAGCCTGAGCTTTTTTCTGGGCTTGTTCCAAACCTAATAATGCCGGGTAAGTACTTTTTCCTAGTTGCTGATCGTTGCCCTGACGCTTGCCAATAACTTCAGTATTGCCAATGACATCCAGAATATCATCGTGTACCTGAAACGCCAGGCCGATGGCTTGGGCATACTGCTCCAATAAAGGGAGTACTTCACGGCCACGTTGTCCTGCACTGTAAGCTCCCAATCGAACCGCTGCTCGTATTAATGCGCCTGTTTTATGGCGATGAATGAGTTCCAGCGAGGCAAGGCCGATTTGTTTACCTTCTGCCTCCAAATCCAGTGACTGTCCACCACACATACCGGCAAAACCACTGGCGCCTGCCAATTCAGCGACCATGGCAAGGCGATCGGATAAAGTAACATTTGGCATGTCATGTTTTGCCAGAATCTCAAAAGCCAGTGATTGTAATGCATCACCGGCTAAAATAGCCTGACTTTCACCAAATTTAATGTGGCAAGTGGGTTGCCCACGACGTAAATCGTCGTTATCCATTGCGGGTAAATCATCATGAATCAAGGAGTAAGCGTGAATGCACTCTAATGCAAGAGCGGCGGCATCAAGACTTTTTTTGGGAAGACCAAATATTTCTCCCACGCTGTAAACTAAAAATGGGCGCAGCCGTTTTCCACCCAGTACGGCACCATGCTGCATTGCTGTGCCTAATGGGCTGTTTAAAAAAGGCAATGAAGTAAATATTGCCATCAGCTTGTCATTAATATGTTGCTGACAAGCATGCAGTTTCTCTTGAAAAGGTTGCTCTTCAAAGGATTGCTCTTCGAAAGGAGCCTCATATTGTTCAGACATAAATTTACTCAGCATCGGACGGAAATTCATCAAGTGGCGATTGTGCATCATGATTCAATAGAATTTGCACTCGTTGCTCTGCCTGTTGAAGCGTTTTCTGTCCCTGTCTTGCAAGTTGAATACCGCGTTCAAATTCATTCAACGCATCTTCTAATGGGAGTTCTCCGGATTCCAGCCGAATAACAATTTGCTCCAGCTCTTTGAGGGATGTCTCGAATGCTGGCATTTGTTTGGTTTCTGATGTGTGATTTGCTTTAGACATAATGATTTAACGTATGGTTATTTAACGAATTACAGCAAAGCAAGTTCGTTGCAGAATTGCACAATACCCTACTACACCAAGAAAAATAAATCATGTATTACCACCGTTTTTTTACAGGTGATATAGCCAGATGATGTTATACTCTGCACCCTATCCAACTGAACATTTAAGAACAATCATTGATATTGTTTGTGATAGTTCAATATTGAATGACTACTATATCTTACTATGAAGTTTATCATTAAATTATTCCCAGAAATTACGATCAAGAGCCAGACAGTCCGGTTACGTTTTATTAAAATTCTTGCCAGCAATATCCGCAATGTGCTGAAAACATTCGGAGAGGGCATCGCGGTTGTTCGCCATTGGGATAATATCGAAGTTCGGGTTAAGAATGATAACCTCGGCGCAGAAATTTGTGACGCGTTAACACGTATTCCAGGTATTCACCATATCCTGCAAGTAGAAGAGCGAGAGTTTTGTGACTTACATCATATCTTTGAGCAAGCCTACGAAGCGTATGGTCATTTACTGCATGGAAAAACATTTTGTGTCCGTGTAAAGCGCCGCGGTAAACACAGTTTTACATCCAACGAAGTCGAACGCTATGTTGGTGGTGGGCTCAACCAACATATTGAATCAGCTAAAGTGAAACTGACTCAGCCTGATGTAACCGTGAATCTGGAAGTTGATCAGGATAAGTTGATTCTGGTTAAAGCTCGTTATGAAGGAATTGGCGGTTTCCCTATCGGTACGCAGGAAGATGTGCTGTCACTGATTTCCGGTGGATTTGATTCTGGCGTTTCCAGTTATATGTTGATGCGTCGTGGCTGTCGTGTGCACTATTGCTTCTTTAATCTTGGTGGCTCTGCTCATGAAATTGGCGTGAAGCAGGTTGCCCATTATTTATGGAATCGGTTTGGTAGTTCACATAAAGTCCGCTTTGTTGCTGTCGATTTTGAACCTGTCGTGGCTGAAATTCTGGAGAAAGTTGATGACGGCCAGATGGGAGTTGTGCTGAAAAGAATGATGGTCAGGGCATCTTCCAAGATTGCAGAGCGCTACGGTGTGCAGGCGATCGTAACCGGTGAGGCCTTGGGGCAGGTATCTAGCCAGACGTTGACCAACTTAAGGTTGATCGATAATGCATCAGATACGTTGATCCTCCGTCCTCTGATTTCTCATGATAAAGAGCACATTATTAAGCTGGCTCGTGAAATTGGCACCGAAGATTTTGCCCGCACTATGCCAGAATTTTGCGGCGTTATATCAAAAAGTCCAACGGTGAAAGCTGTTAAAGCCAAAATTGAAGAAGAAGAAAATAATTTTGACTTCGAGATTTTGGAGCGAGTAATTAGTGAAGCCCAGAATCTGGATATCCGTCAAATTGCAGAACAGACCAGTAAGCAAGTGGTAGAAGTGGAAATGGTATCAGCACTTTCCTCTAATGATGTGCTGCTGGATATCCGTTCCCCAGATGAACAGGATGATCGTCCGTTAAATGTGGATGGCATTGAAATTCACTCATTGCCTTTCTATAAACTGGGCACTCAGTTTGGTGATCTACCGAAAGAAAAAACTTACCTACTGTATTGTGAGCGTGGCGTGATGAGTCGTTTACAGGCACTTTATCTGCGTGAACAAGGCTTTGATAATGTGAAGGTATATCGGCCTTAATTTGTAATTAGGAAAGAAGGCTGCTTATGGAATTGGTCTGATAAGCAGCCTATATATTCTGTCTTTATTTTTCAAATTGTTCTTTTATGGACTGCAATTTGAAAGCTATCGGATATCTTATACAGTGAGATAATTACTGGAAGTTTTGGTAATTATTAATACCGGGCGGTAAAACAAGTTGAGCGGCAATTTCTGCTGCTTTCTTTTTTCCTTTCAACAATTCAATCAGTTTCAAGGCGAAGTCAAAAGCAGTGGCAGGCCCTTGGCTGGTCAGTAAGTTCACTCTTTCGTCAAAATAAACGCGTTTATCAATCCATTTTTCTGGCGCAATCCTATCTTGCATACTCGGATAGCCAGTCATATTTCCGACAGGGAAAAGTTGGTGATATTCCAATACGATTGCAGGAGATGCACAAATTGCTGCAATGATTTTCCCCTGGCTTTGTGCGATTCGAATTTTTTCTACGACCAATAAACTGTCACGAAAACATTCTGCACCTTTTACTCCTCCCGGCAGAACAATGGCATCAAAATCCTCGTCAACGACATCAACCAAGGGGACATCTGCAACGATTTTGACACCGCGTGAGCAGGTCAATGTTAGGGAGCCATCAGCTTCTGCACTGGCTACAGTAACATCCACCCCTGCCCGAACAAGTAAATCAATAGTAGTGACAGCCTCGATTTCTTCACTGCCGTGAGCCAGACAAATAAGGGCTGAGGTGTTCATATTTTTCCTCCCTGCTTTTAATGTAGTGATAAACAGCAGTATTTTCTTTGATCGGTAAACCGTGGGTACGGGCCCGGCGCATTAAAAAACCGGTAATATAGTCTATTTCTGTATGTCGCTGTGCCCGTATATCTTGCAGCATGGATGAGTAATTTTCAGAAGTTTGTTCAATCACATTCATGACATAATCAAACAGGGTTTGTCTGGTTATATAGATACTATCATGTCCCATAACTTCATGAATTTCATCGCATAATATCTGGATTTGTGCATGGTGATGCCGTAAGCCACCATTTTTGCAGTCATAGATGACGGTGAGTGGATTAATAACACAATTGACGGCAAGTTTCATCCAACTGATAACCTGAATTTCATTGTGCCACGCCACATCGGGCAGGGCACGGTGTAGAATATCTGCCAGATCACTGAGTTTGGCAGCATTGGCTGTAACGGCTCCAATGTGGGTTATACCTTGTGACTTATGGTAGACAATGCCATTTTTTCTATAGGCTCCATGAGTAGTCACACCAAGTAAAACAGGGTTGGGCAAAGGTGCGAATTCTTCGTGGGTTCCCATTCCATTATGTAACAACAGAATTGGGCAATGAGAGGGTAGTTTGTCGGCAAGGTGATTAATTGAATCAGAAACTTGCCATGCTTTTAAACAAACGAGAAGCAATTCGCTTTCAGCGAGGTGTTTTTCTTCATTGGCAGGAAATTGCTGATTAAAGGTCTGGCCATTAAAGTTTTTGATCTGGACGGAAATAATTGGTTGTGGAACTCTTACCCACCCCTGAACATTGTGATATTGTTGGGACAAGGCAGTAAGCCATAGTTTACCTATAGCGCCACAGCCAAGAACAGTGATTTTCATATTTCTTCCTTGAGGGGAACTTTCATGGGAGAACCTCGTCTCATTGTTTAACGCTACCTACTCTCAAAATAGGGGAATTTCACAAAGATCGTTGAGCTTCCCGAGTATAGAGCTTTTGCCAATAATGGAAAGCGGTTATCATGCCGACTTATTGATTAGCAAGAGGTGACGGGTAATGCCATCATTTGATATTGTTTCAGAAGTTGATATGCAGGAAGTGCGTAATGCGGTAGAGAACGCACAACGGGAATTAACTAGTCGTTGGGATTTCCGCAACGTCAACGCGAGTTTTGAATTAAACGAAAAGAATGAATCGGTCAAAATTGCCAGTGAATCTGATTTTCAGGTGAACCAACTAGTCGATATTCTGCGTGAAAAATTTGCTAAACGCGGAATTGATGGTTCTGTACTTAATGTTTCTGAAAATATGGTTCATAGTGGTAAAACATACAGTGTAGAGGCGACTTTTCTGCAAGGTATTGATACGCCATTGGCGAAAAAAATTGTGAAATTGATTAAGGATAGTAAGTTGAAAGTACAGGCTCAGATTCAGGGTGAGCAAGTGCGGATAACAGGTAAGGCACGTGATGATTTGCAAAGTGTCATTGCATTGGTTCGCGGCGCAGAATTGGGGCAGCCTTTCCAGTTTACTAATTTCCGCGATTAATTTCCGTTTTTAGATAAATTCGTTTTTTTAACTAATTAAATCATTAAAGGGAAGCAGAGTAATTTCAATAATGACTAGTGCTTCCCTTAATTATTACTAGGAAAGAGATTTCATTATTCATATTAGGAATGATTTATGGTTTTGTTTTACAGAGTGAGTTTCATAATATAATTCTAATAAATGATGAGGTATAAAGTGATAGATATGTGAGTTAGGATAATAATGAAGTTATAAATTCAGACATGTAATTCTAATTTTAAAAAGGAGAGTTTATGTCAAAAATAACTCAGATAGATCCACTTAGCGAAGAATCTTACCGCCTAGACCATTTCGTTCCAGCAACAGAAACAATAAAATATAGTTATACTTCAGGAAGAGTAGGAATACCTGTTTATAATAAATATGATATTAAAAATAGACCTAAAGTTATTGGTTATTATACTGACTGGTCACAATATGATGGCCGTTTACAACATAATCAAACTCCTTCTGCTAGAGGAAGAGGTATTGATCTGCAGCACTTGTTAGATAATCCTTTCGCCTATGATAAATTGATTATTGGTTTTTGTGGAATATTAGGTGACAAGGGAGAGAACGAACAAAAAATTAAGAGTGCTGCACCAAGCTTTGGCCGTCGTCATAACGGAGAAGTCACATTCCTCGATCCTTGGGGAGATTGTCAATCTTACTTAAACTGCACTTACTCAGGCTGGAAAGATATTCAGCTGCCCAGAGATTTTGAACAAAGTAAGTGTATGGGTGTGTTGGGTGGGTTGGCAAAAGTACAAGATGCAGCAAAAGCGCAAGGCCATGAATTGGTCATGTCGTTTAGTGTTGGTGGCTGGACCATGAGTAATGGATTTTACAATATGGTTAGAGACCACCAATTGAAACACAATTTCATTTGCAGTTTGGTCGATATATTTCAGCGCTTCCCGATGTTTACTGAAGTAGATATCGATTGGGAATATCCTGGAGCACCAGGAAACAATAACCCATATGGCGATGATGATGGTGAATATTATATTAGTTTAATCCGTGACTTATCTTCGGAATTTAAGAAAGTCGGTCGTTCTGATATTAAAATTAGTATCGCTTGTTCTGCTGTACCAGATATTATGGTTAAGTCAAGAATACCAGAGTTATTAAGCGCAGGATTATATGGCGTTAATGTTATGACTTATGATTTCTTTGGTACTCCTTGGGCTGACAAATTAATGCATCATACGAATTTACGCCGCTATCCTGATAGTAAAAATAGTGTAGAAAATGCCGTTGAATATTTACTGAGTGTTGGAGTTCCATCTCAGGCTATTAATATTGGTTATGCCGGATATTCGCGTAATGCAAAAAATGCTAATATCACAAGTTATTCACCACTTTCGGGCAGTTATAATCCAGAAAAAGGTACAACTACCGGTTCATTTGAATCTGGTTCAACAGAGTGGTATGACACAATATACAATTATCTCGATCTTGAATCTCGAAAAGATAAAAACAAATTTACTCTTTATACCGATGAAATTGCAGATGCAGATTATCTTTATAATCAGGATAGTAAATTGTTTATATCAATCGATACACCTCGTACGGTGCAAGCTAAAGCTAAATATGCTTTGGAAAAACATCTGGGAGGAGTTTTCACTTGGACTGCGGATCAAGATAATGGATTATTGGTTAATGCAGCTCGTGAAGGTTTAGGCTGCCCATTATTGATTAAGAATATCGATATGACACCTTTCTATTATAAAGGGAAAATCAGCAAATAATGCGATATTCCTGAGGTACTAAAGTATTGGTTTAACTATTTGATCTGAAATCTGATTGATCTGAAATCTGATCTTAATATAGTACTTTGATACGGAAATAGTACTTTGATATGAAGATGATACGTTGATACTAAAATAGTACGGTGTTTGGTCATATTCATCATACACCGTACTTTTTTGTTATAATTTTTTAGTGTTACAAATATAGCATGTTATCCATGAGATAATACAAGCTGTTCTAATTGCTCGCGATTGGTTATTTTGGTATCAACTTTGATATATGCACTGAATTCTTCTGGAGCGATGACGACATCTTTTACACCAGCTTGCGCCAATATTTTTTTCTCCAAAACTTCAGGGTTGCTTAGTTGCTCTGGCAAAATGAGCCTAATGCTGCTGACATATGGAGGCTGACGTAATGTTAGGCTGATAATAAACCAGAGTGTAGTTAGTGCGATACCTCCCATAAAGACGAGTGATGCACCTTGTAATTCGTAAAGCATTCCCCCAAGACCACCTCCCAAAGCAACGCCAAGGAATTGACTGGTAGAGTAAACGCCCATGGCCGTGCCTTTATAACCCGCAGGGGCTTCTTTACTGATGAGTGAAGGCAAAATAGCTTCCATGATATTAAACGCAAGGAAGAAAATTTGAATGCCTACAAAGATTCCCCAAAGATGCGATCCCTGAGACCATAAAATGGCTTCAGCAATGAACAACATACCTATACACAGTAAAAAAACCTGCTTCATACGGCGTTTTGTTTCTGCGTAGATAATGAAAGGTAGAACGGCGACAAAAGAGATAAGTGTAGTAATTAAGTATACTTTCCAGTGTTGCTGTGGGGGAAAACCCACTTTTTCCATAATGAGGGGAAGGGCAACAAAGCTCGACATCAATAAGGTATGCAAGCAGAGAATACCAAAATTGAGTTTCAGTAGTTGAGGATCTGAGAGTACACGTTTGAAGCTATTGCGTACGATACCTGATTCACGGTTTAGCGAATGCTTGTGTGTGTTTGGTACAGCAAACAGTGTGATAACGATCCCGCAGCCGGCAAGGATTGCAATTGCTCCGAATAGTCCATTTAAACCAATTTGGTGGGTGATAATAGGGCCGACAACAATTGCAAAGGCGAATGTAATGCCGAAACTAATGCCGATAAATGCCATTGCTTTTGTTCGGTTCTGCTCTCGAGTCAAATCTGAAAGCAATGCCATGATAGCGGCGGATATAGCACCTGTGCCTTGTAGGGCTCTTCCGATAATAATGCCCCAAATAGAGTCGCTTAAGGCGGCAATAATGCTGCCTAATACAAAAATGAGGAGTCCAACGATGATTAAAGGTTTTCTGCCAATTTTGTCTGAAAGAAGACCAAATGGGATTTGGAATACTGCCTGAGTTAAACCGTATATGCCAATGGCAATGCCGATAAGAGCTTCAGTGGCATCATGTAATTCTAAGCCATAGGTTGTCAGAACAGGTAAAACCATGAACATACCTAACATGCGCAGAGAGAAAACGGAACCTAAGCCCCACGTCGCTCGAAGTTCAAGCGGGGTCATTTTATTATCGTTCATGGATACCTCAAAAAATCTGATATGACATTTCACTTAGGTGAGAACAAACGAACAAGCAGCGTTTGTAACCGAATAAACTGTCATTGAATAAAGAGATAGAAGAAAGGGAAAAGATGACAGCGTTTTACCCTGTCATCTCTAAATGTTACCAGACGTAAGTCAGCAGGTTTTCTGGAGATGCTGATGAATCTACAGACATCATGACGCTTAATGACATGATAGCGACGATAGAAAACAAAAATAACTTACGGGCCCAAATACGGTCATTAGAAGTTTTATAACCTGATAATGCCATACCTAGCCACCAGATACTCACTGCAGCAGCGACGATGAGGTATTTATAACCAGCATAACCACTGATAGCCAGCATCAAAGTGGCAACCATAAAGGCCAGAATATACAGAGTGATATGGTTTTTCGCGACGGAAATACCTTTAATCACCGGTAATACTGGGATGTTGGCTGCTTGATAATCTTTGAACCGAAAAATAGCAATGGCGTAAGAGTGAGGCATTTGCCACAAGCTGAAGATCAATAACAAGAGCAACGCGCCTGTATCAAAATGTCCCGCTACTGCACAGTAACCAATCACGGGAGGTGCCGCGCCTGACAAGCTACCAACCAGCGTGCCATAAACAGATTTTCTTTTCATGTAGAGGCTATAAACCCCAACATAAATGACAAACCCGATGAGAGCTAACTGCATTGCTAAGGCATTGGCTGCTACATAGAGCAGCACAATGCCAGCAATACCTAACACTGAGGCGTAAAACAGGCTGATTTTCGGATTGATAAGCCCTTTCACAAGGACCCTTTCTTTCGTTCTTTCCATGATACGGTCAATATCGCGGTCGATATAGTTGTTGAATACACAACCTGATGCTACCACCAGCGATACCCCGACCATCGTTGCAAAGAACAAGGGGTAATCTATTACGCCCTTGGAAGCGAGTAGAAAACCACCAATCGCAGAAATTAGATTTCCGAAAATAATTCCTGGTTTGGTCACTTGCAGGTATTGCTTAATCATTATTCAAATCAACCCTTAATCAACCATCATATTGATGTTCAGGTTGTACATAATCCACAGGGAGCCAACAACAACAATAGCGATGACCAGTAATGTGAATATTAAGGCAACTAGGTTCCAACGCTCTTCAGATGATGTATTCATGTGCAGGAAGCAGATGAAATGAACAAAAATCTGAATAACAGCCATAACGACTACTGTTGTTAGGATTGTACTGTGTGAAGCAGTATCCTCCATTACCATCCAGAACGGGATCACGGTCAGTATGACTGACAGAACAAAACCAATCATATAGGTTTTGAAACTACCGTGGCTGGCGCCAGAATGAGAAGTATTTGGATGACTCATTACATAGCTCCCATCAGATAAACGACAGTAAATACACAGATCCATACAACGTCAAGGAAGTGCCAGAACAGGCTCAAGCAGTTCAGACGCATACGGTTCACATCAGTTATGCCACGGCGTGAAACTTGAATCATCAGGATGATGATCCAAATTAAACCGAAGGTTACGTGTAGACCGTGAGTAGCAACCAGTGCAAAGAAGGCAGACAGGAATGCACTTGTTTGAGGACCGGCACCTTCTACTACAATCAGTTTATGGAATTCATAAACTTCCATCGAAACAAAGCCAAGGCCAAGCAGAAAGGTAATGAACAGCCACAGGTTAACCTGAGCTACTTTACCTTTGTTCATACTCAGCATAGCGAAACCATAGGTGATACTACTAAATAGCAGCAAGAAGGTTTCTACCAGTACAAATGGCAGTTCAAAAATATCCTTACCAGATGGGCCATCAGCAGTGCCATTAACTAACACTGCATAGGTAGCGAACAGACTTGCAAACAGGATCAAGTCACTCATCAGGTAGACCCAGAAGCCAAATACCTTGTTGGCTCCTGTATCGTGGTGCCCATGAGCGTCATGGGCGGCTGTGTTGTTAAGGGTTTGAGTCGACATTATTTCACACCTGCCTTTCTCAGTTCTTCGTAACGCTGATTTTCAACTTTTTCAACTTCAGCTACAGGAACGTAATAATCAACGTCTTCGTCAAAGCTTTTCACGATGCAGCTGATGATGATGCCAGCGAAGCTTGCAATAGCCATCCACCAGATATGCCAGATCAAAGCAAAGCCTAAGGTCAGACAGAAAGCACTGATAATCACACCTGCACTGGTATTTTTAGGCATATGAATTTCTTCATATTTTGCTGGACGCTTATATTCAGTACCTTTTTCTTTCATATCCCACCATGCATCACGAGTCTGGATGTGTGGAACTTCAGCAAAGTTATAGAATGGAGGTGGAGATGAAGTTGCCCATTCCAGAGTACGGGCACCCCACGGGTCACCAGTCAGATCGCGGTTTTGGTCACGGTCACGGATACTGACGTAGAACTGGATAACCTGACACAGGATGCCGAGGGCAATTAAGACAACGCCGCCAGTGGCAACAACCAGTAATGGATGGAATTCTGGATTGATATCTTGGCTCAAACGACGGGTCATACCCATGAAGCCTAGTGCGTATAGCGGCATAAAGGCAACGAAGAAACCAGTAATCCAGAACCAGAACGCACGGACACCCCATTTTTCATTCAGAGTGAAACCGAATGCTTTCGGGAACCAGTAAGTTGTACCTGCGAAACAGCCAAATACCACACCGCCGATGATGACGTTATGGAAGTGGGCAATCAGGAACAGACTGTTGTGTAGAACAAAGTTTGCGCCAGGTACTGCTAACAGAACACCAGTCATACCACCAATGGAGAAGGTGACCAAAAAGCCAACAGTCCACAGCATTGGGGTTTTGAATTCAATACGACCACGGTACATGGTGAATAGCCAGTTGAAGATCTTAACCCCGGTCGGGATAGAGATAATCATCGTGGCGATACCAAAGAAGGCGTTGACGTTCGCGCCAGAGCCCATGGTAAAGAAGTGGTGCAACCATACGATGAACGACAGGATGGTAATAACGATTGTCGCCCACACCAGAGAGGTATAACCAAACAGGCGTTTTTTCGAGAAGGTTGCGGTAACTTCAGAGAAGATACCAAAGACAGGCAGAACCAGAATGTAAACTTCAGGATGGCCCCAAGCCCAGATCAGGTTGATGTACATCATCATGTTGCCGCCCATATCGTTGGTAAAGAAATGGGTGCCCAGATAACGATCCAGAGTTAACAACGCAATAGTAACTGTCAGGATTGGGAACGCGGCAATGATTAGAACGTTGGTACACAGTGAAGCCCATGTAAATACAGGGAGTTTCATCATGGACATACCTGGTGCGCGCATGCGCAGGATAGTCACGAAGAAGTTAACACCTGTCAGCAATGTACCTACACCGGAGAGCTGGAGACTCCATATCCAGTAATCGACACCGACTCCCGGGTTGTACTCCAGACCAGATAGAGGCGGGTATGCCAACCAACCAGTTTGAGCAAACTCACCAACCCCCAGAGAGATGTTAATCAGCGCAACACCGACAACAAATAACCAGAAGCTCAAAGAGTTCAGGAATGGGAATGCAACGTCGCGTGCGCCGATTTGCAGAGGAACAACAATGTTCATCAGGCCGACAACGAAAGGCATCGCCATAAAGAAGATCATGATAACGCCGTGAGCGGTGAAGATCTGATCATAATGGTGCGGGGGCAGGAAGCCAGCTTCGCCAGCGGAGGCCAGGGCTTGCTGTCCACGCATCATGATGGCGTCAGCAAAACCACGGAGCATCATTACCATGGCAACGACGATGTACATGACACCGATTTTTTTATGGTCAACGCTGGTTAACCATTCAGTCCAGAGCCATTTCCATTTACGGAAATAAGTCAAGGAACCAACAACTACCAGTCCCCCGAGCAGGATCCCCAACAATGTCACCACAATAATGGGTTCATGTAATGGGATCGCATCCAGTGTTAATTTTCCCCACATGCCTTTATTCCTCAACACCTGAATGAGCCGGCTGACTCATATTCATATTATGATCCGCAGCTTTACCATGTTCTGTTTTGCCGTGACCAGACATACCAAACATACCGGCATGGCCCATGTCACCCATGAATTTGGCGATAGTTTCTTGGAACAGTTTTGGTTTCACGCTTGAGAAGTATTCAACAGGGTTGTTTTGGCTTTTCTCAGCCAATTTATTGAATGCTTGTACAGTATCTAAGGTTTTAGGTGATGCTTTAACTTTCTGCACCCATTCTTCAAAACCTGCGCGATCATCAGTTGCCGTTGCAGTGAATTTCATGCCTGAGAAACCATGTCCACTGTAACTTGCTGAGAATCCATCGTATTTACCCGCAGAGTTAGCAATCAGGTGCAGTTTTGTCTGCATACCGGCCATTGCATAAATCTGACCACCCAACTGTGGGATGAAGAAAGAGTTCATCACAGAGTCTGAGGTGATTTTGAAGTTAATTGGAACATCTTTAGGGAATACAATTTCATTTACAGTTGCGATACCCTGTTCCGGATAGATGAACAGCCATTTCCAGTCAAGGGAAATAACTTCAATCGTCACCGGTTTTACATCACTGTCCAATGGCTTATATGGATCGAGCTGTTGCGTCGTTTTCCATGTAATAGTTGCCAAGATGATAATAATCAGGATAGGCACAGTCCAAACGACAAGCTCAATTTTATTTGAGTGTGCCCAGTTTGGACGATAAGTTGCAGATTTATTGGCTTCCCGGTAACGTAAGGCAAAAATGATTGCCATTACAATAGCCGGTATAACAACGATCAGCATCAAGCCAAACGCTGTTAGTATCAGCGTTTTTTGTTCGGCGCCGATCGCCCCTTTGGGATTCATCAATACCATATCACAACCACTTAGCATTAAAGTGGCTGCGAACAGTGATGATAACCCAATAGTTTTTTTGTATTTCATAAGTCTCATTGAGCGACCCCAGATAACAAAAGCTTTATTGTCGTTTCATCAGTGGGGGCATTCTACGGTATGGTTACCGGAGTGTAAACAATTGTAATAGAAGCAAGTTAGCTTGTAGGCTTTTTATGCTAGAGGGATCACATGTGATTCTAAATTTAACAAAACATTAATTTCGGATAGTTATCTTAATCAAAAAATCAAAATAGATAATTAATTTTAAATAACTCTATATTTTATAAATAAAAACTTTGATAAAAATCAAAGGAAAAATCCTGAAATACGTTTTGTTATTAGTGAAGTAACTATTATTTATTGATTCCAATGAGCAGCCTTAGGCTGCTCACCTGCTAAAATCGTGATTAGAAATTATATTTTACACTGTAAACAATACCATCCTGCCAGAAATCTTCTCCCAATTTGTTATCTGCATAGCGGTATTGAACTCCAGTTGTAAATGAGGCATGTGGAGTCCACCATAATCCGATAGCTCCATTAACGCCTTCGCGTCCGCCATTGCCATAACGTTTATTGCGGTTTAATTCAATTTCATTCCAGTTTGTGACACTGAATTTTTGTTCCCATAGGTTAAAATCGTATCCTGCAACCCAGCCCACAACATAACCGTTGTTGCCTGAATAGAAAGTTTGGTCAACATAATGCAGTGCGACGAAAGGTTTGAGCCACAGACCAGCAATATTAGTGTTGTAGCCTAATCCATAGAGCGTATTAACTTCATGGAAGTTTCCACCGTTTGCTTTGCCTGGTAATGAATAAGTTCCATATACATGACCATAAAGGTTGAAACCAGTATCACCTAGATAAAAGCGGCCTGTTGTCTTGAAAGTGTAACGTTGATTATCGCCTGGTTGGGCTGTTTTACTGTTAAAAGCATTCTCTAAATCAGCGAAACCATATAGTTCACCCCAGCTAAATCCTGCTCCACCTTCCAGTTCTAAGTAGGCAAAATCGTCCTTATGTGAAGCTTGTCCAGTTTTATGGGTGGTATGTTTATTCCAGTCAAGGTAGTTCATGCTGACATTGCCAAACCCCCACTGGTATTCCGCGCTGGCTGAAGCAGAAACTAAGGCAGCGGCAACTGTGGTGAGTGTCAAAATATGTCTTTTCATAAATTCCCTTTATATGGTTTTAAGGTGGTTAACGATATTTCGAATAGTTCGAAATAAAATATGTTCAGATAATAATATTTGTTAGTGTGAATATAAATAATTCCGTCTTGAAAAAGATGTTTTTTAAGTCACATAATTGTAGTTTTTTATTCTTCTTGTGATGTTTGTCACGATAAAATAACAACAAAAGACTGAACTTTGTCAGTCCTTTGTTGTAATGCAGATATGAAATAAGCATGAAATGGGAAAACAGGTTAAGTGAGCTTACTTTTCTTTAAAGCCAAATAATCCAACATTCCTCCTAAAAGAAGGCCTAGGATTCCAATGACTATACTTGAAGATAATAGTGGGGATATCCAGTCACTGACTTTATGAAGATATACAATATATTCTGGAGATATAGCGTATATCAGGGTTACTAAATGAATTATGGCAAACACTATGCTATTGATAATCAACCAAACTATGAATATCAGAGCGGCCAATATCATGATGATAAAGGCAGATTTATAAGCGTTTTTGAATAATGTTCGGCGGATAAAGCCGTCATTTTTTTGAGTATAAATTAATGTCTTACGGCAGACTAACAATAATGCAAGTCCCGGTAACCCGATAACAACAGAAAATACATAAAACACTGGCCAGCCATATGCTTCCGCAAACCATCCTGCAACTGGGCCAACATAAACTCGACCAACTGCTGATAATGCAGAAAGCAAAGCGAATTGTGTTGCTGAAAATGATTTATTGCATAAGGTCATCAGAAGGGCGACAAAAGCTGCTGTTCCCATGCCGCCACAGATATTTTCCAGAAAAATCACAGCTCCCATTGAGTAAATATCTTTAGGAGTGATAGCAAGTATCCAATAACCGAAGTTAGACACAGTTTGAAGAATACCAAAGATCATCAGGGCGCGGAACAGACTCATCTTATGCATCAAATAACCACCGTACAATGCCCCAACAATGGTTGCTGCGAGTCCGAGGGTTTTATTGATCATACCGACTTCTGCTGGATTGAAACCAATACCACGAATAAGGAAAGGTGTACTGAGTGAGATAGCAAAAGCATCAGCCAATTTGTACAGTATAATCAGTAGCAGAATCAACCAGGCATTATTTCGATTGAAAAAATCAGATAATGGCTCGAGCACCGCTTGACTCAGTGTTTTTGGTGGTGCTGTATTAAGTTCTGGTTCTTTGGCTGTTAGCGTGGCATAAACACCAATCAACATCATGCCAGCCATGACCCAATACATGCTTTGCCAGCCAATGTAGGTGGCCAGTAATAAAGCTAACCCACCAGAGACTAGCATGGCCAGCCGATAGCCCAGCACGGAAATAGCGGCGCCTGATCCTCGTTCTTCCTGTGACAGCAAGTCGGTTTTATAGGCGTCAAAAATAATATCCTGAGACGCAGAAAAAAATGCTACAGCAACAGCTAGTGCAGCAAGCCACCATAAATGCTGGGAAGGTTGCAGGAATCCCATTGCCGCAATACTGACGATCAGAAAAAGTTGAGTAATAAGCATCCATCCCCGTCGGCGCCCTAAAAAGGAAGGGGAATACCGATCCATTGTGGGTGCCCAAAGAAACTTAAAAACATAGGCTTGACCAACCAAAGTGAAAAAACCGATAGTTCGGATATCGACATTTTCGACAGTCATCCATGCTTGTAATGTTCCAGCCGTGAGTGCAAGAGGCAGACCCGAGGCAAAACCCAGTAATAGAAGGGTACGATAGTTGCGTAATGCAGATAGGTTAAAATAACGATGGTTAGTCATGGGCTTCCCAAAACTTTCTGCATATCAACTAGTTTGGTCAGAATCAGGCAGAAAGTTTTATTTATCCTATTAGTGGACATTCTGTTTGATGAAGGTACTGATAGAGGAATCTTGCGCCATATCTGCTATCACATCAGATAAGGCTGTATTAACTGCATCAGCAATTTTTGTGTTTGTCGCCCCCAATGGCCCTTGAACATTATAGCTGGTACGATAGTTTTTGATTTGTTTACTGCCGTCTTGTGCATAAGCAATGATGGATATTTCTGCTTTTGCTGAAATATCATGACGAAGGCTACCTTCTTTCACGTTGGCATAAAGTTGATTCACAATGACTTGCAAATTAGCATTAGCGGGAGAACCAATCATATAGCCGCGAGCTACCATTTGTTTTTCCAGTGCTTCTTGCAATAAAAAACGCAAATCTCGGGAAGGAACTAGTGTGACTAATCGTGCATCACGATTAATTTGGGCTAGGGCTTGAGATTGACGATGATCGATCCCACTAATACTGATTGTAATCGCTTTCATGGTTGGATCTGCCGAAGGCAGAGCAATTTTGGGTTGAATGGCTAAAGTATTGCCTGAGTCTGCACAACCCGATAATCCAACTAAAAAGAAAAGCATAATCAATGGAATAAATATTTTCTTTAACATTTAGGTTTTCTCAATTCAAGATTTGGATATTCGATATATTAGTACTTGGATATATAGATATTGATAGTATAAACCGCCGTAATCATAGCATCGCTATTGGTAACGGCATATCCCTGATGATTGAAACGACGATTGAAACATAAAGAGAAATACTTTATGTAAATTTGATTAAAGAGATTTTGTTATCCGATGATTATAAATCACGGGAAATAAACTAGAATCAATTAGTTGATTGATAAATAACCTTTGGTGATTTAGGAGAATGAGATGGTTCGTCAGGAAATAGAAATAAAGTTACAGGCGGCATTTCAGCCTTCTCATCTAGAAGTGATCGATGAAAGTTACCGCCACAATGTGCCAGCGGGCTCTGAAAGCCATTTTAAAATCATTGTGGTAAGCAATGAATTTGTTGAACAAAGAATGCTTAGCCGACATCGCTTAGTGTATGGTGCCTTGGCTAAAGAACTGGAAGAAGGTGTGCATGCTTTGGCGCTGCATACCTATACGGAAAAGGAGTGGTCAGAACTGGGAGATACCGTTCTGGCTTCTCCGGCATGTCGCGGTGGAAGCGCATCAACATCAATCTTATGATTTTTCGAGATAATCCAATAGATTGTTTGTCTTTATTTTATTAATCTAGATTTAATTTTGAAAACAGCCTTCGGGCTGTATTTTTGTTTATATGCGTGCTGCATAAACAATATCGTGATGTAATCATTGAGCAACGTTTATCACATAAGTCAACGAATCATGCATGCTTTTGTTTGCAATTCTCGACTCATACTGTCTGCGTCGCTATAATGTTGCGTCTGAATTTTTAGAATGGTTTCGGGACGCTTCTGATCACAGGGATTCTCGGTTTTTAAATGCGACCGCCCCGGTTCTTAAAGAGTACTACAATTCGCTTATTTTTAAGCATTGTAGTCATTCTGAAGTTGACCGAGCACTATGATTTTTTTGAGGTAACAAGATGCAAGTTTCTGTTGAAACCACTCAAGGCCTTGGGCGTCGTGTGTCAATCACCGTTCCTGCTGCCGATATCGAAAAAGCAGTTAACAGTGAACTGGTTAATGTAGCAAAGAAAGTCCGTATCGACGGATTCCGTAAAGGCAAAGTGCCAATGAAGATCGTTAAGCAGCGTTACGGCGCTTCCGTTCTTCAGGATGTTCTGGGTGATCTGATGCAGCGCAATTTCATCAATGCGATCATTGAGCAGAAAATCAATCCAGCAGGTGCGCCAAGCTACAAACCTGAACAGTTTAAAGAAGATGAAGACTTCACTTATGCAGTTGAATTTGAAGTTTATCCAGAAATTGAACTGAAAGGTCTGGAAGAAATCGAAGTTGAAAAACCTGTTGTTGACGTTAAAGATGCGGACGTTGACAACATGCTGGACACTTTGTGTAAGCAGCAAGCAAATTGGAAAGAAACCGACGAAGCAGCCACTGCGGAAGATCGCGTAACTGTTGATTTCACTGGCTCCATTGATGGTGAAGAATTCGAAGGCGGTAAATCAACTGATTTCGTTCTGGCAATGGGTCAGGGTCGTATGATTCCAGGCTTTGAAGACGGTGTCGTTGGTCACAAAGCTGATGAGGAATTTACTATTGATGTGACATTCCCAGAAGATTACCATGCAGAAAATCTGAAAGGTAAAGCGGCGAAGTTCCTGATCAACCTGAAAAAAGTTGAGCAGCGTGAACTGCCAGAACTGACTGAAGAGTTTATCAAACGTTTTGGTATTGCTGACGGTACTATTGAAGGTCTGCGTGCTGAAGTTCGTAAGAACATGGAACGTGAACTGAAAAATGCTGTTCGTAACAACATCAAAACTCAGGTTCTTGATGGTCTGGTTAAGGCTAACGAAATTGAAGTTCCTGCGGCAGTGGTTGATGGTGAAATTGATGTACTGCGCCGTCAGGCTGCTCAACGTTTTGGCGGCAATGAACAACAAGCTCTGGAACTGCCACGTGAACTGTTTGAAGAGCAGGCTAAACGCCGCGTTGTTGTTGGTCTGCTGTTAGGTGAAGTTATCAGCAGCAATAAGCTGAAAGTCGAAGAGGAACGTGTTACCGCGTTGATCGAAGAGATGGCTGCAGCTTATGAAGATCCAAAAGAAGTTGTTGAATACTACAGCAAAAACAAAGAAATGATGGATAATATTCGCAACATTGCTTTAGAAGAGCAGGCTGTTGAACTTGTCCTGAACAAAGCTAAAGTTTCTGAAAAAGAAACTGGCTTCAATGATCTTATGAACCAAAATCAACTAGCATAAGTTTCATTTATTGATTGCCTGAGATGATGAAATCTCGCACTCAATGAAGTAAACCCGCAGGCTATGCTTGCGGGTTTTTTATTGTCCTTGAAAAAAACAGATTTAACCTCATATCCTTTCTTACTATTATGTAAGAGCTTACTACTTTTTAGAGGGAAAAAATCCCCTCGTTAGTTAACTTCGGATCATGGTCATCATCGCTTATCTCGAGTAGAATCAGTTATGAATGGCACCAGCGTGAGTTCTATTAGGAGACGGAAATGTCATACAGTGGCAAGCAAGATCAATATGCACCTAACATGTCTTTGGTGCCGATGGTGGTTGAACAAACGGCGCGTGGAGAGCGTGCATTTGATATATTCTCCCGCTTATTAAAAGAGCGTATTATTTTTCTGACAGGGCCTGTTGAAGATCATATGGCGAACTTGATCGTTGCCCAAATGTTATTCTTGGAAGCAGAAAACCCAGAAAAAGATATTCATTTATATATTAATTCACCGGGTGGGGTTATTACGGCAGGCATGTCTATTTATGACACGATGCAGTTTATCAAACCAGATGTGAGTACTATTTGTATGGGGCAGGCCTGTTCAATGGGGGCATTCTTGCTGACCGCTGGAGCAGAAGGTAAGCGTTTCTGTCTGCCAAATTCCAGAGTTATGATCCACCAGCCACTAGGTGGTTTCCAAGGACAGGCGACTGACATTGAAATCCATGCGCAGGAAATACTCAAGGTTAAAGCCCGTATGAACGAATTGATGGCGAAGCATACTGGGAAACCACTTGAGAAGATAATTGAAGATACAGAGCGTGATCGTTTCTTATCAGCCGAAGAGGCCGTAGGATACGGATTGGTTGATAGTATATTCACCCAGCGCAATTAATGATAATTACTTTATTACTCCGATGCCGTGTTTCTTGGCGTTAATGCCAAACTAGACGGAGTAGTAACAGCGTTTTTTCTGTTATGCCGGATAAACGGGATAACAGTTCATAAAGTGAGGTTGACTGATGACAGATAAGCGCAAAGACGGTTCAGGAAAGCTGCTGTATTGCTCTTTCTGCGGGAAAAGCCAACATGAAGTACGGAAATTAATAGCCGGCCCATCAGTGTATATCTGCGATGAATGTGTCGAATTATGTAATGATATCATTCGCGAAGAAATTAAAGAGCTAGTACCACATCGTGAGCGTAGTGCATTGCCTACTCCTCATGAAATTCGCCAACATCTGGATGATTATGTTATTGGCCAGGAAGCTGCTAAAAAGGTGTTAGCAGTTGCAGTCTATAACCATTACAAGAGACTACGTAATGGTGATTCCAGTAATGGTGTGGAACTTGGCAAAAGTAATATTCTGTTGATTGGCCCGACAGGTAGCGGTAAGACGTTGCTGGCAGAGACATTGGCTCGCTATTTAGACGTTCCGTTTACTATGGCTGATGCCACGACATTGACCGAAGCGGGCTATGTTGGGGAAGATGTAGAAAATATTATCCAGAAACTTCTGCAAAAATGTGACTACGATGTGCAGAAAGCACAACGTGGTATCGTGTATGTTGATGAAATAGATAAGATTTCCCGTAAGTCTGATAACCCTTCAATTACTCGCGATGTATCAGGAGAAGGTGTTCAGCAGGCTCTATTGAAACTGATTGAAGGCACTGTGGCAGCAGTTCCACCTCAAGGTGGCCGTAAGCATCCACAACAGGAGTTTTTGCAAGTTGATACTTCTAAAATCCTGTTTATCTGTGGAGGAGCGTTCGCAGGTTTGGACAAAGTTGTCAGCCAGCGTTTGAATGTCAGTTCAGGTATTGGTTTTAGTGCTACAGTTAAAGGCGAATCGGAAAAAGCAACAGAAGGTGAATTGCTGGCTCAGGTTGAACCGGAAGATTTGATCAAATTCGGATTAATCCCTGAATTCATTGGTCGTCTTCCTGTCGTGGCAACGTTAACTGAACTTAGTGAAGAAGCACTGATTCAAATCCTACAGGAGCCGAAAAATGCTCTGACCAAACAGTATCAGGCTCTGTTTAATCTAGAGGGTGTTGAACTGGAGTTCAGAAAAGAAGCATTGACTGCCATAGCGAAAAAAGCAATGGCACGTAAAACTGGTGCTCGTGGTCTTCGTTCAATTGTTGAAGGAGTTTTGCTGGATACAATGTACGACCTTCCATCAATGGAACATGTAGAGAAAGTTGTCGTTGATGAGACGGTTGTTGAAGATAATTTCGCCCCATTATTGATATATAGCAAACCGGATGCCCAAGTTTCTGGTGAGTGAAGAAAATAGGGTAGGAAGTGCTGATTATCAATACGCATTGAAAAAACAAAATGAGGGAGAATCCCTCATTTTGTTTTTTGTAGATATAGGCTATTGAATGTTAGTTTCCTGTCCCCATATATTTTGTATTCTTTGAAGTGAAACTCGTGAAAACCGTGTTTCACGAGATTCCTAAAAACTGGCGAAAGCTAAACGAAGAGAGAGCTCTATGAATCCTGAGCGTTCCGAACGCATAGAAATCCCTGTATTGCCTTTGCGCGATGTAGTGGTTTACCCACATATGGTGATCCCTCTGTTTGTTGGGCGTGAGAAGTCGATTCATTGCCTGGAAGCAGCAATGGAGCATGACAAACAAGTCATGTTGGTCGCGCAAAAAGAAGCATCTACTGATGAGCCGGGAGTCAATGATCTTTTCTCCGTAGGTACAGTGGCTTCTGTTTTACAGATGTTAAAATTGCCAGATGGTACAGTAAAAGTTCTGGTTGAAGGTTTGCAGCGTGCCCGCATCACCACGTTGACGGATAATGGCGAGTATTTTTATGCGCAAGTTGAATATCTTGAATCCCCTGATGTTGATGAGCGTGAGCAAGAGGTTCTGGTAAGAACGGCTATCAATCAGTTTGAAGGTTATGTCAAACTGAATAAAAAGATTCCACCGGAAGTATTGACATCGTTGCACAGTATTGAAGATGTGGCGAAGTTAGCAGATACTATTGCTGCGCATATGCCTTTAAAAATCAATGACAAGCAGGCTGTTTTAGAAATGTCTGATGTTATTGAACGCATTGAATATCTGATAGCAATGATGGAATCAGAAATTGATCTGCTACAGGTAGAAAAACGCATCCGTAATCGCGTTAAAAAACAGATGGAAAAAAGCCAGCGCGAGTACTACCTGAATGAGCAAATGAAAGCGATCCAGAAAGAATTGGGTGAGATGGATGATGCACCTGATGAACATGAGACGCTGAGACGCAAGATCGAAGACGCGAAAATGCCGAAAGAGGCACGTGAAAAAGCCGAAGCTGAGTTGCAGAAATTAAAAATGATGTCTCCGATGTCAGCAGAGGCAACGGTTGTTCGTAGCTACATTGATTGGATGGTGCAAGTTCCTTGGGTTTCACGTAGCAAGGTAAAAAAAGATTTAGTGAAGGCTCAGGAAGTACTGGATACAGACCATTATGGTTTGGAGCGCGTTAAAGAGCGTATTCTTGAATATCTCGCGGTACAGAGCCGTGTTAGTAAGATCAAGGGACCAATACTTTGCCTCGTAGGGCCTCCTGGAGTAGGTAAAACCTCATTGGGTCGCTCTATTGCACGCGCTACTGGGCGTAAATATGTGCGTATGGCATTAGGTGGAGTACGTGATGAGGCGGAAATCCGTGGGCATCGCCGTACCTATATTGGCTCAATGCCGGGTAAATTAATCCAGAAAATGTCCAAAATAGGGGTTAAAAATCCACTGTTCTTATTGGATGAAATTGACAAAATGTCATCCGACATGCGTGGTGATCCAGCTTCAGCATTGTTGGAAGTACTTGATCCGGAACAAAACGTGGCATTTAATGATCATTATCTTGAAGTTGATTACGATCTCTCCGATGTAATGTTCGTGGCAACATCTAATTCTATGAATATACCGGCTCCATTACTGGATCGTATGGAAGTCATTCGTCTATCGGGTTACACCGAAGATGAGAAATTGAATATTGCCAAACGCCACCTGTTGCCAAAACAGATTGAGCGTAACGCTTTGAAGAAAGGCGAATTGACTATAGATGATGGTGCAATTATTGGTATTATCCGCTACTACACCCGTGAGGCTGGCGTTCGTAGTTTAGAACGTGAAATATCTAAATTGTGCCGTAAAGCAGTCAAGGCATTATTGATGGATAAAAAGCTTAAGCACATCGAAATCAACGCGGGTAATTTGAAAGATTATCTGGGTGTGCAGCGAGTGGATTATGGTCGTGCTGATACAGAAAACCGAGTTGGTCAGGTAACGGGTCTGGCTTGGACAGAAGTCGGTGGTGATTTGTTGACGGTTGAAACAGCCAGTGTACAGGGTAAAGGTAAATTGACTTATACCGGTTCATTGGGTGAAGTGATGCAGGAATCTATCCAAGCGGCCTTGACTGTCGTTAGGGCTCGTGCTGATAAGCTGGGTATCAGCTCTGATTTCCATGAAAAGCGTGATATTCATGTGCATGTACCGGAAGGTGCGACACCAAAAGATGGCCCAAGTGCGGGGATTGCAATGTGCACAGCATTGGTTTCTTGTCTGACAGGTAATCCAGTTCGTGCTGATGTAGCAATGACGGGAGAAATTACTCTGCGTGGTTTGGTTCTGCCAATCGGAGGCTTGAAAGAGAAACTACTGGCAGCGCATCGCGGGGGAATTAAAACGGTTGTGATCCCAGATGACAATAAGCGAGATCTGGAAGAGATCCCACAGAATGTGATCCAAGATTTGGAAATCCACCCTGTCAAGCGTATAGAGGATGTTTTATCTATCGCTTTGCAGGAACCAGCATTTGGTGCAGAAGTAGTATC
This sequence comes from Xenorhabdus vietnamensis, assembly GCF_002127535.1. Lineage (GTDB taxonomy): Bacteria > Pseudomonadota > Gammaproteobacteria > Enterobacterales > Enterobacteriaceae > Xenorhabdus > Xenorhabdus vietnamensis. The sequence goes on from NZ_MUBJ01000001.1 coordinate 244,016, forward strand.
ACTAAAATAGTACAAAAATAGTGAGCTAACTCAAGAACTGCATATAAAATTTAGGTTGGCGAGTAAATTCAGACTTGCCAGCCTTTTTTTGTATTATTAATTTACATTAATCTAATTTAACTGATTAAATATTTTGCTGTTCTATGATTTCTTGCTAATACTGGAAAGGTTGCTATAACGGAATAACAGTCGTGTTACCCGTTATAAATCAGTTTCCGTTACTATAGTAAAACTACAATGGGGATGATAAGAGTGAATAAGTCACAACTGATCGATAAAATTGCTGCGGATGTAAACATTTCTAAAGCAGCAGCCGGACGTGTAGTAGATGCATTCATTTCTTCAGTATCTGGTGCATTGAAAGACGGTGATGATGTCGCTTTGGTGGGGTTCGGTACGTTTGCTGTGCGTGAACGTGCTGCACGTACAGGACGCAACCCTCAGACAGGCAAGGAAATCAAGATTGCAGCAGCAAAAGTACCTTCTTTCCGGTCTGGAAAGGGCTTAAAAGATGCTGTCAACGGTTAATGAACTGAAAACAGATCCTGATTTTTTACCATTGCGATAAACTTCAACTGACTAGGTCATGTTGATAGTCTAGAATATAAGCGCATCAATCAATTGATGCGCTTTTTTTCTCTTAGCGTTTTAATTAGCGTAATATGACAGTTTCTTTTTCACTAAAGCGGAGTTTTACGTCTTTATGATGGACAACCTACGCACGGCGGCGAACGGTCCTGTGCTCAAAATTGTGTTGGCTCTAATTATCCTGACTTTCTTGGTGACCGGTGTAACAGGTTATCTGTCAAGCGAAAGCGGTAGTTATGCTGCCAAAGTAAATGGCCAAACCATTAGTCGTGCTCAGCTGGAGCAGGCATTTTTACAAGAAAAAAATGACCAGCAGGAGAAGCTGGGAGATAAATTTTCAACTTTGTTCAGTGATGAACATAGGCTACAGCTGCTTCGTCGCCAGTCATTGGATAAACTCATCAATGATACCTTGATTGCACAATATGCCCGCAAGCTGGGTTTATCAGCAAGTAACGGGCAGGTTGCACAAGAGATACGTAATCAGCTGTTTCTCCAGACTGACGGCCAATTTGACCACAAAAAATATCAGGATTATATAAAAGCTCTTGCCCGTTCAAATATCAGCCTTGATATTTTTGCGGAACAGATTCGCCAAAATCTGATTAATCGCCAATTGGAGCAAATCCTTATAGATGCAGAAATTGCATTACCGACAGAAATAAAACAGGAAGCAGCACTGCTTCTTCAAGAAAGAACAGTGCGTTTTGCTACTCTTGAATTGAAATCAATGGAAGCAAAGCAAACAGTTACTGATGAAGAACTGAAAAACTATTATGGTGCGAATAGTAAGTATTTCACTGTGCCAGAAAAAGTTAAAGTCAGTTACATCAAAATGGATGCGACTAATGAACTGAATCATGTAACTGTATCTGACGCTGATATTGATAAGTATTATAAAGATAACCTACCGAAATACACAAAGCTTGAACAGAAGAAGTATAGCTTTATTCAACTGGCTTCAGATTCTATTGCTAGATCGGTTTTGGATGAGTTGAAGAAGGGGGCTGATTTCAGCCAATTGGCATCAGAAAAATCGACAGACAAATTTTCTGCTCAAAAGGGTGGGGATCTCGGTTGGATGGAAGAAAACTCTCTGCCTAATGAGCTCAAATCAGCAAATTTGACACAGAAAGGGCAACTTTCGGATGTGATCAAATTATCTAATGGATATGCAATCTTCCGCTTGGATGATATTAAACCTCAGGAAGTCAAACCATTGTCGGATATGCGTCCTGAAATAGAAAAAATTGTTAAGCATGAAAAAGCGGTTGATGCGTTCTATGCATTACAGAGAAAAGTGAGTGATGCAGCTGCTAATGATAATGAATCTTTGGCAGCAGCAGAAAAAGCGGCTGGTTATAAGGCAGTGAGCACTGACTGGTTTGATCGTGAGCATGTTCCCGCTGATATTAATTTCAGCCAAGTTGTCCAGGCTATTTTCTCTGGCAATTTGATTGATGATAAAGGAGCGACAGGAATTAACTCTGATGTCATTTCGGTAGAAGGCGATAGAGCTTTTATAGTGCGTGTTGACGATGTTAAACCTGAAACAGTCCAGCCGTTTGAACAGGCTAAATCTGAGGTGGTTGGGTTGGTAAAACGTCAGAAAGCAGAAAAACAACTTCTGGTTGAGAGTGAAAAACTGCTTACTGCTCTGAAAGAAGGTAAAGGTGAACAGGTACTGAAAGCAGCAGAAATTCAGTTTGCGCAACCTACCGTTATAAAAAATTCATTACAAACCAACCAAGCGATCGATGTGGCATTCACTTTACCGCATCCTAAAGAAGGTAAGCCTGTATACGGATTGGCTCAAGACGAACTTGGTAACGCAGTGCTTATCCAATTGGATAAAGTCGTTCCGGGTTCTATTACAGATGAGCAGCTCAAACAGTATATGATGGGTTATCAATATCAGACTGTCACGAGTGTACTGGAATCACTAATAATGAATTTGCGTGACGAGGCAAGTATTAAGTTTGGTCAGATTGAATAAAATTGCGAAGTTACTCGTATTTATTTGTGTAAAATAGTAATTGAAAAAGGCCACTTTCGTGGCCTTTCGCATATTTGAATCTTTCCTGTTGTCTGGAAATATTGTTGTGGCAATCTTTCGTTCACCAACAAAATATAGAGGGATTTACATGAAATATTTAAGGACATTATTCAATTCACTCATTGTGGCATTGTGTATTAGCGCACCGTTATCTCATGCAGCTATAGTAAATGAATCTACTGATCAAATGGTGAAACAACCTATTGGCCAGAATAAAACCACTATTGAGAGCAGTGACACGAAAGAGGGAGGAGAACAAGTTTCAGGTCAGCAGATCCAGGAAAAAGGTGTTCTTAATATCAATATTGCAAATGCGGAAGAGTTAGCTAAAGAACTCAATGGAATAGGTGCTAAAAAAGCCCAGGCCATTATTGAATATCGTGAAAAGTATGGTCCTTTTACAACAATAGAACAATTGCAGGAAGTTCAAGGTATTGGCCCCATTTTTATAGAAAAAAATCGAGCTAAATTAACTTATTAAGTGTTAGGCCCTCTTGTATTTTCATCGGTGCTTTATCAAGAGGGCTGTGATATTGATCAAGAATAATTCATCAAACACTATTGTAATTAAATTGTTTTGCTATTGTTACATTTTATCTGGTCGGATGAGTTTAAGGGAGAATAGCAATGAGTACGATTATCAAAGTCAGGGGTTATCATATTGATCTTTTCCAACATGTGAACAATGCCCGCTATTTAGAGTTTCTGGAAGCTGCCCGCTGGGACTTACTTACTGAAAATGACACGCTGGAGTGGTTAAATCATAAAAATATTGGTTTTGTAGTGGTGAATATCAATATTAATTATCGTCACCCGGCTGTAATTACAGATGAACTAGAAGTGAAATCTTCTATGCAGGAATTGCGTAATAGAAGCGGTACATTTTTTCAGGAAATTATACGTAGGAGTGATAATCAAGTTATTGCTGATGCCTTAACTACATTTGCTTGTATTGATTTAAAAACTCAAAAGGCACTTGTTTTAGACGGTGAATTACGGATAAGAATAGAGGCCTATAAGAACCATATAGAATAAATATACCGAATAATTATACAGGATATTCTTTACACTATTTTTTAAGCAGAATAGCGTTAAAGTCGCCGTGTGATGGCAGGAGAATGAATCTAATCGGCAAACAGTGAAATAACAACGGTGAAATGAGAGGTTCGCTGAACCTCTCATAAATAATGTAAATGAGATATACGGTATGACTAAGTTAGATGTGTTTTGGATTTCATTTCTAACATAATGGTCTGGGTATTACTTAAATAATGATTTAATCCTTTAGCCCTGAGGTGGCAGGCAGCGCATTCTCCACATCCATCACCCTGAATACCGTTATAACAAGTGAGAGTTTGATTGCGGACAAAATCCAGTTTTTGATAATAATCTGCTAATGCCCAAGTTTCCGCTTTGTTTAGCCACATTAGGGGGGTTTCGAAACGAATATCGCGAGCAATACCAAGGCTGACTGCTTTGTTGAGAGCTTTGACAAATTCATCACGGCAATCAGGATAGCCCGAAAAATCAGTTTCACAAACGCCAGTAATGACGGCTTCAGCTTCAACCTGATAGGCATAAATTGCCGCTAGGGTTAAAAATAAAATATTACGGCCAGGTACGAATGTACTCGGGAGACCACTTTTTTCACTTTCGCTAAAATCGGGTACGGGAATATTGTCTCTTGTCAGGCTGCTGATTGCGAGTTCATTCAATAAAGTAACATCAAGTACTTTATGGGCAGCTGCTCCCAGTTCTTTGCTTATATGGCAGGCTACATCAATTTCAGCATGGTGACGCTGTCCATAATCAAAGGTGACACAGTGAACTTCGTCATATTGACGGAGTGCCTGAATTAAACAAGTGGTGGAATCCTGCCCACCACTGAATACAACAACGGCTCGTTTCATGATACCTACCTCTGTAAATTGAAGGAGATATGTTACTCATAACTGTTTAATTTGGGTAGTTGTGTTAGGTACGGTGTGACATTACCGATATTATTGCGAACCCACTCCGGATTGTAATAAGTATCAAGGTAGCGTTCTCCACTATCACAGAGTAATGTCACGATTGATCCTTGTTGGCTGTTATTGTGCATTTGCTTGGCGAGTTGTAAAGCTCCCCAAACGTTCGTTCCGGTTGATGCCCCGGTTTTTCTGCCAATTAATTTCTCAAGCCAATAAATGGTAGCAATAGTGGCAGGATCGGGAACTCGGATCATTTCATTGATAACTGTAGGAATAAAAGAAGGTTCTGCGCGTGGGTGGCCAATGCCTTCTATTTTGCTGTCTGTATTTCCACAAATATCACGGCGGTTCTGATGGTAGCAATCGTAGAAGACCGAGTTTTCAGGATCGACAACAATGAGTTTGGTGTTATATCCCTGATAGCGGATATAACGACCAAGAGTTGCAGATGTACCACCTGTACTTGCACTCATAACGATATAAGTTGGCTCAGGAAAGGGTTCTAATTGCATCTGATGGAAAATGCTTTCTGCAATATTATTGTTCCCTCGCCAGTCAGTCGCTCGTTCGGCATAGGTAAATTGGTCCATATAATGACTATTAAGCTCTTTTGCCAGACTTTCTGATTCTTGATAAATCAAGGCAGAATGCTCTACAAAATGACATTTACCGCCATAGAACTCAATTTCTTGAATTTTGCGTTTAGCTGTGCAAAAGGGCATTACTGCAATAAAAGGTAAACCAAGTAAACGAGCAAAGTAGGCTTCCGAAACAGCAGTGCTTCTGGATGAAGCTTCAATAATAGAAGTTCCTTCCTTAATCCAACCATTAGTAAGTACATAAAGGAATAAGGAACGTGCAAGCCGGTGTTTGAGGCTACCTGTGGGATGAGTGCTTTCATCTTTGAGGTAGAGATGAATGCCCGGAAACATTGGGAGATTAAGGCGAATTAGATGTGTATCAGCACTGCATTGATAATCAGCTTGAATAGCTTTTATGGCATTTGTAGCTCATAAAGATGACATAAATTGACCCTGAATAATAATGCCGTGATAGTGTATAGATTACCCTTACATTCAGAGAAATAGGTTGTTATTTTTCTTAGTTTATCCGTTATATTTGGGAAATATTTCTACAGGATTTAGATATGTTAGACAAAATAGACCGTAAGCTACTGGAATTGCTTCAACAGGACTGTAGTCGATCCCTGAATGTGCTGGCTGAAGCTGTTAATTTGACTTCGACACCTTGCTGGAAACGCCTCAAACGACTTGAAGATGAAGGTTATATTGTTGGAAAAGTTGCATTGTTAAATGAAGTAAAACTCGGTTTGGGCCTGACAGTGATCGTAATGATTAAAACTCAGCAACATAGCAGTGAATGGTATGAGCAATTTGTCACCTTTATAAAAGAGATGCCAGAAGTCTTAACATTTTATCGAATGGCTGGTGAATATGATTATCTAATGCATGTAGAAGTTGTTGATATGAAAAGTTATGATCGTTTCTACAAGCGTATGGTAAATGGGGTTTCTGGTTTGATCAATGTCACCTCTAACTTTGCAATGGAAAAGATAAAATATACAACGGCGCTGCCAATACCAGATTCAGTAATATAAGGATCCCTTTGGTTGGTAGGTGCTAACTCTTTCATTTTTTTATCTCGGGAATAGGCGTGTGAGATTATTTTCACAATTAAGCTGGTATTTTATTAGTGAATGGCGGCGTTACTTGGGAGCTGTTATTTTTCTCGTTATGATTGCGGTGCTGCAACTCATTCCTCCCCGATTGGTTGGGATTATCGTTGATGGCATTAGTTCAAAAACGATGACATCCCGTCAGTTATTAATGTGGCTAGGGGTAATGCTGGTTATTGCTTTGGCAATATATGGTCTTCGATATGTTTGGCGTGTATGGTTGTTTGGTGCTTCTTATCGGTTGGCTGTTAAGTTGCGTAGTGATTTCTACTTGCGTCTGAGTAGTCAGAATCCTGAGTTTTATTTGCGTCATAGAACAGGCGATCTTATGGCTCGTGCAACAAATGATGTTGACAGAGTTGTTTTTGCTGCGGGTGAGGGAGTACTTACTTTAGTCGATGCTCTAGTCATGGGATGTGCTGTCCTCATTGTTATGAGTGTGGAGATCAGTTGGCAATTAACAGTGCTATCACTATTGCCCATGCCCGTTATGGCTTTAGCAATTAAGCGTTATGGTAATCAGCTTCATCACCGTTTTAAATCTGCGCAAGGCGCATTTTCTGTCCTGAATAATCATGCACAGGAAAGCTTGACTAGTATCCGTATGATAAAAGCGTTTGGATTGGAGAAGCTGCAATCCAATCAGTTTGAAGAAGTTGCTATTGAGGCCGGGCGTAAAAATATGCATGTTGCACGTGTAGATGCGCGTTTTGATCCCACTATTTTCATTACTATCGCTGTTGCAAACCTCTTGGCTGTTGGAGGAGGCAGTTGGATGGTAGTGAATGGCTCTATGACTTTGGGTGAATTGACTAGTTTTGTGATGTATCTGGGATTGATGATCTGGCCAATGTTGGCATTGGCATGGATGTTCAACATTGTTGAAAGAGGAAGTGCTGCTTATACACGTATCCGCAGTTTGTTGCAGGAACCACTGGTAACTGAAGACGGCAAGCTGTTCTTGTCGTCAGAACGGGGAAACTTACAGGCAAATATTAACAGATTTATCTATCCCAGAAATGATAATCCCGTTTTGGAAAATATTAGCTTCCATTTGGAGCCAGGGCAGTTATTGGGACTTTGTGGGCCAACGGGGGCAGGGAAAAGTACTTTATTGTCTTTGTTGCAACGGCAGTTTGATGTAACCGATGGAGACATTTTTTTTCAGTCAAAAAATATTTCTGCTCTTCGAATAGAAGAGTGGCGTGCTCGATTGGCGATTGTCAACCAAACACCTTTTCTGTTTTCGGATACGGTTGCAGGTAATATTGCATTGGGACGGCCTAATGCAACTCAAGAGCAAATAGAAGAAGTCGCTCGTCTGGCAAGTGTACATGATGATATTTTGCGATTGCCTCAGGGATATCAAACAGAAGTGGGGGAACGCGGTGTGATGCTTTCTGGTGGGCAAAAACAGCGTATATCCATAGCTAGGGCTTTGCTGTTAGATACGGAGATTTTAATGCTTGATGATGCTCTGTCGGCTGTTGATGGGCATACAGAACACCAGATTATGAAAAATCTCAGCCAATGGCGGCAACAGCGTACCATTATTATCAGTGCACACCGTCTGTCAGCATTAACGGAAGCAGATAATATTTTGGTTATTCATAATGGTACGATTGCACAGCAAGGCCAGCATAAGCAGCTTATTGTTCAATCTGGTTGGTATTCTGATATGTACCATTACCAACAACTAGAAGCTGCATTGGATGGTGATAATGACTAAAAATCATATGCGTAAGCTATGGCCATCATTAAAGCGCCTGCTTTCTTACAGTAAAAATCACCGTAAGCCGATACTAATTGCTGTATGGATGCTATGGGTTGCTGCATTGGCAGAAGTGAGTGGACCTCTGCTTGTGAGTTACTTTATCGACAATATGGTAGCAACGGGGAACTTACCGCTTGATGTTGTCGGTGGGCTTGCCACAGTATTTTTAATTTTGCAGCTTATTTCTGCTGTTTTACACTATTATCAAACGTTATTTTTTAATCAGGCATCTGTGGGAGTGGTGCAGATGCTTCGTACTGATGTTATGAACTCAGCATTGCGTCAGCCATTAAGTACTTTTGATAATCAACCCGTTGGACAACTGATATCCCGTGTAACAAATGATACTGAGGTCATTAAAGATCTGTTTGTTAATGTGATTCCTACAGTGTTTCGTTGTGTTGCATTGATTGGAGCGATGCTGATAGCCATGTTTGTTTTGAATTGGCGTATGGCATGTGTTGCGATCATGATGTTTCCTGCGGTCTTGCTTGTAATGGTGACTTATCAGCGTTTCAGTACTCCAATAGTCAGGCGAGTTCGTGGTTATTTGGCGGATATTAATGATGGCTTCAATGAAGTCATTAATGGAATGACTGTGATTCAGCAATTTCGTCAGCAAGCTCGTTTTGGTGAGAAAATGTTGGCTACTAACCGAGCACATTATCAGGCTCGCATGCAGGCTTTACGGTTAGATGGCATCTTGTTGAGGCCATTATTGAGCTTTTTCTCTGCCGCAATATTGTGTGGTTTACTTTTATTATTTGGGAACAAAGGCACTGAAATTATTGGTGTTGGTGTGCTGTATGCCTTTATTAACTATCTTGGTCGGTTGAATGAGCCATTGATTGAGTTGACCGCACAGCAATCAGTATTGCAGCAGGCAGTAGTTTCAGGAGAACGGGTTTTCGAACTTATGGATAGCCCGCAGCAACAATATGGCAATGATCTACGAGCGTTAGAAAGTGGCAAAATTGATATTGCAAATTTAAATTTTGCCTACCGCAGTGACAAACTTGTCCTGAATAATATCAATCTGCATGTTCCTCCACATGGTTTTGTGGCTTTGGTTGGGCATACAGGGAGTGGAAAAAGCACTCTGGCCAATTTGATCATGGGGTACTATCCATGGCAAGACGGTGAGATTTATCTTGATGGACGCCCTGTATCTTCGCTTTCTCATGCAGTATTGCGTAATGGAGTGGCGATGGTGCAGCAAGACCCTGTTGTTCTGGCCGCTTCATTCTTCAACAATATCACGCTAGGGCGGGATATCAGTGAAGAAAAAATATGGGAAGTGCTGGAATTGGTTCAATTAGCTAATTTTGTCCGTAATTTACCAGATGGTCTGAATTACGTACTGGGAGAACAGGGAAATACACTTTCTGCAGGTCAAAAACAGCTTTTGGCAATGGCTAGGGTTTTAGTACAAACGCCACAGATTCTTATTTTGGATGAGGCAACGGCGAATATTGATTCTGGGACAGAGCAATTAGTACAGAAAGCTTTGGGAATGATACGTAAACAGACGACATTGGTGGTAATTGCCCATCGTCTTTCAACCATCATTGAAGCTGATTCAATATTAGTGCTGCATCGTGGTGCAATTGTTGAACAAGGGCAGCATCAACAGCTATTGGAAAAGCGTGGGCGTTATTATCAAATGTATCAACTCCAGCAGGTTGGTGAAACTTTGAATGAACCAGTGTACATTTAGTGTGCATTTTAGTGTGTATATGGGGACAGATGTATTTTCTGTTCCTTTTTTTATCCCTTCTTTAGAAATGTTTTTTCGATAACGGATTGATTAAATTTCATTTTTAACTTCTGGCATATCCTTTGCGTTTATTCCCTTGTGCCAACGTGGCAAACAAGCGGGGGAAACATGAAACTAATCACTACCATCATAAAGCCATTTAAGCTGGAAGAAGTGCGGGAGGCGCTTTCTGATATAGGTATACAAGGTATGACTATAACTGAAGTAAAGGGATTTGGACGCCAAAAAGGCCATGTTGAACTTTATCGGGGCGCTGAATACAATGTTAATTTTTTGCCCAAGGTAAAGATTGAGATTGCTACCAATGATGAACGAGTAGAGGAAATTATCCATATTGTTCAACAGACTGCTTTCACAAGTTGGTTGGGCTGCGCATGAGTATTGAAGCAGAAAGGGAAGGAGTTGATATTACTTCACATGGTGAAAGCGCTTATAACTGAGTATTTTTATTTGTTTGAAAATAGGTAGCTGTGCCGTATTAACAGAAAAGGTTAGTAATAAAAACACCAGTAAAAAAAATCAGTAATGGAATAGCAGTGAGAGAATAGTATTGATTTCTGTTATTACGGCATACGGTATTGATTTAATTCATTGTAGCCTTCGGATCACTCCCTCTTGAACAGCAGAAGCAATAAGTACACCTGAACGGTTATAGATATGCCCACGAACAAAGCCACGGGCTCCTGATGCTGATGGGCTTTCGATTGAATAGAGTAACCAGTCATCCATATTGCAAGGACGGTGATACCACATTGAGTGGTCAATTGTGGCTATTTGCATATTTTTCTCCATAAATTTTATACCATGGGGCTGTAATGCCGTGGGCAGAAAATTAAAATCTGATGCATAGCCCAGTAAACAATGATGAATGAATGGATCTTCTGGCATTTTCCCATTGCTACGGAACCAAACATAACGCACGGGGACTTGGGATGAATGATTGGGTAGCTTTTGAAGAGGAACGAGTTTCATTTCCAAAGGTGCTGAGGAAAAAGTTTTTTTTAATTGAGTAGAAAGTGAACCAGCCATTTTGTTTACAGTTTCTTCTTGGGATTCTAACTCTTCGGGAGGAGGGACCAAAGGCATGGTATTTTGATGTTCAAAACTTTCTTCATGTCCTTGAAAGGAAGCTGTCATATAGAAAATAGGATGACCATTTTGTATTGCGCTGACTCGGCGGGCACTGAAACTTTTTCCATCACGTAACATTTCAACATCATACACAATGGGCTTGTGGCTATCACCTGGACGTAAAAAATAGCTATGGAAGGAGTGAATCATTCTATCATTTGCGACAGTTTGTTTTACTGCGTATAGAGCTTGACCTATTACTTGTCCACCGAACACCTGAGGAAATCCTAAGTCTTCACTTTGTCCTCGGTAAATTCCTTCTTCTATTTTTTCTAGATGTATCAATTTAATTAAGTTTTTTAATGCCTGGCTCATAACATGCCTTTAGCTTTTAAAAGCGTTTAATAAAGTATAAACGAAATGTTTGGATAATAAGTTTTTCGTTATTAGAAAATAAATGGGTTAAATTGTAAATGATATTATCTTTGTGTTTTTATTTTATATGTTAATTATCACTGTTAATTTTATTGATATTTACTAAATAATGCGAATGTATTTTTTGTTTATTTATTGATTTATATGGTTATTTTATCTTTGCAATGGGAGAGTGAGATGATTGGTATATGGTTTAAGTAGTTGTTGCGAAATTATGCGGTTTTCAGGTGATAAAACAACAATTCATTAGTGTTATTAAATATATTTACTTATTGTTGTATCTATTTACTATCTGTATGTTATATTTTATTTTTTGTCAACTATGAGTTATTAGCTTGAAAAAGTTGTAAGTCATTTGAAGTTTAATAAAATACTAAATGTATTTTATTAAGTAAAATCATTAAATAATAGAGTAATTAAAGATCAGCCAAGGACATAGGAAGAGAAATTTTTAGTGCCATAATTAAACCTTTGATGGCTGTTTTTGATTACTTTCACAACGTTATGGGTAATAAATCAGCATTCAAATGACGTTGCCTTGCTATTTCATTATGTTTGAAAGATAATAACCACCGCTTCGAAATTTGAAGCTAACGTCAATGGGGGCTCTGTTGGTTCTCCCGCAACGCTAACTTGTTAACTTGGTCAGGTCTGGAAAGAAGCAGCCATAGCAAGGGATGTGTGTGCCGGGATGTCGCTGACAGAGCCCTCACCAATTTTAAGCTCATCATCTTTTATACTGTCAGCCGATAATCGTTACCGGCTTTGTCACTTTCTATCTGAACACTAAACCTTAGCGGACAAACTTCCAAACAGATGATGGGATTTTATCGTATAGTTTATTCATAGTAAGTTCAGCTAAACGGTGGTCAGCTGCGGAGTAGAACAGCTCAAGTTCATCATCCGAAAGCTCGTATTTATTTTTTTCAATTACACGTTCCAGTGTTTCAATAGAAGTGCATTTTCTCAAACGCATCAGATAGTCAGTTTTAGTCATAGTTACCTTATCTTATTGGGAATAAAAAATAGTTAGAAATATATTTATCAGGTTTTGCTTAGAGAAGCATTCAAATCATGTAACAGAATCTTAGTTAACTGTTCGTTTGTTCTTTGCCATTTTGTAAGTTCAATAAAACTTATCTTATCGCTTCCAAACAAATTATATGTTTTATCTAGATAGTCATCAATTAAGGTACTTAGCGTGTAGTTTTCTGAGTATTTAATTTTAAAATTCCAGACAAAAGCTGCAATGTGTTCAATCAATTCGTTTAGTTTTAAGCTTTTCTCGGAGGTCAGATCGTGAATCCAATGATTATCAGTGCGATTCAGGACTGAAAACGCCTCATGAATTAAATTTTCACATAAGTATTTTAGTTCAACAATATCATGTCTTCTTGGTGAATATTCATCCATAATCACCTCCGTAAATAACACACGGCTTATTTGAACTAAGGCTTATAATGAGCTTATACATGCTAATTATTATAGTCATTCTTTTAGAATAGAGGCTATCAAAACATGATTATTATTTATTAATATTAAAGCCCTATTTTACGTATCTGCCAACTGGCATTTTTTAAACGGCTAATTTACGCTTGGTTATGACAAAACGCTTAGTTCTGGCAAATGCTGGCATTCTACTACGTAGGATAATCATATCTACATATTTTGTTAAATATATTGAATTATACTAATACAGTAGAAGATGTAGCAGCAATAGCACAGAAGTCATTATAGGCGATTGTATTGCGACTTTCAAAATCAATATAGTGTCATTATTACATATGTCACCATCGAGATGGAACACTTTTTACCATTAAAGGTGTGATCAAGAGAAAAACAAGGAAAGCTGCCAATTTATCTTCTGTTTATTATAAAAAATAGAAAGATGTTAATTTTTTAAACGTAACCTGTTTTTCGTAACTATTTATTTTAATTAGACTATGGGTGAAATTTAACGCAGGTATTGTAATTTGTTCCTTGAAGGATTTATTACCCATTTAAAAGGCCACTTATGTGGCCTTTTGTAGTTAAATTTAATGAGAAGTTGAGATGTGTTCAATCTCCTCATTTTTCTTCGTGAACCGCCGTTTAATGACAACGAAAAATACAGGGACAAAATAAATTGCTAACGATGTAGCTGCAATCATACCACCCAATACTCCTGTTCCTACGGCATTTTGTGCACCTGAACCTGCACCATTGCTTAATACCAGAGGCATAACCCCAAGCATAAAGGCGAGAGAAGTCATCAGGATTGGACGCAAACGCATTCTGGCAGCCTCAAGTGTTGCTTCTATTAATCCCTTTCCTTCCTTCTCTATCAGATCCTTGGCGAATTCTACGATAAGGATGGCATTTTTCGCTGACAACCCGATGGTAGTCAATAAACCAACCTTAAAGTAAACGTCATTATCCAGCCCACGCATTGATGTTGCCAGCAATGCGCCGATAACCCCCAGAGGGACGACTAGCATGACTGAGAACGGAACAGACCAGCTTTCATATAGTGCTGCCAGACAAAGGAATACAACAATCAATGACAGAGCATATAGAGCTGGAGCCTGATTACCGGACAGACGTTCTTGATAAGACATTCCAGTCCAGTCATAGCCAATTCCAGGAGGTAATTGTGATGCTAATTGCTCCATAAGAGCCATTGCGTCACCAGTACTTTGTCCCTGCCCTGCTTCGCCTACAATTTCCATAGAAGGGAGACCATTATAACGTTCCAAGCGCGGTGAACCATAAACCCAAGGCTCTTTTGATACATCTATGAACGCAGAAAACGGTACCATTTGGCCACGGTAGTTACGGACATATAATTTGCTGATATCACTTGGCAACATACGGGAATGGGCATCCCCTTGAACATAGACTTTTTTGACACGGCCTCGGTCGATAAAGTCATTGATGTAAGCACCACCAAACATCGTACTCAAAGTTGAATTGATATTGGACATAGACACACTTAGTGCTTCTGCTTTTTCCTTATCAATGTGAATGCGATATTGCTGTGTATCATTTTGCCCGTTGGGGCGGACGCTCGTCAGCATATTTGGATGTTGTACAACCATACCAAGCAATTGATTGCGAGCTTCCGTCAGAGCTTCATGTCCCAGATTTCCTTTATCAATCAATTGAAAATCAAAACCGCTGGCAGAACCCAACTCTACAATTGAAGGAATATTAAACGCAAAGACGATACCTTCCTTGATTTGAGAAAAACTCGCATTTGCTCGGCCAACAATGGCTGGAACCTTGTCTTTCGGATCCTTACGTTGCTCCCAATCTTTTAAGCTGATAAATGCCAGACCAGTATTTTGTCCCTGACCACCAAAACCGAAGCCATTAACGGTAAACACAGATTTAACAACATCTTTTTCTTCGGCATAGAAGTAATCATTGATTCGATTCAAAACCTTCTGTGTTTGTTCCTGAGTTGAGCCAGGTGGTAATTGAACCATTGCTAATAAAACGCCCTGATCTTCTTCTGGCAGGAAGGAGGAGGGTAAGTTCTTAAATATCCAACCCATGCCAGCGATCAAAATAACATAGATCACCAGGTAGCGCCCTGTACCACGTAACATTCGACCGATACTATCAGTATAATGGTGAGTGCTCTTTTCAAACAGGCGGTTAAACCAGCCAAAGAATCCTGTATGAGTTCCATGACTGCCTTTAGCAACAGGTTTGAGCATGGTCGCACATAGTGCAGGAGTCAGGATTAAAGCGACCAGAACAGACAGTATCATTGCTGAAACGATAGTGATTGAGAACTGGCGGTAAATCGCTCCTGTTGCACCTCCGAAGAATGCCATTGGTATAAATACAGCGGAAAGTACCAGTGCAATACCGACCAGAGCTCCTTGGATCTGCCCCATTGATTTTTTGGTGGCTTCTTTTGGTGATAGCCCCTCTTCCTGCATGACTCGTTCGACGTTTTCCACCACAACAATTGCATCATCCACAAGCAGGCCTATGGCAAGTACCATGGCAAACATGGTTAATGTATTGATGGAGTAGCCAAATCCAGCAAGGATGGCAAATGTACCAAGCAGTACAACCGGAACCGCAATAGTTGGGATTAAGGTGGCCCGGAAGTTTTGCAGGAACAGATACATGACAATAAACACCAACAGGATGGCTTCTGCTAATGTTTTCACCACTTCGAAAATAGAAATTTTGACGAATGGCGTAGTGTCATATGGATAAACAACAGTTAACCCTCGTGGGAAGAACGGCTCCATTTCAGTCAGCGTTTCTTTGACTGCTTTAGAGGTATTTAATGCATTGGCACCAGTTGCTAGTTTGATACCAACCCCTGCTGCGGGTTTGCCGTTAAAGCGACCAATGATATTGTAATTTTCAGCACCCAATTCAATGGTAGCAAGATCATGCAAGAGAACTTGTGAACCATCAGAATTCATGCGCAGCAAAATTTTGCCGAATTCTTCTGTTGAACTTAAACGGGTCTGTGCGATGATTGAAGCATTTAAACGCTGCCCTGGAACAGGTGGTGTTCCTCCTAATTGCCCGGCTGCAACCTGATTGTTTTGTGCTCTGATTGCACTGATAATATCCTGAGTAGATATTTTATAGTTGAGCAATTTGTCAGGGTTGAGCCAGATACGCATGGCATACTGTGTACCGAAGAGTGTTGTTTCACCTACACCAGTAACACGACTCAAGTTGTCTTTGACATTGGCTCCGACATAGTCGGCGATGTCATCTTGAGTCATGGAACCGTCTTGAGAGATGAAACCAGCTACCATCAAAAATGAACTGGTTGTTTTATCAACACTAACACCTTGTTGTTGAACTTCTTGAGGCAACAGTGGCATCGCCAATTGCAGTTTATTTTGAACCTGAACTTGCGCGATATCTGGATCCGTGTTCGCTTCAAAGGTCAGCGTGATATTCATACTTCCCGCTGAATCGCTACTGGAAGACATATACACTAGATTATCGATTCCATTCATATTCTGTTCAATAACCTGTGTTACAGTATTTTGTACTGTTGTAGCGTCAGCTCCAGGGTAAACTGCTGAAATAGAAATGGCGGGTGGAGCAATTGCGGGGTATTGCTCCACGGGTAATTTCATGATTGCCAACAGGCCAGATAGCATGGTGATGATCGCTATTACCCATGCAAAAATTGGCCGTTCGATAAAAAACTTAGGCATGAATCACCGACTCCTTATTGAGGCTTTTTTGCAGACTCATCTTGATTAGCCGTAGGCTTAGCATTCAGATCTGTTTCCGCTGGCTTAACCGTTATTCCCGGTGCTATTTTCTGTAATCCTGTGACGATTACTCTATCCCCAGCTTTCAGGCCATCTGTTACCAGCCATTTGTTACCGATTGCTTGAGTAGCATTGATATTACGCAATTCTACTTTGTTGTCTTTATCCACAATCAGAGCAGTTGCCTGACCACGAGGTGTTCTGGCAATGGCTTGCTGAGGAACCAAAATTGCATTTTTGCGTACACCTTCTTCCAATTTGGTGCGGACAAACATACCAGGGAGTAATTCTTCATTCGGGTTTGGGAATATGGCTCGCATAGTAATAGAGCCAGTGGTTTCATCAACCGTCACATCAGAAAACTCAAGGTAACCTTCTTGACTGTATTCTTGCCCAGTGTCAGTGATTAGGCGAATTTTGTTTTTTTTGCTTTCTTTTTGAACGGTTCCTTTTGCAATTTCATTTTTGAATCGCAGGTAGTCATCACTGGATTGGGTGATGTCAACATAGATGGGATCTAATTGCTGAACAATTGTTAGGGCTGTTGGCTGACCTGCAGAAACCAGTGCCCCTTCTGTGACGGTAGACTTACCCGCACGCCCAGAAATAGGCGATGTCACCTTGGTGTATGCCAAATTGATTCTGGCACTTTCCAGCGCTGCTTTAGAGGATTCAACATCTGCTTTTGCTTGGGCATAATCTGAATTTGCTTTATCAAATTCCTGCTTACTGACATATTGTGTGCCCAGCAAGGATTGATAACGTTCAACGGTTAAGCGGGAAACGTTCTCGTTGGCTTGTGATCTAGACAGATTTGCTTTGGCTTTACTATATTCTGTTTGGTAAGTTGCTGAATCTATTTGGTATAATGATTCCCCAGCAACAACATCATTTCCTTCTTTATAGTTACGTTTCAGTATGATACCGCCGACTTGGGGACGAACCTCAGCAACACGATAAGCCGATGTACGGCCCGGTAATTCTGTGATAACCGTTAGAGGTTCTGCCTTCAGCGTTACGATACCAACTTCAGGAGCATGCTGGCCAACAGCCCCTTGCTGTGTATTTTTATTGTCATTACATCCTGAAAGAATGAAATTGCCTGAAATTACCAGTAATGTAGCCAGAGGCAAAACTCCCCTGTTCTTTCGCATAAGTAAACCTCAATTTTTCAATGTTGATTTGCTAATCTAACAAGTGAAATCATTACTTCATTGATTAAGGGTGCTATAGTACAAACATACATGAATGTATGTAAATCAGCCTCAGTCAAAAACAAAGTTTATGGCACGAAAATGGCACGAAAAACTAAACAGCAAGCAAACCAAACTCGTCAGCAAATCATAGAAGCTGCAATAAAGGCTTTTTCTGAGCGCGGTGTTTCTGCTACCTCACTGTCTGATATTGCAACTTCCGCAGGTGTAACACGCGGAGCAATTTACTGGCATTTTAAAAATAAAACAGATCTACTTTCTGTTGTTTGCAGAATGCCAGAGCATAAAATAGACGAGCTAGAGAAAGAGTATCAATCAAAATATCCGGATAATCCACTTATTGCGTTGAGATCTTTATTGATTTCTATGTTACGGATGATGATTGATGATCCTCAATCCCGCCAATTGATAGAAATTTTTTTCCATAAATGTGAATTCATTGGGGAAATGTCTTCATTAGTGGAGGAGATTAGGGAGATATGTATTTCTAATTACAAGAAGGTTGAAAAAATATTGGCTGACTGCATTCAATCAGGAGAATTGCCTTATAACCTTGACCTTGAGCGTTCTGCCGTTATGTTGAGAGCATTGATGACTGGATTACTTGAAAACTGGTCATTCTCACCAGACAGTTTTAATATTCAAGAACAGTCTGCTCATTTGGTGGATGGCGTCATAGATGCACTGAAATACAGCCGCCATTTGCGGAACAACAAAGAAAATGAGTCTTGAATACAGAGGCAAATATCATGGAATCCATTCTAATTATTGCTAATGGAGCGGCGTATGGTAATGAATCTCTTTTTAATGCGTTGAGATTATCCATTGCTCTTAAAGAGCAGGAGCCTCGCAGCGAACTGAAATTGTTCTTAATGTCTGATGCTGTGGTTGCTGGTTTAGCCGGGCAAATTCCTAAAGAAGGTTATAATTTAAAACAGATGTTAGAAATTTTGACGGCACAAGATGTCGACGTTAAATTGTGTAAAACTTGTACTGACGCTCGGGGGATTAGTGAACTGGCGTTGGTTGATGGTGTGGAAATCGGCACGTTGAGTGAATTAGCGCAGTGGACATTATCTGCATCTAAGGTGTTATCATTTTAAAAGCAGTATTTCAGTAACATTGATTTATCAGGAAGTTCAAACTGTATCTCCTGATATTCAGCGCTATCATTCCATTATCTGCAAATAATGAGTAGATGAGTTCATGGTTTCAGTTAACCGATACTTGGGTGTTTTACTCAATAAGGGGAATTTGTGTACCAGATTCTCCTCAATGCTATTCTTTCACTTTATTTTTTTCCGTGTTGTTTTGATAACAAGTTTATTTTTTCTCCTGTCGCCTTTCTTCTTTTTTGCAAATGCTGCCTTCAGTAGCGATATGCCAACCCGTAATAATATTCAAAATCAGCTTAAAATCCTGATAGAGCGTAAGGAACATACAGTTGAAGAAAAGGTATCAATAGCTAATTTGGAAAAAACGCTTTCTTTTTTTGACAAAATAGATCAACTGAAGCTGGATTCCGATCTACTTAAAAAGAATGTACAAAATGTGCCGCAAAAATCGCATCAGATTATGATTGAATTGGAGAAACTGAAAAATAATGACTTGCAGAATGAGTATAAACAGTCATTGGAAGCATTATCTCTGAAACAGCTCGAATCGAAGTTGAATAACACATGGAATAACTTGCAGCGGGCACAGGAAAATCTTGCCAGCTACAATAGTCAGTTGATTAGGCTGCAAACACAGCCTGAGCGCGTGCAAAATGTGCTATTCCGTAACGTACAGAGATTGCAGCAGATTCGCAATCAACTGAATAGTACGTTAACCGATCAGTCAGAATCGAATCGTACTCAAATAGAGTTGTTTTTGGTGGAGCGGTTTTTTTTGACGCAGCAAAATGAGTATCAAAGAGAATCTCTACAAGCAAATACTCAGTTACAATCACTGCTACAGCGACAGCGGGATTATACGATTCTTCAAATTGAGCAATTAGAGCGTTATGTTCAGTTTATTCAAAATGTGATGAGTGGAAAGCGATTGCTCCTTTCTGAAAAAACCGCGAAAGAAGCAGAAACTAAGGATGGCAAAAATTTATATATTCAGGATAACTCATTAGTTCAGGAAGAAATTGAAAATAATCGTGAATTGAGTGAAAGGTTAATTGACGCAACGCGCGATAATAACTTTCTGGCACAGAAAAGCATCCATATTCAAAAGGTTCTGGAGCAAACAATTCAATCTGAACGTAATCTCAAAGAGCAAGTTCAGGTTTTACGCGGCAGTTTATTGTTATCACGCATCCTGTTTCAGAAGCAATTAAAAATACCACAAAATGTTCTGACGAAAGATTTACCAACGAAAATAGCAGATTTGCGCCTAGAACAATTCGAAATTAACCAAGAGCGGGATCAGATTTGTCAAGGGAATGACTATGTCAATAAGCTATTGAATAATGAGCATAACAACATAAGAAATGAATCTGGGGAAATGGCGGATGAAATCCATAAGGCTATCAACCAGATTCTGGAAGTTCGTTGTGATCTTTTGGAGCAACTTAATAATCAGTTAGGAAACCAGATTACTCATGCCATCAACTTGCAAATGGATCAGCGGCAGTTACTGGATGTCTCTGAATCGCTGGAGCAAACTCTTGTCCAGCAAATCTTTTGGGTTAACAGTAACAAACCAATAAATGGGGCGTGGTTAAAAGCTTTACCTGAGCTTATTCAAGGAGAGTTGAGTCACTTGGATATTCAGTTGACTCTTAATGGTCTGATTATGGGGCTGAAAAACTCCATCCATTTTGTCATTCCTCTTTTTTTGGTAGGCTTGTTTTTGCGTTGGCAGACCAAAGGCATTAACGAGCAGTTGAAAAAAATTGCAAGTGAAGTGGGGCAGTTCCGTCGTGACAGTCAACTGCACACTCCATTGGCATTGATACTGACATTAATGAAGACATTACCACTTGCTTTTATTGTATTGGCGATAGGCTATTGGTATTCGAAATCAGGTGATGGTTTTGGCGATTTGATTTGGGGATTCTCTTGTCAATTGGCGTTTTTTTGGGTTATGTATAGTTGTAGTCACCAAATTCTTTCGAAAGGGGGAATTGGGGAACAGCATTTTTCACTGGACAGTGCGGTTTGTACCTTATTCCGCAAAAACCTTGCCCGATTGTCGATTGTATTGTTACCTATTTTGTTCTGGGTAACATTAGGTGCTAAACATCCTTTGCGATTGTCTGATGATGTGATTGGTCAATGTACTGTATTGATCTGTCTATTTTTTATCTTTCTGTTTGTTTTCCCATTCTGTCGCTATGTATGGCGTGAAAAAAGCTCGCACATGATCCGTACCATCGTCGTAACGGCATTGACTTTTGCACCATTGGTTCTGATGGTTTTGATGGTATCTGGTTATTTTTATACAACTTTGCGTCTGGCAGAGCGCTGGCTCTATAGCTTGTATTTGCTGTTTCTCTGGCATATCAGTTATCAGGCATGTTTACGAGGATTAGGAATTGCGGCGCGTCGTATTGCCTATCGACGTGCTATTGCCCGGCGTCAATCCCTGATGAAAGAAGGCACTGAAGGTGAAGTAGTGGAAGAACCGCCAATGGACTTGGATCGCATCAATCAGCAATCATTGCGTTTAACTGCCATGGTGCTGTTTTTAATCTTTTTAGGTGCATTTTATTGGATTTGGTCTGATCTGGTGACAGTATTTTCCTACCTTGACGGAATCAATCTGTGGCAATACAGCACGACAACAGAACTGGGCAATGTTCTGAATCACGTGACTTTGAAAGATTTGGTACTTTCTATGGCAATGTTGGTCATTTCATGGGTCATGATGAGAAACCTGCCGGGGCTACTGGAAGTATTAGTGCTATCCCGTTTGCAGTTACAACAAGGTTCTTCGTATGCCATTAAAACAACACTGACTTACTTGATCATAGGAGTTGGAGGAATTACTGCGTTGGGGACATTGGGCGTTTCGTGGAATAAATTACAGTGGTTGGCAGCGGCACTTTCGGTCGGTTTAGGTTTTGGTTTACAGGAAATTTTTGCCAACTTTGTTTCGGGTTTGATCATTTTGTTTGAACGTCCTGTTCGTATTGGAGATACAGTAACGATAGGAACTTATTCTGGTTCAGTCAGTAAAATACGCATTCGTGCGACAACGATTACAGACTTTGACCGTAAAGAAGTGATTATCCCCAACCGTGCATTTGTGACAGAGCGTCTAATTAACTGGACACTTTCTGATACTATTACGCGGATTATCATTAAGGTTGGTGTCGCATATGGCTCGGATCTGGATAAAGTCAAAGAAGTCTTATTAAAGGCGGCAAGTGATAATTCCCGTGTGATGAGTGAGCCAGGGCCACAAGTCTACTTTATGAGTTTTGGTGCCAGTACACTGGATCATGAATTGAGGCTTTATGTCCGAGAATTGGGTGATCGTAGCCGTACTATAGATGAAGTTAACCGCAGTATTGATAAATTATGTCGGGAAAATGACATCAACATAGCATTTAACCAGCTGGAAGTTTATTTGCACAATGGTCAGGGTGATAGTTTACAAGAAGTACAGAATCCCTTAAATGGTGGTAACAACCGCTCTGATGGAAAATTTTCTTCTGATGACAAACCATTTTTGCCTTAACCCATTTTCTCCGCTGTTTTTTGTTTAGACACGTAATCTGGGGAGTCAGCGTTGACCCTGCTTATTCCCCAGATTGCTGATCTTGTTTTTCCAATTTTCTTTGAAGATCATGTTTGACTATATCTAATGCTGCCAATGCGATAGCAGGGGAAATTTCGTTACATTCAAGCAGATAAATAAGGTCTACGGCGAGTTGCACTTCTGGTGGCTCTTGTTCCAGAGTCATAGTTGGTTATTCCTTTTGTGATTAATCTGAGTTTTCTTGCTTTTCTATCGATTTCTCGATCCGCATTAATGCCTGACGACAGCGAGCGAGCCTGCCTGCTAAAGCTGCAATTTCCCTTTGTAGTTTATGCTGGTTGGTAAGTGCAATTTGTCTGCTTAACTGTAATTCCCGGTCATCGATCATTGCTATTAATCGACGTTCATAATCCTGATGTTCTGCCAGACGTTGGTAAAGATCCCGTTCTTGTGAACGGTGCTCAAATTTATCTTCTTGTTTTCTCAGCGCTTGAGTGGATATTTCGCGTTTAAGTGCCTCAATTTGTATTACCAAGCGCTCGGCAAGGAATTTAACTTGCTCAATACGATAATCGCTTACACAGATTTTCAATTGCTCCATATTTTGTCTGATTTCTTGCATATATCCACTTAGTTTATTGCTGTTATGGTGGAATAGTGCTTGATCAAAACGGGCAGTGGAGAAAGGGATATCAGACAGTAAAGCGAGATCTTTTTCCAGAATACTGATTTGTTTTTCAAGTGCACTTAATAAATTTTGTATGCCCATCAGCATCTCGTTATCATTAATAATCTATTCGTTAAAGCCCATTTTAATTGGCTTAGCATATTCGGTTGTAATAACGCCTATTGTGGTAAGTCTGAAGCTTGACTTAAGTCAATAAAATATAAGCAGCAACTTGTCTTGCAGTTGCTTTTTTTCGGTAGTTTGAATAGATTTTACCGTTTTCTTTTTATAATCTGGCTGGCATCAATTATGACCGCTAACGCACAAAAACTGCAATTAATTAAAGATAGTATCGAAACAATCCCTGATTATCCAAAGGCGGGAATACTTTTTCGTGACATTACCACATTGCTTGATAATCCGGCAGCCTACCAAGCTACAATAGATCTATTGGCGGCTCATTATCAGGATAAGGGCATCACGAAAATTGTTGGTACTGAAGCACGTGGTTTTTTATTCGGAGCTCCTGTTGCACTGTGTCTGGGGGTTGGTTTCGTTCCTGTTCGCAAAAAAGGTAAATTACCGCGTGAGACGCTGAGTGAAACTTACGATCTGGAATATGGTACAGATACTCTGGAAATTCATAAAAGCAGCATTAACGAAGAAGATAAAGTTCTGGTTATTGATGATCTGCTTGCAACGGGTGGCACCATTGATGCTACGGTACGCTTGATTCGTCGCTTGGGTGGTCAGGTTTCCGAAGCTGCATTTATCATTGGATTGCCAGATTTAGGCGGCGCTGAACGCTTGAAAAAACAAGGTGTTGATTGTTACACGATCGTTGAATTTCCCGGCCACTGATTATTCTGTTTTTTGCATTATTGATACTTCAGCCTCGCCGTTAATGGTGAGGCTGTGCTAGCATGATAGATAGTCATGTTCAATTTCCTCGGTATTCATGAGCTATCAGGTACTTGCCCGTAAGTGGCGCCCACAAATATTTTCTGATGTGATTGGTCAGCAACATGTGTTGACTGCGTTGTCAAATGGCCTCGCACACCAACGCCTCCATCACGCTTATCTTTTTTCCGGCACTCGTGGTGTGGGGAAAACTACTATTGCACGTCTGTTGGCAAAAGGACTGAATTGC
Organism: Xenorhabdus vietnamensis; assembly: GCF_002127535.1. Taxonomy (GTDB): domain Bacteria; phylum Pseudomonadota; class Gammaproteobacteria; order Enterobacterales; family Enterobacteriaceae; genus Xenorhabdus; species Xenorhabdus vietnamensis. Next base: position 268,355 of record NZ_MUBJ01000001.1, read on the forward strand.
GAAATAGGTATAACAAAGGCTCCATGTGGTCAGTGTGCGAACTGTCTTGAAATTGAGCAGGGGCGGTTTGTTGATCTGATTGAAATCGACGCTGCTTCCCGTACAAAGGTAGAAGATACCCGCGAATTATTGGACAACGTTCAATATGCACCCGCGCGGGGTCGTTTCAAGGTTTATCTTATTGATGAAGTTCACATGCTTTCTCGCCATAGTTTCAATGCATTATTGAAGACATTGGAAGAGCCACCAGAGCATGTGAAATTTCTTCTGGCAACGACAGATCCACAGAAACTGCCAGTGACTATTCTTTCACGCTGTTTGCAATTCCACTTGAAAACACTTGATGTGAACCAAATCAGTAGTCAATTGGAGCATATCCTTAATGCAGAGCAAATAGAGAGCGATGTTCGTGCTCGTCAACTTCTTGCCCGTGCTGCTGATGGCAGCATGCGTGATGCCTTGAGTTTAACGGATCAGGCGATTGCTCTTGGTGGAGGAACGCTGTCATCAGATATTGTTAGCCAGATGTTGGGAACTCTGGATGATGATCAACCCTTGGCGATGATTGAAGCGTTGGTGCGCGCAGATGGTCAACAAATGATGGCTTTGGTGGAACAAGTGGCCTCTCGCGGTATGGATTGGGAAAATCTGCTGGTTGAAACATTATCGCTGTTGCATCGCATTGCCATGCTCCAGCTATTGCCTCAGCAACCTGAAAGCGAATCTTCTTCAACAGAAGGACGGTTGCGCTTGCTGGCAAGATCAATTTCTCCGACTGATTTGCAGCTTTACTATCAAGCGTTGTTGATGGGGCGTAAGGAGCTTCCTTATGCACCAGAACGACGGATGGGCGTTGAAATGGCGTTATTGAGAGCCTTGGCCTTCCATCCCAAAACTGTCATTGAGGAAACACCACCACTACCTGCTGTGGAAAATTTTGTAGCGACAATTGAAGTAGCGCCTGTAGCACAACCTTCGGCTCAGTTTTCCTCAAATAATGGGGAAAAAGAACACCTTGAGCAAAGAATGCCTCAACCAATAGGCAATGAATCCACGGACAGCAGCCCAACAGCGAAGCTATTGCAAGCGAGAAATTCGTTGACTCGCCAAGGAAATACTCCACCAAAAAAGCCTGAGCCGGCAGAGTCTGCGAAGGCGAAGCCGACAAGTTCGGCGCTAGAGCGGCTGGTGGCGGTGGCAGAGCAACGGCCTCAATCTTATATCCCTAAAACACGGGAACCTAAACCAGTAAAGAAAGAAGCTTATCGCTGGCGGGCAACGAATGCCGGAGAGGAAAAACCGCGCTCGACTGCAACACCAAAAGCGATCAAAGCGGCGCTGGAGCATGAGAAGACAACAGAATTGGTAGAAAAGTTGGCTATTGAATCGAAACAAAGGGATTCATGGGCTGCGGAAATTGATAAACTGCATATACCAAAATTGGTTCAACAGGTAGCACTGAATGCGTTTAAAGAACAGATTGGTGAAAATCGTCTTTGTCTGCATTTGCGTTCACAGCAACGTCATCTTAATTCGGTATCAGCTCAGAAAGCATTGGCCGAAGCATTAAGTGAGTTGCACGGAAAACCTATTGAACTCGATATCATTGAAGATGATAATCCTGCGGTAAAAACGCCTCTGGAGTGGCGACAAGCCATTTATGAAGAAAAATTGGCACAAGCGCGTCAATCCATTATTTCGGATAGAACAATTCAAACACTTCAGCAGCTATTTGATGCAGAATTGGATGAAGAAAGTATCCGGCCTGTTTAACTGTCACAGAGTATTTTTATGCTGTGGCTATAGCGAATAGAGAGAGAATTATGTTTGGTAAAGGTGGTTTGGGCAATTTGATGAAACAGGCCCAGCAGATGCAAGAAAAAATGCAGAAAATGCAGGAAGAAATTGCAAGTCTGGAAGTGACAGGCGAATCCGGTGCGGGACTGGTAAAAATCACTATTAATGGTGCTCATAACTGCCGCCGTGTTGAAATCGATCCAAGTTTGATGGACGATGACAAAGATATGCTGGAAGATCTGATCGCAGCGGCATTCAATGATGCAGCTCGCCGCATTGAAGAAACCCAGAAAGAAAAAATGGCCAATGTTTCCAGCGGAATGCAATTACCGCCTGGATTTAAGATGCCATTCTAATGCAAACCAGTCCTCTTCTTGAATCTCTGATGGAAGCCTTGCGCTGCTTGCCCGGCGTAGGCCCCAAATCTGCGCAGCGGATGGCATTTCATCTTTTGCAGAGAGAGCGCAGTGGTGGAATGCGATTGGCACAGGCACTAACGCGAGCCATGTCTGAGATTGGTCACTGCCAGGGTTGTCGGACATTCACGGAACAGGAACAGTGCACGATTTGTGCTAATCCCCGTCGTAAGCAGAATGGCCAGCTCTGTGTAGTGGAAAGCCCTGCGGATATTCATGCCATCGAACAAACAGGTCAGTTTGCAGGGCGCTATTTTGTCCTGATGGGGCATTTATCGCCTCTGGATGGTATTGGGCCAATGGATATTGGTTTGGATCGTTTAGAAGAGCGTTTATCTTCTGAAACTTTGTCAGAAATCATTTTGGCAACCAACCCAACTGTTGAAGGAGAGGCAACAGCAAATTATATTGCAGAAATGTGCTCTCAATATGGTGTGACAGCTAGCCGAATTGCTCATGGTGTCCCTGTGGGTGGTGAGCTTGAAATGGTGGATGGAACAACGTTGTCTCATTCATTGGCTGGCCGTCAAAAAATCACTAATTTGTGATGTATCTCCCAAATTCAGATGAGTAATTCCAATGGATGGTGCTGATTATGCCGCCATCCATAGCTGATTTACCCGCTTATCAAACTAATTTTACATTCTTCTTGTTGTCTTAACTTGAAACTTCCCATATCTATCCCCATTTGATTACCATCGTCCGATTTTACATATCTGAACTGGATTTAGATTGAGGTAATAAATGAGCATGAAAGGTCAGGAAACCCGTGGATTTCAGTCTGAAGTCAAACAACTGTTGCAGTTGATGATCCATTCTCTCTATTCCAACAAAGAAATTTTTCTCCGTGAATTGATTTCAAACGCATCTGATGCTGCTGACAAATTGCGTTTCCGTGCATTGTCCGCGCCTGAACTGTATGAAAATGATGGTGAATTGCGAGTTCGTTTGGCTGTTGATAACGAACAGAAAACCATCACTATCAGCGATAATGGTATCGGCATGTCCCGTGATGAAGTGATTGATAATCTGGGAACGATTGCAAAATCTGGTACTAAAGCATTTCTTGAATCCATTGGTTCTGATCAGGCAAAAGACAGCCAATTGATTGGTCAATTTGGTGTCGGCTTCTACTCCGCATTTATCGTTGCAGATAAAGTTACTGTACGTACTCGTGCAGCAGGGACACCAGTTGAGCAAGGTGTATTCTGGGAATCAACAGGAGAAGGTGATTACACCGTTGCTGATATTGAAAAATCAGAGCGTGGCACAGAAATCACCCTGCATCTGCGTGATGAGGAAAGTGAATTTCTCAATGACTGGCGTCTGCGTTCTATCATCGGTAAATATTCTGATCACATTGCTTTGCCGGTTGAAATTGAAACCCAGACTAAAAACGAAGAAGACGACTCGGTTACTGTCACATGGGAAAAAATTAACAAGGCCCAAGCCTTGTGGACTCGTGGTAAATCTGAAATCAGCGATGAAGAGTATCAAGAGTTTTATAAACATATCTCCCATGATTTTACAGACTCTTTGATTTGGAGTCATAACCGTGTTGAAGGTAAGCAAGAGTACACTAGCCTGCTGTATATTCCTTCTCAGGCACCATGGGATATGTGGAACCGTGAACATAAACATGGACTGAAACTGTATGTACAGCGTGTATTCATCATGGATGAAGCTGAGCAGTTCATGCCAAATTATCTGCGTTTTGTTCGTGGCCTGATTGATTCCAACGACCTGCCATTGAATGTTTCTCGTGAAATTTTGCAAGACAGCACAATCACACGTAACCTGCGCAGTGCGCTGACTAAACGTGTATTGCAAATGCTGGATAAACTGGCAAAAGACGATGCAGAAAAATATCAGACCTTCTGGCAGCAGTTCGGCTTGGTGATGAAAGAAGGGCCTGCCGAAGACGGCACAAACAAAGAAAGCATTGCTAAATTACTGCGTTTTGCTACGACTCATAATGATGACTCCGCTCAAACGGTTTCTCTGGAAGATTACGTTGGTCGCATGGCAGAAGGGCAGGAGAAGATTTATTTCATCACAGCGGATAGTTATGCTGCGGCGAAGAATAGTCCACACCTGGAGCTGTTCCGTAAGAAAGGCATTGAGGTTCTGTTGCTGTCCGACCGTATTGACGAATGGATGATGAGCTATTTAACAGAATTTGATGGCAAATCACTCCAATCTGTCAGCAAGGCTGATGAATCCCTCGATAAACTGGCGGATGAAAATAAAGCTGAGCAGGAAGAAGCAGACAAAAAACTAGAGCCATTTGTTGAGCGTGTGAAAAGTTTGCTGGGTGAGCGAGTGAAAGAAGTTAAGCTAACTCATCGTCTGACAGATACTCCGGCCATCGTAACAACCGATGCCAATGCAATGAGTACTCAAATGGCGAAGTTGTTTGCGGCGGCAGGTCAGTCTGCACCAGAAGTAAGCTATAACTTTGAGCTGAATCCTGAACACGTTCTGGTTAAAAAATCAGCTAGCATTGAAGATGATGCTGAATTCGCTGATTGGGTAGAATTATTGCTGGATCAAGCATTGTTTGCTGAACGCGGCACATTGGATGATCCAAACCAATTTATTCGTCGAATGAATCAATTACTATTAACTGAAAAAGCTTAAGCTTATTGAAATAATAGTAAAAAACCACGCTTCAACGAAAAATGGAGCGTGGTTTATTTTTTGGGATTAATGCGAAAACGTTTACCTGTTTTCTTGAGCCACCCCCTATTCAAATGGTATGGTGGTACGTTTTCTTTAAAATACGAAAAGCAAATAGCAAGGGGATTTACGCAATGCGTATTATTCTGCTGGGCGCACCAGGCGCCGGTAAGGGGACTCAGGCACAATTTATCATGGAGAAATATGGGATCCCCCAAATTTCGACTGGTGACATGCTGCGTGCCGCAGTAAAAGCTGGCACCGAATTGGGTTTGCAAGCAAAAGAGTTGATGGATAATGGCCTGTTGGTGACTGATGAGTTGGTCATTGCTTTGGTTAAAGAGCGCATCAAACAAGATGATTGTCACAATGGCTTCTTGTTGGATGGGTTCCCACGTACTATTCCTCAGGCTGATGCCATGAAGGAAGCGGGTATAAAAGTCGACTATGTTCTGGAATTTGATGTTCCTGATGAAATCATCGTTGAACGTATTATTGGTCGTCGTGTGCATGCGTCATCCGGTCGGGTTTATCACATCAAGTTCAATCCACCGAAAGTGGAAAACAAAGATGATGTGACTGGCGAAGAGCTGACTATCCGTAAAGATGATCAGGAAGATACGGTTCGTAAACGTCTGGTCGAATACCACTCACAAACCGCTCCTTTAGTTTCTTACTACCAGAAAGAAGCGCAGGCTGGTAACTCAAAATACTTCAAACTTGATGGTACTCGTCAAGTAGCGGAAGTTAGTGCAGAACTGGCTAACATTCTGGGCGAATGATTTCGTGCATCCTTGAATGATTATCTCCGAATAATTTCAGGTTTTTATCTGAAAAATAAAGGGGATACATCTAAAATTGTTAGAAACAGGCGGTCTTTTACCGCCTGACTTTTTTGTCGTTTGCAGTGTTGTTTTTGTTGTTTGCATATACTGTATGAGAAGTTCACTCCATGAAATGTTACATGTGACTATCATTCATGTTTTATACTAGATTGTCAGTCATTTTAATGGAGCTCTGAGGAATGAGTAGCAAGAAGTATGGTGTTCTATTGGTGAACCTTGGTACACCTGATGCACCAACACCAGCAGCAATAAGATGTTATCTGGCAAAGTTTCTGAGTGACAGAAGAGTCGTTGATATCCCTCCATTTATTTGGAAACCTATATTGAATGGTTTTATTCTTCCTTTCCGTTCTTCTCGTGTTGCTAAGCTTTACCAAGAAATTTGGATGGAAGAAGGGTCTCCTTTATTAGTTTATAGCCTCCGTCAACAGAAGTTGCTGAAAGAAAAGTTATTAGGCGAACCGCTGGGCGAAAAGTTAGCGAATATTCCAGTTGCTTTGGGGATGACTTATGGTTTTCCCTCACTGCCTCAGGCTGTCGATGGTTTGCTGCAACAGGGCATTGATGATCTCATTATATTGCCACTTTATCCTCAATACTCCAGTACAACTTCGGCCGCGGTTTTTGACAGCATCAGTAAAATATTGCGAGGATATCGGACAATTCCTACCCTACATTTTGTCCGCAGTTATGCTACACATCCTGCCTATATTGCAGCATTAAAAGAAACTATCGAGCAGAGCTTTGAAAAACATGGTCAACCTGATCGTTTAATTATTTCCTATCATGGTATTCCTGAACGTCTGGCAAAGATGGGGGATATTTATCCACAAGATTGTAAAGCGACGACTGAGTTGTTGAGCCAGGTAATTGATTATCCAAAAGATAAAATTATGATGACATATCAGTCGCGTTTTGGTCGCTTACCGTGGTTATCTCCTTATACAGATAAAACAATGGCATCGTTACCAAGCCAGGGAGTGGGGCATGTTCAAGTAGTGTGTCCGGGGTTTGCGTCAGATTGCTTGGAAACACTGGAAGAAATTAAGCAACAGAATAAAATTATCTTTTTAGGTGCTGGTGGGAAAAAGTTTGAATATATCTCTGCACTTAATGATAATGAAGCCCACATTTCGTTGCTTGCACAACTGGTAACCAATGTCATGAAATAACATGTAGCTGCTTGTTATGGACAATATCACATACAGTGAATGGCAGATATTGATAGTCGTATGATTTTTGAGGGCATGGTTTTTAAGGATAAGGGTTCTTAAACCAGGTGAGTGCGGTAAGCGGGAGACAGAGCTTGCGTATTAATAAAAATCAAAATTATTTGGATTGGACATATAGATAATGAGTAATAAACCTATTAAGCACCCTGATTTTTACGAAGAGCATTCAAATTATTATCATCCAGCGCAGGAAGATGAAATTGATTTGTTTGAACTATTCTCTGTGCTCTTCCAATCAAAATATTTGATCATTGCAGTTTCTTTCGTTTTTGCAATTATTGGCTTCGGTATCGCATCATTTTTACCCCAAAAATGGACCAGTACAGCTGCCGTGGTGCAACCAGGGTTGGAAGAGTTTCAGCCATTAAAAAAAGTGTTAACAGATTTGCAGGTTTTGAATTTTGAGCCAAAATTGACCGAAGAGTCGTTGTATAAACGGTTTATCGAAAACTATAATTCACGTGTATTGCGTGAAGAATATTTGGTTAGTACAGATTACTTTAAGGCCTTGCCAGCTAAGCATCATGAGGAGTCTGGCTTAGAGCAAAGAAAATTGATCGAACAAATAGTCAATAAAAATATTTCCGTATCTTTACCTAAGAAAGATGATGATATTGATGAAGCGATTCTCTCTTCCAGTGCTGATAATGCAAAAGATGCTTACAATCTATTAAACGGTTATATCAAATTTGTCTCTTCAGTGGTTCGGGATCAAGTGAAAGATGAGCTGAATGATATGGTTCATCAGAAATTGGCGTACTCGAAAAAGCTTTATGCTCTCGATTTGTCTCGTGCCGACAATTTGCGCAATGTGGATATTGAACGATTGAAGTATGCTATTTCTATTGCTAATTCTGCCGGTGTCAAAAAACCTGTATCGAATGGTGGAGCTATGATCAAGGATGATCCGGATTATTCGATCGCATTGGGTTCTGATGCATTGCAACGTAAGTTACAGATTACTGAAGAAATCACTGATCCAGCTAAAATTGATGCAGATATGCGTAACCGTCAGTTATATATCAAAAGTCTGGAAAAAGTGAATATTGATAAGGTCGATTTCGTGCCATTCAAGTATATGCAGGAACCTTACGAACCAACTTCAAAGGATTCACCCAAGCGTTTGCTGATTTTGATTGGGGCTGGTTTTATCGGATTTATTTTATCCATCATGTATGTTCTGTTGAGCCACATGGTAAGTAGTCGCCGGAAACAAGAGGCTTAATATTATTTAAAGCCAATGAAATAATTCGTTATAAATGATAATGTTCTGATAGCTTACGTTTCTACAGCCAATGTTTTAATAGCATTGGCTGTCTTCATTTTTGTCGCTTGGTTTTTTATTTCTCTCCGGTATTGTGACACATTGTATTGTGCTAAAATGCTGCATATTTTAGCTCTATAACAGCAATTCATTATGAAATTCCCTGGTAAACGTAAATCTAAACACTATTTTCCTGTCAGTTTAAAAGATCCTCTGCTCCAGCCTATCAAAGAGATGATGGATACCGAAAATAACAGAGCCTACATTGTCGGTATTGACCAGACATTGGTTGATATCGAAGCCAAAGTTGATGAGGATTTCATCCAGCGTTATAACCTGAGCCAGGGACACTCTTTAGTTATTGAAGATGATGTAGCTGAGGCACTTTATAAGGAACTGACAGACAAAAACCTCATCAGTCACGAATTTGCGGGGGGCACTATTGGTAACACCTTGCACAATTATTCTGTTCTGGCTGATGATAAATCCGTATTGCTTGGCACCATGTGCAATAACATCCAAATAGGAAGTTATGCGTATTGCTATCTTTGCAATACATCCAGCCGTATGGATTTAAATCACCTTCAGGGCGTTGATGGTCCAATAGGTCGCTGTTTTACCTTAGTGACGGAAAATGGTGAAAGAACGTTTGCTATCAGCCCGGGTTTAATGAACCAGCTTTGCCCAGAACGTATTCCTGAACATATTATTGCGGAAGCTTCAGCTTTGGTAATCACCGCTTATCTTGTGCGTTGTAAATCGGGTGAACCAATGCCGGAAGCGACGATGAAAGCTATTGAGTATGCGAAGAAGCATAATGTACCTGTTGTATTGACGTTAGGAACAAAATACGTCATTGCTGATGATCCACAATGGTGGCGTGATTTTCTGGCTGAAAATGTTTCTGTTGTTGCAATGAATGAAGATGAAGCTTATGAACTGACAGGTTTCAGTGATCCTTTGTTAGCGGCTGACAAGGCGCTAAATTGGGTGGATTTGGTGTTGTGTACCGCAGGGCCAGCTGGATTGTACATGGCGGGTTATACTGAGGAGGAATACAAGCGCCAAACGTCTCACCCTTTGTTGCCTGGCGCGATTGCAGAATTTAACTGTTATGAATTCAGCCGCGCAATGCGTAAAGTTGATTGTCAGAATCCGATGCGGGTCTATTCCCATATTGAGCCTTATATGGGAGGACCTGAAAAAATTATGAATACCAATGGTGCTGGGGATGGCGCATTATCTGCATTACTGCATGATATCACTGCGAATAGCTATCACCGCATGAATGTGCCGAATTCCAGCAAACATATGCGTTCTTATTTAACCTATTCTTCTCTGGCTCAGGTATGCAAGTACGCAAACAGAGTAAGTTATCAGGTATTGAGCCAGCATTCCCCACGCCTGACCAGAGGGTTGCCGGAGAAAGAAGATAGTCTGGAAGAGTCTTACTGGGAGCGTTGATTCTGGTAGCCTGAAGTGATAGCAATCTGAAATATTGTCTTAACTGTTTTTTATTTGATTTACAGGAATATCCCCATAACTTGGGGGTATTCCTTAGTTTGTAAGTTATATTGATGTTGGAACTGTTGGTGAAGGTAATGATGGCGGTTCTATCGGGCAACCTTCCTCATATTCAGGCAGTGCATCGGCCATTGCTCGTGCTATCTCATGTTCACCAATGACGATATGGTTAGTGCCGCGCTCTTTAATGTAGGCGACTTCATCATCATAATGGGCTCGAACAATGATATCGATATCTGGCCTGATTTCTCTGGCATTCGCAACAATTTCACCAGCTTCGTAACCGTTGGGTATTGTCAGGAATAATGTACAAGCACAATCGAGCCGTGCTAGAGCCATGATTTCTTTATTGACGGCGTTACCCATTACTGCACTGATACCCATTTCGCCCAATTCTTCAAATCGGGTACGTGTATCTTCAATGGCCACAATTGGGAAGTTTCTTTCTTGTAAATGTTGGCAAAGTTGGCGGCCCACTCGACCGTAACCCACCACGATAGCATGACCACAAATATTGACAGGGATTTGAGTTTCTTCTTCCAGTGTTTCTTCGAGTAACTGTTCTTCAATGGTTTCTGTTTTTTCTAAATAGCGATCCAATAAGCTGAATAGAATAGGATTAAACATGATTGAAATGATGGCGCTAGCCAATACAAGATTACGGGCTTCTCCATTCAAGAACCCTAGTGTGACACCGAGTCCCGCGAGAATGAAGGCAAACTCACCAATTTGGGCAAGGCTGACAGAGATGGTTAAAGCGGTACGGCGTGAATGCCCAAACATTTTGACCAGTATCATGGCAGCTAAAGACTTGCCAATGATAATAATGGCAAGGGTTCCTAGAATAGCAAGAGGTTGATGAATTAGAACTCTGGGATCAAATAGCATTCCAACAGAAACAAAGAAAAGAACCGCAAAAGCATCTCTTAACGGTAAAGTATCTTGAGCTGCCCGATGGCTTAATTCAGACTCATTCAATACCATGCCCGCGAAGAATGCCCCGAGAGCAAATGAAGCATCAAACAGTGTCACAGCACCATAAGCAACACCTAATGCAATGGCAAGTACAGCTAGCGTGAATAGTTCACGGGAGCCTGTTGCTGCTGTTTTTGCCAGTAACCAAGGAATGACACGTCGCCCGACAAAAATCATCAATAAAATAAAAGCAATAACTTTTCCAATTGTGACAGATAACTTTAATAGTAATTGACCAAAGTTTGCATTCTGGTTGTCCAGAATCCCCGCCACTGCTGGGAGTAACACCAACGCCAGTACCATTGCCAGATCTTCAACAATTAACCAACCAATGGCAATTTGCCCTCTTTGGCTATCGATGAGTTGTCGTTCTTCTAATGACCTGAGTAATACCACTGTGCTGGCGGTGGACAGACAAAGACCAAAAACAATGCCGCTCAATAATTCCCAGCCAAGTAGTGCCGATAAACCTACACCCAATAAAGTTGCGACTGCAATTTGAGCGATCGCACCAGGAATGGCAATGGATTTGACGGCTAACAAATCTTTAAGTGAAAAATGCAGACCGACACCAAACATCAATAAAATCACGCCAATCTCTGAAAGTTGTGGAGCCAAAGATGTATCGGCAGTGAAACCTGGTGTAAAGGGACCCGCTAATACACCTGCTAAAAGGTATCCTACTAGAGGTGAGATTTTCAGGCGCTGTGCAAGCATGCCAAGCAGATAGGCGAGAACAAAGCCGCCAACAATGGTCGTGATAAGAGATGTCGAATGCTCCATCAAGGCTCCTTTTGGGTAGCGAATGTAATAAATTATATAGTTATGTGAGGTAATAATATATTTTATAAGTAATCAACGATAAGACAGCTAAAAAACATCTTGATCGATGAAAGTGGGAATGATCTGCATAAATGGTATTTTAATGTAATTTTATGTAGATATTGCCATTATTTACGCTTGTTTACAAAATATATATGGTGTAAAAGATGTGATTATTATACATTGATTTTATTATTTTTTTTGTTTTTATTTTCTATATTTGGCAGTAATAGAGTGAAAATTCCAAGAAGTGGTAAAAAAGCACAGATTTTATAAACCCATTCTATACTGGCCTTATCTGCGACATAGCCAAGCACAGCAGCCCCAATTCCCCCCATACCAAAGGCCAGACCAAAGAATAAACCTGCGATCATGCCTGTTTTACCGGGAATGAGTTCCTGAGCATAAACTAAAATAGCAGAAAATGCGGATGCCAATATTATGCCAATAATAACCGTGAGTATGCTTGTCCAAAATAAGGATGCATAAGGTAGCATCAGAGTGAAAGGTGCAACGCCAAGAATTGAGCCCCAAATGACATATTTCCGACCTATCTTATCCCCAATAGGCCCGCCAATCAGAGTACCTGCCGCTACAGAAAACAAAAAGACAAATAAGTGGATTTGGGCGTTTTGCACTGACACGCTAAATTTTTGTATCAAGTAAAAGGTGTAGTAGCTACTGAGACTGGTTAGATAAAAGTATTTGGAGAAAACCAGTAATAAAAGTATAGCAAAAGAATTTATGACGGTTTTTCTGGGTAAGCTTGGCAGAGAAGCAGCTCGAGAAGGCAAGGTGATTTTGGCTTGATGTTGAATCTTGTACCACTGGCTGACTTGCAAAAGGATTACGATAGCCAATAATGCTGCCAGAGAAAACCAACCGACATTTCCTTTGCCATAAGGAGCAATGAAAATAGCTGCCAGTAATGGCCCCAGTGAACTTCCTAAATTTCCCCCTACTTGAAATAATGATTGCGCCAATCCATGGCGTCCACCTGAAGCCATGCGTGCGACTCGTGACGATTCTGGATGAAAAACAGATGAACCGGTACCCACTAGTGCCGCAGCTATCAATATAATTGAAAAGCTTTCAGCATAAGCGAGCAGAAGTAAACCAGACAAGGTAAATCCCATACCGATAGGCAATGAATAGGGCTGCGGATATTTATCTGTATACCAACCGATAATGGGTTGCAACAGAGATGCTGTTATCTGATAAGTCAGAGTTATCATGCCAATCTGAATGAAACTGAGAGTAAATTCAGATTGCAGAAGTGGGTAAATCGCGAGAATCAATGATTGAATCATATCATTCAGCATGTGGGATAAGCTGATGGCACCAAGGATTGAAAAAACTGTCCGCTGTGTTTTTGTTGATGATTCTGGCAAAGGAACCATTTTACTTTTTTCACTCATATTTATTCGCTTATCAATATTGTTTACAGGGGAAAATTTAGTAGATTCGTTGAATTTTTACACCATAATACATCTTAGATAGCTGACAAAAATTTTACTTATACCGATATAATTTGAGTGCTATCTCAAAAAGGTGAAAGAAGGCATTATTTAGTGACAAAATTATGCAACCCTGAACAGAAACATGTGGCATTGCGCTGTATGCCATTCTTCACACCCTATTTGGGGACCATAACCAATAGAATTTTAAATAACATGGAGATACCCCATGAAATTATCGTTTAAGGCGTCAATATGTGCTCTTGCTGTTTCTCTGTCATTGGCACCGTTAATTGCAAACGCTTGGGAAAAAGATAAAACTTATGACATTACAGTCTTGCATACGAACGATCATCATGGTCACTTCTGGAATAATGATTATGGTGAGTATGGTTTGGCAGCCCAAAAAACGGTAGTAGACTCCATTAGGCAGGAGGTTGCTAAGAAAGGTGGCAGTGTATTGTTATTGTCTGGTGGTGACATTAACACAGGTGTACCGGAATCAGATATGCAAGATGCTGAGCCAGATTTTAAGGGCATGAATCTTGTGGGGTATGATGCAATGGCATTAGGGAATCATGAATTTGATAAGCCATTGCATGTATTGTATCAGCAACAAAAATGGGCAAATTTCCCATTCTTATCTGCCAATATTTATCAAACCAGTACAGGTAAGCGTTTATTTAAGCCGTATGTCATGTTTGATAAGCAAGGGGTGAAAATTGCAGTTCTTGGGCTGACAACTGATGATACAGCGAAAGTAGGTAATCCGGCTAATTTTCCGGATGTTGAATTCCGCGTCCCTGCTGAAGAAGCCAAAAAAGTGATTGAAGAGCTGAAAAAGAATGAAAAGCCGGATGTGATTATTGCGGCAACTCATATGGGGCACTATAACGATGGCCATCATGGCACTAATGCCGCGGGAGATGTTGAAATGGCGCGCAGTTTACCTGCGGGTTATTTGGATATGATTGTGGGCGGCCACTCACAAGATCCGGTATGTATGTCGGCAGAGAATAAAAACTATAAACAAGTGGATTATGTTCCGGGTACGCCTTGTTCCCCGGATCGCCAAAATGGCACTTGGATTGTTCAAGCCCACGAATGGGGAAAATATGTCGGCCGTGCTGATTTTCAATTCCGTAATGGTGAATTCAAGCTGGTTCATTATCAATTGATTCCCATCAACTTAAAGAAAAAAGTGACGAAAGAAGATGGCAGCACGGAACGTGTTTACTATACGCATGAAATTCAGCAAAATCCTGAGGTGCTTAAAGTATTGACACCTTATCAGGACAAGGGCAGTCAGAAACTTAGTGTGAAAGTAGGTTTTGTAGATAACAAACTGGAAGGTGATCGCAGTAAAGTACGTTTCGTTCAAACAAATATGGCCCATCTTGTATTGGCTGCCCAAATGGAACGAACAAATGCTGACTTTGCAGTGATGAGTGGTGGTGGAATTCGTGATTCAATTGAACCAGGGAATATTACTTACAAAGATGTCCTGAAAGTTCATCCATTCGCTAACCAACTGGTTTATGTGGACTTCAAAGGTAGCGAAGTTTTGCCATATTTGACAGCCGTTGCAAATATGGAAAAAGATTCTGGCGCTTATGGACAGTTCTATAATGTTAGTTTCGTTAAGGATGGTAAGAATATCAGTGATGTAAAAATTGGCGGAAAACCATTAGATCCAAATAAAACTTATCGCATGGCGACTTTGAATTTCAATGCGATTGGAGGAGATGGTTATCCGCGGGTTGATAATTTGCCTGGTTACGTTAATACAGGTTTCGTTGATGCTGAGGTATTGAAAGGGTATATTGAAAAACATTCTCCATTGAAAACCTCTGATTATGAACCGAAAGGTGAAATTTCACATAAGCAATAACAACTAGTTAATAGGGTGACTGTTAGTTACCCGCATAAAAAGACCATCTTATTTTCAGATGGTCTTTTGCTTATTATCTGTAAGGGTTGTTATATAATCTAAATCGGGATGGTTGAAGCTGAATAATAATTTAATTATTAAATAAGTTAATTGAAATGGTAATTAGTACTTTTATCGCTGTGATAAAAGTATATCGGTATTATTATTTATCACAAAGTTCTGCTTTCAAGAAAACAGAACCGGCTCGAAAAAATTCAGAGCAAGTTGCAATTCATTTTCAAATTATTTTTAAATTTTGGCAATATCAGCAAACGAACAATTAAGTAATTGGCATAAATCTATGGGAGATAATTCAATATCCAATCCACGTTTGCCACCAGAAATAAATAGAGCTGGCAAGGTTCGAGCCTGGCTATCAATAATGGTAGGCAGCCGTTTTTTCTGTCCCAATGGACTAATGCCTCCGACTAAATAACCAGTTACCTTTTGTGCCAGTTGGGGATCGGCCATATCTGCTTTTTTGGCTTTAAAAACTTTGGCTACTTTTTTCAAATCGAGTTGCCCAGAAACAGGTGTCACGGCGACAGCAAGATTTTTAGGATCACCGTTCAATGAAACCAATAGCGTCTTAAAAACCTGCCTGGCATCTAAACCAAGCTTTTTAACTACTTCATCACCAAAATTATGTTCATTAACATCATGAGCGTAAGGGTGGAGTTTGAAATTGATTTTTCGTTTTTCCAGCAGAATAATGGCGGGAGTCATATTTTTTCCTGTAACTGTCTATTTGTAAGTATTTATTTATCTGTAATGGTTTGTTTTCAAAATGAAAAAATTGAAGTGTTGTTATTCCTGTGGTTTTACCAACATCTGCCCCAAATTGTATTCTCCATGAAGATGCAATGCGCCTACAGCCACCAAATATTTTCCTGCTGGTAAGTTATGTAATTGTTCACTCCATTGACGGTTTCTTTCAGTCATTAAGGTTTGATAAATCTCGTCGCAGAACGTCATTGGTAGTATTTGATTTTGTTTTTCAGGTTTGTAATTCATCCACCAGCTAATCATAGTCTGTAGCGCGTGGGCATTGGTGTGCCAATGGATGATTGTATCTTCCAACAAAGAAAGCCCTCCATTTGGCAGATTGATCAGAAGGTTAATTTGTGCATCGGTTCCTTCCAACTCGATGATGGGTTTATTGATGATTTTTGCACTATTCAATAATTGGCAATCAATACCATATTGAGGGCGCAATCCCAAATATTGAGCTTGAGCAGCTTGTAATATCAATGCAACTTGCCACGATGGCAATGGATTCAGCTGTGTGACAGGGTGTTGGATCTCTCGGCAATAACGCTGTAAACAGCCAAAATGTTCGGGGGATAAACGTTGTGACAGCTCAATTTGTTCTGGAAACGTTTCCTTGAACGGGACATCGGCCTGAGTGATATCTGCTTCGACAATAAGAGCGTCCACTTGCCCCAGTTGTTCCAACAATATTTCAGAAAGTGGGTACATGTTTTTTGTACCCATATGAATACTGCCAACAATGTGCAATTGTTTGTTTTTATTTAAAGTGATGTCGAAAGCGGGATAGGGATAATGCTGTTGAGAATTGAGTCCCAATATTTTACTGAAATATGTCATTAATTTTCCCATACCGCATACTCCAATAGTTGGCATTGAACGGTATGCTAACCCGTTAATGGTTAACAAGAAAGAGGGAAAAGTGCGGGATGAAAAGCTAAACGGAATATATTTAGCTTTTCAGATACGGTATAACTGCCTGAATGTTATGTCAGGATTTAGGTTTGAAACGCAATAAGCGATTGGCGTTACTAACGACAGTAATTGAAGACAATGCCATGGCTGCACCGGCAACGACAGGGTTTAATAAAGTCCCCGTGAAAGGGTATAAAATGCCGGCTGCAATTGGGATACCCAAGGTATTGTAGACAAATGCACCAAATAGGTTTTGTTTCATATTACGTAATGTACCTCGGGATAATTCAACTGCATCAGCAACCCCGTGCAGGCTATGGCGCATAAGGGTAATTGCTGCGGTTTCTATGGCGATATCACTACCACTTCCCATTGCGATGCCGACATCCGCTTGTGCCAATGCAGGAGCATCATTAATGCCATCACCAATCATCGCTACTTTCCTGCCTTCTGATTGTAGTGATTGAATGGCTGCTGCTTTTCCATCAGGTAAAACACCAGCAATGACTTGATCAATGCCCGCTTCTTTAGCGATTGCATTCGCTGTGGTGGGGTTGTCTCCTGTCAGCATGACTAAACGGTAGCCTTGATTATGCAAGCGAAGCAGGGCAGAAACGGTGTCTTGACGCAAGGGATCGCGGATAGAAAACAGGGCCGCGATTTTCCCATTGGCTGACAGAATGACAGGAGTTATACCTTTTTCTGCCTGTGTCGCCACTAATGGGGTTAATTCCGCTGTATCAATCTGATATTGTTCAAATAATTTCTGATTACCCAATAACAGGGGGATATCGCCTATTTCTCCCTTAATGCCCAACCCTGCGAGTGTACGGAATGTTTGCACTTCTGGTAAGATTTGCCCTTCCGCTTTCATCAAAATGGCTTTTGCCAGAGGGTGATTTGAACCATTTTCTAATGCGCCAGCCCATATCAATACTTGCTCTTCGGTGAAACCATTAAAGGTGTGAATTTCTGTCACCTGCGGCATACCTTCGGTTAAAGTGCCGGTTTTATCGAAGACAATTGTATCCAGTTGGCTGGCATGTTGCAGAGCATCAGCATCGCGCACTAATACACCTAATTCAGCAGCCCGCCCCACACCAGAAATGATGGACATGGGAGTTGCCAGCCCAAGAGCGCAAGGACAGGCGATAATTAAGACTGTAGTCATGATGACCAGCGCATACATGATTTGTGGGGTGGGGCCGATAAAATACCAGAGAGCACCAGCAATCAGAGCGATAGCAACGACAATAGGTACAAATATTGATGATATCTTATCTGCCAATTGGCCAATTTCGGGTTTACTGCTTTGTGCCTGACGGACTAATTTGATAATGCGCGCTAATGTCGTTTGGCTACCAACCGCATTGGCTTTAAACAGGACTGTACCATCTTGAACTACTGTGCCGGCATGGACGATATCGCTGACAGATTTTTGTTGAGCAATAGGTTCACCTGTCAGCATGGCCTCATCCAGCCAAACTGTACCCTGAATAATTTCACCATCAACCGGAACACGATCCCCTGTTGTCAGGCGCAATATCATATTGGGCATAACATCTGCCAGTGGCAGTGTTTTTTCGCCTTCAGCGGTAACCACCCGTGCTGTTGGCGGTGTTAAGTCCAATAATCGCTCAAGTGCTTTAGATGAACGTTGGCGTGCCCGTTGTTCCAATGCATGGCCGAGATTGATCAAACCAATGATCATGGCACTGGCTTCATAATAAAGATGACGGGCTTGAGGAGGAAAAGTTTCTGGCCACAAATTGACACTCATTGAATAGAGCCATGCTGCGCCAGTACCCAGAGCTACGAGGGTATCCATTGTTGCACTGCCGTTTCTTAGGCTTTGCCACGCATTGCGATAAAAATGTCCGCCGGCAAATACCATTACAGCCAGAGTCATCAAACCAATAGTTAGCCAAATAGTATGGTTTGAAGGTGTAAGTATCATATTATCACCTACCATTCCCCACACCATGACGGGCACCCCAACCACTAACGCAAGGGCTGATTGCCAGCGAAAGCGCCGCATATTAGCTTGTGCTACTTGCTGTTGGCGCTCACGGCGTTCAGCTTCATCTTGAATGATTTCCGCACCATAGCCAGCCTTGATAACTGCTTCAACTAAGGCGTTTGGTGATGCATGGCCTGTGACTAATGCGCTTCTTTCCGCTAGATTGACTCTGGCATGTTCCACGCCATCGACAGATTGCAGAGCTTTTTGTACCTTACTGACACAGCTTGCACAGCTCATGCCATCCAGCAAAAGCTGAATGCTGTCATCATTATTGCTGTCATTGACACTTGCATCATTTTTGTTGCTGTACCCAACAGGGGGTGTTTCTACCGGAGTTGAATGGATTGCCGCTGCCAAGGACTCCGGAGTCTGTGGAATATGTGTTGCCAACGGCTTATTTTTTGGGAAATCTGGCTCCATCGCTAATTCGGCGTGGTATCCGGCTTGTTTAACCGCATGAATTAACGCGTTACTCTCTGCTTTGCCATAGATTTTTGCTGTTTGGGTATCAACTTCAGTAGCGATAACACCTTCCACGGTTTCTAATGCTTTTTGTGTCTTACCTGCACATTTCATGCAGTTTAAACCTGACAATCGCAGTTCAATATCAGGTTGAGTGACAACAGTGGCTTTATAATCTTCGGCAACAATGGCGGCAATCAATTCATCAGATGAAACATTACTGATAATTTTGGCATAATTCAGACTCACATCTGCCAGCTCGACGCCGGGGATTTTCTCCAGTGATTTTTTGACCCTGTTGACACAATGCATACAAGTTAAACCTTGAAGTGCCAGAATGGTGGTTGTGGACATAACAATATCTCCTGATACAGAGTGATATACTTATCATTAAGGCTAAACCTTCCTGTGTGGGGAAGGTCAAGGGGAAATTATGAATATCAGTGAAATTGCCCGTAAGACAGGTTTAACCAGTAAAGCGATCCGGTTTTATGAGGAAAAAAATCTTATTACTGCGCCGGAGCGGGGAGATAATGGCTATCGTTATTACCAGAAAAAGCACATTGAAGAGCTAATACTTTTGCGTCAGGCGAAAGAAGTTGGGTTTACGCTGGAGGAGTGTCGTGAATTACTGCGTTTATTTCGAAATCCTAGCCGCCACAGTGCAGATGTAAAAACGACAACCCTGCAAAAAGTGGCAGAAATAGAAAAAACGATTTTGGAATTGCAAAAGATCAAGAAAAAACTACTGGCATTGGCGGCTGAATGTCCGGGAGATGATGGAGCTGATTGCCCCATCATTGAGCATTTATCCGGCTGCTGTAAGCATCACGTTTGACGGGAAATAGGTCTTACCGTCAATGTGATTCCGTCAACGGCAATGACTTCAACTACGGTATTGGCAGGAAGTTCTCGGTCACAGTGAACGCGCCAACTGCCATCGGCCAGTTTGACTCGTCCAAAACCGTTTTCGGTATCCGTGATTAAACGGGTACGTTGTCCAATCAACTGGTGATTTTTCTGATTGAGAATTTTATCACTAGCCTTACGAGGGCGATGGTGGAGCCAGCTACGCCATGCAATAACAGAAAGCAAGGTCAGAACAGCAAACAGAGTACCTTGCACTTCCCAGCCCATATGAGGAAAAATCCATGTGATCAGGGCAACAATGATGGCTGCTGATCCTGTCCATAGCAGATATCCTCCCGCTCCCAACAACTCCGCAATCAGAAGCAGGCCACCAAAACAGAGCCAGAACCAAGCTGGCTGAGCGGCGATCTGTTCAATCATGATTATTTGTCCTGTTTGCTCTTCTTGCTTTCGCCAATTAATTCAGCAATACCACCAATGGCTCCCATTAAATTGCTGGCTTCCAGTGGCATCATAATAACTTTGCTGTTATTTGAGGCCCCGATGTTGGTGAGGGCATCAGTATATTTTTGGGCAACAAAGTAGTTAATTGCCTGCATATCGCCATCAGCAATAGCGTCAGAAACCATTTTAGTTGCACGAGCCTCTGCTTCTGCTGCACGTTCACGGGCTTCCGCTTGCAGGAAGGCTGACTGCCGCTCACCCTCTGCTTTCAGGATTTGTGACTGTTTTTCCCCTTCGGCTTTCAGAATAGCTGCTTGGCGGATACCTTCTGCCTCAAGAATATCTGCACGTTTAGTACGCTCTGCTTTCATCTGAGCGTTCATTGCGGAAATCAATTCTTTAGGAGGGCGTACATCGCGGATCTCAATACGTGTGATCTTGACACCCCACGGGTTAGTGGCTTCGTCGACGATTGTCAGCAGTCGGCTGTTGATGGAATCGCGCTGGGACAGCATCTCGTCCAGTTCCATAGAACCCAGTACGGTACGGAAGTTGGTCATGGTGAGGTTAATGATGGACAGTTCCAGATTACTGACTTCATAGGCAGCACGTACTGGATCGACAACCTGAATAAAGCAGACAGCATCAATGGTGACATTGGCGTTATCGCGAGAAATGACTTCCTGCGATGGGATATCCAGAACCTGCTCCATCATGTTGATTCTACGGCCAATGCGATCAACAAACGGCATGATGATATGCAGGCCAGGCGTTAATGTACGGGTATAGCGCCCAAAGCGCTCAACAGTCCATTGATAACCCTGTGGAACGGTCTTTACACAAGTAAAGACGATAACAACAGCAATAACAATTATTATTGGTACAGCACCAAAAGAGAACAAGTCCATAACAATTACCTCACTAGCTGATGATAGAATCTTTAAGTCCCCCTTACTTAATAAAGTAAGGCATATACGCTTCGACGATATTTGGATGCCAATATATTTCCACTACCCAATGCAGAAATAATATCCATCATCGTCTTTTTCACTGCTCCATCGGCAGCAGCAAGATCTTTTGTCAGAAAACTAAACAATAATTCTAGAGCTTCCTCATTACGGCCAACTTTATGTAATTCAGACGCTAATAATATGGCTAATTCCGAATTTTCTGGTTGAGCGGCCAACTCTTGTTGCAGTTGTCGAATCTTAGGTGAATCAGCGGCTTCTTTCTGGGACTTAATATGTTCAAGTAGCTCATGATAGCGTTCATCTTGTTCTTCTAATGGGATGGTATCCAGTATTTTTTGGGCATCTTCAAGATGATTGAGTGAAAGATTTACTTCGACTAACAATAACGTAACGTTAGTATCTTGAGGGTTTTTTTGGTGGATTTCTTTCACTAAAGACAATGCTTCCTGATTATTGCCTTCTTCAAGCAATTCGTCTACTTGCTCTAATGGTGACTTTCCTTCTTGCACGAGAAGAGTGGAAAAAATTTTTCTGATGGCATCATCGGATTGGATGCCTTCAAAACCTTGAACAGGGCGAGCTTCTTTTACAAAAAGTACCGTAGGTAAACCACGCACACCAAATTGCGCGGCGATATAAGAAAACTCGTCACAATTGACTTTTGCCAGAGCAAACTGTCCTGCATATTCATGGGCTATTTTATCAAGAGTTGTTTCTAATTCATGGCAATGTAGGTCCTGTGGAGACCAGAAGTAGAATACGACGAGTTGGGTGAGTGAGTGCTGAACAACTTGAGCAATATTCGATTCATCAATATTAATAATCTGGGCAGTATTATTGTTTGTATTCACTGTTGGTTCCATGGGTGTTTCTCTCTGATTCGTTGCTGGGCGATGACTTGTATGCTTATACATAAGGCTCATCTATACGTTTTTCAATGTTCTTTAGTTTTGCCAAAGTACGATTTTATCGAGCCATTTCACTGGAAGTATACGGCGCATTATTTTTACTGCATAAGTTAACAATGTAACAGAATAACGTAATTTGGGATTGGGACTTTCCAAAGCATGAATCAGTTTCGAAACCACGTTTTCAGGCTTAAGTGTGAAACGGCGAACAAGACCTGAGTTTTCAACCGGATGATCCTGCTGCGTCTGATTCACATTTTTTGTAAAGCGGGTATTGATTGGTCCCGGTTCAATCAGGCTAACTTTAATATCTGTTTTTGCCAGCTCCCCCCGCAAAGCATCTGACCATGCTTCGAGTGCATATTTACTGGCTGCGTATGCTCCACGACCAGGCGTTGCAAGCAATCCCATAACCGAACTGGTCTGGACAATTCGTCCTGCACCATAAGCACGTATGGCTGGCAGTAGTAAGCTGGTGAGTTGATGAGTACCAAAGAAATTAGTGGAAAATTGTTTTTCCATTTGCTCACGGGAAATGCTTTCCAATGGCCCATAAACAGCGAATCCGCCATTATTGAATAGTCCGAACAGACGACCGTTGGTTAATTCGATTACTGTTTTGGCTGCGCGTTCTACACTTTCTTTATTATCTAAATCCAATTCAATCGGTTCGAATCCTAATTCACGCATATGAGCTAAATCAGCGGGTTTTCGACAAGCTGCGAATACGCGGTAACCACGTTGATGGAGTGTTTTGGCTGCTGCTAAGCCGATTCCACTAGAACATCCTGTAATAAGAATTGTCTTTTGCATAACTTTACCTGTTATCTGCATCAATTTATGGAAATAAATGATTTACTATTAGAAATAATTTACTTAAGGATAGTTGATGTATGCCGACAATCTGTTGGACATCCAATCAGCAATAAAAGGTTGTGCAGCTTGATTGGGGTGAAGCCCGTCATCTTGCATCCATTCCGGTTTGATAACAACGTGCTCCATAAAAAATGGCAGTAGAGGAATTTGATTGCGTTCAGCAAGTGTAGGATAAATTTCTGCAAAGGATTCGGTATAACGTTTTCCGTAATTAGGGGAAATTCGGATTTGCATTAACAACGGTTGTGCCCCGGCTTGTTTGACCAAAGTAATACCCTGTTGCAAATCTTGTTCTATGTTTTGAATGGGAAAACCACGCAGCCCATCATTTGCGCCAAGTTCTATCAGAACCCATTTGGGATTGTGCTGCTTCAATAATTCAGGCAAACGCTCAAGACCCTGCGCTACGGTATTGCCACTGATACTGCCGTTGACGATAACTGTTTTTTTGCCTGCTTGTTGCCATTGTTTTGCCATCAGCACAGGCCATGACTGCTCAACCGACAAACGATATCCGGCACTGAGGCTATCTCCCAATATAAGCAGAGTATCCGCAGCTGCGGCTCTGGCACTGCATAGCACCAACAATAAAAGGAAAAATACATGGCTGTAGAAAGTATTCTTGAAGTTCATCATCTCACTAAACGTGTAGGCCAAGGGGAACAGGTAATTAATATATTGCAGGGTATTGAGTTGGTTGTCGAGCCAGCACAGACAATTGCATTAATTGGCGAATCAGGTTCAGGGAAGTCAACACTTCTGGGCATTATTGCTGGATTGGATGATGGCAGCGGGGGAGACGTTCATTTGTTGGGGCAGAATCTCAGTCGCATGAATGAAGAACAGCGGGCGCAGTTAAGGGCAAAAAATGTGGGTTTTGTTTTCCAGTCGTTTATGTTGATCCCAACCCTGAACGCGCTGGAGAATGTTCAACTTCCGGCATTGTTGCGTGGCGAACCGGAGCACCAAAGTCGCAAACAGGCCATTGAATTACTTGAACAGTTGGGATTGGGAAAACGCCTGAAACACATGCCGGTTCAACTTTCAGGCGGTGAACAACAGCGGGTGGCTTTGGCTAGGGCGTTTTGTACCCGTCCCAAAATTTTGTTTGCAGATGAACCAACAGGCAACCTTGATCGCCAGACAGGTGATCGCATTGCTGATTTATTGTTTTCTCTCAATCATGACTACGCAACGACGTTGATTTTGGTAACTCATGACAGTCAGCTTGCTGCCCGTTGTCAGCGTCGTTTACGTCTGGTGGATGGAAAATTGCAGGAGGAAGCATGATCTGGCGCTGGTTTTGGCGTGAATGGCGCACACCATCTCTCTTGATTGTTTGGTTATCCCTGACATTGGCGGTGGCTTGTGTGTTGGCATTAGGTCGTATCAGTGATCGCATTGATCAGAGTGTACATTATCAAAGCCGTGATTTTCTGGCGGGTGATATTGTCCTACGGGCTTCGTATCCGGTTGATGCAACTTGGTTGAGAAGAGCACAAGAGCAGGGGTTGACCTTAAGTCGCCAGATCTCATTTTCGACCATGACGTATGCGGGAGATATTCCACAATTGGCTCAGGTGAAAGCCGCAGATAAATATTATCCTCTGTATGGTGAACTGGAAACCAATCCGCGCGGATTGAAACCGGAGAAAGGCTCTGTGCTGGTGGCTCCGAGATTGCTGGCACTGTTGGGAGTTAAGGTTGGAGATAATCTTGATGTAGGGGATACCACGTTGAAGATTAGCGGAGAATTGTTGCAAGAGCCTGACAGCGGTTTCAGTCTATTCCAGATTTCTCCCCGAATTTTAATCAATATTGATGATGCTCAGGCAACAGGTGCGATTCAACCCGGCAGCCGCCTGACTTACCGTTATATGTTCGCGGGTTCACCTGACACGATCCAATCATTCAAGAAATTCGTTGATCCACAAATAAAAGCGGATCAACGTTGGCTGACATTGAAACAGGATAATGGCGTAATGGCGCAGTCCATTGAGCGTGCCCAGCAATTTTTATTGTTGTCAGCTTTGTTGACATTGTTGCTTGCTGTCGCTGCGATGGCAGTTTCCATGGCGCATTATTGCCGTAGCAGGCATAATCTGATAGCCATTCTGAAAACACTGGGGGCAGGACGTTGGGCCTTGCGTCAATGGATCATTGGGCAATGGTTGGTAATATTGCTTGCTGCCATAGCGGTAGGCTCCATCTTAGGCTTGGCTTTTGAATCCGTATTAATTCACATTTTGGCTGGGATGTTACCTAAGGTATTACCGGCAGCGGGAATGTGGCCGTGGGTATGGGCGATAAGTGCCCTGTTTGGTATTGCAGTGTTAGTGGGAGTTCGCCCTTATCGTCAATTAATGGCTACTCAGCCTTCACGGGTGTTGAGAAGTGATGTAACGGCATTCATCTGGCCATTGCGCTATTATTTGCCTGTGGTAGCGCTAATGATAACAGGGGGATTGGTATTATTGGCAGGTACTCAGCCTTTGTTATGGTCACTATTGGCAGGTGTGCCGATTATTGCGTTGTTTTTGGCGTTATTGGGATGGGTGGGATTATGGTTGCTGCGCCGTGTGACGTTCCGTCAGCTAAGCCTGCGTCTGGCGGTCAATCGGTTACTGTGTCGCCCGTTTCAGACCATGACCCAATTGGCAGCATTTTCCTTTTCATTTATGTTACTGGCTTTGCTTATTATGGCAAGGGGGGATTTATTGAGTCGATGGCAGCAGCAATTGCCGCCGGATAGCCCTAATTATTTCCTGATTAACATGACCCAACCGCAAATTGCTCAAGTTAATGGTTTACTGACCAAATATCAGGTACAGCCTACCGATTTTTATCCTGTAGTATTGGCGCGCTTGACGGAAGTCAATGGACAATCTGCGATTGAATGGGCTGCTGAAAAACATCCTAATAGTACGACAGTACGCCGCGAATTAAATTTAACATGGAAAACAGAACTGCCGCCTTTTAATACCTTGATTACGGGTACATGGCCGCCAAAACCGAACGAAGTTTCCATAGAGCAAGGTGTGGCTGAACAGTTGCAAATCAAGTTAGGAGACAGGCTTACATTTACGGGAAATACCCGAACACTTCACGCCACAGTAAGCAGTATTCGCAAGGTGGATTGGGAAAGTATAAATCCGAACTTTATTTTTATCTTCTCCAAAGAATCGTTGGAAAACCAGCCCGCAATGTGGCTGACCAGCTTTCATTATGAAGGAGATGGGCGGCTGTTAACGGAAATTAACCGTGATTTCCCGACCGTTAACGTGTTAGATATTGGTTCGATAATCAAACAAGCACAAGGTATTTTGCAGCAAGTGAGCAAGGCTTTGGAAATTATGGTTGTTCTGGTTATGGTTTGTGGCGGGTTGCTTCTACTGGCACAAATTCAGGTTGGAATGAGCCAGCGACAACTTGAATTGGTGGTATACCGTACATTGGGAGCGAGCAAAAAACTGTTGCGTCGCACATTATGGAGTGAGTTTGCATTACTTGGTTTTATGGCAGGTTTGGCGGCGGCATTTGGTGCAGAAATCGCACTTTGGTTGTTGCAGACTCAGGTCTTTGATTTTCCATGGCAACCTCAATGGCTGATGTGGCTTTTGCTGCCCATCATCAGTAGCTTGTTGCTTTCAGTATGTGGTGGTTGGTTGGGCGTTAGGCTATTACGGAAGCAAGGACAATATCGGCGTTTGCCTGAATAATATTCACTATATAAAAATAAACCAACCAAGTTAAAAATAAACCTCGTTAAAATAACGAGGTTTATCATTTGAAAGGCTGGATATTATCAGGCAAATTCTGCTCTTAATCTGGGTAGGATCTGATCCCCAAAAATTGTTAATCCTTTGATGTAATCGGGGAAAATCAACATCACACCATCCAAATCACAGTTACGCATTAAATCTGTCAGTTGTCTGTAGCAGGTATCCGGTGTACCAATGGCAGTATGAGTCATAAAGGCATTTTGCGAACGTTCAACCATCGCATTGCTTTTTCCATCCATATCAACCCCAAAACTGTGCATCATATTTTTGACGGCTTTTACATCCAAACCTTGACGGTAGAATTGGGCGAGTGTTTCAGCATAGGCATCTGTTTCAGCGCAAATCACGGTACACATGCAGAATGTTTTGGTTGTTGTGTTGTACTCAGCGGCGATGCGTTTGGCGGTTAAACTGATATTGCGGGTTTCTGTCTCATCTTTGCCACCGATAAAACACACATCGGTATGGCGTACACTGAAACGCAGCCCTTGCTCGGATTGGCCAGCACAAACGAGATAAGGACGAGGAAGGGAAAGAGGCTTAGGTTCAGAAACGCACTGCTTCAAATGAAAGTAAGTGCCATCATGGTCTACCTGTTTTTCACACCAAAGACGTTTAATCAACTGAGTCCATTCTTCGGTCATGGCATAGCGCTGGTCATGGTCCAAACTATTATCCCATTCCCCCATTTGTTCAAATTCATCCCTGAATGAACCTGAAACAATATTCAGCCCGGCACGACCTTGACTAATGTGATCCAGCGTAGCGATCATTTTGGCGGTAACAGCCGGATTATGCAGTCCGGCATGAACAGTGGCGATCAATTTTGCGCGATGAGTGACTTCGGCAATGCCTGCCATCATTGTGACGGATTCGAGTGAGCAACCCCAATGATCTGTTTCACCGCCAAACCCGCGCCATTTTCCCATGGACATAATGAAATCAAGGCCAATATGATCGGCCAGAATGGCAGCTTCACGGTTTTGCTTATAAGACGCATCCAGTGGCGGCGTGTTTTTGGAGATGATCCACCCACCTTTGGCTATGGGCAAAAATACACCGAACTCTTTCTTTGACATCATTATTTCCTTATTTGTACGTTATTTCAGTTCATTTTCATCCTATTCAGTAAATTGAGTATCTTTGATTGAGTGCTTTCCCATTTTCTGAGCAGGTGGTTTCATCATCAATGTTACGACAAGAACAACAAATACGGGGATAGCAATAATTAAAAATGCTGAAGTAAAACTGCCTGAATAATCCTTGATGGCACCAGCTAAAAAAGGAGCCAGACATGCCAGCGTGGAAAACAGGTTCATGATTGAAAACAGTTCCAGATAAGGCTTGCGGCCAAAATAGTTCGCCAGCAATACACTGGAAGCGAGGAAAGTCATGCCATACCCCATCCCGACAAACACCGTAAATGCAATTAAAAATGGCCATGAAGAGGCAATGCTCAGTGCAATTAAACCAAGAATGATGATGGCCAGACTACCAATCAGTAACTTTTTCGAATCTATCCACTCTCCGACCGCACCACCTGCCAGTCTGGAAAACGCATTGATAAAGGCCATTGTACTTAGTAATCCAGCGGCGATGGTTTCGCTGAAACCATTTTCAATAATATGGGCAACTGCAAAGCTATTGACTGTAATACCACACCATAAAAATGCGGTATAAGTTGCGGCTATTATATAGAACTGCCATGTCCGCAGAGCTTGATGTGCCGTCCAACGTTGCTTGGTACGATAAATGTTGGGGTTATCCTGACTGTTATGTTTTTGGTTTACGGCCTTAGCATGAGCGACTTCCCGTTTTCCCTCCTGAAGAGTAATAATTGTCAGAATAACGAAAATGGAGAGGGCAATGGCGGAAATCATCCAATGCATTCGCCATGTTCCCCAAACACGGGTTGCCAGAAAGTAGATCCACGGGCCTACAACGCCTCCCAATCCCCCTATTGTGAAATAGAAACCAAAAGCAAGGGATTGTCTCTCATATAGCCGTGAAATCACATAAGTGCCCGGAACTGTTGCCAAAAAGGTAAAGCCGATACCAATTAAAGACGCACCAATAAAATATGATGAAATAGCGTGCGTGTAATAAAGGTTGTAGAAACCAGCCAGAAAAATCAGCAGGCCGATGGACAGAGTGAAACGAACACCAACTTTACGAATGAATACCGTTGGCAGAAAACTGGATAGCCCACATGTCAGGCCAAGCAGCGTGAACCCTAAACCAGCATTTGTCCAGCTCCAGCCCAGTTCATTAATCATACTGGGCAGGACAACACCTAATGACGTAAAGGTTGTTGCTGTGGACAAAAAATAGACCATGCCTAAAAGTATCAGCAAAAACCACTGATAAGAACGCCCGAATTTGTCGTGTTGAATGGACATTGTGACCCCATCAAGGATATAAACCATTAAAAACAGCACTATTTTATGTGTTTATCAGAAAAAGCTGTATCGAATAAACACCCCATAGCTAAACTGATTCGTGCGAAAGTTAGATGTATCTTTTATTTTGTACTTATTTTTGACCGGATTTACGACAACACCGGTCCACAGATGACCAGCTTGATACCCTAATTTTTTCCCTAAGTCATAATGCAGCTCAGGTTTGAAATCGATCATTTCGGGGTTATCACCTAAACCCAGTGTATAATCGAAAGTCCCTACGATGCGGAAATCCCCCAGTTGATTACTGAAAGGAATACCATAGTCAATATGGATGCGCTGATCATTCCAGCTTCCATTGGCATTATTTTCAAAGTAAAAAATGGTGCGCAACCAACTGAATCCACCCACTTGCCAATCAAGGCTGATACCGGGGAAATAGTCATATTTTACATTTTTGGTTTTAGCTATCCACTGAGCAAACAGCACATCTTTTAATGGGCCATAGGAAAGATCATAGCCTGTGATTTTACTGGCACTGAGTCTTGGTACGAATTTACAGTAATAGGTACTTTTATCGCCTTTGTAGTCATGTTGCAGAGAATTTTGCCAAATGCTGTAGACATACATATCGCCAATCTTGTAATCACCAAAGGCTTCTACAATAGGTGAAATGGTTTTTTGAGGATCAATTTTATTTTCGAATTGGAAGTAAAGGCTGGTATCGATGGATTGATAATTGACAAAGCCTTCTGCTTGCACTTGTGTGGAAAAAAGAAAGTAGAGTGGAATAGCATATAAACCAGCTGTTGTGGCTGTCATCGACCTCAAGGTGTTATTGATTTCCTGTTTCCTTAGCAATAGCACTTGGTGTCTCCCCGTTATCTTATCGACATTGATTTTAAGATGAAGGGTATATAAAAAATTGAACGAATTGTCTATTGCTTAAAAGAAAATAGGCAGTTATTGAAGGTAGTTTAGCTAGCCTTAAGGTTAGTGTGTAATATTCTTTAGATAATATAGATAGCGCTATTATTTATTGAGGTTTTTATTTGCATCCAATGCATTTTAAATCTCATGTTATTTTTTATTTGAGAGGTGATTGGTGTGTTTTACTTAGGTTTATTTAAATGAAAGTGATTTATAAAAATTGTATCTCATGTACTGAGTGATTCTATGAATCATGTGGATTGTTTATGTTTATTTAATGTAAGTCACGCAGTGAAAATAATCGTGTATATCTTTTGGATTTATTATGGAAAATCTAAATGTAGAAGGTAATATGTAACAAAATTAATTTTGTTACTTACCATTTGGATCAAGAGGAATATCATGTATACAGGCATAGTACAAGGTAAAGAGCGAGTATTATCACTTAATAAAAATAATGGTTTTAGCACTCTGGAAATCAGCAATAACAATCGTTTTTTAGACGATGTTACAGTCGGAGCGAGTGTCGCAATAGATGGCACATGCTTGACCGTGACCAAATTTAGTGAGGATAGCGTTTATTTTGATATTTCTGATTTTACAACAGATACCACAACGTTAAAATTTCTCTCGATTAACGATGAAGTTAACATCGAGCGATCACACCAGATGCATAAAGAAAATGGCGGGCATAGTCTTTATGGGCATGTAGAAGGAATAGCTGAAGTCATGGAGTTTAACGCAATCGGTGAGACTTATCGATTAGTTATCCGAATCCCTCAAGATAATATTAAATATTTTTTCCTTAAAGGTTTTATTGGGTTGCATGGTTGTAGTTTAACAATCAATGATATTGATGAAGAAAACAAGACGATTGCTTTAAACCTGATCCCGGAAACATTAAGAATGACCAATCTCAGCAATATTAAGGTAGGTGATTTCTTAAATTATGAAATAGATCAAACGACCAGAACAATTGTGGATACATTATCCCGCACGCTTTCATCTCAAATACGATCATCTTAAATACGTTCAAGAATGTAATAATTTTTAACAGTATTAGAATGGGAAGTGGTAGCTTATTTTTAATTATTACCACTTCCTTGAGCTGACAATCTAAATGATAGATTAACTTAATTTATTTTGTGCCCATGTAAGACTGCTTTCATATTCTGTTGGCAATAATGAAGCTAACGTTTGCAACGTCGTTTTCAATATTTTTTTATCTGCATGAGTTACATTTAAGTGACCTACTTTACGTACAGGCCGAACTTCTTTTTCATACCAATGTAAACGAACCAGCGGCAAACTAAGCCATGCAGGGTTTATTCCTGTACCGATCAGGTTGATCATGACGGATGGTGCAAATATTTCTGGTTGTGGCATGGGGAGATTCAAAATCGCCCGTAGGTGAAGTTCAAACTGGCTGATAGAAGCCCCGTTTTGTGTCCAGTGACCACTATTGTGAACTCGCGGAGCCAATTCATTGATCAACAAATTATCGCCAACAATAAAACATTCCATCGCCATAACACCAACATAATTCAGATGATTCATGATGGCGGACAGCATTTTCTCTGCTTG
Organism: Xenorhabdus vietnamensis; assembly: GCF_002127535.1. GTDB lineage: Bacteria > Pseudomonadota > Gammaproteobacteria > Enterobacterales > Enterobacteriaceae > Xenorhabdus > Xenorhabdus vietnamensis. The sequence goes on from NZ_MUBJ01000001.1 coordinate 300,228, forward strand.
TTGTTGAAATTCTTTATCGGCAGAATCAGGCAAAGCAACACTGGTACGCAAAATACCTTCCTGATGCAAATTATGAGTCAATGTATAGAATACTGATTCACCTTTGGCATTACGGGCACCAACCAGAGATACTTCTCCCGAAAACGGAATACCTTGTTCTACAATACATTCACCGTAAACTTCTGGCGGAAGGGTTGCTTCATCACCCGGCCGGATACGCCATTGCCCACGTCCGTCATAACCTCCCGTCCGGCGTTTAACAATGATGAAATTCCCTAATTCCGTAAATAGCTGTGGCCATTGTTCGGGGGAGGAAAGCAGTCTCCACGGCGCAGTTGCCAAGCCCAATGTATCCATGAGCTGTTTTTGTGGCAAACGATCTGCCAGTCGTGGAAAAATATCGCGATTGATAAAAGCCTTATGATGTGCCAGTTCACGGGTTAGGGCAGTTTCAGGCCAGCGTTCAATTTCTGCAGTGATAACGCTGCTTTGATAAGGTACAGCTTCCGGTTCGGCATCCAACCCAACAGGATAAACAGCGATCCCCAAAGGCTCACCTGCTTGACGCAGCATTCTGCCCAACTGACCATTTCCCAATACACAAACGGGCTTCATATATCCTCCCGAGGATCTGGATTATCCAAGACAGTTTGTGTTTGTTCATTGCGCCAATCTGACAAACGTTGAAACAGAGCACAGTCATGCAAAGCCAGCACTTGGGCAGCCAACAAGGCTGCATTTGCTGCTCCGGCTTTGCCAATAGCCAGTGTACCAACCGGTATGCCCTTTGGCATTTGCACAATGGAATACAGGCTATCAACACCGCTAAGTGCAGCGCTTTGTACCGGAACGCCAAATACAGGTACTAAAGTTTTGGCCGCCAACATTCCCGGTAAATGTGCCGCGCCACCTGCACCAGCGATAATCACATCAAAACCGTTTTCTTTCGCATGTTCTGCGAAATGAAAAAGTTTATCCGGCGTTCTGTGTGCCGAAACAATTTCAACATGGAAGGGAATAGCAAGAGAGGTCAAAACATCGGTTGCATGTTGCATTGTTGCCCAGTCGCTTTTCGAACCCATGACAATGGCAATTTTGGCGTGGTGCTGGTTCTCTATTTTTGTTGCAGAAGTTATAGCTGTTGTGGGCTCAGGGCTGGACGTCATAAATCAGATGCTCCTGTATTGGGTGTCTACCAGAACAAAGATGAAATTTCAGGCGACGGATCATATCACGCTAATTGCACAAGGAAAACGTTTGCGTCGCTTGATTTGTGGATTTTTCCAAAAAAATAAGCAAAGCCGTTTAGAAAGAGAAGGGTATCAATTCAATGGACGTTTCTGTGACTTTGAACATTGAACCTTGGTCGTGCCATGCTCCTAATACACCACGGTGTACAGCTTTATCACCCAGTTGGATATCATGTATTGCCGGGCGATGAGTATGCCCATGAATTATCCAATCCGCCCGATATTTTTTGACATGCTCGATAACAGCCTCTTGATTGACATCCATAATAGATTCGGATTTTTGGCTGTTGGCGTATTGGCTACCTGCCCGCATTTTGGCTGCAATTTTCAAGCGGATAAATAAAGGGAGAAGCAGGAATAGCCGCTGTATCCATGCAGTATGTACTCGCTTACGATACTGCTGATAGCCGACATCATCGGTGCATAGCGTATCACCATGCAAAATCAGAATACGTTTACCATACAATTCCAATACTTTTTCTTGTGGTAGCAGGATCAAGCCGCTCTCTCTGGCAAAGCGGGAACCAAGTAAGAAATCACGATTGCCATGAATGAAATAGCAGGGAATACCTTTTTGTTTCAGTTCGTTGAGTGCTTGGGCAATTTTAGTGTGTAATGGGTTGGGATCATCATCACCAATCCAGTAATCAAAAAAATCACCGAGGATATAAAGACTCTCAGCATGAATTGCATCTTCACATAAAAAACGCAGAAAACCGGCAGTGATTGCCGGCTCTTGATCACTGAGATGCAAATCTGCAATAAACAGTGTGCTCATTTAACGATTAACTATTCTCTAAACGGTAATTATTCGCTAACAGTCACACGTTCAATGATCACATCTTCACGTGGTACATCTTGGTGCATTCCGCTGCGACCAGTTGAAACACCTTTGATTTTATCAACCACGTCCATGCCTTCAACGACTTCGGCAAATACGCAATAACCCCATCCGTCTGGACGCTCTGAACGGAAGTTCAGGAAATCGTTATCCACAACGTTAATGAAGAATTGGGCAGTGGCAGAGTGTGGATCATTGGTACGCGCCATTGCGAGAGTGCCACGGCTGTTTTTCAGACCATTGTTGGCTTCGTTCTTGATAGTATCCTTAGTCATTTTTTGCTTCATGCCTGGTTCAAAACCACCGCCTTGAATCATGAAGCCATTGATAACACGGTGAAAAATCGTATTATCATAAAAACCCTCAGAACAGTAACTCAAGAAATTTTCAACAGTTACAGGTGCTTTATCAGCGAATGTTTTGATTACGATATCGCCAAAATTGGTGTGGAAAGTCACCATAATAAAAATCCTAATAATAGTTTTGGTTGACCCTGTATTTAGGGGGATTCGGAACAACCGCTGTTATATCATATCTCAGATTTTGAGTCAGTACTCTGGGGCTGTATCAGAATAAGGCAGCTTGCGGTACTTGCAAAGCATTACATATCAAGGTGAAATACTTCATCTGGCTTTTCTGTGTTCCGTTTATTTATAACGCTGATAAAGAAGCCTATAATCAACCAATTCATTTGATTTATTACACGTACATCAATTTTTACGGAAACCCCACTGATGCTAAAAATTTTCAATACTCTCAGTCGTCAAAAAGAAGAATTTAAGCCAATTCACGAAGGTAAGGTGGGCATGTACGTGTGTGGCATTACTATTTATGACTTGTGTCATATTGGTCATGGCAGAACATTTGTTGCATTTGATGTTATTGCCCGTTACCTGCGTTATCTGGGATACGATCTGACGTACGTCCGTAACGTCACTGACGTTGATGACAAAATTATCAAGCGTGCCACCGAAAATAAAGAAAGCTGCGACGATTTGACCACCCGCATGTTGGCAGAAATGCACAGCGATTTTGATACATTGAACCTTTTGCGTCCTGATTTAGAGCCTCGTGCAACGCAACATATCCCAGAGATCATCGAAATTACGGAAGAACTGATTAAGCGTAGACATGCTTATGTTGCCGCGAATGGTGATGTCATGTTCTCCATTGACACCAACCCTAATTATGGGCTGCTTTCCCGCCAGGATTTGGAGCAATTGCAGGCTGGTGCCCGTGTTGAAGTGGCAGATGTAAAACGTAACCCAATGGATTTCGTATTGTGGAAAATGTCCAAGCCAGGTGAACCCAACTGGGAATCTCCGTGGGGAGCTGGTCGGCCGGGCTGGCATATTGAATGCTCTGCGATGAACGGTAAGACGCTGAGTCACCATTTTGATATTCACGGTGGTGGTTCTGATTTGATGTTCCCGCACCATGAAAATGAGATTGCACAATCCACTTGTGCCCATGATGGCCCTTACGTCAATTATTGGATGCATTCCGGTATGGTTATGATAGATAAAGAGAAGATGTCCAAATCATTGAACAACTTCTTTACCATCCGTGATGTGCTGGAATATTACGATGCTGAAACCGTGCGTTATTTCCTGCTGTCCGGCCACTATCGCAGTCAGTTGAATTATACGGAAGAGAATCTGAAACAGGCGCGTACTTCTCTTGAGCGTTTGTATACATCCCTGCGTGGTACAGATAAATCTGCTCAGCCTGTTGGTGGAGAAGCGTTTAAAGCCCGTTTCACTGACGCAATGAATGATGACTTCAACACACCGGAAGCGTATTCAGTCCTGTTTGACATAGCGCGTGAGTTGAACCGCCTGAAGACTGAAGACATGGCGGCAGCTAACGGCCTGGCTGCTGAACTGCGTAAATTAGCGAGTATTCTTGGTCTTTTGGAACAAGATCCAGAACATTTTTTGCAAGGTGGGGCACAGGCAGACGACGATATAGCCCAAATTGAAGCGTTAATCAAACAACGTAACGATGCTCGTAAAAACAAAGAGTGGGCATTGGCTGATGCGGCGCGCGGCCAGTTAAGTGAAATGGGAATTGAGTTGGAAGATGGCCCACAAGGAACAATATGGCGCCGTAAGTAATTGATTTTTTTATTTCTCAGAACCGCCCCTTAGATGGGCGGTTCAGTTTTTATCGCATTTACACTTTTATAGCGATATTTTTAGCTGTGATACTTAGCTGTGTTGTATATATGGCGAAATAAAAACCGACAGATTTATCGATGAGTATTTAGATACTCAGGATAGAAAGCATTTACAGCGTGATAAGTGATTTTTCCAGAAACCGTGTCCCGTTTCATGGAAACGAAAGAGGAATTACTCAGGTGCTCTGGTACTTGATGTGTGGCATCACCAGAAGTAGGATTGAGAAGAGAGATTTTTACTCGACGCTTAGAGTTACTTAATTTATAAGACAAACCCAACAACCTTCTTGCAGCTCTATTACTTAACATAATTAACCCCGTTTCAGTTGTACGTAAGCCTCTCAGTATAGCAACTTATTAGAAAACCAAAACATTGCTGACATAATTGTTTATCAAGACATCGTCAATGTCACATCTCCCGTGGATAAAACCAGATGAATTTACTGTTAGGATTATCGATATCATTAGGTGTTTAATATTTCTTTTTGCGTTTTGTCTCGATGTTATCGATGATAAAAAATAATGAATTATTATGCCTTCCGTTTTTCAAGTTGCAGCCTTGTGAGCTGCAACCCCACTCAGTTACTCTTCAACGCGAACAGATTCGCCATTAAAGGCAACCACTTTACCAGCAACGATTTTGCAACGTTTGCGGGTTTCAACTTGAGAATCGACTTCCACCAAACCTTCTGCAATCACTGTTTTTGCCGCAGCTCCACTTTCACACCACCCTTGAAGTTTCAGCAAATCACACAATTCGACATAAGAGTGACTATCTAAATAAAAAATTTCCATCAGTAACCTTCAGTTGTATCTACATCATGATATTCCTCGCAAGCCTGCAAGGTATTTTGAATTAATGTTGCAACGGTCATCGGGCCAACACCACCGGGTACAGGGGAGATCCAACTTGCGCGTTTGGATGCATTATCGAAATCCACATCACCAATGACTTTGCCATTTTCCAGTCGATTAATGCCGACATCAATCACAATCGCACCAGGTTTAATCCACTCGCCGGGAATAAAATTCGGTTTACCGACAGCGACGACCAGTAAGTCAGCCTGTTCAACATGCTGGCGTAAATTTTTGGTAAAACGATGCGTTACCGTAGTCGTACAGCCTGCCAGCAGCAATTCAAGGCTCATAGGACGCCCAACGATATTAGAAGCACCGATAATAACCGCATTTAGCCCATAAGTATTGATATCGCAGCGCTCAAGCAGGGTTACAATCCCGCGGGGAGTACAAGGACGCAATTTTGGGGCACGTTGGCATAGGCGGCCAATATTATAAGGATGGAAACCATCCACATCCTTATCGGGATGAATACGTTCCAATACTTTGACATTATCAATGCCGGCAGGTAGAGGGAGTTGAACTAAAATACCGTCGATTTCCGTATCGGTGTTTAGGTTATCTATTAAGGAGAGTAACTCGGCTTCGCTGGTGGTATCAGGTAGGTCATAAGAGCGGGACATAAAACCGACTTCTTCGCAGGCTCGGCGTTTGCTTGCGACATAAATTTGAGAAGCAGGGTTTTCTCCCACTAAAACGACGGCAAGACCCGGTGCTCGTTTTCCGGCTGCAACACGCTGCCTGACTTTTTCTGCAACTTCGCTTCTGATTGTCTGCGCAATCGTTTTCCCATCAATAATTTTTGCTGACATGTATTTAAGATTCCATCATCAAGTATAGGAATGAATGCTATTTTGTCAGAACATGAACCGCCTGTCAGTTTTATTGATAATCATAAAATGAACATATGAGCGAAAAGGCCATTGACTCATTCCATTATGCCCGTATAATCCGGCACTGCATTAATGATATTTCTTATTCTTCATACCATAATGCGCCCTTAGCTCAGCTGGATAGAGCAACGGCCTTCTAAGCCGTAGGTCACAGGTTCGAATCCTGTAGGGCGTACCATCCTTTCATATCGTAACGTCTTCCAAAGTCTACAAAACCCCAGTAAATACGCAATATTAGCCATTTTTCGTTCTCCTGTAGTCTAGTAAGGTATGTTGAAATCTACGATCTTATAGGGGTATATTTAGGGGTACGTTCAGGTTCAATGAAGTGAGATACCCCCAAGTGAAGCTAACAGCCCGACAGGTGGACACTGCAAAGCCTAAAGAAAAACCCTATAAACTTGCAGATGGTGGTGGATTATATCTATTGGTTAACCCTAATGGCTCTCGCTATTGGCGGTTAAAGTATCGGATCGCAGGCAAAGAAAAATTGCTCGCATTAGGGGTATACCCTGAAATCTCCCTTGCCGAAGCACGAACCAAGAGAAATGATGCGCGGAAGACGCTATCGGGTGGTAATGATCCGATAGAAGAAAAGAGAGCAGAAAAGGCAGCCAAAGTATTTGCGGTCAGCAATAGTTTTGAATCCATCGCTATTGAGTGGCATGAATATAAACGCCCAAACTGGTCACAAGGGTATGCCGAAGACATTCTGGAATATCTGAAAAAAGACATCTTCCCGTATATTGGTAAACGTGCTGTTACCGAGATTAAACCTGCTGAAATGCTGGCTGTGCTGCGAAAAATGGAGCAACGCGGTGTTTTGGATAAACTGAAGAAAACCAGACAGGCGTGTCGGCAAATTTTCACCTATGCCGTTATTACCGGACGGGCTGAATTCAATCCCGTTACTGACCTTGCCAGCGCACTGAAAACTCCCAAACAAAAGCACTTCCCACACCTTTTAGCCGACCAACTGCATGATTTTCTTATCGCCCTGAGTGGTTATAGTGGAAGTCTGGTCACTCAATCAGCAACACGTATGCTGATGCTGACCGGAGTACGTACTATTGAGCTGAGAGAATCGGAATGGACTGAATTCGATTTCGATAACGATCTCTGGCAAATCCCCGCTGAGCGAATGAAAATGCGCCGCCCTCATATTGTTCCATTGTCAAATCAGGTTAAAGCCATTCTGATTAAGCTGCACGAAATTACAGGACGCGGGAAATATGTTTTCCCCGGTCGTAATGATGCGGGTAAACCGATGAGCGAGGCCGCTATCAATCAGGTTATCAAGCGTATTGGTTATGATGGACGGGCAACAGGCCACGGCTTCCGCCATACCATGAGTACTATCTTACATGAACAAGGCTATAACACGGCTTGGATTGAAACTCAGCTTGCTCATGTTGACAAGAACAGCATCCGAGGTACTTACAACCACGCTCAATATCTGGAGGGGCGCAGGGAAATGCTGCAATGGTATGCGGATCATATGGAGATGCTGGAACGAGGCGAAAATGTGCTAATTGGAAAATTTGGCAAAAGGGCGTAAATATATGATGGTTTTTTGCGCAAATGTGCCCGTGGCACACGAGCCTGTTTTTTATACATAATGCCAATTAAAAGCCAAAATTTCCTGAAAAAATAAATTCAACAAATTGGAAAAACAATTAACGCTGTTTATTTAGTCTTGCTTTTTAAATAATCCGCCTGTCATCAAACAACGTCCACGATGAGCGCTCAAGGACTCGGTAACAGGAGAAAAAATATGACAATGACAGCACCGAAAGAAAACCTTATTCGTTTGCCGGAAGTTCAACGCAGAACGGGTTATAGCAAAGCGTGGATCTACAAACTGATTAGCAACGGAGAATTCCCGAAACAAGTCAAACTTGGTTCCCGCTCAATCGCCTTTGTTGAATCAGAAATTGATAACTGGATTTCCCAGCGGATCGCTGAATCACGGGCGGCATAACAGATAAAAGAACATGACATAAGAAACGTAATATAAAAAACAACGCCCCAGTGTGGTGACACACATCTGAGGCGTCTGACCACAACGTAAAGGAGACTTACGATATGGCTGATACACAGTCTAACCAAACTCACCCTAAATTTACATCTTCAGATATCACAGGCAACCAAAAACCGCTTGACCTGATCCAGACCGTGAAAAAATCCGCTATGTATCATTGGGAAAACCTATTGCCTGTCTGTGGCATCGATATTCCTGCAAAAGGGAAACATAGTGCTTGCCCTGTTTGCGGTGGCACTGACCGTTTTCACTTTATTGATGATCACCATCATGGCAATTGGCACTGCCGCCAGTGTGATACCCCGAACTATGGTGATGGGTTGGATTTAGTGGCAAAAACTAAAGGAATGTCCATCATTGAGGCGGCAAAAGTGGTTGCGGATGCGCTGGCGTTACCTTTACCAGAACCCAAGCCAGCCACGAAAACCATTCAAACAACACAACTGATTGCCGAAAAAGTGGCGGCATTGATGGCGCAAACTGTTGCCGGGCAATCTCCCTATTTGATTGCAAAAGAGCTGCATTGTCCTAATCAGCGGCTATTGCTCAATAATTCGACTTTGTTGGCACTGACAACACTGGATAAAAAAGTAACAGGTGCGCAGATTATCAAACCCAATGGAGAGAAAAAATTACTGTCTGGCAGCCAGAAAAAAGAGGCGTTTATTTCTGTCTCAGAACTGGAAGATCATCCCGATACAGTGATCATTACCGAAGGTTACGCCACAGCGCTCACAGTTAACTTGCTCTATAAAGGTTCTGTTCTGGCGGCGCTGGATGCGGGCAATTTGCTTTCTGTCGCTAAAGCCGTTCGGGAACGCTGGTCGGACACAAAAATTATTTTGGCAGCAGATAATGACTGGCATCATCCCGACGAACTGGATAAGCACGGCAAATCCAAAGTGAATATCGGCAAGCTCTCAGCAGAAAAAGCGGCGCTGGCGGTGAATGGTTGGGTTACGTTACCACCGACAGAGCATAAAGCCGATTGGGACGATTATCGCCAGCAAAACGGTGTGGAAATGGCAAAATTGGCCTTTTCTCAGGGGCTTTATCAACCTGTACCAACAAAGAAAAAAGCAACCACTCAGCCCAATAATGATAGTGGACCTTCAAAATTGACATTATGCCAGATGGGAGCAAGCCAGCGCGGGGAAGTATTGCTGGCGCGTTATGACGGTGATTTGGCGTTGGATGGCGCTTCGGAAACCGTGCATCACTATGACGGCATTGTCTGGCGTCCGGTCAGTGACCGCGATTTAAAACGGGAAATGGTGGCAGCCTTTATGGAAGAGAAACTACCGTACTCACCACATGGTATCAGCTCTGCTGTAGATGCCCTGAAATTGCAGCTTCCTATGATGCAACCGCCAGAACGCCACTTAATCGGATTCAGTAACGGCGTATTTGACCTGAAAGCCTGCCAGTTCCGACCTCACCGTAAAAGTGACTGGTTGCTGCTGGCTAATGACGTTGAGTTCAATTCCCCTGTTTCGGGGGAAACTCTGAAAAATCATGCTCCGCAGTTCTGGCAATGGCTTAACCGGGTAACAGCCAATTGTGAGAATAAGTTTGATCGCGTACTGGCAGCCCTGTTTATGGTGCTGGCAAACCGTTACGATTGGCAATTGTTTCTGGAAATCACCGGCGCTGGAGGCAGTGGCAAAAGCATCCTTGCTGAAATCTGTTCAATGCTGGCAGGCAAAGGCAACACTGTTTCTGCGAGTATGGCCGCACTGGAAAACCCACGGGAACGGGCGCTGATTGTGGGATATTCGTTGATTATCCTGCCAGATCAAACTCGCTATGTGGGCGATGGCTCCGGCATCAAAGCCATTACAGGTGGGGATGAAGTCGCTATCGACCCGAAGCATAAACAGCCCTATTCAACACGTATCCCTGCTGTGGTATTGGCGGTAAACAATAATGCCATGAGTTTCAGTGATCGCAGTGGTGGTGTATCGCGGCGTCGAGTGATTTTCAACTTTTCTGAAGTTGTGCCGGAAAATGAACGTGATCCACTTCTACGGGATAAAATCGCAGCAGAATTGCCCGTGATTATCCGGCATTTGCTCCATCGGTTTGCTGACCCACAAACTGCAAGGCGTTTACTGGCAGAACAGCAAAAATCTGCGGAGGCGTTGGATATCAAGCGTGGCACCGATCCATTAGTCGATTTCTGCGGCTATCTGATTGCGTCTAATGAAACTGACGGCCTGTTAATCGGTAATGCGGAGATTATGCCGTTCAATCCCCGTAAGTACCTTTATCACGCCTACCTTGCTTATATGAAAGGTAACAATCTTAATAAACCTGTTTCCGTGACCCGTTTTGGTATGGATATGCCGGGCGCACTGGCTGAGTACAGCCAGCATTATCTGCGCAAGAAAAGCAAATACGGCATTCGCAGCAATCTGAGCCTGAATATCGATACTGCTATTGAGTGGATGCCAAAATTGACAAGTAATAACCTGCCAGAAGAATAATCTTTTCTTTTATTACAAGCATTTTTCAAAGAAATATAAAAAAGTATTCACTACTATTCACTCTATAATTTAAACCATATATATCAACATATTATAGGGTGAATAGTTGTTTTTAAACTGTTCACAAGTATTCATTACTATTCACCTTATCCTGATTTGAAGGTGAACGGTTAGTGAAGAGTGGTGATGAGTCTGATTTCAAGTTATCACCACCTAATAATATGAATTTAAATAAAAATATTTAAAGGTGAATAGGTGAACAGTTTTACTCCTAATTCTTTAATGGGATGGGGTAAGCAAAAAAATTTTCTCTGGCAGGTATTTTTCAGCTCTCCGAGTTACCGGGTTAATTTATTAGCCCGGTAACTCGGAGAAGACAAGCGCAGCGCGTCAGTTTATTAATCTCTTTCAGTGTGTCTTTTACTCATTGTTTTCTCTTGGATACTTGCTTTTTCATTATGAATATTTATAGTTGCATTAAAAAGTAACTTGTTTATTAGATAAAATTTTTGATGGGTGTAAATGAAGTTAGGAAAGACAAGAAAATAGAGTATTGCTCCTTGTCAGTTATTATATTTTTTGTCTGTTTTTATATTGATTTTTCAACTGATTGATAATTAATTCTTTTAAATGATGAACTAGGAGGATACTTGGATCTTCATGAGTTGAAATTGGAGCTTCAGAATCATTTCTCTGATAGATTGGTCATTATAGTTGGTTCTGGTTTGTCATGTGCAGAAGGGATCTCTGGTATGAGTGCTTTAGCTGAGCACCTTCAAAATACTATTGAGAGTGCTCTTTCTGATGATGACAAGGCTTGTTGGTCTCAGTTATCACCATTGATCAGAAAGCATGGGCTGGAAGAAGCACTATTATCTAAACCACCATCTTCCAGCCTTGAAGAAGCTATTGTTGCAAAAACAACAGAATTAATTTTGTCTGATGAAAAAAATGTGATAGCTGAAGTTTTTTCTGAGAATCGTACCCTTAGTTTTACGCGTCTATTGAAGCATCTTGTGAAGCCAAGTAATGGCCTTCCTATTGTGACAACCAACTACGATCGATTAATTGAAATTGCCGTCGAAGAAGCTGGCTGGGGAGTTGACACACTTTTTTTAGGTAATTTTTCTGGTAGCTTAAATGAACGCGAAAGTAAATTAAGCTTTTGTCGTGATGTTCATACTGCTAAAGGTGGAAGAGTTAAGTATGTATTCAGAGAAAGGGCAAATATATTTAAACCACATGGCAGCCTTGATTGGTATTACCGCGATGGTAAGCCTGTTCGTTATTCTGGAGATCTTGACCTACCAAGATTGATAATCACTCCAGGCTTGAACAAATTTCGTAATGGATATGAAAGTCCGTTTGATAAACATCGTGAGCGAGCAAATAGTGCAATTGATGATGCGAGGAGCTTTTTAATAATTGGATATGGGTTTAATGATGATCATCTTGAAACACATTTAATACCTCAAATCAAGCGGGGAGTGCCAACTCTTCTTCTTACATATACCCTTTCACCGAAAGCGCATACTCTTGCTTGTGAGCAAGAAAATGTGATTGCAATCCAGCATGCTGAAATTGAAAGTAAGGTTGGTTCATTCGTTTTCGTTCAAAAAGAAAAAATTTTTATACCAGACCTTGCTCTTTGGGATCTTAATATTTTTATTAAAGAGGTGTTTGAACCATGTCAAAAATAGCGCTCCAATTTGTTAATAATGATAAGATTGGTGAGATTGTTTCCGTTGATACTAGTCGTGTAGCTATTGATGTAACAGACACCACTACTCTTACTCGTATCAGAATTGGTCAATTGCTTGCGATACGCGGAGCGACTGAAAGAGAATATCTTGTTGCCATGGTTGAGCGTGTAACTCGTAGTATGCGTGAAGAGCTACCAAGTTTCGATGATATGGATGGTAATGAAGGTTTTTTAGAAACTGTTCCTGATGATTTGATACAAGCAATATTAATTGGTACATATCGCACCGTTGAAGGGGAAAAAATAAATACTTTTAAACGAGGAGCAGATAGTTTTCCACAAATTGAGAGAGAATGTTTTGTCATTGAAGGAGATAACTTACAGCGTTTTATGGGAATTTTAGGCGCAGGCTTCTCTGAAAATGAAAGGTTAAAACTAGGTAAATTTGTTGTAGACAAAGCGGTTGATGCTATAGCCAGTGGTGATAAGTTTTTTCAAAGACATGCCGCCATTTTGGGTAGCACTGGCTCAGGTAAAAGCTGGGCCGTTGCCCTTATATTGGAACGGGCAGCTAAATTGAACTACCCAAATATCATTGTATTTGATATGCATGGTGAATATGCACCTCTCACTGATAAATCAGGGGAGGGTTTTGCTCAGCGGTTTCGTATTGCAGGGCCTGGTGATTTAGAGAACTCTGGTGATGACGTGTTATTTTTGCCTTACTGGCTTTTAAATCGTGATGAAATGCTATCAATGATTCTTGACCGCTCGGATCAAAATGCACCAAATCAAGCTTCTCGCTTTACATCACATGTCCGATCACTTAAAGGAGAAACTCTCAATATTGAGAATCGAGAGGAGGTAAAGAAAACATTTACAGTAGATTCTCCTATTCCTTATGACATAAAGAAACTTATTGAGCTTTTAACGCTGGATAATATAACTAAAGGTGTTAATGAAAAAGGTTCGCCTGTAAAAGGTGATTGGGAAGGAAAACTCACTAGATTTTTATCACGTTTGGAGGCCAAACTTGATGATCGCCGATATGGGTTTATGTTTTCACCCCCTTTAGCTGCCATGGAATATAACTGGTTAGCTAATCAAGCCATAAGATTGTTAACTTCAGCAGGTAGTTCAGGAATTAAGATTATTGATTTTTCAGAAGTGCCGTCAGATGTATTACCAGTTGTCACGGGAACTTTAGCACGATTGCTCTATGATGTTCAATTTTGGGTAAACCCAAAATCACGGACACCGATTACATTATTATGTGATGAGGCGCACCTTTATTTACCAATACGTGATGATGCTGATTCAGTACAACGGCAAGCATTGGGAGCATTTGAACGTATAGCTAAGGAAGGGCGTAAATACGGTTTTTCACTGCTTGTCGTGAGTCAACGGCCTTCTGATATAAGCCGAACTATTCTTAGCCAATGTAACAATTTCTTGGCACTCCGTCTGACAAACGATACAGATCAAACAGTAATCAAGCGACTTATGCCAGATTCTTTGTCTGGGCTTACTAGCATCTTACCTTTACTGGATACGGGCGAGGCACTTATTTTAGGAGATGCTGTACTATTACCTACTCGCATTAAGCTTGACCCTCCGAAAGTTAAACCAGACAGTGCAACCAGAAATTTTTGGAAAGAATGGGGTTCACAAAAGCCACAGGAAGACGCTATAAAGTTAGCTGTTGAAAGTTTGAGATGTCAGTTGCGGATTTAATGCATTATATTACCATTGATGCTTATTCAATAATCATTTATTCTTGATGTGATTAAATGCTGTTAAGCAGCCATCAATGCTTCCAATAGTCTGAGAGGGAGCGCTTTCGGGCGACTATAAAAACTCTCGGAGCCTGAAAGGGAGAGCAAATATTGCGGTACATCTGCCCACTTTTGGAAGCAGATATCGCCGGACACCTAAACCCTCGTCTGGCGATGAAAGTTTCTTAAACTAAAAATACGCCTAAAAGGTGTTTTTATCTTGTCGTCAAAGTGTACTGAACGTTGGGTTATGCACTGAATTTTCAAATCAACATAAATTATATTTTCCTTTATTTTCAATGAGATAAAGGATATCTTTCGCGCATCCGTTTCATACGTTTATCTATTCCTGTTTTAAATATTCAACAGACAATTTGTCTACACCTAAACAATTAACTCATTGCTATCGTTTAACACTGGATCTTGCGGCATTTTGCTGCGCCTGCTGGCATTCCAACGTTGCACGGCTCTTACTGACCGTTTGCAAAACTCAAGGCGTCACTTTTTGCGGGTTACCGCTGAAAGTGACGCCGCCGCCAAAGAACACTACAACTCTTACAGGCGTAGGCCTGCTTCACCACACAGTGAATCTGACACTGCATTTTTAGATTGAAAAAGGAGAACTTGACGATATCGAGGCTGGCTTTTTTGCCGGTGGGGATGACCTGTTTATACAGGCGGCAGTACCGCGTACTCAACCGATACCCCGCAATACCTCAACCTGCGTTCACTCTGGCGCACAGATATCGATCAAGGGCAAAGCAGGTATCTTCTGTTTTGCCAGAACGATCGCGCGCCAGAGATCGTAGGTTGTCAGATATCAGTAAGGGGAAGCTAATGAGCCGATTGATTAAGGAATTAAAATTTTTTGCCCGGAAAGGTGGAGGCAGTCATAAGACCTGTCACGACCGTATTCGGATCGCCGGGCGTTTGGGTGCGCTGTTATTGAGCCTGAATATTCAGGTGAAAAGTCTCAGCCATTTGAAAGCCAAACATGTAGAACAGTATGTTGATGCGCGCTTATCTCAGAGGATTGCCAAACGAACGATGCAAAATGAAATGTCCGCACTGCGTAATATCTTCCGCATGGCTGGCCGGGAAAAATTGGAAACTTCGCCCCGTTTAAGTAATCAAGCATTGGGATTAAGCGGAACCAGCCGTGCTGGAACAAAACAAGCGATCCCTGATGCCACGTTTCAGATGGTTTATCAGAAAGCACTTGAACGCGATGCCGGATTTGCCGCCACACTGAAACTCGCCCGCTTACTGGGATTACGCTCTCAGGAAGCAGTGCAATGCAGTGCTTCATTGAAAAGCTGGAGTAAACAGTTGGATCAATCAGAGCCGAAACTGCATATTGTCTTCGGTACAAAAGGCGGCCGACCAAGACAAACCCGTGTATTGGATGTTACAGCGGTAAAAGAGGCTGTCGAGCAGGCCATTGCTATTGCAGAACAACGAGGTGGCAGGTTGATTGATAAACCCGATCTCAAGCAGGCCATGAATTACTGGCGGACACATACCACAAGGATTGGTTTAACAGGCCGCCATTCTCCTCATAGTCTGCGTTATGCGTGGGCGCAGGATGCGCTGAGTTTTTATCAACAGAGTGGTTTTAGCCGTCAGGAAGCAAGAACACTGGTTTCAATGGATTTGGGACACGGTGATGGTCGTGGGCGGTATGTTGAGCGGGTTTATAGTTGTTAAACTTAGTGGTTCAGTTATTGAGTCCGATAAAACAATCAGTTAAAGTATTCCCGCCATTAGCAAAATCTAATGGTCGAGGCGTCGCGGCCTTGAAATCAAGAACACTGGTAGGATGTTTCTACCAGTGCGCCTGTTATCACCCTTTCAATGGTGGTTCAGGTGGGGAAGGCTTCGGCCTTGCTGGTTTCTTGATTCCAGTCCGCGAACCCTGCCTTGAATCACCACCACCATCAATATTATTAATGGAAGGGGTAGCAGGAATGAATAACAACAATGTTCAAAATGACTGGCATCAGGCCGATATTATTGCTGCATTACGTAAACGTGGTACAACTTTAGCGGCTGTTTCTCGTGAAGCGGGACTCAGTTCATCGACACTGGCAAATGCATTCAGTAGGCCGTGGCCTAAAGGCGAATGGATAATTGCGGATTATCTTGGTATACATCCCTCTGAAATTTGGCCTAGCCGTTATTTTGATAGTTACGGTCAGCTTATTGAGCGTAAGGTTCGCAAAGTTTCTGTTGAATAGACTGATTTCAATGAAATAAGCCATGAAACTAAAATAATATCTGTAATTATTAAATTTATGTTCATGGCTATATATTTTTATTAGGTTGATTTTATCAATATAAAGGAATGCATTTTGAAACGTTGTCAAAGATCCCCACATTTTTCAGAAATAAAAAGAGATATAAAAAAGCATGCTAGAGATATTAATAAATGGTGGGATGATCTACAAGATGCATCAATTGCAGAGTGGGCATTATTAATAGGTATAGGATGCTGGGGTATTCCTAATAAAGTAGCTCAAATAATCGCTTTTACACTTAGCATGATATTCTTTTTTAATAAACTTTTTTTGATTGACTCTAATTCTAACTTCACAAAAACTAAAAAGAACATAAGAAGAGAAATAATAAATTCATATATATCTGATGATGAAAGAAGCATTTTATTTAAAAAATTAAATAACGTTGAGAGATTTAGAAGTATTTGGAATTCTTGGTATGTATTTAAACGGAACTGGAAATTTATATTTGGATATACATTTCTTGCAATGTCATTTATTTATCAACTCATTGAGAATTATTTAAAATAATATATTTAATTTACAAATAATGAATTTGATGTGTGTTCCAAATACAAGTTTACGTGAGTTATTGTATTTTAATGATAATAAAATTAGCTATGAAATATGGAAATAATAAAATTAGTGACAACTTTCACTTAATACTTGATTCTTTATCTAAAGAATTAGATGATTTTTATGCAAGAGAACATTCATCTGAACATGATGAATATTTCGAAAACAAAAAAATTAAAACTAAGATTGTACATTTGATCTTGGATGCTAAAAATTCAGGAGAAATTGAGTTTTTTGATAAAGTACTGATGTTTCTTTTTGAGAATACAGGTTGCTACGAGGATCTTCAAATTTTAAATGAAATAAGTAAACCATTATTTGACGCTGATATTCTTAATGCTGAGTATTTAGATAAATATCTAACTGAATATTCTCCGTTATCTCGATGGCTTTAAATTTGTCATCTTTCATTTACAATGAGGTGCCATCGATCAAATTGAAGTTATTATTGCATTTTTAGCAACACTAATTGTATTAATGATATTTATGCAATACATGGCTTGTTATCAACAGTAGTAACCGAACAGTAATTCGACAAACAGAGGTAAAATAATATGGGGGTATTACAGGGGGTATTATAGGAAATTGAACCAAATAAAATTATTTAAAAACAATAAATTAATTAATTTTATCGAATCCTGTAGGGCCTTTTTCCGTTCTCCTATAGTCTAGTAAGGTATGTTGAAATCCACAGATCTCTGGGGGCATAATAGGGGGCATTGTTAGGTTCAATCAAAATGGATGCCCCCAAATGAAGTTGACAGACAGACAGATAGACACCGCAAAGCCCAAAGATAAATCGTACAAACTCTCCGATGGTGGGGGCATGTACTTAGAAATTTTTCCGAATGGTTCCAAATGTTGGCGGTTAAAATATCGCTTTGCAGGTAAAGAGAAGCGATTGGCATTTGGTACTTATCCCACCGTAACGTTGGCAGAGGCCAGAAACAAAAGGGAAGACGCCAAAAAGATATTGGCAAATGGCGATGATCCGGGGCAAGTTAAAAAGCAGGAAAAAAGAGAAAAGGCTCTCATCGTAAATAACAGCTTCGACAAAATCGCCCTTGAGTGGCACGCTTACAAGGCTCCCAACTGGTCAAAGGGTTACGCAGAAGACCTTTTAGAAGGCTTCACAAAAGATATTTTCCCTTATATTGGCAAGCAAGCTATCACCGATATCAAACCTTTAGACATGCTCACCGTTTTGCGCAAAATGGAACAGCGCGGCGTTCTTGATAAGTTGAAAAAAATCAGGCAGGCATGTAACCAAGTTTTCAGATACGCAATTGTCACAGGAAGAGCAGAATATAATCCTGCTGCTGAACTGGCTGGAGCATTAGTAACACCGAAAGCCAAACATTTCCCGCATTTGAATGTTGATGAATTACCCGGGTTCCTACAGGCACTTTCCCTCTATAGCGGAAGTAAGATTACTCAAATCGCGACCAAATTACTTTTACTTACCGGATTAAGAACAATAGAACAGCGAGCCTCTACTTGGGCAGAAATTGATTTCGATAAAGCAATTTGGGAAATCCCACAAGAACGCATGAAAATGCGTCGGCCTCATATTGTCCCGCTTTCTGGGTCATGAACCCAATGGTTAGATTGTTTAGAGAAAGTAGTATTCACGTTCAATGAATGTACCTATTACCTTATCGTGCATCATTTCGGATTTAGAATAGCCTATTGTTTTTCGATTTAACCTTTTTATACGGATACGAAGAGTCAGGTTGGTTCTTTCGATACGTTGGGTCAAGGCCTTTCCTGTGAGATGTTTTTCCTCAGGAAGGCAATCATAAACGGCATAATTATCCGTACAATAGAACTGGATATCGAAAGGAGACAGAAGGGCCAACAATTTTTTCAGCGTTTTCCTGCTGCGATCACCAAATACATGTGCCACAATCCGCTTCATCGATGGCTCCCAAGCATACCAGAGCCAGCGTTGGTTTTTCTTGTTACCGACAAATGACCGTGTTAATGCCGACCTTCAGGATGCAAGCGGCCCTAATACCGGCGTTATTCATCGCCATATCAATAATCCGCTCTTTTATGCCAGGATTACAGGCTTGATAGGTATAGGTTAGTTGAAAAGTTTTACGGCAGGCGTAACAGTGATAGCGGGGATGTCCAGTGCGCCCTTTTCTATGTCCTTTCACCTCTTCTGTTTTGTGACAGTAACGACAAACCACATCAACTTTAGCCATCTCTCACCCATAATAAAAAGTGGGGATTTTATCACAACATCTAATCATTGGAGACATGACCGGATTCGATATTGGTGGCACACTCACCGTCAAGATTATGGCGGGTTGTTTAGTGCTCATTCCTGACAGCGATGACACCCGAACCATTAAACAACAGTACCAGCGCCAGCAAGACCAGCTTAGTGAGATCAAGCTCAAAATGCGGGAACTGCTTGGCGACTACACAAGCCGCTAAGGGCTGGGACTGGGCGGCTCTTAAAAGAATAAAGCCGGAAGATCATGGATGATCTTTCCGACTGATTTCATGGATTATTGATCACCACTTTAAGACGATATCTTATATCTGGCCTTTATCAGAACAAGCCATAGATATAAACTCTCCAAAATCACTATTTTTATTTAACTTACCAAGTGCAAATGCTGGAGATATATAATTAGAAAAAATAAACATATATTTTGATGTTATTCTCGCAGCATCAAATCTATTGCTTGCCACTTTCTCCTCATAATATATATTCTCATGCTTTTTCTTTCCAATAAAGATAGAAATCTCAACATCATAAAAACAAGAATAATTACCATCATAATCACTGGAATTAAATAACCTTCCATGTATAGATACTACCCCTCTAATTTCATTAGTCGTAGATAATGGATAGTCAGTCCTAGCAATAAATATATCATTACGAAAAAAAGCGTCTTCTACTAAAAAACGTTCCTCCTCACAAGATATATCATCTAAAACACTTGGAGATACATCATACATGTTGTTTTTCATAGTAAGCCAACCTGCCGGAATATGAAAGCATTCTAACGGTTTGTATTTCTGGAAAATATTAATCATCATTTAACCTTTTTCAAATAACCATAATAATCCTGAGCAGAAATAGGATGCCCATGAAATTCATTTGTGCTTTTTGTTACTTCAACTCGCATATATTGAGTGGGTTTACCATTGTTATACCCAATATTTCTTCCAGAATCATAAATATAATAATCGGAACCTCCTGATTGAGGAGAATGTGTACCTTTTTGCAAAGCTTCTTTTTCTATTTTGTTTCTAAATTTAGTTACCTGATCACTTGTTGTTTTCCCACGACCGATACCCTCATCCCAATATTGAGCCGCGCCTCCTTTGCTAGAAAGTCCCATTGCCTCTTCTTGAGTTCTCGCACGAGTATGTTTGGGATATTCCGCTGAACTTGAAGTATGTCTTCTTGCACGGTCTTTCTTCGCTAATTTGCTTTCTTGCTCTAACGCATTACCGCAATCTTTTCCAGCTAACCCAAACGGATCTACCCATCCTGTCGGATTATGCACATACGAATAAGGATTAAATCCCCCCATCAACCCGATGGGATCATAGGGTGGGTTCGGGTGCGGTCATACTGTTTAAAGCGATTTTCTCTTTGATTATCAGCTTGTTAAAGAACCGTTTTTACCCGTTCCGCCCATCCCCGCTAACTTAAAACGCCGATAGGCACTTTTGCGATTTTTTGGCCGATGCGCTTTGATGCACCTGCGATGCAGTATAGCGGCCATTTTCTGCCGTGATCCGCCGAACAGACTGGGGTTGTGATCTGTTTCACTTTCGGCAACGGGCGAACGTCGCCCAACTTGCTTGGGCGGCGGACGCACGTTCTGCGGGTGCGGGCGGCACAGAGCCTGCCAGCGGCGCATTGCGACGCTCTGGAACACGGGTGTTTCTGATTGAGCACGGTTTTGCATGACGGCGCTTTATTCAAGGGAAGCCCCCTCAGGGGGCTGCACGGGGCGGCGATGGCGAGCACGGCAACGAGCGAGGAGCGCCGCGACTGCGAGCCGCGCGCAGCCAGTGCAGCGGGGTCGGGGCGGGGGAGGTAAAACCGCGGAGGCCGCAGGCCGACCTGCCTTCAGGGGTGTTTGCCGGACGGTGGCAAGGCAGCTAAAGAAGAAGCGGGTTAGATGCCGGATGGGGCACGGTGTTCCGGTTCGGCGCGGTGCTTGCCAAGCTGGTGCTCAGACGCTGACAGCAGAAGGCGCAGCCTTGTGCGTCACACCCGGCGATGCCGACCAGCGGGGGCGCCAGACATAATGTATATTATACGCTGCGAACCGCTCTCTGATACTTCTGGCTGGCTGCGGGGCTGCCCGGTGAGTGGCGTATAATTCCCTCACATTATGTTGAGTGGGCTTTGGGCGGCCTGTACATTCTTAACGGGGACACCGAGGGACAGGCCGACCATTGCCCACGTACCCCCGCAGACACCGGGGCCGACGGGCAGTCCGGTCACGGTCTGCCCCTTCTCCGAACCCTGCCCAGCTCAATGGGGATTATCGGGCTGTCCGGTACGCTTGAGTGTCGGCTCGGCACCCGGTTTTCCGCTGGCACGGTCTGAGCCGCTCGCCGGCGGTTCGGTATGCTTGTCGGCTTCCGGCCATGTCTGAGGGGCACGCTCTGCCGGATGAGTTTGTTTATGCACTTTCTTCAAGTGACCGATAGCCACCCGTGTATAGATTTCGGTCGTGTTGAGTTTCTCGTGTCCCAGCATCGCCTGGATATGGCGGATATCGGCGCCGTTATCCAGCATCTGGGTTGCCATTGAATGCCGGAACAGGTGGCAGGCACCCGGCTTGTCTAACTGTGCTTGTTGACGGATGGCTTTGCCTGCGATCTGCGTCAGGTGTCCCAGACTCAGCGGCCTGCCCTTTTGTGAGATAAACAAGTAGCCGCTGTCGTGCTGTGCAGCCAACTGAGGCCGGACGTGTTCCTGATAGCGTTTCAGCCAGCCCAGCGCCCGCTCACCGACAGGCACAACCCGGTCTTTATTCCCTTTGCCCTGATTCACGACTACCGCACCGCGTTCGAAGTCGATGTCCCCCCGCTGGAGCTGGCGTAACTCCATGCGCCGGATGCCGCTGCTCCAGAGGATTTCCAGCATCACCCGGTTGCGCAGCCCCAAAATACTCTGGTCGTCAAGGCTGTCCAGCACCTGCGTGGTTTCGCGTTCACTTAGTATCTGGACAGGCAACCGCTTCTCTTCTTTCGGCAACACCAACTGCTCGGCCGGGTTGTAGAGGATGTGATGGCGTTGCAGTAAGTAGCGGAACCACAACCGCAGTGTGCCCAGACGTTCACGCTGACCGTTATTGCCGTAAGGCTGACCGTCAGCCTTGCGGTAACTGCGCAGATACCGCTGCCAGCTTTCCAGTAATACCAGTGTCACCTGAGCCGGATACTGCACGGTACGCTGTTCGCACCAGTCCACGAACGGTAACAGTCGTTCCCGGTAGCTTTCCAGCGTGCGCGGGCTTTTTCCCTGTGCGGCCTGTGTATCCAGATATGCCAGCAGTTGCTGGCGCAGTGTGATCAGGGTGTTGTCGTGTGAGATGGTCATGCGGATTGTCCTTGTTGTGATGGAAGCGATCCGGCAGTACGGTATGACGGGGATTTTTTATTAGGTTGCCGGAACAGTGATTTTTCGTTTTGTCAGACTTGCGGGCATCTAATCCTGTCTGGCTATGGCGTTAGGACTCTTTTACTTACCCAGACTTAGCCCCGACTTGGGGCAGACTTGGCATAGACTTGCGTCAACACTACCCAGACTTGCCAACATCATACAGGCACGATCAGGCCGCTTAAGTAGGCGCTGTCGCCGTCACCGTCCCACAGCAGTTCGTATTGCAGCAGGTGCCCGCGACTGCCACCGTGAACAAGCAGATATTCCATGTCGCTGAGCCGCTGGCAATGCAGTTTAAGCTGGCTGTCGCTCCAGTTCGTGTAGGCGCGGATATCCCGCCGGGTAAAGCGAACTTCCCGCAGCGTTTGTTGACCTCGCGATGCCATTTCGTTCGCCATCTGTTGGATCAGCAGCAACAGTTTGCGTGTCTGTGGCGGCATCTCGTCCAGCGTCCGGCCGAGGATTTCATGGGCGAGCTGGTTCGCTAATCTGATATCGTCTTTGGTCACTTCGATATATTCAAGCCGCTTGCCACGATGCTCAGTGCTCTTGATCTCCCGTTGGTGCTGGTGCAGCAGAGCAATGCTCTGTATCAACGTCAGGTATTTCATATGGTCACGGCGCGTGCGGGTTTTGTCTGACAGGAATGTCAACTGGCTGGCATACGGATTGACCACATTCAAGGGCTTAAGCAGCCGCTGCGCGTTCTGGTGCAACGTAGTGAGATACTCCCGCTCGTTCTCAGCCAGCAAGCCTTCGAGGGTTTGCTTCTGGCGCTGCAACGCATGGATGGCTTCGGTCTGTTCGCGGGATTCATTGACCGTCAGCACCAGACAGCGATTCAACAGCTCTTCATCCACATCAATGGCGGTCGTCGTTAACATCAGCATCACCGGACCTTTGACCGTGTAGCTTTTGGTCACGAGATTCCCGGTCGCTTCGTCCTTGCCCGTACTCGCCATTGTTAACTCGCCGTCTGACTGCAACAGCTTGAGGGCGTAAGCCGCCTGCCGCACCCCTTCTTCTTCCGCAATGGCGAGGATTTTATGCTGGAGATTGGTTTCACCCAGATAAAACAGGCTCTGGCCGGTCATGGCGCTGTACTGGATACGCTCTTCTTCCGGGATCAGGTTGAGCACCGCTTCCATCAGGCTGCTCTTGCCTGCGGCACTGCTGCTTTGGATCAGGACGGCTAAGGGTTTGGCCAGTTTACGACTCACGGCCGCCAAAAAGCCTGCCAGTAAGTTAGTGGATTCACCAACCACACCACAAGCGGCTAAGTCAGCGGTCACTCGTGCTGTCAGATGCGGATCTTGCAGCAAGGCCAGTGCTGCTTCCCGTTCAGCCTCATTTATCTCAGGCTGCACCATTGCGGGATTTTCTGGCTGCTGCTGCCACTGCTCGACCGCCAGTAACACTTGACTCAGTGCCCGCCGAAGGTCACCTTCGGTCAAGCCCAGCTCAGCCGCAGCCAGACGCGCATAACTGTTGCGGGAACGGGCACTGATCAGATCAACCCCATCCGCGAACAACACACCGCTTTGCCTGTCCAGCACCTGCGCATTGAGTTTCAGCGCAGCAGCGCCGGCTTTGACTGTGCCCATGCCGCGCAGACACCATTGTAATGTGCCGACCGAGATTAGCAGCTCGCCGTTGTCGCCGGATTCACACACTACATTCGGCGTCACGCGGGGTGCGGGTTCAGCCACTAAAGAAGAAGCGGGTTCTGGCTCAGGGGTCTGGCGCTCAAGGGCTACCATGCCCGCTACCTCCTGCATCGGCACAGCACCCTCAAGCAGCAGGGCAAAGGCGGATTCGGGTTCTGCCATCTGACACAGATAGCTATTCGCATCCCTGCCCGGCGGGAACACCACGCGCAGCGGTGTGATCCCTTTGGCAACCAGTGCTGACGCCAGTTTGACCGCCGCTTCATTGCCTGCACTGTCATTGTCGAACGCGATCAGTACCTGCTTAATGCCGTAGTGTTCGAACGCCCGCCAGTGATCCGCTGTGACGCCATTTACGCCATAGGCGGCAGTCACATTGCGTTGCCCCGTTACCCAGAACGACATCGCATCAATCAGCGATTCACACAGGATAAGCGTTTTGGACGTACCCAGCGCGGTTTCATTCCAGACGCCACCATGCGCCCCCGGCAGATACAGATGCAACGGTGTGCCCGGTCGCAGACGATCCGTGATTTTACGCCCGTACACTTCCTGTATCTGCCCCTCCGGACTGATCACCGGCACAACCAGTGAACCAACAAAATGCTCATGCCCTGATTTTCGCATCACGCCGGCGGCCTGTAAGCGTTGGCGGACATCAGCCCCGTCTTTGGTGTATTTACTGCCGGGCAGACGGTAAGCCAGTGTTCGGTTAGCAAAACCCAGCTTAAACTGGGCGACTAATTCAGGGTGATTGAGCCGCCGCTTCGCCAGATAGGCCTGCGCTTCCGGCGCATTCAGCAACGTATGGTGATAAAACCCGATCACCCGCGATAACAGCCCCTGTTGCCCGATAGCATCACTGACCAGCTCCGCAGGTTGCACCAACGGCTCTACCGAGGGATTAACGCCTAACACCGCGCGCAGGCGTTCCACGGCATGACGCAGGCTTAAATTCTCCGTTTGCATCACCCAGTCCAGCACTGAACCGCCTGTATCGCAGCCAAAGCAGTGATAGAGATTTTTCGACGGCGTGATGACCATCGAGGGCGTTTTCTCCTCATGGAACGGGCACAGCACCGTCATATCTTTGCCGCGCTTAAACAACTGCCGTCCCTGCTGCTCAATGACGGCAACTAAGGAGACGGCGGTTTTCAGGTGTTGCAACTCTGCTTCCGGGATGCGAGCCATAAAATGTTCCTTTTAAAACCTTGTCAATAGACATATATGCGATATATAATAATCGCACATAATGGATCTTACAACAGGCAATTTGAGAGGAGGGCATATAATGACCGACATTAACTTTCTGATGACAGGTCTCGACATGCCCGCATTTTCTGAACGTCTGCGCACTTTGCGTGAAGCCAGAGGATTAACACAAACACGCCTTGCAGAGCTTATAGGCGTTTTACCTCGCGTCTATAATCGTTGGGAACGTGGTCACATCTCGCCACAGTTGGATACCTTGATCAAAATGGCTGATGTATTGCAGGTTTCTCTTGATGAGTTAGTTGGGCGGATTGATACCAGTAACGATGTAAAGATCCGCAACCCAGATTTACATGAACTTTGGCAACAAGCGGATGCATTACCTGATGAGGAACAAAAAGCGTTGATTATGGTTATTGACAGTTTTGTGACTAAAGTCAACGTAGAGAAAGCAGTTAAGAAGAGTGTAAGACAACGCTAAAAACAGCACGGCGTTGATGAGTTCTCACCTCACCAACGCCGCTAACCACAACCAACTATCAAGGAGTTGAATGATGGCTAAGGCGCATTCTAGGCAAAACCGTGCCGTAAATAAAGCGGCAAAAACCGAACGTTATTATACCGTGGGATACGTGCCGCAAAATGACAAGGCCAATGCCCCGCCTGCGATACACTTGAAAGGCCAGTGGCTTAAACAGGCCGGGTTTGATATTGGCGGCACACTCACCGTCAAGATTATGGAGGGCTGTCTGGTGCTAATCCCCGACAGCGACGACACCCGGGCCATTAAGCAACAGTACCAGCGCCAGCAAGACCAGCTCAGCGAAATTAAGCTGCGAATGCGGGAACTGATTGGTGACTACAAAAGCCGCTAAGGGCAGGGAATGAGCGGCTCTTAAAAAAACAAGGCCGGAAGATCATGGGGATCTTTCCGGCTATTAGGTTTCATCAGTTATAATTTGAGCATTGCTAGTTGAATTTTTGCTTCTAATCCAAATAAATCATTTGCTGAATCTAAATAAATGGGATTTTCCCAGTTAAAGTCTTTAATTAATGCCAATTTAAACTGTCCATCAATTTCGAATGAGGGTCTCCAGCCTATGTCTAAAAGATATCCATTAGGAAATTCTACCTGCAACATATCTTCTTTTAATTCATCAAGTTGATTCTCAAGCGGAATATCATTTCTAATAAAAAAATCATTAAAAATGATCACACCGCTTTTTTTTGAAAAATCAATGTTCATTATTTTGTCAGTTTCCTAAATTCGTTCAGAGAAATTGGATGTCCGTGAATAGTACCACCGCTATATTCAACTCTTATCCATTGACTTGGTTTACCTTCACTAGCCCCGATAATTTCCCCCATATCTTGAACTTTCCAAGGCTTACCATTCGTAACTGGTTGACCTGTTTTATAAACAGAACGTTCTAATGCTTCAATATTAATCTCAGGCGTATATTTAGCAGGCCCAGATTTCGTTGATTTGACAATATCTTTCCAAGACATATTTTTCTGAGGGAAATGCTTAAATCCATGATTAGTCCAATCTGGATTTAACAATTTATCGCAGTCTTTACCCGCTAATCCGAACGGGTCTACCCATCCAGTGGGATTATGCACATAGCCATAGGGATTCACCCCGCCCAGCAGCCCGATGGGGTCATAGGGTGGGTTCGGGTGCGGTCATACTGTTTAAAGCGATTTTCTCTTTGATTATCAGCTTGTTAAAGAACCGTTTTTACCCGTTCCGCCCATCCCCGCTAACTTAAAACGCCGATAGGCACTTTTGCGATTTTTTGGCCGATGCGCTTTGATGCACCTGCGATGCAGTATAGCGGCCATTTTCTGCCGTGATCCGCCGAACAGACTGGGGTTGTGATCTGTTTCACTTTCGGCAACGGGCGAACGTCGCCCAACTTGCTTGGGCGGCGGACGCACGTTCTGCGGGTGCGGGCGGCACAGAGCCTGCCAGCGGCGCATTGCGACGCTCTGGAACACGGGTGTTTCTGATTGAGCACGGTTTTGCATGACGGCGCTTTATTCAAGGGAAGCCCCCTCAGGGGGCTGCACGGGGCGGCGATGGCGAGCACGGCAACGAGCGAGGAGCGCCGCGACTGCGAGCCGCGCGCAGCCAGTGCAGCGGGGTCGGGGCGGGGGAGGTAAAACCGCGGAGGCCGCAGGCCGACCTGCCTTCAGGGGTGTTTGCCGGACGGTGGCAAGGCAGCTAAAGAAGAAGCGGGTTAGATGCCGGATGGGGCACGGTGTTCCGGTTCGGCGCGGTGCTTGCCAAGCTGGTGCTCAGACGCTGACAGCAGAAGGCGCAGCCTTGTGCGTCACACCCGGCGATGCCGACCAGCGGGGGCGCCAGACATAATGTATATTATACGCTGCGAACCGCTCTCTGATACTTCTGGCTGGCTGCGGGGCTGCCCGGTGAGTGGCGTATAATTCCCTCACATTATGTTGAGTGGGCTTTGGGCGGCCTGTACATTCTTAACGGGGACACCGAGGGACAGGCCGACCATTGCCCACGTACCCCCGCAGACACCGGGGCCGACGGGCAGTCCGGTCACGGTCTGCCCCTTCTCCGAACCCTGCCCAGCTCAATGGGGATTATCGGGCTGTCCGGTACGCTTGAGTGTCGGCTCGGCACCCGGTTTTCCGCTGGCACGGTCTGAGCCGCTCGCCGGCGGTTCGGTATGCTTGTCGGCTTCCGGCCATGTCTGAGGGGCACGCTCTGCCGGATGAGTTTGTTTATGCACTTTCTTCAAGTGACCGATAGCCACCCGTGTATAGATTTCGGTCGTGTTGAGTTTCTCGTGTCCCAGCATCGCCTGGATATGGCGGATATCGGCGCCGTTATCCAGCATCTGGGTTGCCATTGAATGCCGGAACAGGTGGCAGGCACCCGGCTTGTCTAACTGTGCTTGTTGACGGATGGCTTTGCCTGCGATCTGCGTCAGGTGTCCCAGACTCAGCGGCCTGCCCTTTTGTGAGATAAACAAGTAGCCGCTGTCGTGCTGTGCAGCCAACTGAGGCCGGACGTGTTCCTGATAGCGTTTCAGCCAGCCCAGCGCCCGCTCACCGACAGGCACAACCCGGTCTTTATTCCCTTTGCCCTGATTCACGACTACCGCACCGCGTTCGAAGTCGATGTCCCCCCGCTGGAGCTGGCGTAACTCCATGCGCCGGATGCCGCTGCTCCAGAGGATTTCCAGCATCACCCGGTTGCGCAGCCCCAAAATACTCTGGTCGTCAAGGCTGTCCAGCACCTGCGTGGTTTCGCGTTCACTTAGTATCTGGACAGGCAACCGCTTCTCTTCTTTCGGCAACACCAACTGCTCGGCCGGGTTGTAGAGGATGTGATGGCGTTGCAGTAAGTAGCGGAACCACAACCGCAGTGTGCCCAGACGTTCACGCTGACCGTTATTGCCGTAAGGCTGACCGTCAGCCTTGCGGTAACTGCGCAGATACCGCTGCCAGCTTTCCAGTAATACCAGTGTCACCTGAGCCGGATACTGCACGGTACGCTGTTCGCACCAGTCCACGAACGGTAACAGTCGTTCCCGGTAGCTTTCCAGCGTGCGCGGGCTTTTTCCCTGTGCGGCCTGTGTATCCAGATATGCCAGCAGTTGCTGGCGCAGTGTGATCAGGGTGTTGTCGTGTGAGATGGTCATGCGGATTGTCCTTGTTGTGATGGAAGCGATCCGGCAGTACGGTATGACGGGGATTTTTTATTAGGTTGCCGGAACAGTGATTTTTCGTTTTGTCAGACTTGCGGGCATCTAATCCTGTCTGGCTATGGCGTTAGGACTCTTTTACTTACCCAGACTTAGCCCCGACTTGGGGCAGACTTGGCATAGACTTGCGTCAACACTACCCAGACTTGCCAACATCATACAGGCACGATCAGGCCGCTTAAGTAGGCGCTGTCGCCGTCACCGTCCCACAGCAGTTCGTATTGCAGCAGGTGCCCGCGACTGCCACCGTGAACAAGCAGATATTCCATGTCGCTGAGCCGCTGGCAATGCAGTTTAAGCTGGCTGTCGCTCCAGTTCGTGTAGGCGCGGATATCCCGCCGGGTAAAGCGAACTTCCCGCAGCGTTTGTTGACCTCGCGATGCCATTTCGTTCGCCATCTGTTGGATCAGCAGCAACAGTTTGCGTGTCTGTGGCGGCATCTCGTCCAGCGTCCGGCCGAGGATTTCATGGGCGAGCTGGTTCGCTAATCTGATATCGTCTTTGGTCACTTCGATATATTCAAGCCGCTTGCCACGATGCTCAGTGCTCTTGATCTCCCGTTGGTGCTGGTGCAGCAGAGCAATGCTCTGTATCAACGTCAGGTATTTCATATGGTCACGGCGCGTGCGGGTTTTGTCTGACAGGAATGTCAACTGGCTGGCATACGGATTGACCACATTCAAGGGCTTAAGCAGCCGCTGCGCGTTCTGGTGCAACGTAGTGAGATACTCCCGCTCGTTCTCAGCCAGCAAGCCTTCGAGGGTTTGCTTCTGGCGCTGCAACGCATGGATGGCTTCGGTCTGTTCGCGGGATTCATTGACCGTCAGCACCAGACAGCGATTCAACAGCTCTTCATCCACATCAATGGCGGTCGTCGTTAACATCAGCATCACCGGACCTTTGACCGTGTAGCTTTTGGTCACGAGATTCCCGGTCGCTTCGTCCTTGCCCGTACTCGCCATTGTTAACTCGCCGTCTGACTGCAACAGCTTGAGGGCGTAAGCCGCCTGCCGCACCCCTTCTTCTTCCGCAATGGCGAGGATTTTATGCTGGAGATTGGTTTCACCCAGATAAAACAGGCTCTGGCCGGTCATGGCGCTGTACTGGATACGCTCTTCTTCCGGGATCAGGTTGAGCACCGCTTCCATCAGGCTGCTCTTGCCTGCGGCACTGCTGCTTTGGATCAGGACGGCTAAGGGTTTGGCCAGTTTACGACTCACGGCCGCCAAAAAGCCTGCCAGTAAGTTAGTGGATTCACCAACCACACCACAAGCGGCTAAGTCAGCGGTCACTCGTGCTGTCAGATGCGGATCTTGCAGCAAGGCCAGTGCTGCTTCCCGTTCAGCCTCATTTATCTCAGGCTGCACCATTGCGGGATTTTCTGGCTGCTGCTGCCACTGCTCGACCGCCAGTAACACTTGACTCAGTGCCCGCCGAAGGTCACCTTCGGTCAAGCCCAGCTCAGCCGCAGCCAGACGCGCATAACTGTTGCGGGAACGGGCACTGATCAGATCAACCCCATCCGCGAACAACACACCGCTTTGCCTGTCCAGCACCTGCGCATTGAGTTTCAGCGCAGCAGCGCCGGCTTTGACTGTGCCCATGCCGCGCAGACACCATTGTAATGTGCCGACCGAGATTAGCAGCTCGCCGTTGTCGCCGGATTCACACACTACATTCGGCGTCACGCGGGGTGCGGGTTCAGCCACTAAAGAAGAAGCGGGTTCTGGCTCAGGGGTCTGGCGCTCAAGGGCTACCATGCCCGCTACCTCCTGCATCGGCACAGCACCCTCAAGCAGCAGGGCAAAGGCGGATTCGGGTTCTGCCATCTGACACAGATAGCTATTCGCATCCCTGCCCGGCGGGAACACCACGCGCAGCGGTGTGATCCCTTTGGCAACCAGTGCTGACGCCAGTTTGACCGCCGCTTCATTGCCTGCACTGTCATTGTCGAACGCGATCAGTACCTGCTTAATGCCGTAGTGTTCGAACGCCCGCCAGTGATCCGCTGTGACGCCATTTACGCCATAGGCGGCAGTCACATTGCGTTGCCCCGTTACCCAGAACGACATCGCATCAATCAGCGATTCACACAGGATAAGCGTTTTGGACGTACCCAGCGCGGTTTCATTCCAGACGCCACCATGCGCCCCCGGCAGATACAGATGCAACGGTGTGCCCGGTCGCAGACGATCCGTGATTTTACGCCCGTACACTTCCTGTATCTGCCCCTCCGGACTGATCACCGGCACAACCAGTGAACCAACAAAATGCTCATGCCCTGATTTTCGCATCACGCCGGCGGCCTGTAAGCGTTGGCGGACATCAGCCCCGTCTTTGGTGTATTTACTGCCGGGCAGACGGTAAGCCAGTGTTCGGTTAGCAAAACCCAGCTTAAACTGGGCGACTAATTCAGGGTGATTGAGCCGCCGCTTCGCCAGATAGGCCTGCGCTTCCGGCGCATTCAGCAACGTATGGTGATAAAACCCGATCACCCGCGATAACAGCCCCTGTTGCCCGATAGCATCACTGACCAGCTCCGCAGGTTGCACCAACGGCTCTACCGAGGGATTAACGCCTAACACCGCGCGCAGGCGTTCCACGGCATGACGCAGGCTTAAATTCTCCGTTTGCATCACCCAGTCCAGCACTGAACCGCCTGTATCGCAGCCAAAGCAGTGATAGAGATTTTTCGACGGCGTGATGACCATCGAGGGCGTTTTCTCCTCATGGAACGGGCACAGCACCGTCATATCTTTGCCGCGCTTAAACAACTGCCGTCCCTGCTGCTCAATGACGGCAACTAAGGAGACGGCGGTTTTCAGGTGTTGCAACTCTGCTTCCGGGATGCGAGCCATAAAATGTTCCTTTTAAAACCTTGTCAATAGACATATATGCGATATATAATAATCGCACATAATGGATCTTACAACAGGCAATTTGAGAGGAGGGCATATAATGACCGACATTAACTTTCTGATGACAGGTCTCGACATGCCCGCATTTTCTGAACGTCTGCGCACTTTGCGTGAAGCCAGAGGATTAACACAAACACGCCTTGCAGAGCTTATAGGCGTTTTACCTCGCGTCTATAATCGTTGGGAACGTGGTCACATCTCGCCACAGTTGGATACCTTGATCAAAATGGCTGATGTATTGCAGGTTTCTCTTGATGAGTTAGTTGGGCGGATTGATACCAGTAACGATGTAAAGATCCGCAACCCAGATTTACATGAACTTTGGCAACAAGCGGATGCATTACCTGATGAGGAACAAAAAGCGTTGATTATGGTTATTGACAGTTTTGTGACTAAAGTCAACGTAGAGAAAGCAGTTAAGAAGAGTGTAAGACAACGCTAAAAACAGCACGGCGTTGATGAGTTCTCACCTCACCAACGCCGCTAACCACAACCAACTATCAAGGAGTTGAATGATGGCTAAGGCGCATTCTAGGCAAAACCGTGCCGTAAATAAAGCGGCAAAAACCGAACGTTATTATACCGTGGGATACGTGCCGCAAAATGACAAGGCCAATGCCCCGCCTGCGATACACTTGAAAGGCCAGTGGCTTAAACAGGCCGGGTTTGATATTGGCGGCACACTCACCGTCAAGATTATGGAGGGCTGTCTGGTGCTAATCCCCGACAGCGACGACACCCGGGCCATTAAGCAACAGTACCAGCGCCAGCAAGACCAGCTCAGCGAAATTAAGCTGCGAATGCGGGAACTGATTGGTGACTACAAAAGCCGCTAAGGGCAGGGAATGAGCGGCTCTTAAAAAAACAAGGCCGGAAGATCATGGGGATCTTTCCGGCTATTAGGTTTCATCAGTTATAATTTGAGCATTGCTAGTTGAATTTTTGCTTCTAATCCAAATAAATCATTTGCTGAATCTAAATAAATGGGATTTTCCCAGTTAAAGTCTTTAATTAATGCCAATTTAAACTGTCCATCAATTTCGAATGAGGGTCTCCAGCCTATGTCTAAAAGATATCCATTAGGAAATTCTACCTGCAACATATCTTCTTTTAATTCATCAAGTTGATTCTCAAGCGGAATATCATTTCTAATAAAAAAATCATTAAAAATGATCACACCGCTTTTTTTTGAAAAATCAATGTTCATTATTTTGTCAGTTTCCTAAATTCGTTCAGAGAAATTGGATGTCCGTGAATAGTACCACCGCTATATTCAACTCTTATCCATTGACTTGGTTTACCTTCACTAGCCCCGATAATTTCCCCCATATCTTGAACTTTCCAAGGCTTACCATTCGTAACTGGTTGACCTGTTTTATAAACAGAACGTTCTAATGCTTCAATATTAATCTCAGGCGTATATTTAGCAGGCCCAGATTTCGTTGATTTGACAATATCTTTCCAAGACATATTTTTCTGAGGGAAATGCTTAAATCCATGATTAGTCCAATCTGGATTTAACAATTTATCGCAGTCTTTACCCGCTAATCCGAACGGGTCTACCCATCCAGTGGGATTATGCACATAGCCATAGGGATTCACCCCGCCCAGCAGCCCGATGGGGTCGGGCGAGATATACTGCCCGGTCTCCGGCGAGTAATACCGAAAGCGATTGTAGTAAAGCCCCGACTCCTCATCCTCAAACTGCCCCATAAACCGCAGGTTACAATTTACATGATAATCTGGGTTATTGGAGGCGATGACCTGAAAACGTTCCGCTTTGCCCCAAGTCGTCAGCCGCTGCGCCCAGACCAGTACCCCTTCTTCGGACAACATCTCGCGCACCGTACCCTGATGGTCACTGACAATATAGTGCAGCTTGCCTTTTTCAAAGCGTGCGGACGGCGTTAATGAACCGGGTTCGTAAAGCCAGCGGATGCGCTGATCTTCTACTGGAGTACCATCGGCGTATACCGGTGTTTCCTCAATCAGTTGGTCGCCACTCCACAGGTAATCCTGCCCCATGATGGCATTGGCTCTCGGCGTTAAATCCGGTTTACCTGCCAGCCACAACTGTAAATTAGCCGCTGCCAGTTTTCCATCGTGAATTTTCAGTTTTTGGAGTCGTCTTCCAAAAGGGTCATATTTATACTGCCAGCGAGAGCCATCCGGGGTCTCGAAGTGGGTGAGCTGATTTTGGGTGTCCCAGCGGTAGCGCCAGATTTGCGGACGGAATCCGTCACGTTGTTCGGTTTTTTCCACCAGACGCCCATTGTCATCATAGAGATATCGGATATCCCCCTGCACCACCACCCGCCCGGCTTTTTGACGTTGCGTGATTTGTGCCATCGCGCCATAAGCATCTATAGGCAGGTGTTGGCTCAGGTTACCGTTAGTATCATAGCTGAATTGCTCTTCATACGGACGCGCACCTTCGAACAGGGTGTGCAAGATCTGGTCGTTATCATTGTAACGGTAGCGGGTTTGTCCCCATCGGCTGTCGTCAATCACCCGCACATTATGAGCACGGTCATATTGCCAGCTCCGGTTGACCGCAGTGGCTTGCGGAAGAAAGTGCGGGTCATTTTGTGCCAGCGTTTCTTTGAAAAATTGGGTGACCTGCCCTGCCGACTGATGTGCCAGCAGACCGGTCGCGGTGTAGCGGCTGGCAAGGATAAAACCGTTGGCACTTTCACGCACGGTTTCCCGCCCCAGCGGATCATACTGGAGCGTCAGCGGCGTATTCTGGTTGAGTTGAAAGTGGTTCAATGCGCCTAGCTGGTTATAACCGAAGTGCAGGGAATTGCCATCAAGACTTTCACTGACCGGGCGTCCGGTCAGGCTGTCCCATTTGCGGGTAATTTCCCGCCCGTTGATACGTTCGCAGATGGGCAAGCCAGTCGTTTTATCGTACTCGTATTCCACTACCGCGTCATCATTGGTTGCTTTCACCAATTGGTGACGGGCGTTGTACTCGTAGATTGTGGTGGCCTTAAGCACCCATTGATTTTCTTCCGGCAGCCAGCTTTCTTGTTTGACCAGTAAACCGGCGGCGGAATAGTGCCAGCGAAGCTGCTGACCATCGGGATACTGCACTTGCGTGCGTCGTCCTAATTTATCGTACTGATAGTCGAGGGTACGCCCGGTAAAATCGGTTTCCCGGATAATCTGACCAGCGGCATCCCGCTCATAACGATAGGTTTCGCCGGTGGAAGCCGTCACTGAGTTCAGACGGGCCAGACGGTCATAGCCAAAGCGTAAGATAGTGCCATCAGGGCGGGTAACCTGATTGAGCAGGTCAAACGCGCCGTATGTATAACGCGTGGTACGGCCTTCGCCATCAGTGACCGCCACCACACGCCGCTCGCTGTCATACGCGAGCTGTTGGGTCGTACCGTCCGGAAGTTCAACATCGGTCAGGCTGCCTTTAAGGCTGGCATGGTCATCGCTATAACGGTAGTGAGTCTGCTGTTTGAGGACATCGGTGAGTTGACGCAGACGACCCAGCTCGTCCAGTTGCAAATTGGTTGTCTGGCCGTCCGGCGTCATCACAGCTGTCAGCCTCTGCTGTTCATCATAGGCGTAATGCCACTGACGACCATCCGGCAGTAAACGCTGGCGTAATTCACCGTGGATGCCGTATTGGTATTCTTCTTTGTGACCTAACGGATTAGTCAGTGCTGTCAGGTTGCCTTGCTCATCATAGTGAAATTGCCAGTGCTCGCCCGTTGGCAGGATACTTTCGATAAACTGCCCGTGTTCGTCATAACCATAAGCGAACGTATCGCCAGTCGGCAGCTTTACTTCGGTCAGGGCACCGTCAGGGTTGTAATCAAATGTGGTGATAGCCCCTGATGGATCAGCTTCCCAGACAATTTGGCTATGGCGCCACTGGCGGCGTGTGATACGTCCTAATGGATCGACTTCACGCAGAACCAACCCGTTGTTATCGTAATGGTAGTGGGTTTTACCGCCTTCACCATCCTGATAGGTGGTGATACGAGCGTTATCGTCATAGTGGAAGCGATCACACCAGTAACCACTGGGAGAAGTCGTGCTGAGTACTCGTCCTTGTTCATCATAAGTCAGGTTTAAATCAGTCTGGTCAGTATCGTGCCAGCGAGTCATCCGCCCCTGTGCATCATATTCATGCCACAGATGATTATGCTGGAACGCTTCACATTCACTCAGGTAGCTCTGTGAGTCATAGTGACAAGTGACCAGCCGCTGCTGCTTTTTCTGTTCCAGATAATCCAGTGTCTGGAGCTGTTGCCCCTGATAATCTAAGATCAGCCGGAAACCATCGGTGCGCGTGACTTCAATCAGTTGCGACTGTTTATTGTAGATAAACCGAATCGCGTTCTGCCGGCGATCAGTAATGGCGGACAGCTTGCGAGTATTTCCGACAGCATGATTGAAATGGTAAGTCAACTGGGACTGGCGATCGGTTAGTTTCAGTTCACCAGTTAATTCTCCCTCTAGAAGGTAATGGGGAATATGCTGATTACGGGCGAGTACCTGATTATTCGGCGTATTGAAATCGTAGATCACCCCGTCGGCATCGGTGAAATTCACTTTGCCGTCGGTCAGTAGCAGATGGCGTGACCAGTCATCTGCCCATTTAGGGCCAAACAGGCCGTTTAACTTGGCGGTAGAACGATAGGTCCGGGTCAGGGTGATCGGCAATAATCCGGGGATAGCGATAACTGGCCAGACTTGCAGGAAGTCACCGGTAGCCATATCAACGGGCTCACCTTTTACACTGCAGGTTCCGGTACAACTCCCCTCCTTGTTGCTGGACGGGTTGTCAATGGGGTCTTCTTTAGTATTTTTGGGTTTGGTGGACGTGGAGTTAGCAGTTTCAGGCGGTTGATTTTTGATTTTGCCACCTGCTACTTCGGCGGCTTTGGCTTCTTCACTCAACACCTTGCTTTCAGCTTTAGCTGTTGCTTTTGTGGCGCCTTTTGCTGCTCCTTTAAATATCCCTGCCCCTCCCAAAGCTAGGCTACCGATATCAAAAGCGAAGCCGCCCCCTTTTTCAGCATCGCTTTTCATTTCCATCTTAATCGCATCAGCATTGACCATATCAACAGCCTTTTGCTGAAGGTCAGAAATTCCGAGAGGAGTGACTCCCATATATCCTAATGCTTGTTCGGCTGCAACGGCGGGGGGCGTTGCGATTGTAACCGCTCCCTTACCAAACAATTCTGCCATTTCAGGAACGGTATTCCAGAGCGCTTTTCCTGCCCCGATAGCCGCTTCCCCTGGATTATCCCAGGCTGCCTTCAGATTGTGTTTACTCTCATCAGCCCATTTTTTGAGGTCATCGCCGGTTTCCTGAAACCAGTCAATGGTTTTATCCCACATGCCTTTTTCCGCCGGAGCTTCAGGTTTAACGGCCGGATTGGCATCATGGGGGGTGTTTTGGGCGGCACTGGCTTGTCCGACAACACTGCCTAGCGTGTTACCTTCACCAGTCGGGCTATCGTTCCGTGTCTTTTGAGGCAACGCTGCATTGGGTTTGGGATGGTTGTCTTCTTCTTTTTCTTCCCATTCTTTCTTCGGAAACTCACCGCTTTTGAATTTTTCAACGGTATCCTGAGCTGTTTTTTTAAAAGACTGGACTTCGAAGTCAGCGTCTGCCTGATTATAGTAAACGTCTAATTCGGGATCGTTTCCGTAATCGCCGTAAAAACGAGAACTTTGTCGATATAGCGTATCAGCATTGCTTAGCGCTTTCTCCGCTTCAGCCTGTGTGCGGATGTTAAACTCTTTACAATATTTTTCGGCTCTAACATCGTCGTTATCCGGGGTAACGATCATCGTGTCTGACATGGTTCCCTCCTTATGCCCCATTCATCCAGAATTTATCCCCGTGGCGCAGCACCAGTTTGTTGCCGGCGCGCACGGTGCGGGTATGCTCTTTCGGGTGGCACTTGCCGCCCACCGTGCCGCTTTTGATCCCATTGGCGACACCGGGCTGGTCACCTAGCGTCTGTGGCACGAAGCTTTGGGCAAATGCCACCACCGGCTGGCCGTTGGCGCGGACGGATTGCACTGCTACGGAACTGTCCGCCAGTTTAGCTACCACCGGATACGGAATCGGCGGTGTGGACGGACCCATCGGGGTTTTGCACACGTCCGGCAGCATGCCGATAATCATCCATGTGCCAGCGGTGCGAGCGATGTAGTTATCGGCCATCCATTTTCTCCTCTTCCAGTGGTGACAGTTTGAGCAACGGCGCATCCGGGTTGATTTCAAACCGGGCTTCGGCGACCCGCACGGGCAGGGAGGTTTTGAAATTCAGTCGGCAGGTCATATGCAGTGTTCTGGCCTCGCTGTCGATAATTAACGTATCGAGACGCATCGGAACGGGTAACAGAATCCCGTTATGCATCCGCAATAAAATGAACGGGCGATGTCCCGGCAGTTTGACATGCAGGTCACTGTAGGGAGTCAGGCCGCTCAGGGTGATGGCAATATCCGTGTCCGGCCAGTCAATCTGCTGGTCAGCCGGTGCGCCGTTCCAGTAACCGAAGTCAAAATCTTTCGGCAGGTAAGGGTGACGATGCTCCAGCCATTCCGCATCGTAAGTACCGGCTAATTGACGGCGGGGCAGCCACGGACGGCCGATAAAACCCATACCTTGCGGTTGGCAGGCCGGCGTATCTGCCGGTAATGTACCGGTTAGCTGTGTTGTAAAATGTTCGGCTGTGAAAGGATCATCTGACCGGATAATGCGGGGGGCAGGGTAGCGGGTGAGCGATTTGGCGTTGGCGTACCACGGGGTGATAAAGCCGGTTCCCAGCGGGTTAGTTTCACAAACGGCATGGGCTATTGGCGCATTTTCCCCGTCCGGGTGCTGCTGACGCTGTTCCGGTGTCAGCCGGTCATGTTCGTTGAGCCGTTGGCTCGCTTTATCATCTGCCGTGATTTTGCACTCGCCCCCAAAGGCGTAGCGATAATCCAGCGATAGGGTGGTAAAGGGTTTGGGTTCCGTCAGTTGCCAGTTGCCGCTGGCATCACGGATAAACTCCCGTTCACCAGTGACGGTCAGGGTTTTGTCGAGCAGGGGCTGGCCCTGCTTGGTTTTGACCTGCAACCGCACGGGAAATTCCGTACAGGGGCGATTATCCGGTGCGTAGGCTGTGCCATTAACAATCACATCGCAGCGTGGTTTAAACGGGGCAAGGTCACTCTCCTGCAATACTTGCGAAGCATTCATTTGCCCGCGATATTCATCCTGTAAACACAAAGGCGGCGCGGGCAGCAATTCGGCGCTGTATTCCCCCTGCCCGGTGGGCAAGAGCTGGTAGCAGATTTTCATGACCGTGGCGTGATGCTCAGTATCTTCGACATCCAACATCGAGTAGTTCATCACCGCGAAGGGGGTGAGGTTACGAAATTCCATCTCAGTCTGTCCTTATTAGTTCAGGTCGATGTCTTTGCCGGTGATTTGCACCGGGCCACTGGCCTCAAATTTGAATTCACTGCCTTGTATAGTGATTTTGCCCGAGCTGTCCATCCGCAGAACGCTGGCCCCACACTTCAGCTCAATCACATCACCGGCATTGATGGACAAGGTATTGCCGACCGCAATGGATTTATGGCTGCCGACCTGTTCAGTCTGGCTGGCGCCGACGGTGGTATTCATGCTGGCTCCGACAGTCAGTGCGTAGACCATGCCGATGGTTTCCGTGCTGGTCATTTTCACCATTTCGTTTTTGTGCTCATTCACCTTGAGAGTTTGGTTTTTCTCCACGGTTTCACTGTGGTTTGCCAGTACATGGGTATCGCGGTTATTGAGCACTTTGGTATTCATGTCTTTCTGTGCGTGCAGATCCAGCCGTTCACTGCCCTTGGCATCCTCAAACAGCAGTTCGTTATACCCTTGTCCCTTATGGGTTTTGGAACGGAACGCCATCTGGGTTTTGCTGCCCGGTAAGCTCCCCGGCGGGATATTGCTGGCATGGTAAGTACGCCCGGTGACGATGGGCTGGTCGGGGTCGCCATGCAGGAAATCCACCACCACTTCCTGTCCGATACGCGGAATAGCCAGCATGCCCCAGCCCTGACCGGCCCACGGCTGGCTGACCCGTATCCAGCAAGAGCTTTGGTCGTCACTCTTACCATACCTGTCCCACGGGAATTGCAGACGCACACGCCCGTACTGGTCACAGAAAATCTCTTCTCCTGCCGGGCCGACCACTTTAGCAATCTGCGGGCCATCAATCACCGGTTTGGGCAACGGAGATGGACGCCAGTTCTGGTTCTGGCGGATGAAGGTAAAGTGGCTGTTCAGTGTTGTACCGGAGCCTGAGCTGGCGGTTCCCAGTGCCTGTGGTTGACTGCCGCTGTGGCTGGCGGAGACGGTCTGCCATGATTGATTCAGGTCTAGCCGGGGATGGTTATCAAGAATAAACAATTTGCCCGGTTGCAGGGCGATGGAATTGCCGCTGCCCTGTCCGGTTACGGAGTCGCTGCGCAGTGCCTCCAGTCGATAGCGGGTGAAATCCTTTCCATGTGCCTCATCTTTGAAGCGGCCCGGATAGTCGTAGTGCTCGTAATACAGCTGTTGCAGGTTTTCATCCCGCATCTGCTGCTGAAATTCCGCCGGCCAGGCCGGGTTCTTGAAGGTGTAATCCTTAAGCTGTACCTGAGCCGGGCGCACCTGCGCGCTGCTGGTCAGGCTGCTGACCGCCGGTTCACCCAGCGTACTAGCCTCACCCGGCTGATAGGGCAGGCGTATGCCCGGTGGCACTGAACCGCAGTCGTCGGCGAACACCAGCGTGTTGCGCCCGTTACTGCATTCGAAGAAGTAGAAAATGCCTTCTTCCGCCGTCAGTCGTTGCAGAAAATCGAAGTCACTTTCCTGATACTGTACGCAGAATTCGCGTTCCGGGTGCGGGTGGCGCAGGTTAAACGCCACGTCGCGGATGCTGTGCTCCTTGAGGATTTTGGTGATGATGCCGGCGATGTTGAGTTGCTGGAAGATGCGTGAGTTCTGCCGCAGGGTCGTGCGCCACAGGTCAGGGCGGATACTCATCCGGTAGGTGGTTTGGTGCAGTCCGGTGTTGCCCTGTTCAAAGCGGGTAACGATGCCGGTGACGCTTCGCTGTTCGACACCGTTCTGCAGAATAGTCAGCGTCGCCGTGTGGTCAAGCACCAGCGGGAAGCCAATGGCGGCGTCGGCGCTCGCCAGCCCCACTTCCAGTGCAAAAGGGCGAGAGAAGTGTTCGCTCAGGCTGAAGTCGGTGACGACAAAGGTTTGTGCCGGCAATCCGCCCGCTGTCAGGGTGAATAACAGGCCGCTGGGATCAACTCCGCCACCGAGCCCCAATTTCTGGCCGATTTGCTGTAACATTTTGCCTGCCATTGAGTCACCGGAGGCGGCCCGGACAGCCAGCCCGGCTTTTTGTCCCTGTCCACCGACAAAGCCACCCCCCATACCGCTGATCATGCTATTAGCACCGAGGCTACCAGCTGCCTTACCTGAACGTCCCGCAAAGCCTCCCCCCATGCCACTGATCATGCTACCGGCACCGAGACCGGCAGCAGTGTTACCACCCGCACCCGTCAACAGGCCTTTGGCTTGTTTCGCCATCTGTGTAGCTTGCTGTCCTTGTTCCAACAGCGCTTTTCCTTTCTTCAATTTTGTGAGGTGCTTTTTCACTGACATATTCTGTCTCCCTGAGATGATGGAGTGTTATGAAATAGGCTATCCCGCCTGATAGCAACGCAGGCCATAACATTCGGGCACAAGATTTAAATCTAACTCACATTGTCTCCGACAAATTTGTTAATTAAGGACGCAATACGT
Organism: Xenorhabdus vietnamensis; assembly: GCF_002127535.1. Classification (GTDB taxonomy): domain Bacteria; phylum Pseudomonadota; class Gammaproteobacteria; order Enterobacterales; family Enterobacteriaceae; genus Xenorhabdus; species Xenorhabdus vietnamensis. The sequence continues at coordinate 342,116 of NZ_MUBJ01000001.1, forward strand.
TTTTGTTCGATAATTTGAAGAGATTCTGTTGTCCGAATATATCGGCTGATTCGTGGTGAATAAAATGGGGGGATAATAAATAACGAATGGGTAAAGACCAAATTAAATCAAGTGAAATAAAAAATGTCATCTGACAATAACAGCGTAAAAAGTTAAAATTATTGCTGTTGAAGAATGATATTCTTAGATGGTGTATATTATTGGTGAATAAAACTGATTTATATTTATTCATAAAAGGTGTTTTTTTCGTAACATTATGAGGTGAAAATAAAAAAACAGGTAACGGTTTTGACAAAATCATGATCATTGTCATTTTATGAACTAGATCACAAAAAATCTGTATTTAGAAGTGAGATTTTTCATTTTCTATCTTTGTTGTTTGATAAAAAAGAGTGTGATAATGAATGATATATTTGCATTGAATATATAAATGTCAGCCATTCATTCAAATAAAAGTAAATGTTTCGATGAGATCAGCCTAAATGTAAATAGATAAATTAATATTTGGTTAATTTAGCAGATCATGACTCCAAAGCGTTATAATGATGTTTTTCAATATAGGCGCCAATCAGTTTTTCGTGAATTTCTATCGAACGTGAGTAACAAATTGTTTTTCTTGCCAATCGCTTAATATGAATACGCAGATTGAGATTACTGGGGGTATTAAATTCTGACAAAATATTTTTACAAAATGCTTGATAGTCGCTTAATGTTTTCTTCAATTTCGGTTGGCGTATGAGCTGCATAACCTAAAAGAACAGCTTCTCTTTCATAAGGTTTCATACAATATCGTGATAATGGTTGAACATTTAAACCTATCTGATGGCATTTTTCAATTACCTCATTCTCCTTTAATCCATTGAGTAACCAGCACACCATATGTATTCCTGAATCCGCTGGCTGTACTTTAAATATATGAGGTAAATATTTTTTAATTGCGTTGATTAAAACTTCACGACGTTCATAACAAATCTTTCGGATACGACGAACATGGCGTGTATAATGCCCTTCAGAAATAAATTGGGCTAACGTTGCTTGTTCTAAATAACCAGAATGAGAATCAGTGTAATATTTCATCAATTTAAAAGGTTCAATTAATTGTTCAGGCACCACTAAAAATCCTAAGCGGAATCCCGGATACATCATTTTTGAAAAAGAACCTGCATAAATTACTCGTTGCTGCTGATCCAACCCTTGGAGCGCTTGAATAGGTTTGGAAAAATAACGAAACTCACTATTATAATCATCTTCAAATATCCATACCTGATGTTTAGCCGCCCACTCAAGTAATGTAAGACGTCGAGATAAGCTTAACGTACTCCCTAATGGAAATTGGTGAGAAGGAGCGGTAAAAACCAATTTGGCATTCGGCCAATGTTTTATACCGTATGAGATATCCATTCCATTTTCATCAGCAATAACAGAACGTACTTTAGCGCCAACAGACGTCAGAATACCTAATGCGCCATCATATCCCGGATCATCCAGCCAAACTTCATCATTTTCCCGAAGAAGAACTCGAGCAGTTAAATTTATTGCTTGTTGAGTTCCATTCACAATAATAATTTGTTCTGCGTGGCAATATAGGCCACGAGTTGAACGAACATAGTGACATAGAATATCTTTTAATGCTTGATATCCGGCAGGATCATTAAACTGTGCCAATTCTTTTTTGGATTGACGCCATACACGCCCTAATAGTCGCCCCCATAGCTCATGAGGGAATAAATCCACACACCCTACACCCACGCTAAATATTCGTCTTCCTGTTATATCCGGGCGTGATTTTTTCCACAAAGGTTCCACATTTTTTATATTGGGATTGATGTTATCTTTTACTGTAATTTCATATGCTTTAATCTTTTTCTTTGATTTTGTTTGAGTTAACTCATCTGGAATGATGGGGGAAACGAAAGTACCTGATCCCTGACGGGTAACTAAATACCCTTCATCTATTAAACGCTCGAAGGCAGATAAAACAGAATTACGGGAAATCGACATCATTTCAGCTAGTGCTCTGCTGGAAGGAACTTTTACACTAGCACACAAGTGTCCATATAAAATAGCCTCCCTGATAGCATGATAGACTTGATCTTTAATGCAGCCTTTTTCCAGTAGAAGATTGGGAAAGTGAGAGGATGTTTTTTTCTTCATATTAAAGTGGATCCTAATAAAATTAAAAAAGTGTACCTTATAAAAAACCAGAATAAAACGTAACATGATTTTACTTCAGCGTCATGTTTCTGATTATTAAAGCTGTATTAAAAAGGAATATAAGTATGAATGATAAAGAATTATTTGTATCTATTGGATTTATTTCTCAAGAAGACTATACGCAATGGTTACCCCATTGGTTGAGTTATCAAGAGTTCTATCAAGCTGAATTAACGGAAGAAACGACTCTAAAAACATGGGACCGCTTTTTGGCTGAAAATGAACCCGTTTTTTGCGCGATAGCAAAATATGGTGACAGAGTCGTCGGGTTTGTTCACTATCTTTATCATCTCTCCACATGGGCTGAAAAAGATTATTGCTATCTGGAAGATCTTTTTGTTGCTGATGATATACGGGGGCAACATATTGGTAAGCAACTTATTGAATTTGTTCATCAGGAAGCGAAAAAATATGGATGCAAACGCCTGTACTGGCATACACAGGAAACAAATTTACGCGCTCAGAAACTCTATAACTGGATAGCTGAGAAATCTGGCATGATCGAGTACAGAATGCCATTATAAATATAATTTGAAGAAATTTTTGCAGTGTTCAGTACATCTGTAGGGAATTATCAGGAAGGGTATACATTTACCACAAAAGCAAAGATTGGTGGAGTAAAATACTCCAATATTTTCATTAATAAAATGGCGAATGAGTTCGCCATTTTTAAGAGTAAATAATTCTGATAAGATTTCAACCATATGAAAAAATCACTATAACAGATAATATTTTTTAAAAATGAGATTTATTATTGTAGTTTGTTATGAATAGAGGCTGAGTGCATTATAATAATATAAAAGTTGGAATGTATTCCCTGTTTTTGGTTTTCTTTTCCATAATGTAGCAACCTTGTTTTTATATTGAGCATATATTTGTGTGTAATCACCATGGGAATTTGGTGCTTAATGTACTTAGCGCAGGATTGTCCAGAATACCCCTGCTCTGGCATGGTATTCTGGTGTGTACCCAGCTGTTTATTTGTCAGCAAGCAATGGTGCTAATTATCTTTTTTCAACAAGATTGAATACTCCACCGGCACCCAAGTATAACCTTGCTCATCTTTGCGAATATGCCCAATTCCAGGGAAGGGTAAATGTGCGGCACCAATTAACCATTTATCTTGTGAAGCCTTTTTGAAAGCGTACTTACGTGCTTCAACAGCTTTATCATTATCTGTATCAAACTCAATGGAAACTTCTGGATGTATAAATTGCACAGAATAAGAGTGCACAATATCACCCCAAATCAGCATGTTATTATTACCAGATCGTATTTTGAATGAGGTATGACCCGGAGTATGGCCGAAAGTGGGTATTGCTTCGATACCAGAAACAACATTATCTCCGCTTTTAAAAGTACGGAATGCTTTTTTGGCAATATATGGCGCGACAGCATCTTGTGCCATTTTGAAAAAGGGTTGATTTTCTTTAGGTGCAGAGGCGGCAACCTCAGGGTTCAGCCAGAAGTCTTTTTCTTCTTGAGAAACGTATAAGGTTGCATTAGGAAATGCGGCTTTGCCATCTGCGGAGATTCCACAAATGTGATCTGGGTGCATATGTGTCAGTAATATTGTTTTTACTGCTTCCAGTGTGTAGCCTGCGGAACGGATATTATCAACAATATTTCCCATGGTTGGGCCAAAGCATTTGCCACCACCAGTATCAATTAACACCAAACCTTCTTTGGTATTGACCAGATAGGCATTTATCGCTGTTTGAACACCATTTTTCTCTTCAATTTGAAACATGCGAGCAAGCAGCTTCTGAATATCTTCTGTTTCAATGCCCTTTAATAAAGAGGGGGAAAGGTGGATGTATCCGTCATAAATAGCGGTGACCACGATATCCCCAATCATATGATGGTAATATCCAGGTGCCTGATTGGGCAATTGGTCAGTGGATTTCGTAAATGTTGTTGGCATTGCTGAGTTTGCGGCAGCAGTGAAAGCGAGTGTCATAGTAAGACAGGATGTTTTAAGAATTTTTTTCACTAAATTCTCCTGATAAATTAGGGTGAAATAATAAAACCATATTTATTATGGTTGTTGGTGTTATTTAAGATTTTATAAAATTCTTGCCGATAATTTATTGTTATAATTTAATGAGTAAATTACTTTGGTTCCATAAAAAACAATAAGATTAAGAGTAGTTTATATATTAATGTTGTTTTGATTTCACCATTTTTTAAAAAGTGGCATTGTTTATTTATTATAAACTAAAACTTAGTCCATTTTGGAACAGTTGATGATGTTTCAGTGAATAGACTGAGTTATTTTTAAGACCTTATCAAAAGATATTTTAATAAAAAACGCCGTAAACCCTCGCCCAGTGTGGGCGGGGGAGTGCAGTTATTCATGTAGGGCAATAATTGATTCAATTTCTATTTGCAAATCTGGATGAATAAGCTTTGATACTTCAACCAGAGAGCAAGAGGGTAAATTTCCTTCATGAAAATCAAACAGCAATGGACGAATTAATGGGAGTTGGTTGATATCTTTAACGAAAATAGTGAACTTTATCAGATCAGACTTATGCCTTTTCTCCTGCTCAAGTATCGAAGTCATTTGTTGGAGAATGGCAAGGGTCTGTGATTCTACATTATGAGTTTGTGCTTCTGTACCAAAAGCCGTTAAACCTGATACATATAATAGACCGTGGTGTTTTGTTGCATGTACATAAGGGCCTTTGACTTCAGGTAAATCGTCATAATTCATTCTAATGACCAAAATATGCTCCTTAATGATTTGCCTTTTTATGTCTTTTATCTTTCAAGTTGCAGTATTATTTTCTGAACTGCAACTTGAAATCTCTTGGGGATATTATGATGAGATCAAATGATATCTGTCGTAAAGACGCGTACGATATCAGTCAAGTTCAAGGATAAATAATATTTCGTATGTTCATATTCAAAATGTTTCTTTAATGAGTCATGGTCAATAAATTTTTCCCACATAATGAAAGAACGTGGGTTTTCACGAGATTGTTGGATAGAAAATATTTCACAGCCTGACTCTAATCGTGTTTTCTGTTGCAGAGTTTTTAGTTCTTTTACAACAATATCAAGATCTACATTTCCATTGGCTCTAATTTCTGCTGTGACAAAATATCCATTATGATACATTTGTATTGACCTTACCATTTTAATAAAGTGTTAAAATTAAACGAAACGATTCTTGATAAATCTACAGAAGGTAATATACTTTTAAATATAAAGTTTAAACAAATGATAATAACATTATTCAATTATTAATCATTTTTGTTATTCTTTGAGAGTATATTCTTAAATTGTTCAATAGCAGATTCTTTCTTATCGAAATTTATAAAATATAAGGATTGCCATTTTTGTGTTTGGATAGCTTGTTTTGATGTAGGTGATACCCATGTAGGATAGACACGAATGGCTCTTTTACCTTCTTTAGTTTGACTTGAGAAAATGCCTTTGTTTATCAGGGTATGTGAGTCAAATAGAAAAATACCTTTTTGCTGCTCTGAAAAAGTCGCTATTAGACAAAAATCAATGTTATCGCTTTCGTCAAAAGGCATTATTTCTGAAGCTGGAGTTGGTCTTTTCCAAAGCGTGACGAATTGTCCCTGTTTACTCGGCGTTATTTTAGCCTGACGAAAAACAATCGATTTACCACTCAGTTGAAATTTCATGGCACTATAATCACAGCTTTCTGTTTCGATACAAGGAATGGTATCCGGTTGAAACCCTGCGGGAAGTAGCAGATATTCTTTTATCTTAGTGAAGGCATTAGGGAAGTTTTCTGCATTTGATCCTGATGATGTCAATTTATTACCTCTCTGTTGATACTAATAAATCAATAGGATAATGAAATGTATATGATTGCCTGAATGAAATTATGCTAGAAAACAATGAAAATGTCATATTCGAGTTGCTGGATTTTGTTGAAATCATAATGTCTTTATTTGGTTATTTATATTTAATAGGCTGAATTTATATTATTTTTTTATTTGTTTGAAATATTTGATATTTTTATTGTTGTTACACCTGATTTAATCAAATCAATTAAATATATAAAAATAGCGCCCTGCTAAAAAACAGGGCGCTATATACTGGAGAGAAGAAATATGTTTAATTAAGATAAAGAGTCAGAGCTATACCCGGCTTCATGTCTTTGATTTTAACGCTTTTATTCCAATTCTGTAGATCATTAAGGTCTACACCGTGGTGTTTAGCTATGCTGGAAAATGAATCACCTTTTTGCACATGATAGGTGATTGGGCCATTGTTATCGATTTTTAGCACTTGACCGATCTTGAGTCGACCAGCCGTTTTTAAGTTGTTCAATCTCTGTAACTCTCGGTGAGTTGTACGGAAGCGCTTAGCAATCGCTGACAAGGTATCGCCGGCACGAACCGTATAGCTGCTTTTTTGCTGTAACTTGTGGGTATTTTGGGTAACAGCCAGCCGAATGTCTTTCAGGATTTCTTTATTTGCCAAAGAAGTTCTAAATTGCCCTACGTTCTTTTTTGGTAGCATGATGTAATGCGGCCCATGAGGTGACGTCATACCCCGTTTATACCCTGGGTTATATGCCCTGATTGATGTCAATGATAGCCCGGATAGTTCAGCCGCTTGTGACAGCATGATTTGCTGTCCTACTTCCACTTTAATCAGTGCTTGTTGGTTATTGGGTTTAGGAAATTTAGAACTAAATTTTTCGTCATGACGAACGATATTACTTACCGCCAATATCTTGGGGACATAGTGCGTTGTTTCCCGCGGCAGTGACAACGACCAAAAATCTGTTGGCTTTCCTTGTGCTTTATTTTCTCTGATTGCACGCAGGACCCGACCTTCGCCACTATTGTAGGCGGCAATGGTCAAAAGCCAATCCCCATTAAATCGTGTATTGAGGTATTGAAGCATATCAAGAGCGGCCGCTGTTGATGCAGCAACGTCACGACGGGCATCGTACCATTTATCTTGCGTCATACCATAATGATGGCCTGTGCTTGGGATAATCTGCCATAAACCTGCGGCCTTGGCGTAGGAGGTGGCATGAGGGTTAAAAGAACTCTCTACCAAGGGCAGAAATACCAGCTCCATTGGCATATGTCGCTCATCAAGTTGATCAACGATCCAATAAATGTATGGTTCTGCTTGCAACATCACGCTTTGGAAATGTTTTTTGTTCGTCAAATAGTAACTTTGCTGTGCTCTTACCCTGCTATTGTCAGGAATTTCCATCTTCAACTCATCGCGGATATGTCCCCATAAATCTTGTTGGGCTGTCGGACTTACCTTCCAGTTTGCGGAATTCTCTGGTTCTGCAATACTGTTTTCTTTCTGATTCGTTGAAGACATCTTCTGTGCTTGTTGCTGGGAAGGAGCCTTTGGTTGCAGGCTCGATTGGCACCCAGCAAGAAGAACAGAGGCGAGTATGATCGCTTTTGTCTTCATGTTATTTAATTTTTCGATTGTTGCCTAAAAGGTGAGCAATAATACTGACCTATTACGTAGAAGACAACCCAACAAAATTAAAATCGATCTTTATAAGCCCTTAATTGCTGAAAAACAGAAGAAAGTGACATTGAGTTCGGTTTGATACCGATATTTTTTTGTAAATAAATGTCGTGGCAATTTAAGAAAACATTAATTTTTTTCTCTGTTTGTAAATTTGTTGGGATGGTTGCCTGATTATTTTCACGTAATTTAAGCGTTTCTTGATAATAATCGTGAATAATTTGATTATTTGGTAATACTGCTTTTGCAAATTTCATATTTGACACAGTATATTCGTGAGCACAGCAGATCAATGTATCATCGGGTAAGGATAAAATTTTCTCAAGAGAGGAAAACATTTGTTCGGCTGTACCTTCAAATAAACGTCCACAACCGCCAGAAAACAGAGTATCTCCACAAAATAGGTAGGGAGCTTGATAAAATGCAATGTGACCAAGTGTATGTCCTGGTAGCTCCATGACACGGAAAGAAAAACTTCCTGTATTAATGGTGTCATGTTCATGAACAATATAGGTTGCTCCTTTATGTTGCGTCTCTTCGGGACCATATACGGGTAATTCGGGGTGCTGTTTGAGTAGCCCGGGAACTCCGCCAACGTGATCATGATGGTGATGTGTCAGCAGAATAGCAGCGGGAATAAATTGGTTTGCTGCTAGAATATCAATGACAGGCTCTGACTCAGCGGGATCGATGATGACACAATGTTTGTTCTCATCACAAAGTAACCAAATGTAGTTATCCGAAAGGGCAGGGATCCTGATAAGCTCCATTGTACGCCTCGTTTTCAATAGTAGGTTTATAGTAGGTTGATAAGGAAGATGACATGCGATCAGCACGTTCAATCAAGCAAATAACCCTCCCTGCTTCTTGGGCCGAGTTACCGTGGGGAGAATATTACCGCGTCTCTCTGGAACGTCAATTGGAACCGTGGTGGCCAAAAATCTTTGGTTTTCATTTAGTGAAAATCGGTAACTTAAGTGCTGAAATTGATACCTGTTCCTGTTTGATCCGCCATCAAGTCAATATAGGATTGCAGGGAAAAAATATGAATGTCATTACTGATCCCAATTACCTTCCTTTTGCAAGTAAATCAGTTGATGCCTGTTTGTTGGCACATATGTTGACTTATAGTATTGATCCTCATTGGCTATTGAGGGAAGTGGACAGGATCATGATCGATGATGGTTGGTTGATCATCAGTGGTTTTAACCCAATAAGTATATTAGGTTTAAGGAAAATAATTTCCCCGATATGTTGTCGGCAATCTTGTCAGGCCCAGATGTTTTCTATGTTGCGCCAATTGGATTGGCTGCGTCTTCTTAATTATGAAATCATTCATCACGCTAATTTTCATGTTTTACCGTGGCACAAAAATAGCAAGAGTCTTTGGGGCCTCAATATGTCAATGTTTGGTTGTCTGAATGTGATTATTGCCCGCAAGCGGACAATACCTTTGACATTAAATCCCATGCGGGCAACATTGTTGAAACCGAAATTCAGTAATGCGTTGGGAGCGGCGAAAAAGATTTACCGACGCTCTAAATGGATGGATTAATTTTCGTTTTCAATATAGCCAGTATCGGCTTGAGTAGGGTTACTGGCGGCTGCGCGGGCCAGTTCATCACATAACTCATTTTCCCGATGCCCAGCGTGGCCTTTGACCCAGCGCCAATCAATGTCATGACGCAAAATAGCTTTATCAAGTCGCTGCCAGAGATCGACATTGACAACAGGAGATTTGTCCGCTTTTTTCCAGCCGCGTTTTTTCCAGTTGTGGATCCATTGAGTGATTCCTTGGCGGACATACTGGCTGTCCGTCGTCAAAATCACATTACAGGAACGTTTAAGCGTTTCCAGCCCTATTATGGCCGCCATTAATTCCATGCGATTATTGGTCGTGTGAAAATAACCGCCATTTAAGGTTTTTTCTCGTTGTTGGTAGCGGAGTAAAATGCCATATCCACCGGGGCCGGGATTACCGAGGCAAGAACCATCGGTGAAAATTTCTACCTGTTTGTTCATCTTTGGTAGACTCTTCCTATATCATCTTTAATCAAAACTCTAAGTCTGACACAAAAAAACACTATGAGCACTGCTATTACCCGCCAAATAGTCCTCGATACCGAAACAACCGGTATGAACAAGTTAGGTGTTCATTATGAGGGACACAACATCATTGAAATTGGTGCTGTGGAGGTTATTAACCGTCGCCTGACAGGGCGTCATTTTCATATTTATATTAAGCCGGAACGCTTGGTTGATCCGGAAGCATTTGAAGTTCACGGCATCAGCGATGAATTTTTGCTGGATAAACCGAAATTTGCTGATATTGCTGATGAATTCATTGAGTTTATTCGTGGTGCTGAGTTGATTATCCATAACGCAACGTTTGATATCGGCTTTATGGATTATGAGTTCCGTAAACTGAATCGGGATATTCCACCAACCGCTGATTTTTGTACTATTACAGATAGCTTGATGTTGGCAAGAGCGCTTTTCCCCGGCAAGCGTAATAATCTTGATGCGTTGTGTGATCGTTATCATATAGATAACTCAAAACGCACTCTTCACGGCGCATTGCTTGATGCCGAGATTCTGTCTGATGTTTATCTGGCAATGACAGGTGGTCAGACATCATTGGCTTTTTCAATGGAAGGGGAAACATCAGGTAACGCTCAGATTTCAGAAATTAAAAAGATTACCCGCCCACAGACAGAACTAAAAATTGTTTATGCTTCTGATGAAGAACTAATTCAGCATGAATCTCGTTTGGATCTGGTGGAAAAGAAAGGGGGAAGCTGCCTTTGGCGCTCAAAACCTGAACAGCTAGATTGATTAAACAAGAACAAAATGGAGGGAAATATTTGGTCGAGGTGAAAAATTGTGCAAACAAAACCTTTTGTTATAAAAAGCGATTGACGTATTTTATCGTAGCCCGTATCATCCACCCCGTTCTCAGCCAGAACACCATGCGGTGCGGTAGTTCAGTTGGTTAGAATACCGGCCTGTCACGCCGGGGGTCGCGGGTTCGAGTCCCGTCCGCACCGCCAGAATTTATAAGCCCTGAGTTTTTAACTCGGGGCTTTTTCTTTTTTGCATTTGCAGAAAATTTCAAATCAACTTATAGAAATACGTAGTTCCTGAAAATTCCCCATTGGAATTAATGGCAAATTTTGGAATTTGTCCGACTTCAATAAAACCACATTTTTGATACAGTGCTGAAGCCGGATCATTGGTACGTGTATCCAAAACCAGCAAACTGCGTTGATGCTGTTTTGCCAAGCGTTCTAGTGCATTCATCAGCATTCGGCCAATTCCGCGCTGTCGGTAGGCAGTATGCACCATCAGTTTTTCTACATCCGCGCGGTGCAGGCCGTTCTTTTTCTTACAGAAGGAAAGTTGCACTGAACCTGCGATGTTTTCACCTTTCAGGGCAACCAACAGAAACCGATGACCGGATGCAAGATCTGCTTCGACATCTTGCCAATATCGTTCCGCTTCGTTCTCTGCCAATGGTGCAATAAATCCGATGGAAGCATCACTTTCGACGCAATCTTGAAGTAAGTGAATCAGCTGATCATATTTTGTATTGATGGAAGCTAATTGTATGATGGCTGTATCTGATTTTAAATCAAATATAGGGTTAGATTTTGTCATTTATTTTCCGAAAAAATTGGCTGCTGAAATCGCATTATTTGCAATTCATTCGAGCTTATCGGGTAATCAAAATATATTACAAGTGAATCTTGTTTGTTTTGATGATGAAAATTATGACATCTACCGTTCTCTGAATCAGCAAATGCTTCCAGTTAGAGAGTATTATCACTTTTATAATCATGATCCTAACTTGGCAGAAAAACTCATTCTTTTGGCCTTGATTAACTTGTTGGGTATCGTGTCTAATACACCACTTTCTTATTGCGCAAATCACGGTGTGAAATAATTTCCCATTTGCGCAAATCCACCTTCAGTTGCACGCATTGGCCTGAGAATGCACCGAAACAACGGGGTAAATCAAAGAATTGTTGCCAAGGGGAAATTAATATAGTTCTCCTTATCTGGTATTAATGATTGCGGTTTGTATGCCGCGCTGCGAAAATTAGTCCTTAGTTCACTAACGCTTTTATCCGACTTGGAGTAAAGAATGACCACTCGTAAAACCCTTGCTAATGCTATCCGCTTCTTGAGCATGGACGCTGTGCAGAAAGCAAAATCAGGGCATCCTGGTGCACCAATGGGAATGGCTGACATTGCTGAAGTGCTGTGGCGCGACTATCTGAATCATAACCCTTCTAACCCTAACTGGGTTGATCGTGACCGTTTCGTGTTATCTAATGGTCACGGCTCTATGCTGATTTACAGCTTGCTGCATCTGACGGGTTATGATGTTTCTATTGATGATTTGAAAAATTTCCGTCAATTGCACTCTAAAACTCCAGGCCATCCAGAGTATGGCTATACTTCTGGCGTGGAAACGACTACTGGCCCATTGGGGCAGGGGATCGCTAACGCAGTAGGTTTTGCGATTGCAGAACGAACACTTGCAGCGCAGTTCAACCGTCCAGGCCACGATATTGTCGATCACTTCACTTATGTGTTTATGGGTGACGGCTGTATGATGGAAGGGATCTCCCATGAAGTTTGCTCTTTGGCGGGCACACTGAAACTGGGCAAATTGATCGCATTCTATGATGACAATGGTATTTCTATCGATGGTGAAGTAGAAGGCTGGTTCACCGATGATACTGCAACACGCTTTGAAGCCTATGGCTGGCATGTTATCCGTGGCGTCGATGGTCATGACTCTGACGCTATTGCGGCAGCTATTGAAGCAGCACGTAAAGAGACAGGCAAACCTTCCCTGTTGATGTGCAAAACCATCATTGGTTTTGGCTCGCCAAACAAAGCAGGTAAAGAAGAATGTCACGGGGCTCCATTGGGTGATGCTGAAATTGAAGCAACTCGTAAAGCCCTGGGCTGGGAACATCCTGCATTTGAAGTGCCTCAGGATATTTATGCTGGCTGGAATGCTCAGGAAGCAGGCAAAACCAAAGAAACCGCTTGGGAAGAGAAATTTGCTGCATATGCCAAAGCTCATCCGGAATTGGCTACTGAATTCACCCGCCGTACCAATGGTGAACTGCCAGCTAACTGGGAAGCTGAATCCAAGGCATTCATTGAAAATCTGCAACAGAACCCTGCTTCTATTGCCAGCCGCAAGGCATCACAAAACGCATTGGAAGCATTCGGTAAAGTTCTGCCAGAATTCATGGGTGGTTCTGCCGATTTAGCACCAAGTAACCTGACCATGTGGTCTGGTTCCAAGCCACTGAACGAAGTTCAGGATGGTAACTACATTCACTATGGTGTGCGTGAGTTCGGTATGTCTGCCATTATGAACGGTATCGCACTGCATGGTGGTTTTGTGCCTTATGGTGCAACATTCCTGATGTTCGTGGAATATGCCCGCAACGCTGTACGTATGGCAGCACTGATGAAAATACGCAGCATCTTCGTTTATACCCACGATTCCATCGGGCTGGGTGAAGATGGCCCAACTCACCAGCCAGTAGAGCAGATTGCCAGCCTGCGCGTAACACCAAACATGAGCACATGGCGTCCATGTGATCAGGTTGAATCTGCGGTTGCGTGGAAATATGCAATTGAGCGCAAAGATGGCCCTACTTCACTGATCTTCTCCCGTCAGAATCTGGCACAGCAAGAGCGTACGGCTGAGCAATTGGCGAATATCGAGAAAGGTGCTTACGTCCTGAAAGATTGTGCAGATCAGCCTGAGTTGATCCTGATTGCAACGGGTTCTGAAGTGGAACTGGCTGTGAAAGCGGCTGAACAACTGAGTGCTGAAGGCCGTCAGGTTCGTGTGGTTTCCATGCCATCTACTGATGCTTTCGATAAGCAGGATGCTGCATACCGTGAAGCGGTACTGCCTGCGGCAGTTTCTGCTCGTGTTGCCATCGAAGCAGGTATTGCCGATTACTGGTTCAAATACGTTGGCATTAATGGTGACATCGTTGGTATGAAGACTTTCGGTGAATCTGCACCTGCTGATGCACTGTTCAAAGAGTTTGGTTTCACTGTTGAAAATGTGGTAGCCAAGGCATCCGCTCTGCTGAAATAATCCGTAATTAAGCGCATTTGCATCAATTTTAGAGCGAATGCGCTCTTTTTTTGTTCAGTTTTTCCTCTGTTACATGGCTAATGGCGCTTGCCATTACGCTTTTTTTCTCGTAATCTGCTTTCCATAGTTGCTGAACCGTTTCAGTTTAATGTGTTAATTAAATATATAAAATGCCTTGTATATCACAATATGGCTAATTTTGTGATGAATTATTCGTACAAGCAGGCGTTGCTCAGTTATCCTAAGCGGTTGCATGACTACAGATAAATTCAGGGAGTAACATGACAATCAGAGTAGCGATTAACGGCTTCGGAAGAATAGGGCGTAGTGTCTTGCGTGCGCTTTATGAATCCGGACGTCGAACTGAAATTTCGGTTATCGCTATCAATGAGTTGGCGGATGCGGAAGGCATTGCCCATTTATTGAAATACGATTCCAGTCATGGGCGTTTTGCATGGGATGTACGCCTGAATAATAATTTATTGCAAGTAGGGGACGACAGTATCCGGCTGTTTCATCAACCGGAGATCTCGGCTCTGCCGTGGAAAGAGCTGGGCATTGATATCGTTCTTGATTGTACGGGCAAATATGGTGAGCGGGCAGACGGAGAGTCTCATATCGCCAGCGGAGCCAAAAAAGTCCTATTTTCACATCCGGGAGGAAATAATCTGGATGCAACCGTGGTATATGGTGTCAACCACCATTCTCTGGTTGCAGAAGATCGCATTGTTTCCAATGCATCCTGTACAACAAACTGCATCATTCCAATTATCAAAGTATTGGATGATGAGTTCAATATTGAATCTGGTACGGTGACAACCATCCACGCATCCATGAATGATCAACCTGTGATCGATGCTTATCACCGTGATTTACGTCGAACCCGGGCAGCCAGTCAATCCATTATTCCTGTTGATACAAAACTGTCTGCGGGGATCTCACGTGTTTTCCCTAAATTCATCGATCGGTTTGAGGCAATTTCTGTTCGAGTGCCGACTATCAACGTGACAGCGATTGACTTAAGCGTGACAGTCCGTGCGGCAGTGAATGTTGAAGATGTCAACCAGCTCCTGCAAAAATCAGCGGCCAGAGAGTTTCGTGGTATAGTGGATTATACTGATTTGCCGTTGGTTTCAATGGATTTTAACCACGATCCCCACAGTGCCATTGTGGATGGCACACAAACAAGAGTCAGCGGGAAACACCTGATTAAAACTCTTGTGTGGTGTGACAATGAATGGGGTTTTGCCAATCGTATGATTGACACAACGTTGGCAATGGCTGCAACTGGTTTCAAATAATCATTTGTTGTGTCACATATGACACATCAGCAGAAGATTGAATAATTTTAAAGAATCAATGAGAGGATTCACCATGTCTGTAATTAAGATGACTGATTTAGATCTGGCGGGTAAACGTGTACTGATCCGTGCTGATCTGAATGTGCCTGTAAAAGATGGCAAAGTGACTTCTGATGCACGTATCCGTGCGTCTTTGCCGACGATTGAGGCTGCGCTGAATCAGGGAGCCAAGGTCATGGTTACTTCTCACCTGGGACGTCCGACTGAAGGAGAATACAACGAAGAGTTCTCACTGCAACCCATTGTTGATTACCTGAAAGAAGCACTTTCTTCCCCTGTTCGTCTGGAAAAAAACTATCTGGATGGTGTTGAAGTGGCGGAAGGAGAATTAGTTGTTCTGGAAAACGTTCGCTTCAACAAAGGTGAGAAAAAAGACGATGAAACGTTATCAAAGCAATATGCAGCACTGTGTGATGTGTATGTAATGGATGCTTTTGGTACTGCGCACCGCGCGCAAGCGTCAACTCATGGCGTTGCTAAGTTTGCTCCAATTGCTTGTGCTGGTCCGTTGCTGTCTGGTGAGCTGGAAGCTTTGGGTAAGGCACTGCACAACCCCGGTCGCCCAATGGTGGCAATTGTGGGTGGCTCTAAAGTCTCAACCAAACTGACAGTTCTTGATTCACTGTCTAAAATTGCCGATCAACTGATTGTAGGGGGTGGGATTGCCAATACATTTGTTGCTGCTGAAGGACACAACGTTGGCCGTTCACTCTACGAAGATGATTTGATTCCAGAAGCCAAAAAACTGCTGGAAAGTTGTGATATCCCGGTTCCTACCGATGTTCGTGTTGCGACAGAGTTCTCTGAAACTGCGGGAGCAACACTAAAATCCACCAGTGAAATTAAAGACGAAGAGCAGATCCTTGACTTGGGTGATGCTTCTGCCGAACGTCTGGCTGAAATTCTGAAAAACGCCAAGACCATCCTGTGGAATGGCCCGGTAGGTGTTTTTGAATTCCCTAATTTCCGTAAAGGAACCGAAATTGTTGCCCGTGCAATTGCTGAGAGCGATGCTTTCTCAATCGCAGGTGGCGGTGATACCTTGGCGGCAATCGATCTATTTGAAATTGCTGATAAGATCTCTTACATCTCTACTGGTGGTGGTGCTTTCCTTGAATTCGTCGAAGGCAAAAAACTGCCAGCCGTTGTGATGCTGGAAGAACGAGCTAAAAGTAACTAAGTTGTAATAACGGGCAGCATTGACTGCCTGTTCAATGTCAATACAGGGCCACGTAACATGTCTAAAATTTTTGATTTCGTAAAACCGGGTGTCATCACTGGTGATGATGTTCAAAAAGTCTTTGCCATCGCTAAAGAAAACAACTTCGCGTTACCAGCGGTTAACTGCGTTGGTACTGATTCCATCAACGCAGTGTTGGAAACGGCGGCAAAAGTACGTGCTCCGGTTATTATCCAGTTTTCTAACGGCGGTGCGTCTTTCGTTGCAGGTAAAGGTCTGAAAACAGAAGGTCAGCAAGCCGCGATTATCGGTTCCATTTCTGGCGCTCACCATGTTCACCAGATGGCAGAACACTATGGTGTGCCTGTTATCCTGCATACCGACCATTGTGCCCGTAAATTGCTGCCATGGATCGACGGGCTGCTGGATGCGGGTGAAAAACACTATGCGCAAACTGGCAAGCCACTGTTCTCCTCTCACATGATCGACCTGTCTGAAGAATCTTTGGAAGAAAACATCGAGATTTGCGGCCAATATTTGGCACGCATGGCGAAAATCGACATGACGCTGGAAATTGAACTGGGTTGTACTGGTGGTGAAGAAGATGGTGTTGATAACACTCATCTGGACAGTTCTTCCCTGTACACTCAGCCAGAAGACGTGGCTTACGCATATGAAAAACTGAACGCTATCAGTCCACGTTTCACTATCGCGGCTTCTTTTGGCAACGTTCATGGTGTATACAAACCAGGTAACGTTAAACTGACGCCAAAAATCCTGCATAACTCACAGGAATATGTCTCTGAGAAATTCAACCTTCCACACAACAGTCTGGATTTTGTCTTCCACGGTGGCTCCGGCTCTACCGCAGAAGAGATTCAGGAAGCAGTTAGCTATGGTGTAGTGAAAATGAATATCGATACCGATACCCAGTGGGCAACTTGGGAAGGTATTCTGAACTACTACAAAAAGAACGAAGGCTACCTGCAAGGCCAGTTGGGTAACCCAGAAGGTGCCGACAAGCCTAACAAGAAATTCTATGATCCACGTGTTTGGCTGCGTGCCGGTCAGACTTCCATGATCGTTCGTCTGGAACAGGCTTTTAAAGAACTGAATGCGATTGACGTGCTGTAATTGAGATAATTAATTGCATAGTAATTCCATAGCATAGATAGTCAATTTTCAGATTGCACTCCATAATGGAGTGTAATCTGATTTAAGCTCTAACTCAGATTGGGGAATTTGCGCGCTTGTTTATTTTCGTGTCTTAAAACGAGTGTGTTTTTAGATAGAACAGCATGAACATCCTGATAGAAGCACTAAAAGTGCAGGTAAGGTGACACTAGATTTGAAGGGACAGAATTCCCGCCCGTTATTTAAATTATCAACGAGCGGAAAACTTGTTCAAGAAAGCAGAATTAGGCAGATTACGCTTTCACTTCCTCTTTCATAATACGATTCAGCCATGGCACCATAAAGGCCATAATCACGGTAACAACCAGAGTAGCAATCCCGATTTTACTGAACACGCCAGTATAAATTGGCAGGGTTTGCAGGGGATCGGTCACGCCTTTTGGTGCGGCGGTAAAGGTAGCCACATAACTACCCAATACTGATGCAGCGGCTTGTGACAGGAACCACATGCCCAGAATAAAGCCAGTCAGATAACTAGGAACAAACGCTGCCACCATTGCCAATCCCAGAGCACTAATCATCAATTCGCCGACACTTTGGAACAGATAAACCAGCACAATAAACCACGGGGAAGTTATGCCATTTTCATCGGCAAATAAACCTGAAGCTGCGGCCGTCAGGAAGCCTAAAGAGCATAAGAACATACCTAAGGTGAATTTTGTTGGCATGGAAAAATCTTTGCCTTTGGCACCCAACTTGGTGTAAGCAACCGCCAATATTGGACTAACAACGATGATCCAGAATGGGTTTAGTGCCTGAAAACTTACTGGATTGACATCAAAACCCAAAATTTGGTGATGCACGTTATTAATAGCAAAGAAATTGAGGGAAGTGGGCATTTGGTTATACAGGATGAAAAATACGATGGCCTGAAGCATCAGAATAAATGCCACGAACATTTTATTACGGCCAATGCGATTTTGTTTAAATGCTTGCCAGAAGAAAATGAAAATAACAACAGCGGAAATCACTATCAGGGCGATATTGGCAATTTTGATATTGTGGAGCAACCAGGTACAGATGCCAATCGTGATCACTGTACCGATGAGAACTGCGAGCAAAGTTGCATAGTTTACCGGAGCATGATCGGGTTCTGAACCGATGTTATGTACCATACGGCGGCAAGCAATATAAACCAGCAGGGCAATGATCAGGCCAATACCACAGATATTATAGGTGACGGCATAACCATATTTTTCGGCAATCACGGGAGCAAGAGAAAGAGAAAACAGAGAACCGAGATTGATGGACATATAAAACAGCGTAAATGCACCATCCAAACGCGGGTCTTTTGGCTCATAACATTTAGCTAGCAGGCTGGCAGGATTGGCTTTAAAAAGACCATTACCGACAGCAACTGTTCCCAATGCATAAAAAATCAGGTCAGGATGCATGATAGACAGGCCAATCATGAAATAGCCGATTGCCATGATAATCGCACCCAGAACAAGAGTACGTTTGGTTCCCAGTAAGTGGTCACCTACATAACCACCAATGGAAATCAGACCATACACCAACGCGGTAAATGCACCAAAGGTGATAAAAGCTTGTGCTTCTGAAAAACCGAGTTGGTGAACGAAATAAACGGCAAGAATGCCTTGAACGCCGTAGAAACCAAACCGTTCCCATAGTTCCACAAAAAAGATCATAAAAAAGGGTTTTGGTTGATCCCATAGACCGATCGGACCGGTTTTATTCATAGTGAATGCCTCTGTTAACTATCATTCCGATGGGCAATACATCCAGATAATTATATTGTTGTTAACATACTTGTAACTTAATGTATCGCACGGGTTGTAATTTTATTTATTTATTTATTCAGGGTGATCGTGAAGCAAGGGAGGTTAATATACTGGTATGGTATCTTCTCAATGGTTGATCACACTAACGAAAAAAAGTAATACCAGATTTGACAGAATATTCACTAAATTAATATCAAAAATTATTAATCAGAGGGTTATGTGTTCGCAAATAAATCGATTTGATTGTAATTTGATCCATTTTGTTTATTGCTTGTTGAAAAATGAGAGGTGAAATGAAAGGGCATACTAAATAAAATCACTAATATCTATATATTAACTTTTTGTTATGTATTTAACTGTCAATTTCACTTTTTGAAGTGAAATTTAAGATTTTAAGGTTTAGATTTATTGAAATTTTGGGGTAATATTCAGGTTAATATCTCTTAAATATTAATTAAGAAAGATATTAGTGAGAATTAGGCGATGAAGGTCTTTTGATAAAGAACCTTCATATTAGGAAGCTATGTTGGAAATATTGTTGTTTTAAATGTGCATTTATTTTAAACAACAGGTGTTATATTTTTATCCATTACTGGATGAAAATCGCGCTTAAAATAAATTAATCCGTGGCCTTCTTCTCTGACCATAATCTGTTTTATTTCCACTAAATAAACATAATGAGTGCCAACTTCTTGTACCTGTTTGATGCTACCTTCCAGATTGGCAAGGGTTTCTTTTAACATAGGTTGCCCTAGTGGGCCGTTGTGCCAAATATCCCAACCGAAGCGTTCCTCCATGCTGACTCCGGTCATACCAGCAAAATGGCGAGCCAGCAATTCTTGTTCGTGATTCAGGATATTGACACACAAATGACCATTTTCCTGAAATACCGGATTCATGGCGCTATTGCGATTCATGCATATCATCAGAGTCGGAGGCGTATCTGTCACAGAGCACACCGCCGTTGCAGTTATACCACAGCGCCCCGCAGGGCCATCTGTGGTGATGATATTCACTGCCGCGGAAAGGCTTGCCATCGCGTTCCTGAAACACAGGCGATGTTCATTTTCTACAGACATAATGGGCCTCCTACTACTGATTTATTTCAGCAGCTTATCTAACAGGTTAATATCACGGTTATTGTGTAAGTGGGGTCTGGTCCAACCATTCAAATCATAATCAGAGAGGCAGCGATCCACTAATTCCGTCATTTTTTTCATATTGCCAGAGCCATAGGCATGACGCAGACATTGCAGGCGAATTTCATCCTGACTACCGGCATAATTGATTTCGTATAATTCATGGCGACCACCGAATTCGCTGCCAATGGCATCCCACATTAATTTCAAAATCTTAATTCGTTCTACGTGATCAATACCATTAGATCCCCGAACATATTTTTCAAGATATTTATTGACCTCAGGGTTATTCATATCACGTACACTGGATGGCAAATAAATCAAGCCGCTGGTGACATTGCTTTCAATGATATTCTTGATTTTTGTATAAGCCATGGGTGCCATCACACGATAAGTTTGAATCGCTTGGGTATCGGGCAGATAAGCGCCATTTTCCCACTGCTTGGATTCTGCCCACATCGCATCTGTCAGAGACCAGAACAGATTGCGCCATGCGACGACTTCTCCCAGATCTGCCTGAACGCCACGAAAATCCACCACGCCAGTGCATTCAAGGCTTTTTTGCAGCAGGCCCGTGATGAAATCCAGCTTAACTGCAAGGCGCGTACAGGCTTGCATGGGGAATAGCCGTGCAAATCCGCTTTGTACTGCCCAATTACGGGCGCGATCAAAATCGCGATAAATTAACACGTTCTCCCATGGAATTAATACCTTATCCATTACCAGAATGGCGTCATTTTCATCAAATCGACTGGAAAGAGGATAATCAAAAGGTGTTCCGGTAGCACCTGCCACCAATTCATAAGAGGCGCGAGAGATCAATTTCACGCCATCAGCATCCATTGGCGCAACAAACATCAGGGCGAAATCGGGGTTATCCCCAATCACCTGTGCAGAGCCAAAACCGATAAAGTTATAGTGAGTCAAAGCCGAATTGGTTGCGACAACTTTGGCGCCACTGACAATAATTCCGGCATCTGTCTCTTTTTCTATCTGGATAAAAACATCTTTGACCTGATCCGCTGGCTTATGGCGATCAATTGGAGGGTTCACAATTGCATGATTGAAATAGATGCAGCTTTCCTGAATGCGCTTATACCAGATGCGGGCATTATCGGCGAATTGTCCATAATATTCAGGATAGGCACCCAACGAGCAACAGAATGCTGCTTTATAATCGGGTGAACGCCCCATCCAGCCGTAGTTTTGGCGTGACCATTCAGCAATGGCATCTCGTTGTTGGCGGATGTCATCAGAGCTGGTGGCGAAGCGGAAGAATTTATGGGTATAGCCACCATTTCCGGTATCGGTATTCCAACACAGTGCATCATGAGTTTCAGGGGCATGAAGGGCATCATACAATTGACCAATTGAAGCAGCCGCATTGCGGAAAGCCGGATGTGTTGTCACATCTTTGACTCGTTCACCGTAGATGTAAATTTCGCGGCCATCCTGAAGTGAACTCAGGTATTCTTTACTGGTAAATGGGCGTTTTTGATCAGCACGCAAATCTTCTAGTTTCATAGCAACCTCATGCTCCGAAAAATCCCTTTATTTTGATTTGTTATCTATATGGGGATTTAGTGTTAATTTTATGTTTCTTGCAGTATTTGATTGAAGCGATTAAATGATTTTTCTTGAAGAGACTTTCGGAAGGTTTGCTGGTACTTTTCGGTGAATGAGAATAAATTGTGTGAAAGTGTGATCGTCTTAGTGTTTTGAAGATAAAGAATCTATGCCTTTAGATTATCGTTATGAGATTAATAGGAGAAGTATCCTGTATAAATAATACAAATAAATCATCGTTTCACTTAAACTAATTTTAAAGTACCTTTTTATCCCCAACTAAACTCTTTTCCCGCCAGATACTTGGTGAACACCCCACCAACCGATTAAAAAATCGGGTAAAGTAAGCAGGATCTTTAAACCCAAGCTGATATGCCACTTCAAATACAGGGCTGTCACTAAACAGCAATAATCGTTTTGCTTCTCGCAACAGTCGGTCAAAGATCAGCTTTTTCGGTGGGCGATTGGTAAAGCGTCGGCACATATCTTTCAGGCGTGACTCTGTAATACCCAACTTTTCTGCGTATTCCGGCACGGTAAGATGTTGGTGATAATATTGGTCAACCAATTGGTGAAAGCGCTGAAATAGTTTTAGTTCTCCCCTGACACCACCGGAATGGTGATCATCAAGGGGGATCGTGCGCAGCAGAAAGGTAAACAAAGATTGTGCCAGAAATGCCAGTGATTGTTCTCGCCCAGCGAATTGATTGGCAGACTCACGCCCAATCAGTGCCCAATAATGGTTGAATGTTTCCAATTCATCGGATTTATCTGCGACAGAAAGACAGATAGCCGGAATATCAACCATTTCTCGGTGAGTGGGATAAAGTGAGCTAAGCAATGGTGTAATTAATTCCTGACGGACGGTCAGTACATAACCGTCAGTATCTTCCTGCGTAAAAAAGGCATGGGGAACGGAAGGCGGGGTCAGGATAAATAGCGGAGCTTGTACAGAATAGCGCTGTTCATCCAATTGTAATTCAATCCGCCCTGTTACCAGATAATGCAGTTGGAAAAAGCCATCATGGCGATGTGCCTGCATATCACGACCAAAAAATGCCGCCATACGACCAAACGTTTGATAGTGAACATCATCCGATCCCTGTGTTTCATCATAGTCCTTGCTGATATCAATATTGGTGATGATGGATTTATCAGAGGTAGATTTAGTGGTGCTGGGTTTAGCGTTATTGCATGTAGGCATCGACTTTTCCCTTCGGCATCTTATCGTTGGTTCAGGTAACTGGTGTATGGATCTGCTGTTCGTTATTTATGAGATGCTTTGTGATCGAAAATGTTTCATCGGAATCAGAAAAACCATCAACGCACCGATGATCAGTAGTCCGGCTACGAAATAAAGCCCAGCGTTGAAATTCCCTGTTTGATCTTTCAGCCAGCCAATCAGTAGTGGGCTGACAGCCGAACCGACATTGCCTGTTGCATTGATCACGGCGATCCCAATGGCACGGGCACGCAAGCTGAGTGATTGATCCGGAGTCGTCCAGAATACAGCCATAGCAGTAAACGATCCGGTGGAAGCCATGATGATCCCTAACAATTGCACCATGCTGTTATTGGACAGTGAGGTTAAAATCCAGCCTGCTGCGGCAAACAAGTAGGGCAAGGCTGTATGCATTTTGCGTTCTTGCAAGCGATCTGAGCGACGACTCCAGTAAATCATGCCTAAAATCGTGCAGAATTGTGGAATGGCCGTTAAGATACCGATAACGACATGGCTGCTGCTTTGATTGAAGCTCTGCATAATTTGTGGCGTCCAGATATTAATGGCGCTCAGTGTATTGGTCAGGCAGAAGTAAGCAAAGGTGTACATCAATACAATCGGAGTAAAAACCTCACGCCATAAGCTGGCTTTTGGTTGTTGAATATGCTCATTGGACTGCATCATAGAAAATTTATCGTTTTCTATCATTTCTTGGAGACATTGCTTATCTTCACGAGTCAGCCACTTGGCCTTTTCCGGTGAATCATCCAGATAAAACCAGACAACAAAACCAAGCAAAACAGAAGGGAAGCCTTCCAGCAAAAATAACCACTGCCAGCCCCGCAGGTTCCAAATGCCATCCATTTCCAGAATATAACCGGAAATCAGTGAACCAAACGCCATCGTTACGGGCATCGCGATCATAAACAGTGCATTGGCACGTGCACGATAATAAGCCGGAAACCAATAAGTCAGATAAACCAAAATACCCGGCAAAAAACCCGCTTCTGCAATGCCTACCAACATACGCAGGATATACAGGCTGGTAGGGCCTGTGGCAAACATAGTTGCGGTGGAAGCAATCCCCCATAACACCATAATGGTGGCAATCCAGCGACGAGCACCCACAACGCTTAACATTACATTGCTGGGTATACCGAAAATAACGTAAGTGGCGTAAAACAGCGTAGCGGCCAGTCCAAACATTGTGGATGTTAAACCAAGATCTTTTCCCATAGTCAAACCAGCAAAGCCAATATTAATGCGATCTAAAAAAGAGAAAACGAACAGGACAAAAAGAAAAAGGATCAGGCGTCGGAATAGTTTATTGATGACGTTTTGCTGTTTAGCGGTCAGTTTATTATGTTGCAGGGACAGATTTTCTGATTTTGGTACGATATCAGGTGAAGTGCTCATTATTTTTTCCTTTTTTATTATTTTTATATCCCCTTATCTTTCCATTCCTTATTTGTTTATTACCTGATTTTCCTTTAGATGGGGATTTGAAATACTTCAATTTTAACTTCAATGGCAGATGTCGCGATCAACATCAGCCATTTTGCTAATAGATCATGATGGAATGAGTCACAATATTGTTAGCAGCAAGATCTGAGTTAATAAGTGTCAGATGATGGAGTGTTTTGCTCCCCCTTAATTTTGCCGAAACGTTTTGCCAAATTGTTGGCGGCTCCGGACAGCAAGATGGTATCAACTCCTACGGCAACAAACAGGACACCCAGATTGAGGTAATGTTCAGCGATATCAACATTAGTCATTAAAATGCCAGCGGCTTTGTCGCAAGATTGAATCTGACCAATGGCTTGTACAATTGCAGCCTGAACTTCAGGGTGTTGCGGGTTACCAATATGCCCCATATCTGCACTGAGATCTGCCGGGCCGATAAATACGCCATCGACACCTTCGACAGCCGCTATCTCCGGTAGGTTTTGCAGAGCCTCACGAGTTTCTACCTGCACCAATACACACATTTCATCATTGGCACGGGATAAATAATCAGGAATGCGGTTCCAGCGGGAAGCCCGTGCCAGAGCACTGCCTACACCACGAATACCAGCGGGGGGATAGCGGGTCGCTCTGACAGCTTCACGCGCTTGCTCTGCATTTTGAATCATCGGGAGCAACAACGTTTGTGCGCCAATATCCAACAATTGTTTGATGATCACCGGATCATTCCAGGCAGGGCGAACAACAGGCTGGCTTGGATAAGGGGCAATCCCCTGTAATTGGGCAAGAATGGTAGAAATATCATTGGGGGCATGTTCACCATCAATCAATAGCCAATCAAATCCTGTTCCTGCCAGTAATTCCGCGCTATACCCACTGCATAGCCCAAGCCATAACCCGATTTGCGGATGCCCTGTTTTCAGGGCATGTTTAAATTTATTTGTTAGCTGATCCATGATTTACCTTAATAGACTTTATATCTCAGGAAACCTCAAACTCAGGGGACTTTAAACAAAGTGACAGCTAATTGAACCTAATACACCATAATCCACATGAAAGGTGTCACCTTTACGTACAGGAACAGGGCGGGTAAAAGAGCCGGCCAGAATAATTTGACCAGCTTCAAGTTGAACACCATGCGGTGCCAGTTTATTGGCAAGCCATGCCACACCATTGGCGGGATGATTGAGAACCGCCGCAGCCACACCGGATTCTTCAATCACCCCATTACGGTAAAGAAGGGCACTGACCCAGCGTAGATCCAGCTCATTGGGCTTGATCGGCCGCCCTCCAATAACCACGCCAGCATTGGCGGCATTGTCAGAAATCGTATCGAATACCTTGCGCGGACGTTGAGTGTCGGGGTCGAGGTTATGACAGCGGGCATCAATTAGCTCCAGTGCCGGAATGACATAATCTGTCGCATTATAAACATCAAACAGTGTACAGTCTGGCCCACGCAGGGGCTTGGCCAGTACAAAGGCCAGTTCTACCTCAATGCGAGGTACAATGAAGCGTTCGCAAGGAATATTACTGCCGTCTTGAAAAAACATATCATCCAGTAAGGCACCGTAATCCGGTTCATCAATCTGTGAACTGGCTTGCATGGCTTTGGATGTCAGACCGATCTTGTGCCCCTTCAGGATCCTGCCTTCCCCGGTTTTCAAATCTACCCATTCGCGTTGAATGGCGTAAGCATCCTCAATAGTTATCTCTGGATAATCCAGTGAGATTTGTCGGATTTGCTCACGGGTTTTCTCTGCCTGATGTAAACGGCGTGCAACCAATGATACGACTTCTTGCTGTAGCATAGGGGGTTAAGCTCCTTTAGCTTATAGTCCTCTAAAAACCTATAGTCCTCTAAAAACTTATAATCCTCCAAAACAGAGGTATTTCACTTCCAGATAATCCTCGATACCGTAACGTGAGCCTTCACGTCCCAGCCCCGATTGTTTGATACCGCCGAATGGTACGGCTTCGTTAGAGATTAAACCTTCATTGATGCCTACCATGCCACTTTCCAATGCTTCTGCCACACGGTAAATTCGGCCAATGTCGCGGGAATAGAAGTAAGCCGCCAAACCAAATTCAGTATCATTGGCAATGCGGATGGCTTCAGCCTCATCACGGAATTTGAACAGTGGTGCCAGAGGGCCGAAGGTTTCTTCATGGGCAACTTGCATGGATTCGGTAACATCTGTCAGTACTGTTGGCTCAAAGAACAGGCCACCCAAAGCATGGGGTTTTCCACCAGTCAGAATATGTGCACCGTTAGAAACTGCATCACTGATGTGTAATTGTACTTTTTCTACTGCTGCCTGATTAATCAGAGGCCCTTGCTGGGACGCAAGATCAGTGGCCGGCCCAACATGAAGCTGTTTCACGGCCTGCGTCAGGCGTTCGGCAAAAGCATCGTAAATGTTTTCCTGTACCAGAATGCGGTTGGCACAGACACAAGTTTGCCCGCTATTACGGAATTTCGCTGCCATTGCACCTTCTACAGCAGCATCAAGATCAGCATCATCGAATACAATAAAAGGTGCGTTGCCACCTAGTTCGAGGGAGAGCTTTTTCACGGTATCGGCGCTTTGTGCCATCAATAACTTGCCAACACGGGTAGAGCCGGTGAACGAAAGTTTACGCACGATAGGGCTTGATGTCAGTACTTCACCAATCGTTTTGGCATCCATTCCCGTTACGATATTCAGGACGCCCGCCGGAATACCTGCCTGCTTAGCCAAGACTGCCAGCGCCAGTGCAGAGAGTGGAGTTTCAGCCGCAGGTTTCAGAACCACCGTACACCCCGCAGCCAGCGCAGGTGCAACTTTACGGGTGATCATCGCATTGGGGAAATTCCACGGTGTAATGGCAGCAACAACTCCAATGGGTTGTTTAATAGTGGTAAGACGGCGCCCTGGCATTGGCGAAGGGATTGTTTCACCATAAATGCGTTTGCCTTCTTCCGCAAACCATTCGATAAAACTGGCACCGTAAGCAATTTCTCCCATTGCTTCTGCGTAGGGTTTGCCCTGTTCCGCGCTCAGTATTTCAGCCAGTTGATCTTGATTATGCATAATCAGCTCGAACCATAGCCTGAGCTTTTGGCTGCGTTGTTTGGCGGTTAATGCCCGCCACGCAGGAAGTGCATTGTTAGCGGCTTCAATGGCACGTTGTGTCTCAGCAGCGCCCAGATCACTGACATTGGCAAGTACTTCACCATTGGCAGGGTTGATGACTTCAAAGGTTGCTTTATTGTCCGCATCAACCCATTGGTCATTGATATAAGCCTGTTGAACCGTCAATGATGTATCTAGATTACATGCCATAATTTCCTCTTTATTTAACAAAATAGACGTTAGTGGCCTTAATTATGCCACTTATAGCCGTTATGCTTTTGCTTTAAACAGGTTATGAACGTTATTGGATTTATAATTCAACACCGGATCGAGTTCTTCTATGGTGAAAGAGAGACCCAGATAGCGCCGTGCCATCAATTCGCTGAAATGTGTCTTGATTAAGCCAAACAACATTTCACCGACTTTTTGCCGATCTTCAAGGCTGCGCCCGGCGCCAATTTTCAGTGTCATGTGAACAAACGCATAATCTTGTTTACCATCCGCCATTCGCCAAGTATCCAACCAAATGGCGCGGCTGCGGATACCGCCCAGTGGGAAAATGCCCGTATCTGCCAGTGCTTGATTCACTTTGGCAAATAATTCCGGCAACTTGGCTTCTTCACGAATATTTTCAGTACACTCAGTGTAAAAATGTGGCACGGCTTTCTCCTGTCAGGCATCCGTTTTATTGATGGCTTTTGATTAATAATTAATCCTGATTAACAATATAGTCCGGCAGCGGGAAAACAGCGTTAACTTGTCCTGTCCCGGAACTGGCGAACAATTCCGTTAAAAATTCTACCTTGCCATCATATTTGTCCCATCCGAGCAGACCCAGCAGCATCACGGTATCGTGCATGTTGCCTTCGCCCCGGCAATATTGCGCATATTCCGGCAGCATCTTGCAGAATTCCTTGAACTTACCTTCTTTCCAAAGCTGCACGACCCGGTGATCCATCTGTTCATCAAACTCGCGGGTATAGCTGTTCATGCCCTCTTCGGCACGTTGATCTTCAATGAAACTGTGCGATAGCGAGCCACTTGCCAGTACTGCAACTGTGCCATCATATTTATCAATCGCCCGTAAAATTGCTTCCCCCAGTTTGCGGCTGTCTTCAAACGCATGGACAGTACAAAAGGCAGATATTGAAATCACTTTGAAATGGCGGTCGCTGTTCATATAGCGCATTGGTACCAGTGTGCCATATTCCAGTTTCAGGCTTGGAATTTCGTGTGACTGAGCACGAACCCCCATTTGACGCGCTTCTTCCGCAATCATCCTGCCAAGCTCAGGATTACCGTCATACTCATAGGTCATATCACGGATAAAATGTGGTAGCTCATTACTGGTATAGATGCCGGAAAAATGGTCGGCACAATTAATATGATAAGCACTGTTAACCAGCCAATGGGTATCGAAGACGATAATTGTATCAACATCCATTTCACGGCAGCGTCGGCTAATCTCTTTGTGTCCGTCAATGGCTCTTTGCCGGCAACCGTGATGCTTGCCCGGTAATTCAGACAAGTACATAGAAGGTACATGTGTAATTTTCGCTGCTAACGCTAACTTTCCCATAAATCCTCACTTGGTATCAAAATGGCAAACAGTGGTTAACGCTGAGATTTATTACGTTCCTTTTGCTCAAGTTTTTTATTCAAATCTTATGACTCAAACGCCCCAGCGAGGAATAGGATGCTCTCCCATTGAAATACAAACGTTCTTCACTTCGGCAAACACTTCAAAACTGTATTCCCCACCTTCACGCCCTACACCGGAAGCTTTGATGCCACCAAATGGCTGGCGCAGATCGCGAACATTCTGAGAGTTGACAAACACCATGCCTGCCTCAATGCCACGTGCCAGACGCAAAACTTTGCTGACATCTTGTGTCCAGATATAGGACGCAAGGCCATATTCCACATCATTGGCCATGCGCAGCCCATCTTCTTCGCTCTTGAACGGCAGCAAACAGGCTACAGGGCCGAAGACCTCTTCCTGTGCCACGCGCATGTGGTTATCAACATCTGCCAATACAGTGGGGCGCAGGAAATTACCATTTTTCAGATGGGCAGGAAGATCGGCTGGTTTGTCTGGGCCTCCGGCCAGCAATGTGGCTCCTTCTTTGATTCCCAGGCGGATATAATTGGAAACTTTTTCCCAATGTTGCTGGCTGATCAGGCTGCCAACCTGAGTTTTAGGATCTTGGGGATCACCGACAAGCAGCCTATTGGCCCGTTCAGCAAAGCGTTTAACGAATTCGGGGTAGATGCTTTCTTGGATGAAAATACGGGAACCTGCCGTACAGCGTTCGCCATTAAGGGAGAAAATGGTGAACAGGGCGGCATCCATCGCGCGCTCAATATCTGCATCTTCAAAGATAAGAACAGGGGATTTTCCGCCCAGTTCCATGGAATATTTTTTCAGTCCGGCATTTTGCATGATCATGCGACCTGTCGCTGTACCTCCTGTGAAAGAAACAGCACGTACATCATGATGCTTTACCAGTGCATCGCCGGCGGTGCTGCCGTAGCCTTGCACTACATTCAGGACTCCAGCCGGAATTCCGGCTTCTAACGCCAATTCTCCCAAACGATTGGCAGTCAGTGGGGAAAGTTCGGACATCTTCAAAACAGCTGTATTGCCCAGTGCCAGACAAGGCGCGACTTTCCATGTTGCTGTCATAAAAGGCACGTTCCACGGGGAAATCAATGCACAAACACCAACAGGCTGGATTAACGTATAATTGAGCATTTTATCATCAACAGGATAAGTGCGTCCGTTCATCTGTTGGCAAATTTCAGCGAAAAAATTGAAATTCTGGGAGGCCCGTGGAATTAATACATTTTGTGTTTGATGGATGGGAAGACCGGTATCCTTAGTTTCCATTGCAGAAATATCGGGAACATTTTGGTCGATTAATTCTCCCAAACGGCGCATTAAACGAGCGCGTTCTTTCATTGGGGTATCTGCCCATTTAGGGAACGCCTCTTTTGCAGCCTCAACAGCTTGGGCAATCTCTTCCTGCCCACCCGATGCAACTTCAGCCAACACTTCACCCGTAGCAGGATTGGTTGTTTCAAAATAGGTTTTACTGCTGACGTTCTTGCCGTTGATCCAATGGTTAATCATAGTCATAACAAATTCACCTTATATTCTTGCTGGCTGATGATGTAATTCACCAGACGCCCAATACCTTCGACTTCCACAATGACCTCATCTCCTGGAACGACATTAGACAGTCCTTTGGGCGTTCCTGTGGCAATCATGTCGCCCGGTTGCAGTGTCATGAAATCGCTGAGATAGCTGATTAAGAAAGGAATGTCGAAGATTAAATCCGCAGTAGTGCCTTGTTGACGAAGCTCGCCGTTCACCCATGTTTTCAAAGTCAGATTATGAGGATCTGCAATCATTTGTTTATCTATGATCCAAGGACCAATTGGGGTAAGCGTATCGCGGCTTTTGACTCGTAGATTGGGGCGATAGTAATTTTCCAGATAATCACGAATAGCATAATCGTTACAGACGGTATAGCCCGCAACATAATTCATGGCTTCTTCTCTGGAAACTTTATGTGCAGGTTTACCAATCACGACAACCAGTTCTGCTTCATAGTGCATGTATTCCACATTATCAGGGCGAACAGAAACTTGACGATGTCCTGTTAAGCTATTGGCTGCTTTGATGAATACCAATGGCTCTTCCGGTGGCTTAAACTCCAGTTCTGTTGCATGATCGGCATAATTTAGCCCCAATGCGAACAGAGTTCCGCTGGCAGGAGGAAGCCATAAAACGTCTTCACCGCTTACTGTATTTCCATTTGGCAGGAGAATATTCTCCTGTTCATCAACGGTAACATTTAGATCTTGGCCCTGATAACGAATTTTGGCGTATTTCATTTTTGCTCTCCTGCCAATACAACGGTATTTTCCAAGTTAGGAAAGCCTTTAGCTCTGACCGTGATTTTGTCAGCAGGATGGAGAGTGACGCGCTGGTGGGGAGTTCCCAATAGAATTGCATCACCTTCTTTTAAGGTAGCGAACTCGCTTAATGCTGCCAACAATTCGGGGGCTGAACGTACAAGATCTTGGGTAGACCAACGATCAACTTCCTGACCATTGATCTCGGTGATAATATCGAGTGATTCCACTGAGTGGATCTTAACCATTTGGCCTATTGGACAAAAACCATCCCGACATTTTTCTTTAATGGCAGGACGGTAAAATGATGTTTCTGGTAGGCTAACTTCGTTTGCCAAGGCGTAACCTGCAATATATTGTTCTGCATCCTTAACGGAAACTTTGTGTGCAGTTTTTCCAATCAACAGTGCCAAAGTTGCACCGCTTTGTACCGTTTCACCGACGGGATGAGGAATAATATCCTCTGAGTTAATCACGGTATTGCGGGGTTTTATAAACCAAATTGGCGTTTTTGGGGGTGTTTTATAAGGTACTTCGTGAAATGCTTCATGCCAGAAATTGATTTGGCTACTATGGTTGAGGGCAACGGCAAAGACAGTGCCTTTCATTGACAGCTCCTTGAAACCTAGATGATGTATGGCATAACTTTTTATTAACATATTAATAAGGCATATGTTGATAATCTTCAACACACCAAATATTTTGTTAATTTTAATTGTGATCTAGATAACAATATTTTATGGTTGTTTGCATTTTTAATATAAGGATAAGGTCATTTGATACAAGAGGATTAATTATATTGAAGGTCATATGACACAATATTATGGAATTTAACTTAATAAAATGTATAGCTAATTCAAAACTAACTTAATAATTATTTTTTAATAAACTTACTGTTTTTGGTGAAAATACCGCATTGTTTTTTTAGCCTACGTTTAAACAATACTTAAACGATACAGATAAAAAAACAAAACAGCAGTTGTGTAAAGTTTATAATGAGCTGCCAATTAACTAAGGAATCATATCATCATGCCCCATCAGTACTCTTTAACAACCTCATTACGTCAAGCTAGAGAGACAGCGATGGGTTTCTTACGTCCTGCTTTCACACAGTATGGGTTAACAGAGCAGAAATGGCATATTATCTACGTACTTGCGCATAGACGTTCTGTTGATTTTCATGAGCTGGCAAGTCTCACTTGTATTTTACGCCCAAGTCTGACGGGCATTTTGATACGTATGGATCGTGAAGGATTTATTCATCGTCTGAAACCTATGAACGATCAGCGTAAACTGTGTATTGTTTTGACTCAGAAGGGTATGGATTGTTATGAACAGGTAAAAGGGCTAGTAGAAGAAGGTTATAAGGAGATTGAGGATGCCTTTACTTCAGATAAATTGATTCAGCTTTTAAATTTATTGAATGAATTTACTTCTATCAGATCCAACCGTCAAGACGATTTAGAGGAAAAAACGATATGAAAGGCATAAGAATTATTAACTATAAATTAGTTTTTAATAAACTTAGTATAAACTCTGCTCTAATAAGATAAATAAAATGTTAATAGCAATATATTTTGGAGTTTTCATAGAGCTAAAAAACTATTAAATACGTGGCTGAGATAAATGCAGTTAACAAAGCAGTAAGTTGAAGTATCCTCTCTTGAATCAGTGATGGAATAGAACATTATGAAAACTTTCGTAAATATAAACAAAGTTTTTTCAAATAAAATAAAGGAATAGCATAAGCCTGTTGCTCATCCTGCATTATTCTCAGCCAAACATACTATAAGTGTTTTCAATCAAAGTTTATCCATTATTTAAGCACCATTATTTAAGTACCATTATTTAAGAAAAAAATATTCACTGACTTTGAACGTAATGGTTTTAATAAAGAATTGGGTGATCATAAAAATTTTTGTAAAACAACAGGAAAGGCAAATGCTTAACGGTCGTTCAGTGTGAGGAACCCTGCGATTTGTTATCACCCAATCCCGTAGTTATCATATTAGAGCAATGTGCTTTAACCTGATTAACAATTTATTTTTTCCGAGAAAAATTAGCCATTCCGGGTTTATCGGGATTGGCAATGAATCCGGGATTGCCAGCGCCGGGTTTCCAGCTGACTTTCATTTTTGCCCCAATGCTATTATAAAACTGTTCCAGTTCATCAATATTGTTGGCAATTACCCATTTGCCTTTGCTGATGATTGCAACAGGGAATTCTCCTGACTCCGCAACTACTTGAACAATACCCCCATGCTTTTTTATCTCTTCTTTTTCTTTATCCATTGCAAAAGCAGGATAGCTTACTTGAGGCCCATGCCTGATAACATTATGTTCTGTTTTTTCAAACGGCCTATTTGTGTCAGATTCAGCGATATTTCGATTAATACGATCGATTATTCTCTTTTCTTCTGATGAGGCGGATGGTACAGAATGGGGCTGTCCTGTGAAACTAATCATGTCATGCATATCATAGTCACCCGTGAAAGGCAGCGCGGCCCAGTTTTCTTTTGCTTTCAAGGCCGATAAGCTGGTTTCGAGATTATCTAAATCTATAGGATAAATTTTTCCGTTGACCTGTTCATCTGACAAACCGTGACCACTACTCATATAGATACCTTGGAGTTTCCTGGTGCCTTTATCCCAGTGACCAACATATCCTTCGATACCCGCATCCTGTACTTTCCTTATTACGTCGGGTGCTTGATTTTCAGGATAAGCTTTCTTAATGGAACCGGATTTAATGGTTTTTTCCAGAATATCATGCCCTTTGGCAGCGGCACCTTGGCCTAAAGCTTTCAGTGTCGGCGCACCCGCAGCCCGAAAGCTGACGGCAAAATTACCGTCCACGGATGCTTTTTCAATTGCTTTCATATGGCCTTGCCAAACAAATTCATCTGCAACTTGCTGAACAACCTGTGGGTCATTGCGGTGAGCCTTAAATTGACCAGAAAGTATTTCACCTGAATCGTAATCATCATCTTCGGCAATAAATTGATGATTATTTGAAAGAGAATTTAAATGATTTCCTGAGTATTTTCGCTTTTCTCTATCTTTATATTTAAGCATGGCTATACCTTAGTATTCTTAATTAATTTAATTTGTTACTTGGATTCACATAATAAGTGGCAATGAAAAATTATCCATATTGATGAAGTGGGTTATTTACTTAGTGACTGGGATCGGTAGCGTTTTGCAGCAAGTGCAGAAAAATTGTTGCCTGCACTATCAACCATTCCTGTAATTACATTAGCTGGTGACTGAATAATACCAGAACAGTTATGACAAGCTGGGAAGTCTTGCCCAGCCTTCGTTGTGGTCAACCGTTTGGTGAAAATGGATGATTGAAGCATTGCCTTGGCATAACGAGCTGGGTTGATGGGTTCGGATGATTTGCCGGCATCCTGATCTGCTTTAATAAATAACTGGTTCAATGCCTGTACTTCAGCATGAAGGCCGGCAATACCGGCCATTGTCGGCAAGATACCGCCGTTATGTGCAATATGTTCCTCGACCAGCCTTTGGGTCATTGGGTGCAACTTTTGCCCATTTTTTTCATACATGTTTTTCAACCCTGAGATAAATTGACTAATGTCCTTTACTGAGTATTCTGTCGCTGTGTTATCACTCAATGCACGTACTACGCTATTGCTAAGTTGGTTTTTATAACCCTCTTTGGGTGTGTTGATTGGAAGAGTTTTCCGGGTCAGTAGCTCCACACCGGGGAATAATTTTCCGAGGGCTAAGTTTTGGTTGTTGTCTTTAAAATTAACAAAATTATCTTGATAGGTATTTTTATACACATAGCCGGCATGGGCAGCA
This sequence comes from Xenorhabdus vietnamensis, assembly GCF_002127535.1. Taxonomy (GTDB): domain Bacteria; phylum Pseudomonadota; class Gammaproteobacteria; order Enterobacterales; family Enterobacteriaceae; genus Xenorhabdus; species Xenorhabdus vietnamensis. The sequence continues at coordinate 377,695 of NZ_MUBJ01000001.1, forward strand.
CGGTTTTGTAATGCTTTTTTAGGAAATTTTGCAATAATTGAATTCGTATTCTTCTGGAATATATCCATGTCAGAAGGGTATAGTTCCTGATAGGCAGCAGAAACTTCCTCTGTAGCTGATTTGTCGAGATGCAAATCATCTAATACAGTATTCGGGCTTTGTTTTTTTCTGTAAATCATCTTATTATTATATTCATACGGCATAAACTTTCTCCTGAAAATTTTTCTTTTATATTGTTATCTATGATGTTATTAGAAAAAATATCACTCAACAAGATATAGATGTTTTTCCTATCTAGATTGAAAATTTATTCCTTGTGAAACTTATTAAATGGAAAAAGAAAATAAATTCAACTAGAGAAATGATCTTCATTCATATATATTGTTATTTTTATCCATAAATAATTAGTAGAAATACAATATTAACCAAGCTAGTTAATTAGCGACTTATATGTCTTCTTGATAAAGTGTATGATAGAGTGATTTATTATTCTTATAATCACTTTCTATATTTTTTAGTTGATCATAAATTGATGAAATTTTATTGTATAGATGTTCCCCTTCTTCTGTTAAGACTAATCCTTGGCCTTTTCTGACAAAGAGTTTTACACCTAATGAGAACTCCAGTTTTTTTAAGCTTCGGCTAATTGGTGATTGTGTGATAAAAAGCTCCTTTGTTGCCTTATTTATTGATTTATTTTTGGCTACAACAATAAAGTTTACTAATTCTCTTGAAATAAACACCTCAACTCCTTTTTATATGCAATAGGGTTTATTCCTGGTGTTATAAATTATCAATAAATTCGTTACATTTTTATTTTAATTACATGATTTGATGTAGTAACTCATCATAGTAAAATCATTAATGATGCAATAATCATATATAGACATTGATATTTGTCAACAATTGGATATACAAATTATTTCATTTATAAATATGACTTTTAAATAAAAAAATCTTATTAAATAACAATGGAATATTCATTATATATGATAAATCAACATTATTATTCATAAGTTTTATTTAAATATAGATAAGATAAAATTTGATTTATGAGTAATATAATTCTGTTAAAAGTAAGAAAATTATTACTGTTTAATTAATCACCTTCTATAAGGATTTAATTTTTTCATTGGAATAGTCGTTAAAAACGATATTTCAGCATCATCAACTGGGCCATGATTCAGGGCAATGATTGTTGCATCTTCGAGGTTTTGTGCATTCAAAAGAATGGAAGGTTTCATATTTCTGGTTCTTCCATTTGGTAGTGGAACCAGTTTTCCTTTATCTACCTCAAATTCATATAGTTCCATTGATATTTCATAAAGTGGTGCCCCTGCGCTTTGCCCACCTGCTTCAGTATTGACTGCGGTAGAAACCCAAACGGTTGAGCGATCTTTGGTATATTTTATAAATGTGGAAAGATCACTCAGCTTAGGTGTTCCTCCTTTTTTCCATTTATTAATCTCATCAATAATATGTTTGGGTAAACTTTCCACATTGTCGTTACCCATAAATACACTGGCAAATTTTCTTGCTTTTTCACTGTCTAGGTGCACCCAGGCTTTAAATCCCTCTGGGCTACTTTTTTGCAATTCGTCAAAGCTTCTGTTATCTGCCCGATATAGTGTAAACGGTTTTTTTACGCTGTTTGTTGACGCTGGAGTTGATGTTGGTGCTGGTGCTGCTTTTGGAGTTTGTGTATCACCGGTTGTTGTTTTGGTAGATGTTCTGGTAGAAGAGTTGATAGTAGTGTTGGCGGGAGTTACCGGCTCAGAGGCCACTGGTGATTTCATGGTCTGTTGAAATGGCTCTGTTCTCAAAGGCGCTTGGGGGCGAAAAGCCAATGGGCGCGGAGCAACACGTGGGCGCACGGTTTGCGCATCAGGCTGCTGAAAGTTCTTCCGCAGTTCCGCTATTTTTGATGTTATTGGATGACTATCATTGACAGCATCTTGAGTAGGGTGAGAGGATTGATTTTTCTTTTCTTCTTTATGTTTTAAGCTGTACATAATAGCACTCCAATTTAAAGAAATGGTTATTTAAATATTGATTGAAATAACGATAAATTAAATACCGGAAAGATTGCTTTTTTCTATACTCTTAATACCGATACCATAATCATCGATCGTGATAATAATATTGTTATCATTTAGCCAGCGATCAAAAATTTTATTGATTTCTTCCAGATATTTCTGATGGGTAACACCTGAAACAGACAGAGATATAGACATTTCTGCTGGACTGTCTGGAATAATATTCTCTTTTGTGATTAACAGTTCAACTTTGCTCAGTGCAAGCCTAATATTCTCTTCACTTGCTAAGTTTGTAACCGATTGTTTTTGTAACTCCGTAATGAGTAATTCTCGTAAAGTATGACTAATTGTTTCCTGACTGAGTGGAGCGATTTGTTCTACAGTAGAAGAAATGGTATTTACCGGAGTTGCTTTATCCTGTTCATCGGTGAGGCTAATGGGTACTGTAACTGAGTAATTTAGAGAAAGGCGGGGACGATTCCCCAGTGATTGCCAAAAATTGCCTAAACTGTTTAAACTTTCTTTCGGTGGTACAACCTGAGTATAAGCGCCGGGAATTCCTGCTAATTGACGATTATTAATTAAAGCATTCAAGACTTGTGACATGACTTGTATTGCCTGATTGTCAGGTTGGCTATCAGGGCTACTGGCATCCGTTGCGGGTTTGGTCGATTCCCAATAGGTAATCAGATAATTACATTTAATATTGACCCAACCTGGCAATAACCTTCCTGAAGCGGCATTAAACACTCTGGATTCTGTTGTTCTAAGCTGTAAATCTTCATAGATATCATAAAGAAAAATACTGACCATCGCATCAGATTGCACGGTATCCAATTCAGGCAAATCAAAACGAATTGCAACCTTATTATCCAGATATTTTTCCAGAATTTCTTTCATTGCTTTATTGACATCAATAACGGTTTGCATTTTTAACATAAAAAGATCCTCTCAATTTATTATTGTGATAACTATTAAGTCATCGGTGTATTTAATATTTGGCTATTTTTATTTCTATGAATTTTAAAAAATTAATCGTCCCACTTTAGCGAGTTCTCGTGATAATGCTATTTCGATATTTTCATTACTGATTTCGTTATGGTTATTCTTTGCGGCAAAAAGTGAAGACAATAAAGCAATATTGCGAATATTCGCACCTGTTATGCTGGTGCGTTGGGCTAATTTATCGAAATCCACATCTTGGGCGATCTTTATATTTTTAGGCCAGATTGTCTGCCACATTTTCTTGCGGATAGTTTCATCCGGATAAGTAAAGCGGGTAATAAAAGTAAAACGACGATTAAACGCATTATCCAAATGATTGCGGTTATTGGTGGATAAAATGACCAGACCCGGAAAATTTTCCAGCCGTTGCAGTAAATAAGAGACTTCAATATTGGCATGTCTGTCTTGCGCATCTTTGGTTTCACTGCGTTTACCAAACAGGGCATCAGCTTCATCGAAGAATAAAACACCGGCATCCTGCTCTGCCAAATCGAAAATACGGGATAAGTTTTTCTCTGTTTCGCCGATGTACTTATTCACGACGGTAGATAGATCGACTTTTATTAAGTCAACACCAATGTGATTAGCAATCACTTCTGCCGCCATGGTTTTTCCGGTACCGGAATCACCATAAAACAGGGCACTGATACCGGTGCCATAACCAATCTTATCTTTAAACCCTCCTGTCAAGACTTGTTCCCGATACTTAATTGCCGTGAGAATTTCTTGTATCTGCTGGGCAATTTCGTCGGATACCAACAACTCTTTTAATGAACGCTTAGGGGTAATTCGCTGTGCTAATTGACCAAAATTTTGCTGGGCACGTAAATTGAGCGCCTTGCAAATATCACATTGTTGCAATATATCTGAAGGATCTCGCTGCTGTTGATAAAGTTGGGCTTCTTGCAAAATCAATGGCAGCGTTTCGGGATTAAACGTGTAACGTTGGCTTAAGGTTATTGCATCAATATCATTTGCGCAATTATTGGGCAAGTGAGCAGTCAATAATCTGGCTTTTTCCACCGAGGTGAAAACAGGCATTTCGATCAATAATATTGAGAGTTTTTTCAGCCATACTAATGGTGAATACGGTTCGACCAAACAAATAACCCTTAATTCAGGTTGGTTTAATAAGGCTGACAGAGAATCCAGTAGCTGCTTATGCTGTTCTGCAAACAAGCAAAAGTTTCGCAACAATAAACAAGCGCCCCGCATACGGGTTTCCCGCAAAATAATCTTGAGGTGGCATAACAAGGTCTTATCATCGTCATCAGCTAACTTGGCGATATCCACAAGCAGCGTTTGCCGCTGTTCCGATGCCATCATATTGGCAACGGCATAGGCTCTGGCACTGTCGGCTATGCCTCGTAACAAGATAATGGGCCGAATATCATCGTGATCAGATAACAGTATATTACCCAGGGCTTGTTTTAAGCTTGCTGGATAACTGCCGATTTCTGTAGGCGTTATCTGCTCAACGCAATGTTCTAAAGCAGGCGTAATATAGTGATGACCAAGTAAAAAATGATATACGCCGCTATCAGTGATAAAAGGTGTCTGGAGCCAGGATAACGTTTTTTGACGGCTATCAGTGGATAATAACTGGCTGCCAATCAGGGGTGCTTGATACAGAAAGCTGGCCTGCTGTGCCTGTTTTTCCGGTACTGAATGGCAAAACAGTTCCAACGCCAGTGCAAAAGAGGGCAGCCGGGATTGTTGTTCCCCCTGAATCAGCGCAAACAGGTGATAATAGCGGCTATCGAAATGGGGCAATAAACCTAATAGCAACACATCTCTTTCAAAATCAGTCAGTTCAAAGCGTGCAATCAGGTCGGTTAATCGGGATGTCACAGAATTGACAGTCTGTGGTATTGCTAGACAATCATTGTTGAGCCAATGTGGTTTACCCAGTGGCTTATCCAGTCTGGCTATCACATCTTCTTCGCTTAACAAAAACTCATCAAGAAGGTCACCTCTCTGACCCGATATGCAATGAAAATGGTATTGAAGAACCAAATCGATGCGTTCCAGTTGGCTAAATAAGAATGCGAGATTAGGGTCATCAACTTGCTTGAATGAATCAGAGAAAACAGGCGATATATTCATAAATATTTACTCAAACTAAATGATTATGGTCGATGGTTATAACCACGTTATAGTAATGGGTTGCTGCAACCAGCTAAAACTTGCCATATTCATTGGCCACGGCCATTCGCTTATCAGTGCATCGTAAACTTCGTGTTTAATATGGATATTTATCATACTATTTAACCCACTTAATTCCCCGGATCGTTGCAGAAATAAGTGACGCACATCGTTTGTCCCCATATTTTTCCAGGCCGGTAGTTGTTCGATGGTTTTTTCCAGCCATTGACTGATTGCAGTTTGTTGTTTTGGTTCTGGTGCTCGCCATAAGGCATTATCATTTATGGGTAAACCACAAATGACTTTGTTCAGTGTCAGCCGCCATGCGGGTATTTCTTCTTGGGCCCAAATCAACCAGTCAAGTAAACAGACGGCCTCTCTTTGCGCTTCGAGGCTGATAAATCGGTTTTTATCCAATAAATCAAAGGCACGGAAAAATGTTGGCAACAGCGGCCATAAAATCATGCAACCAGCATTGCTGATGGGTAGAACTGACTGTACTGATGGGATTTGAATTTTATTGTCAGGTTGTATAGATGATACTTGCGCTGATGCTGATAAAGCCGATTTCAGTAATTCCTTGTGTTGCTCTCTGTTGTGTAAAGTTGGTAGATTTTCTCCTGCGGCTTGTTTTATCAGACCATAATGCTGTTGTGTAGCCACTGGTTGATAGTGTGCTTGCATAGGCTGGAGTACAAATGGCGGTACTGCATCCATTTGCATATCAGGTTTATTGTTAGTTTGTTTTAATCGATTGCTATCATTCTGAGTAATATTTATCGTCGATGTTAGCTGATTTTGAGCTTGCAGCGCCGTTCTCGTTAGCGAACTGGTTTCTCCATTATTTTGCTTTAATCCATGAAAACTATTCTCAACAATATCTCTTTCCGATGTCAGTTCACTTTTAGTTTGTAATGCAATGGGTTGTTGTGTTGCATTGAGATATGTCATCCGATTTAGAAGATAATGTTTAGCAGCTAAACTCAATTTTTCTGGTATCACTTTTTTATCTATACTCACCTGCGAATTAATGAGTTCAGATGTGGTCGCGCCAGTAAATAGCTGGTAAAGGATATTCAGTACTTCTGGCTGACAGATTTGCATCAAACGACTTAATCTCACTGATTGTAAACAGTGTTTAGCCAGAGTAGGTAACCACTGTTGTGGCTGATGCGTGATCTGTTGCCATAATTCATTATTAATACAAACAATACTTTCTGTATGATGCTCGCATTCCTCAAATGGCCAATTTCCCCTATACAAGTAATGTTCCATTTTTTCTAGCAATTTTGTTCCAGTAAACTCACTGTTTTTGTTCATCATTTTTGGTCGTCTATTATCAATAGGCTTTTTATTATGAAAACTGTCTGTATGCTGATAAATAGACCTCAATACTGATTTTGAGTCAGGTATTATTTCTGTTAGTGTTGTGTATTCAGGAGAGTAATAATATTTTTTTAATGCCTTTTTTAATTCAATTGCTAGTTTATGGGATATTTCATCTTCAAATAAATGAAACTCAATATTACCTAAATCCACTATTATTTTATCTAAATATAATTTATTTTTTCTTTTCGATGCTAATTCATTAATGTTTTCCTTGATTATTTTCTTTAGTTTTTTATTAAAAAGAGATGAACATTTATTCATTATTTCATTATCATATGAAACCTCAATATAAATGAAGGTTTTATATATGATGCTATTTGGTGTAGAGTCAGATAAAAACATTAATTAATCATTCTCCATAAAACAAGCAGATTATGGAAATTAGCAATGAGCGTATATCAGTACCCATTGCTATTAATATAAGCTAGAGTAGTTTAATTAAAGTTTCATGATGAAAGCTAAAAGATAATAAGGTGTAGTAATATTTACAGTATGTGTATGCCCTGAGTCAGATGCTGAAGCAGTATGTTTATGCCCCTGTCCTGAACCTACAGAAGAGGTTCTGAATTCATAGGGTCTACGCTCTTGTACACTTGTTGCGTGTCCATATTCATTCATAAGCATATCATTTTTTATATTTTCATCGAAATCTGTTCCATATAAATTCCCTCTATATTCATAATAACGCATACCATTATGATGGTGGTGTTCAGGCAATTGGTCTATTGTTAATTTAGTTTCATTAACAGTCACACTGACACTCGCTTTTCCACTGTTTGTCGTTACGCTATAGGTTTTGCTATCTTTTGATCCAGTTAATACATTAGAACTTTTCCCGCCTGTATCACTCATGGTATTACCACAGGCAATAAATCGGTTTCTTAGGTCGGGAACTTGAATGCCATTATAAGTCTTTCCATCACAAAACGCCCATCCAGTAGGAGCACTACTACCAGAGAACATCACAATAATACCTCTGGGAAGTACATTATTGGGGTCAATACTGACACCACTTGAATTAACAGTAATGCCATTACCTGCCTTAACTGAAACACCATTATTATCAGCGTTAATTCCATTATAAGGCTTTACCGAAACACCATTACCATCAACGTTAATTCCATTATAAGGCTTGACAGAAACACCATTATTATTGGAGATAATTCCATTATATGGTTTTACTGCAACACCATTGGTGCCAACAGTAATACCATCACTGCCTTTAATATCTAATCCCTCACCGCCTATTTTCACTCCCCAACCAATTCCTACTGATATCCCTGTAGATTCAACCTTAATGGTTGCATCTCTTGCTTTTACAGCGACGTCATTATTATTTACAACAATACCATTACCCTGACCAACAGATATTCCGTTGTTTTTATTAATCAGGCCGCTGCCAAGATCGACAGATAAAATATCTTTCTCCAGTATTAATGGAGAAAAGTCCTGATTGTCAATAGTACCCATTTTTAAACTCAGCGTACCGTCAACTTCTAGCTTTAACCCTGCTCCTGGCCCCTTTTGTTGTGGTGATTGGCCACAGGCTTTTCGTCCAACATCTGCAATATCAATTAATTCATTAAAATCAATTTGTAAAGGAATAGTGCCTTCTTTAAATTTATCTTTTAATTTATCAGTTTCAGGACCAACACCTTTTGCATTAGATGATGTTTGTTGCTCTTGTATTTTTGCAGAATAACGAATTTCTTTCATGGTTAACTCCATAAAATAGATTTAATATAAAATTGTGATTGGTAGTTGCTTATTTTTTTATTCGTTCTCTTTCGGAACATAGAATAATTCGTTCTGAATTATTTTATCGGTATTCCACTGATCGTTATTTTTTCCGACCACTTCTTCTCTTTGGTTTGGTGTGGCAACGCGCATTGTTCCAATTCCTTTTAAAGCAGAAGGTAATTTACCTAACGTCAGACTTTCTAAAATGGAATAAGCAGAATCACCCAAAGGTGCACCATTATTTTGCCAACGCTGATAAGTATTGCCAAAATTTAAAAATGCCTCCCGATCCATCCAGTTAATAATTATAGAAATAGGTGCTGGGAATTCGGTAAGAATTGTTTCTTTAACCCATTCCTCTAATTTATAGGGATCAACACCGTCAATTTTAATTAAGTCACTGTTTACTACCACACTAATAACAAATGAGAAACGGTCTGTCTTTTCATATTCTTCACCAGAAAAATGCCAACTGTATCGCCAGGCTTCTTCTGGAGCCGGGAACGGTAATGTCGAATGCTCCTGACGCTCAATAATCAAGGTTCCCTTGATACGATCACAATTGACAACTTTGGCATAGAGTTTTTCTGCTTCGTCAGGAACATCCCGTGTCGCACCAACTATTCCTAACTGTTTAGTCAGGGTAATTTCATTGCCTACCGCAATCAGGGATGGGAAGGGAGTTTGTGCTGTGCGGGTCAGGCGCCGTTGGTTTTCAGGCAATGGGCTGCCATTCAGGGATTGGTCGCTATCGTAGGCCAGACGATAGTTCATATCTTCCATCCAGACCACGCTATTTTGCCAGAACAGTTTTTTTGCTTTGGCAGCGGTCATTACCCGTTCCAGACTGTATTCCAGTTGTGCGCTGTTACCCACATCCAGCCAAAACTGATCCCCCTCGGTTTTGACTATCATTTGACCACGTATTGTAAAGCGGTTTTCCCCTTGTGCGCCTTCATAGAGAACTAAATTGATCACTTGCCCCTGTGCCAATTTGCCCTTAATACTCGCTTGTTTAATCACCACATAATGTTGACCAGTTTGGCTGTCTTTCTCCTCTTCCACTGAGTCTGGCGTTTGTTCTTTATCAAACAGACTATTGGGCTTAATTGGCAGCAATGCCCGATGCTCCACCAGATAAAAAGGCAATTTGCTCAGGTCAGGTTCCAGTTTAAACAGCTCACCGCCTAACCCCATGCGGGCAGCAATGCGCTTTTGTAATGACGAGACTTGATCAATGCGGATATTGGCACGGTGATAAGTTAATGTCGGTTGTTGGGCCAGATAGCCTTGTTGCACATCGCGGAAATCCTCGATGGGCGTGGTAAAGGTACGCGGTGCTCGCTCGGTGCCAAAATATCCGAGCAGATAATTGACGATATCCAATTCGTGATCGCTATCGTTCGCAATCTGTTTTAATAGTGTCTTTAATGCCGGGGCATAATCTTTGTGGGCATTATCATTGACAGAGCCCGGCTTAAACGGCCATTGATCACCCCAGACTTCATATCCCTTGCGCTTAAAAGCCAACAATTGTGGCAGCATGGCGATTTGCTGACAGCCACAAGCCAATAGTTGTTCAAATGGCAGCATAAACTGATGAAGTGACAATAGGCGTTGAGCATGTTCACTTTCAGATAAGGGCTGCTGTAGCCCATAGCAAGCGGGTAAAGTATCGCTGACGGGATAATAACGACTTACATCGCGATGACGGCTGTAAGCCAATACCACAGGTTTATTCTGAATCAGGGGGAGATTGGGTAAACTGTTTCGAATTTGGTTTTCATCAACCGTGACGCTGATCCCGCCTTTGGCGATCACCTGTAACGGGCCATCATGTTGTGCCAATTTATGGAGCGGATCTTTACCCCAAAGACGGGGGTAATAACCTTCTTTGATCGACCATGACCAAGCATCCCCTTTAACGGGTTCAATCAGGGTCTTATCGAAGCTATCATCCAGACGAAGACGGTTTACATTCTGAATGCCTTTAATTTCAAGTAGCTTATTAACCAGTCGGCTAAGATTGAGAGTGATCCGTTTGGTATAATCACGGGCTGTCGGCAATTCAGGGATCCAACCATGTTCCAATTGTGGCCCTTCAAAGATTTCATCATTACGCATTCCGGCATCTTGCAGCGTTTCAGTTCGGTAACGCTGTGCCTCAGGCATCAGATATTGTTCTGCTGTAGTATAGACGTCAGCAAAAATAACAGGGACATCTTGTACCTTTACATCGTCATCCAGTTCAATCTCCAGTAATAGCGGAAAATCAACCGGTTCTGACCAGATAATCTGGCTGACCGATTCACCAATATTGCGGTTCTGTGTCAAAAAGTCTTTCAGTTGTTGATCGGCAGTAGTCAGATTCTCCTGCGTACGACGGGTTGGTTCCAGATAGAGCCAGTAATTTCCCCGCAGGGTAAACTTTTTCGCCCCTTCACTCTCGACAAAACTATATTCCCTTTTGGTGGCATCATACCAATAGGCATAGCGTTGTGTTTCCGGTTCACGTACCAGTTGCACGTTACGGAACAGAAAATCCCCTTTATCCTGTTCTGATTCTGACTTTGTTCCTGTCCAGTCACTGCTATGCAGATCCAGCAATGCCTTCCGGTAATCATCAGTGGTTATAGGCCCACAAGTCAGCGTATTGTGGGGGCCAAATTCAGCGGGGAAAATTCCGTCTTGCTGTTCTTGCTCATCGGGGGCCGGAGTGAGCAAGTCTGTCAGGGGAAGGGTATGGCGATAAGACAAATCTGACACGCCGTAACTGAGTCCTTCTAAAAAGGTGATACCGGGATCGTGTTCTGCCGTGTCGCTCCATAGTTTTCCGGCCTGTTGCTCAGCCACCTGATGAGCCTGTTCCAGCAAGGTATCAAAGTGAATATCGTCTTTCACACTGTGAAACAGTGCATCTTGATTATTCATGGTTATTTCCTCGGCATTGCAGATTATCGTCTGCTTCCCAGACCAAAATCAGCACCTCATTATCTTTGGCTTCCACTGATGTGGTGATATCACTACCTTTAGCCGCATCTGATCGATGCAGTGTCAGACAAGTGACCCGCTCAACCAGCGGTTGTTGTTGGATGGTCGCCAGTAACTGGTAATAATTAATGCTGTTATTCAGCATAACGGGGCGCTGCTCATCGACGCTCCAGGGCATATACGTCTCACTGAGTTGCTGCCGTAGCTGGCGATAACCAAAATCTTTGTTGACGTCCGGCTTGAAAATCACTGTGTAATTGATTTCCACATTCTTATATTGGGGATTGCTGATCTCGATCTCAGCCCAAGGAGAGCCTTTTTGCTGTAACCACTCGGCCATTTCTTGCAGGCGTGCTGGGTTAAGTTCCGGGCGAAATGGATCATCGCTGTCGTTGTAGCGGTTGGCCGGAATGATAGTCAGTTGTTGTTTCTCCAGTGCAGGTACTCTGGTGAGCTCATCATTACTGGGGTACTTAACATCAAAGATGCTGACATAACGCTCTTTTAACAGTGTCGCCATATTGCCCCAAGTTAAGGCTCGGTTACGGTGAGAAAGATGCTGTGCCCCCCGTTCAAAAAAAGCGTTGTAAGATTCCGGTACACGTCCATTCCATGATGGCCAGGGTTGATCGATCGACGCCACCACTATGATGGGTTCAACCGGACGTTGGATGCTGCCAGTCGGTAATGGTGTTAAGAAATGGCTGTTGCTGATGCTATTGGCATTGACCAATGTTGCAGTTATAGCGTTATAGATCAGGCCATATAACCAAGGGGTTTTTCCCCATGAGTCTTTGTGTATGGGGATGACCACGACGGCCTTTAACCAATAGCGTTCCGTTGGCATCTGCGTTGCTTGATTGGCAGCATCCGCGGGCAGGACAACCTGCCAAGTGCCATCTTGATACAGATGCTGGGTTTTATCATTGACCCACGCATCTAATGTCGCCCATTGATTTTTTTGGTTCAGGTAATACCAGGAAACTTTTGTAGGTTGCTGCGGCGATTTTAATTTCCAATATAGCGATAAGGTTTGTCCTGGTTCGACGTCAGTGATACCAAGATATAAAACGGGATTTTCTTCTAATGGCTCAATCTCAGAGTTATAACCAAAAGGAGTTAGATGATGCGTTTCGAACGAGGTTTTACCAACCTCTTTTTCCTGTACCTTAAGAGATTCCACTGTTGGCAATGCTTGGCTGTTTTTACCCTGTAGCCTGAGCACTGGTTCACTGAAAACCAGATTATCCAGATCCTCTGGGGCACTGATTGCGGGTTCTTTATCTGACAGCATCAGAATGACTTCTTGCGTATTTATTTCAACAGATAAAGTTAGCCATTGATTACCGCTGCTGATCTGGGCGACCAGATTTTGGCTACTCATGTCTTTATCAAAGGTAACCGTTATTTTTCTTGCCCCTTCTTCCATCGCCAGTTGTGCAGAGGTAATTAATACGCCACCCAACACAGGCTTATCCTGATGAGTTTCACTGAATAACCGTATCCCACCGGATGGCAAGGATAACTGAGCCTGAGAATCCCACGGTGTTGCGGTAACCCATTGCTGTTGTTCTTTTTTACGTAGCCAACACAATTCACTGATATAGCCGCGATTAGCCAATAAACTGGCATCCTGCGCATATTGCAAGGCATTGCCTTGTTCGTCTTGTCCCGCTTCAAATAAAGTGCCTTTAGTGAGCAGTTGTTCTGTGACGGTGGCATTCAGTTCTACCGACAAAGCGACCTGATCAGGTTGTGCCGGACGGGGAGACAAGCCCAAAAGCGCCCGATAATAGAGATCACGATGAGCTGCTGGTAAGGTATTAAATAAAGATATTGGTGTTTCCAATAATCGCAATATTGCTAATAGAAAAGCTTGATGAGGTAATAACTCCCCATTGGCTTCAATTTCCCCTTGATATAATTCAGCAAGTTTCTCTGGCGTATTATTCACCATAAAGAAAAAATCATTCCAATGACTATCACCCTGATTGAAGGGAATTATTTTAGTGTACTTCTCAATATATTGGAGTAATTGCAAACTGGTTCGATTGTCTAATTTAAAATCGCTCATCGGCACCAAGTTTGACAATTTATTATTTAACTCAGTTAATTCCATAATATCACCTGTGTGGCACAGCGATTCCTCTGTGAATAATCATTTATTCACACCGTTTAATTTCAAGTTAACGCAGCTAATGCCTTAATTTACGGTGGCAAAGTTTTGTTGGGTAATGAAACTGCCCTTTCCCGATGAAGGTGTCATCACATCCGGTTGAGGGGGAGTTACCGTATTATTCATGGCTGGTGATTCAGGCGTAAACAGCGCCGTGAATTTCTGTCCCTTGATAATTAAAGCCGCTCCACTGGTACACTGAAGTGCTTGCTGGCTGGTATCCAACGTACTGATGGTAATGGTTCCTGTTCCCGGCGTAGCGTGTGTTGCGGTGAAATAGGTGGCTGGAACCCTGACCTGTTTTTCATTCCCCAGAATGCAAACTTTCTTTCCGCTCACTTGTGCATGTCCTGTGCCGCTGATTTTAGCGGGGCTGGGGTTTACCTGACGATTACCAAAGTTGGAATCAAACTGTAGCATGTCACCGTCTGTCACAATGGCTTCACTCATATCACCTCCATTACCCGACCTTCACTCAGTGCCAGTGTTCCCTGAATTTGCTGATTGATATCGCTTCCCCGCAGGCGATATATCACCTGAACCTGCAAGGTACTCTTATTATTTGGCGACTGACGGACTTGGATATCGGTAATATCTGCCCGTGATTCATAACGTAATACACTGTCATGAATATGGGATTCAATTTCAGCAAATAATTCGTTGCGGATATTTTCAAACATAAAATCATTTAATCCGCAGCCATAATTTTCACGCATCAGGCGTTCTCCCGGCTCAGTGCTGAACAGAATGTGCAAACTTTGGCGTACATCTTCTGCACCTTCAGCCATTTCCACTCCCTTTTCAAGGGAAAAGGCGGGAGGAAAAGCCCAACCACGACCATAGAGTTGTGTCAGTATTTGGTTTTCCATTATTCACCTTTCACTGGGTTAGATTAATTTTGGCACCTTTGATTTCAACACTGTTTTTGCCAGACATAGTGATCGATTTATCCATTTGGGCGTTCATTGTCTGCGCTTTCAGTGTTAATTCTTTTTTCGTTGATAGAGAAATATCTTTATCCTGCTGGAGAGTGATTTGATTATCTCCCGCACTCATTTGAATTGTTTTCTCTTTGCCATTAATCATGATTTGTTGTTGAATTTCTCCTTTTTTCACCACCAAGATTTTTTCTTGATTATCCTGAGTGGGTTCTAAAGGTGCTTTATTTTTCGGGTTGTGCATTGCTCCCAGAATGACCGGATAACGTGGATCATTTTCAAAAAAGCCGACAATCACTTCATCACCGGGTTCCGGGTAAAAGCAGAAACCGCTTTCGTGGCTGGCGTAAGGTTTTCCTAGTCTTGCCCACAGAAATTCATTTGGCCGATTCAGTACCGGAAGAATAATCGGAATGCGGTTCAGGGCTGCACTGTCCTGCTGGTATTTCGCTACTGTCGCAATATGCAGTTCGGTGGCATCGGGTAATATCGGCAGATACTCTTGTTGTAAGCCAATGCTCAGGGTGGTTTCCCAATCAATTCGCCGATTGAAACGATGGCGAACCGCAGTAATGCCTGCTGTACCATCCAGTTGTGAACCAAATCCCGTTAGTTGGATGTTATCCCCCAATTGATATCGTCCATCTCCTTTAAGCAGGAATTCGCCGGTTACACCTGAAATGCGCTGATTCAGTAATAACCCCTGTGCCAGATAGCCACTTTCTTGGGTGGTTAATGAGCTGCTGTAGCGAATGTCCCAACTCGTTTTATTTAAAGATGCCAGTTTGTCAGGGGAGAGGGCGGCTTTCCCTACGGCAACACTGCCGTAGCGACCGCCTGATAATTCCTGCTGTTTACTGATATCCCAACCACTGACTTCCAGTGAGGCAGGGTTAAGGTGGTTATCAAACTGCCAACTGGCATCCTTGACGATAATGTCTTTTTTCTCATCCCCACGAATTTTAAGGGTATGGGTGGCGTTGGATTTCAAGGCATCAGGTTGGACAAGCTGAACGCCTTCTGTCGTGGGTAACAGCCACACGCCCGTTGCCGATAGCCGACACAACAGAAAACGCCAATCTGAGCAGCGAAATTGCACCATCTGCTCATGCTTTTGATCTAACGCGGCTATCCGCTCAAAGTGAGCCTTGATACCAGCCTGATTCAACAAGGTATTTAAGATGGTTTTTTCATTGCTGGCCTTAAACAGTTGCGAATGCTGAGTATCTACCATCAATTGCAACCGATGCTTAACGACCAAAGTCAGCAATAATTGCTTATTTTTGATTTTCAACGTATGACGGGTAATCAGCCCGTTAAATAGCACCGATTTTCTGCCGCCGTCAGTCACTTCCAGACGCAGGGTTTTTCCTACCTGACAATGGGTTAATTCAGTCTGTACATCCGACTGGCTGAAAGAGGAAAGTGGCCTGTCTGGCAGGCTGAGTTTCAGCGTTGCAGAAGGAATACTGTTAACGCGGTAATAGGTATCCACATCAACGGCGGCCAACAGCGATAGCGCCTTACCATCTGCAATGATTTTCAGTTGGTGGCTCATCAGGCATCTCCTCTGGTGGCCTGTAATATCTCACCCGGTACGAATCCGTTAAGGTTATCCAGACCGTTTTGCCAAGCCAGTGTCAGGTAATCGACACCACCAGACAGGGTTGATGCGGTGCTGGCCGCCATCAGGGCCAGTGAAACACCATCCTGTACCCGTAAAGCAATTTTTGCCGGTGATTTCAGGTTTTGCTCTGTCTCCTGCAAAACCAGACTTTCATCCGCCACCAATGTCAGGATGACGCGCGCCCGCAAGGGAGTGGCATCACGATCAAACAAGGTGTAATTCACTGACAAACCTTTCGCCCTGCCAGCAAAATAGCCGCGGTTTTCCCAACGCATTTTCCCCCATTTAATTTGCAGGAATCGCGTTTCATTACTGGTGGCATCCACGCTGCACAGTTGCTTAAGCTGCGTAAGCTGCGCTTCAACCGGGGTTTTGTTACCCGGCATGGTGGCATCAAAAATCAGCTCAAGGGATAATCCGGCGGGCTTGGCCTGTACATAAATGCTGCTTTGTTTTTCGCTATTAATCGCTTGGGATTGCTGATAATCAGTTTGGTAATCCAATTGCAGGGAATCGGGGTTATACATGGCTTGCACAGTGCCTGCCCGTATTTTTCCTTCCCTGTCTTTATAGGCATTAATGGTCAGTTTCGCTAAACCACGTTCAATCAGACTCATGGACGCCACCCTTCCTCATCGCGTAATGCGGCCAACACTTCGCGTTTAATTTTTTCAACCCAAATGGCTTCATCCAGACTCTCCTGAATCAGAGAATGGCCTTGCTTTTCTGATTCAGTCGATTGTGTTGGTAGTATTGGCGCTGATGAAACCACTTTTGCCTGAATGATTAATTCTCTGATTTCTACGGTCATACTTTGACTCCTAACCAGCACATATCCTGATAGCTCAATTCAAGGGTATTCACCAAAATGGCGTTGCTGTTTGCGTCAAAATCGCTGGTTTGCCAGCGTACCGGTAAGGCATTGCTCAGCGTCCAACTGGACAAGGGCAGTGAATTTTCGTTTAACAGCATAATCACCACATCCGCATAGGCGATTTTTTCTCCGCGCAATACCCGATCAAACATCCAGGTCAAAGGGGAAACTGTCATTACGCCACGCTCCAGCGTTAATGTGCCGTGTTGGATCTTTTCGGCCAGATAGTTATTGCGGGCGTTCTCGCCGCCTTGACTATGTTGGGTGACTTGAAGTTCACGACTCAGGCCGGAAATACGTTGAAAACGGATATCCAGCGGATCGGGAATGCCATTGAAAACAAAACTCGCCATAAAACGGTGGGATACCACGGGGGTGTAATAATCGTTCATTGTGCTCTTTCCTTCTTAAGACAAAAGGGCGCCCGTTTGGGTATCAAATACCAAACTGATTTCGATAAATTCGGCGGGAGACAAGACGGCCAAGGCAACTTTCATGATCATTTTACCGGCACGGATATCTTCTTCGGTCATCGTTTCATTTATCCCTAACAGCACCGTAAATGCTTCATCTTCCCGTGAGCCGTACAAGCCACCCTGTAACCACAATTGCCTTAACCAGTTATAGCTTTGTCCCTTGCATTTCATCCATGTCAGTTCGTTATTGGGTTCAAAGATGTACATTCGAGCCAATTGCGCTAAATGCACGGTGACATAAGAAACCAAACGACGGGTTTGCAGGTAACGCCATGGCGAGTTATCCCCGTTTTCCAGTGTGCGGCACCCCCATACACGTATACCTTTGCCGGGGAAAGTGCGGATCACATTGAGCGAAGTGCCGTTGATGTTAAACAGCACACTCCCTTGAAGATAAGATTTAATCGGTCGAATAACCTGAGACAGAGCAATATTGGCTGGCGCCTTCCATACGCCGACTTCGCTATCCGTGTGCTGGATAACTGCCGCAATAGCCGCGGTGGGAGAAAGCACAATACCTTTTTGGCTGGTTTGGCTGGATATATCCTGATAAGTGGTTTCCAGACGAGGCCAATAGGCGGCTCCCCATTGACGATATTCAGACGAAAGATCTTTCAGGCATTGCTGCGCTTGTTTAACCTCATCCGGTGCATCCAGCAGTACAAAGAGATTGGCGCGGATTTGGCTCAGTTTCAGCAGTGTATTCCAACCTTCAGACCATAACTTGACTAAAGTCTGTTGGTCATCAATGACATTTTCATTCAGTCGGGCGAGATCCGGTGCCAGAATCAGAGTAATCTGCGTTTCCCCGCCAATGGCTTCTTTTACTGCGTCAGAGCCGAGTGCTTCCATTAGTGCCTTGGCTTCCGCCTGAGTGATATTTGCTGAGGGCATATTCCCCTGTAGTGGTAAAACAAAGGCCTGTTGCCCGCCATTATCGAAATAGAATCTGACTGCTAATGCCATCAGATGATCATCACCAAAGAGCTGGATATATTCAGCCAAGTTATTGATACGAACCGTAGTTTTTACTGGCTGTGATTTTTCCTGTTGCTGATTTGTCTGTTGCTGATGGGGGGCGGTATAGCCAATAAATACCGGCACTGCACTGGGGATCTCTTGCTGGCCCGTAGTGATGATACTTTCTGTTAAGGTTACGCCCGGTTGAATTCTTTCCATCATCATCTCCTGTAAAGTGGTGAGATAGGCACTGTCAATACAGTGCCCGGTGTTGAATCACGGAGATTACTGAGCGACATCCTGCGTAAATTGCAGAACGATAAATTCAGCCGGTCGTACCGCAGCCAGACCTACTTTCATGATCATTTTGCCTTGTTTGATATCAGCATCAGACATGGTGATATCCTGACCAATATGAATAAAGTAAGCCTCTTCTGGTCGATCACCCATCAGGGCATTTTTTTGCCAAAGAGCATAAAGATATTGATCAACGGCGGCTTTGGCACGCATCCAGGTAGGTTGATTATTGGTTTCAAATAATACGGCGCGCAGTGCTTGACGGATATCGCGCTCAACGGAATTGAACAGACGACGGACAGGAATGTAGCGCCAGTGGGTATCGTTGGCGTCCGCACAAGTACGGGCTCCCCAAACCATCAAGCCACGATCAGTAAATGAACGGATGACATTGATGCCCTTGTTATTCATATCTCCTTGCCGATCGTCATCGACTTTATCAGTCAGGCCTTTGACGCCTGTCAGTGCAACATTGGCTGGTGCTTTCCAGACGCCACGCTGGTTATCTGTTTGGCAATAAATTCCTGCAATCGCAGCACTTGGTGGAAAGGTGAGTTGACGTTGTTGTTCCTGTCGTAATCTGGTATCAATGTCTTGCGCCAGCACTTCATTTTCTTTCTTGAGCTCATCCAGATTTTTCAGTTTATCTTTGCCTGATTCATCCTCATATCCATTGATAATAACGTTCTTATCGTTGGGTAAGGCGGAAAATGTCAGGTTTGTTTCCAACTGAGGATAATAGGCGGCAACTTTAGTGCCATTGCCCATACTAGGTATTGATTTACCATCGGGGCTATCTGCAATCAGGAAATAGCCCACTTTGTTATCATTCAATAATGAGCTGACTGCATCGTAGGCTTTGGTTTTATACTCTTGATCGTCTTCTGCACAAACCAACAGAGTGATATCTCCTTTTTGTTCAATCCGCTCAGGAATGGCAGCCAGAGCCAACGCATCGTTAATATCGTTTAATGGGTAGATATAACAAGCCCCGCCTCCATTTTGAAAATAGAATCTCAAAGTTTCTACGGCCTTAGACAGATTGATTTTCTCAATATTGTGAATCCATTTTTTGGGTTCTTCTTCGGCGGCAGAGAGAGCTTGAACTTTGGGGGATACTTGGGTTTCAGCCTCTTTATTTTCGACTTTTTCTTTTTTGTCTTCTTCTTTCTTTGTTTCGCCATTAGGAGAAGAGTCAAGGCTCGATGTGATGACAATTTCTGTCATTGGTGCCAAAGAAAAAATGGAAGTGAATTCAAGCCAGTTGCTGACACGGGTACAGACTTGGGTTGAATTCACGGTTTTCGGGGTAAATTTACCAATAAAAACAGGTACGGCAGTTGGACTGTTGCTGACAGACAATGCAAGGGACGCATCTTCTTCAATATAAACGCCGGGCGCTTTTAGAATAGCAGGCATGATAATTCCTCATCAATCAATGTGATTAACGCTGTTCTACGTCTTGCGTAAATTGGAGGATGATAAATTCCGCAGGTCGAACAGCAGCCAGGCCGACTTTCACAATCATCTGCCCTTGATTAATCTGTTCTGGTGTCATCGTAATCCCCTTGCCAATCTGCACGAAATAGGCTTCCTCTTCTTTGCTGCCGGCCAGTCCTCCTTGCTGCCACAGGCTATGAAGATAATTGCTGATTGCTGCTCTGACGCGCTCCCAAGTCGGCTGGCTGTTAGGCTCAAACATGGCAAAGCTCATGGCGCGCTTAACATCCCGCTCAACAGTATTAAATAAGCGGCGCACAGGGACATAACGCC
This sequence comes from Xenorhabdus vietnamensis, assembly GCF_002127535.1. Lineage (GTDB taxonomy): Bacteria > Pseudomonadota > Gammaproteobacteria > Enterobacterales > Enterobacteriaceae > Xenorhabdus > Xenorhabdus vietnamensis. The sequence goes on from NZ_MUBJ01000001.1 coordinate 398,122, forward strand.
AATTGTCATCATCTTTCAGCGTTCTTGCTCCCCAAACGGTGGCACCGGTATTGCTGAAATTGCGAATCATATTGATGGCGCGACCGGAGTTATATGCACCTTGCAATTCATCTGTGACCAAGAATGCAGGTTCCAGACTACCTTTCAATGCGATATTGGCGGGTGCTTTCCACACTCCGCGGGATAAATCGACGGAGGAGTAAACTCCTGCTATAACAGCACTGGGTGGGATGGTGGTTTGTGCCCAATCTGCTTTCAACCACGGGTAATAGACTGCGGCAAACGGTGTGGCGTCATACTTATTCTGGATTGTTTCCGCATCCTTGATAGTCAACTCTTCTTCTGGACCATCAAAAATGGCGAATAATCCTTTGCCTGGCTGGCATAACGTTCCTGCTACTACTTTAATCTCTTCGCCCGCAGCAACCAGTAAAGTGACATCATCTAAGGTTGGAATAATTTTCTCTAAGCTACTGGTTTTGACCAAATAACAATATCCTCCGCCATTAGTAAAATAAGCTCGCAGAGAAACGGCCAGTTTATCTTTGTCGTCAAAATTGATTACCAGATTAAGATAATCCATCCAGGAATTAATTCGATGAGCAGTATTTTCACCAATATGTTTATTGGCTTCATTTACTGCAAAAACAGGAACAGCGGTGGCGCTATTTGATACGGATAAAGCCAGACTATTTAATTCTTCAATATAAACGCCAGGATAACTAATATCGTTTGCCATAAATATTTCCTTATACGAAATGATTAATTGTCAATGCCTTAAATAGCCTGCATAGTCACGCGATCGGCTGTCAGGGTAATTTCCTGAACGGCGATATCATTGCTGGTGGCATCAAAGGAAGGAGAGGTTAATGAGGTAGGGAAAGCATTAGCGACATTCCAGGTCATTAGTAATTCAGTACCTGCGTCATTGGTTAAGCTGATGGTAATATCTTTTTTCTCGACCTGATTAAGTTGGATAGAATTAATCCAATCAAACAATTCAGTTTTGCCGGGAAAAACACCTTTACGCAGAGTAATATTAATCGGCTGGCGCTGACCGGGCATTTTGAACCAATTACCTACACCATCACGGTATTCAATGGTTTCATAATTAATATCCAGTCCTGAAACACTGTTAAATGGAATTTGCTCATCCCCAACAGAAACAATGAAACGATAAGAGGGAATAGGATATTCAACCGCAATTTGAGAAGTACTTGTAGACATAATAGCCTCTTTTGAAATAGAAATGGTTATGATTGATTTCAATTAAAATAAGATACAGGGCAATATAATTTATTTGGACAAAGCTACCGCCACAAAATGACAGGTATATCATTCTGAAAATATTCTTTGGGGTTATATTACTCTTGTATCAATAGCCATCGTGCCGAAAAATCGCCATTGAGTACATTGCCAATAATGCAATATGCTTTTTATGCAATTTATTTATCTGTCGATAAAAAACACTTTATTTAGGTGTTTATTAATAATATTGAATGTGTGTTAAAAATAATTTGATAGATATGAGTCTAATTGTTAATAATAAAATCAGAGTGCAATAAAAGAACACTATTAAAGTAATTAATAAATAGGTTATATAAGATGGATAATGCGGGGAAATACAGATGTGATAATTGGAGGAATTATAGGTGATCTGCTTGAATCTATCCAATGGATTTCAAGTTGCAGCCAACCAGACCACAACTTGAAAGGTGAAGGATATATATTTTCTAATCCGATCGGAAAATAATCAGGCGCAATTAATAGGGTTATCACCCTAAAAATTGCGCCTTTTTTACCAAAAGGGTACTAAATTGATTTAATCAGCCAGTTCTAATATTCCCTCAATATTCTCAATATTCTCAATATTCTCAATATTCTCAATAATCTGTGATTTCTGTTCGATAATATCGTGGTGATCACAGAGCAGTGGTATAACAGACAGATTCTGGCAAGCTTGCCCGATATGGTTGTCACTGGCGTACATTGCCTCTGCTGCTGATGTCATCCCGTGTTGAGTTAACTGAGAATGGAATTTCGGCAGTCGGGTGGCTTTGAACAGGGTGACCTGACTATGTTGCAAGCGCTGGGATATTTCACTCTGGCAAATGCCATCATCTGCCGGGCCGGCCTCCAGTGCTCGTGCTGCGGCATCACCTTCAAGCCCTAACTCCTGCAATAACGTTTGCCGCCAGCTTGGGTGCATGGAACTTAAGCTGATCCGATAGAAACTATCCAGCAGATAGAGATGGATATCAGTGACACCTCTGGCTTCCAGTTGGGCAGCAATTTCCAGCGCAATCAATCCTCCCATTGACCAGCCTAAAATATGCACAGGGCCTTGCGTCAATGGCTGATAGTGTTCCATTTGTTCCAGATAGAAGCGGGCAATATCATGTAATGAAGTAATTAGCGGCCGATGGTACAGATTGTAATTATCGACTCCCAGACAGTGCAGTTTCCCTTCCAACGTTTTGGCGATATCCAGATAAACCTCACATCCTGCCATCGCAGGATGGATCATCCACAGTGTTTCCTGAGCTGTTTTTTTGTTCAACGGCTGTATCAATTGGTATTCCAGACTATCCAGAATGCCGCGGATATTGCGTTGCTTGAACAGTTCCATCACAGGGATCGTCTGCCCCAGCAAGGCGGACATTTGTTGGCAGACAGGGATTGCCAGAATTGATGTACCTCCACATTCAAAAAAGTCATCGCTCACACCAATATGATCCAGTCCCAGTTTCTGTTGCCAGAGCTGACACAGTTGCTGCTCTTGTTCGGTTTGTGGCGCTTGATAGTGAAGCTGTTTTGGCGCGAAATGATGGAGAGCCGACAGTTGCTTACGGTCAATCTTGCCACTGGAGTTCAGCGGCAATTCCGGCATCTGCACCAATACAGCCGGCACCATATAAGGCGGCAATGTTTGGGCAAGACGTTGGCGTAAGTCAGCTTCATCAAGGGGCACATCACTGACGTAATACGCAGCCAGACTATCAGATGAACCACTGGTTTTGACCAATGCACATTGGCGAATACCTTCCACTGCCATCAGTGTATTTTCAATTTCCCCCAGCTCAACCCGATAGCCATTGATTTTAACCTGACTATCTATCCGGCCTAAAAATTCAATATTGCCATCCGGCAGCCAGCGCCCTAAATCGCCTGTGCGATACAGACGCTCACCACTTATCGGGTGTTGGATGAAGCGTTCTTCTGTGCGGATCGGATCTTGGTAATAGCCTATCGCCAGACCGATTCCACTGATATACATTTCACCGATGGTTTGGGCCGGTACAGGTTCCAGATCATTATCTAGGATCAGGAAAGCCTGATTGGCTAATGCCTTGCCATAAGGAATGCTCTGGTTATAGCTGGCATCTTGTGGCACTTCGAATAAAATCGACCAGACCGAGGCTTCGGTGACACCACCGCCGCTGAATATACGGCAGTTGGGAAGCCAATTACGGCAACGCTGTACATGGTTAACGGGGATCCAATCACCGGATAGCAGCACTCTGTCCATTACAACTAATGTTTTCACTTCCTGCGATGTTTCCACTTCCTGCAATGCTTCTACTTCTTGTAATAAAAGCTCGAACAACGCGGGAGCCGCATTCCAGATAGTGACGTTGTGTTCACGGATCAGGGTCAGTAAGGCGTCAGGTTGGTATCGTTGCTCCTCAGTAGGAATCATTAGTCTTCCACCCACACCCAGAACGCCGAAGATGTCATAAACTGACAGATCAAAGCACAGGGCATTGAGTGCCAGCAAAGTATCTCCCCGCACGACGTTGAGTTTACGGTTGATGTCTATCAGGGTGTTATTCGCCGTGTCATGCCGGATAGCAACGCCTTTCGGCGTTCCTGTCGATCCAGAAGTGAAAATCACATAAGCCAGACTATCGCAGCGAATAGGGACAGGAAGTGGCATTGGCATAGGTGCTGGCAGGCGCATGGCGCAGCCATCAGGAGCAATCTGGATAGTTTCACAGGCTTCTGTAGACCATGATTTGGTGCTGATCATCAACCGTGTTCCAGTTTGTTCAATGATTTTCTGGCAACGCGAATGAGGCCAGGATACGTCCATTGGCACGTAAGCCCGTCCCGCCAGTAAGATTGCCAGAACAGTGATGATTTGCGCCCGGCCTTTGCTGACCTGAACCGCAATCAGTTCAGATTGGTTGTGAGGATGCTGATGAATTTGCGCCGCCAAAACCTGTGCTGACTGGAGCAATTGTGCGTAGCTGCATTGGCCGATGGCATCAATCAACGCAATATCATTAGGATGTTGTTCAGCCCAATCGAGGATACCCTGATACAGCGGATGACGATAGAGAGCTGAATCCTGTGTTTCCATTGGCGGCTTCAACAATGCGATTCTCTCTTCCGGTGAATACAGGCTGATACTTTTCACCAATTGCTCAGGATGAGCCGCCATCTGCATCAATATATTCTGTAAATGTTTGATCATCCCATCAATCGTGTCTGGTGCAAACAGCGCGGTGGCGTAGTTAATATTGCCAGACAGTGCCTCATCGCCGTCTTCAAAATAGAAGCCGAGGTCAAATTTGGCAACATCGTACAAATCCACCAGACTTTGCATGGCGAAGGGGGTATTGGCATCAATATCATTCGCTTTCTGTTCCAGAGAGAAAGAAACCTGAAACAGCGGATGGCGCGATAAGTCACGTTTCAGATTCAGGGACTCAACCAGTTTTTCGAAAGGCATATCCTGATGCTGCTGGCTGGTAGTGGTATTGGCGAATACCTGCCGGATTTGCTCAGTTACACTCCAATCTGCCGCTATCTGATTACGCAGTACCAACATATTGACGAACATGCCGATCAGCGGTTCTAACTGTGGATGTGAACGATTGGCAATTGGGTTACCGACAATAATATCACGTTGACCGCAATATCTGGCCAGCAGGAAATTAACACCAGTCAATAGTACCGAATGCAGGGTGACACCCAATTGGCGGGCCAATTGTCGCAGCTGATGACTTAACTGTGGTGTGATGGAAAAAGCAACTGTGTGACCACGATGGTCAAAAATGTTGGGGCGTGAGTAGTCACAGGGCAGTTCCAATTGAGGGCAATGCTGCAACTGTTGTAGCCAGAACTGTTTTAGCGGCTCTAGTTTATTGCTGTCCAGAGATTGCTGTTGCCAGGCGGAATAATCCATATATTGAATGGACAGTGGTGCTAATGCCGGTGGGCGTTGGTTCAATTCTGCGGCATAAAACTCGGCCAACTCCCTCAACAATATATTCAGCGACCAGCCATCAAAACTGATGTGATGAACGTTGATCAAACAGAAATAGGAGATGCTCCCATCTGCGTCAATCCGTTGCAGTAGTTTGGCTCTAATGGGGTATTCGTGGCGCAGATCAAAGATCTGGAAGACTTCCTGATGCAAGAAATCGAACCACGCATCAGCCCGTACCTCAACGCGGGGAACCTGCAACGTTTCGTCATGGGCTTGCAGGAAAAATGTCTCTTTGTCATCTTGCACAAAAGTACAGCGCAATACCTGATGACGGAGGACTACAGCTTGCAGGCTACGGATAAAACTGTCTATTTGGGTATCGTCCCGCAGGCTGAACAATAACGGAATATGATAGACATTATTTTCCGGCATCAACGTTTCGATGAACCAAAGCCGCATTTGTGAAAAAGACAGGGGGCTACGTTGCAAACCTGCTTGTGGTATTTCATCAAGCTGTTCTATATGGCTTGAGTTGCTTGACAGGAAATTACACAGTGATCTGATGGTAGGATGCCGATTCAGGGCGGCTAAAGGTATCTGGCGTTGTAATGCCTGACTGAGACGGTTACTCAGCTGAATCGCCATGATGGAATTGCCGCCCAGTTGGAAAAAGTTATCGTCTATACCGATCCGTTCAGATGGCAGCAGCTCTGTCCAGATATCGCAGCATTGCTGTTGCAAAGGTGTTTCTGCGGGGCAGTATCCCTGTTGTAAATCAGTAAAGGTCGGAGCAGGGAACTTACGGCGATCCAGTTTGCCATTGATGGTCATCGGAATGAGGGGCAATGGGATCAATGCACTGGGCTGCATATAGCTAGGTAGCATGTGTGCCAGCCATTTTCGGATTTCCGCGGGTTCTGTACCACTGGCTGATGTGTAGTAACAAACGATTCGGGGGGATTCTTTGCCATGAATGATGGCGACCGCCTGATCGACACCTGAGACAGTGACAAGCACACTCTCGATTTCACCAAGCTCGATCCGGTGTCCGCGAATTTTCACCTGACTGTCGTTACGGCCAAGGTATTCCAATGAACCTTCCTCCAGCCAGCGAACAATATCGCCAGTACGATATAAGCGTGAATGGTCAGTATGTTGCTGGTAAGGATTGGCAATGAATTTTTCTTGGCTCAATGCAGGTTGATTAAGATAACCGCGCGATAATCCTATACCTGACAGGAATAATTCACCCGGTACGCCGACGGGCAGTGGTTGCAGATTGGCATCCAGTACATAGGCGCCATTTTGAGCCAATGGTTTGCCAATATTGGTAGCGCCATTGTAACGATAAGGGTTAACGGTGGCACATACACTGTCTTCGGTTGGGCCATAACAGTTAAATACCTTGCGTCCTTGCGTTGTATAGTGATCCAGCACATCCTGGGATACCGCTTCACCACCTACAGCCAGCCATTGCAGACTTTCCGGCAATATCGGTTTGAGTTTGAGTAAGGCAGGTGGCAACATCGCATAACTCATTTGGCATTTTTGCAATAACGTTTGCAATTCCTGCAAATCATAACGTTGCGCGTCAGATGCCACGACCAGAGTGTGACCACCGACAAATGCCGGGAAGCTCTCCATCAAATGGGCATCAAATACGAGGGAAGAAAATTGCAGGAAGCGAAGGCCGGGTTGTGCCGTTCCCAATCCCATTCTGGATAGCAGACTGCGTGCCATGATTGCAGGGCCGCGGTGCTCTATCAGTGTTCCCTTTGGTTTGCCGGTTGTGCCAGAGGTGTAAATTACATAAGCCAATTGATTCGGCTCAACCTGCGGTAGCAACGGCGATATATTGTCTATGGTTTCTGTATCTGCCAATTCGCTCAGATAAAGTTGTTGCAGATTAGGGCGTTCAAACAGGGATGACAAGTCCGGCTCAGTCAGTACCAATCGCATTTTGCTGTCTTGTAAAATGTAATCCAGCCGCTCTGTTGGTGATTTTGTATCCATTGGTACATATGCCGCACCAGCTTTTAGAATGGTCAATAATGCGACAATCATATCAATGCTGCGCTTGCAGCACAGGCCAATCAGCTCACCGGAAGCCAGTTCACGCTGGAAACGCTGACGGTATACAGCACGAAGCTGGGCCGCATAACGTGATGAAAGATCATCCAACTCTTGATAGCTCAACGTCCGTTGGTCATCCATTAATGCAGAATGATGTGGTGTCAGTCGTGCTTGTCTTTCCAGCAAACCATGCAGGGTACTGGGTTCCCATGTTTCTGACCCAGGTGCAGCAAAAGCCCACTCTTCCAATAGCTGCCTGCGCTTGTTGTTACTCAGTGCTGATAACCGCTGGTGCGAATAATGGAGATGAGAAGGCAGGCGAGCCAGCAATACGTTTAACATTTCCAAAATGGCATTGGCCCGTTCTGCATTCAGGCAACTGAGTTTGTAAGCCAGAGAAAGTTTCAGGCCTTGTTCTACATCACCTTCTGCAATCAGGTTCAGCGGGTAGTCAGTATCGCCTCTGGCAGCCCTTACACTGGCCTGCATGGTAGCTAATTCTGTTGTAGGGTAGTTTTCATAGACAAAGAGTGTCTGGAACAATTTATCGCCACTGAATGACAACTCGGCCAGAGGCTGGTAACTGTAAGTATCCAAATCAATCATGCGCTGATGAAGGGTACGAAGCTGTTGCAAGCAAGTCAGCTGTGGCTCCCAATCCATCGCCAGAGGTAATGTATTGATAAATAGACCGACGCTATTTTCTATTTCTGCGACAGGATGATTTCGGCCAGACAACGTAATGCCAATAATGGTTTGAGCTTGTTGGCTAAATAGGTGCAATAACTTGTGCCAGGCGAACTGCAACATAACATTGAGAGTCAGGCCATGATTGCGGGCGGTTTCCTGCAATGACAAAGCAACAGCATGGGATAATGTGAGATGAGTGGTAGCCTGAGCTTCTGATGCACCATTATCAGGGGTATTCAACAACAGGGAAATATCGGTACTCTCCCAATGCTGGATAGCGAGTTGCTGCCAGTGATTTTGGCATTCTTCCGCTTGGCTAGCGTAATAACGCTGTGTAGCCAGATAGGCTGTATCGATTTGGATATCTGGAATCTGGCCCGCTTGCAGTTGTTGGTAAGTATGGTGAACATATTCCAGCAAGATCTGATTACTCCAGCCATCAATAATAATGTGGTGACTGGTATGAATCAGGCTGTATCGGTCTGCTGCCAGCTTAACCAGACAAACGCGCATCAGCTCTGGTTGATGCAGGTCGAACGGCTGATTATTTTGTTGTTGGCTAAGTTCAGCCAATGCTTGTTCTGGTGTGGCGTGGGTACTCAGATCATGGTATTGCCAGGACAATTCAGCATGCTGGAACACAACTTGCTGAGGCTGATCCTGCCAGTCAAAGCCCGTGCGCAATATAGGATACTTTTGTTGTGCACATAGCCAAGCCTTGTGGTAATGACGGGGTTCGATAGGCTGTGTGTAATCCAATATAAACTGAAAGTGATAGGTAAAATTATGTGGCTGGCTTAAGTGATGGTGAATGAACCCCTGTTGCAAACTATTGGCCGCACAGACCCAAACAGGTTCTAACCCTGCCGGCAGCCGCACCAGTAAAGCCGGATCAATCCCATGGTCCGTTTCTTTCAGGATGGTATTGGACGGAGAAGCTACACTATCGATTAATCGCATCAACGCAGTCTGGAAGTGGTGATCCAACTGTACAAGCTGTGTCTGGCTCAGCAAACCATCCCAACGATAATGCAGCGCTTGACCGATAAACCAGACATTAAGTGTAAGCAAATCAGTATCACTATTATTGCTTGAATGAATCGTCTGACCCGCTGTTTCAGCAGTGATTTGCCAATCACTTTCGCTTGTCTGTAACTGTCCCAAATAATTGAATACGACAGCCGGATAAGGCAAGGATAATGTGTTACGCAAAGTACCGTATGCAATACCTGAATCCGGTACATTGGCGAGGGTAGCCTGGACTTGTGGCAAAGAAATTGCCTTTTCACCATTTGCTTGCTCACCGTTTGTTTCTCCGCTACCGACAGAAAAATGCAGGGGATACAACGCAGTAAACCAGCCAACAGTGCGGCCAACATCTAATTGCACAGATGGAAGTTGGCGACCATGTCCTTCCAGTAGCAGCGTGTGGTTTGATATCCCGCTGGCATGGCCCAGAGTATGCAGCAGTGCAGTCAGTAATACCTCATTGGGATTGTATTTTTTGGAATTATGTTTGGCGGTACTACTGGTCATGTTTAGCAAACGGACACTGGCTGCGGCTGGCAAAGTTTGCCACAGGTATTGCCGTGTATTGTAGGTTTCCAGCAGAGGGCGATAATCACACTGCGATACACATTGTTGTTGCCAGAATTCACGTTGAGACTCAAAGTGAGGAGTCTGTTCCACCAGAGCGGCTTGCCATTGTCGATAGCTGGCTGTCTTAGAGCCGAGTACTTGATCAAGGGCTTTATTATGATCAAGAGCTTCAGCATGATTAAGAGCTTCAACATGATTAAGAGCTTCGCTATGAGCGAATGCTTCACCATGATAAAGCTGTTTCAAATCATCCAGCAGAATGCGCCATGAGACTGCATCAACAATCAGATGATGCAGGGCACAATAAATACGTGCTGAACCATCTGGATAGCCATCAATATAAGCAAAACGCCACAGTGGGCCATTGGCAATATCAAAATCACTTTGCCAGGAATCCAGACGATGACTGAACTGGCTCTCACTCAATTGATCATAATGGCAAATTTCTAATGCCGTTGGTATCACCTGTGTGAGATCCAGATAACGTTGGCATCCGACAGAAAGAAAACGAGTTCTTAGCATATCGTGTCGTTTTGCCAATGCCTGAATCGCGGCTTCTAATTTTTGTGGCATCAAAGGCGGAACCCGGATCAAGAACGCCTGATTCCAGTGGTTGGAGTGAGTAAATGCCTGTTCGAAGAACCAATTTTGAATAGGATGAAGAGGGAAATCACCCAATAGTATTCCCTGTTCTGCAGGTTGTACCTGAGTTTCGGTTGTTTCTGTCAACTGTGTTGCCAGCTTGGCAATAGTGCGGCATTGATGTAGTAGCTTGGTGCTGCATGGTAACTGCTGACGTCGCATTTCTGAAATCAGGCGGATGACGGAAATAGAATCCCCACCCAGATGGAAAAAGTCATCATCAATGCCAATCTCATCCTGCCCCAGAATATGTTGCCAGATAGTTTGCAGCTTGTGTTCCAGCTCCGTGGTTGCAGCACGGTAAAAGTGATGGTTCTGCTTGAAATCGGGTTCTGGTAACGCTGTTGCATCCAGTTTGCCATTGATGGTCATCGGCAAGGTTTCCAGCTGCACGAATGCAGAGGGCATCATGTAATCCGGCAGAGAAAGCTGTAATGTGCGGCGGAGATTATCTTCGTTCAGAGTGATATCTGACACATAGTAGATAACGATTTGTGAGTGATTTTGCTGACCACGCACTTGCACCGTGCATTGGCTTACCCCTGATGCTGCAATAAATGCCTGTTCAATTTCGGTCAACTCGACCCGATGTCCGCGGATTTTTACCTGAAAATCTTTGCGTCCCAGATATTCCAGTTCTCCATTCGGCAACCAACGGGCCTGATCACCTGTGCAGTAGAGCCGTTGATCATCGGAATGCCGGGCAAAAGGGTTAGCGATAAATGCTTTTGCTGTTAATTCTGGCTGCCCCAGATATTCTCTGGCTAACACCGATCCGGAAAGGTACAGTTCGCCACTCATTCCCATCGGCACTAATTGCAACTGCTCATTCAACACATAGGCATAAACACCCTGAAACGGTTGTCCAATATTGCGATCGCTATCTCCACTCTCTTGATAATGATGCATGGCAACACACACACTGGCTTCAGTCGGCCCATAAGCATTGAACACCCGACGTCCCTGCATTGTATAGTGATCCAAAATGGCTTGTGGAGTTGATTCACCGCCGACCAGAATAGTTTGTAATTTTGCGGGCAATGCTGGTTTGGTTTTCAGGAGAGTAGGTGGAAAAATGGCGCCTTCAACCTGATATTGTTCGATTAATTTTATCAATAGGTCGAGATCATGACGCTCTTCTTCCGAAGCAATGACTAAAGTATGACCAGAGCACAAGGCAATGAACGTTTCAAACACATGAGCATCAAATGCCAGGGAAGCGAACTGCAACCAACATTGAGGTAACCCAATGTTTTCAGTGAGAACAGCATTTTGACCAGCAAGCATAGTCAATACACCGCGATGTTCTAACAACGTTCCTTTTGGCCGGCCTGTTGTGCCAGAAGTATAAATGCAATAAGCCAACGAACGTGACCCTGCGGCTGATTCAGGGGCACAGTCTGGTTGATTGCGATAATTATCCTTGGGGTTATCTAATGACAGCAAAGCCAGATTCTGGCCGTGGTCATGCAATCTGGTTTGGTGAGCCAGTTGCGTAATTGCCAGCCGGGATTGACTGTCTGCCAGAATGTAGGCCAATCGTTGGGACGGTATTTGCGGATCAAGAGGCAGATAGGCTGCACCTGCTTTCATTATCGCCAGCATGGTAATTACCATATCAACCCCGCGATTCAGGCAAATAGGCAGTAAGGTATCAGGGGATAATGCTTGCCCAGTTGCTTGCTGATATCGCTCTTGTATCAGGTGAGCCAGTTGATTGCTGCGTTGTTCCAATTCCGCATAACTCAATTGTTGCTGGTTATCGATCAAAGCAATGCGTTGCGGATATTGTTTTGCCTGTTGCTGAAAACTTTTATGGAGAGTTTTTGTGTGGAGAATTTTTTCAGGAATATCTGTCTGCTTTCCTTGATTCCCGAATTCCAATAGTGCCCGGCTTTGATTAGGGGGCAGAAAAGGAAATTGTTGGAGCGGTGTTTCGGGATTTGTCAGGGCATTCACCAGTAATTGTTGGAACTGTGCCCCCAATACTGCGATTTGAGTTGGATGAAAACGGTCGGGCAGATAGCGAATGCGAAAAAACCATTGATCATCTTGTTGTTGATATTCCAGCACTAATTCTGAATTAGCCAAATCATTGTTGAAACGGTGGTTGTAATGGACTTCACAGCCCTCCAGTTCCAGACAAATATCCTTGAGATGGGCTTGAGACAGAGCTACGTTCGGCTGACAAACAGGGGTAGAACGGAGGACTTTAAAAATTGGCCAGGATGAGAAACGCAGGCCAGGTGCGGCTTTCAGTGATGAGGTGTAATTGAGTGTTTGCTGATAGAGCGACGCAAAAGTGGTGGTATCATCCAGCCGAAGAGGGAAGATGGCGGTATTTATCTGTGCGCCCAGTGAGAGAGATTCACTGCCTGTCAGCGCAAGGGGATAACTGATGTGAGCTTTTTTATCAGGCGAATATTGCGCAATCAATGCTGCCCACAATGTTTTAAATATAAGGAAGGGGATGCCATGTCGCACAGAATGCCTGAGATGTTGCCACTCATTCAACGGCAGACTGAAACGAAATTCTCCGGTCAACGCCTGTTTATCGCCTGTTTTTATCGATAAATAGGGCAATGAGTTGCTGGCATTCATGCCATCGAGACAGGTTTTCCAGAATTGTTCCGGATGGTGTTCCTCTAATATTTCTATTTGTTTGCGATATTGCGTGCATTTTTCTGCAATTTGTTCCCACGTCAGCGGAGAATGACGCAGTGGCCGTTGGTTATAGAGATCGGATATGGCGTGATAAAACTCTTCAGTGCTCTCTCCATCCACTACGATATGGTGCAATACCATGACCAGTTGAAACTGTTGTGTTGCCTGCTGAAATAATCCGAACCGGATTAGCGGCCCTTGTTTTAAATCAAATGGCAATAAAGTAAATTGCCGGATATTTTCTTCATTATCAAAAATTATCAGGGGATTTTCGTAATTAGGACAGGCTTTCCAATATAATTCACCATTTTCTTCCTCCAGTCGAGATTTTAGCAGAGGATATTGGTTTACTAATTCCTTTAAAGACCAGCTCAATTTATTTATATCCAAATTACCATGAATGGTTTGATCAACAACCATATTGTACTTAAATGAATCAGGGTCGAGAGTCCACTCATTCCAAAACAGATAGGTAAATGGAGAGGCCAAAATGTTATCCATACGAATATTTCCTTCGGATCTAGGGTTAAATAAAAATGTGTTCACCTGAGCAAAAATCAGGTGAGAGTTTTTTGAATCAATCCTGGTGACACATTGGAAAAGAAATACCTTAGCTAGCCTTTATGCCTAAATTGGCAGGCTGGCGAATATTGTTATTTATTGTTGTTATCGATGTTCTTGATGGGGTGAGTATTCTGTTTTTTAAGTATCTACATCCCATGCTTACCTGAGGGTAATCCTCTGTTTCTATTTGTTTTTATATTGATTTTCTATATTGATATCGCATCTATTCCAATATTTTTGGAGTTTCCTTGGTATAGGGATATCTTGGCATCGTGATATATATCTTTAAAATTTGTCTGAATTACAGTCGGTTATTGGACTCATAAAAAATGCTTATTTCCGTTAGCAATGTTTGGTGCTTTAATTTCACGATTTTGGTTATCCTGCGTTGTGGAATGAATGTCGGGAAAGAGAAATAAAAATTAGTTACCAATAATTATATTAATTGATAGTTATTATTGTTTTTTGAAACAGTTAGCCTTTAAAAGATACTTTCACGCTAAAATTAAATAAATATTATTTTAAATAATACGAGAATCATAAAATATTTAAATATATAGATAATTTTATAATATGCGCTAATAATAAAAATTTAAGGTTATTGTTTTTATATGTAAATATCACATAAATTAACTAAATGAAGGGGATTTAAAATAATGACGGGAATAAACTAAAATAGGGGCGCAGGATTTTTTAAGGTTTCGAATAATCAACAATAATTTTTCCACTTGCTTGATGCGGTCGTTACTTGGAATGAAGGGATAATTTGGCGCGATCATTATGTCTGTAAACATCACGATCACGCCGTTGTTTCGCGGGTTGTTAACTTAACTCGCTTCTTTCAGTGAATCGCAGTGCGTTGCATTCAGATATTCCAGCTCTCCATTTGGTAGCCAGCGGACTTGCTCGCCAGTACGGTAGAGCCACTTATCATTGGTATGTTGAACAAACGGATTGGCAATAAGCTGCTTGGCAGCCAAGGCTGGTTTTTCCAAATAATTATTGTCCAGTTCTGGCCCTGATAGATACAGTTCACCACTTAGCCCCATTGGTACCAGCTGTAATCGTTCATTCAGCACATAAGCTTGAACGCCTGATATTTCAGCCTCAGCTGATTGTGATAGCCCGGTTGCTTGTTGATAATGTGTCCGTATTAAATCAATCGTCAGGCTGTTGTGCCGTTTAGCTTCTGTATCTCCTAACTGTTTTAGATTACCGTATTCCAATAATGTTTGTGTTTGCTCAGGAGTTAGTAAAGGAAGTTGTGATATCGGAGTTTCGGGATTGGTCAGTGCATTCACTAACAACTGCTGGAATTGTTCACCCAACGCTCTGATTTGTTTTGCATGGAAAAGATTGGGATGATATCGGATACGAAACGCCCAATGATTCTTTTCCAGATGATATTCCAATATCCACTCTGTAACGGCTAAATCATTATTGAAACGATTACCGTAATTAACTTCACAACCATCTAATTCCAGACTGATGTCTTTAAAACTAGCCTGATTGATGCCGACGTTGAGCTGATTTACGAGATTGAGAGGCACCGCCTGAAATATAGGTAAATTTGAAAAACGCAGATCAGGCTGTGCTTTCAATGATGCGCTATAGTTCAACGTAGCTTGATAGAGAGAATTAAAACTGTCGGTATCATGCAAACGCAGAGGAAAAACGACGGCATTGATTTGAGCGCCAAGCGAAAGAGATGCTCCTTCAGGGGCTGCTATGGGATAGATGAGATGAACTCTACCTGATGGAATATATTGGGCTACTAATGTTGCCCATAACGTTTTAAACACCAGGAATGATTTACAGGGAGCTAAAGATTGTGTGAGATTATTCCAATCTTCTAATGGCACGTTGAAACGAAATTCATTAGGTAATTCAGGCTCACCTATCGCTTGTTGAGACAGATAGGGCAATGGGTTACTGGTAGTTACATCCGACAGGCATTTTTTCCAATATTCTTCGGGGTTATATTTGCTCAATAATTTTAATAGTTGGCGATCTTGTTCAAATTTCTCTGACGCTTGTTGCAAGGTCATTGGGGCATGACGCAGAGGGCGTTGGTTGTACAGATCAGATATATTGTGAAAAAACTCTTCTATACCCTGCGCATCACCAGTAATGTGGTGCAGCACGATGAATAATTGAAATTGTTGTTCTGCCTCTTTGATTAAACCAAATCGAATCAATGGTCCTTTTATGAGGTCAAATGGCTGTAGGGCAAATTGCTTCAATTGTTCTTCATTATTAGAAAGGTGCGTAAATTCAACGACATATGGTTTATCTGAGTCAGAAATCCAATATAACTCATTATCTTTTTCTTCAATCCGATATTTGAAAAAAGGATAAAGATCAAGAAATTCTTGGAGAGCCCATTTTAATTTTTCTTCATCTAAACTTCCCTTAATATTCTGTTCCATAACGATATTATATGTAGATGAGTTAGGTTCAATAACCCATGATTTCCAAAAGAACTGAATAAATGGAGAAGCGAGAATCTTATCCATGTAAATACTCCGCTATAATTCTAAATTATATTCAATACAGCTTGAGCTCTGCTTTTTAAGCATATTCAGTCTGTATTTTTATTAGGTGGAAAAATGGCTATTTAAATCAATTACAACTATGAAGTTGATTGGATAAATAATCACTATTGTAAGAAATAACCTATTGATATTAAATATCATTGCAGCATGGCATTTTAGGCTCTAATAGTTTGATTATTTTGTCTGATAGAGGGATGGTTTTTTCTGTTAATGCATTGGTTGATAATAATTTTATTCATTGGTTAATTGTATTATTATTAAACTATTTGTTTTAATAACCATACCTGTAGATTGGAAGCAATTAAATATTATTTTAAATCAATCATTATTTATAAAATGTTAAGCCTCAAAATTTTAATAGCGGTGATTTAATCGTTTTGGTCATGATTGGCGTGATCACTATGGTAATAAGCCATATTGATCACGTGCTACATTTATTCCGGATTTTATGGATAAGTTTTTATCTTGCATCTCCCTGCCGATACGCTAGTGCTACCGTCAATGACTGCACTAAACACAAGGTTGCAGACTGAGAACGGAACGCATCAACCTGTGCTTCCTTCACTACAAAGCAAACATCACTAAAACTCGCAAGTGGGCTAATTTGGCTATCAGTAATCACAATTTGTTTCGCACCTGCTTGTGCGGCTCTTTCACTAACCATCACCGTTTCTTCGGCATACGGTGTAAAACTGATAGATATCACGACATCTTTGGGACCAATCATATTCATTTGCTCGCGGAACATTCCTCCTAAACCATCGATTAACAGAGGACGGCATTCCAGATGACTGAGGGCATAGGCAAGATATGACGCGACACTGAAAGAACGGCGCAGGCCGATAATATAAATATTGTGGGCATTCGCCAGCAAACTCACTGCCTTATTCAAATCTTCTGCGGGTGTGCGGGCTGCGAGTTGCTGCATGGCCTGAGCATTGGAATGAGCAAATTCCTGCAAAATATGTTGAGGCTCTTCTGGTATCTGATGGTTGTTATCCAATTCTTTGAACAACCGTGCCCGATCGGTATAACTGGCTGTTTCTTCTACCAGATTCATGCGGAACAATTGTTTCATTTCATTGAATCCACTGAAATTAAAAGCATTGGCAAAGCGGATCAATGTAGAAGGTGGAACATTGGCTTCTTTTGCAATAACAGCAACAGTATCAAATGCGACACTATTAGTATTATCCAGTACATATCTTGCAACTTGTTGTAACCTTTTACTTAATTCACCATAGCGGGTTCTTACTTGTTCTTGAAGTTCATTCAGATTAGTTGCAGCAGACATCATGCCCCCATAAAGAAATTGTAATGAAATGGATAATTCATTCATCCTCAGGCAATTATGCTTGATACAGGCGAAGATGCTCGCAAGTTGCCACTGTGTAATGAATGTAATTGCATAAAAATAGCGTGTTGATCACATTAATTAAAGGTTATTCCAAATTTCATTGAAAATGAAATATATATTTCATATATCTGTATCACGATGATTCAATGTTTGTAATTCAATCGTAATTTTCTGGTTCAATCGTAATTAGTTCAATCGCAATTGTATTTAGAGAGACTCAGAATGGAACAGATTAAAAACTTTATTGGCGGGCAACTCGTTGATAGTCAAAGTGATCGTATTTCACTTATTTTCAATCCAGCCACAGGGCAGAAAATTCGACAGGTTGCCTTGAGCACAGTTCATGAGACTGAGCAAGCCATTGAAGCTGCTCATCTGGCCTTTAAAGAATGGTCAAAAACCTCTCCATTGAAACGTGCCCGGATATTGTTCAAATTCAAATCGTTATTTGAAGAAAATCGGGATAAATTGGCAAGGTTGATCACTGAAGAACATGGAAAAATCTATTCCGATGCTGTGGGGGAATTAACGCGTGGCCTTGAAGTGGTCGAATTTGCCTGTGGGATCCCTCATCTGCAAAAAGGGGAATACTCTGCCAATGTAGGGGCGGGGGTTGATAGCCACTCCTTGATGCAGCCGTTGGGCGTCTGTGCTGGTATCACGCCATTTAACTTTCCTGCGATGGTGCCAATGTGGATGTTTCCCATCGCATTGGCGACGGGAAATACTTTTGTCCTGAAACCATCTGAAAAAGATCCGTCTCTTTCGATTGAACTGGCGAAATTATTGCAGCAAGCTGGTTTGCCGGATGGCGTGTTCAATATTGTGCAAGGGGATAAAGAGGTGGTTGATGTGCTGCTGACTGATCCTCGCATTCAGGCGGTGAGTTTTGTTGGTTCGACCTCAATTGCGGAATATGTCTATGCCACAGCATCAGCGCATGGCAAACGTTGTCAGGCATTGGGAGGTGCGAAAAATCACAGTGTCTTGATGCCGGATGCGGATATGAATATGGCCGTGAATGCCATCATGGGGGCGGCTTTTGGTGCAGCGGGAGAACGCTGCATGGCATTGTCTGTTGTATTGGCTGTTGGGGATGAGATTGCAGATAAATTAGTGGAAAAACTCCGATATCAAATCAGCCATATGTCTATCGGTATCGGTATTACCGAAGGAAAAGAAAATGATATGGGGCCAGTGATATCTGAGCAGCATAAGGCAAAAATCTGTGACTACATTCGTAGTGGTGTAGAGCAGGGCGCAAAATTGCTGGTGGATGGGCGGGGATATCAGGTAGCAGGTTATGAAAATGGTTATTTTGTGGGGCCGACACTGTTTGATTATGTCACGCCAGACATGAAAATTTATAAAGAAGAGATCTTCGGCCCTGTTCTTGCTGTTGTCCGCGTATCTGACTATGACACTGCATTGAAATTAGTTAATCACCATGAATATGGCAACGGGGCGGCAATTTTTACCCGTGATGGTGAAACCGCCCGCCAATTCAGTGAAGATGTGCAAGCCGGTATGGTTGGGGTAAATATTCCCATTCCGGTGCCAATGGCATTCCATAGTTTTGGTGGCTGGAAGCGTTCCATTTTTGGGCCACTGAATGTACACGGTAATGATGGTGTGCGCTTTTATACTCGCATGAAAACCGTCACTAGTCGTTGGCCTGCCAGTGTACGTTTGGAACATCATGAGAGCCACTTTGTAATGCCAACGATGGAGTAGCTATTTCATGAACAACAGATCAACAAATACGAAGAAAATGACAATGGCTCAGGCCTTGGTTAAATTCCTTAACCAGCAATATGTCAATGTTGATGGAGAGGAATATCCCTTTATTCGGGGTGTCTTCACGATATTTGGTCACGGGAATGTGGTGGGATTAGGGCAAGCATTGGAGCAGGAACCGGGGCACCTTCGCGTTTATCAGGGCTGTAATGAACAGGGAATGGCACATATTGCGACGGGGTTTGCCAAACAGAAAAAACGTCAGCAGATTTTTGCCGTAACCTCTTCTGTTGGTCCCGGAGCGGCCAATATGGTAACAGCTGCCGCAACTGCAACGGCGAACCGTATTCCATTGCTGTTATTACCGGGAGATACCTTTGCTTGTCGTCAGCCTGATCCTGTTTTGCAACAAGTTGAACAATATGGTGATGGCACTATCAGCACTAATGATTGTTTCCGGCCAGTATGCCGTTATTGGGATCGCATTTCCCGACCAGAGCAATTAATGACAGCTATGATCCATGCCATGCGAGTATTGACTGATCCGGCAGATACCGGTGCTGTCACAATTTGTCTTCCGCAAGATGTTCAGGGAGAAGTATGGGATTATCCCGATTACTTTTTCCAAAAACGGGTTCACCAGATTGAACGCCGTCCCGCTTCTCTGGGGCGGATTCAAGAAGCAATCGCACTGATTAAGCGCAAGAAAAAGCCATTGTTGATTTGTGGTGGTGGGGTACGTTACTCCGAAGCACATGCGGCTTTTCGTCATTTTGCTGAAACATTCAATATCCCGTTTGCTGAAACTCAGGCGGGGAAAAGTGCAGTCGTGGCAGTCCATCCATTGAATTGTGGCGGAATTGGCACGACAGGTGGTTTGGCAGCGAATCAGCTTGCCAAGGAAGCCGATTTGATTATTGGTGTTGGTACTCGTTTTACCGATTTTACGACGGCCTCAAAATCTCTGTTTCAACACTCAGAAGTTGAATTTCTTACTATCAATGTAGCGGAATTTGATGCCTTTAAACTGGATGCTGTTGGCGTACTGGCGGATGCCCGTGAAGGGCTGAATGCCATTGCACAGGAGCTATCAAAAACAGCATGGCATTCAGAGTGGCAGCAAGAAATTGTACAGGCAAAAGCAGCCTGGCAGCAGGAGTTAGAACGCTTGTTTTCCATTCAGTATCAGGCCGGATGCAAGCCAGAAATCACAGGGCATCTGGACGATAAGCTGGAAGAGTACAGCGAAACACTGCAAACCAATCTGACCCAAACCCGCGTGCTTGGCCTGATGGATCAATATTTGGAGCCTAACGCCATTGTTGTGGGAGCTGCGGGATCTCTGCCGGGAGATTTACAGCGCATCTGGCAACCTAAAGTACCTGATACTTATCACCTTGAATATGGTTATTCCTGTATGGGATATGAAATTGCTGCATCGCTGGGGGCAAAACTTGCCTGTCCAGAACAGCCAGTTTACGCAATGGTTGGTGATGGTTCATATCTGATGTTGAACAGTGAATTACAAACGGCTATTCAGGAAAACATTAAGATCACCGTACTACTGTTTGACAATGCAGGGTTCGGTTGCATCAATAACTTGCAGATGAGCCAAGGTATGGGAAGTTTTGCTACGGAAAATCGTTATCGCAATCAGCGAAGCGGGAAATTGGACGGTGCTCTGATACCCGTAGATTTTGCTAAGAATGCGGAAAGTTACGGTTGCAAAAGTTATCGGGTGCATGATGAGCAACAATTGATTGCCGCTTTGCAGGATGCGCAGAAGCAGACATGTGCAACGTTGATTGATATTAAAGTACTTCCCAAAACGATGACTCATGATTATGGATCATGGTGGAGAACAGGAACCGCACAGCTTGCTGATAATCCAAAAGTTACTGAATCGGCGGAGAAAATCAGGGAATATGTGGAGAAAAAAGTGCGTCAGTATTAATCGGTACTGGATATTTATTTAATCAGGGCCATGCTCAAAAACCTCACGTACTGTATGTACGATGTACGTGAGGTTTCTGCGCGCAGTCTATTTGAAAAACGGCTCAAATTGGTCTTTTTTTATCATGGTATGGTTTATTTGGGGGTAACAATTTTCGTGGATCAACAGAGATTCCATTTTTCCTGATTTCAAAATGCAAGTGTGCTGAAGAAGCATCTTCTCCTATGGTGGCTATCTTATTCCCACGTAAAACGGTATCTCCTTCATTGACCAATACAGTGTTATTGTTCGCATAAGCACTAAGGAAAGTATCATTGTGTTTAATCACAATCAGATTCTTGTAGCCTCTGAGATCATCGCCTACATAGACCACCTGACCATTTTCGGCAGCCAAAACATCTTGACCACGCTCGCCTAATATATTTATTCCCGGTTCATTTTCATTAAACTCTATTTTTGTTCCCAACGTTGGCCATATCCATTGGTTAACTTCAAGTGCTTGATCATATATATCGGATTTTTTCTCTTCTGCCTTATTTTGTGCACATGCACTGATTAGCGCAGAAATGAAAACTAGAAAAACTATTTTTTTACAATTCATTAATACATTAAAAACATTTTTCATTTTAATTTCCTTTTCATCAATTTGTGGAACACATTGTTTACCTTGTCCATATTATTGTAAATCTACGGCAGCAGATTATTTTTAATATTCCCAGAAAGTTTAATTTCGTTAATAATCCTCACATAATATGTGTATATTTTGTATAAAAATACATCTAATATGATGGCTGATTGCCATGCCAGGCATGGGTAAAATCAATAAAATACTATGTCAATAAAATGCTATGTCAATAAAATAATACTATAATTTCTCTATCAGCTTAGGAAATATATTTTCCTCCAACAATGAAAATAAATTTTTCCATATGTTAACTTTATTATAACGGCCACTGAAAATAACAATAGTAGACTCTATTTCAGGAATAATTAATAATATTTGTCCACCATTTCCAAATGCAGCATACCAATCATATTGATGACCATTTATAGGGGAGGTATATTTATCAATATACCAAAGATAACCATAATACTCTGTCCCTGTAAAAAATCGTGGTTTAAGGGATTCTTTTATCCATGTGGCATGGACTATATTATTTCCTGCCCATTTGCCTTCATTTAATATCAATTGACCTATTTTTAATAAATCTCTTGCGGTTAGGTGTAATCCAGAATCCGCAGATGCGACCCCATCTATTCCTTTATGCCAATGAAAATGCTTAATACCTAATTTTTTAAACAATACTTCATTGGCAAATTCAGGCAAAGGGCAATCTGTGTATTTTTCTATTATACGACCTAAAATAGCCGTACTTCCTGCTGAGTAACACCATGTTTTACCAGCTTTATCTATCACTGTTTTGGAAAAAATATATCCATACCTATTTCATCATTTCTGATATCGTGATAAGAACAATCTTCACTCCATTCTATGCCCATTGTCATAGTAATCGCATGTTCTATATTGATATGATCAAAACTATCGTTCTTACGATATTCGGAAAAGTGTTCGATTATAGAGCTTTCTAAATGAGGAACATTCTTATACTCCAAGGCCAGCCCATATAAAATAGATACAATACTTTTTGTTACTGATCTTATGTCATATAAGGTATCTTGATTGAAATCTATCTTACCAATATCTTTTCCCCATAATTCGTCATGACCTGAGAAATATCCTTCTGTTAATAATATTCCTCTCTGGCTAACCAGTAACGCATGTACATGTTCAAAAACTTCGTCATTTGGAGATAAACTTATTTTGTTTATTAGAAAATTTCTCATACATATCCTTAAAAGATATTTTTATGGAAATCTAGCTTTTTTAATTTATTAAAAAATCATATTTACTAAAAAAAACGATAATTTACTCAAAATGACAGAGATGGAAAATAATTAACAATGATAACAATTCATTTTCACTTATAGCTTTCTGATGACATCAAACTTGATGATGAACAGGTTGTCGCTGGTTATACCAGCCCTCACTTCTGCTCCTTTTGTGATTAACCCGACTGTTCTCATAAATCATGAAGGAAATTGACGGTAAGTTGCCCTCAGATGAAAGTTATATGAGCCAGCTCTAAAAAATAAAATTTTCAAATAAAACAAAATTGAAATAAATATTTTATTTGGTATGTTTTTATCCACACCAAAAGCAGATACTGAGGTATCAAGGAGCATTCATGTTCAACATTGCATTATTTGGCGCAGGGCGAATTGGGCAGGTTCATGCTGTGAACATTGCCAATCATCAAGAAACTCATCTTTATTCTGTGATAGATCCACATCTGGCAAGTGCTGAAGCATTGGCATACCAATATCAGGCCAAAATACAGACTGCCGAAGAAGCGATGTCAGATCCTGAAGTTCATGGTGTTTTGATTGCATCAGCAACAGATACTCATGCTGATCTGATCGAATTGGCTGCCCGGCACAATAAAATGATTTTCTGCGAGAAACCGGTTCATCTTGATCTTGAACGGGTTCATCAGTGTCTTGCAACGGTAAAAGCGTGTCAGGTTCCTCTGTTTGTCGGGTTTAATCGTCGTTACGATCCGCAATTCCGTCGGATGAAAAACCTGCTTGATGCTGGTGCGGTTGGCAAAGCGGAATCTCTGCTCATTACTTCCCGTGATCCTTCCCCTCCATCCACAGATTATGTACGTGTGTCTGGCGGCATGTTCCGGGACATGACCATTCATGACTTTGATATGGCGCGTTTTATCATTGGCGAAGAACCATGTGCTATTTATGCTCATGGCAGTAATCTTGTCGATCCGGCCATTGGTCTGGCTGGCGACATTGACACTGCGTTTATTGTCATGAAATTCCCATCAGGAGCAATGGCGGCCATCACTAATAGCCGCCGTTCTGGTTATGGCTATGATCAACGCTTGGAATTGCATGGCGAAAAAGGGCTTTTGACTGCTGGAAATATTAAAGAAAACAGTGTGGAGTTTTGGGGAGAAAGTGGTTGTACCACAGCCAAGCCAGAGCATTTCTTCTTGCAACGTTACCGTGACGCATACATTGCGGAATGGAGCCATTTTGTTGATGTCATGGCTGGCAGGGTAATACCAGAAACCAGCGGCATCGATGGAGAACGGGCTTTATACCTTGCAGACAGGGCGCTCGAATCCCTTCAATCCGGTAAAGAAATCAAACTATAACGATAAGATTCAAAAATACTATTGCTGGAATGTTTATTTCATAAAAACAACATGTTTGTTCCAGCATTCATAACAACCATAACCGCGGCAGACCGTTTCTATGCACAATAAACTTCGAAGTATGGCATGGCGGTAAAGGAAAAGATCCTCAGGAGCATCGTTATTTCCACAAAATAAGAACAGGAAGATTATTTTCAATAAGTTGTTTCCAATAGCTTGGTCTACTCATTGCTGTTGAAAACGGTTAATCAGGGTGGAGGGATATATGTCATCTTTTCTTTCTTTCATTGGTTTTACCTTGCTGGTAGCGGGATTTGCTTATTACAAAACGCGAAACAAGCATTTAAGTGATTCGACCGAAGGTTATTTTCTTGGCGGGCGTTCCCTGACCGGAATATATATTGGCAGCTCCATGTTACTAATGAATTTGTCTACAGAACATTTGGTCGGCTTAAACGGATTGGCGTTCAAAACCGGGTTTATTGTTATGGCTTGGGAAGTGATTGCAGCTTTAACTATTGTCTTATTTGCCATTTACTTTTTACCAAAATATTTGAAATTAGGCATTTCTACCATCCCAGAATATCTTGAACGCCGATTTGATAAAAATACTTTACTGATTACATCAATTCTATTTTTGGCGATGTATGTGATCTCATTATTACCCATCGTTTTGTATACAGGAGCTATTGCTCTGGAAAGTCTGTTTCAGGTTTCCCAAGTTTTTCAGGTTGATAAAACCACCGCGCTCTGGATCATGGTTTGGGGAATGGGAGGGCTTGGGGCTATTTACGCAATCTTTGGCGGAATCAAAGCGATTGCGGTTGCTGATACCATTAATGGTGTTGGCTTGATTGTGGGCGGCCTGATGGTAACTGTGTTTGCCTTATTGTATGCAGGGGATGGTAGTGCATGGAAAGGTTTAACTGATGTTTATCAGGCTCATCCAGAAAAATTCAATTCTATTGGCAGTGAAGACTCACTTGTTCCGTTTTCGACTCTGTTCACGGGGCTGATTGTCTCCAACATGTTCTTTTGGTGTACCAATCAATCCATTGTACAAAAAGCATTGGGTGCCAAGAATCTGGCGGAAGGACAAAAAGGCGTAATGCTGTGCGCCTTATTTAAACTCATCATTCCTTCCATCATTATTTTACCGGGGATAATTGCATTCCATATTTTCAACGGTCAAATGGATAATCCAGATAACGCTTATCCTGCATTGGTGCAATTAGTATTGCCCAAAATTCTGATTGGTTTCTTTGCTGCGGTTGTTGTGGGAGCCGTATTCTCAACATTCAGTGGTGGCCTGAACTCTTCCGTAACATTATTTACCGTCAATATCTACAAGTCACGGATCAACCCAAATGCCACTGAAACGCAGGCTGTGGCTGTAGGTAAATATCTGGGGATCGGACTCGCATTGGCAACTATGATCATTGCCCCACTTGTCGCTAATGCGCCTGACGGTTTGTTCTACTTGATCCAGCAGTTACAGGGCATTTTCAATGCCCCGATCCTCAGCGTGGTTCTGGTTGGATTGATGGCAAAACGTGTTCCCCCGATCGCAGCAAAATTGGGACTGTTGTTCGGTATGTCGGCTTACATCATTTGCAACTTTATCCTGAACATCAATATTCACTTCTTCCATCTGGTTGGCATTCTGTTTGTCCTGAATATCATCTTCATGTTGACGATTGGTTATTTCTTCCCTGCTGAATCTTATCAAGAATTGTATACAGAACAGGTGGATATTACTCCTTGGTCGATAGTGAAACCGATAGGATGGCTAATTACACTGGCTGCTATCTCCATGTATGTTTTTCTTGCTGAGAACGCGCCAACTTATGTGATGGCTCTTTACTGTGTATTTGCAGCCAGCATTTTGAGTTATGTCTTCTACCAGATAGGCCGGACATTGTTTAAATCGGACATTGTTTAAACGTCCAGTGGCGGTAAATACATCGGAAAAAGTAAATGCATCAGAAAGATAGAAAATTCACCACAAATCTCAATTGGTTATCTGGAAACCTATCTAAGAACCTAGATGAAATTAATTAAATTCTGGTGTTAAGCAGAATCAAAGGGTTAACGAAATATACCCTAATCCGCTAAGAGGTGAATTATGGAGCAGCATAGAAAGTTTGATGTTATCTGCATGGGACGTATCGCAGTTGATCTGTATGGCCAACAAATTGGTTCCCGCTTGGAAGATATGGGAAGCTTTTCAAAATACTTAGGTGGGTCTTCGGGAAATGTCGCGTACGGAACCGCACGTCAGGGATTAAAATCCTCAATGCTGGCAAGGGTTGGCGATGAACATATGGGACGCTTTCTACGTGAGGAACTGAAGCGGGTTGGCTGTGATACCAGCCATTTGATCACCGACAAAGAGCGGTTGACAGCTTTGGTTTTACTCGGCATTAAAGATAACAAAACTTTTCCGCTGATCTTTTATCGCGATAACTGTGCAGATATGGCAATCACCCGAAATGATTTCAGCGAAAATTATATTGCCTCTGCCCGTTGTCTGGCGATTACCGGAACCCATCTTTCTCACCTACAGACTCGTGATGCTGTCTTGACTGCACTGCAATATGCCCGTCGTAATGGTGTCAAAACCGCCATTGATATCGATTATCGTCCAGTATTGTGGGGGCTGACTTCACTTGGAGACGGTGAAACCCGTTATATCGCTTCAGGGCAAGTAACAGCGCGATTGCAGGAAGTACTCTCTCAATTTGACTTAATTGTAGGGACGGAAGAAGAGTTTCACATTGCTGGTGGATCTACGGATACAGTCGAAGCCCTGCGTCAGGTTCGGGAGTTGACGGCAGCAACATTGGTTTGTAAGCGTGGCGCTTTGGGATGTTCGGTATTTACTGCCAATATTCCCGACACCTTGGATGAGGGGATTACCGTACAGGGTGTTCAGGTAGAAGTCTTGAACGTTTTGGGGGCGGGTGATGCCTTTATGTCTGGTTTATTGCGCGGCTACCTTAATAACGAAAGTTGGGAACAGGCTTGCATCTATGCCAATGCTTGTGGCGCTTTGGTTGTTTCCCGTCATGGTTGTGCGCCCGCCATGCCAGATAAAACGGAGTTGGACAATTATCTAATGCGGACAACAGAAGTGCCACGCCCTGATTTAGATTCACATCTTAACCATCTGCATCGGATTGGTAACCGTCACAAACAATGGGATGAATTATGTGTTATGGCATTTGACCATCGCATCCAGTTTGTCGAAATGGCTCGCAAGGTAAATGCCAGTCTCGATCGAATTCCACAACTGAAAAAGCTCTTATTCCGTGCTAGTCAGGAAGTCAGCACAGAAGCCCGTTTGGAAGGAAAAGCGGGAATATTGTGTGACAGTAGTTTCGGTCAAGACGTACTGAATGCCGCAACAGGGAAGGGGCTATGGATTGGCCGTCCGATTGAATTGCCCGGTTCCCGACCGCTTTGTCTTGAACACGGCAATATTGGTTCCCAGTTGGTTAGTTGGCCGCAGGAACATATCGTGAAATGCTTAGTATTCTTTCATCCAGAAGATGACCATCCATTACGTTTAGAACAGGAAAAAACCGTACAGGAAGTCTATGCCGCTTGTTGTCAATCCGGTCATGAAGTGTTGCTGGAAGTTATTTTGCCAGTAGACATGCCCCATTCTGATGAGCTTTACCTACGTGCACTCCAGCGTTTTTACAACCTTGGCATTAAACCAGACTGGTGGAAATTACCACCAATGCAACCTGCAACCTGGGATCAACTCACTGTATTAATTGAACAACGCGATCCTTATTGTCGTGGGGTAGTAATTCTTGGTCTTGATGCCCCTGAAACGATCTTGAAGGCCAGTTTCAATGCGGCGGCAGGTAAATCAATCGTCAAAGGTTTTGCCGTTGGAAGAACGCTGTTCGGTCAGCCGTCATTGCAATGGCTGGCGGGAAAAATTGATGAGGAAACGCTTATCCTGAAAATAAAAACCAATTATCACAACCTGATTCGCTACTGGCGTCAGCGCGGATAGGAAAAATAAATAGCCATAAAAAATCACTTTTTTATCCTACAGGAGAGCTCTAATGGCTGTTCAACTTGGCATCAACCCTCTGACATGGACTAATGATGATTTGCCGTCTTTAGGCGCTGAAACACCGTTGGAAATTTGTCTGACAGAAGGTCGGCAGGCCGGATTTGCAGGTTTTGAGTTGGGCAATAAATTTCCTCGTCAGGCACAAATTTTGGGGCCTATTCTGGTTGCCCATGATTTGAAACTGATATCGGGCTGGTATTCCGGTGAACTGCTGACTCGCAGTGTTGAAGAAGAAATTGTCGCAGTACAGCCGCATTTGTCCTTATTGCGTGAACTTGGGGCTACTGTAATGGTGTTTGCTGAAGTAACACACTGCATTCATGGCAATCAGGATAAGCCAGTTCATCTTCGCCCACTGTTTCCAGCGGAGCGTTGGAAAGAATATGGTGAAAAACTGACAGAATTTGCCCGTTATACACAGTCACAAGGAGTACAGATTGCGTATCACCACCACATGGGAACTGTGATTGAGAGGGCGGAAGACGTCGATAACCTGATGGAAAATACGGGCAAAGAAGTAGGCTTGTTATTGGATACAGGGCACCTGACCTTTGCAGGGGATGACCCATTGGCAGTGGCAAAGCGTTGGTGTACACGCATTAATCATGTGCATTGCAAAGATATTCGCCCAGATGTATTAAAAGATGTCAAAAACCGTAAAACCAGTTTCCTTGATGCTGTATTAAGTGGTGTTTTTACTGTACCCGGAGATGGTTGCGTTGATTATCCGGCTATTTTTGAAGTTTTGAAAGCGAACAATTATAACGGCTGGTTGGTGGTAGAAGCAGAGCAAGATCCTGCCGTCGCTCATCCATTGACTTATGCCACGATGGGATATCGCAACTTGCATAAATTTGCCAAAAAAGCGGGATTGGTTTAAACGCGGAAATTGGGAGGCCAAATGTCTAAGTTACAGTCAAAATACCCTTTATTGTCAAAATATCCTCTATTGTCAAAATATCCTCTATTGTCAAAATATCCTCTATTGTCAAAATATCATGCACCGGATCGAGACAAACGGACGCAACATATTACGCCGGAAACAGCAAATTGGGGACATATTCATTTTACTGTTTATGAACTGAATACGGGGGAATCCATTACTTTACCTGCCTCAAAAAATGAAACTTGTCTGGTATTGGTGGCAGGAAAAGCCACGGTAGTGACGTCCCAGCAACGGTTTGAAAAAATTGGAGAGCGCATGAATCCATTTGAGCGTAAAAAGCCTTATGCCGTCTATGTTGCACCTAATGAAGCGATGGAAATAGTTGCTGAAACTCAACTTGAGTTAGCTGTATGTCAGGCGACTGTATGTCAGGGAAAAGAGAAAGGAAGTTATCCTACCCGTTTAATTGCACCACAGGATATTGGGGCTGAACAGCGTGGTCATGGTAATAATCGACGCTATGTTCACAATATTCTGCCAGATGATCAACCCGCGAATAGTCTGCTGATTGTCGAAGTTTATACTGATGAGGGATGCACCAGCTCCTATCCCAGCCACAAACACGATACTGACAATGAGCCGCAAGAAACGTATTTAGAAGAGACTTACTACCATCGCTTGAACCCATCACAGGGTTTTTGTGTACAGAGAGTCTATACTGATGACCGCTCGTTGGATGAAACAATGGCGGTTTATAATAAGGATGTAGTGATAGTGCCAAAAGGGTATCACCCTGTGACCACTATTGCGGGTTATGACAGTTACTATCTAAATGTCATGGCTGGCCCGACTCGCAGGTGGTTATTTACATGGGAAAAAGATCATCAATGGGTTAATGGCGAAGAATATGCAGAGAAACATACGAGCCGTTAAGTATTGCTCCCCAAATGGGGAGCAATAGCATTTTTAGAGAAATAGGACGCCTTTTTCAATTAGACGTTCAGGTATATAGCTATCTAATTGTGAGTGTCTGCAAAACTCCTCGAATTGCTGGATCGAATGGACATCCGCTTTTTGATAGATGTTATAAACTCTATTTTCTATCGTTTTATGGCTAACGCTGTATATTTGGGCGATTTCTTTATTTGAGCGTCTTTGCAGCATAAAGAAGATGATATCTAGCTCACTTCGAGTAAACAGATCTATGGCAGCTTCTGTAGTAAGTACGCTGGGCTTGTGGCGATTAATGTACTCTAAAGGAGAGAGGTTGCTCAGTGGCTTGGCATTCCAAACTATCCCGATGCATTCTTTTTCATCGTTGTACACGGGAAATTTGTCACTAATGAAAGGAGCCAAACTGTTTTTTCCGTACCAATAATGTGTTTCGATAATGGAAACTCTATCTTTTGATTCTTTAGTTCTCTTGTCATGCTCTTTGAGATCTTGTGAAAATTGGTCGTCAGACCAATTTGTGGGAAATTCACAGTCTAGCTTACCTGCAACATCAAAGCCTTCTGGTGTGTTGGTGTAAAGATAAGCTGCTTTATTCATGTAGATATGTCTGGATTCCAAATCCTTAATTCCCCAAGGATCGCTGAGATGTTCCATCATGGCGATTAGCCCCTTTAAATAGGGTTCATTATTTTTATAGGATAAACTCATCTCTATCTCATATAATTTATATGTTTTAATTTGAATTTTTAAAATAATAACGTTTATTTTAAATTCCTGCTTTAATTTATTCCATACTCATCAAAGCTAATTTCCTAAGATAATTGATGGATTTAAATCAAAAATACTGAAATAAGTAATATTTACTCTATTTTGAGCTGTTTTTGTACTATTTATTATCTGTTTTTGTTGGTTTTCGTAAAAATATGTTTTATTTAATATTTTCTATATTAAATAATTTTGATATATTATTAAATAATTCCACTCAAAATAAAATTGCTACCACTTTTATTATTTAATGACAAGAGTGTTTTTCACCCTTTATTGATCTTATAAAAAGTGTTTAGTCTAAAAGTTCATATAAATTATTTGGTTATATATTTTTCTGGGCGTTAGTATGTATAAGAAACAAAAAATGGAACACCTGAGAAAAAATTTGCAATATTTGCTTGATTCCAGAGGAGAAACAAGAGTATCGCTCTGTGATAGAACAGGGCTTAACCGTACAACCATCTACAATATTTTAGATGGCAGGGTTCAAAGTGTTCATTCTTCCACAATACAGAAAGTCTCCAATTTCTTTGGCATATCATATAGTGAAATAGAGGCAACTGATATCGCAGAAAAAGAGCGTTTGGATGGGATTGTCTCTTATGAAGGAAACATGAATCCCTGCGCTGTTCCGTTATTTATGCAATCTGAATGCATTACTCCTGAATTTTCCGACGGCAAGATAGGCTCTCTGATTGTTGAAAGAAAACTGACTTATTATTTTGGTACAGGACCTAATATCGTTGCTGTTCTACTTGAGAATGATTTTTCAGGTAAATATAATGCAGAAGATTTATTAATAATCAAGAGAGGTAATTATCAGAACAACAATCCAAAACTATGTTTCGATCCAAAACAGAAGCAGTTTCATATCAAAGAATTTAATAGCGAAAGTTTTGATAATTTGATGGTGATTGGGGATATAATGGAAGAACGGTTCGGATATGGGAAAAAAATATAAGTTATTGGGGTTTAATAGTCAGGATAATACAGCTAACGTATTAATTTCATCAACTGGAAAAGTATTAAAAATAAACTTAAAGGAGCTTGAAAAGAGTGAAATAGCTGATGATCTCGACAATCACGAGATAAAATCGCTTTACAGAAAGATATACTCTAGTTTTCCAAATACTCCCTCAGTTTATGAAATTGAAGAGCGTAATGAAAAATCTTGGGTCGTTTATTCATTTCTCGCATTATTACTAACAATCTTCTACACATTCAGCAATATAGCGGCAGCCAAGCCCGTTTACATCGAATACCTTGATATTATTGTTACCCCTGGCACCTTCATCTACCCTTTTTCATTCTTAGTTATTGATTTACTGAGTGAATTTTATGGATTTAGGCTGGCACGAAAAGCAATATATATGTCATTAATTTCAAACCTGATCATTGTATCTCTGTTGAGTATTTCAACAAGTTTGCCCGCCATGCCAACTTGGGATTTGAATGAGCAATATAATGCACTAATGAATCATATTCTGTCGGCAATTTTTGCATCCTCTCTGTCATTTTTAGTTTCGGAATTGGTCAATTCTTATATATTGTGCAAGCTAAAGGATATGACAAATTCTCGCTTTTTGGCATTGAGAGTATTCTTCAGTACATTTATTGCATCGGTGATTGATAGTTTTGTTTTCTGTTTTGTTGCATTCTATGGCAAACTTCCTATGAATCAAATTATTGCAATGATGGTTGTACAAATATTAATTAAAATCTTCTTTGCATTGTTTAATGTTTTCCCTGCTTACGGCTCCCGTTATTTATTTAATAGGTGGGTTGTTAAGAAAGCACATTAATGAACCGCATGGGGGCTTCCCTCATGCAGTTTTCTCACTAATATTGACTTCATGTTTATAACAAAATCATATTTTAGATTGTGTTTTTATATTATTTTATGGTTCTGGATTATCATCACATAAATTGGTTATGTGAATATTTATGTAATTTGATGGTTAAAAACCTTATTATTTTTAAGGTTAACAATGTCATTGGCTTTCATCTTGCTAATGAGAGTTTATAAATTATACTCTAATTTATATTTCATTTAATATCAGTTGGTTACTTCGTTTTTGATTGTTTTTTGTTTGTTTTTTATTAAAAAACAACACATGTATTCATCATTAAAATCAACGTTTGTGTTTTTATATGTTGATTTTAATATTTGTCTGGTGTATTAATTCCATCATCAAAACATAAGTTAAAATTTATATTGTGTCTGGACGTTAGATCAGGGAGACATGTCTCCTTTTATGCAGACAAAATATTTTCATTATTTTGAATTATAATTTTACTCGCCTACACCAGGGCAATATTAGTTCGTTTTTTGAACTTAATGGTAGCCAGTCTCTTAGCCGGAAGTTTCTGGTTAAGAGACTGGAACTATCATCTAGACAATAGATTACAAGCTAACATAGCAAGTATTCTCAAAGTTATCATTTGCAAGGTGTATCCTTTGCAGGATATGAAGTGTGATCTTTTACGTCAGAGGCAGATAGATATCAGTTACAGCCTCAATTTCGGTTACAGTAGGGAACAATTTTACTCGTTCAAAAAATAGTGGGAAATCTCGCACTTTTTGATTGTGTTCCGATAACCAATTTTTATACAAATAATTGACTATGGAGGTTATTTCATCATCTGAGCCGATGTATCTAACGTAAGCACATTTTCCTGATGGAATCTTTTTCAGCGTGATTTTTGAATTTTTAACCTCGAAATTTGGCGAAACTTCCACACATAAGTCAAACTGATACTCTTCCGGTTCAATGTTTGCGGGATCTGCGTAAACAAGATTGAAAGTTCTGTAACGTTCTGGGGGTAATTGATGATTTATCCTCCACTCTTTGAACTTTCTAATTGTATTGCCAATATTTGATGGCGAACCTTTGTGCTTCATGACTGCAACAGAGGTTTCTGGGAAATTGATGATTTTTACTTCAACAGAAGATAATTTCTCATTCATAACATTAGCCCTAATATCATTTATAATTTGGTAGTGACTATGCCAGATAGACCAATCAGGTTTTTTCCTGAACTCAATAGGACTTTGCCCAACGGAATCTTTGAACGCTCTGGAGAATGCCTCTGGGCTTTCATATCCACACGCAAGAGCAATATCTATAACTGAACTGTTGTTATACGCCAGATCATAAATAGCTCTCTTCAATCGAATTTGTCTGATATATGCAGCAACACCGATACCATAAGTTGCGGAAAACAATCTGTGAAAGTGATATTTAGAGCAAGCTGCAATATTACTCAGGTTTTCTCCATCCATATGTGTATCGATATTTTTATCAATGTAACGAAGAAGGGTGCTCAATCGTTGTTTAATCATAGTCATATATTCAACTTATCTGGTACAAGAGCATGCTATAGAACCTTTTGTGACAAGACATGATGAAAATTGCTGACTTACGATTTTATCTTTTAACACTAATACCTTCACTTTTTCCCCGAATGGAAGATAAAACTAATTGTTTGATCTCAACATTTACTGAGTGTTGAAGGGGCACGCGTTTCTTTTCGTGAAATTATATAAAAATAAACAAAAACAATCTGATAACAAACATCAAACAAATATTACGTCGCATGTCAATTTATTGATTTTAAAGGGAATTATTTTGTCAGAAATTAATTGATAATGATTATTATTTTGATAATAATTATCAATTATTATTTTTATCTTTGGGTTATCTTAATTTTGTAACCCATAAAATTATCAAGTAGGACAGTAGGATTTTTTAAGGAGAATTATCATGCCCAATAATAGCTATCAATCTCTGCTTGTGTCTGCACAGGCGACTCTTAAAGAGATGCAGCGAAAACCGGATATCAAGACATTGATCCAAGCTATCAAGCAAGGGTTTAGTGAAAGTGATCACAAGTGGACTCCTGAGCTGCTAAATAAGCATAAAATACTGGCAAAGACGCTGGAGAGGGATGCTTATATGCGCTACAGCAATGACAAACCAGTTGGTGTCAGCAGTCTCAATGAAGGTGAGCAACAGTCATTTGTCAACTATATCAAAGCACTGGCAGCGCGCATCACAACGGTTGATATTTTGGTACAAGGCAGTGAGAAGACAGAGTTGTCTTCTCAATCCAATGCCATTTTGGGCAATGCTGATGCTTTCCGAGTGCTTCCCAAGGATTTCAATCAACGCCATAGTATCCGGGAAAAAACGGGTGCAAGACTAACTATCAACGTTGACAAAGCACATTTCAACTCGCTTGCTAATGCGTTGACCCAATTGTTCAACGATGACAATCGCGGCTGGTTGGAGCAGGCTAAAATCATGGGGCCGAAAAATCTGGGCCGTCGTACTGATCAAGCCGTTATCTACCTTTCCAGCGCAGGGGTTAAACATGCTCATACTATTGGCAATAAGCTCAATGAACTGTTACCGGTAACGGCTTTTATCGAACATACCCCGACAGGCATGTATCGTGTAGGCAAAGGGATTGCTTATTCTGAAACGGTTGAAGGTGAATCGAGCAGCCATGGTCAGTCCCGGGCACAGTTGATAGCGGCTGCGGGCACAGAATCCTTGCTTACCAAGGCCCCGATCGAGCGAACCTTGTCGAGAACCTTGCAGGAGCGTGGATATGATATCCAAAATCCCGCACTACTGGCGCAAGCGGTACGGGATCGCGAACTCAAAGGGGGGCTAATACCCATAAGTGGTGGAGCCGAGTCCCGCGAGGGCAGCGCTAATATTCAGCAGTTTGCCAACAACCCTAAATTATTCGCTAAATCCAACACTATCAGCGCCGAGACATTGGTTCGGGCAGGACGACTCCCGGCAGAGGGGCGTGCCCAGTTGGTGAAGATTAAGAAAGGTTTATACGAGGTCGAATACTCTGCTCAAAGCACGAATAACGTTGTTGAAAGGGAAACTAACAGCGTACCTGCCTATTTCCTAGGCTACAACGGAGCAAATCAGGCCAATACCTTGCCGGCTTATGTGGATATTCCTAAACATGCGGCTCCGGGAAGTTTTCTGTTCACAGGGTCGTTGTCGGGATGCTCGATTGTGGTAACCAACCTTGATGCGAATACTTACCGTGTCTACCACGATGGCCGGGTCAACAGTTCGCTGCTGTACGACAATGTGGTCATGGCAGTGGATTATAAGGATTATCAAGTCGTTGGCACTGCGGAAGGCCTCGCAGCGGCGTACATGCAATACGTTAGTGATGAGTGGCAACTGGTATTCCAGCGTCAGGAGTATCAGCGTGATGGTCAGATGCTCTGGCCGAGGTTACGCAATGGTGAGGAGCCAATATCGATCCAGATTGCTGACAATCAAAGGGCTGAGCGTAACCAGACCCAATTCACAACTTACCGTGAAAGTATTCATCAAAAACTCAAAAAGATTGCTACCCAGTTCGAAGTACCCGTCGATGGAGTCTCTGATCGTGTATATGAAGAGGGAGAATTTTCTCCTCATCATCCGGCGATTGCTGCGTGGATTGAACTGCGTGACAAGGTTCAAGCCAAGATTACAACAGATACTCAGAAATTGGTGGACAAGCGAAGCGAACTCTATAAGACCAGAAGTAGTACCAGAGACGAGCAAATAAAACAGCTCAATATCACTCTGGAATTTTACAAGGAACAATACGATTCAGTCTTGCGTGAAGTGCTCTCCGTCGAACAAAGCTGGTTATGGCAGCAGATTAAGTCCAAGGACGGTATAGATGCAGTGTTGCAGATTAATGATACATCTATTCAAGGTGGTGGCCTAAAACGCGAACATAGCTTGGGCGAGCGTTATGCTATTGCTGAAGCTTATCAACGAAGGGGGCCGAGTACCGAGTTTACTGATGGTCTGCGCAACTTCCAAGATATTAATATCCCAGGGTTTAATGATGGGATGTCGACTCTGGAGATGAAAAGCCTGTTTTTAGATAGTCAGCTTACCCCTAAGCAACGAGGAGCTTTGAGTGGACGTATTACTGAAGCTAGCCGGGCTGAGTATATTGATAAAGTATTAAAGCAGACAGCGGTGTTCAGCGAGGATTTTCAGCATGCCGGTAGCAGTTTCAGTCAACTGGCACCACAAGACTTTTATCTGTCATTGGTCGGAGATGTTTCCGGTGGTCGTTGCTATCCCTTAGTCAGAGCTATGGCAGTGGCAGTGGCCAACTCTGGCAAGGCTGGGATCAACCGTCTGGTGGAAAAACTCTTTTTGGCTGCGGCTTCTCCTCAGGATGGCAGTTCCACATTGTTAAAAAACAGCCTGGTAAGACTACACTCCAATATTGAGGCTGTGCAGGCATCGACGGCACGAGGGACGTTTACGTTACAGAATGTTGTGTCTCTGTTGAAGGAAAAGACCGGAACTTCGATGTTCGCTCTCAATACCCGGAATCACTCGATGATGGCTGGAGTCACTATCGGAGATGAAGGGCGTCGTTACTATTTTTATGATCCCAATGTCGGGATTTTTGCATTCAACAATTCAGACAATTTCTTTCAAGCCATCAGTAAACATCTGGTAAAGCGCAAAATGGCTGTTTATTACGGTTCGCTTGGCAGTGAGTCGAACCCTGAATTTAATTTGGTGGAAATCGATCCGGATAAGATGGCAAGAGTGTCGTTGGGTAACGGGCTGGATGTCTCGGACTTGAGCAGTACCGATGAACTGGCTACTGTCATAGAACAGAGGCAATTGGTCAAGCAAACAGTCATTGCCCAAGAGAAGCTTACCAAGGATACCCAGTTACGCACTGCATTGGTTACTCTTGATGCGGAGCAGTGGGGAGCAAAATTCGATGAAGCTATTACAAGGCTTGCTCAGGAAAATAAACTTGACCAGCATTGGATGCCAATAATTGGCAATATAATTGACAATACTAAGGAACCGAAAGAAGGCCATTATCTCATCCAATTCATCAATCGTGATCAGCCTGAAGAAATTCGTTGGGTAAGTAGCAACGATGCCACCTTTGTGAAGTTCCGCCGCTTCGTTGATGAACATATATCCACTCTGGGCCAGCATTTCACACTCGAACATGGCCAGATACGGCCTAAAGGCGGTGTCAGTGAGGGAGCTCCGGTTGATGGGCTGAATGCCGGATTTGCGGTACAAACATTGATCCAGTGGTTTGCCGACAAGAATCGTAACGATGCAGTACATGGGGTCGCTTCGCCCGATCTGGCTACCGCGCTCAAGATCCACAGTTACCTGAATTATGCTCAGATGGCTTACAGTAGCTTAAATGATATTGCCAATGTGACCAAGCTGGTGACCACTGCATTGCGCGGTGGAGTGGTAGGCGCTAAGACCTCACTTCATGAATTTTCTTCGGCTCTGGCTCACACCGCCAATGAAGGTATAGGCTTACTTTTTGGTGGCGCTTTTGTTGGACTGGATGCTTATGAATTGGCTCATGCTGAAACAGATACGCAGAAAGCGGTATATGGAACTCAGTTAGCTTTTGATTCGGCCAGCTTCGTCACGGGTGCCGCCGGAGTGGGGGCTGGATTGGTTGGCGCCTCGACAACAGCGGCTGTACTCGGTGGGGCTGGAGTGATCCTTGGCGGTCTTGCGGTGGGCTTTACGGCGCTGGCTCAAGCTTTTGGTGCTGTAGCTGAGGATGCGAAGGCAGTAGGCCGTTACTTCGATATGCTCGACAAGGCTTATAAGGATCATGGCTATCGGTATGACAGTGAGAAGGGAGTATTGATTCCTCTACCTGGGGCTGTGATCAAAACTCTTGATCTGCGCAATGGCCGGATCGGCTTCGATAGTCAGTATATTTATCGCACCCATTCTGGTTCTACTGGTTCAGGGGAAATCAATTATTTCTTCTGGATTGGCGATTTTCCAAAGATGGTTCAGGACCGTGATCAAGCGATCGAGGTGCGCAGCGGAATCGGTTATAAGGAAACTTCCCATAAACTCGACCACAGTGACAGCGATGTGCTGATCCTACCGGGCACACCGAAATCTTACATGCGGTACGAATACATGGCACTCCCTGGTGCAACTACGCGTCATGATACTGGTTTCGATGTGATTCGAAGGCTCGAAAAGGACAAGCGCTTTGACTACGACTTCTACATCTTTCCGAGTGAACAAACGATCCGCAGGATACATCAGGAATATGTGAAAACATCGATCGAAGTGATACTCGATCAGAATGACAGAAAACTGATAGTGCCTAAGCTGCCTGAGGAACTGCATGGTTACCTGAATTACGAGATCAAAGGCGCAGGTGGGAGGTACTTGATCGGGCTGAACAAAGGCACCAGAGTGACGCTTACGAGCGATGTTCCTAAGGCGGATGGTAGTAACAATATTAGTGGTGACAATATTAATAGTGGCAATATGTCTTCGCGCTGGATTATCGATAGCAGCCAGCTTACCACTAAAGATAAAGATATTATCAAAGTCTCAAAAAACCAATTGGAAGTCGATGGAGTGGTCGTTGAGCTAGATCCGTCCCAGAACGGGCAGATACTGATAGTTAACGGCAATAACGAAGTGCGCGAAGTCGACTTCTCCAATTTGACAACAACAGTGGTAAGCGAAGATGCGAGCAAATGGAAAGTATCCGGCCAGAAAATTGAGCAGCATCTAAATGATCTGGCTGATGCACATCAGTTGCATGGGCAGTATGTGGTAGTGGAGAACTACAAGCACAACGAGCGTGATGTTGGTCGAGCTTTCTACGACGTAACCAAGAAACGGATGCTGTTTACCGACACCACTATCGAACAGGCCAGACATGCCCAATTGGGTGCGGTGGTGGGTGATCATGCTTATTTCTATGACGCCGACAATGCAGTTGCGTGGCGGGTAGATATTGCCACTGGACAAGTCAATGCCCAGTTTGAGCCATGGTTCAACGACAATGAGGGTAAGATCAGTCACCTGTGGCAAGAGGGGAATGACGTTTATCTGGCGCGTCGTTACCGGCTGAAAGAGGGAGACGCGGAATTAAGCTACCGGATTATTGGTGACCGAATGGAATTGGTCAGTGCTGTAGGGGATGATGATCTGCTCCAGCTTTCGGCGCGCACTGTTCAGCATGATAGTGATCTTAAGTACGTATTCCGAGGCTATGAGAGTAATCGTACTCAGCGTGAGACTCTGAAGTATACGTTAGGTACACGGATAATCCAGCCGACTAGAGAGGGGGCGGAGTTGGTTACTGTGTTCGGCAAGGATGCGGATGGTGTAGCACACCGCTACTGGATACGTACCAGTGATGGTACGCTGATCAAGCCAAATCTGGCACCACCGAAAGAGCAGGATTTGCACTTTAAAGAGTACGGACAGAACCACAGCGCATGGCAGATCCCTGCCGATCTCGTATTAGCAGGCAGTATTTCCCGACCTGCTGACACGGAAGTGTTCTTCTTCTACAGTAGGAAAGAAAAGGCTCTGTTCCGTCAAGAAGGCCCGGGTCAGGCAATGCTTGATGC
The DNA here is from genome assembly GCF_002127535.1 of Xenorhabdus vietnamensis. Classification (GTDB taxonomy): domain Bacteria; phylum Pseudomonadota; class Gammaproteobacteria; order Enterobacterales; family Enterobacteriaceae; genus Xenorhabdus; species Xenorhabdus vietnamensis. Next base: position 438,551 of record NZ_MUBJ01000001.1, read on the forward strand.
TAACCGTCCTACGGCGTTGCTCGTCAGCACTCCACCGTTGGCTAACGTGGTCAACCTGAAGGGTAGCTTGATTGCCGTCACTGAAGATGGTCGTGTGGCTCAGCTTAATGAGCAAGGGGTGCTTAGTTATGAAGCGGTCAACGAGCATTGGCTCAAGGGGCGAACCCACTGGTGGAAGGAGTTGGGCAACGTCACCGATGGCAGTGCTACTCTGGCTGTGTTTGGGGTCAAAGGTTCTGATGGCAAGAGTCTGCTTCCGGTATGGTATCACAGCGGACAGGTGGTGGTGGCTTCGGCGGCACTACAAGACAAGTCACTGCAATTCCTGGGATTTGAAGCAAATGGCACCTCCGCACGGCTTTTCGAGCCTGAAAGCGGTAAGCTGTATCTTCAGCCCGTCATGACCGACGATGCGTTGGCCACCGCTTTTGGGACTGACCAAATGCTGAGTGCCTCAGCGCAACTTCCCACTGCCAGAGAATTAATGTCTGGCGTGCATTTCAAAGCGGTGCAACAGGTTGATACCGGTATGCGCCTGACTACGGACAAGGGCGAAATCCTGTTACGAGCCAATAATGGTGAATTGCGGTTAGTGGGTGTTGGCAAAGACTGGAAGCAGAGCAATATGCCCGACCTGCCACAAGCACTGACTAAACTTGCTAATCAGTGGCAGCAGGCCAAAGGAGTGCTGACCTTACAGGACAGTAATATGCAAAGTTGGTTCGATATTGGCAGTGGTCAGATATTTTCAGGTAATGGAATCCCTGCTTCGAACAATCTGCGTTTTATAGGCACCAATGCAGAAAGTCAGACGGCATATGTGTATAACCAGACCTCAGATAAGCTATATGAAATCAATGGCAGCAAGGTAAAAAGGCTCAATAGTTTCACTGGAATGGAGCGCATCAATTCGTCCCTGCTAATTCAAGGAGGGAAGGATGCTGACAATCTGACGCTGCCGCTCATTGACGGTGTTGATAGTCTGGTGCTGTATGGTGGGGCTGATGGAGATAGCTATCGACTCAATAAGGAGATGTGGAACCACTACCGTACGGTGATCATCGATAATGACGATCCTAGCCAAGCCTTAGATCATTTGATCCTGCCGATAGCTGATCCAGAGAGCATTCTGGTGAGCCGATACGGTGATGATCTGATGTTGACCGATTCTGGTAATGGAACGGCAGTAGTGGTGCGTCAAGCATTTGGTAAGCAGGCCACGAATCATCAACATCTGCATATCAATCTGGACGGGATATCAATGATTGACGTAAAACACTTAGTTGAGAGCATGAGCAAGCAGAGTTACACCAATAGGGGAATTATGGAGTTATCCTGGGCCAGTAGGCAACCAGACATGACAGCTAATGCAGTGACCACGGAGCCAGAAGCTGAAAGCCTGAGTCTGGCGAATTTGATTGGTGCTATGGCTTCATTCCCTGATTCCGGCAGCTCCCATGAGAACCTGCTGCAAGGTTTTAAACCTGCTAAGGCTGAACAGCAGCTTTTGTCACCTGATATCAACTCAATCATAAAGTAATTACCAGAAACAAAATTACCTGAAACAACAGGTGGGGGCACTGGCCCCTCCTGTTTTTGCTTATATTCCGGTTCGTCAGAATACACATAATTGCTCGGAATGCAGCAACTTGAAAGATGAAGGGGATATATAATAGATCCCATCAGCAAACTATCACTTCTTCACTTAAAACGATCTTCATTTAAAACGCTCTTCACTGCCGTTCCTGATACTGTGACCATCAACATGCCGCCATTTTTACCGACGGTTTCATAGTCAATATCAATTCCTACAACCGTATTGGCTCCCAGCGCCTGAGCCTGTGCATTCATTTCCGCGAAGGCGATTTCCCGTGCATTTTTCAATTCTTTCTCATAAGCACCAGAACGCCCGCCGACGATATCTCTCACTCCGGCAAAAAAATCCTTAATAATATTGACCCCAAGAATCGTTTCCCCTGTGACGACACCCAGATACTCAGTAATAGTATGGCCTTCCAGTGTAGGTGTAGTGGTATTTTTCATCATCGATCTCCGTTTGACATCACATCACTTTGATTTTTTTGCACTCAGATGGCCTTAATTGCCACCTGAATTTACTATCTTACCTTGGGATCATCTTAAACACTTTCTTATTTTGTCCGATATATCGCGCAGCGAGGCGTTGAATATCTGCGAGTATCAGTGCATCAATTAAAGTTGCTTCGGATTCAATTCGCTGATATTGCTGATCATCGCTGGCGCTGAGCATGACAGGAAAAAGAAGAAAAAGCTGAACGGCGGGTGTTAATGCGGGAACATCAATGCAGTGAATTAGAAGCGACCATTTTGGTTGCCAGAAAAATGGATGTTGCACGGATTTTTAGAAATAAAATTGAGGATATTTAGAAATAAAGGGTATTAGGAAAATCTGGTTGACGGAGCCGCATGGGGCGATAGAATCCTCAAAAACATCATGCTGACTATATCCAAGATGAGCTGTTTAGTGACTATTCCTTCTGAAGAAAATAACGCGTTGTTGATCGTCCAGAAGCGATTAGCCGAATCGCTGGTAGCTGTCTACCTTCATGGTTCGGCTGTGGTTGGTGGTCTTCGCCCCCGCAGCGACGTAGATTTACTCATGGTCATTGACCAGCCGATGACGTCTGAGGTTCGGGAATGTCTTGTTGCTGATTTAATGATGATATCAGGTCAATATCCTTCTGATCCTGATGGACGTCGCCCTGTTGAACTGATTGTTTTCTTGCGCGACGATCTCGTTGCATCGCTTTATCCTGCCCGAAGCGAATTCATTTACGGTGAGTGGTTGCGTCACAAATATGAGACGGGAGAAATTCCCAAGCCTGTTTGTGATCCAGAACTTACCTTGGTGTTAGCTCAATCACGACAGGAAGCGATACCTCTGGTCGGCCCGAACGCAAGCAGTCTTCTGCCCGTTATTCCAAGATCGGACATTTACCGGGCTATTAAAGATGCCCTGCCAGATTTAATTGAGACGCTACAGGGAGATGAACGCAATGTTCTGCTAACGCTGGCGCGTATGTGGCGAACATTAGTTACTGGAGAGTTTGTCTCTAAGGATGTTGCTGCCGATTGGGCGGCTGCCCGCCTTCCAGCCATACAGGCCTCAGTGTTATCCGATGTGAGGGAGACCTATTTGAGAGGGCATGAAGAAGATTGGAGAAATCGTCAGCAAGAACTTCAGCTCACGGTAAGTTCACTGCATGATTGTGTGCTAACGAATCTATGACACTCCCATCATGTTGCCGCGATGTGTTCACAATATAAGATAAGCCTCATATGGCCGAAATGCCCGATCCCATCATTTGTGAGGAATGCGGAGTTCCGCGCGGTTCGGCAAGCGGTCACCCATATCATATAGCTATGGCTTGAAGTGTTCTGACCCAATAGTGAACGGTACTACAAGCTTCCATGACAATGGCAGTCTCAGACGGAAAAATCTTTATGGTATCCAGCCGTTTTTGCCGGAAAATTTTTCTGTGCCAGTCCACAGAACCGTCTTCTATCCAGATACAAACCTGAAAAACGTTTTTGGCAAGGTCAATGCCAACTACTTTGGTTGTATCCATGAGATGTTCTTCCGAAATTCAGTGCACCGGATAAAAGATGTTACTGTTTACAAATGAAAAGGGGGCGTTCATCACATCACAATATCAAGACTTTTTGAACTGAACCAAGGGGATGCCAACAGACAGGCTGCTGTTGGTCAGTTCAGACACCACTACTGGCTTTCACTCATCATCTGACTCCTTACATCAACACTGCCCTTGAGTGGCCTCTTGAAGTCTGACGGGTTTGTCAGATTTGTTGGGCAAATAAAAAAAGCGGTGCCACTGACACCGCTACAATCTGTACAGAATTTATTATTTCTTGTCTGCTGCGATACGATCACGAACATGTTGAGCGCGCTCCTGAGAAGGTGGGTGTGAATCAAACATGCTAGTTTCACTACTGCCCAGTTTAGCCAGTTTCTCGAAACTGGTGACTAAACCTCCAGTATTGATACTGCGTTTTTTCAGCAGATCATAAGAGAAATCATCGGCCTGACTTTCCTGATGCTGTGAGAATTGCGATTTGATTAATTTTTCACCCAGTGCTGCAAGCTGAGAATCGCTCAGCTGTGCAGCTACGCCACCAGCTGATGCAGCTGCGGTACGTGCAGCAACTGTGGCATAAGCAACCTGCATTGCTTTACGGGTGTGGCCCAGTGCAACGTGACCCATTTCATGACCCAGAACGCCTTCGACTTCATTGTCGTTCATCATATTCATCAGGCCACTGTATACACGCACACAACCGTTAGCCATTGCCCATGCATTCACATCATTAGTCAAATAAACTTTATAGTTAACCGACGTACCATTAACTTCGCTACCTAATGCTTTGGCGATTTTGTTCAAGCGTTTAGTGTATTGGCTGGATGCCGGTGCAATTTTATTCTGTGCATCCATATCATTACATGCTTGGTCAGATAACTGTTTGACATCAGAATCACTTAGTGTCGCAGCTTGGAATAATTGCATTCCGGAGTTAGCCAGCATTCCCTGATCAATATTCTTACAACCTGTCAGAATTACAGCAGAAACTGCTACTGCAACAAGAGTTTTAATTTTCATAATGTTGTTTTTTCCTTTGCAATACATGCAACTATCATACTTTAAGAGTATTAAAAGACCGTGAATTTTGCTAAAAATAACAATAGGAATAAACCCCAATATTTATGATTATGTGAATTTGGTAACATTTTAAATAAAAAAATCAAATCATAAGCAGAATAATTTAACTTAAATTTACTTAACCAAATAGTTTTTCGTCTATTTAAATGAGTTCTCAAAATGCTAGATCAAGTGACGACTAATACATGTTAGCAGTGGCCGGTTTGTTGTGACGTATTCGAATCAAGTGTAATTGCCCGATAATCTCACCTTGTTTTGTCAGATAACAGGAAAGTGGGATTTTAACTGAAAGTGTTCTCAGGCTAGGGCAACAGTTCACTCAGTCGGTTATTCGGCCAAAAAGACAGTCGGGTGAGAGCATCCCTAACTAGGAACTTGGGAGCGGAGGTTCCTCTGTGCCACCCGATACTCCCTATACCAACGTTTAACTAAAAAAACTTGTATCTTTAGACACCATTTTTGGGAGCTAAAAATAGGCCATGAGTCCACCCAACACGGTTAATAGAATTATTAAAGGATAAAGTATTTATTCGTTGATATTATTTTTCATAATATTTACAGAGGATGATGAAATAATAAATTAATATGATTATTTAAATAGGTTATCACATTGGGTTATTATAAGAATAATATTAAACTCTCTGGGGTCTAGTTAAAACCGACCCCAGAGAGTTTTATGCTTTTGTATTCATCTATGACTTAAAATAAGTAGCCATATTAATTCTATCAATTAATAAATATTGAAGACATTGGAACCTAATGTCATTAAGCTCAGGTCTTTATAATAAAGAACTCAACTGGAGTAATGCCCAACAATGTCATAAATCCCTGGGCTAGCTTTAGCTAGCTCTGCGGTGCGTTTTACAAACTCTATTGATGCTGGATCAGCTTGAGTTGCCTTAATGTCCTCAATGCTTTTCCATTTTGCAATATTTACGACTCGGCTACCATCTTTGCTGGCTAGCAAGGTAACTGAAATGAAACCAGGTCGTTTACTAATGACCGAATCAGTTCCCTCTTGCAATAGCTTGATGACTTCAGCTTGCTTACTTGGATCGACTTCGATGACATTAATGAATGTAACTTCAGACATTACACGTTCTCCTTAATGGATAATAGGTTATGCCAGCTTTTTGCAGGCAGAGACTCACTAGCTTGTACCTTGTTGAGTCTAATACATAGACGATTCAGCAGTTCAATATGTCAGGTCATTCGAAAAAAAATATTTATTTTCAGATTTTGTACCTGACATTTTCACTGCGTTTCTCGTCATTAGATTCTAGAACATTTTTAGAGGGGGGCTTAGAAATTGTTACTACTTCACATATATACGTATATAGATGTTTTATTGTATACACTATATAAATATTTAATTACCCATTAGATTAGATTCTATGTTCTATACAAATCTCTTTCCTTCTTCTAAAAAAATCCCGTGTCAGTATCAGTTGCTGGCATTATGAAGTTGGAGGAGAACAATATCTAGGTTGTTTTCCTCAGAATTGAGTCAAGAAAAATAGAATGAATAAGAAGAAACAGGTGAGTAAGCTGGGGGGAGAAAATCCAGCCCATATATATTCTAACCGCTCCAAACTTGAATCGCTGGCGTATAGATTTTTGGGAACTATCCCAGATGCTGAAGATGCCGTACAAGAAACCTATCTACGATGGCACAAACTGACTCAAACAGAACGTGAACAGATTGTGTCTCCCATAGCTTGGCAACGAACAACACTCACACGTATCTGTCTCGATAATCTTAAATCGGCCAAGTCAAAACGTGAGATCTATATTGGCGAATGGTTGCCTGAGCCTGTCTCACAAGACGAATGTTGGGTATCTACGGTTGAGTCACCTGAAGCAACCGATCCGGCCGATAATCTTATCTTTGCACGTTCGGTTTCTATGGCATTGATGATAGTTCTGGATAAGATGACCCCTGCTGAACGTGTCAGCTTTATTCTTCATGATGTTTTCCAATATTCGTTTGAAGAAATCAGTGAAATTGTTGACAGAACCCCACAAGCATGCCGTCAACTTGCCTCATCTGGGCGAAAGCGAGTCAATCAAGAATGTCATTCTGCGCACTCTTCAGAGGAGCATCGGCGTGTTAATAATGCTTTCAGGGTTGCATGGCTCACAGGCAACATCAAGGAACTGGTTGCAGTCTTAGATGAAAGAGTTTGTGCCATCACTGATGGCGGTGGTCTTGCCAGCGCAGCTACCGAGCCATTATATGGCCGGGATGCAATTATCAATTTTTTCCTTTCAGCATTTGAACGCCAACACAATCTTCAGATCGAGGAGCAGCTTGTTAATGGTGAGTCAGGGCTTGTCGGTAAGGTGGCAGGTCACACTGTTACAGTGATCTCCACTTATATAAAAGAAGGACGGATCAAAGATATTTGGGTTATGCGTAACCCAGAAAAATTGACTGTCTGGCATTAGCCAATTGATTTAAATGAGGTTATTTACTATGGCGGCGATAACTGATTGTTCAGGTAAAGTAGTAATCGTTGGTGCTGGAATTGGGGGGGTAACTCTTGCGGCTCTGCTTTCTTCGTCTGGCATAGAGTGCGACATTTATGAACAGCGGATGAAACTCTCTGAAGATGGGTTTGGCTTGAATATTCAACCTGAAGCTGTATCAGTCCTGTATCGTTTGGGGCTTGCTGAAAAGCTGGATTCTTGTGGGATCCAAACCAGAGCACACCGCTATGTTGACCATTTAGGAACAACTCTTTTTGAAGAAGCAAGGGGCATAGATGCTGGTTTTGATATTCCACAGATATCTATATCTCGCTCAAAACTGCTTGATCTAATCTTTGCAACAGCTAAAACAAAAGCAACCTTTAACTTTGATGTGAAGTTTCCTGCTGATTTTTTATATAAAACGCAGTGGGCAAGAGATCTGATTGTGGGTGCCGATGGTGTCAATTCTGTAATGCGCCAAACCTTATTTCCAGATTCTATGCAACTGAATTCCGGTGGCATGATGTTATGGAGGGGTATTACCCCTATGCCAAAACTTCTGGATGGTCGAACAATGATTATCGCTAATAGTGGAGAAGGGGTTCGTCTTATCGCATATCCTGTTTCCAAATCCCATGATCTGCGTGGAGAGAGCCTTATTAATTGGGTTATCCTTGTTCCTATGTCACTTGATAAACAATTTGATACAACAATCAACCGTTTTCAAGCTACAGATTTCCTGCTCAAACTTCTTAAAGGATGGCATTTTGATTGGTTAAATCTCCAAACATTAATAACCATGAGTAAAACACTTATGAGAACCGAGATGGTGGATCGGAAACCATTAAATAAATGGAGCCATAACCAGTGTGTTCTAATTGGTGATGCTGCTCACCCGATGTTTCCAATCGGCGCAAATGGGGCAACTCAATCTATCATTGACGCCGGAACCCTCACCTCTGCTATATATGATTCCCCTGACTTCGGATCAGCAATAGCGAAATATGAGCATGTACGTATACCCGCTGTATCCAAGATCGTAATGGCAAATCGGGAAATGAATTCTCGCGAACTTGCTAGCCAAGCTCTTAATCAACAAGAGCGAATTCAAGAGCTTGTCATCACTGCGACCAACTATAAAGCCGAAACGACAAGGACGCGTTCGGATTGACTCTGCTATCTCACTAATAATAACCCCATAAATGAATCTATAGCACAGGAGTTTTGAAATGAATGAACAATCTTCTCTTCCCCAATTCGATGCTATTGTCATCGGTGCAGGTCTTTCTGGTCTTTTTGCAGCCCACAAAATTCATAATGAGTTAGGATTAAAGGTGCTTGGGCTTGAAAAAGGTAAGAATGTCGGCGGTACATGGTATTGGAATCGTTACCCTGGCGTTCAGGCGGATACCGATGGATTTGTCTATCGCTACTCTTTTGATCGAGAGGTTTCGCCACAGTGGGATATGTATGCTCGATATCAAACTGGTGAACAGATGCGAGATTATTTGGAGAATGTTGCAAGTCGCAACAATATTTCGCAGCTGTTCCGTTTTGAAACGAGTGTTAGCGAAGCTATCTATGATGAGGCCAAAAACATCTGGCAGGTTAAAACTACAGATGGAGATATTTTTACAAGCCGATATCTGGTAAGCGCTGTCGGAGTATTGTCTGAACCTGTTTTTCCAAAAATCAAAGACCTCGATAAGTTTAAAGGACAAATCATACATACTGCGCGTTGGCCAGATAATCTGAAAATCGATGGGCTACGTGTCGGAGTATTGGGGACAGGATCGACGGGAGCACAGCTCATCGTTGCAGCAAGTAAGGTTGCATCCCATCTGACGGTATTTCAACGGGCGGCTCAATATATTGTACCGGCGGGGCAACGTCGCTTGACGACAAATGAAGTAGAGAGTTATTGCTCGAATTTTGAAGAACAATGGAAAGAATGGAGAAAAACTCATCTGGCATGTGGCTTCGACGAACCTATTATAGGTACGTTTGATGTGTCCTCGGAAGAGCAAAAGGCCGCCTTTGAACGTGCTTGGAACGAAGGTGGGGGATTCGGTTTTATGTTTGGCACCTTCAATGATCTTGTTATCAACCCAGACTCTAACCGCGCCGCCTGTGAGTTTATAGCCGAAAAGATCAAAGATATTGTCGAGGATCCTGATACGGCACGCCGCCTTACACCGACAGAACTATATGCTAAGCGGCCTGTATCGGTTGATGGATATTATGAGGTATATAATCAGCCCAATGTTCAATTAGTGAGCTTGTTAGATACACAAATAGTACAAGCAACGGAAAAAGGCCTTCTCACTGCTGATGGTGTTGAACATGAAATTGATATCCTTATCTTTGCTACAGGATTTGATGCGGTTGAAGGTGCTTATCGGAACTTCAAGGTGGTTGGGCGCAATGAGCATACCCTTCTTGAAACATGGGGTGAAAACCCGGCCGCATATCTTGGTGTTTTTACACCCGGCTTTCCAAACCTCTTTACCCTTCTTGGCCCTCAGGGGATATTTTCCAACCTAGCTGCGGGTATTGAAGCTCAAGTAAACTTCATCGGCGATATTATTTCGTGGGCTGAAAGTTATCCAAAGACTGTTATTGAGGCTACTCCCCAAGCACTCTCAGATTGGTCGATACATTGTGAACAATTGGCAAATTATACTGTCTTTGCTCAGGTGAAATCTTGGATATTCGGGTCAAATCTACATAGTGCTACCCCTCGTGTTTTCTTCTATTTTGGTGGCCTTAAGGAATATATTGCGGTTTTTGATCGTGAACGTAGCAAAAATTTCCCTGGTTTCAATAGCAAAAGTTTGATTACAGATAAAAAAGTTACGTATCCACTTTGAGGAACAAGTAGAAATTTATGAACATGAATTAATATGATGAGGTATGACGAAATAGTTGAGAGCCATACACATATAGACCAGGATTTTTTAAAGTAGTATGAATTGTTCGCGCCAAACGGGATAGGTGGTTTGGTAAATGGCCTTTAAATTAAACTTGATTAAGTAAAATGAGTGCTCCATGCAAGCTAAATTGTGCCAGAATGAAATAGTCACATTTATTATTTTGGAGCATTCATCATAAATTAAAATGAATTTTTTCCTATTAACGGTTTAGTCTCACAATTAATATACACATTATTATAAATATTAGTATTAACTAGTTAATATAACTGCATTGGAGTTTATTATATTTTGTTGTCAGTTATCGAAAAATATTTAACCCTAGAAATGTAATGACATAGTAATCTGAGTGGTTTGAAGGTAGATATATATAATAACTTTCAAGGGATAGGTAATTATTCCTCATCTTCCCATTAAAATACTTTTCAACGATGAAATTTTATTTTTTATTAATTGTGATATTAAGCACACTTCTGTATTAAATTCAATTTGTCCATTTACATTTTATTAACTTGCATACTAATATTTGGATCTTACCAAGATCTTTATTTATGTTTTTATTGTTTTTTAATGTTAATATAAATTTTATCTATATTTATATTCTTGAGGTTTAAAGTTTCACTGAGTAAGTATATTAATTTTTGTTAATTTAATCTAATGTTTAAATTGTATGTTATTTCTGCTTTTTCTTCTTTGTTATATTTTATATTACATATTTTTACATAGAGTAATGAATGAGAAGTTGATTGTTTAACATGTTAAATTTAATGGATGTTAAAGATGGGGCGTACAATAAGTAATATTTTTTAATAAGGTGATTTTTAAATTAAAACTACTTATATGAATTATATCTGAAAGAAGCCATCTGGTGTTGAGTGTTTTGATATAATGTACTTAAAGCCTATTAGTAATAGTAGCCCTCATATCAGGGAGCTTCATAAGGTTTCATGAACACTTTTAGAATAAAATATTGTAACTATGGGTTTAATTTAAACTAAATATTGATATTGAATTAATTTAATTATCATTCTTTCTTATTGTCATTTGATTATTAGTGTTCTCGATTGAGGAGATAGTACCATGATTCAAGATAATGAAGTACGGCAACATAATCGATTGATTGTCGAAAAATATATGAACACGAAAGGGCAAGATAGGCTGAAACGACACGAACTATTTACTGAAGATGGATGTGGAGGGCTTTGGACTACTGATACAGGAGAGCCAATTATGACCAAAAGTAAGGCTCGTTTGTCTGAACATGCTGTTTGGTCTTTGAAATGCTTTCCTGATTGGTGTTGGTACAATATCGTTATATTTGATACTCAAGACCCAAATATTTTTTGGGTTGAATGTGATGGGAAAGGGATAATTAATTTTGAAGGTTACCCTGAAGGTATATATGAAAACCATTTTATCCATTATTTCGAGTTTGAAAATGGAAAAATAAAAATTCAACGTGAATTTATGAATCCATGTCAACAGTTCAAAGCATTAGGTATTGAACTTCCTAAAATTAATAGAAGTGGCATTCCTACCTGATTAATTTATTTGAATTATTTTAAGTAATTTAGTCATAAGCCACAGATAGCCATATTAATTATAATAATGGCTATTTTGAATATATTTTTTTTGCAATGGGGCAGAAGTATGAGTATTCCTAAAATTGAGAGTTACACACTCCAATCACCTGAATTTAATGTAGTAAATAGCGTCAAATGGAAACACGATAATAATCGTAGCATATTGCTTATACATGATATGCAAACATATTTCTTGGACTTTTTCTCTTTGGATTTGAAACAAGAATTGGTAAAAAATTGTCAGAAACTTGTCTCTTACGCTAGAAAAAACAATCTACCTATTGTTTACACTGCTCAATGCGGTGATATGTCTGAAAAAGAACGTGGTCTTCTTTATGATATATGGGGAAAAGGTATGAACAGTAAAACTGAACATACTGATATTGTAAAAGAAATAGCACCACGGGAAGAGGATACGGTTTTAACTAAATGGAGATATAGCGCTTTTCATGCCACACCTCTTGATGAGATTTTCATTGAAAAAAAACGCGACCAAATAATTATTTGTGGCGTTTTTGCTCATATTGGAATACAGACAAGTGCTGTTGATGCTTACTCAAGAGATATTGAAGTATTTCTTGTACAGGATGCTATTGCTGATTTCTCAAAACAAGCTCATTTACAAACATTAATATATGCTACTGAATGTTGCGCCAGTGTATTGCCAACGGAAGAGGTTTGCAAATGACTACATCTCTTTCTTTTGAGACACAAACAATCTTGCAAAAAGTCGTTGAAGGTCATTTCGATGCCTATGCTTTAGTGTATAGACCAGAAAGATTTAAAAAGGCAACACTTGAGGTACTAATTGGTACAGAACAAATTATTGAAAATCTAAAAGAGTTAGATCAAATTCAAAAAGAACAACGGGAAATGGGTAATAAAGGTGTTCTTCTTGTTGCACCTTATCGCCAGATTAAAGAGCGTGGTTTCACTATCATTGAAGATAATACACCTTTTCGTGTCCTTTGTATCAATGATTATGAAACGCTTTTACTTGAAGACGCTATCGATATTTTACCTGATGTACCAATAAATCTTAGCAATTCTTATTTCAATCCAAATGACGAAAATTATGAAAAAATTGTCAAAGAAATAATTGCGAATGAAATAGGTACAGGGGAAGGTGCCAATTTTGTCATTAAACGTACCTTGAATGGCTCTATTACAGATTATAGTGATCATGTTGGAATGACAATTTTTCGTAACTTATTGGAACAAGAAAAAGGAGCTTATTGGACTTTTTTTATTCATATGAATGAAGTGACTTTAGTTGGTGCTTCACCAGAAATGCATATTAGTCTTAATGTTAAATCAGTCTCAATGACACCAATAAGTGGTACATATAGATTTCCTGCTTCTGGTCAAACTCAAGACGGACTTCTGGAGTTTTTACGTGATAATAAAGAAGAGGGAGAGTTATCAATGGTTCTTGATGAAGAACTAAAAATGATGACTGATATTTGTTCTTCTGATGTTAAAGTATGCGGACCATCACTTATTCGTATGTCAAAATTGGCGCATGTCTGCTATAGCCTTAAAGGTTCTACAGAACTACCTATATCTGAAATCTTAAAGCGCTCAATGTTTGCACCAACTGTAGTCGGTAGTCCTTTAGAAAATGCAACTAGAGTAATTGCACGCTACGAAAATTATGGGCGTTCTTACTATAGTGGTTTTGTTGCTTTAATTGACGACCTTAATAGTGACCCACGATTAGACTCTGCAATCCTTATTCGTACTGCTGAAATATCAAAAGATGGGAAAATACAGGTGGGAGTTGGGGCGACTTTGGTTCGTGATTCTAATCCGCTTTCAGAAGTGCAGGAGACTATTGCTAAAGCTGCCGCTATTCAAAATGCTATGGGTATAACTGCTTTTGATACTTTGCCTAAAAAAGAAAACATTGCCCAATTACTTAATAAGAGGAATGAACGACTCTCAATTTTTTGGTTCAGAGATACTGTTCACTCCTCTGAATATTCACTAAATTATATAAATAAACCAGAGATTGTCATCTTAGATAATGAAGATACTTTTACATCAATGATGGCATATCAACTACGTGAATTAGGTTTTAAAGTTGAAGTTAAATCATATTCTATAATAGACGAAATTAGCAATTCAAAGTTACTTATTATAGGACCTGGTCCTGGTGATCCGTGCAAATTAACTGATTTAAGAGTTATAACAAGCCGGAATGTGATAATGAACGCAATCGCACAGAAGCAACCTTTTGTTTCGATTTGTTTTGGACACCAAATTTTATGTTCATTACTTGGTTTATCTATAGAACGTCTTTATCCACCAAATCAAGGGATACAAAAACAAATATCTATCTTTGGAAAAACAGAATCTGTTGGATTTTATAACACTTTTGCGGCTATTTCGGAATCAGAGAATATAAAAAGTCCTATAGGTGATGTTGTGGTTTATCGGGATGCTCAGTCAAAACAAGTTCATGGATTAAAAGGGCCAAATTTTTGTTCAATGCAATTTCATCCTGAATCAATTTTGACTAAAGAGGGTCATAGAATATTAAGAGATGCTATATTTTCGGTGACAACGAATGAAAATTGAATTAGCTTGGTGGGATCTTGATGATAATGATCCTAATGTAAATATTTTATCTGAAAGTTTGACAAAGCAAGTTTTAGAAGAGTGGGAAAATGTACCTAATTTGACTAAAAAATTTTGGTTTACTTCAAATGAAGGAAGGTGTTGGGGAGCTTTGATGATTTGGAATGGAGATAAACCCGATATTTCAGTAATGCCAAATAATATATCAGGAGAGGCTATAGGAAGAATGCCAGATCATAGAGTTATATTTGATGTATTAAATGAAATAAATATAGGTGATTAAAAGTCCGAATGTTAATCAAATATTTTTATGTTTAATCAGTATAATAATATAGGTGAAATATGCATAAGTATACTATTGTGAACTCTTTTGGGAATGAATTATTTACCGGAAATCCAGTCGCTATTTTTTTTAACTGTGACGACTTGGATGACTATTATATGCAAAAATTGGCTGCTGAACTTAATCTTTCTGAAACAACCTTCATTCGCTCTCCTTTGAAAGATGGTGATGCAAATGTCAAAATTTTTACTCCAGTCAATGAATTAGGTTTTGCAGGACATCCATTGCTCGGCACAGCGTTAGCTTTAGCACAAGAAACAGGATTGTCTGAAATGAATATCGAAACACAAAAAGGAGTTTATCGATTTTCAGTTGATTTAGTAAAAGAGCAACCTTATACAGCTTATGTACAAATGGAGCAGCCAAAACCTGCTATTTCTCTCTATGAATATGGACAAGAATTGCTTGAAGCGCTTGGAGTGGAGAAAAGTACATTACCAATAGATATGTATGATGTAGGGCCGAGACATGTATTTGTTGGTATTGAAAACGTCGATATACTCGCAAAAATTAGCCCAGATCTAAAAAAACTTTCTCAGTTTAATAACATGGCTGCTTTATGTTTCTGCCCAAATGGTACTGATGGTTGGCGATTACGTATGTTTTCTCCTGCTTACGGAGTTGCGGAAGATGCAGCAACAGGCTCGGCTGCAGGCCCTCTGGCACTGCATCTTTGTCGATATGGTTTAGCTGAGTTTGGGAAAACTATAGAAATAATGCAAGGTGTTGAAATGGGAAGGCCATCCTATATGAAATCCATGGCTAAAATGGAGAAAGCGGAGTTTTACCTTGAGGCTGGCGGCTACGCATTTCAGATTGCAACAGGTCAATATTTTATTTAGGGCAAAAGCATGAGCAGCATTTTTGAAAGTATGACTGGAAAATTGGATTATGTCTTTCCTGAATATGATTCCCTTACTAATGATCCTATTGGGTTAGGGAGAAAATGGTTACAAGAAGCAATTAATGAGGATGTCCGTGAACCTCGTGCGATGGTTTTAGTGACCGCAAATCTTTCTGGAAATATGTCATCCCGTGTAATGGCTATATTAGAATTCACAAATGAAGGTATTGTGTTTGCTACACATAGCTGTAGTCGAAAAATAAAAGATGTTAAAGATAATCCTTTTGCTTGTGGACATTTTTATTGGCGTGAACTTGGTCGCCAGCTTTCCATAAGTGGGACGGTTAAAATGCTTACTCGAGAACGAGCTGTTGAGGAATGGAATAAACGTGCAATACCTTTGCATCCAATGTCAACAGTTTCCTATCAAAGTGAGCCTTTAATATCGTATGAACAGCTTCTTATATCAGCACAAGATCTTGATGGTACTGGGGCATTACCTTGTCCGAGTGGGTATACTGTTTACCTGCTTGAACCTCATGCTATCGAGTTTTGGTCTGCAAGTTCGAACCGTTTACATAAAAGGCTGCGTTTTGAGCATACTCAGAACGGATGGAAGAGCTTAAGATTGCAGCCGTAATTAAATTCTTTTTTCTCGTGGCATTGGACTATGCTTCTTTGGAATTTCCAATAAATTTCATCATAAAACGATTTATTATTTATAAAAAAAAAGGAAATTCAAAAGAATATTATTGGTAGGCACTAATAACTTAGTTAATAAAATAATGTTTTGAGTATAATACCATGATATGGATGCTAGGAATGCCACTAAAATAACACAGGTTATATTATTAAATTATTTTGAAAATTAACCCCTCTTAATAATATTAAATTGGAAGTTGTTTTATGGGTATTAATGATTTACCAAAAGATTTTAAAGTATAAGAATGCTTACTTAATTAATTGTTGAGGTAATGTAATCCTGCTTTGTATTTATTCCACAAAATTACGGTGTTTTTCAAATAAACAATCATGATAATTATAAAAATATTGTTAGAGGTTAGTCATGAATCAGAATTTAAAAACCTTACCTATTCCCAATCAACTTTTTTCTGAAATAAAGCTCAGTCCTCAGGTTTTGCTACATATTGATAATAGTAGAAAAACGATTGAAAATATTTTCAAAGGAAAAGATAAACGGTTATTAGTCATTATTGGTCCATGTTCTGTTCACGATGAAGATGCATGTCTTGACTATGCATCACGGTTGAAATCTATACTAAAAAAATATCAAGATTCACTGTTTATTGTAATGAGAACATATTTGGAAAAGCCTAGAACTACATTAGGGTGGAAGGGGTTTATTTCTGATCCTGATTTGGATGGCTCTGCTCACTATAAAGATGGCTTATATCGTTCGCGAAAGCTTCTTTATAAGATTAATCAAATGGGAATAGCAACAGCAACAGAGATTCTCAGCCCATATCTGTATATCTATTACTCTGATTTGATCAGTTGGGCAGCGATAGGAGCAAGAACAACAGAATCACAGCCACATCGGGAGCTTGTATCTGCGTTGCCTTATGCTGTTGGTTTTAAGAATAGTACTGATGGTAATGTTCAAGTGGCTATTGATGCAATTAAAGTGGCTAATCATTCGCATATAACTTGTTCTATTAATAATGGTGGGAAATTATCATTGATATCTACTTTAGGTAATCAGTATGCTCATGTCATTCTTAGAGGAGGAAAAGAGCCTAATTATCATGAAGTTGATATTTCACAACTTAATGAAAAACTTCAAAATCAAGGGGTTAATAGGAGTGTTGTGGTAGATTTGAGTCATGGTAATAGTCAAAAAAACCATAAACAACAATTGGTAGTTGCAGAGTCTATATGTCAACAAATAAAAAAAGGTATGGAAGTTATAAGAGGTATAATGGCTGAAAGCTTTATTGAAGAGGGTAATCAATCTCTGAGTCATCCCTTAGTTTATGGGCAATCCATTACTGATTCTTGTTTGCATTGGCAAGACACTATAGTATTACTCGATAAGTTTAATGAAGCAATGCTAAATAAAGTTTCATAATAGTGATACACCTGCTTTTTTCATTTTTTATATAGCTGCCATGAAGTTGATTCCATGAAAGCTTCAACATATCTAAATAACTGCCAAAAAACTCACAACAATGGTTCCGTGTTACTGTTTCATGCAAGAATAGCCACAAGCATTTAATTTTATTCAATCAAGTTAAGTAATCAGGTAAAAATAATAGTTATAACTTGTTGTGAACAGAAATTTACTTATGTATTAAGCTGTGTGGATGGATATATCCCACGGCTTTCTTGTTTTTATTAAATGGAAATCATGTTCACTTTGTTATTATATCATTTTAATAATTTTTCAAAATAATTAATTTGATGTTGGTAATAAAAATTGGTGGAATTATTTTTAATCGTCTTCTAAAATTCTCGGCCCTGCTCCTTTTTTTGCCAAAATATCATTTGGATTACGCAAAGGACAGTCTGTTAGTGAAAGGCATCCACATCCGATACAACTACCTAAATTATCACGCAAACGGATTAGTTTCTTAATGCGTTGATCTAACATATCCTGTAATTGTGAAGAAAAATTTATCCATTGCTCTGCTGTCAGTTTATTATTATATGGGAGCTGGTTTAATATTTTATGTATATCTTTCAATGGAATGCCAGCGCTTTGTGAAGCCTTGATAATTGCAATATAACGTAACACAATTGAAGGAAAACGGCGTTGGTTACTTTGATTACGTGAACTTTTGATTAAACCTTTAGATTCATAAAAATGAATTGCTGATATCGCAATTCCACTACGTTTTGATACTTCTCCAATCGTCATCGTCCTATTAAAATCAATCTCTTTATTTTTATTCATCTCTCTTGACCTCAAGTTAACTTAAGGTCTTATAATGTATGTTCGTTATGCTCGTCAATCAGAAAATGCCATACTTTTACTCTGATATGCTGGAAAATAGTGTCTTTATATAAAAAATGTGAGAGTAGTTTATGCGATGATTTGATGAAAGTAAGTTGAAAGTTTCTAGAGTATAGGGTTTTATTCTATTATTTTTCTACTTATCTTCATTTCATTGAAATCTGCCAAATTTATAAATTTTGATGGCAGTCTGTCAGAAATGTGTACTAAAAGTTTGCGTCTGAATTATTTTTTTATATCGCATCAGCAATTGACTCACTTCTATTAACCATTTTTATAAGCCATACTTTTGGGGGTTTCCCTAGTAAAAGCGAAAAAATTCATCCTACTTTGTACTTGAATATACAACGGTTATTGGGGATTGTTGGCAATGGGAATACAGAAACGAATCACTTGAGAAAAACTCAAAGTATAAGCAAATATTTCACACAATGAAAAGGTTGATATAAATGATAGGAAAAAAAATCGTTGTTGGCCTAGGAATCGCTTTATTGTTAGTGGTTGGAATTTTCGTTTATAAACTAAATAGTTCAGCTAAGAATGAATCAGGATATATGGCCTACCCACCTGTGAAGGTGGCTTTGGCGAAAGTAAAAGAAACACATCTCCCTAGAATATTATATGGTGTTGGGGAACTTGAGGCTGACAGACAAATACATTTGGCGTCGGAAACCAGCGGTAGAGTAATTAGTATTGAGTTTCAGTCTGGTCAATATGTGGAGAAAGGCCAGTTACTGGTGCAAATTAACGATGCAGTTGAACAGGCTGAACTTGTTCGTTTACAGGCTCAGTGGAAAAATGCTGACAGGTTATATCAACGCACCAGCAAATTATTTACCAACAAGGTTGCCGCCGCCGCAGAACTGGATAATGCGCTGGCAGAGCGTGATATGGCGTTGGCTGCCATTCGTCAGACCGAAGCACTCATTGCTCAGAAAGCAATTCGGGCACCATTTTCAGGCGTAATGGGAATTCGACAGGTGCATGTAGGACAGTTTATACATGCGGGTGACTCTATTGCTAACTTGGTGGATGCAAAAAATCTTAAACTGAACTTTTCGTTGAATGAACAGACGAGTCCTGAGTTGCATGTTGGGCAGACAGTAAATGTATTGGTTGATGCTTATCCGAATCAGAATTTCCCCGCCAAGATAAGTGCCATTGATCCCTTGATTGGTAAATCCCGTACTGTGCAAGTACAAGCACTTCTAAATAATCTTGATGGGAAACTGAAAGCAGGAATGTACGCCAGTATCCAAGTTGTACGTCAAGATAATATTCCAGTTTTGACTGTACCAGAAACAGCTGTGACCTATACCGCTTATGGGGATACTGTATTTGTGGCACAAGGTACAGAACAAGGCGCGGAAAAACATGAAAAAACAACTGAACAACAGCCTATGACGGTAAAACGCGTTTCCATTGAAGCAGGACAACGTTGGAACAGCATGGTGGAGATCAAGAAGGGATTGTCTGAGGGAGAGTTAGTTGTGACATCAGGCCAACTGAAATTAAATGATGGCACACAAGTGGTCGAGGTTGCTGATGATACATTGAATACAGCGAAATCATCTGCAACGGGTTCTTAATGGAGACGGAAAAATGACATTTACTGATCTTTTTGTTCGCCGACCCGTGCTTGCTCTGGTAGTCAGTACATTGATCCTGTTGTTGGGTTTGTTTGCCCTGAGTAAACTTTCCATTCGGCAATATCCACAATTAGAAAGTTCAACAATTACTGTCACAACGGAATATCCGGGTGCCTCATCCGATTTGATGCAAGGGTTTGTCACTCAGCCTATTTCACAGGCAGTTTCTTCTGTAGAAGGGGTGGATTATCTCTCTTCTTCCTCAGTGCAGGGCAGAAGTACCGTGACCATACGTATGGAGCTTAATCGCGATTCCACCCAGGCCTTGGCACAGGTGATGGCAAAGGTGAACCAAGTCAGATATAAGTTGCCAAAACAGGCTTATGATCCTGTTATTGAACTGTCATCCGGGGAATCAACGGCTGTTGCTTATGTGGCATTTTCCAGTGAAACCTTACCCGCATCGGCTGTGACAGACTACCTTTCAAGAGTGGTTGAACCCATGTTTTCTTCCATTGAAGGTGTCTCAAAAGTACAAGTAATGGGTGGACAACAACTTTCTATGCGCTTATGGCTGGATGCCGATCGCCTTGCCGGGCGTGGATTGACGGCAGCGGATGTTGCCGCAGCGGTCAGGCAAAATAATTATCAAGCCGCGCCAGGTAAAGTGAAAGGAGAATATGTTGTTTCAAATGTGCATGTTAATACCGATCTCACGAATGTTGAGGAGTTTCGTGATCTGGTTATCCGCAATGATGGCAATGGGTTAGTTCGCCTCAAAGATGTTGGCACAGTGGAACTGGGTTCCGCAGCAACTGAAACCAGCGCGATGTTAAATGGTAAGGCCGCTGTGCACTTGGGGCTATTTTCAACGCCAACAGGTAACCCGCTTATTATTGTTGATGGTATCAAACGCCTGTTACCTGATATCCAAAAAACACTTCCTCCAGGAGTTAAGGTTGACTTGGCGTTTGAGACTTCTCGCTTTATTAAAGCTTCGATTGATGAAGTTGCCAATACGCTGTTAGAAGCATTGATTATTGTGATGGCAGTGATCTATCTCTGTCTGGGGTCATTGCGCAGCGTATTGATTCCAATTGTTGCCATCCCTTTGTCGATGCTCGGGGCAGCAGGACTAATGCTGCTATTTGGTTTCAGTATTAATTTATTGACGCTATTGGCAATGGTATTGGCAATTGGTCTTGTGGTCGATGATGCGATTGTAGTCGTTGAAAACGTACATCGTCATATTGAAGAAGGAATGTCGCCTGTTGCAGCCGCTTTAACTGGTGCGAGAGAAGTAGCAGGTCCTGTGATTGCAATGACGATTACTCTTGCAGCCGTTTATGCGCCGATTGGTTTGATGTCAGGGCTGACAGGTGCCCTGTTTAAGGAATTTGCTTTAACGTTGGCAGGGGCTGTTATCGTATCAGGTATAGTGGCTCTGACTTTATCGCCAGTAATGAGTTCTTTCTTACTACAGCCGAAACAGCAAGAAGGCAGAATGGCACTGGCGGCTGAGGCATTCTTTGATAAGTTAGCTCACTATTATTCCCGTTTGCTCAATATTTCTCTGCGTTATCGGTGGGTAACAGGGGTGTTTGCTTTACTCGTCGTTATAAGTTTGCCTTTACTTTATAAGCAAGCACGTCAGGAATTAGCTCCAGTAGAAGATCAGGCAGGTGTGTTGGCAGCAATCAAGTCACCACAACATGCTAATTTGGATTATATAGAGCGATTTGCCCATAAACTTGACCGAGTATTTAATGAAGTTCCAGAGATGGTTGGTACATGGGTCATTAATGGGACTGATGGGCTTTCTTCAAGTTTTAGTGGAGTGAACTTGACAGAATGGAGTGAACGTAAGCGCACGGCCTCGGACATTCAGGCACAATTACAAGCGGCAGTGGGAGAAGTAGAAGGGAGTAGTATTTTTATATTCCAGCTTCCGCCATTACCTGGCTCCACTGGGGGACTGCCCATTCAGATGGTACTGCGTAGTTTGCAGGATTACCCCATCCTATACCAAACAATGGAAGAAATTAAACAGCAAGCACGTGAGAGCGGATTATTTGCTGTTGTAGACAGCGATCTGGATTATAACAATCCAGTAGTACAAGTGCGGATTGATCGTGCTAAAGCCAATAGCTTGGGGATTAGAATGCAAGATATTGGTGAATCACTGGCATTGCTGGTAGGAGAAGGCTATATCAACAGATTTGGGATGAATGGTCGTTCATATGACGTCATTCCGCAAAGTATACGCAGTCAGCGATTAACGCCAGAAGCATTGGCACATCATTTTGTGCGAACCGAAAACCAAAAGATGATCCCACTTTCTACAGTAGTATCAATCTCGACGAGAGTTGAACCCAATAAACTGACTCAGTTCAATCAGCAGAATGCAGCAATTTTTCAGGCTATTCCTGCGCCAGGAGTGACCTTAGGGCAAGCTGTAACTCTCCTTGAGGGAGTACTGGATAATTTGCCAGCAGGATTCAGCTATGATTGGCAATCTGATTCCCGTCAATATAAACAAGAAGGCCATGCTCTGGTTTTTGCTTTTTTGGCTGCGTTGATCATCATTTATTTGGTATTGGCTGCTCAATATGAAAGCCTTGTTGATCCCTTGATTATCTTGATCACTGTACCACTTTCTATTTGTGGCGCTCTGATACCGTTAGCTATGGGATATATTACACTTAATATTTATACTCAGATTGGATTGGTAACACTAATAGGACTTATTAGTAAGCATGGTATCTTAATGGTGGAATTTGCCAATAAGTTACAAGAAGTTGAAGGGATAGATAAGCGTTCAGCGATCTTGAAGGCGGCCAAAATTCGTCTTCGCCCGGTATTGATGACAACCGCCGCTATGGTGATCGGCTTGATTCCACTGTTGTTCGCTAGTGGTGCGGGTGCACTTAGCCGTTTTGGTATTGGGCTGGTGATTGTATCTGGTATGCTAGTGGGAACATTTTTCACTTTATTCGTACTGCCGACGGTATATACATTCTTGGCAAGAAACCATTCTTCTTCTGCAATAACACCGAGAAAACAACAATTGATTGAGGCTGATAAAATACTGAATAAATCAATTTAACGTTATTTAAATACAAAATAAGAAAGATTAGCATTCAATTATAGCATAATATATTGTTATTATTTGAAGCCAATAGCCATAATTAACTCTATATTTGAATGAAAAACAAACTAACTGCCTGTTCCAAGAGCAAAGTTTTGGTGCACACCAGAAACCGCTTTGAAGAGGAACAGGCAGTGAACAAAAAAGTTTTTATCTGGAGTATACTTGGAAATATCATCATAACGACTTTCCAACCTTGCTCAGTTATCCCCGTTTTGTCAGTGTCACCCCTTCCGTTTTGGTTCCACTGTGCAGTTATCTGACGCAATTAAAAGGAAAACCCACAGGAATTGCTTTTATTGATTCCACGAGTTTGCGCGTGTGCCATAACATCTGTATTCCCCACCATAAGGTGTTTGAGGGTGGATTACTGTTTCCAGTTTCTCCCGGCCTGCCATGCGGAACATTTTACGCAGTGCGGACATTTCATTATCCCAGGCTGCTACTGTTCCCGTCATCCTTATTTTTATATGAATTCCCGTGCAAATTCCGCAGACACACCGATATTCCGCCAAAATCAGACGAAAATTGGATTTAATTGATTAATTAATTTTATTGGTTAATGTATACAATAAACCATCTTTACAGACTGGATACCTATTTTAATTCAGCACAGAATCGCTCCCTGACAGATAAAACATAAGTTAAATTGAATGAAAAACAACAAGGAATCGCTGTACCTGCGAGAACGCGCCTACCTGCGGGAGCTGGCACAGCGCGTGGCGAAAGACTCGCCGCATTTGAGCGATTTTCTGACAACATACCATGATCCTGATATTAAACGTGTTTTTGAAGCCTTTGCACTGCTGATTGCCAACTTACGGGATAAACTGGAGGACGATCTCCCCGAAATCACTCACGGTATTCTCTCGCGCATCTGGCCGTTAGCGTTATGTCCCATTCCCCCCACTACGATAATGCAGTTTTATCCTGCCGAGGGCGAGCATCAGGGTTGCGTCGATATTCCGGCAGGTACGTCCGTTTCTGCTCACCTCAACGGGCAATTACTGACCTTCAAAACTTGTCGTCCGCTGCATATTGAGCCGTTGATCGTGCAACAACGCACGGTGAAAAAAACCGGCACCCACAGTGAAATCATACTGGCCCTGTGTCAAACCGGCACTGTGTCTCCGGTCTGGCAAAGTGGTGCATTAACTTTTTTCCTCGGTACCGACACGGAAAAGGCCGCACAGCTCAGTCTGTGGCTGGAACAGCATCTCTGTGACGTTAGCCTGAAAACAGAGGGAGAACGGCGAAAACTGGGCTGTTTCCCTTACGGCTGGCATGACCTGTTTGATAGTCCGGTGCTGCCTGCGCCAAAGAATACGTATTCCGGCCTGCAACCTCTGGTGGAGTATTATGCACTGTCCCAACTGTATAACTTTGTCACGCTGGATATCAGCAAAAGTTGCACAACAGTGCCACTGAATGTGGACGGCACGTTTGAGCTGATTTTTCATTTCGAGGGCGAATTGCCACTGGCAGATGTCGATGAGGCATTTTTGTTGGGCTTTGTTCCGGCTATTCATCTGGAAAACTGGATTAGCCCAACCATTGCGCTGGGGGCTGGTAATCACCGTTATCCCCTGCCATTGGGGGAGTCGGTGAGGTTGTTCCGGCTGGGTGGTATTGAGGTCGTGCAACAGCCTGATGACAGCGAACAGCGGGGCACACCTTATCACTGGCTGCCGATTGAACAGTTTACCCCCGCCGGGCATTTTCTGGCGGATGACCAACAACCCGACACTTTTTACTACCAGCTTCAGACCGAGCGTGATTTTCTGGGCAGAATCCAACACTGGCTGTGTTTTTTTGATTTGACCGGTAAACCGGCAAACCACTTGCCTACCATTGCGTTATCAGGTCATTTAATCGGCTACCATGCACAGTCGCTGACACTGGAACAAGGTACGATTACGGTGACGCAGGAAAGTTCGCCGTCTCATCTCGGTGTGCAGAATATTACCCCTGTGATGACCGATTATCCGTCGCTGTTACAGGAAAATAATGGCTGGCCGCTGCTATCCTGCCTCTCGAGTCCACCAATGATGTTGTTTGCCACCGAAAACCTGAAACAGTTTCTCCGGCTGTTTGACCCATATGCCGACACGCATCGCCCATTGAGCCGTCAGTTCCGCCAACACATTGACGGCATTATGCAGGTGGAAGAGCGCCTGACCGACCGGATGAGGCGAGGCCGCCCTATTCGTGGGCATTTACTGTCACTTACTCTGAATCCTGACTGCTACCGTAATCCCGGCGAGATGTATCGGTTTTGCCGGTTAATCAATCAGGCGATGGCTTGTTTTATTACCCAGTCTTCGTTTGTCATGCTGGAGATTTTCACCCCGGACAGTCACAAAGTGCTGTGGCAGTTCTGGCATGTCGATGGGTTTCGCCCGGCAATGTAATGGATTAAGGAACCCATGCAATAAACTGGAAGGAAAAAATCAACATGAAAAGTGGATTACGCTTTGTTTGCCACATCGCCGGTGTGTCGGCAGAAACTTTCGCCGTGGGGGAGTTTTCCCTACAGGAAGGATTATCAGAACTATTTACCTTGAACCTGACCCTGGTCAGAACGGGTAACCCGAACCCGTTTAAACCGCAGGCTGAGATTGATTTGGCTTCGCTGCTGATGCAGGAAGCGACGTTACAAATTTTTCACGGGGCAACTGAGCAGCGCAAAATCACTGGTATCATCTCCCATGCTGACTGGGCGGGCACCGATGGTAACAAAACGCTCTATACCGTGACCGTGCGTCCGGCTCTTTGGCGGTTGACCCTCAATCAGGACAGCCGAATTTACCATCAGCAAAATGTCCTAGCAATTTTAACCAGCCTGCTGAAAAAACATCGGGTAAAATCCGATTCGAAACTTTACGATGCCCATCAGGACAGAGAATATGTCACCCAGAAACGCGAATCAGATTATGCTTTTTTCTGCCGGTTAGCGGCGGAAGAGGGATTCAGTTTCTGGTTTGAGGATGAAACGTTGTTTTTCAGTGACAGCCATCTGGGAATGACGGCCGGGCTACCCTTGTTTTACCAGCCTCAGCCGGAAACTGCGCACGGGGTGGATACCATTTATCAGGTGCGGCTGGGTGTTGGCATGAGTCCGCAACGCAGTCTGCATAAAGATTTCAACCCGGAGAACCCGCGCTATCACCTCTCCCATATGCACAGCAGTGAAGGCTTCCGTGATTTCGGCAGCCAGACCCCTTATACCGTGTTTGAAAGTTACGGGCGTTTTCAGAAAGATGCCGCTGCCATCCCGTTTTTAAAATACCGCCATGAAGCACTGGATAACCAGAAACAAACCGGCAGCGGCAGCAGTAACTGCATCAAACTGATGCCGGGTAAAATCTTCGAGATAAAAAGTCATCCGCACACTCCGCTTAATACCCGCTGGCAAGTGGTCGGTATCAGTCATCATGGACGCTGCCCGCAGGCACTGGGGCACGATGCCGGTGAAGGCACCACACTCTCCAACCATTTCAGTTTTATTTCGGGTCTAGATGACTACCGTCCACCTTTCCACTATAAGCCTCTGGCAGATGGTGATGAAACCGCAGTCGTAGTCGGCCCAGAAGGGGAGGAAATTTTCGTCAATAAAGACGGAGCCATCAAAATCCATTTCCACTGGAACCGCTATGACGAGCCGGATGATGGGGCTTCCTGCTGGGTACGGGTTGCACAGGGTTGGAACGGCAATGGTTTCGGTTTTATGACCATCCCCCGTATCGGGCAGGAGGTGATTATCTCTTATCTCAACGGAGATATCGACCGACCGATTGTCACCGGCTGTGTCTACAACGGCCTGAACCGTCCGCCACTGGATTTACCTGCCCAAAAAACCCGCACCACCTTTAAAACCAAGACACACAAGGGAAAAGGGTTTAACGAACTGCGCTTTGAGGATGCCAAAGACAGTGAAGAAATCTATCTCCACGGTCAGAAAGACCTGACAGCGCATATCGAAAACGATGCTTACTGGCATATCAAACATGACCAGAAACAGCGTATTGATAACAACCGTTACCACGACATTCGCGCCGATGACCATCATCAGGTCGCCGGTTCACGCAAAATCACCACCGAAGGCGATGTGTCACACCGGATTGCGGGCAGCCAGCATATCCAGACTGGGGATGCCACCGTGATTGACAGCGGGCAGGAAATTCACCTGAAAAGTGGCGGCAAGGTGGTGCTGGAAGCAGCAGCAGAAATCACGCTGAAAGTGGGTGGCAGTTTTCTGAAAGTCACGCCCGGCGGCATTTTATCTTCACCGATTAATGTCGGGCAGGGTTCGGCAGGCAGCGGGCGCGGGGTTTCACTGCAACTCCCTGAGGGGGTAGAGTCGCTCGCAAAAGTAGGGCAACTCCCAATGGCGGAAGCACTCCCGGCAACCGAATTTTCGGCTAAACCACCCTGTGCCATTCTCGCACAGCAAGAGGAAAATTGGATTATCACGGGAGCAGAAGAAGCATGATGGAACCTACCGATTGGAAAAACTGGCTGTCACATCAAGACAGAGGGGAGTGTTATTTTCTGGTTAACAGTCTGGCGAAGCCAAATCCCGTCCAGCTTTTTTACCTCAACGGCTGGGCAGAGCAGGCGTTTCCGCTCTACAGCGGTACACCGATGAATGCTATGCTGGAACAAAGCCCGTGGCTGATCCAACCCAAAGCGAAATGCCTGCCGGAACTGGCTTTGCTGCTGGATAAACACGAATTTAGCGATGCCAGTTGGGGCTGGGGGTATCGCAGCACCTTGCCGTGGTCATTCCAGTTAGCACACTGGCGGTTGCATCAGCAGGTGTTGCTGCGTGGTCAGATTGTGGTGTTGCGGCTGATGGATAATCGTATTTTCACACCGTTGCTGCCCGTTCTGAAACCGGGGGACTGGCGTGAACTGTTAACACCGGTTAATGAGCTAATGATTGATACGCCCAATCCGATTTGCTATTCCCGGCCAGAAAATTGCCCTCAGGAACTGAACACGAATTTATTTGTGTTGGGTGATCATCTGATCGAGGCCCGTTACTCAACCGATACCACCCTAAATAATATGGCTTATTCCTTAAGTTGCCAGCTTTGGGAAGAAAACCCTGAATTGGCATTGAAACTGGATGAACCGGAAGGACAATTGCAGAACAGTCTTGTGGTGTGGTTAAAACAGGCGAGAGATGAAAAACAGAACCTGAACAAACTTACCGTTGAACACTTTATTACCGATAATCAACAGGTTGTGCTTAGCAAAGAGATTTAAGACTAATCCACCACTAATCTATAATCAATTAAGGAAGAAAAAATGAGCCAGTTAGAACAGACGGATTGCATTAACTGCCCAGATATACTGAAACACTGGATTGAATTTCAGCTTGTGGATGAAGAGGGTAAGCCATTAGTGGGAATGCCTTATAAATTGAAGAGCCGGG
The DNA here is from genome assembly GCF_002127535.1 of Xenorhabdus vietnamensis. GTDB lineage: Bacteria > Pseudomonadota > Gammaproteobacteria > Enterobacterales > Enterobacteriaceae > Xenorhabdus > Xenorhabdus vietnamensis. Next base: position 467,169 of record NZ_MUBJ01000001.1, read on the forward strand.
GGAACCCAAGTATTGAACGAACGGGTACTACGGATGGAACTGGTTTATTACGTGAAGAAGATCTTCCGCCAATGCCGGTAACCTTATCCATATCAGCACAACCACTGGCGGATGAAATTGTCAGACGAACACCTCGCCTGCCAACAGGAGAAACCAATTCCCATGTTAAGCCAACGGCTATAATGGACGGGTATGAATACCAATACATCACATTGGGTATACTCAGTGATGGATATCCTACAATTAGAGGGTGGCAAGCGCAGGAATTACAGAATTCAGAGCATTTCCGTGGTTCGACATTACAGGGTCTGTCAACTCATCAGCTCAATCGACGGTATGTGTTGGAAATACAGGTGATTAGAGGATGTGCATGTGATAGAGATATTACTCTGGATGAACTGCAAGAGATATTGCCCAATGCACCACAAATAAGACTTCAAAACAATTTAGAAGCATTTAATCAGGGTTTTAATAGGTTTGGTATTACTACATGTCGAGGCAAAGCCCATTTTTTAGCGCAGGTATGCCATGAAAGCGGTGGATTACGATATACGAAAGAAATTGGGGGAGAAAGAAAGACATATAACCCTTGGTATGGTCGGGGATTAATACAATTAACATTCCAAGGGACCTATGCAGAGTATGGTAATTATATTGATGAAGATGTAACTTCTTCAGCTCAAGATAGGGATAAATTATTATCTCCACCACATAGTGTGTTATCCGCATTTTGGTTTTATAACATACACAAAAACGTTTCTGGCTCTGCTGGAAATGATGATTTTAATAAAGTGACTGCTCTTATCAATGGGGGATTTAATGGTTATAACGATAGATTAAATTATCTAAAAACAGCAATTAGGGTATTAAGGGCTGAGCATCTTAATCAATTGTTAGAAAATGAAAGATTCGAATTTACTAGTAGTTCTATCTACAATTATAAAATCTATTCTTTCGCATGGGGACTTTGGCATGATCCTAATATAACAACACGCCGAGGAACGACGAAGGACAGAGATGAAGCTTTGAGAGGCTATGAAAGAGTACAGGAATTAATCATTGCAAATCCTTTTAGAACTGAGCAGCAGTTAAATAGGAAAATGTACGGAATAAAAAATCGTGATGTATCCAATTATATAAACGAGAGAATAACTGCCCTGAGAGGAGGGGAAGGTGGAGCAGCAAGAGGGATCGGAGAAAGAAGAGAAGGCGGAGCAGCAAGAGGGGTCGGAGAAAGAAGAGAAGGCGGAGCAGGAAGAGTGGTAGGAGAAAGAAGAGAAGGTGGAGCAGCAAGAGAGATCGAAGCAAGAAGAGAAGGCGGAGAAAGAAGAGGAAGAGGCAATTAAAATGTATAAGAAGCTTATATCTTTGATGTTTATTATATTATCTACTAATTCTTATGCCTCTGAATGGTCTATTGATATTGGTTGTTTTACTTCCGATAGTAAAAAACCAATTAATATAAAATTTGTTGATATGTATTCAAAAAAAGATAATGCCAGAATCGGTTATGTTAAGTATGAAAATTCCCATATGGCTATACCGATTGTTTTGGTTAAGGAGGATTCTGAAATATTAGCAGAGGATAGACCACATCAGTATACAACTGTATGGAATGAAATGATTCAAGGAGCATTTAACGGATCGTATACGGTTATTTCACAGGGAGCAAGATACTATGGTTTCACATATATAAATAAAAAAGGGAAACAAGTGGATTTTGAGGAAAATATGGATGCTTATAACGCAGAAATAAAAGACTGTATTTGGAAATAATACATGGAGAATCGCCAGAGGTTTTTTCTATTTTTCGAGGGCGGTGATAATTTAAGAACTAAGGAAAAACCTATCACCGTAGATGGAATGAGCACTGCCTGTGGCGCAAAACTGATTGCCAGCCAGAAAGATTTTCTCGATTAATGAGGCGAAAATCATTTTGGCCTATGACAACTGACGCGCTGCGCTTGTCTTCTCCGTGTTACCGAGCTAATACATTAACCCGGTAACACGGAGAGATGAAAAATACCTGCCAGAAATAGTTTGTTTCCTCACCTATGCCTCATTTTTCTCCTCATTTTTTATTTTCCTCACTGCAAAAACAGGTGAGGAATTGATAATTTTTTATCCTTAAAAATCAATGTGTTTTGTGCTTCTCATTTTTTAATCTTCATTATTTCGGTTAACAATGCTAAGTTCCTGCCCATTAAGGGTAATCAGCCCGTCGTGCTCTAACTTGGTCAACCAGCGGCTGAAATTCTTCACATTCACACCCATTGATTTTAAATCATCACGGACAAGGGTAATGCTGCAAGGCCCTTTCAGGGCAGTGCGCGACCGGATACATTGCCATAGTGCCGTATGGTTATCGGTCTTATTGGAAACATGACCGATTTCGTCCTCTTCAACCGGATCACGTGGCCTGTCAATCAGAGCCAGTGACGTAATATCCTCACCGTCTTTATCTGTAAAGAGTTCAACCACGCGCATGCCATAGGCTTTGGTTTCCGGCTCTTCGGCATCTTTCCATCTTGGTGCAGACGATAATCAACGCACCACCTTTTTTCCCTTCGCGGCTGATCTTGTATTCAACATCCAATGCGGCGCGAAAGGCACTGGAACCTCTTGCGCCTTTGCTTTCATCTTTGCCGGAGTGGTGAACCACGAGAATACTTGCGCCTGTTTTGGCTTTCAGTTCGTCACAACCCCGGACAAACGCGCCCATATCTTTTGAATCATTTTCATCCGCGCCGCCAAAGCAACGGACTAATGTATCCAGAATAATCAAACGACTGGCTGACCTGTTTCAGTTTCAACCTGCCGGGCGGCAATCACCAGCTCATGCACTTCGGCAGGCGAGGCCGGAAAAACGGGCGTATTAATCAGATACATATTTTCAACCGTCTGACTGTTGACGATTTCCCATGCTTTGATGCGCCGGGGTACGCCGATCCCGCCTTCACCGACCACGTACACTACGGAACCCTGAGCAACCTGTTTTCTTGCCCATACCTTACCCGTGGCAATATGACAACCCCATGCGCCTGCCAGAAAACTTTTATATGACCCGCTTGCCCCGTAAATGCTGCACAGAGAATGCGCCGGAATAATGCCTTTAACCATGTAGTCTAACTGGGCATCAAAGCCTTCTGAGCCGATTGACAGCGGTAATTTTGTTTTGCGATTTGGGTAAATGCTTTCAACATTGTCATAACAACGGGTTTCTACTGTGTAACTATTCATCGGTTCCCTTACCTGAAATAATCCCTCACAAAATACCTGTTGTGCTGCCTCAATGCCATATTGCTGGCGATAATCATCCCAGTCAGCTTTATGCTCTGTTGGTGGCAATGTAACCCAACCATTTACCGCCAGCGCTGCTTTCTCTGCTGAGAGCTTGCCGATATTTACTTTGGGTTTGCCGTTCTTATCCAGCTCGTCGTGGCGATGCCAGTCATTATCTGCGGCAATAATGATTTTTGTGTTCGGCCAGCGTTCCCGAATGGCTTTGGCAACAGAATCCATGACAATCACTGCACTGCTTGGGCGCTTTGGCAACAAATCCTGTGTCAGCCAGGCATGAAAGACCTCCGCATTAATGCTCCCTGCAAACAAGCTTAAGGTCACGAAGGTCTTTTTGATGATAGCGCCAATGGCATTCGACCTTTGGCATGCCAGTCGTGTGTACCGCAACAACGCAGCCCTTTCGCCGAATAACCGTGTGTACGTGGCATAGACTGCGCAAAACCGCTTTCATCCAGATAAACAATCGGTTTGCCCGCGTGTTCATAGTGGCGGATGCGCTCGACAAACGCCTGACGAGCCTGAGCGTCAGCGTTGGGGTGTTTTAGCGTTTTTTTTGAAGGTGATATTCAGCCGATTCAATGCGTAATGGATAGCTGACTGCGTGACCCCCAAGCGTTTTGCTCTTTCCCACTGATAGTCATCGGGGTAATTTTGTACATCGATGATGAGCACCTCATCACTGATTTTCGTGGGCGGTTTATCACGCGTCACACAAGGTTCTATCTTGTGACTCCAGAAACAGGGTGCGGATAGCGATATCAAAGTGGGCACCTGTTTGTTCGAAAGTCAACGAATGCTTGTCTTTGTATGCCAGTACTTTCTTGCGGAAATCTAAACTGTCACCCATCTCACGACTCTGCCTTGTCATTGGAATTCAGATATTATGCCATATTATTTTGATTCTGCTATATCAAAGAAGCCATGATTTACGCCAATATTATTGGCAGTGATCTGGGACCTAAAATCACGCCCATTGGGAGCCTGGCGACGTTACTTTGGCTGCATGTTCTTACGCAGAAAAATATCATCATCTCATGGGGCTATTATTTCCGCGTCGGGATCGTGATGACCAATCCGGTTCTTTTCGTGACGTTGTCTGCACTGGCACTGCGACTGTCGTTTTAATCGCTCTTTGAGCCATCCAGAAAAGGGGGCCAATGGAACGAAAACGTATGTTAAGCGTTGTCGTATGTCATTAGCCCTGATTCCAGCCACCAATCAAGGGAAGATTAATTATTAGCTGCTATTTTCCTAATTTAGGTATCAGTCTGATATAAACAAGCTGGCTGACCAATTCAACTATAATTTGGGTAACGATAACCGCAGGTAAAATGGGTATCGCACCTGGTACAGCAAGTGCAAGAGGAAGTATAACCAGAGAGTTTCGTGTACCTGCGCTGAATGCCACAGCCCTGCCAGCCGTTGTCTCAAGTCCAAAAATCCGTGATACATACCACCCTGCCAGAGGAGCAAGAATAGCAAACGCAGCGTAAAGGGGAACTGCGTGTAAAGCAGCTGTCTTCGCAACTCCCAACTTAGGCACCATAGCAGCCACAACGGTGAAAAGTACTAGTGCCGTGGCGGGAACGGGCAGAACCCCGAGTCCGTCGAAGACAATCCCACCAGTGTGGCTTCTGTGGCTCCAGAACTGAGTTAAGGCCGCAAGGAATAAAGGTACCGTTATCAGCCAAATGAAAGCATGAATGAAAGGACCGAAATGGACCAATCCTGAGGCTTGTTCACCAAGAAAAAAATGTAGATAAACCGGTAAAATTAGAACCTGTACAATGAGTAACGCAGGAGTGGAAGCCAACAGCAGTCGTGAGTCGCTACGCCCCAGTTGCGAAAACGTTACGACATAATCAATACAGGGAGTCAGAAGCACCAGAAGTACGCCGAGTAAAAGCAGCGGATTTTCCGGAAGAAATCGTATCAGCACAGCAACAATAATGGGGATGATCAGGAAATTTGTCAGAAGCAGCGGTGTGAGAAATCGAACGCGCGTAAAGGCTTTGGCTAGCTCGACAACAGGAACCTGAAGGAAAGTCACATATAGCATCAGTGCCAATGTCGGGTTTATGGCTACCTCTAAAATTGACGTATCCGGAATTAATAAGGCAGTGATCGCCCCGGTTATTATGGCCACAAAATAAATAATAACCTGGCTATGCTCAAGTCTGTCTCTGAGAGAGACAGTCTTTTTTGGGAAAGACTGGAACATGGAAGTGTATCCTTAAGGAATTATATTAACTGTATTAGTCCTCACTTGACACTCGATATGACATTGGACCTTGAAAGGTTAAGAGTTACCGGTTTTGATAAGGGTGTATAATCTTGGATACAGAATACGAGGTAACTCCCCCGCTTTATACTAACAAGCTCATTATCAAACATAAAATGGGTTTGCTAAATCTGGTTAAAGAACCCAGTAATGTCTGGAAAGCATGTCAAATTATGGAGATATCGGGGGATGCATTTTATCGTTATCAGAAGAGGATTGAAGAAGGTGATATGATGCCCTGACCGATCAAATCCACCGCATTCCTAACATTAAGAACTACGTTGATGAGGCCATTGAACGGGTAGGCTCGTGAGCAGCTCCACTCATGATGAATAGATTTCCCGTGAAACGGCAGAGTGGTCAGGATGGTATTTTTCCCTTTATTTTTGATGAGGCTCCGGTTAAATCAGGTTTCATGAGACTCCTGATTTATTTGTTCAGATATTATACAGTGCTGGCACTGCCAGCATTGATTGGAAAATAATCAACCTTGACAGTGGGCCAATCCCGCCTATTTTTTCTTCTTGTTCCATAATTGGTTATCCATTGAATTTCAGCCTCCTTTGCCCTGATAGTTTGACTGACTTATCAAGGCTAAATGGGAGTCTTTGTGCATGTCAGATTTGGAAGAAAAACTCGCATCCCAGCCGCAGCGGCGCGCCGGAGTCTTAACCTCTTCATTAACGATTGAATTACATACTCACTATGCTATCCGGCTGTGGGCAGGGCGCCGGCGGGAAGAGATCAGCAAGATGCATCAGGTTGCGGAGATCCTTGGGATGCCTCAGGTGATCAAACGGGCTGGTAACATTAGTGTGGATATCGCTGCCGATAATCCGTATGCCGATGCCTGGCTGGTGAAACTGGAGCAGAAGCTGGAAGCTGCGTCTACCAATCTCCAACAGAGTCTTGCCACTTTGCAGGATACTCTGAATGCTGTACCAAAGCAGATCACCTTATCCTCAGTTTCCTCTGTCGAACCACTGAATATTGGTGTCTACAGTCATTCGCCATTAGGTTATCGCTGTGTCTGGCTGCTGGTTGGCTACGACCAGCTGGCGATGAAAACGTTTCAGGTTTTTCATTACGGGCTGATTTCACGTGCAGAGCGGGATGCCTTTCTGCACAACGGCAGCCGTGCCATTCGCCAGATTTACGGTCTTGTGCGCTCTTACCGTTCACTGGCGGTCACCCGACAGGATATTGCAGAGAAAACTCAGGCAGGGCTGGGGCGGGCACGCGCCGATTGGTTAACGGGTATCAATCTGACCCGTTTGTATACCCTGAAAGCCCAGGCGCTGGGGTTCGGGGACGTGTTATCCATCGGTCGGGTACAGACCCCGGCGCTGGCTCTGGTGGTGAACCGAGATAAAGAAATCAGTCACTTTGTGCCGAAACATTACTGGCAGGTGATGGTGAAGCTGGAAAAAGACAACACCCACTTTCAGGCGAAATGGCTGCCCGCTGCGGAGGATGGCGATGCCGAAAACCGCTGTCTCCGGGAGGCTGTGGCGCAGGCAGTACAACAACGTTGTCAGCAGGCAATGCAAGCCACGGTGATGGCGGTCAGCAAAAAACGGGAGAAAACCCCGCCACCACTCTGCTTTGATTTGGGGACATTGCAGCAGACGGCGTCCCGTCGCTGGGGCATGGGTGCCAGTCAGGTACTGGCAATTGCCCAGTCTCTGTATGAAACCCATAAAGCGACGACTTATCCGCGTACGGATTGCGGATATCTGCCCGTGCCCATGCAGGCAGATATTTCGGTGGTGCTGACGGCGCTGGTGCGAACCGATCCGGCGATGGCCGATATTATCAGTCAGCTGGACAAACGACTTGTTTCCCGGGTCTGGAATGACAAAAAAATCACGGCCCACCATGCCATTATCCCCACACGTCACGCTTTTGACCTCACCCGGTTAACGACCGACGAGTTACAGGTTTATCAGCTTATTCGTCAGCATTATCTGGCGCAGTTTCTGCCTGTGCAGGAAACGGATGTGACTGAAGTGACACTGGATATCGGTGGGCAACACTTCCGGGTCAAAGGGCGGGTGAATGTGGTGACAGGCTGGAAAACGCTGTTGACCGATGAAGCTGGTGAGCAAGCAGAACAGGAAATGGATTTGCCCTTACCGGTGTTGCATCAGGGCGCCCGGTGTCAGATTGTTGAAGTCAACATCCGGTCACTACAGACCAAGCCCCCGGCACCGTTTACCGAAGGCACGCTGATTGCTGCGATGAAAAATGCTGCCAGTCTGGTCAGTGATCCGCAACTAAAACAGGTTTTGCGTGAAAGTGCCGGGTTAGGCACAGAAGCGACCCGGGCCGGTATTCTGGATACGTTGTTTAAACGCGGGCTGATTGAGCGGAAAAAGAAAGCGATTCAGTCAACACCACTGGCACGGGAACTGGTTGCCGGGTTGCCGGAGGTGCTGACCAGTCCGGGCATGACGGCGTTATGGGAGCAGTCGCTGGAGGATATTGCGCAAGGCAAAACATCGCTGGCTGTTTTTATGCAGAAACAGGTGCAATGGCTTTTACATTTAGTCGAGCGCGGCAAGGCCCTGCCGCTGCAACTGACGTTACCGAAAACCCCGGATTGCCCGAACTGTGGCAGCCGGATGCGGCAGCGGCAGGGGAAAACCTCGCCGTTCTGGGGTTGTGTGAACTACCCGGGCTGTAAAGGAATGCTGAATGCTAAAGCGCTAACCCAATCGCGTAAAGTCAGGCGGGCAAATCAAAAAGTTTGATGATCTGGTTGTTGATTGACGTGCTGACAGGATGCTTTAAGAATCAGCCTGTTTCTTAAATGATCGGTGAGCCTGCAACGATCGCCTTTGGGTGGTTGTAAAACTCCCGTGGCCTGAAAGGGAGTGCCTCAACGCGGTACATCTGCCCCCTTTGAAAGCAGATATTGCCGGTTCAACGGCAATGAAGGTTCATTATTCTTTATCATAACGTCAGCAACGTCTGTGTCTGACACCCGGCGGGAAAAAACATTCCCGTCAGGGAGTAGGGTTTTCTCCGTCACATTGTATTTTTACTTCCATGGAGAACATCGTATGTCTGAGAACACCACAACCTTAACCAAAAACGACTATTTCAACCTGAATATTAAAGGACTGGGTTATCTGAATAATATCCGCCATGTCAGCACCGCCAGCGGTACGTTCCTGAGTTGCGTGATCAATGCATTAAATGGCCCGGGTGATAACCCGGTTTATGTCCGTTTTGATATCACCGTGGTGGGTAAGGAAGCGACCAGTCTGATCGGTCGTTGCCAGAAATCGGTGGATGAGGATAAGAAAGTGTTGCTGGGCTTCACATTAAGTAACCCGTCCACTGATATTTTCACCCTGAAACGCGGTGATCATGCCGGCGAACAGCGTGTCAGCCTGAAAGCCCGTCTGATTAAAGTTGACTGGATCAAAATCGGTCAGGACAAAGTCTATCAGGCTGAACAGTCTGATTCGGCTCCTCCCCAGAACGGAGTTGCGCAAACTGAATATGCAGAGAATTCATTCTGATATTCCTTTTATCCCACCGATTTGCCCTGATGTTTCAGGGCAGTTCCTTTATTATCAAAGACAGCAGGATACAGAGATGAATATTGCCCCGATTGGTGTTCTGGCACTGCAATATTGCCATAAACAGTTACCGTTAGCCGTGTTGCAAAGCCGTGCAGGGTTTTATATCGGCACGATGGATGCAGGGGTTCTGTGCTCCCGTGAATCAACAGAGTATTTTGCCAGCCGTGAACAGGCAAAATTGGCCCTGCAACAAGGGCGCTGGACACAACGCCAGTCAGCATAACAGGGAGGAAACTGATATGTCTTCGCGTGGAATTAACAAAGTGATTTTAGTCGGAAATCTGGGGCAGGATCCGGAAATCCGTTACCTGCCAACGGGTGGCTCCGTGGCAACGCTGTCGCTGGCCACGTCAGACAGCTGGCGGGATAAACAAACCGGCGATACCAGGGAGAAAACCGAATGGCACCGGGTGGTGATCTTCGGCAAATTAGCAGAAATTGCGGCGGAGTACCTGCAAAAAGGTGCTCAGGTTTATATTGAAGGCCAGTTGCAAACACGCAAGTGGCAGGATAATCAGGGACAGGATCGCTATTCAACCGAAGTGGTGGTCAATGTGAATGGCACGATGCAGATGTTGGGCAGTCGTGGAGATGCAAAACAAGTGGCTACTCAGCTGGCTGGGCACAAACCAGAGCAGAAACCACAACTCCCTCAATCGACTAAAACGAAAAAGGAAAGAGAGTCTCTTCCGGCAGCACAACCTGCTGCGTTATTGGAAGAGGAGAAAATGGGCTGGGGGGATGAGATTCCATTTTGAACCGTTTTTATAATCGATAAGTTGCCCTGTTATTGCAGGGCTTATTTTCATCTTTGTACCAATGTCGACGAGCTTACTAAAAATAAATGTAATTATGATTTTTTACTTAAATGTATTTGTAGCCTGATACAGGCTATAAGTTAATTAACAAGATGAAATTATTTAAAGTTGTAATTATGTATGAAGTTTACATTACATTTTTTTAGAAGAGAGTTATGTCAGAATAGCAATGTTATGATTTTTATGTGAATGCAGGATTAATTTATCTGTAGTAGAATATGTAATCTTTTTGTATGTGGTATCTTTTTAGAAAAAATAGAGGGTTTATGGTTACTGCAAGTATTAATGACTTTAAATTACTAAATACTATACCCGTCGTAATTGAAGATGCTTGATTTTTCATTCATATCAGCGCAGGATCGCGCCCATGAAAATTAATCTGACAGATGCCCAAAAAAAAGCCCTCGAATTGATGCATGATACGACTCGTGATGGAAGAGTACGTGACCGCATCAAGGCCGTGCTTTTGGCATCAGAAGGCTGGACTGCCCAGATGATTGCGCAGGCTTTGCGTATTCATGAAAGTACGGTGAGTCGCCATCTTAAGGATTATTTCTCTGGGGAAAAACTCGCCCCTGAAAATGGGGGCTCTGAAAGCCGTTTGTCTGCCGAACAAGCGACAGAATTAGTTGAGTATCTGACAGCAAATTTGATGCACACTACCGCACAAATTGTCGCCTGTGTCTGGGCGCGCTGGCAGGTTGCTTTCACGGTGGCCGGGATGACAAAATGGCTTCACCGTCAGGGATTCAGCTACAAAAAGCCGGTGGGAACGCCTCATAA
>NZ_MUBJ01000010.1 GCF_002127535.1 Xenorhabdus vietnamensis
TTCATTATTGATTGCACCTAAAACTCACATATATTATGACAATAGAATTCCTATAAAGATTAATTTTTTAAAAAACACTCTCCCTCAAAATCAACATCAACCAAGTCGACTTATATAACAAACGAATTTATTCTAATAAGTAAAAAATTGGCCATAACAAATAACTTTATTAAAATATTTTTTAAAACTAGCAGAAAAATAAAACACTTTAATATAAGCACATGGATTGTTGTAATTTCGGAGTAAAAATATCAAATGACGGGAAGATAAACATTTATCATTATGAAATGATACGATTCGTCTTTTTAATATGTAGGATGAACCTGCATCATGCAGGAGTTAAAGGTGAGAAATCCCACCTTTTTCTAACTTGTTGATTTTGCCTATTTCCGTCAAAAGAGAAGAAATTAATAAAATCAATTGGTTAAGTTAAATCGACATCTTCTTTGGCGCATTATGTTTTGTCAGTAAAGGAGCTGATTTTATTGATCCCCCATTTGTTATTCTATGCCATCCTGTCATCAAAACATGCAGCTCACTTAAACGTTAAATCGAGCTTAGTCAAAACGCATTCTCCAGTATTGATGAACTTATTTTATTGATGTTCACTGGCGGAGAAATAACCCGCCTTCATGTTATTTAGCAATACACATTGTTGATTAAATGAGGGATTAAGTATGAGTATTCAAAATAATAAGCCTGATACACCATGCCCTTGTGACTGTGATCTTTTCGTGGTACCCAGTCGTAATTATGTAAAAGAATCTATTGAAGAACACGCCCAAAGCCGTAATCACCCCAATGCAACACTGCAAGATAAGGGATTTGTTGTCCTGAGCAATGATGTCGGTAGTGATAGTGAGACTATGGCGGCAACACCAAAAGCAGTGAAAGTGACGTATAATTTGGCTAATACAGCTAATCAGAATGCCAGTAATGCAAATGACAATGCCAATACTCGTTTAGCAAAAGATCGGAATGGAGCTGATATACCTGATAAAAAAGAGTTTGTTAAGAACCTTGGAATAGAGCCATTAATGGAAGGATTGTCCTTACCTGTCGGCGTTCCTGTTCCTTGGCCTACAGAAACACCGCCAGAAGGCTGGCTGATATGTAATGGTAACTCGTTTGATACAGTAAGATATCCGAAACTTGCTCTTGCTTATCCCTCTGGTGTGCTACCCGATTTGCGAGGGGAGTTTATTCGCGGTTGGGATAATGGACGAGGTATAGATCCCAGTCGACAGATTTTATCATGGCAAACTGATGCATTTGCAAGACATAACCACAACATCAAAACCACGCACAGTAATATAACTTCTAATGATGATGCTGATCCTGCTCGTGGCAGCATACCCGGTTCAGTCAATAATCTAGGTAACATCGGTGAAGGAAAATCTATTGGTATGACTGGTGATAATGAAACCCGCCCCCGCAACATAGCATTCAATTACATAGTAAAAGCAGCCTAATGAATTATAAGCCCTCCCCGCGAGGGCCTCTTATCTATCACAACCCTAACCTCCCCCTCCCTGCCCCAAATTCCACACCGAATCTGCCGGCATCTGGACACGGACATCTAGGCGGGTACCTGCGGGTAAGTCACACGGTTCATCATCCGCGAAAAACGTTTGTTCCTCCACGAACTTGATGCGCCGGTTCTGTAGTCTCGCGGGCATATGGGTATTCTGTCGGTAGATGATTTTGATGTCGATAGCCCCGTCCGGCAGCACTTTATCTTCGACATACACTAACTCATTACCGTTACTGTCACGGGGCACACTGAGTTTCCCATGCACTCCCCATGTGCCATCGGCGTTATAGCCCAGTACACCAGCGACCTGATAATGACCCGTGCCGAATTTGGAGACCGTCGCGCCTTCGGATTCGTCGTTCGTGGTAAATGAGCCGCCGGGGTGAATGATGATAATGAGCGAGGCTTTTTCAACATAACCATTGCCGTTGAAAGTGACCTTTCTTAATCCCGTAAACGCATCTGCCTTAATCAGACAAGACCACGAGGAAGTGACCCCACTTTTTTTATAATTCCTCACAAACGTATCGCTACTGTGTCCTGTCAGATATCAGCGCATTAGAGATCACTAGTGGCAAAATAATTCGCTAAACCAACGTTATTCGTTACCCCTAATTTACTCATCGCATTGGCTCGATGGACATGTACTGTTTTATGGCTTAATCCTAGTTCAGCCGCTACAGCTTTAACATCCATACCACTGGCCAGCATCTCTCCAACTTGTCGTTCTCTTTTAGTTAGCTGTTCCGATAAAGCCGGATGACTCTTTGATGACGTTAAATTAAGCATAATGTCCGGTGTGAGATAACAACCATTATTGGCTGTAGTGCGCACTGCTTGAACCAATTCATCCGGGCTACAACGTTTACTGAGATAACCACGTGCACCAGCCTTCAGAGCATTTTCCACCATAGTGGCAGAATCATGAACACTCAGCATAATGCAGGTAATACCTGAAGGGATATCTTTCAGTAGAGACAACCCACTTTCATCTTTCATCGAAATATCGAGAATGCAAACCGTTGCGCCCGATCTTGGTAATCCTTGCCTTGCTTCAGCGCATGAACTGAACTCACCCACAACTTCAATATCGGGTTCTAAATTCAGCAATTGAGCAAATCCCGAACGCACAACAACATGATCATCAACTAATGCTACTTTAATCATCATTATTTATTATCGAATTAAGAATCGACCTAAACTACTCTTATTGATACAACTTCGCAATAGTTCGAAATAGTCAATAGATTACGATAAATAGAAAGTGAGGCATCAGGGTAAAAAGTGACAGAAAGATGCTGCTGTGGATATACAGCAACATCAATACATTTTTTCATGTATGGCTTAGTATGCTTTTTTCGCTTTTCGAATTTTTCTCTCTTCCGCAATAGCTACGCAAGCAAGCAGGCTAAGACATATAAATGCTGAAGTATCAAGGGCAACAAACGTTCCTTTCCAACCAGTCAAACCAAAAATAGGCACTCCATCAGCAATCATCCCTAAACCAAGCTTGGCAAAGCTGTCACCGATTAAGTAGGCAAAAGTTCCTTTGACACCATCAGCCACACTGATTGCTTTTTTCGGGACAAAACCAACAGCAGCCACACCGATCAGCAATTGTGGGCCAAATACCAGAAAACCAAGTACAAATAGAGATCCCAAGTACATGTATTCACTGGTTGCGTGTTGATAGAATTCAAGACAGACAATAATCAAACTTAACGAAACACAGGCAACCAGAGCACGGCGACCATTCGCTAAATCTGACAAATACCCCCACATTAACGTACCTACCAACGCCCCTATTTCGAACATGGTAAAACCCGTTATGGCGGTTTCTTTTGACTGCCCCAATACCTGATACGCATACACCGTTGACCACTGGTCGATACCAATACGCACGATATAAAGGAAGATATTGGCAAAACAAAGGAGCCAAATAACTTTGTTTTTCAATATATATTCAACAAAGATTTCTCGTTTGGTCATCTGATTTTCTTCTGCCGCGAGATCTTCTTCGCTGACAACTTCATCAAATAATTCTTCTACCTTACCCAAGCCATAACTTTCCGGAGAATCGCTACCATAACGCAATCCAATAAAACCAATGATCAGCGCGATAATAGAAGGAAAAATAAACATCCCTATCACATGACCATTAAAGAAATATTGAGCACCAAAGAGAGCAACCCCAGCCGCAGCAGCGCCACCTACATTATGTGACATATTCCACAAGCCCAGATAGGTTCCACGCTTATTACGGGGAGTCCACTTCGTAATGGTAGAATAACTGGCAGGCCCACCTATACTTTGGAAAAAGCCACTTAACGCATAAAATGCCACCATCAGGAAAACACTAATGCTGGAACCTCCCATACTCATGCTAAACCCTAACATGGCAAGGCCAGATAGGATCAACATAAATGGCAGAAATTGCTTGGTATTTTTACCATCAGCATAGTAAGCAACGACAGTTTTACCAATACCGTAAGTAATAGAAAAACCTAGTCCTATCAACCCCAACTGCGTCATCGACAGACCATAAGTTGAGATCATATCATTTTGAGCTATGTTGAAGTTTTTACGCACCAAATACATAGCCATATAGCCGATAAAAACCACCAAATACGACTGCATAAAGGGTTTGAACCACATTTTACGGCGTACTTCCACTGGAAGATCCAGTGTTGGCTTACGAATTTGTTCTAAAATCTTAAGCATTTTAAATCCTTAGGTGACCACGAGAAAAAAGCCTTTTTGAAGCAGATAAAAATAAAAAGGCAAATCGCAAGAAAGCGAAAGTTTTCGTAGATATAGTTTTTGTGAATATAGTTTTTATAGATGCAATTTTTATAGGTATGGTTATTACCAAGCAGTTTAAAAAACTAGAGAAAGGTTGGCTTGAGCTATGGTCTTAATTGAATTAGGAATATTTCCTAGTTTTACCCTATTCGAGCATAAAGCGTGAAAGCAATCACACTCTTTACTTTTGTTAAGTAAAGAATTATTCCACATACTGATAATTTCAATCAAATGCTTTAATAAAAAGTGTTAATCAAAGAATAAGGTATTCAATTCTTATCCGGCCATCACCAGGCAGGTTCATCCAAAAAATACCGTCAAAAATACCGTCAGAAATTGTATGCTGATATGGTGTGATTTGGTGAGATATGGAAAGAAAAAGACCCTTAAATCAGGGTCTTAATAAGAAAATCATGATGATTTGGTGAGGCTTGGGAAGGCTCTAAATCATTCCCATTCAATTGTTGCTGGTGGCTTACCGCTAATGTCATAAACTACCCGCGAAATACCATCCACTTCATTAATGATTCTGTTTGATACACGTCCCAAGAAATCATATGGCAGATGCGCCCAATGAGCGGTCATAAAGTCGATAGTTTCTACCGCACGCAGAGACACAACCCAATCATATTTACGGCCATCGCCCATAACACCAACAGAACGAACTGGCAGGAATACGGTAAATGCCTGACTGACTTTATGGTACAGATCCGCTTTATGCAGTTCTTCAATAAAGATAGCATCAGCGCGGCGCAGCAAGTCACAATACTCTTTCTTCACTTCACCCAATACGCGAACACCAAGGCCCGGGCCTGGGAATGGATGGCGATACAGCATGTCATACGGCAGACCCAGTTCCAAACCGATACGACGAACTTCGTCTTTGAACAACTCTTTCAGCGGTTCAACCAGACCCAGTTTCATCTCTTCTGGCAAGCCACCCACATTGTGGTGAGATTTAATGACGTGAGCATTACCAGTCGCAGATGCCGCAGATTCGATAACATCCGGGTAAATCGTACCCTGTGCCAGCCACTTAACCTGAGTCTGTTTTGATGCTTCTTCATCAAATACATCAATAAAGGCATGACCAATAGCTTTACGTTTAGCTTCTGGATCATCAATTCCTGCCAGTGCAGACAAGAAGCGATCTTCCGCTTTAACATGGATGATATTCAGGTCAAATTTACCTGCAAACATCTCCATCACCTGATCCGCTTCGTTCAAACGCAGCAAGCCATTATCCACGAAAACGCAAGTCAGACGCTTACCAATCGCACGATTCAACAACAGTGCAGTAACAGAAGAATCTACACCGCCAGACAATGCCAGAATAACGTGATCATCACCAATCTGCGCACGCAAACGTTCGACGATATCGCCGATGATAGAAGCAGGTGTCCACAATGCTTCACATTGACAAATGTCCAATACGAAGCGTTTCAGGATATTTAAGCCTTGATGAGTATGAGTTACTTCCGGGTGGAATTGCACACCATAGAAACGTTTTTCATCGTTAGCCATGATAGCAAACGGACAAGTATCCGTGCTGGCAACAGTTGTGAAATCAGCTGGAATAGCTGTCACTTTATCACCATGACTCATCCATACATCCAGCAACGGTTTGCCGGCTTCGCTCAGAGCATCTTGAATATCACGGAACAGTTCACAATCATTCTTGATTTCAACCTGTGCATAGCCAAATTCACGCTCATCAGAGTTGGAAACTTGACCACCCAATTGCGTAGACATGGTTTGCATGCCATAGCAGATACCCAACACTGGCACACCTGCATTGAAAACATATTCCGGCGCACGTGGGCTATTGTGTTCAGTCGTGCTTTCTGGCCCACCAGAAAGGATAATACCATTCGGGTTAAATTCACGAATTTGCTCTTCAGTGACATTCCATGTCCAAAGTTCACAATAAACACCAATTTCACGAATGCGGCGAGCAATAAGCTGAGTATATTGCGAGCCAAAATCAAGGATTAAAATGCGATGCTGATGGATATTAGTTGTCATTTGAGGTGAGTTCCAAAAACAAGTGGCAATTAAAAAAATAAAAAAGTCAGTGGCCCGATTATGGGCCACCCTAAATAAATTACAGACCTAAACGATAGTTTGGTGATTCTTTAGTGATCGTCACATCATGAACGTGGCTTTCCTGAATACCTGCACCACTGATACGGACGAATTCTGCTTTAGTTCTCAGTTCATCAATGGTTGCACAACCAGTCAGCCCCATGCAGGAACGCAAACCGCCCATTTGCTGATGAACGATGCTTTTCAGCAGGCCTTTGTAAGCCACACGGCCTTCGATACCTTCAGGAACCAGTTTGTCAGCCGCATTATCAGTCTGGAAATAACGATCAGAAGAGCCTTTGGACATCGCGCCCAAAGAACCCATACCGCGGTAAGATTTGAATGAACGGCCTTGATAAAGTTCGATTTCACCCGGAGATTCCTCTGTCCCTGCCAACATGGAACCAACCATCACACATGATGCACCTGCGGCAATCGCTTTAGCGATGTCACCAGAGAAACGGATACCACCGTCCGCAATAACAGGAATGCCAGTCCCTTCCAATGCTTCAACCGCATCTGCAATGGCAGTTATTTGTGGAACACCCACACCAGTGACGATACGGGTAGTACAAATAGAACCAGGGCCGATACCCACTTTAACTGCGTTCACACCTGCTTCCATCAGTGCCTTGGCGCCTTCACCCGTCGCTACGTTACCACCGATGATTTGCAGATCAGGATATTTAGCACGGGTTTCACGAATACGCTGCAAAACACCTTCAGAATGACCATGGGAAGAATCAATCAGTAATACATCTACACCCGCAGCAACCAATGCATCAACACGTTCTTCATTGCCAGCACCAGCACCAACCGCAGCACCAACACGCAGACGGCCTTGTTCGTCTTTACATGCGTTTGGTTTGCGCTCTGCTTTCTGAAAATCTTTTACCGTAATCATGCCAAGCAGATGAAAATTATCATCAACAACCAGTGCTTTTTCTACACGTTGTTCGTGCATTTTCTGCAAAACGACTTCACGGGCTTCGCCTTCTTTTACCGTCACCAGACGTTCTTTAGGCGTCATTACCGCAGTTACAGGCTGATCCAAATCAGTAACGAAACGTACATCACGGCCAGTAATAATACCCACCAATTCATTCGCTTCTGTTACCACTGGGTAACCTGCAAAACCATTACGTTCTGTCAGTTCATGGACTTCGCGCAGAGTCGTCTGTGGCGTTACAGTAACAGGATCAGTCACGACACCGCTTTCATGCTTCTTCACGCGGCTGACTTCTTCAGCCTGACGTTCAATCGACATATTTTTATGAATGAAACCAACGCCCCCTTCCTGTGCCAGTGCAATTGCCAGTGAAGATTCTGTCACGGTATCCATAGCTGCGGAAAGCATAGGTACGTTCAAGCGAATGGTGGAAGTTAATTGGGTGGACAGATCAGCGGTGTTAGGCAGGACTGTTGAGTGGGCAGGAACCAACAATACATCGTCAAAAGTTAATGCTTCTTTTTTAATTCTTAACATGGGCAATATCTCACCAGGCTATGGGCAATAAGAGGGATAAAATATTGCCGCGGCATTATACAGGCCGAAATCGGTTGCCTCCAGCATTTTTTGAAAAAAATTCTTGATTAGTAATGCAATGCGATTAATATCGGTCAATTAAGTCATTGTTTTAAAATTTGATCTAGCTCACATGTTAATACCAACCAATACCGGAATTTTTTCTGTTAGCCGCCTGAATCAGACTGTTCGTCAGCTATTGGAGCTGGAAATGGGCAGAATTTGGTTATCCGCTGAAATGTCCAATTTTTCTCAGCCATCGTCAGGGCATTGGTATTTCACATTAAAAGATGAACGAGCACAAATCCGCGCCGCCATGTTTCGAAGCCACAATCTGAGGGCAACATTTCGTCCACAAAATGGTCAACAGGTATTGGTTCGGGCACAGATTACATTATATGAACCTCGGGGTGACTATCAGCTGGTTGTGGAAAGTATCCAACCTGCCGGAGATGGTTTGCTACAACAGCAATTTGAAGTTTTGAAGCAGAAACTCACCGCAGAAGGTTTGTTTGATCAAATTCATAAGAAATCGCTGCCCTCTCCAGCCAAACGACTCGGTGTCATTACTTCCGCCAGTGGCGCAGCACTGCACGATATTCTGAATATATTGAAACGCCGGGATCCTTCCTTACCGATTGTTGTTTATCCCACCGCGGTTCAGGGAACCGAAGCGCCATTACAGATTATTCGGGCGATCGAATTAGCAAATGCACGGCAAGAGTGCGATGTCCTGATTGTCGGACGTGGCGGAGGATCGCTGGAAGATTTATGGTGTTTCAATAATGAGCATGTTGCACGGGCAATATTCCAAAGCCAGATTCCTATTGTTAGCGCTGTCGGGCATGAAACTGATGTGACAATTGCAGATTTTATCGCTGATTTACGTGCTCCAACACCTTCCGCAGCAGCAGAATTGGTTAGCCGTAATCAGATCGAATTATTGCGGCAAATTCAATCTCTGCAACAACGTCAGGAAATGGCAATGGATTATTTCCTTGCCCAAAAACAACGGGTGTTTAGTGTATTATTGCACCGTCTCCAGCAACAACGTCCTGATTTACGTTTGGCACGTCAGCAAAATCATCTGACTGAATTACGGCAAAAGTTGACCGATAGCTTTTTACATTGTTTAAAGCAGAACTCAGTTGCATATGAGAAATTGAGTCAGCGGTTGTTGCAAATCCATCCTGAGCGGAAGATTCAGCGTTACAGTCAATCTATCCAACAATTTGATTTTCGTTTAAAACAGGCCGTTGAACGACAATTAGGACGTTATCGGGAAAAATTTGCCGTTTCCTGTTCACGAATGGAGGCAGTTAGCCCACTGGCAACATTAAGCCGTGGTTACAGCATTAGTGAAGTATCTGACGGAAAACTGCTAAAACAGGTTAAGCAAATAAAAACAGGCGATATGCTGAAAACACGGTTGCAGGATGGCTGGGTTGAGAGTCAGGTGACACAGGTCATAAAAGTAAGCAAGAGAAAGAAATTAAAGTAGATTTCACAAAATAGCGGTGAAGATTCACCGCTATCGTTATCTGGCTATTAAACGCTATTAGGGAATTAGAAGCGAATTTCTGCGCCCACGACGTAGGTTCTGCCACGGGCAGTTTGGGTTGTAGCATCATCTTCCGTCATTTTTACAGAAGAATTCATACGATTTAATGCATCAGCATAATTTCTATTAGTTAGATTTTGCACAGAAAACTTAATTAATACATTTTTATTAATCTGATAATCACTGTACAGATCAATAACTGTTGGAATTTTATCTGATTTTTCCATAACGATTCTATTATCATCATCTCGTTCATCATAAGGACTTTGATGATAAGATTGTCCAGTATATTTAGCGATAGCACCTATCCGAAGTTTTTCATCCAATAAACGAATGCCTGTATCCAATGTCAAATAACGTTCTGGTAATTGAGATTCTGGACTTCCGCCAAAATAATATGTTGCCAATGATGTTGGTTGTTGCGTTTTTTGCTGGCTATACGCTAATGAACTATAAAAAATACCCGCATCATAATTCGCAGAAAGTTCAAAACCTTTCATAGTTACTGGTGTCAAACTATTAGTATATACATATGCCGTAACATTTGTGTTAAGCGCCTTGTTCTCTTCAGCAGTTAAGGAACTATCCAATTTACAAAATTTCCTCCCAGTACAAAGCATATATTGATAGCTACTAATATGATTCTTAATTTTGGTATGGAATAACGTTGCTTTTAGGCGAAATGTATCTCCATCTACAATTAAATTCGGACGATAGCTATTAAATCCAATTTGATAGGTATCCGCTTTCTCTCCTTTCAAGAATGGATTAATAGAAGTACCACCATCATTGGAATGAAAGATTTCCTGAGCATTAGGAGCTCGCATTGAATGAGTGTAACTTACAAACGGTTGAAATTCAGGAATAATTTCTGCCGATAATAATATAGATGGATTAAATCCACGTTCTTTTAGGTTTAATTGTGCTTCCCCTTGTGGGAAACAATCTACACGTTTGTCACAGGCTGGTTTTAATCCTTTGACACTATAATCCTGATAATTTAACCCCAGATCAGCAGCATAAATACCACGTTCTATTTTTAATCTACTATAAATACTGGCAATATCTTGCTTACCACTTGGAGCAAAGGCATTGTTTTCCTGTATCTCACTATCTGTTTTTACATTCTCCGAGCTTTTATCTATTTTTTTACGATATTCAGTTCGCATCCATTTGCTGCCCAAAGTAAATGCAAAATCAGTGTCAGCATAATTGAACCGGCTGGTATTGCTAATATTGATAGAATCGGATCTACTTTTTGCTTCGCTCTTATCCAATACCCCCATTGACTTACTTTGAAAACTCTGTTGACCATTACTGGTACTAAGCATAACTTTGGTATCAACCAATTCAGTAAATGGCGTATAGTGATATTTTAAATAGTAATCATAATTATCAATATGACGACGATTGAATTTATTATGGTAAAGACGACTACTTAGTTCCAAGTCATGAAATTCATTAGGTTTAATATTTAGTTTCATCAATTGAGAATTTGGTTTTTGTTTGAATGTGTCGCTAGTACCAAATTCTTCACTACTGATACCATCAGCATTTCTATAGTGAGCTTCAATATTGTGTCCACTGACAGCGAATAAAGCACCCAAAGAGCCTTCTGAACTGAATGCCTGTGTTTTTCCTGCAAAAGCCATCATGCCACTTCGGCCAACACCATTGTTGCCATATGTCCACTTAGTACGAACTCCCAGATTATTGCCCTCAAATACAACATCATCAACGCCAATGGTACGGAAATTAGCACTTCCAACTAAGGCATTGATGGAATCAGCGTCATCAGCTTGCCCACGAGAAACATCGACACGGATAATAAAATTGGGATCAATTAATGCCCCAAACTGATTATAAGGTTGTGTGCCATGCGCAAATTCACTCGGTGCCGTACCATAAAAAGTCTGACTAACACCATCTACCATCATATTCACGCGGCCGAAGCCATTTAAGCCACGAATATTAACACTTACAATCCCTTGCCCCTGACTCGCATCCATTTGGGTATAAGTACCCGGCAAGCTACGTAATACGCTATCTACAGATTCTAATTTATTATCTTCACCCACAGAACTATAAGCACCCGGTTTTTCCATTGCTTCAATCTGAGGGGCGTTATTATTATCCTGAGCACCTGAAACTTTCAGACTACTGAACCGTATGACTTTTTCTTTTTTATTGTCATTTGTGTTTTCAGCATAAGCGATCCCCTGAAGCCCAATCAGCATTGCGCTGGCTCCAGCTATTTTTGCCACAGTTTTCATTATTATTACCCTAAATTTAAAAATATTTATTGCTGCTCACATTGCTTCGCAAATTCACGTATAAAATACCTACAACACCGATAAAAAAATTATCAGTGCCATAGGTAATAACTATATATTTTTTATTAGTCTTTTAATTCTGGAAAATATGTTTCAGCGTCATCTAACATTAATAAGAAACTATAATCAAAAGCAATGTCATTCAAACGATTAAAACGTCCGGGTTTACCACCATGACCAGTATCCATATTGGTTTCTAATAATAATAGACTACCACCTTGTTTCATTTCTCTTAATTTTGCCACCCATTTTGCCGGCTCCCAATATTGCACTTGAGAATCATGTAAACCTGTTGTAACTAACAAGTGAGGATAACGTTGATGTTTAATATTGTCATAAGGACTATAAGATTTAATACGGAAGTAATCTTCTTTATTATTTGGATTACCCCACTCTTCATATTCACCCGTTGTTAATGGAATGGATTCATCAAGCATGGTTGTCAAAGTATCCACAAAAGGCACTTTCGCAATTACTCCACGGTATAATTCTGGAGCCTGGTTAATAACCGTTCCCATTAATAAACCACCAGCACTGCCACCTTCAGCATAAACGCGTTTGCTGTCACCATAACTATCAGCAATCAAGGTCTTGGTTGCATCAATAAAATCGTGGAAGCTGTTCATCTTGTTTTCGATTTTACCTTGCAGATACCAGTTTTTGCCTAAATCACCACCACCGCGTACATGCACCAATGCATACACAAAACCACGATCCAACAAGCTCAGCAGGGCTGAACTAAAATAAGGATCCATGCTGATACCATAAGAACCATAGCCATAAACCAGAATCGGGTTTTCACCTTGTTTGAACAGGGATTTACGGTACACCAGAGAAACAGGGACTTCGACGCCATCACGGGCTTTTATCCAAATACGCTGGCTTTCATAGTTTTCTTTGTTAAATCCTTTGACTTCCTGTTGCTTCAACAATTCACTCTCGCCCGTCTGCATATTCCACTGGAATACTGAACTTGGTGTTGTCATGGAGGAATAGCTATAGCGCAAGAAATGGGTATTTGGTTCAGGGTTATAGCTCAATGATGCCATATAAGCCGGATCATCGAATTGAACACGCTTTTCCTGCTTGGTTTTCCAATCGATCTGGCGAATTGATGACAATCCTTTTGTACGTTCCTGCACAACCAGCCAATTGTCGAACAACGCAAAATCTTCCAGATCTGTATTTTCCTGTGGGGCAATCACGGTTTCCCACGGTTTATTGATGGCATCTGCCCGATATAAACCAAACAATGGGCTTTCATGATTGGAACGAATGTAGAATTGCCCGCGGAAGTGGTCTAGATCATATTCACGTCCCGCTTCACGAGCAGAAAAAACCTGTGGTTCTGATTGCGGGTTGTTGGCATCAATCAGTCGATACTCTGAACTCGAATAACTAGAACTCGAAACCAAAATGTAATTAAGCGAAGTACTTTCCGAAATTGACAAATAGAAGCGTTCATCTTCTTCCTGATAAACTTTTTGATCCCGCTTGCTATCAGTTCCATATTGATGGCGGAATAGCTGATAAGGCAGCAACGTTTGTGGATCTCTGCGTACATAAAACAGCGTCTCACCATCATTTGCCCACAAAATATTGCCGGAAGTGTTTTCTATGACATTATTCTGCCAGTTGGCATCATTGAAATTTTTAAATGAGATTTTGTAGTTACGACGCCCCTGAGTATCTTCCGCTACGGCGAAACGCTTGTTATCCAAGGTCACCGCAAATCCACCCAATTGATAAAACTTATGGCCTTTTGCCCGCTCGTTACCGTCAACCATTACCTGCCAATCTGTTGAACTATCGGCGGGCTTGCGCTGATAGATCGGGAAATCTTTTCCTGCTTCGTAAACGGTACGATAAATATACCCATTATAGGTATAAGGAACTGACTGATCTTCTTTACTCATTCTATCAGCCATTTCTTTATAAAGGGTTTCACGCAATTCTTGACCCGATTTCAGCATCTGCTCGGTATATTGATTCTCAGCCGTTAAGTAATCAATAACGTTTTTATCCTGACGGTTGTCATCGCGTAGCCAGTAATAGTTATCAACACGGACATCCCCGTGGATTTCCATTGTATGTGGCAGTTTTGTGGCCATAGGTGGCACCATATTTTCCTCCATTGCGGTAGTAGCAAAACTGTGACCGAATAAACTATAACCGAGCAAACCACCACCGAGCAAAAAACTAAGCATCACTCTTTTACCGCGCATAACCTTACCGCACGCTCTCTTTTTTTTATTTTGTGACATGCCATCAGTCCTGTATTTTTATTGAGATAAATAAAAATCTATCGGCAGTTCAACCGTGATCCTGCCATTATTTAAAATGACGTCGGGCGGCTTAGGTAAAGGCTGTGACCTTTCCAACACCATCCTTGCTTCCCTGTCTAGCGAGTTAGTTCCTGAACGTCGAGTCAATTCACTGTCAAGCACGGCTCCCAATTGGTTAACCGTAAATTTCACCATCGGACGCCCCGTCCGTTTTCTTCTCTGTGCATCTTCTGGATATTTTTTATAACGATTCAAATGTCCGGTAACCTCTGCCTGCCAAACCGCTTTAGCATCAGCAATGGCATTAGAGTTACTTTCATAGGATGCAGCAGTGCGAGCAGTTACGTTATTAGCCGTCGCACTACTTGTAGTTGGGGCGGAACTACTACGGGATTTTTCACTTTCTTGCTCTTCTGCTTTCACCCGCTTAACAGGCTGTGTTTTCTTCGGAGCATCTTGTTCTTTCTTTTTTTTCTTCTGCTTATCCACCAAAAGCAGAGCATTTTCATTTACATCCAATTTTGGCATGTTAATTTCGTCAACTTTACTTTCCTGTTGCTTACTGGCGACAGATAGTTGCTGCTCAATGCCAATTGGCTGTTTTGGAATTGTATGTATTGCTTCTGTCTGCGCTGACAGTTCCACCATTACCGCAGGCGGAGGAAGAAGTTCCTCAATATCTACATCTTTGGGTTTGCAGATCAGCCATCCTACGAACAAGACATGAAGTGTGATCGCAACGAGAAAGGATTTTGTCACATGACCTGTGTGAGCATTTTGATACGTAGTGTACGTCAACATCTCTATAGCACATTATGTCAATAATAAATTGATATGAATGATAATCAATTCAATATATAAATGAAAACTATTTTTATTTATTAATAATTCACATCCTTGTGATACTTACCATTATTTGGTTACATTTTCGCTCACTTTTGGCGTAAACCAGACGAAATCGGCATATTCGCCATTTAATGAAACCCCTTCTTCCGCAATCACAAATACGACCACTTTTTCATTTGGCGCTATTTTTTTCATATGCTGAGGAACACCCATCGCTTTTACCGCGTGATATCCCCCCGCAAATAACAATGCCGGTGATGGTGCTTTAATCAACTGTTCAGCCATTCGCTGGTCACGCATCTGCTGAATTTTGCTCATAGCAGAAAGATGTAGTTCATCTATATTTCCACCATGAGAATTTTTGATGGTTTCATCAATTCGTTTTTTAACATCATCAGAAACCAGTGAAGTTCTATCTCCAGCCCTGTGGCTCTTGTACGCTTGATCGATTTCATCGCGATCCAAGTTTGCCGCTAACAATGGATAAGGTGCTCTCATCAGTTCCATAACCAAATCACCATACCATTTCCACGGCCATCCCTGATTCCATGCCAATAAGTCCTGGACTCGTTCACTCCTGACAATCGGATTACCTTGCAACCAACTTTTCACTTTATTCACTTTTTCTTGCTGGTTTGGGTTAATCATTTCTAGTAATACAGAGCCATGAGGACGTTTCTTCTCTAGTTGTTGAACTAACCATAACTCGATTTGGTGATGATAAGAATTGTCATGTTTTTCACCAACAACAATGCGAGGATAGGTCGCCAATTGTTCAAGCAGTTCATCGGGGGTTATCGCCTTCCCTGTTTTCATATCAAGTACCGCACCGGATTGCATTAATTCGCCGGGAAGGACTTGAAATGCTATTTGAGAGGTATTCTGAGCATCATTTGGTGCTACGGCACAACCACCAAGTAACAGAGAACAAGCTAAAAAAGTCGATTTTATGCAGGGAGATGTTTTCATTCTTATTCATTATCAAAAGAAAAATTGCCCGCATATTATAGATAATGAGAATTATTTACAAATAAAAAACCCTGTTAAGCATAGGCTTAGCAGGGCAGCTCACAATTTTATCCCGATCTCACAGCGAAATCGGGACAATCAACAGAGATATTTAGAGAGGGTTGGTTTGCGCTTCAACAGCCGCCAATGCCACCATATTTACGATACGGCGTACAGATGCAATTGGTGTCAGAATATGAATAGGTTTCGCAACCCCCATCAACACAGGGCCAACGGTTACCCCATCTGAGCTGGTAACACGCAGCAAGTTATAACTGATACGAGCCGCCTCCATATTTGGCATAATTAACAGATTCGCAGAGCCTTTCAGAGGGCTGTCCGGCATGATATCACGGCGAATGCTTTCCATCAGAGCAGCATCACCATGCATTTCACCGTCAATCTCAAGTGATGGTGCCATTTGCTGAACCAATTCCAAAGTTTTACGCATTTTCCGCGCCGATTCACAATCAGCGGAACCAAAACTTGAGCGTGACAATAAAGCGACTTTAGGCTCGATGCCGAAACGACGAACGGTTTCAGCTGCCATCAGTGTGATTTCAGCCAATTCTTCCGGGCTTGGATCTTCATTGACATAAGTATCGGCAATAAAAGTATTCCCCATTGGCAACATCAAGGCATTCATGGCGCCTGCGGTATGTACTCCCTGACGGAAACCAAAAACATCTTTCACAATTTGGTAATGTTCATTGTAACTACCAACTGTGCCACAAATCAGGCCATCTGCTTCACCACGATGTACCATGATTGCGCCTATTAATGTAGGATCACCAATCACTGCGCGACGAGCCTGTTCCTGGGAAACACCACGTCGCTTCATCATTTGATAATATTCTTGCCAATATTCTTTAAAACGCGGGTCATTCTCGTTGTTCACAACTTCGAAATCTTTACCGGCTTCAATATGCAGACCTTGCTTTTTAATCCGCATTTCGATAACGCTAGGACGACCAATCAGAATAGGAAATGCCAGTCCCAAGGAGACAAGTTCTTGTGTAGCATGCAGAACACGAATATCTTCCCCTTCTGCCAATACAATACGTTTCTTCTCTTTCTTAGCTTGGGAGAAGATTGGTTTCATAAATAGGTTGGTCTTATAGACAAATTCACTGAGTTTCTCAATATATGCCCCGAAATCAGTAATAGGCCGGGTTGCTACACCTGATTCCATCGCAGCTTTTGCTACAGCTGGCGCAATTTTTACAATCAAGCGAGGGTCAAAAGGTTTCGGGATAATATAATCAGGGCCAAAGAATAGGTCTTGATCACCATAGGCAGAAGCAACTTCCTGACTTTGTTCAGCCAGCGCAAGATCAGCAATGGCACGCACACAAGCAAGTTTCATTTCTTCATTGATGGTTGTTGCCCCAACATCCAATGCGCCACGGAAGATGAACGGGAAGCAAAGAACATTATTCACCTGATTAGGAAAATCAGAACGGCCAGTACAGATAATTGCATCAGGACGCACTGCTTTTGCCAGCGGTGGCAAAATTTCCGGCTCAGGGTTGGCCAATGCCATAATCAGAGGACTTTTTGCCATGGTTTTCACCATGTCTTGTGTCAGAACTCCCGGCCCAGAGCAACCGAGGAAAATATCAGCATCAGGGATTACATCTGCCAGTGTACGGCTGCCGTTATCCTCAATGGCATAAGCCGCCTTAGTCTTCTCCATGTTCTCTTCGCGGCCACGATAGATAACCCCTTTTGAGTCACAAACGACAATATTTTCACGTTTCAGACCCAGTGCTACCAGCAAATTCATACAGGCAATCGAGGCAGCCCCAGCTCCCGATACAACCATGCGTACTTTACTAATGTCTTTGTCAACAACCCGCAATCCATTCAGCACTGCTGCGGTACAAATAATTGCCGTACCATGTTGATCATCATGGAATACCGGAATTTTCATGCGCTCACGGAGTTTCTGTTCAATATAGAAACACTCTGGTGCCTTGATATCTTCAAGGTTGATACCACCAAAAGTAGGCTCCAGAGCCGCGATGATATCAATCAATTTATCAGGATTGGATTCATCCACTTCTATATCAAAAACATCAATACCAGAGAATTTTTTGAACAAAACTCCCTTGCCTTCCATAACAGGCTTACCGGCTAATGCCCCAATGTTTCCCAATCCTAAAACCGCACTACCGTTGGAGATAACTGCAACAAGGTTGCCGCGTGCAGTATATTTATAGGCCGCCAAAGGATCTTTTGCTATTTCAAGACAAGGTGCAGCAACACCCGGTGAGTATGCTAATGCCAAATCACGTTGTGTTGTCAATGGCTTAGTCGGTGTAACTGCAATTTTCCCAGGTTGTGGAAACTCATGAAAATCGAGGGCACTTTGTTTTAATTTTTCATCCATCATCTGATCCTTTACACGTCATGTCTTAGTATGTCTTAGTGAAAATCTGCTCAGTATAATAGTTACAGAAGGTTAAATCATGATATCAACAGCATTTTGTTCATCACCTCCAAAATCAAGGCACAAAAAACAAGCAAAGAATGATTTCATGTTAATCAATATTATATAGATATTATCCCAATGATACCTATTAAGAGGTATTTAATCTAAAATTAATAACCTGATAAATTAATTAAAGTTGTATTTTAGAATTAACATTTAAAATAAGTTTACAAAAACAAAAATTAATCTATAAAATATTCATCCAAATTTATTTGGAAAATTACTAGCAATTAAGGAAACACATTTTCTTATGAAATTGAATTTATTTCACCCTGATGGTTAAACTTGTTTGCGATATTTCTATTTTTATATCAGGATATATTTTCAGAATCTCCTTAACGATGATTCAATATACTCCATAAAAATTACACAGCAATTTAACATAAAGCAGAATCCTATCTTTTATGTTTTATCAAACATAAAATCTGCATTTCTATATGGGAGAAAGAACATGCATAATCATTCAGTCATGATAGTTGATGATCATCCTATCATTCGTCACGGCTTAAAAGGGTTAATTGAACTAGAACGAGAACTCATTGTGACTGCTGAAACTGGCAATGGTGAAGATGCGATTAATATCGCTTGCCAAATAAAGCCTGACATTATTTTGATGGATTTAAAAATCCATGGTCTTTCAGGGATTGATACGATTAAATCTCTCCGCCGAAAAGGACTTGATTCCTATATCCTGATACTCTCTGATTCAGATCACAGAAGTGATATTTATGATGCGGTTGATGCTGGTGCGAATGGTTATTTATTAAAAGATATCGAGCTCACTCCTCTATTGAACAATATAAAAAAAGCCATAGATGGTCATGCTGTGTTCAGTGAAAGAGTCCACCAATATTTATCCACCCGCCATCTTTATGTTGATCCGTTATCAAAATTAACCAAACGTGAATTAGATGTCTTAAAAGAAATTGCCGAAGGAATGACAAATAAAGAAATTGCTGACTTCCTTTTTATTTCAGAAGAAACCGTGAAAGTTCACACTCGTAACTTATTGAAAAAACTCAAATCCCGCTCCCGTCTCGAAGCCACTATCATCTATCTAAAACATAGAAAAATAGATTTCATTTAACGTTAAATTATCTCTTAACGTCCCCAATATGAAACACAATTTCCCTAAGTTTTGCCAGTGGGGAAATTGTGAGTTATCAAGAATAATAAATTAATTAAAAATAAATCAATTTACAATGAAATAATAAGTATATTATCTATATAATTTATTACTTGATTTGAAGATAATCTAACTTTGCTTTTTGCTGATGTTTTAAACATCCATAACATAAATGTCTGGAAAAAAATGGGCAGAAAGTATGCACAAGCATGCGTTGTCTGGATAAAATGCCAAATTTCCCGCATTATGTCGGATATGTTAAACAAGACAAAACCAAGGCTTTCATTATGTCAGATACCACTTCTCATCAAGTATCTATTCTCTACGGTATCAAAAACTGCGATACCATAAAAAAAGCGCGTCGCTGGTTAGAAGATCAAGAAATTCCTTATCAATTTCATGATTATCGGGTTGATGGTCTATCCCCTGAGCTACTCCAATCATTCATTGACCAAGTTGGCTGGGAATCTCTCCTGAATACCCGTGGTACAACGTGGCGTAAATTATCTGACGAACAAAAAGCTACCGTTGACAATGCAGAGGCTGCCAAGGCACTAATGCTGGAACAACCATCAATCATAAAACGCCCTCTATTGGCCTCAAGCACAGGGGACTCAAAGAGCAAAGAAACAGAAGCAAAAAAGTATCTACTCGGTTTCAAGGCAGAACAATATGAACAATTTTTTTCCCATGGCTAGATAAGGATACCATCATGATTTGTCCAGTAACCGACCTTGCTCAACAGTTAATCAACCGTCCTTCTGTCAGTCCAGATGATCAAGGCTGTCAGGAACTTCTTATCCAGCGCCTGCAAGATATTGGCTTCACCATAGAACGGATGCCTTTCGGAGATACTTTGAATTTCTGGGCTTATCGTGGAACCGGAGTCACTTTTGCTCTTGCAGGACATACTGATGTCGTTCCTGCCGGAGATATCTCACAATGGCAAACTCCCCCTTTTGAAGCGTCTATTCGTGATGGGATGCTGTATGGTCGTGGCGCTGCCGATATGAAAAGCTCTCTAGCTGCAATGGTTGTTGCTGCTGAACGTTTTATCACAGAAAATCCTGAACATAAAGGCCGTCTGGCTTTTCTGATCACCTCCGACGAAGAAGCCAAAGCCACTAATGGTACAGTTAAGGTTGTTGAAGAGTTAATGTCTCGCCATGAACGTCTGGATTATTGTCTGGTCGGAGAACCATCCAGCCAGCAACGCCTTGGAGATATGATCAAAAATGGTCGTCGGGGTTCTCTGACTGCCAGTTTGACGATTTTTGGCACCCAGGGTCATGTTGCCTATCCACAATTGGCTGATAATCCTATTCATCGTGCTGTGCCTTTTCTTCAAGAACTCATCAATACTCAATGGGATAGTGGTAATGAATTTTTCCCTGCCACCAGTATGCAAATCGCCAATATTCAAGCAGGCACCGGCAGTAATAACATTATCCCTGGTAAATTGTGGGTTCAATTTAATTTCCGCTTCAGCACCGAGCTGACAGATGCTGAGATCCGCCAGCAGGTTGAAGATATGCTGAAAAAGCATCACCTCAAATACGAACTTGACTGGTGGCTATCAGGTCAACCTTTCCTGACTTGTAAGGGAGCTCTTGTTGATGCTGTGGTGGAATCCATTGAGCACTATTGTGGGTATAAGCCAGAACTATCAACCAATGGTGGTACATCAGATGGGCGCTTTATTGCCAAGATGGGAGCACAAGTCGTAGAGTTAGGGCCACTCAATGCGACAATCCATAAAACAAATGAATGTGTCAAAGTGTCTGATTTACAAGAATTGAGCTTGATTTATCAACGTATCATGGAGCAATTAATCAAATGATGACGCCTGAAACCCTGACCGGTCTGTCCACGGATCATCTCATCACCCTTACTGGCAATCATCGTTTGCAGTTTAATGCTACCAAGGCGTTTCTTGCCATGCAGAAAGAAGCAACTAAAGCAGGTTTTAAGCTAAAACCTGCCAGTTCGTTCCGCGATTTCGCGCGCCAGCAAACTATCTGGAATGAGAAATTCCGTGGTCAGCGTCCAGTATTAGATGACAACAGCCAACCTCTTGATATCTCGAAAATGAGTGAAGGTGAACGTTGTAAAGCTATTCTCCGTTGGTCAGCCCTGCCAGGAGCGAGTCGCCATCATTGGGGCACCGAGCTGGATATTTATGACCCCTTTCTGCTACCAGAAGGTAAACAATTGCAGCTGGAGCCGTGGGAATATGAGAATGGAGGGTACTTTGAGCCATTAACCCATTGGCTGACAGAAAACATGTCTCGCTATGATTTCTACCGTCCCTTTACTCATTATGACGCAGGTGTAGCCTATGAGCCATGGCATATCAGCTATTGGCCATTATCCCATGCAGCCGAAAATTTATTCGATGAGCAAGTTCTGCTGAGTGCTTGGGAAAATCGTGATATTGCTGGCATTGATTGGTTGAAATTCAATCTATCCTATATATTTGAAAAGTACATCAGGATAGTAGACTAAGAAAATCGTCATTCAGGAAAATAGCAGATCAGCAAAATAGCTGGCTATAATTATGGCAAGCTTTAAGAATATTAACTTGAAAATAGTTAATTATTAGAAATTGCATATGGGGCTCCTGAGCCTCATGAAAGAGGCTCTTAACATTCCGAGGAAAATACCATGCATTGGTTGATAGATTATTGGTGGATTGTTTTGTTAGTGCTTATCGGCATTATCATTAATGCGGTAAAAGCGCTAAATCGCGTCGACCCGAAATCATTCTTGGATAACAAACCTGAATTGCCCCCACATCGAGATCTTAACGCTCAATGGGACGATGAAGATGATCGGTCGCAGAATAATCGCAAGAAATAACCCAGTTTTTCCAATGATTGGCAAGCATTTCATCTATGTTTGCCAATGCATCAGCCGCCTCCTCCCGCCAATGTTTCAACAGTGCCTTACGGCCATTCAAAGATAAATCACTGACACATTGTTCGATACTTAATCGCTGTTGCAGATGCTTTCTCAACGCTGGCAAGGCCAAATGACTCATCAACAGTAATCTCTGTAATGCAAAATAAGATGCTGACAAAGGACGATGGGCAAATGCAAATCCAGCCAATTCCTGCCAATCACTGTCATTAATGTTTTCGTCACTGTCATGCTCAACTGGCAAGGCAAAACCCAGTAACGATTCCAATCCGCTGGCATCCCGGGATAATCGCTGCTGTGCGGATTGAGCAAACTGTTTCCCCTGTTCACTCAATGGCAAGACAGCCATCGCGGTATAGCAACCACTGCTCGCTTCCCGGTGGGTTCCCATCCTCACCAATTGAAAGCCACATTTTTGCCACATTGCCCAAAGTTCAGCGGCATAGCCAAAACTGACAGAGATAAAATCCAGCTTTTGTTTACTGGCTTCCCGACATTGCTGGATTATCAAATGTTGCGCGATACCACGACGGCGATATTGAGCTTGTACAGCAATGCGACTGACTCGCTGTGATCGCAAGGTTGCAGCCTGTGGAAAACCACTATGTGCCGCCAGGGATTGAGCTACCAAATTTCCCCTTGGCCGCCGACGACCTGCCCATATCTCATGTGCCAATGTCTGTGACAAACCACCTTCGTTCACCATCCACAAAGCGCCTATCAGCTGTGGTTTATGCTCTGAAGAACGGGAAATGGCGGCAAGGAATGTCATCCCGTTACCATCCATCAATCGACGCAAGTCAAGAGGAGATGTACGGTAATGTGCACTGGTTAATAGCCCATAAAATTGACGTAATAATGTGGAATTTTGTAACCATTCAGACTGATGAATCGGGTGAAAATACAACTTTTCTTCGCTCGGGCTTTTTTCACTCAAGAATGCTGCTTTACTTGATCGCTCTTCACTTAAGCATGTGTCATAAACCGACTGTTTATCATCAAATAACTGTCTATCATTAAATAACAGAGCATTATCCAGCCACGCTTCCAATGGTTCATTTTCAGCCCAGCGCATGGGAGTTTTCAATTCACGAATATGGCAATCAGGTAATGCGGCACAAAATTTCAACAAAAAACCACGGCCTGTTCCTTCATAACCTTGAACGGTAGAAGTCAACAATACTCGAGGAAAATGGCGGATCAATTCTGTCAACTGTGGCATTGGTATCGCCGCAGCTTCGTCAATCAATAACCAATCAATATCGCTTTTATTTTTCTGTCCACCATTTTTTGCATGGCAATATTTCAACAAACTGTCTACTGCCCAAAAAGGGGGGTCTTGTTGCAAAGATTTATGCTCAGCTAAATCTGAAATATCAGAGTAACGCCGAATAACTTCCGTCGTTATTTTCGCAGGTGCACATAGCCAGCATTTGCCTTGCCAATACCGCACCAACATGCCTGCCAGAGCAGATTTTCCCCGCCCCCGTGGTGCAGTGATCACCCAAACGCCTCGTGTAGCCTGTAATAATTCTTCAAGGATAGACTGCTGATTGGCTGTTGGGGTTCCATCAGGCATCTGCCATGCTCCGGTTTGGGGCAATGGCGGCATCTGAAGAGGTATTCCCTGACGCCATAATAATACTTCAGGGAACGCGAGGATTTGCTGCTGAATATGCCGAATAAAATTAGGCGTCAGAGTGGTGCCTGCCAATTCATTCCAACGCAAACTATCTTCATCAGGCTGTTCCGGCCATTGTGACCAAATGGGCACACGCATCACCAACCAGCTTCCCGCTTTTAGTGTGCCAGCCAATATTGCCAGTGCTTCAGCATTAAATCCCTTAGTTGCATCAAAAATACCATGCAAAAATTCACGTCCAAGCAAACTAACAGCTTTTGTTGGATCAATAGATTTTATTGGATCAATAGCATCAGATGTATGAGCAGAAACCGTTAACCAATCCCCTTGAAACTGTTTTATTAACTGTTTAACGATTAATGCACTCCATTGAGAGTCACCACTCAAAACCACTAAACGTCGCTGTCCCTGTTGTTGCATTTGTGCCTGCAACATTGCCCATGAGCTATACACAGTCACGACTTACCAATCATGAGCGATAAAATACCTGCGGCAATCAGTGGGCCTACAGGAACACCCCTGAATAGAGCCACTCCCAACACAGTACCAATCAATAGCCCCGCAACCGTAGAAGGCTGACCAGACATTAAAGCAACACCACGACTACCCAACCATGACACAAGGATACCCACAGCAATAGCCAACAGTGATTTCCAATTTAAGAAAGAGCTAAAAATTTCCTGTGCGGAAATTTTCCCACTTGCGATAGGTGCCATGACTCCGATAGTCAGAATCAGGACACCTATCGTCAAGCCATACTTTTCCACCCAAGGAAAAAGCTGATTCAATGGCGTGATACGGACTACCAACAGAAATAACATGGCAAGTGTAACTGTCATGTTATGGCTGATGATGCCAAGCCCTGCAAGCACGAGCAAAATAAGTAAAGTAGGATCAATATGGCTCATAAGTTTTTATTTCCTATAACACCCTATAAAAACTGTGTCTGATCATTTTAAAACCAAACAACATAAGTTTTGGTACGGGCAGGATAATAACTTAAAAATTTTTATACTTAATGAAAAATATTTGCATTCAGTAGGAGAATGGTTCTGAATAGCTATATTTATATATAAAACAATCAGTAATAAACATAGCATGAAACAGAGGTTCCTTATCCTTTCAGTACATTACCTAAATAGAGTGAGTCATATAGCGATTTGTAGTTTGGTAACACACTTGCTTTAATCAATAACATTGATAAATAATTACTCTTACAAATCAAGATGCTTCTTGTTTCTTGATAATGAAAAACATCACAACATGGCACTTTAGCCACAACGTCAGTAACCCGCCAGCTTTACCGCGCTTTACTGATAAACATTAAACTTTTACCAGGGTGAATGCGGAAAGATTGTGTGAGAAGCCTCAAGCAATCAGGATACATTCGTATAAGTAATATGAAGAAATTAACATCCTCCATCATAATTTGTATTTCCTTAGCTGGTTGCACCACGCAATGGGTACCTGCAACAAGTAACCCAGTCCCTTTCAATGAAGCAAAAGCTGTATGCAAGCAGTCGGCATTACAGCAGTTTCCTGTCAAAAATGAAGTAGGCCAAAGATCAACAATGAAAATGGTACAACAGCCTTGTATAAATAAAGATCAATGCGGAAAAAACGGTTACTACAGTCAGAATGTTCCCATGACCGAAAGTTATGTGATGGATGTTAACGAAGATTCCAGAAGAGAATCTTATCACGACTGTATGCATCAAAAAGGCTGGAAACAAATAACCAAGTCCCTGCTCTAAAGTTGACTCAGCGCACAAAATAAACGGATGCCCTTTTTCTTGTCGGGCATCCGTTTATTTTAAAACAAATTTTTTAAGTAATCGTTTGCGTCATTAGTCCAAAATAACGCCA
This sequence comes from Xenorhabdus vietnamensis, assembly GCF_002127535.1. Classification (GTDB taxonomy): domain Bacteria; phylum Pseudomonadota; class Gammaproteobacteria; order Enterobacterales; family Enterobacteriaceae; genus Xenorhabdus; species Xenorhabdus vietnamensis. The sequence continues at coordinate 26,027 of NZ_MUBJ01000010.1, forward strand.
ATCCGGCGTGCAACTTCCTCATACGCTTCAATCAAGCCACCGAGACTTTGACGAAAACGATCTTTATCCATTTTATCCATCGTCTGTTTATCCCATAAGCGGCTGCCATCCGGTGAAAACTCGTCACCCAATATGACTTTGCCCTTGAACAAACCAAATTCCAACTTAAAATCCACCAGAATCAAGCCAGCATCATCAAACAATTTGCTCAATACTTCATTAGCTTTGTAGCTCAGGCGTTTCATTTCAGATAAATGCTCTTTGCTCACCCAACCGAATGTCTCACAGTAGGATTCATTAACCATAGGATCGTGTTTAGCATCATCTTTCAGAAACAGATCAAACAATGGCGGATTAAGCACCGTTCCCTCTTCTACCCCCAGACGCTTAACAAGAGATCCTGCGGCGCGGTTACGAATAACACACTCAACAGGAACCATATCGAGTTTTTTCACCAAGGATTCATTATCTGACAGCAGTTGTTCCATTTGCGTCGGAATGCCCGCTTCTTCCAGTTTGCTCATAATGAAATGATTGAATTTATTATTCACCATTCCCTTGCGATCGAACTGTTCAATGCGTTCACCATCCAATGCTGATGTATCATTACGGAATTCCAACACAAGTAAGTCAGCATTATCAGTGGCATACACTGTTTTTGCCTTTCCACGATACAACTCAGCTTTTTTCTGCATTTTACACTCCAGAAATATGACATCTTCAAACATAAAGAATTAAACAAAAAACTCATCCAAAATATAAAAGGGGCCTGAGCCCCTTTTATATATTACTTACCGTTGGATTGGCTAAATACAGCTTCCAGCACAGCCACCATTTGATCATTTTCAGATTGGGTCAGCGGCTTACCTTTTTCACTGATAAATTGCAGACTGCTTCGGTTATCCAAATCACCCACCTGTAATTTATAGTTTCCTTCGCTGATAGAAGGCGCTTCTACACCCAACGTTTTCCAATCAGAAGAACTGCGTCCTTTATAAGTCACTTCTATCGCTCCCTTAGAACGTGTACGATCAGTGACCTGCATACCAATACTTTCCAACGCGTGTGGCAACCTGTTCCAAACCACGTTATATGGTGCGCGTACAATTATTTGTGGCAGGCCGGTATTATCACTACCACTTTGTACAGACAATGCACCCGTGCTTTTAGCACTGCTCAGGCTCGCAGCGTCCTGTTGCTGACTTAAGTCACCCGCCAATTTATTAAGCATCATGACATTGTAATGCTGGATTTCGGCCGGAGCGGTAATTTCTTTCTCTCCATGTTTCAAACCTTCATTCGAAACAGATAGTGCTGTTTGATAACCTTGTTGGATAACCGAAATACGGTAACGCCCCTGATAAGGAACATTTTCATCAGCCCGTTGCCACGTAATCCAATCAGTCGTCAAAGTTTGTGCTGAATCATCTTTATGGCTGATATTGTAGCCATTTTTTTCCAACAGATTGTTTATCTGTGGCCATAATTTGCTGTATTCCGGGGTGTTTTCAAGCAACAACTTACTGCTGTTAGCACTATTTTCAACGCGGGAACCCGTCAATAACGCAAGAGCCTGCAATGGAGGACGTATATCCAAATCTTTACCCACTGCCCCTGTTGAATTCATTGCTGGAATATTATACTCACTATTTTGCAGCGGTAATATCATTCCTTCAGGGATATTCAATGTTTTCAGTGGTGGAGTGTCAAGATAGGATTGATCCCCGCTTACTTGACGTTTATAGCGCTGATCGCTGGAGCAGGCAGCCAAAAAAACTACCAACGACAGACCAGCAATCTTCATGACCTTCGATTTTTGCAATAATGTTGCCATTAAAATTCCCTAAAATTTTACAGTAATCCAGCTATTTTCAAGGCCTTACCAACTGGAATTTGCCCTTCCTGCGTTAGCGGAATCATTGGCAAACGCAGTGAATCATTGGCAATCAATCCCAATTGACGGCAAGCCCACTTAACTGGTGTCGGGCTAGGTTCAACAAATAATTGATGATGCAATTCCATCAGTCGGCTGTTCAGGCCGCGAGCCTTCAAAAATTCACCTTGTTCAGCCAATTCACACATCTGTGCCATTTCCGCTGCCGCAACGTTTGCAGTTACAGAAATAACACCTTTACCACCAAGCTGCATGAAATCGACAAAACTTGCATCATCACCACTCAGCAGAATGAAATTTTCATCATTAACCAATTCTTGGATCTGACTAACACGACTTAAGTTCCCCGTCGCTTCCTTAAGTGCAACAATATTTTTCAATTTCGCCAAACGAGCGACAGTCGGAGGCAATAAATCACACCCGGTACGAGATGGCACATTATACAGAATTTGTGGTAAGTCAGTATTCTCAGCTATTGCCTTATAGTGCAAATATAAACCTTCCTGCGATGGTCTATTATAATAAGGTGTCACTGACAGGCAACCCACAATACCCGTATTTTCGAAACAGTTGGTCAGAGAAATGGCTTCCGCCGTAGCATTCGCCCCTGTTCCTGCAATTACAGGAATGCGCCCATCAGCTATTTCTAATGTTGTCAGTACAACCTCAACGTGTTCGTCATGGTGAAGTGTTGCGCACTCGCCTGTTGTCCCAACAGACACAATCGCAGATGTCCCACTGGCGATGTGATATTCAACCAATTTTTTCAAACTAACCTTATCAATCTGACCAGCTGAGTCCAACGGAGTTATCAATGCAACTATACTGCCTGTAAAACCAGAATGATCACTTACCATTGCCATTTCCCCTTAGTTAAACCTTAAACTGCAAATGAGAAGTTCATGGTACTTTCTTGTTATACAGAAGAAAACTCCTTAAACACGCGATTTCAATGAATTTTGTTAATATCAAGTGTAGCGGATTAAACAGAAATTATAATCATGTTCCTTTTACAAATGCGATTGACCTTCTCTTGATCATTTTTTATGTTTAAACACAACATACACAACATACACAACAGACATCTATTAAAATTAAAAGGAAAATCGCTTTGCCAACATCAGAACAGCATTTTTTAGTGATTACAGCCTTGGGTACCGATCGTCCCGGCATCGTCAATACCATCACCCGCCTTGTCAGTACATGCGGTTGTAATATTGAGGACAGCCGTCTGGCAATGTTTGGCGAAGAATTTACTTTTATTATGTTGCTATCTGGAAGCTGGAACGCCATTACTTTGATCGAATCCACCCTGCCACAGAAGGGCGCGGAGCTTGAACTACTTATAGTAATGAAACGTACCCGATGCGGTGTTCAGAAAAAATTTCCTTCGACCATCACCGTTAAGGTAGATATAAATGATTCACCGGGAATTGTTGAACGTTTTACCAGTTTATTTACGGCTCAAGATTTTAATATTGCTGAGCTGGTATCAAAAACGCACCCAGCCGAGGAGAGCCAACCTGCTCGCCTTCAAATTCAAATTACAGGCCAAAACCCATCGGACGATAATGGAACGTTATTTAAAGAAACCTTTCATCACCTATGTACAGAATTAAATGCACAAGGCAGCATTAGCGTACAAAATCATTCAAAAATTGAAATTTTCAAATAAAAACAATAAGTTAAATAAAATATGATTTAATAACCCCAAAATACATATGCGTGTACAAAGATAAAATATACTCAGGGCCTTCAATTTGGAGGCTGATTCTTAAGAAAAAGCTACGCCGGAGCGCAGCTTCGAATTCAGAATATAAGCAGAATTAACTCCAATTGATACAGAACGTCTTGGTTTTATTTGTTTGTTTCAATACCTCACCTAGTTTACGTGCATCATTATTGCCATATTCAACGGTGTATGTACCATTGGTGTTATCTCCACTCGAAAGTGAGGTAGCGCCAAGATTATAGATTGTGTCATCAACAGTTACATAAATATTTTTCGTAAGTAGTCCTGCTATCTTCTCATGGCTCTCTTTCGAAGAAACTATCAAATGCAACCAATCACTCGTACCCCAATAGAACGCCAGAATGTTTGCGATATCTGTCTTATTTGAGGTTATGTTTAAAGTACCAAAAGTAGATTCACCTGTATTGAGATATCCTTCCTTGTCACTTATATATCCCCAGTCCTGACCATAATTAAATTTGCTCGTTCCTAATTTAAGATCAAAAGACAACATACAGTGAAATTTCCAATCACAAGCCATCATATCTTCTTGAGTTGGCTGCCAAATTGAACATTCACCATTTTCATTGGTCTTTTCAATTTGTGGCGAAAAATTCACCAACCCGGAGGCAAGACGAATATATTCGTTAGAAGCCTCCCAACCATCACGATTCACATGATTACCCAAGTAAACTTGAATTATTGCCCAAGGAAAAGAACCTGCTGGTGCTGCTACAGCACGAACCTTAATCTTGTATTGGTCTGGATCAAATGGGCATTTGAGATCAGGCTGTTGATTTTCTGGCTTATTAAATTCAGACATAAATTCCTCACTTATTATTTGTTAAAGTTCAAGGTAATTTCATCCTACTGCTAAACCACCAAAAAATTTTACTTAAGTAAAATCATTGATTCAATCAAATAACCTCGCGTAGCGAGACATATAATTTGACATATGATAAGCGATTTACTGAGTTATAAAACTCAAATATAGGCAAGTGCAATCGACTATTGACCAAAGCTGCTCAAATATGTACATATTTATCGTGAAACGAGACGAATACATATGAACTGTGTTGAATATAATAAAGTCAGGAGAAAAAATTTAACTTTAAATTCATATGAATGTATAACATATGATGTATAAATAAGCTCTCAAAATGCTAGATCACTTTCTTACACCTCGCACCGCGAGGCGTAAGGGAGCTTTAAGAGCTAAATGTATCACTATTATGAAAAAGCATTTATACGTATTAATGCAAAAATATATAGCCGTGTTAGCACACCAATCATTTAAATCAAAATGAACAAACGGAGAATGAGTGATGAGTTCACTGAAAGCCGGTGATAAGGCACCTCAATTCAGCCTTCCTGATCAAGATGGCGAAACTATTAATTTACTTGATTTCGAGGGACAGCGTGTTTTAGTTTATTTTTACCCCAAGGCAATGACACCAGGCTGCACAGTTCAAGCATGTAGCTTACGTGATTCGATGGATGAACTGAAAAACGCTAATGTTGAAGTATTAGGCATCAGCACCGATCTACCTGAAAAGCTATCCCGATTTGTAGAAAAAGAGATGCTGAATTTCACTCTACTTTCTGATGTTGACCACCAAGTTGCTGAGCAATTTGGTGTTTGGGGAGAAAAGCAGTTCATGGGGAAAACCTATAATGGTATTCACCGCATCAGTTTTTTAATTAACCCACAAGGATATATTGAACACGTTTTTGATAAATTCAAAACCAGTGATCATCATCAAGTTGTGCTGGATTACGTAAAACGACATTAATCTTGTGTCTATCATCTCATCATAGCCACAATAAATTTTGAGTTGCCGCTCCATCCATCAGGCGGCAACTTGTTTACTTTTTCACTCGCTATTTTTCACTGATTAATTCTGCAATATTAGCAATTGCTATTGTCTTTCCTTTTCTTCAAATTTCTCTTCCGGCAAAACGTGAATGACAGCTTTGATTAAAGTAGCCAGTGGAATGGCAAAGAAAACGCCCCAGAATCCCCATAATCCACCAAAAATAATGACAGAAAGGATGATGACAAGTGGATGAAGATTAACTGCTTCCGAGAACAAAATTGGCACAAGGAGGTTACCATCTAACCCCTGTACCACTAAATATGCGATGAACAAAGTCCAGAAATCAGCCCCAATTCCCCATTGAAACAAAGCCACGATAATAACTGGAATGGTGACAAGCACTGTACCGATATAAGGAACGAGCACAGATAAACCAACCAAAACCGCAAGTAACAAAGAATAATGCAATCCAAAGAAAGCAAATACAGCATACGTACAGATAGTCAATATAACCATTTCCGTTACTTTGCCACGGATATAATTGGTTATCTGCTGGTTCATTTCACGCCACACTTTACCAGCCAAACTGCGGTTACGTGGCAATATACGCTGTAATGCCACCACCATTTGTTTTTTATCTTTTAATAGAAAGAATACCATCAAGGGAACAAGGATCAGATAAATCGCTAGCGTCAGTAATCCGATCAAAGAAGCAACCGAAAACTTAAAAACGGATTCCCCTGCCAAAGAGAACTTGCTACGCAAATTATCAGCAACCATATCAATAATACCGGCATCAACCAGCGCAGGATAACGAGAAGGCAAAGTATGCGCGTACTCATTAAACCGGTTAATCATATTGGGAAGATCAGAAAATAAATTCAAGCCTTGCTGCCAGACAGTCGGGGCAACAATCAAGATAACTAACGCACTGATTCCCATAAACATTGTTAATACAATCGAAACAGAAAGTGTTCGGCTACACCCCAACCTTCCTAATTGTGTAGTGGGCCATTCCAACAAATAGGCCAATACAATGGCTGCAAGAACAGGCGCCAAAATCCCATTGAAAAAATAAATGATCCCAAAACCAGCCAACAAAATGACTGATAATGCAACAACTTGTGGATCAGTGAAACGGCGACGATACCATTGCATGATCATATCCAACATAAATACAACTCCTTAGCAGCAATATGTAATAATTATTTTTCACTAAAATTTATTATCATTAACGATTTTAGGGTAACCTTTTATCATAAACGTATTCATGAAATTGATAGCCAGAATGGAGCACACTGTTTTATGGGAATCGCTTTATGAAAAAAACGTCGAAAAAATCGCTGATAACTATCTTTATCAGCCTATTGTTATTGGGCAATACACCGGCATTATCCGCACTGGCTGAAGATTCACTACCTGATATTGGCACTACAGCGGGGGCAACCCTCAGCATCAATCAGGAAATGGCCATGGGTGACTTTTATATACGCTCAATACGAGCTCAGGCACCTCTGATTTATGACCCGCTACTGACTCAGTACATTAATAACCTAGGTCATAAATTAGTCAGCCATGCCGATTCAGTAAAAACTCCCTTCCATTTCTATCTAATCAATAATCCAAATATTAATGCTTACGCATTTTTCGGTGGCAATGTTGTTCTTCATTCAGCCTTATTGCACTATAGCCGTAATGAAAGCGAGCTGGCATCTGTCATGGCCCATGAAATTTCCCATGTAACACAACGACATCTGGCACGCCTAATAGAAGAACAAAAACGTACCAGCCCCATCGCATGGGCCGGCACTTTGGGTTCTATCCTGCTTATAATGGCCAACCCACAAGCAGGTATGGCTGCACTCAGTGGTACACTCGCAGGTTTCCAACAAAGCATGATCAGTTTTACCCAATCAAATGAACAAGAAGCCGATCGCATTGGAATGCAGACACTCAGTCGAGCAGGATTTGACCCGCGCGGTATGCCTAACTTCATGCAGATACTGGCAGATCAATCCCGCTACAGCTCCACGCTACCGGAAATGCTATATACTCATCCATTACCTGACAGCCGTTTGGCTGATGCCCGCAATAGGGCAAATCAATATTCAGCTAAAGCCGTTCCTCAGTCGCAAGATTTTCTGTTTGCCCGTGTTCGTATTTTAACAATGTATTCGACCAATCAACGCCCTTATATTGACGAGTTATTAAAAAAATATAGTCAAGGAACCACCAAAGAACAGCTTGCTGCTGCCTATGGACATGTTATTTTGCTTTCTCAGGATAAAAAATATACCGAAGCCAGAGCAATCCTCTCTCCATTGCTGGATAAGCAACCGGATAACATTTGGTTTATTGATGCAATGAATAATATTGATATCGGGCAAAAACAGTATACCAGTGCTATCAATCGATTGCAGGACGCCCTTAAAAAGCAAAAAAACAATCCGGTATTGCAATTTTCCCTCGCAAATGCTTACTTTCAGGACAAAAAGTATTCTCAAGCATCACAACTCCTGTTTCGTTATACCTTCAATCACCCAGACGATCTCAATGGTTGGGAACTGTTAAGAGACACGGTTGGAAAACAAGGAAAACACGATGAGGTACTCGCCGTCCAAGCAGAAATCATGGCATTAAAAGGTAAATTTGACTTAGCTATAGCACAACTTAGCGAAGCCAGTGCATTGGTAAAATTGGGTAGTTATGCTCAAAAGCGATATGATGCCCGCATTGATCAATTGCGCCAACTACAACAGAGTTACAGCCAATACAAAAAATGAAGGATTCTTTACATGCAAAAAGTTACTTTCTACCACAATTCCCGTTGCTCAAAGAGCCGTGAAACACTTAAGCTGGTTGAAGAACTCGGCATTGCGCCAGAAATCATTCACTATCTCGATACACCACCTACTGTAAAACAGCTTGCCATATTATTGAAACAACTCGGCTTCAAAGATGCCCGTCAATTGATGCGTACCAAAGAAGATCTCTATAAAGAATTAAATCTTGGTGATACCACATTATCCCAAGAGTCATTGCTTCAAGCTATGGCTGAACACCCCAAATTGATAGAACGCCCGATTGTTGTTGTTGGTGATAAGGCGCGTTTGGGACGTCCCCCTGAGCAAGTTAAAGAAATTTTGTTCTAAATATTTTTCAGGCAAAATAAATAAAAGTGATAGGAATACGCTCTCTATCACTTTCCTGCCCTGATCTTATTTCCTTTCGACTTTATTACTCAAAGTTCCAAGATATCTTTCACAAACGGGATCGTCAGTTTGCGTTGTGCCACAATGGAAGCACGATCAAGCTCATCCAACGTTTTAAACAACGTTTGCATTTCTCTATCGAGCCGTTTCAGCACAAATCGCCCGACATCCTCAGGTAATTCAAAACCGCGTAATTTTGCCCGGAGTTGCAATGCCTGAATTTTCTCATCATCAGACAAAGGCTGTAATTTGTAAATTTGCCCCCAATCCAGACGGGATGCCAAATCTGGCAGCGTCAGATTAATTTGCCGTGGGGGACGATCACCTGTGATTAAAAGACAAGTCCGGCCAATCTCTACAATTCGATTGTAAAGATTAAAAATAGCCATCTCCCATGCCTGATCACCGGCAATACACTCAATATTATCGATGCATACTAATGATAAATGCTCCATACCATCAAGGACTTCGGGAACAAAATAGGCACGTTTATCCAGTGGCACATACCCTACTGCTTCTTCCTGCAAGGACAATTCGGTACAAGCTGCGTGAAGCAAATGGCTCTTACCCCCGCCATCGCGGGACCAAAAATAGATATAACTGCCGTGTGAATGGCTAATAGCCAATTTTATTGCAGCTAATAAGGAAGTATTCTCACCTGCAAAGAAACTAGCAAAGGTTTCATCATCGGGCAAATATAACGGCAATGAAAGCTGCGACGGTGTATTCAGAAGCACCTCAGACAGAATGGATAACGAACAGTGCTAAGTCTACCACAAAAGGCCTCTATAAATGAAACGAATGCTTTGTTTAAAGCAGGAAGTTATTATTGAGGCACATCACTCATAAAATAGGGAGAATTTACAATTAATCGATAGTGAAAATTTACTTTTTTTGATGGGTATTATAATAAACATTCAGGTTAATATCAAAACATGCTTTCCATAACTACATAGCTGTAACAAAGCCAAATTTTTTTCGCAAACTAGATCTAGATATAGTCCTCTTAGAGAAAAAGCTCTTATATCTGAAAACCCTATGCTACCAATAATCAATATTGCCAATAGTAAAAATATGATACATAACCAGAGATTTTAACTTATCAATCTTAAATTATCTTCATTGGAAGTTAATATATTAATGGAAGCAATATTATGTAATGTGATAAAAAATTCAAAGCATTTTTATAGGTGGTTCTTCCAACAAATTTTATTTTGAAACCAAAGAAATTGATAAAGTTGGTGGACATAAATCTCCTATCATACATAAACTAATAAATACCATTGAACAAAAATAAGAAAAAATTTGTAATTTACGTACAAAAGAAAACCAAACCAGCTATTAGCCACTAAGGTTGCATAGTTTAAATAGTAATAGATCTTTAAATCCTCTTTTTCCAATAGATTATTGGATATCACAGATGAAAAACTAAGATAAAAATCACGTATAATATAGTTGATTAACTAAAATAGCCTTGAAAAAACATATTAAATTATCTGACTATTTTGAAAATAGAAAGGGTTTTAGGAAAAAGCCCTTTCTTACCAATTTAACTAACGTAATTTATTTCACTGCTTCACGCCTTTTGTCATGTTCAATTGATTCCAAAGACGAGTTAGTATATTGCTCTTCTGGACGAATAATATTGATCAACTTGAAAAGCAGACTCAGGCCAATACCCACAACCGTTGCAAGTGCCATACCCTTCAATTCTGCTGCACCAATCTGAATCTCCGCTCCGCTGACACCAATAATCAGAATAACAGATGTCAGAATTAAATTCTGCGCTTTGCTGTAATCAACTTTCGAATCAATTAAAACCCGAATACCTGACGCACCAATCACACCATATAGCAACAGAGAAACACCACCCATAACAGGAACAGGGATAATTTGAATCGCCGCCGCCAATTTACCGACACAAGAAAGCAATATTGCGATTATCGCAGCACCACCAATCACCCACGTGCTATATACACGGGTAAGCGCCATAACACCAATATTTTCCCCATAAGTCGTGTTAGGTGTTGAACCAAAAAAACCCGAAATCATCGTTGAAAAACCATTCGCAAACATTGAGCGATGCAGACCCGGATTTTTCAATAAATCTTTCTGCACAATATTTGCCGTTACCACCAAGTGCCCAACATGCTCCGCAATGACTACCAACGCCGCAGGTAAAATCGCCATGATGGCAAACCATTCAAAACGTGGAGTATAGAATGTTGGCAATGCAAACCATGGAGCTTCACGTACTGGCGTAAAATCTACAACCCCCATGAAGAATGACAGCGCATACCCCACCAAAACACCAATCAGAATCGGAATAATCGCCATAAAACCACGGAACATCACTGAACCTAAGATCGTTACGCCCAGCGTTACCATGGATATGGTCAGGTTGGTCGTATTAACCTCAGTGCCTGCTGCTGGACGCAAACCCGCCATATCAGCAGCAACACCTGCCAGCTCCAGCCCGATCACTGCAACAATAGCTCCCATCGCTGCAGGCGGAAACATCACATTGATCCATCCCCTTCCAGCAACTTTTACAATCAGGGCAACCAGGCAAAACAACAAACCACAGATAATGAATCCACCCAATGCCAACTCATATCCCAAAGGCAGCAACAACAATACAGGCGAGATAAAAGCAAAGCTGGAACCTAGATATGCCGGGATTCTTCCTTTACAAATCACCAAATACAGCAATGTTCCAATACCGTTGAATAACAAAATCGTCGCAGGATTAACTTTAAACAAAATAGGAACCAAAACGGTTGCGCCAAACATGGCAAACAGATGTTGTAAACTTAAAGGAATAGTCTGTGCCAAAGGCGGTTTTTCGTCTACCCCAATAGTCCGACGGGTCATTATTGATATCCTCTTATATCATCTTGCTAGAAACCAAAAAAAAGCCGACTTCTCAGCCGGCTATAAACGTTATTTAGTACCAAATATTTTATCACCTGCGTCCCCTAAACCAGGGACGATATATCCATGCTCATTGAGATATTCATCAATCGAGGCAGTATACAGCTCAACATCAGGATGAGCTTTCTCTAGTGCAGCAACCCCTTCCGGCGCAGCAACCAAAACCAGTACTTTAATTACAGGGCATCCCGCTTTTTTCAGCAAATCAATAGTGGCAATCACGGAGCCACCAGTCGCCAACATCGGATCAACAACCAATGCCATGCGTTCATTAATATCAGAAACTAATTTCTGAAAATAAGGCACAGGTTCAAGTGTTTCTTCATCACGATACACACCAACGACACTGATTCGCGCACTAGGAATATTTTCCAGTACACCATCCATCATACCCAAGCCCGCACGCAGAATAGGTACTACCGTAATTTTCTTCCCTTTAATTTGGTCTACTTCTACCGGACCACACCATCCATCAATGGTCACTTTCTCAACTTCTAAATCAGCAGTTGCTTCATATGTCAGAAGACTACCCACCTCTGAGGCCAGTTCACGAAAGCGTTTAGTGCTTATATCATGATCTCGCATCAGACCAAGTTTATGTCTAACTAGTGGGTGTTTAACCTCAACGATCTTCATGGGTTTCTCCTAATATAGCCGGCAGATAAAAAATCGCGGGATTATACCTTCTTTTCACCACCAAGCCACTACCAATCTATTGATTTTTATCAATCACAAGTGCTTTTCTTCTATTCTGCCCCGACAGGAAACCTATACAAAGCTATCGCAAACGTTTGCTTAGACTGTTAGAATTGTCGCCGTTCTGTTTTATTCATAAAAATGCAACCGCCTGGGAGCTACGCAGTGACCAACAAAACCTCTCTTAGCTATAAAGATGCTGGTGTCGATATTGATGCTGGTAATGCCTTAGTCAATCGTATCAAAGGTGTCGTAAAACAGACCCGTCGCCCCGAAGTGATGGGAGGATTAGGTGGTTTCGGTGCATTATGTGCCCTGCCACAGAAATATCGTGAGCCAGTATTGGTTTCCGGTACAGATGGCGTTGGCACCAAACTGCGTCTGGCCATGGACTTGAAGCGCCATGATACTATCGGAATTGATTTGGTTGCCATGTGTGTCAATGATTTGGTTGTTCAGGGAGCCGAACCTCTTTTCTTCCTTGATTACTATGCCACAGGTAAATTGGATGTTGATACAGCCGCCAGTGTTATTACTGGAATAGCAGAAGGCTGTAAACAAGCAGGCTGTGCATTGGTCGGTGGCGAAACAGCAGAAATGCCCGGTATGTATCACGGTGAAGACTATGATGTCGCTGGTTTTTGCGTCGGTGTTGTTGAAAAATCAGAAATTATTGATGGCAGTCAAGTACAGGCTGGCGATGCGTTGATTGCACTCGCATCCAGCGGGCCACACTCCAACGGCTATTCCCTGATCCGTAAAATCCTTGAAGTGAGTCAGGCAGACCCAGAGGTGACCCAGCTTGAAGAAAAATCACTTGCAGACCATTTACTTGCCCCAACCAAAATTTACGTTAAATCAGTCCTTGAGCTAATCGAAAAAGTTGAAGTTCATGCCATTTCACATCTGACAGGCGGTGGCTTCTGGGAAAATATTCCTCGCGTCCTGCCAGAAAACATGCAGGCCAGAATCAATGCTGGCAGTTGGAAATGGCCGGCAATTTTTACTTGGTTACAGCAAGCAGGTAATGTCAGCGAGCACGAAATGTACCGTACATTTAACTGCGGGGTCGGTATGATAATCGCCCTTCCCCAATCTCAGGCAGAACAGGCAATTTCATATCTGCAAGCATCAGGCGAAAATGCCTGGCAAATCGGTACAATTACCGAACTAAATGCAGGCGATCAGCCTGTTGTTATTACAATATAAAGTTACAACATAAAATTACCAAATAGATATTCTGCCAAATTGATTTCAGGTTACAGCCAATCAAGCTGTAGCCTGAAAAGAATGTATCTTGTGGCTTTAAAGTTGCAGTGAAGACAGGCTATTCAGCAAAAACAAATTATTAAGTGAAAAACTATTCAGCGAAAAAAAATCATGAAAAAAATTGTTGTTTTAGTATCCGGCAATGGTAGTAATCTGCAATCTATCATAGATGCCTGCCAACAAAACCGAATTAATGGGCGTATTGCTGCCGTTTTCAGTAATAATGATGGCGCATATGGCCTACGACGTGCTGAACAGGTAGATATTCCTGCCCATTTTATCAACCCGAAAGTCTATGGTGATCGTACAAGTTATGATATCGCCCTGCTTAAAGCCATTGATCAATATGATCCAGATTTAGTGGTTTTAGCAGGTTATATGAGAATTTTATCACCCGAATTTGTACAGCACTATTATGGACGCCTTATCAATATCCATCCTTCTCTTTTGCCCAAATATCCAGGCCTGCATACCCATAGGAAAGCCATCGAAAACGGTGATAAAGAACATGGCACCTCCATCCATTTCGTCACCGAAGAATTAGATGGCGGTCCCATTATTTTACAAGCGAAGGTGCCGATTTTTGCGGAAGATAAAGAAGAAGATGTCATCGGACGTGTGCAGACTCAGGAACACAGCATTTATCCTTTGGTCATCGGCTGGTTTTTAGATCAGCGGTTGGCAATGGAAGGAAATACCGCAATAATGGATGGCAAGGTTCTGCCACCACAAGGTTACGCATCGGAATAATCTATGCTAACAGATTTCAACTTACAGCTTTTTGTTAATGGATTCCGTATTAGAATATTTTTTTAAGTTCCATGTTTTATAAGTGCTATGTTTCATAAGTGCTATGCTTCAGTGATAATTTGCTATTTTGAGTTGGTTTATTTTTTTATGCACAAAATAATTGACTATTTATTAATCTAAAAATCAATCTAGCAATAATTATTTATTCGAACATTATTTAATATCAAATATATTTACACTCAATAGATTTCAATTTGATACGCAGTGGTGAGAGAACAAACTTCTGGAAGCATAGCGAATTATATGGCTTGGGCAAGTGGGTACCGCCAACAAAGCGGCGGCTTGAAATCTGAAAGGTGTAAACATAGTTTCAGTTCATACAATCCCTTAAAAAAACACTGAGGTATCCAATGTCCAATGGTGCAGAAAACCCATCTGTAAACTTGCGTCCCCTTGAACGGGAAGATCTCCCTTTTGTTCACCAGCTTGATAATAATGCCAGTGTCATGCGTTATTGGTTTGAAGAGCCTTATGAAGCTTTTGTTGAATTATGCGACCTCTATGACAAACATATTCATGATCAAAGTGAGCGCCGCTTTATCATCGCAAGCCTGAGTTCCAAAGTTGGACTGGTGGAATTAGTCGAGATTGATTATGTTCACCGTCGTGCCGAATTCCAGATTATCATCGCCCCGGCCTATCAAGGACAAGGTTACGCAACAATGGCAGCCAAGCTGGCGATGGAATATGCTTTTGCTGTCTTGAATCTTTACAAACTGTATTTGATTGTTGATAAAGAGAACACGAAAGCAATTCATATATACAATAAATTGGGATTCCATACTGAAGGTGAATTAATCGATGAATTTTTTGTGAACGGCTCTTATCATACCGCTATTAGAATGTGTACTTTCCAACACCACTATTTCGCCAATAAAGCCCGTGAAGCCCAGACCAGCACATCGGCTCATTAAACGCTAACCATTAAGCCAAATGGAAAACCAAATGGAGCAGTAAGGAGTAGTAATGTCCCACGATCGCCTTTATACCGAAAAAGAACTCAGCTGGCTCTCTTTCAACGAGCGTGTACTTCAGGAAGCTGCTGACAAAAATAATCCGCTGATTGAAAGAATGAGGTTTTTAGGGATCTACTCCAATAATTTGGATGAGTTTTATAAAGTTCGCTTTGCTGATGTAAAGCGACGTATTCTTATCAGTGAAGAACGGGGTTCAGCCACTGGTGCCCGCCAATTATTGAGAAAGATTCAGGCTAAAGTTGTCAAAATCGATCAAGAGTTCGATGCCCTCTACAACGATCTGTTGTTGGAAATGGCACGTAATCAGATTTTCTTGATCAACGAACGTCAGATATCCCCGAATCAACAAATCTGGCTGCGGCAATATTTTCGCCAGCTTTTACGACCACATATAACACCAATTGTCATCAACTCAGAAACCAATTTGGTTGAGTTTTTAAAGGATGATTATACCTATTTGGCCGTTGAAATTATCCGTGGACAAGAAACGCAATATGCTTTGTTGGAAATTCCATCCGATAAAGTCCCGCGTTTCGTCAACCTGCCCCCAGAGATGCCAAAAAAACGCAAATCAATGATATTACTTGATAATATTTTGCGTTACACGCTGGATGAAATTTTCAAGGGATTCTTCGATTACGATACCTTGAACGTCTATTCGATGAAAATGACCCGCGATTCCGAATATGATCTGGCAACAGAGATGGAATCCAGTCTGCTGGAACTTATGTCTTCCACGCTGAAACAAAGACTGACGGCGGAGCCTGTACGGTTTGTTTATCAGCGTGATATGCCTGATGAAATGGTAGAATTACTGCGCAGCAAACTGGGGCTATCCAATGATGACTCGGTGATTGCCGGTGGCCGCTATCATAACTTTAAAGATTTCATCAAATTTCCCAATGAAGGAAACCGGAATCTTCTGAATAAACCCATGCCACGATTGCGCCATACTTGGTTTGACCATTTCCGCAACGGATTTGACGCTATTCGTGAAAGGGATGTCCTGCTTTATTATCCCTACCACACATTCGAACATGTACTGGAATTACTGCGGCAAGCATCTTTCGATCCCAGCGTGCTCTCGATCAAGATCAATATCTACCGCGTCGCAAAAGACTCACGCATTATTGATTCCATGATTCATGCGGCACATAACGGAAAGAAAGTAACCGTCGTGGTGGAATTGCAAGCACGTTTTGACGAAGAAGCCAATATCCATTGGGCAAAACGTCTCACTGAAGCAGGTGTACATGTCATTTTTTCCGCCCTGGGCCTGAAAATTCACGCAAAGCTTTTCATCATTTCGCGACTGGAAGGTGAAGAAATAATCCGTTACGCCCATATAGGTACAGGAAATTTCAACGAAAAAACGGCACGTCTCTATACCGATTATTCTCTGCTGACTGCCAACCCCGAAGTCACCAATGAGGTTCGCCGGGTGTTTAACTTCATTGAAAACCCTTATCGGCCTGTCACATTTAATAATTTAATGGTATCCCCCCAAAATTCACGGGCCATGCTCAATCGACTGATTACTCAGGAAATCGAGAATACACAAGCCGGTGAATTGGCTGGAATTACTCTGAAAGTCAACAACCTTGTAGACAAGGAGTTAGTCGATCGCCTATATGATGCCTCTGAAGCTGGTGTCAAAATCCGCATTCTTGTACGTGGCATGTGCTCTTTGGTTCCGAATCAATCCGGCTTTAGTGAAAACATTCAAGTCACCAGTATTGTGGATCGTTTCCTTGAACACGATCGTGTTTATGTTTTCACCAACAAAGGCAATGAAAAAGTTTTCCTTTCTTCAGCTGACTGGATGACCCGCAATATTGATCATCGCATTGAAGTAGCTGTTTGCCTGCTCGATCCTCTTTTGAAACAAAAGGTTATGGATATCCTTGAATTGCAGTTCAGTGATACCGTCAAAGCACGATATATTGATAAGGAATTGAGCAATCACTATGTTCCACGAGGAAATAAGCGTAAAATCCGCGCGCAGCTTGCTGTTTATGAATATTTGAAAAACCTCGAACAACCGGAACCAAGGGCCTGATTTATGCCGTTAAAACACGACACCCCGATGCCCAAGCCCCAAGAAATTGCCACTATTGATTTGGGTTCCAATAGCTTCCACATGGTAATCGCCCGTATTGTTAACGGTGCATTACAAGTTATTGGGCGTTTAAAGAAGCGGGTTTATCTTGCCGATGGTTTAAACAGTAAAAATGAATTAAGCGAAGAAGCCATAAACCGTGGCCTGAATTGCCTTTCTCTGTTTGCAGAACGATTGCAGGGATTTTCCGCCGATAATGTCTGTTTAGTGGGAACACATAGCTTACGTGAAGCCACCAACGTACAAGAATTTTTGAAACGGGCAAAAGAAGTTATCCCCTATCCAATTGAAATCATCTCTGGTCATGAAGAAGCCCGCCTGATTTTTATGGGCGTTGAGCATACGCAACCAGAAAAAGGCCGGAAACTGGTGATTGATATTGGTGGAGGCTCCACTGAATTAGTCATCGGTGAAGACTTCGAACCTCTATTGATTGAAAGCCGGCGTATGGGCTGTGTCAGTTTTGCCCGTCAATTCTTCCCGGACGGTGTGATTAGTGAACATAATTTTCGCCGGGCACGGCTTCAGGCAGCACAAAAACTGGAAAATCTCGTCTGGCAATTTCGGACAAAAGGCTGGGATTTTGCCTTGGGCGCATCAGGAACTATCAAGGCAATACACGAACTGTTGGTGGAATTGGATGAGAAAGATGGCCTGATTACACCAGAGCGTCTAAACATGCTGGTAGAACGAGTCCTGAAATACAGGGATTTTAATACACTGGAATTGCCGGGATTATCCGATGACCGCAAACAAACTTTTGTTTCCGGGCTATCCATATTGTGCGGTATTTTCGATGCCTTAAATATTCACGAACTACGCTTGTCTCATGGAGCATTGCGGGAAGGTGTGCTTTACGAAATGGAGGACCGTTTCCGTCATCAGGATATTCGCCAGAGAACCGCCAAAAGCCTTGCTGAACACTATAATATCGATCGTGAACAGGCAGACCGAGTCTGGTGTACTGCCAAAAAACTTTATGACCAATGGGCAGCACAAAACCCCAAACGAGTGCACCCACAACTGGAGTCAATTCTACTTTGGGCAGCCATGCTGCATGAGGTGGGTTTAAGTATTAATCTGAGTGGCTTGCAACGGCATTCTGCTTATATCCTGCAAAATACCGATCTGCCTGGATTCAACCAAGAACAACAATCTTTGTTGGCAACATTGGTTCGCTATCATCGCAAAGCGGTTAAAATACATGAGCATACCCGCTTCTACCTGTACAAGAAAAAACAATATTTTCCCATGCTTAAGATATTGCGGTTGGCAACCTTGTTGAACAACCAACGGCAATCTACCACAACACCGGAGACATTAAGGCTGGAAACTGATCACGGTCATTGGATACTCTACCTGCCCAAAAACTATTTAGCACAAAATGCCCTCGTGTTGCTCGATCTGGAGAAAGAACAAAGCTACTGGAATGACGTGACTGGCTGGAATTTACACATTAAAGAAGAACCAGCTTAACGATATCGCGTTATGAAAAAGAACAGAAAACAGTTCAAATAATAAAATTAATACTGTTTGTCAGCTTTTCAATTTTGTTTGGGCGCTTTATCTATTCATTTATGGCGATATTATTGCGATCGCCTGATTTTTTGCCCTATTTTCTGCCTTAAAGGTGCTCCATGTCACAACCAACCTTTACACCTGATAATACAACTGTTGCCAGCCAATATTCCCAAAAACTGGCACATGTTCGTCAACGTCTGCTTTCACTATTCATCCACGATAAGCTATTTGTCGATACATTATTGGATCAAACTGATGAATATTCAGCGATCAGTGGCGAACAATTATTGGAGAAAATAGAAGAAGTCAGTACGCTGCTGACCAGCCTGCATGCTGCCGATATTGCTGATATTCTGGAAGCCTTGCCTTATGATGAACGTCTTGCTTTATGGCGTTTGATCGACAATGACCAGCGCGGTGAAGTTTTGGTGGAAACCTCTATTCCCGTTTGGGATAACCTGATCAAAGATACGTCTGACATTGCGCTGTTACGTACCATTGGTAAGCTACACGTAGATGAACAGGCCTATATTGTAGAACATCTTCCCCGTGATACTACTCGCCGTCTGCTGACCTATCTGGAACCGGGCCAACGCAATCGCATCCGGGAAGTATTGCAATACCATAAAGATAGTATCGGCCAAATGATGGATTTCGAGTTCGTAACAGTGCGGGGCAATGTTACACTCAGCACCGTTCAGCGTTTTTTACGTTCCAGAGGCTCAATTCCCAAAACAACAGATAAAATCTTTGTGATTGATCGCAAGAATCGTCTTCAAGGAGAGTTATTGCTTACAACCTTACTGCTCAATGCACCGGACAGATTGGTTTCCGAAGTCATGAATACGGATACCGTTACTTTCTCACCAGAGCAAAAAGGTGAAGATGCCGCCAGTGCTTTTGAACGTTACGATTTGATTTCCGCCGCCGTAGTGGACAATAACGGGCGCTTAATGGGACGCCTGACTGTTGAAGATATCGTTGATACCTTAAGTGAAGAGACTGACACCAATATTCGCCGCATGGGGGGCTTAAGCCGCGAAGAGGATGTCTTTGCTCCTGTTGGTCAGGCGGTAAAAACCCGTTGGACATGGCTCGCCATAAACTTATGTACCGCTTTTATTGCTTCACGCGTAATTGGCTTATTTGAACATACTATTTCCCAGCTAGTTGCCCTTGCAACCTTAATGCCCATCGTGGCAGGCATCGGCGGTAATACTGGCAACCAGACCATCACCATGATCGTCCGCGCGTTGGCACTTCATCAAATCCAAACCGGCAGCTTTTCTTACCTACTGTTGAGAGAACTTGGTGTTGCCTTTATCAATGGCATTATCTGGGGTGGGATAATGGGCGTTGTCACTTATTTACTCTATAGTGATCTTGCCATGGGAGGTGTCATGACGATGGCGATGATATTGAACTTATTGATGGCGGCGATGATGGGCGTATTAATACCCTTTATTATGATGAAATTGAGAAGAGATCCGGCAATTGGTTCCAGTGTGATGATTACCGCGATTACAGATACAGGTGGGTTCTTTATCTTTTTAGGATTAGCAACGTTATTTTTGGTTTAAATCTCTTTTTCTTAGCATAAGAGCCTATTAAATATAGGCTCTTAAACAATAAACCCTTTTTATCTATTAATACACTCTGTCGTCCCAAACACTATATCCAGACGTTCCCGCCATATGATGACGGCAAATAATGTCTTTATATTTGATGGAGACAATTTCTTCTGGTTGGGCTTCTGCATGGTTAACACTATGAGGATAATCCGGTGACAACTCAATAATAGTCGCCTCACGGCACTCTATGGAATAATATAATTCCTGTGCCCCAGATTGGGCAGTGCGATAAAAATCAAATTTCAGATTCAGTGTTTCATTATCTGAAATTGCCATCATTAATAACGGTGATGATTTATCTTGTGGTTTTATAAATACAATTGGACTATGGTTAACATTTTGTTCTCTGTGTATGGAATGATGTAACTTTAATATAAAGATTTCATTCTCATGACCCGCCTGATATTTATTGCCAATGGATTCAACAGAGGAGCATCCTTGTGAAATTAACCCTTGTTTGTCTCCCTGCAATGTTAAATAAATCATATTTGCCATAATAACATCCTGTTGTGGTTAAGGTTCATTAAGTACGATCAAACAGCGCTAATATATCTCTAAACACGACCATTTGGGTAGAAAAAAGTGTGATGTAACTCCCTATGTAATAAGGGATAAATAGAAAATCTCACACATCCACTCATTTTCACATGAAAATCAATATGATATTAACTTGGTTAAATATCATAATCATTTATTATTTCTATTTTTTTAGTGTCATTTTGATATTTTTCCTTAAGTTTTTTCTGTAACTCTTTTGCTTTTGTACAATATTTTTCAAGAGCATTTTCTACTTCTTTCTGCCTCTCATCAGGTAGTTCATTATCCCATTCACCTGCAAAATGCTGACAGTCTTCTGCATTATCTATATACTCTTGTAAATCTTTTGGAATATTATTTTCTGATGCCCAGGTATTTCCACATAAAAAGAAGAATATAATGCATATCATCGTTAGTTTTTTCATATTATCTACCATCGCTAGACCAATGTGGTCTGTCTTTTACACCACCGTGAAATTTTATCACTCCGTAACTTTTACCTATATTATGCAAATCCTTATTCATTCCATCCCTTGGAAGAGAATTGATTAACACAGATTTCCCCTGTTTATTTTTAATTTCTAAATTACCTGTCCATGTTATACTTATATCAATTGCATTGCCTTCAGTATGTCGACTTTTTAACGCTGGAGCAACTTTTAACCTTGTCATTCCATAAGCACTTACCATGGCTTCTGCTGCTTTAATGCTATCATCGTTATTTTTATGTACCCATTCTATATTCACACCCAATTTGCTTGGTACATCCTCTGGTTTTACTTGTTTTTTACTTATTTTCCATGCCCAATGCATTAAATAAGCTCTTTCTGGTGGCCTAAATGTTGCAGATATTGTTACTCTAGCCCCTGCTTTCTTTAATTGTGCAATAAAATCTTCTACACCTATTCTAAAGCTAAGCTTTAGATCTTTTGTGGAAGTACTTCCCGGATACTTAGATACCCATTTTTCACTACTAAGTTCTTTCATAAGACATCCTTTTTATTATTGTTTCTAAAATGTTGCTTGATGTATTTATTATTTTATACCTTAACCATAATAATAAACGCCTAATAACTCAGTAAAACCATGTCAGTATCTGCAGATTGCTTCATCTTCTAATCATCAATTGTTCTCTTAATGGCTTGTAATTAACCACAAAGCGGATACTCTATCTTTCATAACATAATTCTCTGTGCTTCATTGGATTACCCATCACAAATCCCATGAAAAATCACTACCAAAAACATTATCTTTTTGACATAACCTCCATATTTTCTTCATTATTGACTAATTCCCGTTGGTTACACTAATAATATATTCTTGCATCTATTTTGGCATAAGATGCTGCATGACTGATTACTGCCACAACATTAAGAGAATGTCGAGCAAATGAATAACAAAAGCCGTTCCTACTTTTTCCGTCTCGCTGCGGTGCTAGCCGTAATCGTCGCGGCAGTTTTCTTTACATGGAAACACTTCAACGTACCTTCATCATCAAACAACAGTCAGGATTCAGAATCAGAACAGAGTTTAAACAATCCGACTCATCCTCCCGTGCAAGTAGCAACGGCTGAAATCAAATCTGTACCTCATTACTTAGGTGGATTAGGAACGGTTATGGCAGCGAATACAGTGACTGTCATCAGCCAAGTAGAGGGGCAGTTAATCGCTTTGCATTTTGATGAAGGTCAATATGTCAAAAAAGGCGATTTGCTGGCAGAAATCGATCCTCGTCCCCTGAAAGTTAAACTGGCAAGGGCGCAAGGACAATATGCCAAAGATCAGGCAACGTTGACCAATGCTAAACAGGATTTGCTCCGCTTTCAGCAATTAGCGAAAAGTAAACATACCTCCCAGCAAGATCTGGATAAGCAAATCTCGTTGGTTCGTCAGAGCGAAGCCAGCTTGAAAACCACCCAATCCGATATTGATGAAGCCAAACTACAATTAATATACAGCCGTATCACGGCCCCTATTTCCGGTCGCGTTGGATTAAAACGCATTGATGTCGGCAACTATATATCTGGTGCTGGAGCAACTCCAATTGTGGTTATTACGCAAGTCGATCCCATTGATGTACTGTTTTCCTTACCTGAAAACGATATTGGTACTGTGTTAAAGGCTCAGAAAGATCACGAAAAGTTGGCTGTCATCGCGTGGGATCGCAATAATCAGCAGCAATTAGCACAAGGAAAACTATTCAGTATTGATAACCAGATTGATGTTGCTACCGGCACAATCAAGATGAAAGCTCAGTTTAATAATCAAGATAATGTGCTGTTCCCTAATCAATTCGTCAATATCCAGATGAAGGTCAATACATTAAGTAATGTCGTTGTTATTCCCACGGCTGGTTTACAAATGGGAAATAGCGGTAATTTCGTCTGGAAAGTAGATAAAGACAATAAAGTCAGCAAACAGAAGGTCATTTCAGGACTGCAAAATAATCAATTGGTGGTTATCAATAGTGGCCTGTCAACAGGCGAACGTGTCGTCACTGATGGTATTGACAGCCTGACCGAAGGTGCCAAGGTCGAGATTGTCAAACCCTTGAACGTTGAATCACTTGATGCAGATAAAGATAAAAAGAATTCAGGCCAATCAAACGGTAAAGCGGAGAATTCCTAATGCAATCTGATTCTTCAATGACAGGCGGAGGACCATCTCGTCTGTTTATCCTGCGTCCTGTTGCTACGACGTTGTTTATGGTTGCAATCTTGCTAGCCGGAATAATTGGTTATCGGATGCTGCCAGTTTCTGCATTACCACAAGTAGATTACCCAACGATTCAAGTAGTAACACTGTATCCCGGTGCCAATCCGGATGTGATGACATCCGCTGTAACAGCACCACTGGAACGCCAGTTTGGTCAGATGTCCGGCTTAAAACAGATGTCATCCAGAAGTTCTGGCGGGGCTTCTGTTATCACATTGGTATTCCAGCTCTCATTGCCCTTAGATGTGGCAGAGCAGGATGTGCAGGCAGCGATCAATTCAGCCAGTAATCTATTGCCAGAAGATCTGCCCTACCCGCCAATTTACAGCAAAGTCAACCCGGCTGATCCCCCCATATTGACGTTAGCCGTAACCTCCGATGCCCTACCGATGACTCAAGTACAAGATATGGTGGAAACCCGCGTAGCCCAGCGTGTTTCTCAGGTCAGTGGTGTCGGTCTGGTAACTTTGGCGGGCGGGCAACGCCCCGCTGTCCGCGTGAAATTGAATGCGCAGGCCGTGGCTGCACAAGGATTAGACAGCGATGCTATCCGTTCAGCCATCATGAAAGCCAACGTGAATTCGGCAAAAGGCAGTTTTGACGGGCCAACGCGCTCAATCACTATATCCTCCAACGACCAGATGAAATCTGTCGATGATTATCGCAATTTAATCGTCGCCTATAAAAATAATGCTCCGGTTCGCCTGCGTGATATCGCTACCATTGAACAGGGAGTGGAAAATAGTAAATTGGGTGCATGGGCAAATGAAAAGCCTGCCATTGTTATTAATGTTCAGCGCCAGCCCGGAGCTAACGTTATAGAGACCACAGATAATATTCGTACCATGCTGCCAGAATTAATCAGCAGCCTGCCCAAATCCGTTAATGTAGAGCTACTGACAGACCGTACGATTTCAATCCGCAATTCAGTCAAAGATGTTCAATTTGAATTGTTGTTGGCTATCGCACTGGTCGTCATGGTGATTTATCTCTTTTTGCGTAATGTCACTGCGACCTTGATCCCAAGTATTGCAGTACCGCTTTCACTGGTAGGTACATTTGCCGTTATGCATTTTTGCGGCTTTTCCGTCAATAACCTGACTTTAATGGCGTTAACCGTTGCAACCGGCTTTGTGGTGGATGATGCCATTGTCGTTATAGAAAATATTTCCCGTTACATTGAACGGGGAGAAAAGCCTCTGGCGGCTTCGCTGAAAGGGGCAGGAGAGATCGGCTTTACTATCATCTCCCTGACTTTTTCATTAATTGCCGTCTTGATCCCTCTGTTGTTTATGGGAGATATCGTCGGTCGGCTGTTCAGGGAGTTCGCCATTACCCTTGCTGTCGCCATTTTAATTTCTGCCGTTGTGTCATTGACGCTAACGCCGATGATGTGCGCAAGAATGCTGAAGCCCGAAGCCAATACTAAACACAATCGCTTCGAACAGGCATGCGAACGTTTTTTCGAACGCATGATTGAAATATATGCTGTTTTCCTGAAACGAGTGTTAAATCATCCTTGGATGACACTGGGTGTTGCATTCGGTACGTTGGTTCTGACCGCCCTGCTCTATATTATGATCCCCAAAGGATTCTTCCCATTGCAAGATAACGGGTTAATTCAGGGTACTCTGGAAGCACCACAATCTATTTCATTCAATGCAATGGCGGATAAACAGCGACAAGTTACAGCTCTGTTACTCAGAGATCCGGCGGTGGATAATGTCACGACATTTATCGGTGTTGATGGTAACAATCCAACATTAAATAATGCTCGTCTTCAAATCACTTTGAAACCACTCAGCCAACGTGACAACCACATCGACGAGGTGATCCCACGTTTACAGGCACGTATCGCTAAAGTTCCTGACGTCAAGTTGTACCTGCAACCAACACAGGATTTGACAATTGATACTCAGGTATCGCGCACACAGTATCAGTTTACATTGCAAGCCACTTCACTTGATGAACTCGCCGTCTGGGTGCCTAAATTGCAAAATGCCCTGAAACAACGACCAGAATTGGGGGATATTGGTAATAATTGGCAAGATCAGGGGTTAGTAGCTTACCTCAATGTGAATAGAGATATGGCCAGCCGATTTGGAATCTCTATGGCTGCGGTGGATAATGCTTTGTATAACGCTTTTGGCCAACGCCTGATTTCGACGATTTACACTCAATCAAACCAGTATCGCGTCATTCTTGAGCAAGATATGAAGAGTACTCAGGGGCTGGAAGCGCTGAACAACCTTTATCTGACCGGTAATGATGGAAAAATGGTACCACTCAATACCATTGCAACCGTCGAGCATCGGCTGGGGAACTTGTCTATCGATCATCTACAGCAATTTCCTTCTGCTACTTTTTCATTCAATGTTGCGAAAGACTCTTCCCTTGAACAAGCAGTCAATGCCGTCAATGAGGCAGAACGGGCGATCCAAATGCCAAAAGACATCATTACGCAATTTCAGGGAGCAACGCTGGCGTTTCAGGATGCGCTCAGTAATACCCTTTGGCTGATTCTGGCTGCTGTCGTCGCCATGTATATCGTACTTGGTATACTGTACGAAAGTTTTATTCATCCCGTAACCATCTTGTCAACCTTACCTACCGCAGGTGTTGGTGCATTGTTGGCTTTGATGATAGGTGGCTATGAGTTAGATATTATCGCCATCATTGGGATCATTCTCTTGATCGGCATTGTGAAGAAAAACGCCATCATGATGATCGATTTTGCTCTGGCAGCAGAGCGAGAAAAAGGAATGACGCCTTATGAGGCCATTTACCAAGCCTGTTTGTTGCGTTTCAGACCAATCCTGATGACAACAATGGCAGCACTGCTGGGGGCATTGCCACTGATGTTAAGCACCGGCATCGGTGCGGAGCTGCGCCGTCCTTTAGGCGCCAGCATGGTCGGGGGCCTGATCATGAGCCAGATTCTAACCTTGTTCACAACTCCTGTCATTTATCTGCTGTTTGATCAACTAGCATGCTATTACCGAAAAAATAATTACCGGAAAAATAAAAAAGATAAACCAATAAGGCTTGATAAATCCTCAGTTAATCATCAGGAGCCGCTGTGAAATTTTTCGCCCTATTTATCCGGCGGCCAGTTGCCACAACATTGCTGAGCTTAGCCATCACTCTTTGTGGTGCACTCAGTTTTGCCTTGCTGCCTGTGTCACCGCTGCCACAAGTAGATTTTCCCGTGATAACAGTTCACGCTTCCATGCCCGGTGCATCCCCAGAAACCATGGCATCCTCTGTGACGACGCCTCTGGAACGTGCATTAGGCCGGATTGCAGGGGTAAAAGAGATGGCTTCCACCAGCTCGCTGGGAACCTCTTCTATTTATCTGGAATTTGATCTCAATCGGGATATCAATGGCGCAGCACGGGATGTTCAAGCCGCCATCAATGCCGCACAAAGCTTATTACCTTCCGGTATGCCAAGCAAACCGGGATATTATAAAGCCAACTTGTCAGACGCCCCGATTATGATTTTAAACCTCACTTCAGACAATTATAGTGAGGGCCAACTGTATGATCTTGCTTCTACCAGACTGGCTCAAAAGATTTCCCAGATAGAAGGCGTCAGCAAAGTCAGTGTCGGCGGTAGTTCATTACCGGCAATACGCGTTGAATTAAACCCCAATGCACTCTTCAATCAAGGTGTTTCTCTCAACGATGTCGGTAATGCCATCAATAATGCTAATGTCCGGTTTCCTACAGGTCATGTTGATTCCGATAAACAGATTTGGCAGCTACGCACCAATGATGAACTGAAAACACCTGAAAGTTACCGTTCGATCATTGTGCATGATAATAATGGCTCACCTGTCAGATTGCAGGATGTCGCAAATGTTAAGAACTCGGTCGAGGATATTCGTGCAGCAGGCATGTCCGGAAATAAGTCAGCTATTGTTCTTATTATCCGTCGTGAAGCGGGTGCAAACATTATCTCGACCGTTCAACGCATTCGTGATCAGCTTCCTACTCTGCAAACATCCTTGCCTGCCAACATTCAGCTAAACGTTGCTCAGGATCGTTCACCAACTATTCACGCATCCCTGCAAGAAGTAAAACGTGCATTAGCGATTGCTGTCGCCTCAGTGATTTTAGTCGTATTCCTGTTTTTACGCTCTGGTCGAGCGACATTGATACCGGCAGTTGCTGTTCCGGTATCACTGATTGGTACCTTTACCGCCATGTATTTATGTGGTTTCAGTTTGAACAACCTCTCGTTGATGGCATTAACCATTGCCACTGGTTTTGTTGTCGATGATGCCATTGTGGTACTGGAGAACATTTCCCGCCACCTGAATGCTGGGTTGAAACCCATGCAAGCCGCCCTCAAAGGGGTCAGAGAAGTTGGATTCACTGTATTAGCCATGAGCCTGTCACTCGTTGCGGTATTTATTCCCCTCGTATTAATTGATGAGTTACTTGGCAGATTATTCCGGGATTTTGCGGTCACGCTTGCAACCGCCATTGGGATTTCTCTGTTCATTTCACTGACCCTGACCCCGATGATGTGTGCCTACTTGCTCAAATCCACACCAGAAAATACACAGAAGCAGATACGCGGGTTCGGGAAGGTATTGTTGAGAATTCAGCAAGGCTATGGCCGCTCATTGAAATGGATACTCAATCATACTCGTTGGGTATTGCTGACATTGCTTGGCATTATTGCCCTGAATATCTGGCTTTATATCAGTATTCCAAAAACCTTTTTTCCTCAACAAGATACTGGAAAAATGCTGGGTTTTGTGGTGGCTGACCAAAGTATTTCATTTCAGGCCATGCGTGAAAAAATGAAACGTTTTATGCAGATAGTCAATAACGATCCAACCGTGGATAATGTCGTGGGTTTTACTGGTGGTGACAGCATCAATACGGGCTTTATGTTTATTTCGTTGACGCCATTGAAAGAACGTACTGAAAGTATCCAGCAAGTTATTACCCGCTTAAGAAGCAAACTGACCAATGAAGCAGGAGCACGCTTATATTTAGTTCCTGTTCAGGATCTGAGAAGTGGGGGACGGGGGGGTAAATCGACTTATCAATTTAATCTGTTGTCTGATGATTTTGGCGAACTACGTAAATGGAGTCCTATTGTCAAAAAAGCATTGGAAAAAATGCCTCAATTGGTGGATGTGAATACCGATGACGATGAAGAGGCTAAAGGTGCTGAAATAGCGATTACTTATGATCGTGATATTATGGCTCGTTTAGGTATTAATGTTGCCGAAGCAAATAATCTGCTCAACAACGCTTTTGGGCAGAAGCAAGTTTCCACAATTTATGAACCTCTGAATCAATATAGAGTTGTAATGGAAGTTGCTCCGCAATATAACCAAGATCCCAGTGCGCTGGAGAAAATGTTTGTCATTAATGACAAGGGAGAACGCATTCCCCTCTCCTATTTTGCCCAATGGCATCCTGCCAATGCACCGTTGGACGTTTATCATCAAGGATTGTCTGCTTCTTCTACCATTGCATTTGATGTGGCACCGGGTTACACGTTATCCGATGCAATCAGTGCAATAGAAAGAACAATAACAGAATTGGGAGTACCGTCAGCAGTACGCAGCTCTTTCACAGGTACAGCCCAGGACTTTCAAGAAAGTGAACGCTCTCAATTATTGGTGATTATTGCCGCCATCGTCACTGTTTATCTGGTTCTGGGAGTGCTCTATGAAAGTTATATCCATCCCCTGACAATCCTTTCTACCCTGCCTTCTGCGGGAATAGGCGCTTTACTGGCTCTGGAGCTGTTCAATACTCCATTTAGCCTAATCGCTATGATTGGGATTATGTTGTTGGTTGGTATTGTCAAGAAAAACGCCATTATCATGGTGGATTTTGCCCTTGAAGCGCAACGAAACGGTAAGCTCAGTGCCCAGGAAGCGATTTTTCAGGCCAGTTTATTGCGATTCCGTCCGATCATGATGACGACGTTTTCTGCCCTGTGTGGTGCTTTACCTTTGGTACTGAGCAATGGGGATGGGGCAGAGTTACGCTTTCCACTGGGGATAACTATTGTTGGTGGTCTGGTGGTAAGCCAACTTCTCACTTTATATACCACCCCGGTTGTATATCTGTTTTTTGACCGACTGCGTGAAAAATGGCGTCATCGTCAGGCAATACGCAACATCATTCCATCTCAGATAACTGAGTCAGAATGAAATTCATGATAAAAATGGGTATCAGAAGTAAACTTTTTTTGGCAATTTTTGCTACTTGTATGCTGGTATTGGTCACAATGCATTGGGGAGTTCACCTCAGTTTTCAGCACGGTTTTATTGGTTATATCAAACAAAATAGCCAAATGCGGGCTAATAGGCTGGCAGAAGCATTGACAGAACAATATCAGCGATACGGAAACTGGAATTTTCTGACTCAAAATGATCGGACAATATTTCAGATTATTCGCACGATTGAACAGGATAACGATCCCCGCCAGAAAAACAAACATCATGGCTTGAATCCCCAATTTTGGATTGTGAACACTCAAATGAAGCGTTTGGTGGGGCACGAAAACAATATTCCTGTGGAGAGTTATCGCAAGCCAGTCACTTATAAAAACAATATTGTCGGTTGGGTAATTGTCAGTGCATCAGACAAAATTACCCGTCGGGCTGATATTAGTTTCGCCCGTCAGCAGCAATTCACTAGTTGGATTATTGTGGGTTTTTCAACGTTATTGGTACTGATCGCTACTTTTCTGCTTTCCCGTGGTCTGTTAAGACCTGTGAAGCGGCTCGTGGAAGGTACGCATCAGCTCACAGCAGGTAATTTCAGTGTGCGTGTCGTTCCATCCAGTAAAGATGAGATCGGTAAATTGGCATCAAATTTTAACCAACTTGCCAGCACGTTGGAAAAAAATGAACAAATGCGCCGTGATTATATGGCCGATATCTCCCATGAACTACGCACCCCACTTTCGGTTCTGCGTGGTGAGCTGGAAGCCTTGCAAGATGGTGTGCGAAAGCCAACACAAGAAACCATCCATTCTTTGCTCACAGAAGTGACTACCCTGACAAAATTGGTAGATGATCTGCATTTATTATCTCTTTCTAATCGTGGTTCACTAACCTATAGAAAAGAATCGGTTAATGTCAGTGAATTACTGCAAAGCTCCGTGGCAAGTTACCATGGTCGTTTTGCTGATAAACAAATCACATTGACACTGCATTTAAAAGAAAATATGACCCTGTTTGCAGATCCAAATCGGCTGACACAATTATTTCACAATTTGCTGGAAAATAGCCTGCGTTATACCAATGAGTGCGGAAAAGTGATTATTCGTGGATATCCAGATCAACAAAAATGGATATTGGATTTACAGGATAGCGCTCCCGGACTAACTGTTGAACAATGCCGACATGTTTTTGAGCGTTTTTACCGATGTGAATCTTCCCGTAATCGTGCAAGCGGAGGTTCAGGGCTTGGGTTGGCAATTTGCTATAATATCGTTGAAGCTCATGATGGAATAATTAGTGCGGAAATATCACCTTTAGGTGGTATCAAAATTCACGTAGAATTACCGCTGATTAAATCGTCTGAACTTGAAACGCAATGAGTACATATTCCACGCAACATACTGTTCTAATCGTTGAAGATGAACCAAAGTTGGGGCAATTGCTGGTTGATTATCTACAATCCGCGGATTACCAAACCCAATGGCTTACTCGTGGCGATAAAGTCATCGCCCATGTTCAAAAAAACCACCCTCATATTATCTTGCTTGATCTTATGCTGCCAGGGCTTGATGGATTGTCGATCTGCCGGGAAATCCGCAAATTTTCAGATATTCCGATTATAATGATGACCGCAAAAACAGAGGAAATTGACCGGCTACTCGGTTTAGAAATTGGTGCTGACGATTATATCTGCAAGCCTTATAGCCCAAGGGAAATGGTCGCCAGAGTAAAGACGATCTTGCGCCGTTGCTACCGCACAAATGATATTACCAGTGAACAAAATACACTGACTATTGATGAAAACCACTTTCAAGCACGTTATCTTGAGCGAGTACTTGAACTAACTCCTGTTGAATTTCGTTTGCTCAAAATGATGTCTAGTCAGCCAGGGCGTGTTTTTTCTCGTGATCAGTTATTGGATAATCTTTATAACGATCATCGTATTGTGAATGACCGTACTATTGATAGCCACATTAAAAATTTGCGCAGAAAATTGGAACAATTGGATGAGGATAAATCTTTTATTCGTTCCATTTATGGGCTGGGTTATCGGTGGGAAGCAGAAATCTGTCGCTTGATGTAAAAATATTTGCTGCAACTGCTTTTTATTGATCACATAACAATATGTTAGCTATATTCATTCGGTCTATCGTCCCTTCATCGAACCATCACCATTTTCAGTGCTGGCACAGTAACCGACATTGTTATTAATGTCAGTTACTGTTAAAACTATCACCACATATGGCAGCAGCCCTTTTTCACTGTTCTGACTTAATTTTTTTATGATCAAGAAAACCCGAAATGACAGCCAGCAACAGTGCCATCAAGGCCAATAAACCACCTGCCAGATTGAGAGTTGTGTAGCCATAATTAGATGCAATAATCACACCACCCAACCATGCACCGACAGCATTACCCAAGTTAAAAAATCCAATATTGACAGAAGAAACAAGATTAGGTGCACCGGCTTCCTGGGCTTTATCCATCACCAGACGCTGGATTGGCGATACTGTAGCAAAACCCAATGCCGCCATTAGAAATATACTCAAGCAGGCAATGAATTGATTAGTGCCATAAAACCAGAAAATAAATAAAACAAAGGATTGTAGCCCCAGAGTCCAATACAGCAATGGCATCAATGCCTTATCTGCAAGTTTCCCACCAACAATATTGCCAAAGAAAAATCCCAGCCCCAAAACCAGCAAAATCCATGTTATTGCACTCTCAGAAAACCCTGCAATATTGATCATCAATGGAGCAATATAGGTAATTGTTGTAAAAAATGCGGCAGGACCCAGAACGGTAATACCCATAGCCAGAAGGACATGGATATTAGTGAAAGCCAACAATTCCTTTCTGATACTGGTTGGTTCTTTTTGATCGAATTTAGGTAGTAACTTTAAAATCCCAAGTAATGCAATAATGCCAATGACAGTAATTATTGCAAAAGTAATACGCCAGGAAATTTCTTTCCCTATCCATGTTCCAAGCGGGATTCCAACTAGGTTGGCAAGAGTCATTCCGCTAAACATAAAGGCGATAGCAGTAGTTCTTTTATTTTCCGGTACCAGCTCAGCAGCAATAATCGCACCAATTCCCATAAAAGCACCGTGGGTCAAGGAAGCCACAATGCGGCCGATAATTGCCAGATAAAATGTCGGGGAAAAAGCAGTCAGAGCATTTCCGATAATAAATAATATCATTAACACAGAAAGCACTTTTTTCCTTTCTATACTCCTCCCCAATATTATTAGAACAGGTGCTCCAACAAATACACCCAGTGCATAACTGGTTACCATATACCCCGCAGTTGGTATTGAAATACTAAATTCGATTGCAATTTCAGGAAGTAAACCAGCGACAATAAATTCTGTCGTAGCGATCCCAAATGTCGCTATGGCTAGAGCCCAAATAGCTGCTGGCATGTAGAACTCCTAATGAGAAGCTGAATGAATCAGGTGATTATTGTAACAGCGTGTATTTATCTCTGAATGAGAGATAGTTTAATATATTCGTGCCACATCCAATTTGGAAGTAATTGTAAATAATCTACAAATACAAAATAGCCATCGTGCTCTATAAAATCACCAGAACCAAGTCAATGTGAGTATGTTCATAGTTGTATAGATGTTTTCAATCCGTTTTATGCGGGATGTAGCATCATCATATTTCCATAATATATTTGTGCTAATGATGGAATAAGCGCTAAAATCCCTCTCCTTTAAACCTTACCCTTAGTAATGATAATGCAGACTGGGTAAGGGCTGACTTGAACTCAGACCGAGAACGTTAAGAATATGTTTACTCCAGAATTACTTTCTCCTGCCGGCTCTTTGAAAAACATGCGTTACGCGTTCGCTTATGGCGCAGATGCTATTTATGCTGGACAACCCCGTTATAGCCTGCGTGTCCGCAACAATGAATTTAACCATGAAACATTGGCGCAAGGCATTAAGGAAGCTCACGAATTGGGTAAGCGTTTTTATGTCGTTGTCAATATTGCACCACATAACGCAAAGCTGAAAACTTTTATCCGTGATTTGAAACCTGTCGTGGAAATGGAACCTGATGCGTTGATTATGTCTGATCCGGGCCTGATTATGATGGTACGTGAAGCATTTCCTGAAATAGATATCCATCTTTCAGTCCAAGCCAATGCCGTTAACTGGGCCACTGTCAAATTCTGGAAACAGATGGGGCTGACTCGAGTCATTCTCTCCCGTGAACTCTCACTGGAGGAAATCGCTGAAATCCGCCAGCAAGTGCCTGATATGGAACTTGAGATTTTTGTGCATGGTGCACTGTGTATGGCTTATTCCGGTCGATGCCTGTTATCGGGTTATATCAACAAACGCGACCCCAATCAGGGTACTTGCACTAATGCCTGTCGCTGGGAATACAATATGCAGGAAGGTAAAGAAGACACTGTCGGCAATATTGTTCATATGCATGATCCTATCCCTGTCAAAAATGTTGAGCCAACACTGGGTCAAGGCGCGCCAACAGACAAAGTATTCATGATAGAAGAAGCCAAGCGTCCTGGCGAATATATGTCAGCGTTTGAAGATGAGCATGGTACTTATATTATGAATTCTAAGGACTTACGTGCCATTGAACATGTGGAAAGATTAACCAAGATGGGTGTTCACTCACTGAAAATTGAAGGCCGTACCAAATCTTTCTATTATTGTGCCCGCACCGCTCAAGTATATCGCCGTGCTATAGACGATGCTGTTGCCGGAAAGCCTTTTGACCCAACGTTAATGACTACACTGGAAGGTTTGGCACATCGTGGCTATACAGAAGGCTTTTTGCGCCGTCATACCCATGACGCCTACCAAACTTACGAATATGGTTATTCAGTATCAGACACTCAACAATTCGTTGGCGAGTTTACTGGCAAGCGAGTCAATGGCTTAGCCGAAGTTGCCGTGAAGAATAAATTTCTTGTTGGGGATCATCTGGAACTCATGACGCCATCAGGTAATATTAACTTTAAGTTAGAATCTATGGTAAATAAAAAAAATCAAGCCGTAGAAGTTGCACCGGGTGATGGGCATATCGTTTATCTTCCGATTCCTGAAGGAATAGAGTTAAATTATGCTTTACTTGTCCGAAACTTGAAAGGTAGCAATACCAGAACACCTCACCCACAAGAATTGCAAGTGAAATAATTAGAAATAGGGTTTTAAAGAAATTGATCTATTTTTTTAGAAACAGATCACATCAATGCTATTTTATTTCTCGTATTATCGGCACTGAAAAATAAAGAACTAAAAAAGCTTTACTGTAAGACTAGGAACCACCTCCTTGGCTAGCTCAATCTCCCTTGGGCTGGCCTTTTCTTTTAAATAAAAAATGGGAAAATTCAACGCACTAAAAACCATTGCTTTCATAAGACATGGATTAGTTTAATGATTCCTAATTCATATTGGCTATTTATTGAACTTTTTATGTTAGTAACATTTCTTATAATAACCAAAAAAACAGTATTTCAACAAATATTGTCAGTATTTATTCAATTTAATGAAGGAAATTTTAAGAAAAAATAATCAAAATTATTCAATCAATGAATGACTGCAATATTTATTTATTAACAATTCAAATAAATCAGCACAGATAAATATTATTTCTCTTAATTGTTATGCGAAATGGTTAAATTTTAGCAATATTTATATTAACTGAAGCGATCCACTGCCGCTTCCCTCTCTACTTACCTTGTGATCAGTTCAAATATAAACAACAATCAGTAGCGCCTTTTGCAAATTGGAGTTAATCATGACTGATATCGCTAAATTGTTAGGAAAAGACGCAAAAAGTTTATTGCAACATCAATGCAATACCATTCCACGTGAAAATCTCTATCTCCCGGGTTCTGATTTCGTCGATAGAGTAATGCTTGAAAATAACCGTCCCAATACTGTTCTTCGTTCCATGCAAACCTTACTGAATCATGGCCGTCTGGCAGGCACGGGTTATCTCTCAATTTTGCCAGTAGATCAGGGTGTGGAACATTCTGCCAGTGCTTCTTTTGCTGCTAATCCGCTCTATTTTGACCCCAAAAATATCGTTGAACTGGCAATTGAGGCTGGCTGTAACTGTATTGCTTCAACTTACGGTGTTCTGGCATCTGTTTCTCGCCACTATGCCCACAAAATTCCATTTCTGGTTAAGCTCAACCACAATGAAGCGTTGTCTTATCCGGCTCAATATGATCAAACTTTATATGCCAGTGTCGAGCAAGCATTTAATATGGGAGCAGTTGCGGTAGGTGCGACAATCTATTATGGCTCTCCCGAATCACGTCGCCAAATAGAAGAAATTTCAGCCGCTTTTGAACGTGCTCATGAACTAGGCATGGTTACTGTGTTATGGGCTTATCTGCGCAACTCAGCCTTCAAGAAAAATGGGGTTGATTACCACACCAGCGCCGATTTAACCGGTCAAGCAAACCATCTTGCAGCAACAATCGGAGCCGATATTGTTAAACAAAAAATGGCTGAAACGAATGGAGGCTATACTGCCATTGGATTTGGGCACACAGATAAACGCGTTTACAACAACTTGACCACTGAACATCCGATTGATCTCGTTCGCTATCAACTTGCTAACTGTTATATGGGACGTGCTGGATTAATTAATTCAGGCGGTGCTTCCGGAGATAATGATTTAAGTGACTCAGTCCGCACTGCTGTCATCAATAAGCGTGCCGGAGGAATGGGATTAATTCTTGGTCGTAAAGCATTCAAAAAATCAATGAAAGAAGGCGTTGAGTTGATTCATTCCGTGCAGGATGTTTATCTCGATAAGAAAATTACTATCGCCTAATAAAGATTGTCGGGCACGCTAGCTTCAAAATAGAATGGGGATCCGTGTATCCCCATTATTCAACCGTAATTCACCACCATTGATGAAAATGGTGTACTGGCCCAATTCCATGACCAACTTCTAAACTATCCGCTTGTACCAGAGCATCTTGTAAATATTTTTTTGCTATCGGTAGTGTATTTTGCCAATTAGAATAATGCGGTCGCAATGCTGCAAGTGCTGCGGACAAAGTACAACCAGTTCCATGAGTATGCTGCGTATTTACTCTTGGAGCAGTAAAACGCCACTCTCCTTCCGAGGTAAAAAGCCAATCTGGGCTTTCCGCATTATTCAAATGCCCACCTTTCAATAAAACTGCCTGACATCCCATTGCACGTAATGCGCGCCCCTGCTGTAACATTCCATTTTCAGTATTGGCAATATCACATTTTAATATGGCTGCCGCTTCCGGCAAGTTGGGAGTGATCAAAGAAACGATCGGCAATAATTGTTCTACCATCGCTGTAATGGCCTCCGGTGATAACAAGGGATCACCACTTTTCGCCACCATAACGGTATCCAACACAATGTAGGGAATAGGATAACGATGTAACGACTCTGCTACTACCTCAATATTGGCTGCATTCGACAACATGCCAATTTTGGCACTATCTATTCTGACATCTGAAAGTACTGATTCTAATTGAGCAGCAAGAAAGAGGGGATCAAGGTTATAAACTGATTGTACGCCCATTGTATTTTGAGCAACTAAAGCAGTTATAACTGCTGCACCGTAGGCACCAAGAGCAGAAAAGGTTTTTAAATCGGCCTGAATACCTGCACCACCGCTAGGATCCGTTCCTGCGATAGTCAGTGAATTAATTCTCATAATAGTGATTCCTACCACCAGCTAAAGAAAAGCGGGTATCGGAACTAAAGATACCATGACTTCCCTACGCTGGCATTATCCAGATCAGGTAATACGGGTACTTCTCAGTTCAATAAAGAACGCCCCGAGTCAAAATAAAAATCACTCTATTAGTATCTCAATAGAGTGATTTTTGCAATAGGTTACCATCAGATAATAAAACTAAACTGAAGATAAATATATTTAGCCAGTAATCAGATACCAACCAAATTAAATTTATTACTATAAAGCTGATACGTTTGCAGCAGCAGGACCTTTAGGACCATCCTGAATTTCAAACTCAACTTGTTGGCCTTCAGATAATGTTTTAAACCCATCTTTCATAATTGCAGAAAAATGTACAAATACATCTTTGCTACCATCAGCTGGAGTAATAAAACCAAAACCTTTAGACTCATTGAACCACTTCACAGTACCAGTGATTTTTGCCATTTCAAAAATTCCTTTGAATCACTTTATTAGCATAAAAATAAACAAACCAGTATTAGTTTCTGTTATTTATTAACAGAACAGTACTTCGTTTACCCACGTGTTTTATCACATACTCTTTATATAATCGCAAGCCATTTTTTTCAGGTGCTGGAGCCAACGCACATATTTGGAATTCTTAACCTCTATTCCAATTTGAAATTACCCAATAATTTTTAAGTCTTATAACCATATGAATCAATGAAAAAAGATAATTATACCCCAAAGAGATCACTTTAATAAATCTAATACAAAATACTATTTTTTACATCTGTTATGGTGTAGACCAGAAAGTTATAGTTATACAAAATCCATTTTAGATAACTATAAAAACCATGGTTAGTTTTAGTCATGCATTTTTAACGTCAAATATAATTGATTTACATGTAACCAACTTACTTTTTGTTTATCATTTATTAAATAATATTCAATTATAATGTTTATAAGACGTTTTTTACTATTCTCTCTATATGGTTATACTCATGATATAAACTGATTTCATAAAGTACATTGCTCTAGAGCAGTTGGAGTTTAAAATGAAGTCACATTGGCAGAAAAAGATTATAAATACACTTCTTCTGAGTTATGGGAAAATTTCAGACGTAATATTTTATCAACATGGGATTCGCCAGATAATAATATTTATTTACCCGTAATCACATGGCATAACCGTTTCACCTACGATAAAGATAACAATTGGCACTCTCTTTATGCTATGGCGTTTATGGACTCACATAATCGCCTTGAACCTATTGTTGGCTACGGATT
Organism: Xenorhabdus vietnamensis; assembly: GCF_002127535.1. Taxonomy (GTDB): domain Bacteria; phylum Pseudomonadota; class Gammaproteobacteria; order Enterobacterales; family Enterobacteriaceae; genus Xenorhabdus; species Xenorhabdus vietnamensis. The sequence goes on from NZ_MUBJ01000010.1 coordinate 65,067, forward strand.
TCAAAAAATGTGGACACCTAATGATCTCAATGATTCCAGAATAGGTGGGGGATTTACACTCAATATTACAGCACGCCATGATTATTATTATATTCCCCTGCCTTTACCCTTACCGATTTTTTCCATTGAATATAATTGGCTCGCTTTGCAAACCACTTATATTCCATGTAAATACAATAACGGCAATGTACTATTCAGCTGGCTACGTTGGCAATGGTAATTGCATACAAAATCAGCCGGGTACAATACCCGGCTGAAAAACACTGAATAGATTAACAACCAGTCTACTTATTTCTTCGTTTTCTTTGATTGAGCGATTAAGTATCCACCCCATAAGACAGCAATCCAAAACGGCATTAAGATAACCGAAATACGAATTGGTGGCATCATTAGAATAATGATGAGAATGAACGCAAGGAATGCCAGACATAAATAATTCCCAAACGGATACCACAGTGCCTGAAACTTCGTTTTGATACCTTCTTTATTCTTGGCTGCGCGGAATTTCAGGTGAGCAAAACAAATCATAATCCAGTTAATGACCAGAGTAGTTACCACTAATGCCATCAGTAGTTCAAATGCTTTACCAGGCATCACATAATTAACCAATACTCCAATTGATGTTACCAACGCGGATAAACCAATAGACAAGACCGGCACACTACGCTTGTTAACTTTTGTGAGTATACGAGGTGCATTACCTTGTTTAGCCAAACCATACAACATTCGACTATTACAATACACACCACTGTTATAAACAGATAATGCCGCCGTTAGTACCACCACATTCAGGACATTCGCTACCCAGAAACTATCCAGGTTATGAAAGATCAACACAAATGGGCTACCACCTTCTATCACATTCGCCCATGGATACAGCGACAGCAAAATAGCCAATGAACCGATATAAAACAGTAAGATTCGATAAACAACTTGGTTGGTTGCTTTTGGGATATTTTTCTCAGGATTTTCTGCTTCTGCTGCTGTAATGCCCACGGTTTCCAAACCACCAAATGAAAACATGATCACGGCCATCGCCATAATCAAGCCAGAAATTCCATTTGGCATAAAACCGCCCTGCTGCCATAAGTTCGTGATACTTGCCTGTGGACCACCATTACCGCTAATCAGTAAATAGCTCCCAAAAATAATCATCCCGATGATCGCACTGACTTTAATGAGAGAGAACCAAAATTCAGTTTCACCATATAACCGAACGTTAATTAGGTTGACGAGATTGATCAATACAAAGAATATTGCAGCAGAAACCCATGTTGGAACTTCCGGCCACCAATATTGGATATATATACCAACAGCCGTTAACTCAGCCATTCCAACCAAAATAAACATCGCCCAGTAATTCCAACCTGATAGGAAACCAGCAAAATTTCCCCAATATTTATAAGCAAAATGGCTAAATGACCCCGCTACAGGTTCCTCAACAACCATCTCACCTAATTGGCGCATAATCAAAAATGCAATAAACCCAGCAATTGCATATCCGAGGAGCACCGAAGGCCCAGCCATTTTGATGGTTTGAGCAATACCCAAAAATAACCCGGTTCCTACTGCGCCGCCAAGGGCAATAAGCTGAATATGCCTGTTCTTTAAACCACGCTTAAGCGTGGTTTGTTGTTCTTGTTGTTCTGCCATCTAGTCCTCTTTTTACGATGCTTAGAACCTGTCTCATTAAAAGCTATTTTATTTGTTGTTTTGAATCGTTAAACCTGAATAGAACCCAAAATTCTCCAATTTTTCCCAACTTATGCAAGATTTATTGAATTAAAATTCCCTCAGCATGATTCTCTCAACATATTGTAGTGATTGAGCTATCTACTCATTTAACGCAATATTGAGTGTGCTAATTCGTAGCAGGTGGATATTAAAACATCATTTACAAAGAATGAATACTGCAAATGCATGTGAACATGCATACCTGTGGACTAATAATTGAGTGAATATCAAGAAAGTAGGTATCGGGTGGTGGAACAAACACCTAATTCGAATGTACCATTACCTTGCTCACAAGGCACGTCTAGTACTAACAAAAACAAACATATCAATATTAAGCACAGAGATAAAAGCACTTTTTTAGTGTTCAATTAAACCACTTTATGATTATTTCATTGTTATTCACTTTCCAATAAAATATTATGAAAAGTTATCATATGATAGAGTGATGATAATCTGTTAAAGTTTTCATCTAGTCATTGTGATCCCTATAATCATGGATTTTGTCATCTTGAAAAGAAGTTGTGTATACTTCCCCCAACCTTCAACCAGTTTAAAATTGTAATGGCACAAGATAACCACTTAGCACTTGTATGCGCACTGAGTAAATGGATTGAAAACCATCTTGGCCGTGTCATTCATCTTGAAGAGCTTGCTGCTTACTCTGGCTATTCACTTTGGCACATGCAGAAAATATTCAAGGAAGTTACCGGCATATCTCTTGGGAAGTACATCCGCCAACGCCGCTTGGCTGGCGCAGTTTCTCTGTTGAGAAACAGTTCATTGCCTATTTTTGATATTGCACTGGATTTCGGCTTCGGATCTCAATCCCATTTCACCTATATGTTCCGTAAAGAATATGGCATTACACCTTATGATTTTCGCCAAAGTACAGATATTGAACTTGAAGTTAAAGTTCCATTACATCTAACTTACAATTGTGAATCATGAAATTGGCATCATCAGCGGCCATTCATCGGCCGCTATGCCTTAATTCCTTGGTTTCAACTCATAGCTAATTTCTTTTTCTGAAAGACACCATTCCATTTTTATATACTAAGCATTATCGGTATTTTTCGAGTAAAGCCAAAGCGATCGCCTCCGTTTCTGCATCGGGGATGCCACTAATGTCTGACGGACGAAAATGGATCTGAAAGGCTTGAATAGTTTTATAAGTGGCACTATCCAAGAAACCCGTTTGAGGAATACTATAGCCATAAAGAGCTAACGCTTTCTGAATTGCCATCACTGACACAGGAGTATTAGGTGCCCTACCAGCCAAATATTTATTCACTGTTGCATACTCAGGCCAAGCACCAATTCCTTGTTCATAAAGTTCACGCCACGGAAAAATAGGCCCGGGATCTTTTTTTCTCAATGGTGCTATGTCGCTATGACCCACAACATTCACGGCCTGAATTTTATACCTTAGGATAATATCCTTTACTAATCGAATGACTGTATCAATTTGTGATGGATGATATAAACACCATTCTTTTTTAATAAACTCTTGCTTAAATCCACAATTAACAATTTCTATACCAATAGAATAACGGTTTAAGTTTTGATATCCACTCCATTCGCTTTTTCCCGCATGCCATGCCCTTTCTTTCTCTGAAACCAGTTGAAAAATAATCGGTTCTTTATTTTTATACTTCAGCTGCGAGGGAATAAGATAATGAGCATTAACACGACCTCCCGTTAATGCCCGTAAAGATTTTTTATCATCCAACGCAGTATAGTGAAGAACAAGGAATTTAATTGAGTCAATATCTTGCTTGGTTGAATAAGGATAGGAATTGTCAACAATATACCCATTTCTACTTTCTTGTTCAGGGGAATAAGAACAACCACTCAACAAAGTGATAAACATACATATTATTAATCGCTTTATCATGATCGATCAGCTATTTTGCAAAAAAATGTGACATTGGATGATTATATATTAGATTAGACTAAATTTGGTGTTTTTAAGACCAAATAAAAGCAGAACATTCGCGGAATGAGCGAATACTCTGCTAATAAAATTATTTGATATGAGTAATATTAAGTTACTGATATCCTCTGAGATATTTCAGTATCAGTGCTTATTCTTCTCGCTATTATGCGAAATATCATTATCCCAAATACCTTTTTCAACTTGCTGTTGAATCTCAGGGTAGGCATTGATATCGAATGTTGGCAGCTTCCCTAACCTTCTCTGCCTGTTATAGTCTTTCGCCAGCTTTATTGCGATACCTGACAACATAAGTATGGCAATCAAGTTAACAATAGCCATACATGCCATTGATAGATTCGCCATACTCCAGACCAAGGGTACTTCTGCCAATGTACCAAACATCACCATACCTAACACAGCCAACCGCAAAAGAAATAAACCAGCAGTGTGGTTACGCTCCAAAAATATCATATTACTTTCAGCATAAGCGTAGTTGGCAATAATTGATGTGAAGGCAAAGAAGAAAATAGCAATCGCAATAAATGTCGTTCCCCAATGCCCAACGGCTGATGACAATGCTCTTTGAGTCAGTTCAATCCCGCTGATAGCAGTAACATTTTCGTTGAGAATTCCAGAAGAAAGGATAATAGCAGCCGTTGCACTACAGATAACGATCGTATCCATAAATACACCCAACATCTGCACATATCCCTGAGAAGCTGGATGAGGTGGATATGGAGAAGCGGATGCCGCAGCATTTGGTGCAGACCCCATCCCTGCTTCATTCGAAAATAATCCACGTTGAACACCCTGAGTCATTGCCTGCGAGATACCGTAGCCTAATGTTCCGGCTATCGCTTCCTGAAGGCCAAAGGCGCTCTTGATAATTAAAGCGAATACAGCTGGAATGCGTTCAATATTATGCCCGACAACCCAAAATGCCAATATTAAATAAGCGCACGCCATGAACGGTACAACTAATTCCGCTACTCGGGCAATGGAACGCAATCCACCGAAAATAATTACGCCACTGATAATGACTAAAACAATACCGACATAAAACGGTTTGACATTAAAAGCAAAGGCAGCCGCTTCCGCAATTGAGTTTGCCTGAACAGCATTAAATACAAGACCAAACGCGATAATAAGGAAGAATGAGAACAATACCCCCATCCATCGCTTCTTCAACCCTTTTTCCATGTAATAAGCCGGGCCACCGCGATAATTTCCTTGATCGTCTTTCGTCTTGTACAACTGGGCAAGCGTGCTTTCCACAAAGGAAGTTGCCATACCAATAAATGCCACTACCCACATCCAGAAAATAGCACCTGGCCCACCAGCTGTAATTGCAATGGCGACCCCTGCTAAGTTACCGGTCCCTACACGAGCAGCAAGACTGGTACATAAAGCTTGAAAAGATGAAATGCCAGAATTATCTGATTTATTACTATTTTTCAGAACTGAAAACATATGACCAAAATGACGCAGCTGTATAAAACCAGAACGCAGTGTGAAGTAAAGGCCAACCCCAAGAAGCAAGTATATAAGTACGTAGTCCCAGAGAATATTGTTAATGAAGTTAATCAGACCCGTCAAGATGTTTTCCCCTTACTAATTAGCAAACATTAGCTGATCGTAATGCCGTATCCGGCAAAATTTTATTGTGCTTAATTTCCTTTATAATTAACAAGTAACATAATTCTGTATACAAAAGCACAGAGATACTAGCCAGTAAAAACGGAAAGAATGTAACACAATATCTATTTCAATAGGTAACTTTTAATGAAATTTTTACATTTACTTTAGCATTATTAAACAGTCATGTGTTAGACACAAACGCTTTACTCCCTATCCCAAGCTTATTTAGTGTATTTTACGAACAATAATTGTGGTCTAATTTTCTTCTTTATATAAAAAATAAACACAGATCAGATCACAACTGAACTCAAATTACTAAACATACCACCAACAAAAATAAAACTTTTAAAAAACAACACCAATACAATAACCACATAAAAAGAGTGTGCTAATCAAAATCTGTTGATTCCATGACACACAAAATGCACAGAACAATTTATATAATAACGCACTGACATATTACTAATGTTGTAATCACCGAATTCATTAGAAAAAATGGGATGATTTCAAAATTTAATCTTGAATTTTCTAATATTTACGAAAACATATAGCAATATCTTTCTCAAAATGAGATTATTAAATTTTAATACTGTAATAGTTGGAAAAAGCCACCATCGCGTATTAAAATTTTTAATTGTTATTTTTACAGTAGGAAACAACAAAATTTTAATAATATGTTAATAATCTACTATCTGGTCATCAGATAATCTGCAAGTGAGGTTATAATTGATGTTAGAGCGAAAAAGGAAGCATCCCGCAGATAACATACTGCCCAAGAGGGTTTATAGGGGAAAATCAAAGTATGAATATCATCCTGCAACAGGTGGTTCAATCTCTATCTGCTGTCTAAACTCACCAGTATCCGTTGTTTGGAAAGAGTACAATAAGATTTTGAAAAAAACAGAAAAAAACAGCACATAGAGCTTATTATATGTTTAAATTAATAAAAAACGGGAGTTATCGCTCCCGTTGATTCAAATAACATAACCACTGTCTGAATAAAACTCAGTAATCACAGCAAAAATAATCTGTATTAGAAAATATTATTTCATTTTCTATCATAAAAATTGCCATTTATCCGACAAAAACAATAAGAAAAAATAACTTCTTAGAGCCGCACTATTATTGCATTACTAACATAAGCATTGAACTGCTCTTTAGCATTGGGAATATGGTCTTTCCAAATTCGTGCTACGATATAAATCTCACCTATAAATTTTTTAAAACAAGATAGCAAACAATGGAGCATGGCTTATGATGCATATAAGTAAGATTATAAAAACTATTGTTATTCCGACTCTAATAACTCTATTGTTATCAACTCCGGCTGGTGCAAGAGAGGGGAAAGTGATTAACTTACCCGATAAACGATTTGCTGTTATGTCAACTGGTGATCTGGAAAATGCATCAATTGGCAGCTATTCTATTGCTATTTTCAAAGATAAAGATCTTACAGACTTTGAAACTGGAGCTATCTTTGAACGTGATGGTTCAGTGTTTAAAGACAATGGAAATCCGCGGATTACATTTGCTGATATTAATGGCGATGGTTCCAAAGAACTAATCGTTTCCAAACTCACTGCTGGTTCTGGAAATTATCTTGAAGTTGATGCGCTCAAAATTACTAAAAAAAATGTCACACTTCTCACCCGCATCCATATAAATGGGAATAATGATCCCATAAAGTCACTCCGTGCAATATGTAAAAGGGGGAAATGCGTAGAGCAAAAAAATTAAATAAGTGCCTATTCAATGAAAATCGCTATGCACTGATATTCGGCGTAAACGTTGAATTATGTACTATTGTTAATGATGTCATTCCAGTTAAAGTTATCACCGCTATTATGGTATAGCTGATCGAGAGGAAGTTATGAAACGCCTTTTATTGCCGATTTTCCTTGCTCCATTCTTTTCATATGCCGCATATGCTAATGTAGATAAAACGGCAGAAACTTATTGTAAATTATTTGGAAAAGCCTCTATAGAAGCATTTAAAACCCAAGATTCCCCCGACACGATAGCCCAAAAGGCTTTCAAAGAATTAAGTAGTGAAGGATTTGATCTTAAAGAAATTCATAGCAATAAAGATGAATTTATTGCATCTATCAAACAAACAGTTTCAGAAATCAGAAAAAATAAACAAGTCTTTCCAAGCACTCGTCATTTTGATGAATTACTGGTTAAATCTATCGAAGCATGCAAAACACAAACAAAGCATGCCTTATCCGAAAAAATAAAATAAGAAACGTAGAGCGACTAACTTACGTTGTCGCTCTACTTATTAGCCCTTTTCACCACTTAAATTACAATTACTGAGAGTATTTAATTATTATCACCCTGCGATTTGGTATCTATTAGGCGTATATTAACTTAGTAGTGTAAATTTCATCCCAATAAAAGTACGCACTGCACTTCCCCTTTCAACCTGATGATGAAATAAACGTCGTTCAGCTTTTAGCTGTGCTTGCTGCATACTTTGTAGCTGCCGAATTCTATGCTCCAATAATAAACAAGCGAGTCGACGATTAGCGTGTTGGCTGCGTTCAGACTGCACTTTAACGCTGATTCCGCTAGCAATATGTACTGCCCTAACCGCTGATTCTGTTTTATTGACATGTTGACCTCCTGGCCCTGAGGCTCTTGACGTTTCAAATTTAATGTCGCCTTCCATCATTTCTTGCATAGGCTCAAATTGCGTCACACCAATAAACCAATTTTTGCGGCCTGCTCCTTTTCGCCACGGGCTTTCACAAATCCATTTGATAGTACCGTTCCAACGCTTAAGCAGCTGTAACTCTTTTTCTCCCTGAATGGCAATTAATACAGAGCGTAATGTGCCAACACGTTGCCCTCGTTCTTCTTCCAAAATATCTACAATAATATTTAATTCAGTGGCTTCTTGAATCAATCGCTCTAACGCTTTTTTGACCGCAAGCATGCATTCATCAGGTCCTTGAGCCGAGGAAATTTGCAACAAAATCATTCGTTGCCTCCTCGTGTTTTATATGTCAAAACAGGTTTTAATCGTGCTATCAACTTCACCAAGCCTGCTTGTAGCATAGCGTCCATCACACCACTGATAGGTTTATAAGCTTCTGGGGCTTCTTGAAAAATTAATTGCTTATCTAAACAAATGACACGGCTACCTAATGCTGTACGGGAAAGTTGAACAGCATTATAACGTCCGCTCAAACGCTCCTTACATTCCCCACGCATCCATTTCCGTCCTGCCCCATGAGCAAGAGAAAACAAACTACTTGCACTATTCAAAGGTTGAACCAAATAACTATAATCTCCACGAGATCCCGGAATAATCACAGGCCCTTGATCAGCTGGGGTTGCTCCCTTACGGTGCAACCAACCAGTGATACCATCAATAGTACATGGGGTAAGCAAATTATGAGAAACATCAAGTAGACGTTCTCCACTTACCCGCCAACGTTTTAACATTCTTTCTGCGATCAGCTGACGGTTAAAACAAGCATAATCCAACGCTTGTTGATGCTGTTGAAGGTAATTCAATGCCTGTGGGCTGGTTGCTATCAATCCATGGTGTCCATGTTCGCTAAGATGTTGTTCAAGGATCATTTGCCCCATACCACGTGAACCACTATGCACTAATAGCAAAAGTTGCTGTTTACTCAGTTGCCAAGTTTCAAGAATATCCGGTTGATAAATCTCATCTAATTGCTGTAGTTCAGCAAAATGATTGCCACCACCAATCGTTCCCGGCGAATAACAAAAATGTTCAGGAGTATTATCGGGTAAATCTTCTATATTTAAAGAGATATCAATGGAACCGAGTCGTTTTTCGAGTTTATCCAGTGACCATTTGCTCAACGTCAAATCTGTTCGCCACAACGCCATACCACAACCAATATCATTACCGATAAGAGCCGGATAAAAACGTGATTGAGAGAAAAATGCAGCGCCGACAGGGTACCCTCTGCCAGGATGCAGATCCGGTAGACCAACGACACGCACCATGTCAGGAAGTTGTGCTGTTATTTCAAGTTGCTGGATAGCCTTACCTTCCAGCCAGGTATTTTCTGCTACGATAAGCTGCACGTTTGGTGCAGCCGAATGCAAAGTATTGCCCATAGATCAACCTTAATGATCAGTAAAAATAAGGATGTGGTCAGGCCTTTCTAGCCAAGCAATACTGAAAATTTTGATTTAGTAATTAGCTAAGGGCTGGCCTGAAAAGAGTCATTGTTATTGTCATCATCGTGAATTTCTCCTTTTCAGTAGTTAATGTGGGTTTAGTGAGTAACTGCATTTTGCAGGAGCTGCATCATACTTCAAGCTTTATAGGTATTGCCAGTATTTTTTTAAATTAAACTATCCCAAGATACTTTAATTACATTTAGTTTTAATTTCACCAAGAAACAAATAATTACATTTCCCCTAACTGATAATTTCATTCTTATCAACAAAAAATAAAATCTATAGAATTAAGATCAAAAAAGAAAAGTGGCATTAATCCTTTAGCGGTAATGCTATCCCGAATATTAAAAACAATAAAAGCACTAAAAAAGTATTTTTTAACTCAGAAGAATGATATTGAGATAATAATTTTTCCTTATTATCCTGATTAGACTCTACTTTATCTAATGAAAACTTATTATCCTCAATTTCAGCAAGTATCGTTTTCGCACGCTCCATATCAGATTGATGGACAAGAAGTTTTACACCACCGAATGCTTGAGAATACATATAATTATTCCATACAATATCTTCATCTAGCACAACTGTATAAATATCTTCTGATAACATTCTGCCCAAAACAATGTGGGCATCTATCGGCGATAGAAAATTTGCCAATAACCGCATATTTCCTCTTTGAGGATGACTGTTCCACATAAGCACACCATGATCAGATGATTTATTAACCAGTATAACCCACCATTGCGCATCTTTTCCAATTTTCTCTAATTGACTGGGAAAATGATCGTTCTATCTGTGTTAAATTTCTATGAGTTAACCTTAGTAGATTCCAAGTTGCTGCTTCATTGACTATGCTGGAACTTGAAATTTGTTATATTTCATTCCAGAATTAATAATTAATGGGAAAGGTTAAACATACTAATCACATGATGATTTCTGAGTTTTATGATTTATAGCTCCATTATCAATCAATAATTTTTTCATTTCTTTTAAATTACGCTGACAAGCATATGATAATGCGCTTTGATCATAAGATGGCATATTTACATCATTTGTTATTGTAAATAAATCCAGATTCGCACCCTGTTCAATCAAATACTTTACAGTATTAATTCTATTATTACTGGCCGCAATCATGACAAGAGTTTCACCATCATCTTCAATAGTTTGATCATTTAAATCAAGATCATTCTTTATCAGATTGTGTATCTTCTTCACTATATTAGTATTTTTACCCAAAACAGCCGATTTCAATATATGATGAACATCTCCTTTATCCGTTGCCCATAAATTGGCTTTTTTCGATATTAAATAATCTACCACATCTTCATAACCAATAAAAGCAGCCCAACCTAGTGCTGTTTGGTCCAAACTTCCCGTATCCTTAGCTTCAATATTTTGACCTTGTTCAATCATTTCTTTAATTATTTCTATATCTCCTTGTTTAACAGCATCAAACCATTTCCTATTTTCTCCTGCAGATGGTTTTTCATAAAAAACTCTATGGGGTAATTTCTGCGGATTAGCTAAATCTACCATTTCGGTATAATCTAATCTAAATTTTTTATATCCATCTGGATTATTATTTAATGTTTTTGCATTAGTATTAACAGATACTAATAGTAACACAGAAAATGCCATTATCTTTCTCATACATCCCTCATTTCTTAATATAATCACAAAGTTAAAATAAACTCTTAACATTATATGCATTAAACACTTAGATCTCTTTTTTATTTTCTGTTCTATGCGTTAAAATTCATTAAAAGTATATTTATGCCAAAAAAATAATAAATATGCTGTAAGATAGAAGAGGATCTACATAAAATATGGTTAATATTTTCGAAAAAAAGCATGAAAATAAATAGTGAGATTACACAAGGCACATTCAAACATGAATGCGCCTTCGCTCAGTAACTAAATTTTTCCCATTTCCTTTAATCTTTTGAACATTTCTACATCTCTTCTAGTTTGTTCTAACATTCTGCTGGACTCACGAGCCCAGGCACTAGGATCACCAAAATTAGAGCCTCTTGTTCTTGCTGACATTTCAAGTGCATGACATTTTTCCATATCAATAGCATCTTTTCTGGATGTTATTTCATCTAAGATTCTGAGGGTAGTATTGCCATTATCTGAGTTTTCACCAAGAGCCGAACATAATTCATTACCACTGAGTGATGTTAAGTTATCTGTTGGTATTTTATTGAATACACAACCAGACATAGCAAGTGTAGATAATAATAGTAATTTTTTTAGCATTTAATTCTGAATCCATAAAAACGGGGCAGCAGTATATATACATAAGTAAATTAGGTAAATACAACATGAAGTACTCACCGGATATATGCTGTTGATGTCATTTAGAGGCTAATCTAATTTGTGCAAAAATCTGACGTAAAGTTAATCAGAGGAAAACTGACAAATGCCATGATGATAAGGATAAAAATTGGATTATTTGGCAGCGAATAATGGTTAAATTTAAACCGCCTTTGCAGGGGAGTTTTCAGAAGAATTTTAACACCCCAAAAAAACAAACGGGAACCATTAAGCCCCCGTTATATATTCCAATTAGTTATTATTACATATTACAAATAATTGCGTCACCGAACTCACTACATTTCAGTAGCTTAGCATCATCCATCAGGCGCTCAAAGTCGTAAGTGACGGTCTTGGCTGCAATTGCACCTTCCATTCCCTTAACGATTAGGTCTGCGGCTTCAAACCATCCCATGTGGCGCAACATCATTTCAGCGGAAAGGATTACAGAACCCGGGTTTACTTTGTCCTGACCTGCGTATTTAGGTGCAGTACCGTGTGTTGCTTCAAACAATGCACATTCGTCACCAATGTTTGCACCAGGAGCAATACCGATACCACCTACTTGCGCAGCCAAAGCATCAGAAATGTAGTCACCATTCAGGTTCATACAAGCGATAACATCATATTCTGCTGGACGCAGCAAAATTTGTTGCAAGAAAGCATCTGCGATTACATCCTTGATGATGATATCTTTACCGTTTTTAGGATTCTTGATCTTAACCCATGGACCACCATCCAGCAGTTCTCCGCCGAACTCCGTGCGAGACAGTTCGTAACCCCAATCTTTGAAAGCGCCTTCAGTGAATTTCATGATATTACCTTTATGAACCAGAGTTACTGATTCACGGTCATTATCAATCGCGTATTCAATAGCAGCGCGTACTAAACGTTTAGTGCCTTCTTCTGAGCAAGGTTTGATACCGATACCACACTGCTGAGGGAAACGGATCTTATTAACACCCATTTCATCCTGCAGGAATTTAATAACTTTGTCCGCTTCCGCTGAACCCGCTTTCCATTCAATACCCGCATAAATGTCTTCTGCGTTTTCACGGAAAATAACCATATCTGTTAGCTCAGGCTGTTTAACAGGGCTTGGCGTACCTTGATAGTAACGAACCGGACGCAGGCAGACATACAGATCTAACTGCTGACGCAGCGCTACGTTCAGAGAACGGATACCACCACCTACCGGAGTTGTCAGAGGACCTTTGATAGCAACACGGTATTCACGGATCAAATCCAGTGTCTCATCTGGCAACCAAACATCTTTGCCATAGACATGTGTGGATTTCTCGCCCGTGTAGATTTCCATCCAAGAAATTTTGCGCTCTCCGCTATAAGCTTTCTGAATCGCAGCATCAACAACTTTCAGCATGACCGGCGTAACATCAACACCAATGCCATCCCCTTCGATATAAGGGATTACAGGGTTATTCGGAACATTTAATTTACCTTTGGCATCAATAGTAATCTTTTTACCTTCCGCCGGAACAACTACTTTGCTTTCCATTAACCTCTCCTTTCAAATAAGCGCATGCCTTGTTAATTTTTTGTAAGGGACGTGTCAATACTACTTGAATATTCTGCAAACGCCAATGGTCACAGATTTAAGGTATAATACGCACCCTAATTTTTCACAATGGCTTATCATGACAAATATCTCTTTTAAAAAACGCCAACTTAACCGATTCAGCCAAAGAAAAAATAACAAAATCATAAAAAAACTAACAGGCACTCGTCGGGTATTGATTTTTAACAAACCTTATGATGTTCTGCCCCAATTTACTGATGAAATGGGAAGATCAACGTTAAAAAACTTTATCCCGTTTACTGATGTTTATGCCGCTGGTCGTCTGGATCGTGATAGTGAAGGGTTATTGGTGTTGACCAACGACGGAAAATTGCAGGCCAAATTAACTCAGCCTCATAAAAAAACCGCTAAAGTTTATTATGTTCAAGTAGAAGGCATTCCTGATGAAACTGCACTGAATAAACTCCGCAATGGTGTCACATTAAAAGATGGCCCAACTTTGCCAGCCGGAGCTGAATTAGTGGAAGAACCTGAATGGGTTTGGGAGCGAACGCCGCCCATACGGGAACGGAAAAGCATTCCAGTAAGTTGGCTTAAAATTACGCTATATGAAGGCCGCAACCGGCAAGTACGTAGAATGACCGCTCATGTGGGTTACCCTACACTGCGCCTAATCCGTTTCAGTATGGGATCCATACAGTTATGTTCATTATCCCCCGGAGAATGGAGAGAAATTAATCTTGTTTAGTCCACATATTACTGTTGCCTGTATTGTTTATGCAGAAAATAAATTTCTGGTTGTCGAAGAGTTGATTAACGATAAACCTTTCTGGAATCAACCAGCAGGTCATCTTGAAGCTAATGAAACATTACTAGAGGCCGCTGAACGAGAATTATGGGAAGAAACAGGAATTCGGGCACAGCCACAAGCATTTTTAAAGCTGCACCAATGGGTCGCACCTGACGGAACGCCATTTATCCGTTTTCTATTCTTAGTTGAAATGAAAAAAATCATGGACACGAATCCACAAGATAACGATATCCACTGCTGCCACTGGTTAAGCGCAGAAGAAATACTTAATAGCCCACAGTTACGTTCTCCTCTGGTTGCCGAAAGTATTCTCTGCTACTTAGAGCACAAAGTTTATCCACTATCGATGCTGGGTTGTTATGGTTTACCTTTTGTTAAATGATCGTAATAAACAGTTGATCGCAATAAACAATATTGAATAAAAACAATAACTGGACAAAAAATAGTTGGACAAAAAAGAGCATGAGACGTTTGGTGCACCTTGAATGCCAACGTGCTAAAGTATCGCGTTTGTTTTTTTCCGCAGTGAGATATATCCATGTCAGATAACAGCCAGAAAAAAGTCATTGTCGGAATGTCCGGCGGTGTTGATTCATCCGTTTCCGCCTACCTTCTGCAACAACAGGGCTACCAGGTCGCTGGCCTGTTCATGAAAAACTGGGAAGAAGACGATGATAAAGAATATTGCTCGGCTGCCGCCGATCTTGCCGATGCCCAAGCAGTTTGTGACAAACTGGGCATAGAGTTGCACACCATCAATTTTGCAACCGAGTATTGGGATAATGTTTTCGAACATTTTCTTGCTGAATATAAAGCAGGCAGGACTCCGAATCCGGATATTCTTTGCAATAAAGAAATCAAATTCAAAGCATTTCTAGAGTTTGCCGCAGAGGATTTAGGGGCTGACTATATCGCAACCGGGCATTATGTCCGTCGTCGGGATGTGGACGGCACCAGCCAATTGCTCCGTGGTCTGGATAGCAATAAAGATCAAAGCTATTTCTTATATACCTTAAGCCACCAGCAAATTGCCAAAAGCCTGTTTCCGGTCGGTGAGTTGGAAAAACCCGAAGTACGCCGTATTGCCGAAGAAATTGGTCTAGTCACAGCAAAGAAAAAAGATTCGACTGGTATTTGCTTTATTGGTGAGCGTAAGTTCCGTGATTTCCTTGGGCGCTATTTACCCGCCCAACCAGGTCCAGTTATAACGGTGGATGGACAGACTATCGGCCAACATACGGGCTTGATGTACCATACACTTGGTCAACGCAAAGGTCTGGGGATCGGGGGTACGAAAGATGGCAATGAAGAGCCATGGTATGTTGTTGATAAAGATGTCGAAAACAATATACTGATTGTCGCCCAAGGCTATGAGCATCCTCGCCTGATGTCTGTCGGTTTGATTGCACAGCAACTGCATTGGGTTGATCGCCAACCGTTAAAGGCAGAAACGCGCTGTGTAGTAAAAACACGCTACCGTCAGCATGATATTCCCTGCACTGTCGTTCCTTTGAGCGAAGATAAAATTGAAGTTCGTTTTGATAGCCCTGTTGCCGCTGTCACCCCAGGTCAATCAGCTGTGTTTTACCAAGGTGAAGTCTGTCTCGGTGGTGGTGTGATCGAACAACGTATACAGGAGTAGTTGTGGCTAAAAATTATTACGACATCACACTGGCTCTGGCAGGTATCTTCCAGTCAGGCCGTCTGGTGCAAAAACTTGCTAATGAAGGCCATTGTGATACTGATGCTTTTGAAATCATGATCAACAGTATCCTGAATATGAACCCAGCATCCACTCTGGATGTCTTTGGTAATAATGCCTGTAATCTGCGTATTGGTCTT
Source organism: Xenorhabdus vietnamensis (assembly GCF_002127535.1). GTDB lineage: Bacteria > Pseudomonadota > Gammaproteobacteria > Enterobacterales > Enterobacteriaceae > Xenorhabdus > Xenorhabdus vietnamensis. Next base: position 81,051 of record NZ_MUBJ01000010.1, read on the forward strand.
GATGCCATGTTGGGCATGTTCAACGGTTCACATAGTGGGGTCTCTGCCGATCTTACCCGCTATACGCTGAGTTTGGTGGCACTGGAGCGTCGTTTGAATAAAAATCAATCCGCCACCAATGAATTGTCAAATCGCATTGGGCAATTAGAACGTCAGCAAGCTTATTTTGAACCTATGTCAGAAGGAATACTCAACGCTTTGGCAGGAATTTATGTCGATGTTATCAGTCCATTAGGGCCACGCATTCAAGTAACAGGTTCACCTGACATATTGCGCAATACACTGATTCAGGCAAAAGTCAGAGCTACATTACTGGCTGGCATCCGCAGCGCAGTCCTATGGCAACAAGTTGGTGGTAGCCGCCTGCAAATCATGTTTTCTCGTCAACGCCTGATCCGACAGGCAAAAGATATCCTTGCTAGCTGTTAAATAAAAACAATTAGCTAAAAACTGTTAAACCTAAGTTGTTAAACATAAATTGTTAAATAAAATCCGGGAGTTGCTACCAATGGAATTATCCTCACTGACCGCTGTTTCTCCAATTGATGGCCGTTACGGCGATAAAGTCAGCGCACTACGCGCTATTTTTAGTGAGTTCGGCTTACTAAAATTCCGAGTGCAAGTCGAAGTACGTTGGCTGCAAAAACTGGCCGCAACAACAGAAATCAAAGAAGTTCCTGCTTTTGATGTAGACGCAAACGCTTACCTTGATGAAATTATTGTAAATTTCAGTGAACAGGATGCACTGCGTATCAAAGAAATTGAACGTACAACCAATCATGATGTTAAAGCTGTCGAATATTTTTTGAAGGAAAAAGTTGCTCATATCCCTGCCCTACATCAAGTTGCAGAGTTTATCCACTTTGCCTGCACATCAGAAGATATTAATAACCTGTCGCATGCATTAATGCTTAAAACGGCTCGCGAGGAAGTTTTGCTACCTCAATGGCGTCAATTAATCGATGCCATCACACGTATGGCACACGACTATCGCGATCTGCCATTGCTGTCCCGCACACACGGCCAACCAGCCACACCTTCCACTGTAGGAAAGGAATTTGCCAATGTAGTCTATCGTATGGAACGCCAATTCCGTCAGCTTGGACAAGTAGACATTCTAGGAAAAATCAACGGGGCTGTTGGTAACTACAATGCCCACTTGTCGGCCTATCCACAAGTTGATTGGCACCAATTCAGTGAATCATTTGTGACCTCGTTAGGTATTCAGTGGAATCCGTATACCACTCAGATTGAACCTCATGACTACATAGCGGAACTGTTTGATTGTGTAGCGCGTTTCAATACTATCCTAATCGATTTTGATCGCGACATCTGGGGCTATATTGCCTTGAACCATTTCAAACAAAAAACCGTCGCCGGGGAAATTGGTTCTTCTACTATGCCACATAAAGTCAATCCGATTGATTTTGAAAATTCTGAAGGAAACCTGGGATTGGCAAATGCAGTTATGGGACATCTTTCCAGCAAACTGCCCGTCTCTCGTTGGCAGCGTGACCTGACAGATTCAACCGTACTACGCAATTTGGGAGTAGGCCTGGGATATGCATTGATTGCTTATCAATCCACGATGAAAGGATTGAATAAACTAGAAGTCAATGAACAACATTTGCTAGATGAGCTGGATAATAATTGGGAAGTATTGGCAGAACCTATCCAGACTGTTATGCGCCGTTATGGCATTGAAAAACCGTATGAAAAACTGAAAGAACTGACTCGTGGTAAACGCGTTGATGCTGAAGGCATGAAAGCATTCATTGATGGGCTTGAACTTCCCGAAACGGAAAAAGAACGTCTCAAATCCATGACGCCAACAAACTACATAGGCTATGCCACTTCGCTGGTTGATCAGTTAAAATAATCTCCTTTTATTCATGCCAAATGGGCGGATTTTATTCCGCCTATAATCTAACGTTTCGAAAAAAACAGTCAAGAAAAACCTTTTAAAAGGAGAAAAAAGAGCTAACACTAACACAACTAAAATACCCTATTCATTTTTCAAATTACTACTTTGTTAGACACATTTGTTCATTCCAATCACGTAACTATAAATAAACAGAGAAATAGCTATACTCCTAAAAATTCGTATCCATGTCAGGCACACTGAAATTTAAATTTGTTAACTATTTGAATTCTAATAGACCATAAAGAGATCTTTAATTTATTTTACATTGAAGCACAAGAAATTACATTTAATAATACCTACCATTAACATATTAAAAAAGAAAAATTTTTATATACTTAGCCCACTCTAATAAATAGGTTTTAAGTTTATTTAATATCACAGAACAATCATTCACTTTATTGAAATCATTATTAACATATTAAAAAAATACATAACACCTATATATTTCAATTACTATTTCAGATAGATTTTGAATCTTACCCCATATTTCAATGCAATCATTTGTTTTTTAAATACATCCATCAATAATATACCAAAAATATATAAATGGTTATATACTTTGGTTACTATATAGATATATTAATAACCAGATTGTAAATTTACTTGGTTTCATTGATGGAATTAATTAATTATCTATTTTAAATTTATTTTTTAACTTATAAACCTTACTGATTAGCATAAGGAATCATTATGCGGATATTGATTGTTGAAGATAATTACACACTTCGCCATCACTACGCCACGCAACTAGGGAATATGGGGTATGCAGTTCATTGTGCAGAAAATACCAAAGAAGCTGATTATTACCTTAAAGAATTTCACCCTGACGTTGCTATCGTTGATCTAGGACTCCCAGAAGAAGATGGGCTTAGTATGATACGACGCTGGCGCAGTAAGAACATTAATTTACCTATTCTTGTCGTCACTGTGCGTGAAACCTGGCAAGAAAAAGTCATTGTGCTAAATGCCGGTGCAGATGATTATGTTACTAAGCCCTGTCAACCGGAAGAAATTAGCGCTCGCATACAGGCTTTAATGCGACGCAAAAATGGTCTGGCATCACAACTAATTGAAATATTACCATTTTCAATTGACCTTTCGAGAAAGGAGTTCTTTATCAATGATATCTATATCAAATTGACCGCCTTTGAATTTATTATTATGGCAACCTTAATACGTAATAATGGCAAGGTTGTCAGTAAAGAGACGCTAATGCGCGAATTATATATAAAGGATAAAGATGAACCACGTGAAAGTCATACAATTGATGTATTAATCGGACGTTTGAGGAAAAAGATATTAAATCAATGCCCCGGAGAAGTAATTATTACTGTTCGTGGTCAAGGATATATCTTCGATGTGAAACCTCATAATGCTCAGGTTCTCTAGAAAATATCTTTCTCTTAGGATTCGGTTTCTCATGGCTACGGCAGCTATTATCCTAGCATTAACACTATCATATGGAATTGTTGCTATTGCCGGGTACTTAGTGAGTTTTGATAAAACAATCTATTCTATACTCCGTAGCCAAAGTAATCTATTTCACACATTGGCTCAGTGGAAAAACAACGAGCTAAATATTACTGTTCCCCCAAATTATACTTTGAATTGTAGTTCATTAACACTAATCTATGATAATAATGGAAATCTTCTTTGGCCCAAGAATGGTGGATCTGAATTCAAAAATGAGATTAAACCTGATTGGTTGAAAAAAGATGGAGTTTATACACTAGAATTAAAAACGAATATGAATGAAAAAGATAATTGTTTATATAATACGAAAGATAAAACAAAAAATGATAACACAAAGTTATTAACCTACTCGGTTGCGGTAAATATTTATCCCGCCACTGACAAACTACCTGAAATGGTCATTGTTACCATTGACACCATTCCACAAGATGTAGAAAACTCAGCAAAAGTATGGAAATGGTTTGGATATGTTTTAATGGCCAACCTACTTCTGGTCATTCCATTAATCTTGCTTGCCGCTGGCTGGAGCCTTAAACCAATTAATGCCTTAATTACACAGATCAAATCACTAGAAAATGGAGAAAGAGAAAAGTTGGACGAAAATCCTCGCTCTGAGTTAAAAGTACTGGTCAATAATTTAAATAAATTACTATCCAATGAACGTGAACGTTATACAAAATATCAAACAACTCTCACAGATTTGGCACATAGTCTGAAAACACCTTTAGCAGTACTGCAATCGACTCTGCGCCCTCCTCAAAACCAGACCATTGAACAAACTGAATCCATTATGTTTGAACAAATTGAGCTGATATCTCAACAGATTAAATACTCTCTGCACAGAGCCAATATAACCAGTGACCATAGTTTTCTTCTGAATCAGCTTTTTTCAGTCCCAATTTTACTGAATAAACTCGTCAGTGCGCTAAGAAAGGTGTATCAACATAAAGACGTCATAATTACGCTAGATTCCCCCCCTAAAGTGATATTACTGGGAAAAGAGCGTGACTTTTGGGAAGCGATGGGAAACATTCTGGATAATGCTTGTAAATATTGCCGGAAACTTGTCAAAATCACTGTCACAACAAGAGACAACGAGATCATTATTGTTGTCGATAATGATGGATTGGGTGTCCCTCTTAATAAGCGAGAAATGATTTTTCAGCGTGGCTTACGAGCAAATACATTGCGACCAGGCCAAGGTCTCGGTTTATCGATAGCCTCTGAAATTATCGAGCAACAATATGGAGGTGACATCAACATTGATGATAGCCCGCTTGGGGGCGCGAGAGTGCGTGTAACATTCCGCTCACCAAAAGGAACACAAAACAACCATAATGATTAGATGATTGCTAGCCATTAGCCCAATCTCGAAATATTTCAACCAAATCTGATATCGCCATCGACTATTCGTTATAATAGCGTGAAATTCACTTCTCACTTCAGGATGTCATCATGGATTATCAGCTGAATCTGGACTGGCAGGCGTTTTTGCAAAACAATTGGCAAAAGCGACCATTGCTGATTAAACAGGGTTTCCATCAGTTTATTGATCCCCTTTCCGCCGATGAACTGGCGGGACTGGCGATGGAAAATGAAATCGATAGTCGTTTGGTCAGTCAGAAAAATGGACGCTGGGAAGTTTCCCATGGACCATTTGAAACCTACGACCATTTAGGCGAAAAAGATTGGTCTTTGCTTGTACAAGCAGTTGACCATTGGCATCTCCCCTCCTCTGCACTCATGAAGCCATTCCGCGTACTGTCTGATTGGCGTATGGATGACTTGATGATCTCTTTCTCGGTACCCGGCGGCGGTGTAGGCCCTCATCTTGACCAATATGATGTTTTTATCATTCAAGGAAAAGGCCGCAGACGCTGGCGTGTAGGTGAAAAAATCCCTATGAAACAACATTGCCCTCATCCTGATTTATTACAGGTTGATCCCTTTGAGGCAATTATTGATGAAGAGATGCTACCGGGCGATATACTCTATATTCCACCGGGTTTCCCGCATGAAGGCTACGCTATTGAGGATTCACTGAACTATTCAGTAGGATTCCGTGCACCTAATGCCCGTGAATTATTCAGTGGATTTGCTGATTATATTCTGGCAAACGAACTAGGAAGCTATCGTTACAGCGATCCTGATCTGACATTCCGTGATAACCCAGCCCTGATTCAGGCAAACGAGCTGGGTACACTACGTTCAATGATGCGTGATTTGTTGGAACAACCAGAAACTTTCCAAAATTGGTTTGGTGAATTCATCTCTCAGTCGCGCCATGAGCTGGATCTAGCGTCACCTGAACCACCTTATGAAAGCGACGAGATTTATGATTTGCTGAAACAAGGCGAAGAATTAAATCGATTGAGTGGCTTGCGCGTCTTACGTGTTGGTGATCAATGTTTCGTTAATGGAGAATTGATGGATACAACTCATATCCATGCCGCTGATGCTCTTTGCCAATATGACAAAGTCAATGCTGAGCTTCTGGGTAATGCTATCGATGATGTTCGATTTATCAGCCTGCTTACAGCTTTGGTCAATAGTGGTTATTGGTATTTTAATGATTAACCTGAAAGGGGCAAAATTGCCCCTTGGTTTTTTCTTGATTACTCAAGAAGCACATTATTTTCGTGACTTACAGTCAATTCAGCAATCCGCACAATAACATTAACCGCCTGTTCCATACCTTCCAGCGATATAAATTCATATTTGCTGTGATAATTATATCCGCCAGTGAAAATATTCGGACAAGGTAGACCACGATGAGATAATTGTGCACCATCAGTACCACCACGAATCGGCTGAATTATCGGTTCAATACTACAATCCAACATCGCTTGTTTGGCAATGGCAATAACATGTGGATATTTGCGCACCTCACTGTACATATTGTAATAATTGTCATCAATCGCCAACTCAATATAGCAGTCTGGATGCAACCCTTTTCCTACATTTTTCGCAATAGCAAAGATATCTTTTTTGCGCTTTTCAAAATTAGCACGCTCAAAATCTCGGATAATGTAGTGCATCTCTGCACGTTCGACGGTGCCTTTCATACTTTGCAAATGATAAAAACCTTCATGGCCTTCCGTCTTTTCAGGTGTTTCTTCAGGAGGCAAAGCGTGATGAATTCTCATTGCCAGTGTCAACGCATTAACCATTACTCCCTTGGCATTTCCGGAATGAACTATATTGCCCACAATCTTGATTGTCACTGATGCAGCATTGAAATTTTCAAATTCCAATTCTCCTACACCACCGCCGTCAACGGTGTAGGCCCACTCTGTGCCGAAAGCGTCTATATCAAAATAGCGTGCTCCCCTACCGATTTCTTCATCTGGTGTAAACGCAATCCGAATATCACCATGTGGGATATTTTTTTGTTTTAAGCGAACCATGGCAGTAATGACTTCAGCAATCCCGGCTTTATCATCAGCACCCAATAGCGTTTTCCCATCAGTCGTAATTAATGTTTTGCCCAACAAACTATGTAATACAGGGAACATAACCGGAGACAATACTTCATCCCCCATCCCTAATGCGATATCACCACCACGATAGTTTTCAACAACTTGAGGATTAATATGCTTACCAGAAAAATCCGGTGAAGTATCGAGATGTGCAATAAAACCAATGGTTGGAACTGGTTTTGCAATATTTGATGGTAATGTTGCCATAACACATCCCTGTTCGTTGAGTATAATATCAGCAAAACCAAGTTGGATTAATTCTTCATATAATGCCTTGGCAAGAGCCAATTGACCGTCACTACTGGGAATATTTTTAGCGGATGGTTTTGATTGAGTATTAAATGCAATATATTTAAAAAAACGCTCCAATAATCTATCCATTTTCTCCCCCTAAATCATTGTGAATTCATTATGAAGAAGATGGATAGAGTAAGTATTGCGTCAAATCAGCTTTTATTTGTCTTCATCTGCTGAATTAAGGATTCAGCATATTGAGGAACAATTTTACTGGCATGACCATAATGCTTTTCATCAAATAAATTTTCGACCTGACTGGGCTCAAGATTTAACTCAACAGTATGTGCGCCAGACAATTTAGCTTCATGTACAAAACCAGCAGCGGGATAAACGTGACCAGACGTTCCGATAGCAATAAAAATATCGGCTTCTGCTAAAGCTAAATAAATCTGTTCCATACCCAATGGCATTTCCCCAAACCACACGACATGAGGACGCAGTAGCGACGGGAATTGGCAACAATGGCAACGATCTTCCATGGTTAGTTCCGTTGTCCATTCAATCACCTGCCCAGACTGACAACATCGGACTTTCAGTAATTCACCGTGCATATGCAGAACACGATGACTTCCCGCACGTTCATGCAGATCATCAATATTTTGAGTTACCAACAAAAAACGGTCACCAAGCTGATGCTCAAGTTCCACCAGTGCATAATGCGCAGCATTGGGCTGGATTTCCGGTTGCTGGAGCTGTTCTCGGCGTGCATTGTAAAATGCCTGAACAATTTCAGGATCACGCTGGAAACCTTCCGGAGTCGCAACATCTTCAACGCGATGTTCTTCCCACAGACCATCGGAAGAACGAAATGTTCGAATGCCTGACTCAGCAGAAATTCCAGCTCCCGTCAGCACTACCACATAAGGTTTTTCTATTTTATTTGCCAATCGGATATCCCTGTAAAAGTTTTGTCTATAGTAATCACTGATGCTGTAATAGCCTAAATTGGTAAAATTTACTGCGCCGATAAAGAACCCGCCATACCATAGCGTGCTTAAACACGCTTTGGTACTTTGGCATACTATTGGCCACTCAAAATTCGCGCCGGATCAAGTTTACTGGCCCGACGAGCAGGATACCAACTAGCCAATAAACTTAATACCAATGCTGTAAACAGAACATAAACAACATCAATAAAATGTAATTCTGATGGCAAAAAATCGATAAAATAGATATCTCCTGAAAGGAGTTGATGTCCGAGCAGCTTTTCTAATCCTTTAATAATAGCCGTCAGATTTAATGATATAAAAACTCCAACCACTACACCAATCATGCTGCCTATCATGCCTGTCAGTAATCCATACCATAAAAATATTCTCCTGATATGGTTATCTTTAGCACCCAACGTACGTAAAATAGCGATGTCGCTGCTTTTATCCTTCACAGCCATAATCAGCGTTGAAATAATATTAAAGCAAGCAACACCAATAACCAGAACCATAGCTAAGTACATAATGCCACGTATCATCTGGATATCGTTGTACATATAACCGTAATCTTTTATCCATGTGCTGATATACACGTATTTTCCCGTAGCATTGCCTGCGTCCCATACACGTTTCTCTGCTGCAAAAACATCATCCGCTTTGATAGCAATACCTGTGATTGCATCACCGTAATCCAGATAGTTCTGGGCATCGGACACAGGAACAAGAGCCAAACTGTGATCTAACATCCCACTAAGCTGGAAAATACCCGCAACTTGTAAACGGATGCGTTTAGGCTGTAAGAGTTTCAGACTAGGGTCATTATTGGGAATCATGACAGTCAGCCAATCACCTTGTTTCACGTGTAATGAATTGGCTAAACCCTGCCCTAAAATCACCTGATTTTTATTTGCCCTAAACGTTTTCCATGCCTCATTACGCACAAACTGAGGTAAAGTACTAACATTCGTCTCGGTATCTAGATCTACGCCACGCACCTGTACAGCCTTGAGTTTTTCTCCACGCTCCATCAGGCCAGTAAACTCAACATAAGGGGAAGCCCCGACAATGCCCGGTGTCTGTTTTACCCGTTTAAGTGCAGTTTGCCAATCCTGAAAAGGTTGCTCCACCGTATAAATTTGCCCATGTGGAACAACGGAAAGCACCCGGTTTTTCAGTTCCCGTTCAAAACCGTTCATGGCACTCAGACCAATAATCAGCACCGCGACACCCAGCATGATGCCCAGCATCGAAATAACAGAGATTAGGGAAACCATGCCTGAACGACGTCGGCCACGGCTGAATCGTAACGCGGTAAATAATGCAAGAGGCAGATTTACCATTACATCTCCCCCGTTAGGGTTAATTCATCCTGTAAATATCCATCACGCATTTCTACCTGACGTGCCAGTTGTCTGGCTAATTTCAGATCATGGGTTACAACTAGAAATGCTGTACCTTGCTGTTGATTCAATTCTTGCAAAAGCTCAAATACACTGTCTGCATTCCGTTGATCAAGGTTACCGGTTGGTTCATCCGCCAATACCAATGAAGGTTCATTTACCAGTGCCCGCGCAATCGCGACACGTTGACGTTCTCCCCCTGATAATTCAGATGGCCGATGATGCGCCCGATTTTCCAACCCAACCGCTGCCAGCATACCCAGCGCTTTTTGTTGAGCGTGACGTTTTTGCCCCCCAATCAGAAGTGGCATCGCAACATTTTCCAACGCAGTAAAATCAGGCAATAAATGATGAAACTGATAAATAAAACCAATTTCTCTGTTACGTAGTTCTGCCCGCGCAGACGAAGACATTTGGTTAAGCAATTGTCCCTTGAAAAAAACTTCACCTGTCGTTGGTGAATCCAAGCCACCAAGCAAATGCAAAAGCGTACTTTTACCAGAACCTGAACTGCCGACAATTGCCATTATTTCTCTCTGTTGCATGGAAAAAGTGACATTTCTCAACACTTCTGTAGAGACTTTTCCTTCCTGATATTTTTTACACAGATGATGACACAGCAATAAAGGATGATTACTCATAACGTAAAGCCTCAGCAGGTTGGATGGCAGCCGCGCGCCAGGAAGGGTATAAAGTCGATATTAAAGAGATCAGCATGGCACTGATAGCAATCATCATCACTTGCATAGTATCAATTGCAACAGGTAATTGAATGCCTTCAGTCAATAGACCAATAATTGGCATGAAATTATTTAACTGGCTGGAAAGCAGCACGCCCAATCCTGTTCCCAATAAAGCACCGATGATACCTGCTCCCGCGCCTTGGATCATAAAGATTGTCATTACCTGACGGCGAGTCAGTCCTTGCGTCTGCAAGATAGCGATCTCACCTTGCTTTTCCATTACCAGCAAAGAGAGAGAAGTAATAATATTAAAAGCAGCTACAGCAATGATTAGGCTCAGCAATAACCCCATCATATTTTTTTCCATGCGAACTGCCTGAAAAAATTCCCCTTTGCGTTCACGCCAATCTTTCCATATCAGCCCTTCAGGAAGAGTCTGATGACTCAACTTATCAACTGATAGTGGCTCATTGAGATACAAACGCCAACCTGTAATATTGCCAACGGGATAGCGTAACAATCTGGCCGCATCCTGTTGATTAACCAGCATTTCTGTGCTATCGACTTCACTATTGGCAAAAAATGTACCCGCTACGGTGAATAAACGTTGGCTAGGAATTCTGCCCATCGGCGTTAACTGGCTGGCACTCGGTACAATGATGCGGATCTGATCACCTCGTTTCACCCCCAATTTTATCGCCAATTTTTCACCCAGAATGACAAAATAACGACCAGGTTGTAGTTGGCTTCGATCAACATTGACAAGATGTTCTGCCAATGGCGCATATTCATCATGGTTAATGCCCAACATGACGCCAACACCAACATTGTGAGGACTCTGTAGTACTACATCCCCTTGTACGATGGAGGTAATGCGATTAACACTTTTTAATCCTGTAAGCTGACTACTCGGATACTCAACTGGGTTAATAGAGCCTTTTTCCGATGTAATGATAGCCTGCGGCATGAAACCTAAGATGCTATTTTCCAACGAACGTTCAAAGCCGTTCATCACTGACAATACCGTAATCAATGCTGCCACCCCTAACGTAATGCCGATAGCTGACAACCATGAAACAAAACGGCCAAATTTATCGACCGCTCGTCCGCGCATATAGCGCAATCCTATAAATAATGAGACAGATTGGAACATGAAATCCGCCGTATCAAAGAAGTTTGTTTAGAAACAATAGATTAATGAAAAATTCCATTTTCTATCTCTATTTATGAACGTACGTTATGTATAAACTAAAATCTATCTTAGTTGACTTCACTACTGACTACATACTATCACCGTTTTACCGAATTTTGCTTACTCCCCTTTCAAGTTGAAGATAAAAATACCATTCAATTCCAACTTTTTACCTATGGCTTCTTATTTCGGTTACCTATTGATGACTGGAGATATAAAATAACTGAATAGATTTCACACAGTTCAGATTATAACTTTGAAAATTCGATACCAAGGGAGTGAGAAAGCACATTTAAAGCATTTAATATTTAAAGAGCTTGAGAAAGAAATCAAAAAAATAGTTTAACTCATCAATAATATAATTAATATTGCAGAACCACCTATTATAATAATTTTAAATACAGAATAGATAACCCACAAAATTATTATTTATTATCGTAAATATACAATGTGTTAACATGAATAATTAGCAAATGAATAATATACAAAAACAAACTAAAAGATAAAAACACAATAATATTTAGCTATAAAACAATCATTATAAAACTCAAATTTATTTGAAATAGTTAAAGTTAAATATAATAAGAAAAATCATCATAAATCTCTTTTTATAATAGTGATACATTTAGTTCTTGAAGCCTCTTACTCCCCGCTGTGCGGGGAGTAAGAAAGTGATCTGGCATTTTGAGAACTTATTTATAATATGGCGGAAATACTTCATACTTTATGATAAGCGAACAGTAGAAATATAGTTAATTTCATTAGCTTAGGAGAATTTATGCAGGAATGACAAAGATGCCAAAATGTAGCAATAGTATTGTTGTTTATTCATCATTCAATAATTAGTGATTTAATTATTAATTATTGGTTACGTATTTTGATATTGAATAGGTTATTGCTAAAGGCATGATGTATGGCATCGGCATAAATAATAAACAATTTAAAACATAATATGGGGAGAAATTAAAAATGACGACAAAAAAGTTATAAAAAATTACCGATAATTGCGGTAATAGACAAGCAAAGCAACTTAACATTTCACTGCAAGTACCAATTATTCCGGTCACTGGCATCTATAAAGCATTCACAAACATCTAAACCAGGAAAAAAGTTATGAATGCCTCAACCATTATAGTTATTTTATTGATGTTATTTCCTTGTCTAGCCAATGCTGGCGATTTAGCCAAGGAAAATGAAACAGCAACTGCACGCTTCTTCAGTAACCTGCTTGAAACCGATGATCCGGATATTGCAGAGCTAACTATGGCAATGAAAATGATGCCTAAAGGCGCAGATATCCATATTCACTATTCTGGCGCAATATACGCAGAGACTTATCTTGATTGGGTCGGTGATAAAGGATATTGCATTTATGATCGCTCTGACCCGAAACTTAAAATCGAAGCCTACCGAATAGAAATGCGTCAAAAGAATCAACTTCCATGGGAGAGTCAGCAATTTTGTCTCGAGAAGAATGAGGTCATCGCAAACAATGTTTTCTACCGAAAATTATTGGAGGCATGGTCAGACAGAGATTTCCATAACTATTATCATACTGAGAAAGCTCCGGATCAGCAGTTTTTTGACACCTTTGGTTATTTCGGCCAGTTATCCAATCAAAATTTAGCAGCAGGGCTTGATAAATTAAAAATTCGGGCTAAACATGAAAATGTTCAGTATCTGGAAATAATGTTAAAAAAAGCGCCTTCTTTTGAATACCCAGATCTTGCTAAAGCGCTGGATGAGTTAGATCCAGATGCCGATGAAAATATCGTTTTCTCAGCGCTAACACCCTATGTGGACTTCATGGCTAATGATCCACTTGTTATTAAAGGAATATCTGATTATATCCAAACTGAAGAAGCAGCGATCTCAGGGATGGACGATGATGAATTTCGTATTCGGCTCCAATCCTATGCCTCTCGTAGTGCGCCACGCTCCACTGTATTCTCAAGTTTATATTCGGCATTCTCAGCAGCACATGCCAGCAAAAAAATTGTCGGTGTAAATATTGTTGGACCAGAAAACAATTACATCTCAACTCGTGACTATAAGTTGCATATGCTGATGTTCCTATATCTAAAAAAACTTTTCCCCGATGTTCAGTTATCCCTGCATGCAGGTGAGTTAGCTAACGGAATGGTTCCACCAGAGCAGCTAGAAAATCATATCCGATATGCTGTAAATATCGCAGGAGCAAATCGGATAGGCCACGGCGTTGACATTGCCAAGGAGATAAATGCATTGGCATTACTCCAATTACTGAAAGACAAGGACATTCCTGTCGAAATTAACCTGACTAGTAATGATTTTATTCTTGGAGTCAAGGGGAATGAACATCCGATAAAACTTTATCAACGTTATGGAATACCTTTCGTGATATCAAGCGATGATCCGGGCGTTTCGCGCATTGATTTAACTCATGAATTTGTAATTTTTGCCACAAACTACAAACCATCATATGCAGATATCAAAAAAGCCGTATTTAATAGCATCCGATACTCTTTCCTATCTTCAGAAGAGAAATTGACAGAGCTGAAAAAACTGCAATCCAGATTTTTGATTTACGAATCAGAGATTGCGAAAATAGAAAAAACGGTGCACAAAGATATGCATACGCAGGTAGAGCCGGATTAATGGCCTCAGTGTACTTTTTGTTCCACTGGAATGAACTTAAGCCTCGATCACATACTTGTGAGACACTATAGCCTGCCGTGTCTGCGACAAGATGGTTACATGAGATGGATTCGTAATTTAAGATGATTTCCAGTGGAACACTTAAGCGTACAGTAGTGTTTCTTCACAAAAGGCTTATTCCCTTCTAGTTTTTAGAATATTCGGAAAATTGATCGACTTATTGTCTCGTTTTGCAGTTTCTTAAATCCTCATTATAGAAATCGAACAATTATCAACCTAACATATTGTATAAAATCTGCTACTCTCCTGTTGCCAAAGCAAAGTGTACGAGGATAATAAAGGGCAGTTGTACTTTATGGAGCCATTCACATTCCGGTTCTATTTTTTTACTTTCTCTCAACCTGCCAGCTTATTTTTTACCAGGCTACTAGATCAAAAGTGTGTTGGGAATGAACTGAATCTTAGAGAACACGTCAAACACTTATGTCAGCAAAATATCGTTATCAACTTCCTGAACGTCGCGGTGATATCCGCCAATTAGGCCATTTGACCGGTGCTGCCTGTGCTGTTGAATGCGCCGCAATTATTGAACGTCACTCAGGGCCAATACTGCTAGTGACAAAAGATATGCAGAATGCCCTTCGACTGCGTGATGAAATCCAGCAATTCACTCACGTACCGATCAATCTGATGTCGGATTGGGAAACCTTACCCTATGATAGTTTTTCCCCCCATCAAGAAATCATTTCCAACCGCCTATCCACGCTGTATCACTTACCATTCATGACGAGAGGAGCCTTAATCCTCCCTGTCAATACACTGATGCAACGTGTCTGCCCACATGAGTATCTAAAAGGACACGCTTTGGTCATGCACAAAGGCCAGTTCCTTTCCCGTGGTAAATTGCGGGCAGAATTAGAACACGCTGGTTATCGCAGCGTTGAACAGGTGCTTGAACATGGTGAATTTGCTACTCGTGGAGCCTTGTTTGACCTATTTCCAATGGGGAGTGAATATCCTTATCGCATTGATTTTTTTGATGATGAAATCGATAGTCTGCGCACCTTTGATGTAGATACCCAACGAACGCTGGAAGAAGTGGAAAAAATCAGTTTATTGCCTGCCCATGAATTTCCAACTAACCAAGATGCAATTGAACTATTTCGTAGCCAATGGCGTGAACAATTTGAAGTCCGTCGTGATCCTGAACACATTTATCAGCAAGTCAGTAAAAAAGTATTACCTGCCGGCATTGAATATTGGCAGCCTCTATTTTTTGAACATCCCTTGCCTACTATCTTTGATTACCTGCCTGAAAATACACTGCTAATCACGCAGGATTTCGTCAGTGCTGCAGAGCGTTTTTGGCAGGATACAAAACTGAGATTTGAAAGCCGCAAAGTTGATCCCATGCGTCCGCTACTTTCTCCTGAGCGGATTTGGTTACCAGTCAATAAGCTATTTTCAGAATTAAAAAACTGGCCTCGTATTCAAGTTGATAACGAAACACTCCCCCAAAAAGCAGGAAATATCAATCTTGCTTATCAAGTTTTGCCTGATCTATCGGTTTCTGTACAGCAAAAAAACCCTTTGGATAAATTACGCCGTTTTATGGAACAGTTTAGCGGTAAGATTGTGTTCTCTGTGGAAAGTGAGGGACGTCGTGAATCTGTACAAGAGCTGTTATCACGAATCAAAGTCAATCTAATAAAAATAAACCAACTAACAGATGCCGATAAACCCGGTCATTTCTTGATGATTGGGGCATCAGAGAACGGTTTTATTGATGAAGACAATAAACTCGCGCTTATTTGTGAAAGTGACATGCTCGGAGTACGGGTCAGCCGTCGCCGACAGGATAATCGGCGTACTATCAATACCGATACGCTGATCCGAAATCTCGCGGAGCTACGGCACGGCCAACCTGTCGTACACCTTGAACACGGTGTTGGGCGTTATCAGGGGCTAACAACGCTGGAAGCAGGTAGCATTAAGGCAGAATACCTAATCCTTATCTATGCCGGAGAAGACAAGCTGTATGTGCCGATCTCCTCTCTTCACCTCATCAGCCGCTATGCTGGTGGTGCAGAAGAAAGTGCACCGTTGCATAAGCTGGGTGGAGAAGCATGGAATAAGGCTCGCCAGAAAGCTGCTGAAAAAGTACGTGATGTTGCCGCGGAATTATTGGATGTTTATGCACAACGTGCTGTGAAGTCCGGTTTTGCATTCAAGCAAGATCGTGAACAGTACCAGCTGTTCTGCCAAAGTTTTCCGTTTGATACAACTCCTGATCAAGAGCAAGCTATTAACGCTGTACTTGATGATATGTGCCAGCCTATTGCCATGGATAGGCTGGTATGTGGCGATGTCGGGTTTGGGAAAACAGAAGTAGCGATGCGAGCTGCATTCCTGTCCATCACCAATAATAAGCAAGTCGCAGTTCTTGTGCCAACAACCCTATTGGCGCAGCAACATTACGATAATTTTCGTGATCGCTTTGCTAACTGGCCTGTACACATTGAAGTTATGTCACGTTTTCGTAGTGCAAAAGAACAACAGCAGGTCATTGATATGGCTGCGGAAGGAAAAGTAGATATCATTATCGGTACCCATAAACTCCTGCAAAGTGAGCTGTGCTGGAAAGATCTGGGTTTGTTGGTCGTTGATGAAGAACATCGCTTCGGAGTCCGCCATAAAGAACGTATCAAAGCTATTCGGGCAGATGTCGACGTCCTGACGCTTACTGCAACACCAATCCCTCGTACGCTCAATATGGCGATGAGTGGTATGCGCGATCTATCCATTATCGCTACGCCCCCTGCCCGTCGCTTGGCTGTAAAAACCTTTGTGCGCGAATATGATAGCCTCGTAGTACGTGAATCTATCCTGCGCGAAATTCTGCGTGGTGGGCAGGTTTACTACCTGTACAACGATGTTGAAAACATTGAAAAGGCAAAAGCTCGGCTAGAAGAATTAGTTCCCGAAGCCAGAATCGTTGTAGGCCATGGGCAAATGCGTGAACGTGATTTAGAACGCGTTATGACAGATTTCCATCACCAGCGGTTTAATGTGCTGATATGCACCACTATTATTGAAACAGGTATTGATATTCCCAGTGCTAATACCATCATCATTGAACGCGCCGATCATTTTGGCTTAGCTCAATTACACCAATTGCGTGGGCGGGTCGGACGCTCTCACCATCAGGCTTATGCTTATTTGCTGACACCACATCCAAAAGCCATGACCAGCGATGCAAAAAAACGTCTGGAAGCTATTGCATCTCTCGAAGATCTGGGGGCTGGTTTTGCACTGGCTACTCACGATTTGGAAATTAGGGGAGCGGGTGAATTACTGGGTGAAGACCAAAGTGGGCAGATGGCCAGCATCGGTTTTACTCTCTATATGGAATTATTGGAAAGTGCTGTTGATGCCCTCAAAAATGGGCGAGAACCTTCGCTTGAAGATCTCACCAATAACCAGACTGAGATAGAATTGCGTATGCCTGTGCTTTTACCTGATGATTATATTCCCGATGTCAACATACGCTTGTCTTTCTATAAACGCATCGCTAGCGCACAAGATAATGCTGAATTGGATGAACTGAAAGTTGAACTTATTGATCGATTTGGTTTTTTGCCCGATCCGGGACGCCAGTTGTTGCAATCTGCTTCCATTCGTCTAAGCGCTCAAAAGCTCGGTATCAAACGTCTCGAAGCACATGAAAAAGGCGGTTTCATTGAATTTAGCGGTAACAATAAGGTCGATCCGCACTATCTAATCGACTTGTTACAAACACAACCCAATGTTTATCGATTGGATGGGCCGTTTAAATTGAAATTTATTACAGACTTAACTGAAAGGATCACCCGTTTATCTTTCATCCAGCAATTATTAGAAAACTTCGATCAACACAAAATCAACGTCTGATAGAGTTTAATCAGCTGTTTAAAAGATGAAAATGAAATGAAAAGATGATGTCATGATTGCACTGTATTGGCAAAACAGTGCAATCTTTTTTACTTCACCTTCAACCTCTTACTCAACATAACACTAAAAGATAAAAGAAGGTCATTGTTGTGAATGTGATTTCAGAATTAACTGACCTTTCTCATTTAAAGGGATAGTATCATCAGGTTTATACTCCATCCTGACTTTTCCTGGCTCCTCTCCAATGAAATAATTTACATCATATGCGACAACTCTATGTTTCTTAAAGCTAAATTCCGTGCAATTTTTCAACACTGAATGGGTTAAAACGGGATATTCTCTTCTGACTTTCAAATGATCAAGAAGAGTTAAAATACGATACTCATATTCAATCGAATTGTTTCCTAAAATATCTTTTACTGTAGCTGGGATGGGAAACACTGCGATATGACAATAAGATTGACTAACAACAACTGTTGATCTGATAGGATTCGAAGATAATACTTGTGCAAATTTGGGAGGTGGCGATTCAAAACAAAATGTTACAGTTGCCCCAAAGATAGCAGTAGTAATTATAGAACCAATTATGTATAGCCTTTTCTTTGATTTAACCACATAGCACCTTGATATATTAATAATTTTCCACATAGTTCGATTAGATAAATATTTTCCAACTATTTTAAGTAAGCTAAAAATACGCCAAATTCATTATTTAAGAAAATTCCTATTCCATTAATTTAATAAAATCATGGGGTATTTTTCCACATGGTTTTTTATTTATTATGTTGAAAAAATTCAGTATTGACTATACGAGAAATACTGTTCATATACCTATTTCATTAAGACTTATAACATGAAGATTAAATTGATATTTTACACTTTACTCCACATGAAAACGGACATATAAAAATGTTCATTAAAGCTATACCTCCTCTGTTTAGATACTTACCGCCAAGACGCATCTTGAAATCCATTGGGTATAGGCCAGAGCCAAAATGGTAAATAATAGGTAAAAAAGACAGCCAATATAGAAGAAACATAAAAAATAAAAGATACACACTATTCTTAATATCTCTGATCCTACAGATTAAGAAAAATTTTTATATTACAGTAACCTGACTAAAATTCACCTTATTGGAATGATTAACTCAATCTACTGAAAATTATTAAATAAATCTGTATGACTAAATCAGTTACATACCTCTTTTATACCATACCTATATAATTACAATCCATCCCTTTAAAAATAAATTACATATAACAATAATTAGTTAATTAAAGCAATATCTGTATTTAAATCGAATACATTTTCATTCATTATAATAAGTAACTAAGATAAATTTAGAGAAGAATAATTATGATATGTGTAACAATTAATATAATGTAAAAATAAATGGCCCATCGTCATTACTTGCTTTTAGATGAGCCATTTTTCAATTTATTAGTGCAACTTCAGTCGTGGACGAATAACGCGGTTAATTCCTCCAACCAACATCATCAAGCCGGTTTTAATATATCCATGCAAAGCTACCTGATGCATACGATATAAAGAGATATAAACAATGCGAGCAATACGGCCTTCAACCATCATTGAACCACGCATCAAGTTCCCCATCAGGCTACCAACAGTACTAAATTTGGATAATGAAACCAATGAACCATGATCTTTGTAAGTATACTCTTTCAATGGTTTTCCATTCAGCAATGCCAAGATGTTGTCATAGCAACGACTTGCCATCTGATGAGCAGATTGGGCACGAGGAGGAACAAAACCCCCCTCTTTTTTCGGACATGATGCACAGTCCCCAATAGCGAAAATACGATCATCCTGTGTGGTTTGCAAAGTCGGTTTCACAACTAATTGATTGATACGGTTTGTTTCCAATCCACCAATATCTTTCATAAAGTCAGGTGCTTTAATTCCCGCGGCCCAAACCATTAGGGAAGCTTTGATCTGCTCACCATCTTTTGTGTTCAACCCATGCTCATCAGCACTGGTCACCATGGTCTTGGTTAATACCTTAACACCCAATTTAGTCAATTCTTGATGAGCTGCGCTGGAAATACGTGTTGGCAATGCAGGCAAGATCCGCTCTCCCGCCTCAACCAAAGTCACATTCAAGGCATCTGAATTCAGACTTTCAAAACCATAGCTGTTAAATTGCTTAACCGCATTATATAGCTCTGCGGAAAGCTCTACACCGGTCGCACCACCACCAACAATCGCGATATTCACTTTTTCTTCTGCACATTGGTTTGCAGAATATTTTAAGAACAGGTTTAGCATCTCATTGTGGAAACGATGTGCCTGTTGTGGGTTATCAAGGAAAATACAGTTTTCCTTCACTCCAGCCGTACCAAAATCATTAGACTGACTGCCCAGTGCCATGACAAGAATGTCGTAAGCCAGCTCACGCTCTGGTACCAACACATCACTGTCTTCATCACGGATTTCAGCCAGAGTAATTTTTTTCTCATCACGATCGATATTCGTGAGTGTACCTAGCTGGAAATTGAAATAATGGTTACTTGCATGAGCCAAATAACTCAATGCATCAACACCATCATCAAGAGACCCCGTTGCTACTTCATGTAATAATGGTTTCCATAAGTGACTGTTATTACGATCTACTAAAGTAATTTTGGCTTTTTTCTTACGCCCTAATTTATGTCCCAAACGCGTTGCCAGCTCTAAACCACCAGCGCCCCCACCAATGATGACAATTTTTGTCTCTGGCGTTGTCATGACTACCCCACTGAAAATACAACTAATGTTATGTAAAGTGCTAAACTCGCTTCTTTGAGTAAAAAACCTTGAATAACGTCCTTAAATAACACCAAGTGAAACAAATTTTATACTGTAAATATCTCCAGAATATCATGGCAGGCCAGTTGGTCATACCAAAAATAGTCACGATCAAATTCTTTTGATTAATTAGACACCAATCACAAAAATTACACACTGATTTTCAATTAATTGGATATAAATCAGATTTATGAAAAATTAATATTTACAGTGTTAATGTTATGTGAATAAAAACTTTTGAGTGATTCAAACCACATTATCAAGAAATATTGAGGATGAAATATAGAGATAAAGTTGGAAGAAAATTGAACATATTGAGAAAAAAGGAATAGAAACACCAACGGTGATCCCATTCCTGTTTTATTGAGGCAAATTTTGCCTCAACATTAAATAATCGAATGATTATTCACATCTTAGCCACTTTTCACACAAACTATGTAATGCTTGATTTGCTTTTTGCCAACGTTCAGATTTCTGTAAGTCTTCCAAACTAAATTGCTTGCCTTGATGATATAATCGTTTGACTTTCGGTGAGTCAATCATCGGAAGGTTATCCAGCACACTGACTGCCCCTTCTCGGTTATTGCACACCAATATCATGTCACAGCCTGCATCCAATGACGCCTTAGCCCTTTCTGCATAACTTCCCATCACGGCTGCACCTTCCATGGATAAATCATCGGAAAAAATGACGCCTTCAAATCCTAGCTGTTCACGAAGTACAAATTTCAACCAATATGGTGAGCCACTCGCAGGGCGGTGATCTATCTGAGGATAAATAACGTGAGCAGGCATAATAGCATCCAGCAATTTGCGTTGAATGAAATCACGGAAAATCACCATATCATGGCAACTAATTGCATCCATTGAGCGATTATCCCTTGGCGTTTCTTTATGGGAGTCAGCTGTCACAGCCCCATGTCCCGGAAAATGTTTCCCCGTCGATTTCATTCCTGCAGAATGCATACCTTTGATAAATTTCTCTGCCATTACCATTGCTGGCTCAGGCTCTTCGTGAAATGAGCGTTCACCAATTGCTGTACACTTATGCCCCAAATCCAATACTGGTGCGAAACTGATATCAATATCCATTGCGATCATTTCTGATGCCATCAACCAGCCAGATTCTTCTGCCAGATGTGCTCCCATAAGCATGTCATGTACACGAGCAAAAGATTGTGCTGCAGGCAGGCGTGTAAAACCCTCATGAAAACGCTGAACACGCCCTCCTTCCTGATCAACCGCCACCACCAGACGGTGGTGGGAAGCTGTGCGAATTTGGCGAACCAACTCACGTAGTTGCTTTGTATCGTGGAAGTTGCGGGTAAACAAAATTAAACCGCCTACTAATGGATGCTGTAGAATTTCGCGTTCCTCGCTATCCAATTCATAGCCAACAACATCTAACATTACTGGCCCCATAGCATTCCTCACTTCTCTTTATTATTGGTTACCATTTGTGATTAATTATCGTTAATTGAAAATTAGTTCCACCAACGCACAGTGCCAGCTTAAATTCATTGCGACAGTTTAAAAGCTTGGCGCAAAGGATGCGCCAGCAATAAAAATTGTTGTTCTTTGGTTTGCTGCCAGCGAATTTCATACCACATCAACATCATATAGTTGACCCACGATTCCCATCGCTTAATTTGTTGCTGCAATAATGAGATATCTGAATACCCTGATGCTTGGGTACAATAATAATCCAAAAAAATTTGTTGCTGTATCTCATTCCATTGATTTCCTTTGAATAATACAGCTAATGAAAATCCGATATCGACATCCGCTGCATACTCCCAATCAATCAATTTTAATCCTTCTTCGGTCATTAACAAATTATCAGAGTGAACATCCATATGAGCTGGAGCCATCTTTAAAACAGCGGGCATTCTGGTTGCCATAAAAAATTTATGTAAGCGCAACCAGCGGGGAGATAAGCGTTTTCTGTCAATCTGCTGCCACTGGAATGCAATTTGTTTTTTTAATTGAAGCGGATAACCCACTAAAGAATGTCTATGAAGAATAGCAAGTGTGTGAGCCAATTGTTGCTGCAAAGCAGGCTGCCCCAACATATCAGCTTCTACTTGTGCTCCTGTGAGCCACTCAAGCAATAGCCAAGTTCCATGTGCAGCTACTACTTTAGGCACAATACCTGTGGAGGATAATCGACGTAAGATCTGTTTTTCTCGTTGACGATCCACGCCAAGGATCCCACTCTGCAATGTTTGTATGCGTCCAACCATCTGACGCATACCATTCGTAATATAACCATTAGTAATGTAGTAACTTTCCTGCGTCAGCCCCGTTAATGGCCTAACTTCCCAAGATTCTGCCGGAATATCAGGCCATAACTGCCACAACATTCTTAACAAAGAGCGGACATTAGTTAACGTCACTACGACCTGACCAAAGTATCTCGCCAGTTTTCACCAACATTAACTGCATTTCCAGATTACGCTGGCCGTGATTATTAGAGACAAAAGAATAGAGAATATAATCGGCATTTAAATAACGCGCCAATCCAACAGACTTACTGCGCAACCCCAAACTATCTTCCGATGATAACCCCAGAGCCTGTCTGGCTACATGGACTCGAGATTTCGGTACAATCTGAAAAATCTGTTTATTGCTGATTGCGTCCGTAATTGCATCTGTGGCTTGCAAAGTTCGCAATGAGCCATTAGTGTTGTTCTTAACAGAGTCAACAAGCAATACTTTCCCCAACTCTAAACCATTAGCACTAAGCATCTGATCGACTAATGGCTGAACAATATTATTCCAATTAAGAGACTGAATTTTAGGAGGTTGGGGAACCTTTTCTGATGGCTCTACCGGCGGCTCCGGTTTTTTCTCTGGCTCCGTCGGTGTAATAGGAGCAGGTTGCTGTGTTACTGGCATTACACAGCTTGCCAGCAACACTGCTGATAACATAACAAAGAGAATTCTTTTCATTAATCTACCCTAGTTACATCGCTACCTTGTACCGATACTCATAAATTAAATTATTCGCCAATTTAATTTGTTATTTTGCTAATAGCGGCCCCAATGGACGACCACCAACCAAATGCATATGAATATGGAAAACTTCCTGTCCTGAATGACGATTACAGTTCATGATCAGACGGTAACCATCTTCTGCAATTCCTTCCTCTTTTGCTATTTTCGCCGCTACTGTAAATAGGCGCCCCAAAGCTAGCTCATGATCAGCAGTAACATCATTAACCGTTGGGATCAATATATTAGGAATGATCAGAATATGTGTTGGTGTCTGAGGGGAAATATCACGGAATGCTGTTACTAAATCATCCTGGTAAATAATATCCGCAGGAATTTCTCGGCGAATAATTTTACTGAAAATAGTTTCTTCTGCCATCTTACTTCTCCTTTTTATCATCACAGATGAACAATTATTAAAGCCGGGTACAAAGTCCAAATGTTAAACCCTAAACCCGAATACTGATACCTAAAAACACAGCATGTCATAGCTAATTTAGTTTTCTTTAATATCGATATGAAACAGTTCACAAAAATTTCTTGTTGTCACCGCAGCCAATTCATCAATACTGACCCCTTTTAATACTGCCATATATTCAGCAACATCACGTACATAAGCAGGCTGATTCTGTTTGCCGCGGTGAGGGATTGGTGCCAGATAAGGTGAATCAGTTTCTACTAGAATACGATCAAGTGGCACAAATCTTGCCGCATCACGGATCTGCTCAGCATTACGGAAAGTAACAATGCCAGAAAAAGAGATATAAAAACCCAAATCCAACAAAGCCCTCGCTGTTTCTTTATCTTCCGTGAAGCAGTGCAACACACCACCACACTCTTGTACTTTTTCTTCCCGCAATACTATCAATGTATCATCCCTTGCTTCACGGGTATGCACAATCACTGGCTTATTTAATTCACGACCAATACGGATATGTTCACGAAATGAGGTTCTCTGGAGTTCGGCATTTTCTTTCTGATAATAATAATCCAGACCTGTTTCCCCCATTGCGATAACATCTTCATCCGCAGCCAATCGGGCAAGTTCTTCGAAATCATAACCTTCATCCAAATTCAATGGATGAATACCACAGGAATACGCCACGTTTTCGCGTTTACCAATCAAACCCTTCATTTGCTGGAAGCCCGGTAGCGTCGTTGCTACTGCCAACATATATTTCACATCCCGCTCTGCGGCTTTCGCCACAACATCATCTACACTTTTGTGCAGCGTTTCATAATCAAGGCAATCGAGATGACAATGTGAATCAACTAAAAACATAATATGCTCGTATCTAAATAAGTTACTGCGCAGGACAAAACTGTCTTTCCCAATTGAGTAATTGTTCCGTTAGCAACAATTCCCGATTGACTCCCACAACAGATAATAATTGATGACGGCAATGTACCCAATCATCAACTGAATTTAATAGTGTTTCCACACTTTGAGAAGAAGCAAGATAATGAATCAGAGCCTGCTGATCTTGGTTAACACAATAATTCTGTGCCTGCTGCTGCCATTTTACTGCATCGGATAATAAGCTAATCAACCAATGCAAAGATTGCTGCATATCATCACGATTCAGCAATGGTAAAATCGACAGGGTATCACATTTATGCAGTGCCTGTTCAATCGCCTGACAAAGCGAATTTCTTTGTTGCCATTTTTCAGTCTGAAGCAGTTGCTGCGCTGCTAATGGCGCTCCTTCGGAAAGCTTTAATGCTGTTTGTATATCCAAAAAGGATATAGATGGAAGCTGATTTTGTAGCCAATAAAGCCCTATTGAGGATTCAGGTACTGGAATAAAATAGTAAAAACAACGGCTACGTAATGTTGCCAGCAAATTCACAGGATTCTGGCACTGCAATAAGAAATACGTGTCTTGGGGCGGCTCTTCCAATGTCTTCAGTAAAGCGTTCGAAGCAGCCTCCGTCAGGGATTCTGCAGATGGTATCCAAGCAATTTTAGCTCCTCCTTGCTGAGAATATTCATAGAGCTTCTCGCTGAGCTGGCGCACAGCATCAACTCCAATAATAGTTTTTCCTTTTTCAGGAGCAAGGGCATGCCAGTCAGAATGAGTTTCCGCCAACATTAAATGGCAGCCATGGCATTTGCCACAGCTTTTAATACCCTGTTTATTCTGGCACATTAACCAGCGACTCAAGCCATACAACAATGCATCAGCCCCCGTTCCGGCATGAGCGTGAAGCAAAATAGCATGATGCCCGCGCCCCTGTTGATGGAATTCAACTAACTGACGGTATGCATGATTGAGCCACGGATACCAATTCATGCCTGTATTTCCTGTTCTTTTAACCAATTAAGTAAGGTATTGCGGATATTTTCCTGTACTTTTTCCAGTGGCTGAGTTGCATCGATCGTTTTAATGCTATCATCTTTCGCCACAAGCTCGAGATACCTTGTACGAGTACGATGGAAGAAATCTAAGGATTCTTTTTCAATGCGATCTAATTCACCACGCTCACAAGCACGTTGTAAGCCCACTTCTGGTGGCAAATCAAGATAGAGAGTCAAATCTGGATGAAAATCACCCAATGCAGCTTCGCGTAATGACTCCATCAAGTGTTGATCAATCCCTCGTCCCCCACCTTGGTAAGCCTGAGAAGAAAGATCATGACGATCACCAACAACCCAAATTCCCTGCGATAAAGCTGGCTTGATAATATTTTCCACCAATTGAACTCTGGCAGCATATAACATCAATACTTCTGCTTTATCTGTCAGTGGTTCTCCTCCAATTCCTTGTTTAATCAGCTCACGCAACTTTTCTGCCAATGGTGTCCCACCCGGTTCACGGGTAAGCGTCAAATCAGAAATGCCATGTTGCTTCAAGGCATTAACCACTGTCTGGATTGCTGTAGTTTTTCCCGCGCCCTCGAGACCTTCAATTACAATAAATTTACTGTTCATTTATCCTGCTTTAATTTTTGGCGATAAAGACTGACTGCCTTATTATGCTCTACCAGATTGATGGTAAATGTGTGGCCACCATTGCCATTCGCAACAAAATATAAGTATTTTGTGACAGCAGGATGTGCCGCCGCCTTAATCGAAGCTAAACCTGGCATGGCGATGGGGGTTGGTGGCAACCCATCAATCATATAAGTATTGTATGGTGTAAGGGTGCTGAGATTGCTGCGGAAAATCGTGCCCGTATATTTATCCCCCAATCCATAAATAACTGTCGGATCAGTTTGTAATCTCATCTTTAACCGTAGACGATTCACGAATACAGAAGCAACTTTGGTACGCTCTGATTCAATTGCAGTCTCTTTTTCAATGATAGAGGCCATGATCAACATTTCATAGGCGCTTTTATATGGTAGATTGTTTTCTCTGTTTTCCCACTCCAGCCCTACTGCCGTTTTCATTTTGTTATAGGCTCGTTTGAGTAATTCCACATCACTCGTGCCCGCTGTATACATATAGGTATCAGGGTAAAACCAACCTTCCAGCGATTCCGCTTCTTTCATACCCAAAGCACCAAACAGTTCTTGCGGTGTTTTACGTTCTATTTCATGTTTTAAATATGGTGCGTTTTGCAAAATTTTTGACCAATCAGAAAGACGACTGCCTTCAATAAAGCGAATAGTAAATTGGGTTTCTTTACCGTCGGCAAATAGTTGCAAGACAGACCTTAAAGACATACCTTTTTGCAAACGGTAAGTTCCGGCCTTAAACTTTGCCAGCTCTGGCTTAAATCGAAATAACCATGGCAATAATTGATTATCTTTAATTAATTTATGCTGAATCAGTAAAGATTCCAGGCCTGTACGCCCAGTTCCTGCTGGCACAGTAAATATAATCTCTTGGCTGAGATTAATATCCTGATCAGCAAAGTTCTCTATTTTCTTCATGAAAAAAAAGAATACGATCGCAGCGATCGCGATAATCAATCCGGGCAGAATGAAAATGCATTTTTTTAGTTTCATTCGATAATCACTTTTGTTTATACATCAATGATGAGCACTAAATAGCTAAGATTTTAAACACTCAGTTAATAAATACTCATGCAATTCTCTTGATTGATATTTCCACGCCGGTTGATTTTTATGCGCTTGAATCTGATCTACGGGAACAACTGGCATTAAGGAATTGCATATAATCACTTCATCTGCATGAGCCAAAGCTTCAGGATAACGCATGACACACAATAAGTTATAATCACTTTCTACCAACAATTCGATTATCTTTTGCCTCATCACTCCTTCCACACCACACTGGCTGAGATCCGGCGTATAAACATTTTTTCCTTTTCGCCAGAAAATATTGGCAGTACAACACTCAACCAATAGGCCATCACTATCAAGTACCAGAGCTTCATCTGCTTTGGATTGTTCAATGAACCGTTTGATCAAGACTTGCTCCAAACGATTTAAGTGTTTTATGCCAGCTAAATAAGGATTAATTCCCATTGAAATGGGACTAAGAACCAATGAAACACCTTTCTGACGCTGAGTAATATATCGCTCAGGGTATGCACTCAAAGACAGGAGCTGGGTAGGCTCAATCGTGTCATCAAAACTATAGCCACGGCCTCCCGTACCTCTGGAAAGAATGACTTTCAAAACACCTGATTCACATCCTCTTACGACCTGTTTAATATGACTCTCCAACTGAGACCAATCCAGTGCTGGCATAAATAATTTTTCAACGCCTTTTTGCAACCGTTTTATGTGTAAAGGTAGCAAGGCTGGTAATCCTTGCTCAACTCTGATTGTGGTAAAACAGCCATCACCAAATTGTACAGCGCGATCACTAACAGGTAAGTGATCACACTGATTACCATTAATCCAATACGTCATTTTCATTTCTTATTTTTGATAAAAAAGCGTGATAATCTCAGCTAATAAGGGGCGTTATAATAGTATAGGAGCCTCTACAGTGCAAAAAACCCCATACAAAAACAATTCATAAAAACAGGCATAAAAAAACCTCAACGAATGTTGAGGCTTTTCATAAACACAAAGTGATTTTAGATCTTGCGGAAAATCAATGAACCATTGGTGCCACCGAAACCAAAAGAGTTACACAATGCGTATTCCATTCCTTCAACTTTACGCGCTTCACCCGGAACTAGATCCAAGTGACAGTTCTCATCCTGATTATCCAGATTAATGGTTGGAGGAACAATCTGATCACGCAGAGAAAGAATAGTAAAAATAGATTCAACCGCTCCAGCAGCACCCAACAAGTGGCCTGTCATTGATTTGGTTGAACTCACCAATACTTTAGTGCCTTCACCAAAAACAGACTCCACCGCACGCGCTTCTGCAATATCACCAACTGATGTTGAAGTACCATGGGCATTGATGTAACCCACCTGCTCTGGTGAAACTCCCGCATCTTTCAGGGCATTTTGCATCGCTAAAGCAGCACCAGCCCCATCTTCGGGAGGTGATGTCATGTGGTAAGCATCACTACTCATGCCAAAGCCAACAACTTCAGCATAAATTTTTGCACCACGTTTTTTCGCATGTTCGTATTCTTCAAGGACGACAACACCTGCGCCATCGCCCAGAACAAAACCATCACGATCTTTATCCCAAGGACGACTTGCGCCTTGAGGATCGTCATTACGGGTTGATAATGCACGTGCAGCACCAAATCCGGCAACACCGAACTCCGTGCTGGCTTTTTCTGCACCACCTGCCAGCATAATGTCAGCATCATTGTAAGCAATGATACGAGCCGCATGGCCAATATTATGTACGCCAGAAGTGCAAGCTGTTGCAATGGAAATGCTCGGACCACGAAGACCGTACAGGATGCTCAAATGGCCTGCCACCATATTGATGATGGTCGAAGGTACAAAGAATGGGCTGACCTTGCGAGGCCCTGCCGATAACAATGTACTGTGATTTTCTTCAATCAGGCCCAAACCACCAATACCAGAACCAATAGCAGCACCAAAGCGGCTAGCATTGGCTTCTGTTACTTCGATTCCTGCATCTTCAATAGCTTGTTTGCCCGCAGCAATACCATACTGAATGAAGAGATCCATTTTCCGTGCTTCTTTGCGCGAAATATTGAAATCTTCATGATTAAAATTTTTCACCACACCTGCAAACTTAGTTGCATGGTTAGCGGTGTCAAAATGTTCGATAAGGCCGATACCACTCTGTCCTGCACAAACAGCGTTCCAAGAAGACTCTACTGTATTGCCGACAGGAGACAACATGCCTAGTCCGGTCACGACTACTCGACGCTTAGACACGGTTATCCTCCAGGGAGGGAAAAAATTTAGGACGAAAAACATAGGCGGTCGAACGACCGCCTAGGTATGTGTGCTTATTTACCTGCGTTCTCAACGTAGTCAATAGCAGCTTGAACTGTAGTGATTTTTTCAGCTTCTTCGTCTGGGATCTCGATATCGAACTCTTCTTCCAGAGCCATTACCAGTTCAACTGTGTCAAGAGAATCAGCGCCCAAGTCATCAACAAATGAAGCTGTGTTCACAACTTCTTCCTCTTTAACACCCAGTTGTTCAACGATGATTTTCTTAACGCGTTCGTCGATAGTGCTCATACTATTAAATTTCCTATCAAAACTCGCTTCTGCGATGGTTTTCGTAGTTTATAAAATACAGGAAAAGATGCAACCAAATCCCGGCTGGTCGAACCACAATCTGTCTTTTTTGTTCAAAAAATACATCAAAAACAGAGAGTTCGCTCATTTTTTAGATCATGTACATGCCACCATTGACATGCAGTGTTTCACCCGTGATGTAAGCGGCCTCGTCAGAAGCAAGAAACGCTACAGCACTGGCAATTTCCTTTGCATCACCGAGACGATTAGCAGGGATTCCAGCAGAAATACCTGCACGCTGCTCGTCTGTCAACGCTCTGGTCATATCAGTTTCAATAAAACCAGGTGCAACAACGTTAACAGTGATGCCACGAGAAGCGACTTCACGAGCCAGTGATTTACTAAAACCAATAACTCCTGCTTTCGCTGCCGTGTAATTCGCCTGCCCTGCATTTCCCATCGTTCCAACAACAGAGCCAATGGAAATAATACGCCCATAACGTTTTTTCATCATAGAGCGCATCACTGCTTTTGACAGACGAAAAATCGAAGAAAGATTAGTGTCAATAATATCTTGCCACTCATCATCTTTCATGCGCATCAACAAGTTATCACGAGTGATGCCCGCATTATTAACTAAAATGTCTATTTCACCAAATTCAGCACGAATATTCGATAGTGCATTCTCAATGGATTCAGAATCTGTGACATTCAGTACAAAACCTTTGCCTTTATTACCAAGGAAGGCACTGATTGCTTCAGCTCCCTTTTCACTGGTTGCAGTGCCAACAACACATGCACCACGCTCAACCAATAATTCTGCAATCGCGCGACCTATGCCACGGCTAGCACCAGTGACCAGTGCAATTTTTCCATCAAAGCTCATGTTTTCCTCGGTCATTTATCCAGAGCAACTGTGAGTGATGATACATCATTTACTGCTACAGCACTTAAAGTATCAACAATACGTTTCGTTAACCCAGTGAGTACCTTACCTGGTCCGATCTCCAATAATTGTTCAACACCTTGCTCAGCAATATACTCAACTGATTCTGTCCAACGTACAGGATTATACAACTGACGAACCAAAGCGTCTCGAATGGCATCAGCAGATTTTTCTACTTTTACATCGGCATTATTCACGACAGGAAATTGTGGCTGGTTAAACACAACTTCTTGCAGTGCAACCGCCAGTTGCTCGGCTGCAGATTTCATAAGTGCGCAGTGCGAAGGCACACTAACAGATAACGGCAATGCACGTTTTGCGCCTGCTGCCTTACATGCCGCTCCCGCACGCTCTACAGCATCTTTTTCACCTGCGATAACAACCTGCCCAGGTGAATTGAAATTAACAGGTGAAACAACCTGACCTTGTGCTGATTCTTCACATGCCTTTACAATGGACTCATTATCTAAACCAATAATGGCATACATTGCCCCTTGCCCTTCTGGTACGGCTTCCTGCATCAATTTTCCACGTAATTCAACGAGTTTAATTGCTTGCTGGAATTCAATCACACCAGCACAGACCAGCG
This sequence comes from Xenorhabdus vietnamensis, assembly GCF_002127535.1. Classification (GTDB taxonomy): domain Bacteria; phylum Pseudomonadota; class Gammaproteobacteria; order Enterobacterales; family Enterobacteriaceae; genus Xenorhabdus; species Xenorhabdus vietnamensis. The sequence goes on from NZ_MUBJ01000010.1 coordinate 112,880, forward strand.
CAGAATATTCGCCAAGACTATGACCGGCCATCATGGAAGGCACCTTACCGCCTTTTTCCTGCCATACTCGCCAAATCGCGACTGAAGCTGCCAGCAAAGCAGGTTGAGTTTTCCAAGTTTTGTTCAGTTCTTCTACGGGCCCTTGCTGAACTAATGTCCATAAATCATATCCCAAAACCACAGAAGCTTCTGCAAACGTTTGTTCAACCAGTGGATACTCTGAGGCTAAATCTGCCAACATTCCCAAAGATTGGGAACCTTGACCGGGAAACACCATTGCAAAATCAGACATGTTTATTTTCCTGTTGAATTAAAAACGTACTAGCGCTGAGCCCCAGGTAAAGCCACCGCCGAATGCTTCAAGTAAAACAAGTTGGCCGCGTTGGATTCTTCCATCACGCACCGCTTCATCGAACGCTGTCGGAACAGATGCTGCCGAGGTATTGCCATGACGATCCAGAGTCACGACCACTTTATCCATTGTCATATCTAATTTCTTGGCCGTTGCCGAAATGATACGCAAATTTGCCTGATGAGGTACCAACCAATCAAGCTGAGAATGAGCCAAATTGTTGGCTTCTAATGTTTCATCAACAATGTTAGCTAGTTCACGAACAGCAACTTTAAAGACTTCATTGCCAGCCATAGTCACGTATTCTGGTGTATCACGCTTCACTCGACTTTGATGAGACAATGACAACAAATCACCATACTGACCATCAGCATGAAGATGAGTGGATAAAATACCTGGTTCCTCTGAAACCCCGACTACCATTGCTCCTGCCGCATCTCCGAAAAGAATAACTGTACTGCGGTCTTCAGGATCTACAACTCTTGAAATAATATCAGAACCGATTACCAATGCATGTTTAGCAGCACCAGTTTTAATAAACTTATCTACAACACTCAGCGCGTAAGTAAAGCCAGCACACGCTGCTGCAACATCAAAAGCCGCAATTCCTTGAATTCCCAACAACTGCTGAATTTGACAAGCCGCACTTGGAAAGGCGTGCGTCGAGCTTGTTGTTGCGACAACGATTAGGTCAATTTGTGCCTTATCGATGCCCGCCATTTCAATGGCTTTTTCAGCGGCTTTGAACCCCAAAATTGCAACATTTTCATCTTCAGCTGCGATACGACGTTCACGAATGCCTGTCCGAGTCACAATCCACTCGTCTGACGTATCTACTATTTTTTCTAAATCTGCGTTAGTACGCACCTGAGCAGGCAAATAACTGCCCGTACCTAAGATTTTTGTATACATTTGTGCTTATTCACTCTTGGGTAATACTGCATCCAGCCGGGCAGCGATTCTGTCAGGAACCTGCTTCTCTATAGCTTGAATGGCTTGATCAATAGCAGCCTTAAAAGCTCGTTCATTAGCAGCACCGTGGCTTTTGATGACGATGCCACGTAAGCCTAATAACGTTGCTCCGTTATACTGGTCAGGGTTTAGATGGCCAAACCGCTTAGTTACCTGTTTTAGCAACCATTTTTTAAATATCTTCATTTTGAAGAGCTTCATCAACCAAGATGATTTTTTTTGCTGACCATCCGGTGACTTTATCAGAGACAAAATTATTCTGATCGCACCTTCCATCGTCTTCAGCGTAACATTACCTGCGAAGCCGTCACATACAAGCACATCCGTTTTTCCCGTCAGTAACTCATTTCCTTCCACATACCCAATGTAATTAATTGCAGGGGCATTGCGTAAGGTTATAGCGGCTTCGCGGATATTATCCAGCCCTTTGGACTCTTCTTCCCCGATATTGAGTAATGCAACGCGTGGATTATCCACACCAACAACATACTCCGCCATTACGGCACCCATAATCGCAAACTGGACTAACATGCTGCTATTACAATTAATATTAGCGCCTAAATCTAATACAACTGTCTTGCTCTGTTTTAGATTAGGTATCACTGTCATCAACGCAGGTCGCTCAATCCCTTCAATGGATTTCAGCATCAATTTGGCCAACCCCATCAAGACACCTGTATTTCCTGCACTGACACAAGCCCGTGCTTCTCCCGACTTGACTAAATTTAATGCTATACGCATTGAAGTGCCGTGACTGGAACGAATAGCCTGAGATGGCCTTGCATCGTTGGAAACGACATGTTCCGCAGGGACAATTTGCAAGCGACTGAGCAGCTCAGCATTTTGATTTGCAAGCAAAGGAGAGATGGTTTCGGGGTTACCGACCAACAATAGTTTCAGTTGTGAATTAGACGCCAGTGCCTGCAATGCAGCAGGCACCGTAACGCGAGGACCGAAGTCCCCGCCCATAGCATCTAACGCTAAGGTTAGATTAGCCAAGATATCAACTTGCTAATAATTAGCTGAAATTACTTGTTGATTACCTTGCGGCCACGGTAGTAGCCATCAGCAGTCACGTGATGGCGCAGGTGAGTTTCACCAGAAGTTTTGTCTACAGAGACATGTGTTGCAGTCAGTGCGTCATGAGAACGACGCATACCACGTTTAGAACGAGTTGGTTTATTCTGTTGTACGGCCATTGACCTTACTCCTTAAGTACTTTTCTTTAAGCTGGCTAATACGGCAAATGGGTTTGGTTTTTCTGCTTCAGGAGGCAGTTCACCAAACACCATATCCGCGTCGGACACTTCACAGTGTTCAGAATCATGTACCGGAACCACCGGCAGAGATAGAATTATTTCATCTTCAATCATTGCCAGCAAATCTATTTCGCCAAATTCGTTAACGTCTATTGGCTCATACTCTTCCGGTAATGCCTCAGCCTGTTCATCATTGACGACCGGGCTAAAACAATACGTTGTGTGAACATGATGACTGAAATTACTGCCACAACGCTGGCAGGCAAGCGTAACATCCACATCGGAATGCCCTTTTACAACTGCCAGACGCTGATTATCAATTTCAAATGATAATGAGCTATCTACATCACCATCCACACTGACCACTGTTCCCGCAATACGAGAAACTTGCCCAGCAGAATAACTACCATGGTAGTCCAATCTCTTCTGGGCTGCTCGAAGTGCATCGATGGTCAGGGGTAATTTTACCTTTTGCATAAGGCGCGCATATTATCTTTGTAATGAGACATAGTCAAAGAAAAAGGCCACACATATGCGCCTTTCCGTCAAATATTCGCTTATTAAGCGGCGTATAGTTTAAAATGACTGCGAATATTTCTCTACGTATTTTATGGAAAAATGATGCTTCCGATTGTTTTATCGTCAACTTCTGTATATCGCCGCCTATTATTGGAAAAATTGGGATTACCTTTTATCTGTGCATCCCCCAATATTGATGAAAGCCCACTAGAAAATGAAAGTCCAAAACAATTGGTAACACGGCTATCGCATGCAAAAGCCAGTGCATTAAAATGGGAATATCCCAAGCACCTAATTATAGCGTCAGATCAGGTTTGTATTTTAGATAGCAAAATTACAGGCAAACCACATAATTTTGAAAATGCTTTGCTACAACTAAGAACAGCCAGTGGGAAATGTGTTACTTTTTATACTGGCATTACGTTACTCAATAGTAAAACAGGGATCGTTGATACGCGTTGTGAGCTATTCCGCGTCTATTTCAGAAACCTTACAGATACAGAAATTATCTATTATTTAAACAAAGAAAAGCCCTACAATTGTGCGGGTAGTTTCAAAAGTGAAGGCTTAGGGATTACGTTATTTGAAAAGCTTGATGGCAAAGATCCGAACACACTTATCGGCTTACCATTAATAACTTTGACTGAAATGCTTATCCGTCAGGGGATAAATCCACTGACGGTATATTCTTAATGATTATTAAGTCGTAGTGTTTTTAAACACTTCCGCAAGCTATCATCCATTGGAGCTTCGAAACGCAACGTTTCTCCCGTGGATGGATGGGTAAATTTTAATGAGCTGGCATGCAAGAACAATCGGTTAAGCCCTGTTTCTGCAAGCTGCGCATCAAATTCTCTATCACCATAACGATCATCAAATGCAATAGGGTGACCAGCATGTAAAGTATGCACACGGATCTGGTGGGTTCGCCCTGTTACTGGGCTAGCTCGTACCAATGTCGCAAACACATATCGTTCTTCAATTTTGAAACGTGTTTCAGATGGCTTGCCTTCTTTACTGACTTTAACCACCCTTTCTCCGCTTTGCAGGATATTTTTCAACAAAGGTGCTTCTATTACTTTATTATGGGACTGCCATTGCCCACGCACTAGTGCCAGATAGTCTTTCTGCATCTGCTTCAAGCGTAATTGCTCATGTAATACCCGCAATGCAGAACGCTTTTTTGCAATCAACAGAATACCCGATGTATCGCGATCGAGCCTATGTACCAATTCAAGGAAGCGTGCTTCAGGACGCAAGGCTCGTAATCCTTCTATCACGCCAAAACTCAAGCCACTGCCGCCATGTACCGCAATCCCCGAAGGTTTGTTTATGACTAAAATATGGTCATCCTCATACAAAATACATTCTGCCAAGGCTGCAACCTTATCCAGCTTGGCAGATACAGGGGGGTCTTGCCTTTCTGCTACTCTAACTGGTGGAATTCTGATGACATCACCTGCTGTCAATTTATATTCAGGCTTAATTCTTCCTTTGTTGACTCGAACTTCACCTTTACGCAAGATCCGATAGATCATGCTCTTAGGTACACCTTTTAAGCGAGCCAGCAAAAAGTTATCAATTCGCTGACCGGCCTCATCGTCATCAATAGTGACAAACTGTACAACTTGATTATTTGTTTTCATGAACAAGATTCTAATAATCCAACAAACAGAGCGCTACTCATTTTTAAATATGTCTAAATAATATCCATTTTTTCTACTTCATTATTTCAAGAGTCTTAGGATAAAGACTAAAGATTAACAACTTATCACTATTTCCTAATAAAAAACCCGCAAAGCGATAAAGTCACCTTGCTATCAACCCAATAGCAATGGAATAATGCTTTCTGGCCACAGTTTACTAAACTATGAATGGTAAGATTGAAATTGTTTGTTATCTGTTTGATCGAACAAAAACGCAGCAAATGCATAAGACGTAATGTTTAATCAAATAATTTATGGGCTGCGGGTGGCAGCTTACTGGATTGGGCAAAATCTGTATCTAATTTATTACAGCATCCCAATAGTGTACTGAGTTTAAATGAAATTCAGACTCATCGACAAATAGGCGCCTCTATACAAACGATAGCCGTGAGGCTGACGGTTTTGTAAAAGACACGAGGCCATCGGTAGCCAGTATTTCTCCCCTTTTTTACTCGCAGCTCTATATTAATGTAAAATAATGAGTAAGTTAGAATGAAAAGAATGTTAATAAACGCAACCCAGCAGGAAGAGTTGCGTGTTGCCCTTGTTGATGGGCAACGTCTTTATGATTTGGATATTGAAAGTCCGGGACACGAGCAGAAAAAGGCAAATATATATAAAGGTAAAATTACTCGAATTGAACCTAGCCTAGAAGCCGCTTTTGTTGATTACGGTGCAGAACGTCATGGTTTCCTGCCCATTAAAGAAATTGCTCGCGAATATTTCCCAAGTAATTATCACTCACATGGTCGCCCTAACATTAAGGATATCCTTAAAGAAGGTCAGGAAGTCATCGTCCAGGTTGATAAAGAGGAACGAGGCAACAAAGGCGCTGCTTTGACAACTTTTATCAGCTTGGCTGGCAGCTACCTAGTTCTTATGCCAAATAACCCAAGAGCAGGTGGCATTTCTCGTCGTATTGAGGGAGATGACCGCATCGAATTAAAAGAAGCGCTCTCTTCTCTTGAGGTTCCAGAAGGCATGGGGCTTATTGTTCGTACCGCAGGCGTAGGCAAATCTGCCGAAGCTTTACAAGGAGATTTAAACTTCCGCCTGAGACATTGGGAAGCAATCAAAAAAGCAGCAGACAACCATTCCGCTCCATTTCTGATTCATCAGGAAAGCAATGTTATCGTACGTGCATTTCGTGATTATCTGCGCCCAGACATTGGGGAAATCTTAATTGATAATCCTAAAATTCTTGATTTAGCACGCCAGCACATCACAGCACTGGGACGTCCTGATTTTGCCAGTAAAATCAAGTTGTACAGTGGTGAAGTCCCTCTATTCAGCCATTATCAAATAGAGTCGCAAATTGAATCCGCCTTCCAGCGTGAAGTTCGGTTACCTTCCGGCGGCTCAGTAGTCATTGATACTACCGAAGCCTTGACAGCCATAGATATCAACTCATCCCGTTCAACTCGTGGTGGCGATATCGAAGAAACAGCATTTAATACCAACTTGGAAGCCGCTGATGAAATTGCACGCCAATTACGTCTGCGTGACCTCGGTGGTCTTATTGTTATCGATTTCATTGACATGACTCCGGTGCGCCACCAACGTGAAGTTGAGAACCGATTGCGTGATGCTGTACGCCAAGATCGCGCCCGTATTCAAATCGGTCGAATTTCCCGCTTTGGCTTATTGGAGATGTCACGTCAGCGTTTAAGCCCATCTCTTGGTGAATCCAGCCACCATGTCTGCCCTCGTTGTAGTGGTACCGGAACAATTCGAGATAATGAATCACTGTCTCTCTCTATTCTCCGCTTAATCGAAGAAGAAGCGCTGAAAGAAAATACACATCAGGTTCATGCCATTGTTCCTGTGCAGATTGCTTCCTACTTACTGAATGAAAAACGCAAGGCAGTCAGCGCCATTGAACATCGTCAAGGCGGTGTTGGGGTTGTCATTGTTCCAAACGATCAAATGCAAACCCCGCATTTTTCTGTTTTACGTGTACGTAAAGGCGAAGAAATTTCAACTTTGAGCTATTTGCTTCCACAGTTGCATGAAGTGGAAATGACAAATGTTCAGGATGATGGCCCGCATGAACGCAAACGTCCAGAGCAACCTGCTATTTCAACTTTTGATCTGCCAGCAGAAACAACTGCATCGGCAACAGCAAAAGAAAAAACAAAAGAGAAAAAAGCTGTAGTCAATAATCAGAAACAAACTGAAAAACCAAGCTTGTTCAGTCGATTCTTAAGCGCCCTGAAAAAAATGTTCAGTGGTGAAGAAGAAAAACAGCCCCAGGAAAAGAACAAAAAATATTCTGGTAATGATAATCGCCGTTCATCAGATCGTCGCAACTCACGTCGTCAGAATCAACGTCGCGAACGTAATGAAAATGAAGTGCGCAATAACCGTGAGCGTGATGAACAGCGCAAGGGCCGTAATGCCCAGCAGAAAAATAATGTTCAAGATAACGCTGTAATAGATAATGAAGCTCGTGAAGCGCAACAGCAGCAACGCCGGGAACAACGAGCTGAACGTCAGCGTCGTCGTCAAGAAGAAAAACGTCAGCAACAATTGGAAGCTAACGCTCAGCAGGCAACAAATCAATCCGATATCGTCGAAGAAGAAGTTGAAGAGCGGCAACCAGTCATGCCTCGCCGTCAACGCCGCCAGCTTGAACAAAAAGTACGTATTACTGACGAAGCAAAACAAGAAACTAATGTTGCTACCTTACCAATCGTGATACCGGAACCTGTTTCAGCAAACAGCAACAAAGAGACAAAAGCGTCTGTGCCAGCCGTTATTGACTCGAATGCTGAAGCCGCTAACCAACCTGAAATGTCACAAAATACGGTTGCACAAGATGCAGATTCACAAAATTCAGCATCACAAGGCTCAGTTTTACAAGCTGTTGTACCACAAAACAATGATCAGCAAGACAACACAATGCCACGTCGCTCCCGCCGTTCCCCACGCCACTTGCGTGTCAGCGGTCAACGTCGCCGTCGCTACCGTGATGAACGTAATCTAACTCAATCACCAGTTCCATTGAAAATGGCGGTAGTATCTCCAGAATTGGCATCAGGCAAAGTGTGGGTTCATTATCCTGTTACACCTATAGCCACTGCTGAATCTGAAATTGCAGCTTCTGTCAATGTAATTATCGAAACGGTTGAAGAAGAAACAGCGCCAGTGCAACAGGAAAAAGTTATTCTGATGCCTTCAATCGCAGAATCAGCATCAAATGCAGTAGTGCCTCACATTGAAGTAACTGAGCAGAAAGTAGCTGAGCAACAGGGAAGCACCAATCATGATAATGCTAAATCTACTACCAATGACGTTACTCCCATCGTAACGCCAGTAGAGCTGGAATCAGCAAGGTCTAAGGTTTCGGAATCAGAAAACGTGGAGCCTGTCATCAAACATGATGAAAAACATCAGTCAAAAGTTTCAGGTGATGCAGAAACATATATCCTAGTATCACATGATTCTGAAGAAATACGCCACACTGCAGATCCTATTATTGTGACGTCTCCTATAGCCGAACAGGAACATCATGAAGAACAACCAGCTGTCGCAACGGAAATATGCTCTAAGACAGAGGAAGTTAAAACGGAAGAGACAAAAGTTGTTGAGTCTTCGATTATCGTGGAAAAAAATTATCACGCTTACTCCCCAATGACGAAGGCGCCAGCACCAGATATAGTGACCAAACCTGTTATTATTATCACTGAATGGCAACGCCCTCCTTATCCATATAAAGGCAAAGGCGGTGCAGGTGGACATTCAGCAACAAACGTTGCAACTTCTGCCATGTTTAAACCACAGTCATTCGAATAATTAGATGTTGTGATTGATTGTAAATCCAAGTGGCTCCCCGTATCGGGAGCCATTTTTTTATCTTATCCATTACAAAAAATTAATTAGTTTCATTTCATTCAATCGTCGATTCCCATAAACTTGGATAGTTATCATTATCATGTAAGATAATTAATTCTATGGAGAACTTCCCGTCTATGAAACCTTGGCTGATTTTTGGTGCTGGAAAAGGCGTTGGACGCCATTTGGTCACTATTGCACTAAAGCAAAACCGCCCTGTCACCGCTTTAATTCGTAATGCACAACAAGCAGTGGAACTAAGTGCATTAGGCGTTAACGTAATACATGGCGATGCTTGTGACAGAAAAAGCATAGAAAAAGCGATTGTGCATGCGGAAGAAAATATTGTTGTTTTCTCAACCATTGGGGGAGGAAATGCTGATCATCATGGGAACATTGCAATAATAGATGCATTGGAACAAGCTCAAATTTCACGCATGTTATTAGTGACATCCATTGGATGTGGCGAAAGTTGGCAGACATTGTCCGCACGGGCTAAATCACTGTTCGGGCAATCAGTCAGACACAAATCATTGGCTGAAAGTTACCTGCAAACCAGCGCTCTGGATTTTACAATCATCCGTCCTGGAGGCCTTACAGATAAATCAGGAACTGGACATTGCAAACGTTACCAAGAAGAAATCCATGGCATGGTAAGCCGAGAGGATGTAGCAAAGCAATTGGCACAAATGGCTGAAGATGAACAAACTTACTACCAAATTTATGCCTTAGTTGATCCAGAACTCAAACCTCACTGGAACTAAATTTTACTGACATAAAAAGATCACCAAGCCATCAGACGTGGTGATCTTTTGAATAACGACATTTTGAACAACTAAAACTTACTTAACACCACCATCCATCGCTTTAAGTTTTTTAGATAATTCACGACGCTCTTTAGATAGCTCGGCATTTTTGATGATATATTCATCAACACGCTCTTCATAATCACTGCGCATATGAGCAATAATTCCCTGAATATCTTCAATCGACATTCCCGGCTTTATGTAATCACTCAGATTATCGAGCAGAAGTACACGTTTTTGGTTATCTCGAACCTTTTTCTCATTGTCTACAATTTCGCGCTGTAATTTGTTTTTGCGACGAAATATACGCACAAACTCCAGTACATTGTGGAATGTTGGTTTATTTGTGTTGTCCATTTTTCATACCTTTTCAATCAGACCGATAATTTCTTATTGCTAACTATACCCTATGAATTTCAAGTTGCAGAGCGACGGCAAAGGCACAAATCCCCGGGAGCATAGACAATTTAATGTTTATAGCTACAGTGACCGTGGAAAGTAAGCGCAGCCAACAAAGCTGCAACTTGAAGACGACGGATATACACAATACAATTTCAAACAACACATAGACAAGCCAGTTTCGACAATTTAATTTTCCTTGAACACACAGGCAAACTGAAAATAATGCATTTGGTAACCCCTTCTGCGCAACTTCAAGGGATTTTACCTATAGTCCGGCTTGCTCACGTAACATGACATACTCTTGTGGTGTTGGACGTGTTTTTATGATTTCTACCATCCACCCCGTTTTATTAGAAAATTTTCTCATTCAAAATATGGAGCATACAAGATTGAGATTACATACTGAAATGTGTTGAATCAATAACCAACGAAAACAACATAGCATACTATCATGGACGCAATTCACCACAACCTTTATTGCCCCATAGCATAGCCATTCACACTCAATCATTCAGATTCAGCATAATATGGTTTACCATGTCATTTAGTACTATTGAGAATCATCATTTTTGATACGTATTTCGTAAATAAATTTGGTGCCCCCCTTGGCCTAGATTCAACCAGACAATTAATATACCTAGCGATAAAATCAGATAAATGTGACACCAATAGAAATATAATATTTTAATTATTAATACCTAAATTGGCGATAACGGAGAGTACACAATCTTGAATACCAGTAAAGAAAACCAAAGTTTCTATTTTCATGACTATGAAACTTTTGGTAAGCATCCGGCCCTCGATCGTCCCGCACAATTTGCTGGAATTCGCACTGACAGTGATTTCAATATCATTGAAGAGCCTTTAGTGGTGTATTGTGCTCCTGCTGACGATTATCTTCCCGAGCCTGAAGCTGTCATGATCACAGGAATTACACCACAATTGGCATTGACAAAAGGTGTCAATGAAGCTGAATTTGCCCGGCAAATCCATGAAGCATTCAGTAAACCCAATACATGTATTCTTGGATTTAATAATATTCGTTTCGACGATGAGGTCAGCCGTAATATCTTCTATCGTAATTTTTACGATCCTTATGCTTATAGCTGGCAAAAAGGTAATTCCCGATGGGATTTACTCGATGTATTACGCGCCTGCTATGCCCTGCGTCCGGAAGGTATTGTCTGGCCGGAAAATGAGGATGGATTGCCTAGCTTCAAATTGGAACATCTGACAAAAGCCAACGGAATTGAGCATACTCATGCCCATGATGCCATGTCCGATGTTTATGCCACTATCGCAATGGCAAAACTGGTGAAAAAAAACCAACCTAAATTGTTCGATTACTTTTTCCAATTAAGAAATAAACAGAAAGTCAGCAATCAGATTGATATCCCACAAATGAAACCTCTGGTTCATGTATCAGGCATGTTCGGAACTCTACGCAGCAATATTAGTCTGATCGCCCCTTTAGCATGGCATCCAAATAACCGTAATGCAGTCATCATGTGCGATCTGGCAGGTGATATCTCTCCACTTCTGGAACTCAGCGCAAATGAATTACGCGAACGTCTGTATACACGACGGGATGAATTACAGCCAGATCAAAGCCCGGTGCCAATTAAATTAGTGCATATCAATAAATGCCCAATTATTGCACCAGAAAATACCTTACGGCCACAAGATGCAGAACGAGTAGGATTAGACCGCAAACAATGTGAGAAAAATCTGGCTATCTTGCGCGCCAACTCACAAATCAGAGAGAAAGTCGTTGAATTGTTTTCTCATCCAGAAATATTTCCAGAGTCTGATAATGTCGATACTAAACTATACAGCGGCTTTTTCAGTGATGCCGACAAAACTGCAATGGAAATTATCAGAGAAACTCCGCCCCAAAACTTACCGGCCTTGGATTTAACGTTCCAAGATACACGTATTAAACCGTTGTTATTCCGCTATCGTGCAAGAAATTATCCAGCAACACTGGATTATGACGAGCAACAACGCTGGCTACGTCATCGTCAAGATACGTTAACACAGGAAAATATCAGCCAATATCTTGCAACTATTGAAGGATTTTTTGTTGAATATCAGTCTGATGAAGAAAAATGCCGTCAGTTAAAAGCACTGGTTGATTATGTAGTTCAAATCGCTGGATAAAACTTCTATATAAATTCTCTATGCCCAATGGCTTTCGAGTTGTGTCTGAACGATAAAGAAAATATTTATTTAAAAAAGAAAAAGACAAAACATTATGTGTGTCTTTTTCTTTTTTCATTCCATCATAAAGATAAGCTAATCATGTTGATGTTCAGTAACTTGGCAACCGCATTCTCTCCCCCAATTTTTCAACTTGGAGGTTTTACCAATCCCCGGATTTAAAGTATTAGTTGGATCAGTTAATTGATAGAAACGCTTAAGCAGTGGTTTAGCTTTATATAAGTGACCAACGTTATGTTCGGCAGGATATTCCGCGCCTCGTTGATTCAAAATTTCCAACATTCTTGTTTTCAATGCATGAACATCTATACCTTTTTTAACAATATAGTCCTGATGGAATACATGACACATAAAATGTCCATAATATAGCCGATGAACTAACGCTTCATTGATTTCGGCGGGCAAAGTTTCAAACCATTCACGATCATTACGGCGCAAAGCGATATCCAATGCCAAAATATCTTCTACTTCATTACTGTGAACAGCTTGGTAACGAATAGCTGCCCCTGCGGCTGCAAAACGATGTAAGAATGCTTTCGCCCCCTCTTCTGGGGAACAAGCAAAATACTCGCCATCAGCTTGTTTAAAATAATTTTCCAGCCACTCACTCGCCTCTTTTATACCTTCACCCGACATTTTCAGCATCAAGTGATGCTCGAAGCGGTTTCGATATTCTTTCAGGCGAATGGGTAAATGAGAGGGTAACAAACGGCTCAGCCCCTGCATAACACGATCTGTCAGATGTGATGGCAAAAATGGCACTTTGCCTAATGTAGCATCAACTCGTCCTTTCAAGTTGAAAAACATTGGCATTTTATCTGTGCCCAGTTTATCAATCATAACGAAGGTGTCTTTCCCATATATTTCTGCAATATCAAATATATCCCGATGCATGTATTCCCCAGCGACTGGCAAGTACTGAAAATTAGATAAAATATAACGCCGCAATTCTGTCAATACTTCCGGTTGGTTGGTGCCGATATAAAAAACCTGCGAAGTTGACTCTGCCGGAAAAGTATCAAGACGAACCGCAAAAACAATTAATTTCCCTGCACAACCCGAGGCTTCAAATAACCTGCGCTCATCAGCATTAAACCTTGATGGCGTATCTGCATTTATATCTCGGACGCGCTGTGAATATTCATGATCAGAACCAGCACTGCCACCATGCTGGATATCTTCAGCGCGGTAACTTTGCTCTTCCAAACAAATCAAAATATCTTCGGGTTGATCACCCAAGGATATTCCCAAATGGTTAATTAGTTCAGCCTCTCCTTTTTCATTAACTCGGCCATAAAGCGCCATTTCAGTGTAAGCTGGCCCACGTTGAACTAAAGAACCCCCTGAATTATTACAAATTCCACCAACAACGGATGCACCAATACAAGACGAACCAATAACTGAGTGTGGTTCACGTCCCAATGGTTTCAATACCTTCTCTAAATGCCATAATGTACTGCCGGGGAATGCAATGACTTGATTCGTTGACTGAAGAATCTGAATTTTATCCATTCGTAAAGTGCTGATAATGACAATATCGCGATCATAATCATTGCCACTCGGTGTGGATCCTTCCGTTAACCCAGTATTGGCTGCCTGCATCAAAATAATTTTGTCGGCTTCAACACAGGCTTTGAATACTTTCCACTGTTCCAATAATGATTCAGGAAATACAACTGCAAGGGCATTTCCTTGTCCAGAACGAAAACCTTTGCGGTAACGTTCCGTTTTTCTGGGTTCAGTAAGAATATGAGAGAGTCCAACAATATTTGTGAGAGTGGCGATTAATCGCTGATTTTGAGGATTTTTAGCATCATTCATAATAATTCTCTTACCTTATTATTAGAGCCGGACAAACCAGATCTTAATGAAATCAGGCATGGCTAATTTGCTATTTATTATATGATGTCTTTTGATGATATTTGTGTAATTTATACTCTTTTTTTCATTTCAAATAAGAAACAGCACCCCAAGGTACTGTTTCAGAAGGAAAATACTTATCTATTTTTCAATTTCAAACCACTGCTTTTTAGCAACAACCGAATCGTTCTCTGACTATGATTCAGTAAATTGTGGCATTGGTTGACGGAAGCTACGAGTCAGGAAAAACATGTAAAGAAGACCAATGCTCCCCCAAATCAAACCTAATTCCATAGAGTTTACTTCCAAATTCATCCACAAGACACCCACTGTCGCAGCACCAAGAAGTGGTAAGATCAAGAAGTTCAAGGTGTCTTTCAATGTATTATTACGGCGTTCACGAATATAGAATTGAGAAATCACCGATAAGTTCACAAACGTAAATGCAACCAATGCACCAAAATTAATCAGAGCCGTTGCAGTCACCAGATTCAACCAACCTGCGGATAAAGCAATAATGCCAACCAATATCACGTTGATTGATGGAGTACGCCATTTAGGGTGAACATAAGCAAATACTTTTTCAGGCAATACACCATCACGCCCCATTACATAGAGTAGACGAGATACACCTGCGTGTGCTGCCATACCAGAAGCCATCACGGTTACACAGGAAAACACCAAAATAATTGATTGAAATAGTGCCCCTGCAACATACAGCATAATTTCTGGTTGAGATTCATTAGGGTTTTTAAACTGAGAAATATCAGGGAAATAGAGCTGTAAGAAATAAGACACTGCAATGAAGATAACACCACCAATTAATGCGGTCAGGAAAATAGCTTTTGGAATAACCTTTTCTGCATTAGGTGTTTCTTCAGATAAAGAGCTAATACCATCAAACCCGAGGAAAGAGAAACAAAGTATCGTCGCTCCAGTTATCATTGGAATCAATTTTGCTTCTTCCGACGTAAACGGTCGCATACTGAGCAAAGTGCCAGCACCTTCTCCGTTATGTACGCCAGACATTAAGAAACCGACAAATGCCACCATGACAGCAATTTGCACAACCACAATCAGGCCATTAAGGTTCGCTACAACATTAATGCCACTCAGGTTGAACACTGTCATCAATACAGCCAAACCAACCACAAAGATCCAAGGATCAATGCCTGGGAAAATGGCTTGAAGATAAATTTTTGCCAGCAGGATATTGATCATCGGCATAAGCAGATAATCCAGTAAAGACGACCAACCTACCATAAACCCAAGATGGGGATTCATTGATTTTTGTACGTATGTGTAGGCGGAACCTGCTGATGGAAAACGTTTTACTAATTTTCCATAACTTAAAGCTGTAAATAAAATTGCGGTCAGTGCGATAGCATAAGATGTCGCAACATGTCCATCCGTCAGTTTAGAAACTATGCCAAAAGTATCAAAGATAGTCATTGGCTGCATGTATGCAAGACCCATCATAACTACTTGAAACAAAGTCAATGTTCTTCTCAATTGAACGCGATTGCTGGCACTGGCTTGGTTAGTGCCGAGAGGGATTGAATTATGCGACATGAGCGAAACCTCCCATAACTTCGATTTGGGTACTGATACAACTACTTAATCGATAGTTACTGGGTAGACTTCGCATCTGTCTATAGACAGAAAAGAAAGAAGAATTAGAGGATGGTGAACTGACAGAGGGCCATGCCCCGTAGTCATCGTTGCAGCAACGAGCGCCAATTGGCACAAGTGCAAAAGAGAATAGTTGCTCCATATTTGCATTCCTCAGTACAGCAACCCAGTTTCAATTATGGTTGCTTATGGTCAGTATCGATCCGGAACAGAATCCGGCCTCTTGGTGTTGTAAAAAATAACTCAAAGCAAAAAAAATAACTGGTGCATATTTACGCACCAGTTATTTTTAGTGCACGCATTTTGCACTTCAAGTCCAGAAATAGCAAGCGCCATGACACTAAAAATTCATTATTTTTTACGACACTACAAGGCCTTATAAAATAAGCTCTTACTGAGTTTGTGCTCAAGCCTAACGCCTTCATATCCGTTGATTGGCCTTTGGTTGTTTTTTAGCACAGAGGAGAACTATTTACCATTTAATTATGCGTATTTTTATAGCAAAAAATCATCCTATCATCGAAAAATTGATAACGGGATGACTCTATATCATGTCTAAATGTTATGCATATGACTAATATTAATAAAAAACAAAATATTAATTAAAAGTCATAATTAATGCCGATATTGTAACGGCGACCATCTAAGACTGCTCCGTGGATTTCTTGAGTAACACGTTTATCAAAGAGGTTGTAAACGCCTCCCATTAAGCGGAGGTTTTTTGTCAGGTTATAAGACATCCCAAAATCGACAAAGGCGTAAGAAGGTGTACCATTTTGCTTATTTTTACGATATTGGTAATCTTTTGTTTTCCCTCTGAAATTAGTACGAACCCACGTATCCATCTCTGGTAATGGTTGCCAATTCAAAGTTGCATTCGCCATATGTGTCGGCATTTTATTTAATGGCAATCCTTTGAATTTCCCACTCTTTTGCTCAGATTCGGAATAAGTGTAGTTTGCCAATAATGACCAGTTTTCTACAATATTCCATTGCACTGTAGTCTCAATTCCCCGTAGATTAGCTTTATCTACATTGATTCTTTCATTAATAAAATCATAATTTAACCCACCAATTGGTGAACATATTGTTGGAGGAGTAGCTTTGTTATCACATTTAGTAAATTCAGTGATTTTATTTTTGAAGTCTGTATTAAAAACAGTAATACCAATATTAAAGTTTTCTTGGTTATTCCAAATTACGCCAATTTCTTCACTAACACTTTTTTCTGGTTTTAAGTTGGGGTTTCCTAAAATCATTCCATTTAGCTCACCACCTCCTGTTACCTGCCCCCAATTAGGCGAAACTTGGCGCAAATTAGGCGAACGATAACCAGTAGATACACCACCTTTGATTGTCCAATATTCATCAACATGCCATACACCATACAAACGAGGAGTCCAATTTGCTCCGAAGTTTTCGTCTTTATCTAATCGAATTCCTCCCGTTAGAGCAAAATCATTAGTCATTTGCCATTCATCTTCCGCAAATAGAGCCCAACTCCAACGGGTTAACTTATTTATATCTTTTGCTGAAGGCAATTGGTTACTAGTACTGTCTTTCAACATTTCATAACGGTACTGTCCACCTACACTTAGTGTATGATCACCCAACGTTAATACAGTCTGGTTATTAAATACTGTGTCATCATATTTCATTTTACGTTCTGGATTATGAGATTCATCTCGCTGGATATAAGAAGTCATTAAGCCAAAATCATAAACACCTGTATGAGTAATTGAATAATTATTACGCTTATAGCGACTTATATCATCTGATTTACGGCTCTTACCAGCCGTTGCGTCACGATCTTGTTCATAACGTCCAATTTCAAAGTCGAAACTATTTTGTTCATCAGGCGTTAAAGAGAAAGTCGCTGCACCGTTACGCATTTCTTGTTCTCTAAATCCACCATTAAATTTATCTTCGTTACGGTGAGAAAACAGTCCATTAACTTTTAATCCCAACAATCCATCAATCAATGGCCCTGCTGCATAAGCGCTGGTTTGATAGCTGTTACCAGAATTTTTACTCTCGGTCAGAGTAGTATCTGCACGCAAGCTGACATGCCACTCTTTCTGTACCTTACGGGTAATAATATTGATTACTCCCCCCATAGCATCCGAGCCATAAAGGGAGGACATTGGGCCACGTACAATTTCCACTCGCTCAATGGACGCCAATGGAGGTAGCCATCCCTGTTCAATACCTGAGCCATCACTATTTGGACGAGTGCTACGTGTATCCATACGCTTACCGTCAACTAAGATCATGGTATATTGTGATGACATACCACGAATACTGATATCACTGCTACTACCACCACCAGTAACAACCACGCCCGGCACATCTTTTAATGCATCCGTTACATCACGGTAGGCTTTAGTTTCCAGTTGCTCACGGCTGACAACTGAAATAGAAGCTGGTGCATCTTCAATCTTTTGCTGGAATCCCGCCGCTGTAGTGACAATAATTTTATCTTCACTATTATTAGCAGCCAAAACAGTGCTGGATGAAATCGCAGCAATAATACTTAGTACAATTTTTTTCTTTGCAAAAACAGCCATTCCCGATTCTCCAAAAGGTAGAATAGAATTATTTAAATTAATATGGGTAACCAACACGCGTCCATAGTCAGGGATAATTAATTACCCCTGTCAGTGTTATATTTATTAGATTAATTACACTTTATTTTTATTAAAGCGATTTATAACTTTTATTATTCTAACTTACTAATTCTGTCACTAAACCATCAATTAATACTTGTGGTACTCCCTGAGAACAATGTTCAATTCGGCCTTTGATACCATAAACTTCTGCCAAACTACCCGGAGTAATAACTTGTTCAGGTGTACCTTCGGAAATTAATTTACCTTTCTTTAGCATTAATACATGGTCACCATGACGCAATGCGATATTAATATCGTGAACAACAACAATCGTAATAATATTACGACGACGCGTTTCACGTGCAACTAAATCCATTACATGATATTGGTAATTTAAATCCAAAGCACTTAATGGTTCATCTAATAATAATAATGTCGGACGGCGGATTAATGATTGAGCCAACCCAACCAACTGTTTCTGACCACCAGATAGTTGGTCCAGATAACTAAGCGCCAAATGCTCAATACCAAGTTGGCGTAGCAGTTCCATGACTTCTTGTTCACATTGGCTACTACTCACACTACCTGATGCTCGTTGAGCAACGATGACCGATTCCAATACATGAAGATGCACACCCGCCGGTAATGATTGAGGTAAATAAACCACCTTTTGAGCGCGTTGGGCAAAATTCATCTTCATCAGATCCTGCCCATCCAACAGCAGTTCACCGCTGGCTTTATTCAATCCCGCCAGCGAACGTAGAAGTGTGGATTTACCACAACCATTCGGCCCTAATAATACGGTAATTTGACCACGCGGCAATACATTGAAGTCTAGATTGTTAATTACCGGATGCTTCGGATACCCTGTCGTCAATCGATTAATTTTCAATCCCTGACTCATACATTCCCCCTATGGCGTAAAACAATGCTCAGGAAGAAAGG
Source organism: Xenorhabdus vietnamensis (assembly GCF_002127535.1). Taxonomy (GTDB): domain Bacteria; phylum Pseudomonadota; class Gammaproteobacteria; order Enterobacterales; family Enterobacteriaceae; genus Xenorhabdus; species Xenorhabdus vietnamensis. The sequence continues at coordinate 131,996 of NZ_MUBJ01000010.1, forward strand.
CACACCGACCAACGATGTTACGATCCCAACCGGTATGATAACGCCCGGAATCAGGTTTTTAGAGGCGATGGAAGCCATTGATAAAACCAATGCACCAATCAACGCACTCGCAGGCAGGAAAAAACGGTGATCTTCGCCAAACATCATTCTGGCGATATGAGGAGCAACCAATCCAATAAAAGCAATTGGGCCAACAAATGCAACTGCCAATGCTGTCAGGATACTGATACGTAACAATGTTCCCAAACGAAGGCGGCTGATATTGATACCAAAGCTGATCGCGCGATCTTCTCCCAGACGCAACGCGGTCAACTTCCAAGAATTACTCATTGATATAGGCATCATGACTGAGAAAACTAACATCATAACACCCAATTTTTCCCATGTTGCTCTGCCTAAGCTACCCATTGTCCAAAAAACCAACCCTTGTAAGGTATCTTCCGTAGCGATAAATTGCATCATTGAAACTAACGCATTGAAGGTAAACACCATCGCAATTCCGAACAATACAACGCCGGAGGTTGCAACTCTTGTCCAACGGGTAATACCATCAAGCATCAGGGCAGCCAATAATGCGAAGAGAAAAGCATTTGCGGAAATAAACCACTGATCTGGGATTCCCGGAATACCAATTCCAAGCACAATGGCCAATGCCGCACCAAAAGAAGCGGCATTGGAAACCCCCAAAGTAAATGGACTAGCTAGTGGGTTATTCAGGATTGTCTGCATTTCAGCGCCAGCCAATCCAAGCGATAGGCCGATCACTACCGCCATCAGGGTATAGGGTAATCGAATATCCCAAACAATCACCCGTGTTGCTGCGTTAACACTTTCTGGTGAAACCAGTGTTTGCCAGAGGGTTTGCAGTGATAACCCTGATGGTCCCATTGTAAAATCCAATACAACAGAGGTGCCAATCACCAAAACGATGAATAATATCCATGCAATACGTCGGCGCAGGATAAGACGATAATGTTCTTTTATATCGCAATCATTTAATTGCTGTTTCACCATTGGCATAGGCTCGGTAGTGACACTCATTTTTTATTACCTATTACTGCTTATTTCTCACTGACCCAATATGTTCCTACTGGCTCAATAGCCAAGAATTTATCATGAAGCTCTTGCAACGTATGTTGCGGATCTAAGTCGGCAAATTTTTCAGGGTAGAACCATTTAGCAAAAACCTGAGTAACAACAACGTTGTAAGGAGAGTTGTAATAGTGATGCCAGATAGCATGACTACGCCCTTCCTTTACAGCAGTTAGGTTATTGATGCCTGTACGTTCAGTAATTGTTTTCAGACCAGCACGGGCAATATCGGCAGAAGTCTTGGCACCCATTCGAATCCCCTCACCTTTCTCATCTGGATCTTGTGCGCCACTTGCGATGTATATATAAGGGTCTTCAGCAATGACTTTTTCCAGATTCATTGTACCCAATGGAGAAGGCAGTACTTCTTTAGCAATATTCTTGCCTCCAGCCAAATCAATGAAATTCCCCATATTGCCATTACCTGCCGTACCACAGCAATCTTCACTGGAGCCTGCTCTTAGTTCGATAAATACTGAAGGTTTTTCAGCATCTGGTATGCGAGAAGTAATATCGGTTACCAGTTTTTGATTTTTTTCGTAAAAATCAGCGTAAGCATTAGCCTGTTCTTCACGATGCAGAATTTTACCCAGCATACGAATGCTAGGTAATGTATTTTTCAAAGGATCATTGCGGAAATCGACAAAAACAACAGGTACACCTGCTTTTTCCAACTGTTTCACCAATTCACTGTTTTTCCCAGGACCATGCCCAGACAGGCCAAAAATAGCGACATCAGGGTTGAGTGTAAGCACTTTTTCAGAGCTGACACTATCAGCGCTAGTATTACCAATCAGGGGAATATTATCGATTTCAGGAAATTTAGCTTTATAAATAGCGTAAGTTTGTGGGTCCAGTTTGCGGAAATCACCTTGCCAACCAGCGATACGAGCCAGAGGTTTATCCCCTTCCAATATTGCAACAGAATGGAATAGGCGACCTTCTCCCAACAAGATACGATTGACTGTCTCAGGCACCTCAACAGTACGTCCAGCAACATCAGTGACTGTTTCAGCCCAAGATGCAAAACTTGCCATCATGGCAGAACCTGCCATTAGACTGATACTCATACTTTTCACGACTGCTCGAAATACAAACTTCACTTTAGTTAGCCTCTTCATACAACAATTGTGGCGCTAACAATAAAGCAAATAAGAATACTTATCAATGCGATTAAAGCTGTATATCCGAAATTTACTCTCCATATTTTTCCCTAATCGCATGAAAAATAAAAACTGCCAATTCCATCACAGAACAGGCAGTTTTTTTGTAAAAAAAATCAATAATATTTTAATCAAAAAGCATCAATTTTGTGATGTTTGTTAACAAATTATTCCTTATCAGTATATTTGAATACTGGAAATTCCATCTCATTGTACTTAACAAAACGAGTCTTCTTTTTCAGCTTGAAACTAAACCAAATGAGCAGGAATAACGGGAGGCCAATGTAAGTTGCCGTCACTCCGTACCAATCGATCTTATCTTGTAAAAACGCCTGATAATTTTGGCCCAAGGTGATAACCAAACATAAAATAAAGGCAAAAATAGGCCCGATAGGGAAGAAACCTGAACGATATGGCAGAGCATTCACATCAAGGCCTTGAGCAACATAGCCTTTACGAAAGCGATAATGGCTGATTGCAATTCCGAGCCACGCAATAAATCCAGTCATGCCTGAAGTATTCAATAACCACATATAAACGGTCTGATTGCCAAACATGGAACTGAGAAAACATAATCCTGCCACCACAGTCGTGGCATAAAGTGCATTACGTGGAACACCACTTTTAGACAGATGACTAAAAATTTTTGGTGCCTTACCTTCTTTTGCCAACGTGAATAGCATACGGGTAGAAGCATACATTCCCGAATTTCCCGCAGACAATACAGCGGTCAATATCACTGCATTCATTATCGCAGCCGCTGACAATAAGCCAGCATTTTCAAACACTAGAGTAAATGGGCTAACACTGATATCTTTCACGCCATTGCGCAATAAACTAGGATCAGTATAAGGAATAATCAGGCTGATGATTAAAATAGCAAGCACATAAAACAATAAGATACGCCAGAATACCTTACGTACAGCACGAGGGATATTTTTCGCTGGATCTTTCGATTCTCCTGCGGTAATGCCTATTAGTTCTGTCCCTTGAAAAGAGAAGCCGACAATCATCGCCACCCCAATCATGGCTGAAAAACCACCCGCAAAAGGTGCGTCAGCAATCACCCAATTATTCCAACCTGCACCTTCGGCACCTTTCAGGATGCCAACGATCATTAAAATACCGACAACGATGAACACAACAATAGTGGAGACTTTAATCAAGGAGAACCAATATTCTGCTTCACCAAATCCTTTGACGGAAATGAAGTTCAACAGGAAAACCAAACTAAGGAACAATGCGCTCCATACCCAGCCAGGAACATCATTAAACCAATATCCCATAACCAATTGCGCCGCTACAAGGTCAACCGCAATTGTCACTGCCCAGTTATACCAGTAGTTCCATCCCAATGCGAAGCCAAAACCTTCGTCAACATATTTGGAACCATAAGTTGAAAACGATCCCGAAACAGGCATGTATGCTGCTAATTCGCCCAAACTGGTCATCAAAAAGTAGACCATTAAACCAATTAATGCATAGGAAAGTAAGGCACCCGCAGGACCAGCCTGAGAAATTGTTGCGCCAGAAGCAACAAATAATCCCGTGCCAATTGATCCACCGATGGCAATCATTGCCATGTGTCGTGCTTTTAATTCACGGCGCAGGGTTTTTGGAGCCTGATCCCGTGGCATACATTCTTCTCGAGACATTCTGTTCCTATATTATTTAAAAAAATTTAAGGCGGGATTGTAACAAATCCTCGTCGCCAGAATAGCGGCGATTCGTGGTTATAAGATACCTTCATAATCCATAGCCAATTATTAGCTACACGATTATGTCCTCAATATTAGTTACAATAACTCAATAGCTTTCGTAACGCATTGGACATGTGTTTCTGGCGATGGTAAATCAGGTACAAGGTGCGATTGAGACTCAGCCCAGGGATGACCAGTTCAGATAATGTGCCATTTTTCAGTTGCTCTTGAACGACTCGCCGTGAAAGGCAGCTGATCCCCATCCCATACTGGACGGCATGTTTGATGGCTTCCGAATTACCCAATTCCATTGCGATATTGAACCTGGGCATTTGTGAGAACAAAAGATGATCCAAAACTTCCCGTGTTCCTGAACCTTTTTCTCTCAATATCCAAGGCGCTTTAATTAGTTCCTCCACAGTCAGATCACGTTGCAATAACGGGCTTTTAGGCGATGAAAAAACAATCAACTCATCTTCCATCCATGGTTGTGTGATCAATTCAGGATCATGACACAACCCTTCAATCAATCCCAAATCAACACGAAATTCAACAACTGCCTTTATCACATCTTCAGTATTGTTGATATTCAATTCCAATGGTGTCTCAGGATAATCCTGACGATATCTCGCCAGCATTTCAGGCAACATATAATTGCCAATCGTGCTACTGGCTGCTAACCGCAATGCTCCCAATTCAAGTTTGAAAAGCTGCTCTATTTCACCAACCTGTTCAAGTAATGCCAATGCCTTAGGATAGAGTAAACGCCCATGTTCATTGGTAACCAGACGTTTTCCGACTCTATCAAACAGTTGTACTCCCAACTGACCTTCAAGATCTGTTAGTGAAGCACTAACCGCAGATTGCGATAATGCTAACTGCTGAGAAGCCTGTGTTGTTGAACCACTTTTCAGAACTTCTGCAAAAATCTCCAGTTGTCTCAGAGTGATACGCATATGGCCTCACGAGAAGCAAAATAAAAGATAGAAAGGTAGTCTTGATTTTAGACAGTATTACGCAACTTAACAAAAAGTACCCTTAATTAACCTATTTTAATGGTTATATATATAAAAATTATCAATTTTATTGATTTAAAAATCTTCTATATGCTTATTCCCAAAATGAATAAGTAATAGAGCCGTCGCTTATGTCTAAAAATCCAATTAGGCCTGAAAATCAAGTAGGGAAATTTATCGAAACTCACCAACATGCTGCATTAAAATTAATTCCCGGTGTAATATTGACGACAGCACTGACGGCACTCGCTATCTATATTGGTACTATTCCTTGGTTTATAAATATGGGATTGGGTGTCCTGACACTTGCCATCCTGTTGGGGATCATTATCGGCAATACAGTCTATCCTTTCTTAAAACCCACCTGTGATAATGGCACCCATTTTTCCAAACACTACCTTCTGCGAGCAGGTATCATTTTTTATGGGTTCCGCCTAACTTTCCAACAAATCACAGATGTTGGTACAACTGGAATATTGATTGATGTCATCATTCTTTCTTCAACATTTTTTATGGCATTGTGGATTGGGCACACTTTTTTGCGACTGGATAGCCAAACTGTGATCCTAATTGGCGCAGGAAGCAGTATCTGTGGAGCCGCGGCGATTATGGCAACAGAACCTGTTGTTAAAGCACCAGCCAGCAAAGTTGCTGTAGCCGTCTCTACAGTAGTCATTTTTGGCACACTCGCAATCTTTATTTATCCGTGGTTTTATCAACTCAATGCCCATTATCAATGGATTAATTTCTCTCTGGAAACATTTGGCATCTTTTCTGGCTCAACTGTTCATGAAGTAGCCCAAGTTGTCGCTATTGGGCATACATTAGGAAGCGATGCAGAAAATGCCGCCGTTATCAGTAAAATGATCCGTGTTATGCTATTGGCTCCTTTTCTATTGCTGCTTTCCGGCTACCTCAGTCGCATTGAAGCTAAAAATTTCAATGGCCATCAAGAAAAACCGTCAATCACTATTCCATGGTTTGCTGTGTTTTTTGTTGTCACTGCGGGTTTTAATTCTTTCCATTTATTACCTGAATCCCTTGTTAATCACATCATTACCGCTGATACCATTATGCTGGCAATGGCAATGGTTGCTTTAGGGCTAACCACCCATATCAGTGCCATTCGTCAAGCTGGAATTAAACCTATTTTATTAGCACTCATTTTATTTGTGTGGCTAGTAGCAGGAGGGTTAATCATCAACCAAGGTGTCCAACATTTATTACTCTAATTCAGAACAAAGATATATCTAACACCAAATTAAATTGACTTTTTCTGCCAAAATTTTATCAGCAGGGCGAACGATGCCATAATGACAAAAACACAGGAGAAAATGATATGAAATTTGTTGGAGCCCATGTAAGCGCCTCAGGTGGTGTTGATCAAGCAGTGATCCGTGCGCATGAATTAAAAGCAACAGCATTTGCCCTATTCACAAAAAATCAACGCCAATGGCATGCGCCACCACTATCAACAGATGTCATTGATAAATTTAAAGCGAATTGTGAACGTTATGGTTATGGCAGCCGACAAATTCTTCCTCATGACAGCTATTTAATCAATCTTGGCCATCCTGAAGCAGACAATCTGGAAAAATCCCGCGCAGCGTTCCTTGATGAAATGCAACGCTGTGAACAGTTAGGTATCGACTTGCTGAACTTCCATCCAGGCAGCTATCTCAATAAAATTGACATTGATAAGTGCCTCGCCCGTATTGCGGAATCTATTAATATTACTTTAGATAAAACACAAGGTGTTACCGCGGTCATCGAAAACACAGCCGGACAAGGCACCAACCTTGGTTTTAAATTCGAACAACTAGCGGCAATTATTGACGGCATTGAAGACAAAACCCGTGTTGGAGTCTGTATTGATACCTGCCACGCTTTCGCGGCTGGTTATGATTTACGTACTAACAAAGATTGTAATGAAACTTTCAAGGCATTCGATGAAGTTGTTGGATTCAGGTATCTTAAAGCAATGCATCTGAATGATGCCAAGAGCGAATTTTCCAGCCGTGTTGACCGTCATCACAGTCTTGGTGAAGGCAATATAGGTAAAACACCTTTCAGCTATATCATGAAAGATGACCGTTTCAATGATATTCCTTTAATTCTTGAAACGATCAATCCAGATATTTGGGATCAAGAAATTGCTTGGCTAAAATCTCAGCAAAATTAATCACCTGACTGCTATTAACTCGATCTTTGACATCATTGACGCAAGTTCCGTGCGACTTTTAATCCCAACATTCGACTGGCTAACCGTGAGTGCAGAAACTGCGGTTGCCAGACGCAATGTGTGTTCACTGGATTCTCTCATCAGCAAACCATAAACCAATCCGCCGACCATAGAATCCCCTGCCCCAACCGTACTGACTACCTCACAATGTGGCGGTTTTGCCAACCATGCACCAGAGGCATTCACCCATAATGCTCCTTGTTCTCCCAGCGAAATGACAACATGGGCAATCCCTCGACTGCGCAGTTCATGGGCCGCATCAATAACATTGTTCAAATCCGGCAATGGCTTACCAGCCCAAATCTCCAATTCATATCGATTGGGTTTTACTAGCCAAGGTGATGCTTTAAGGCCCGCTGAAAGAGCTTCACGGCTACTGTCGAAAATAACACAGGGGCATGACTGCCGTAGTTGCATCATCCAATCTGCAAACGATCCAGCTGCAATTCCTTCGGGTAAACTACCGCTGACTACAACCATATCGAACTGCCCCAACCATGTGAGAGAGTCACTGACAAATCGTTCCCATTCTTCTTGCGTCACATGGAAACCTGAAAAATTAAAATCCGTCACTTCACCATGTCTTTCAGTCAACTTGACATTAATGCGCGTTCGTCCTGAGACTAAATGGAAACGATTTGCCATACTGTTTTCGTCAAAGAACTGTTGAAACCCTTCCTGATTCTCCCTCCCCAGAAAACCGCTGACAGTCACATCAATGCCTAAATCACGCAGCACCTTCGCAACATTGTTTCCTTTACCAGCAGCATGAAGCCCTGCCGTCTGTACACGGTTAACATTTCCCTTAACAATATCTGGGCATAAACCAACTAGATCATAAGCTGGGTTTAAGGTAATTGTGGCAACTCGACGGCTCATCTTGCCCGGTATCCCCTGTATAAACAGTCATAAGTAACATTAAGATTTCTCTTTTATTTATAACATCAAAATTGAATCGTTTCAGTTAAAATTACGGCTTGCTTGATCATTGTGTTACTGAAATCTAAAAGTAAAAATATATGGCGGAATAATTTTTTATCAGATGGCTAAATCTATCTGAATCAACATAAACAGATACGACCCGGAGGAATATATCAGTGTCAGTTATTGTCGGAGTTGGTGTCATTATCATTAATGATAGGGGTGAAATTCTACTGGGAAAACGTACCAGCCAGCATGCACCGTACTGGTCAATCTTTGGTGGTCATGTCGATCCCGGTGAAACCTTTGAAGAATGTGCTATTCGGGAAATTCAAGAAGAGATTGGCCTAACAATCCAAAACCCCAAAGTTTATGGTATTTGCAATAATATCGAAACATATCGCGAAGAAGGAAAGCACACCGTTTCAGTTTGTCTGCTGGCACAATATGCCGGAGGTGAACCCAAATTAATGGAGCCAGAGAAATGCGAACAATTAATTTGGTGTGATCCTGACAACCTACCCGAACCTCATTTTGAGGCCAGCCGCAATGCCATCAAACTGTGGCAAAAAGCGCTATTCTACTCAGCAACTTAATATCTGTTTTGCAGGCGGGCTCTTTCAGATAACCTGCCTCGCCTTTGTATGCAAAATGCAACAAATGCAATCTAGTTATTTTCCATAATTATTTGTTTACACATATGTTTTATTAATGTATCGTCGCGCTAGTACAAGGTAACACCATTCATCAGGGAGTCTATATGACCATTGAGGTAACGCAAAATTTGAAACGCCCCTCCATATTTGGTGGTGCTATGATTATTGCCGGTACTGCTGTCGGCGCAGGTATGTTTTCCATCCCGATTGTCACTTCAGGTGTCTGGTTTACAGGATCAATCATTTTGCTGGTGTACACCTGCGTATGTATGTATTTCTCTGGTCTGATGATTTTGGAAGCCAATATGAATTATCCTGCTGGTTCGAGCTTCCATACAGTCGCTAAAGATTTGCTGGGCAAAAGCTGGAGCTCTCTTAACGGCTTATCCATCACCTTCGTTCTGTATATCCTGACCTATGCTTATATTTCAGCAGGTAGCTCAATTCTTTCTCACAATATCGAGAATATTATTCCACTGCCTCAATCAATATCCGGCTTGTGTTTCGCCTTTATTGTTGCCTTTATTGTTTGGTTATCGACTAAAGCAGTAGATCGCTTAAGTACTATTTTGATAGGCGGAATGGTAATTACTTTTATCATGTCCGTTGGTGGTATGTTTACCGAAGTAAAGCCTACCATCTTATTTGATCAGGCCAATACTCATCCAAACTATTTACCCTATGCTTTAATCGCTTTGCCTTATTTACTGGCCTCATTCGGCTATCACGGTAATATTCCGGGGCTAGTCAAGTATTACCATAAAGACAGTAAAGCTGTCACAAGCAGCTTACTATATGGAACATTAATAACATTAGCGATTTACATTTTATGGCAGTACGTCATTCAGGGAAATATTCCGCGTGAAGCCTTCAAGCAAATTATTGCTGATGGTGGTAATATTGGCAATTTGCTGCAACAAATGGATATTACGTCTGATAACACAAAAATCACCCAGTTCTTGAATGCTTTTTCATATATGGCCTTGGCAAGTTCATTCTTAGGTGTATCATTAGGATTGTTTGACTATCTGGCAGACTTTTTTAAATTCAACGACTCTCGAAAAGGTCGATTTAAAACAGCACTGATTACTTTTGTTCCGCCCACTGTATTGGCACTAGTCTTTCCAAACGGTTTCCTATATGCAATCGGCTTTGCTGGTCTGGCAGCAACCATTTGGGCAGTTATTGTTCCTGCTTTAATGGCCCGAGCCAGCCGTAAACGCTATCCAACATCTAGCTATCAGGCACCTGGTGGTAATTTTTTGATCATCTTTGTTATCCTGTTTGGTTTGATCAATGCATTAGCACATACTCTATCTTTGTTTAATTTGTTGCCAGTTTATCGTTAATGTTTTTTACTCGCCCCAGTATTTTACTGGGGCATTCATTCATCTCTTGCCTAATCGGCCGACTGCGAGTAATTTTGTCGCCACTTAAATATTTCATTCCACTATTTCCTTGTTCTTATAGAAGGTATCTATGGCTAAAGCCAATGAAATTAAACGTGGCGCTGCAATCAGCCACAATGGAAAGCTATTATTAGTTAAAGACATCGATATTCAGTCACCCAGCGCACGCGGTGCCAGCACTCTGTATAAGATGCGCTTTACTGATATTCGTACTGGTCAGAAAGTGGAAGAACGTTTCAAAGGTGATGATATTCTTGACACCATCACATTAACACGCCGTGGTGTAAGTTTTTCCTATATTGATGGTGATGAATATATCTTTATGGATAACGAAGATTTCACCCCTTATCACTTCAAAAAAGATCAAATCGAAGAAGAATTGCTCTTTATTCCTGAAGAAGGTTTACCAGGAATGCAAGTTCTGACAATGGATGGGCAATTATTAGCTCTTGAATTGCCTCAGACTGTTGATATGGTCATTGAAGAAACATCACCGGGTATTAAGGGTGCATCAGCGAGTGCCCGCACTAAACCGGCTAAAGTGAGTACAGGATTGACTATTCAGGTTCCAGAGTATCTAAGTTCAGGCGAAAAAATTCGCATTCATATTGCAGAACGTCGCTATATGGGGCGTTGCGACTAATTTTTATCCTTAAATATAAGTTGCTCTTTTAGCAAGGCTAACGCCTAATGCAAAGAGTAACTCATCATCTATTGAGTTAAAAATAATCCACATTAATAATTGCCACACGTTTCTGATTGTCAGTCCACTTCACGCTGGAAACACCTATGTTGCCAGGAAGCTTGACATTACCTTTCGTTTTATGAGTTGAAATGATTTGTTTAATAGTGAGATTTTTCCCTAATCGATAGCAAGAAATATTAGCTTGAGTGTTTGATATAACAACTTGACATCCGGGGTCAACAATAGCACCAGAAAACCGAATTACTCCTCCTTTAGATTCGGCATATCCATAAGAAAGCCATGAAACCAACAAACAACTAATTAACAATTTAAGATAATTTTGCATGGTCACCTCACTTTCGTTTTTCCATTAACTAAAACTCAGCTACCTTTTATTCCTTCATCTCCATAATAACTATTTCACATGAAAAAAATACGACATTGACATCTTTTATTGATAAATATCAAAAGTGATTTCTTAACTAAAAATAAAAACATCATTTTTATTGACTAATTAGTAATGATGTTATTAGCAATTATTATTTTGAACTCAATCACAGATAAATTTATTAGTTTGTTTTTATATTATTTAAAAAAAATAAAAAAGATATTTTTATACTTACATATAACATTTAATGATAAGTTATAGTAATAATGCCTAACTCTTTCTTCTCTCCTACCCATTTTATTTCTTCTTTTCCGATACGTTTTTGAATAGATAATGGAGAGTTACTATCCTTTTGATATTCTAAAGTTTTATTTTTCTTTAACTGTTCACCATTATACCAACAGAGCATTTCAGTATGATTTTCATCCCAACTAATTTGGCATGGAGGTTCAACAATAGCACCATGAAAATAAATAGTTCCAGAATTTGAGGTTGACGAAAAATCCGCCATTACAGGATAAGATAAGGACATAAACAAAAAAGTCGTCATTTTTCGTAACATAAGCATTCAACCTCCATTACAGGCATTATTATCTTTTTTCAATTTCAGCCCTACGCCAATTTAAAAATCAGATAATAGTGTAACGCTCAGCTATCTATATAACGATATAACGGTAAATGAAATACTTTATTTATACTTTTCATTAATTCAAACTACAATTCGATATAATATCCTAATAAGTTAGGATATGAGAAAATCAATTTACAGTTATTTAATAATAGTCAGATACCAACTTTGCATCAAATATATATTTTCGGTGCCGTTATGGGGATTTAGCTATTTTTCCGATATCATGAAATTATTTGCATATTTAACAACAAAAAAGTTCATCAATGAACTATACAAACATATTGATATAATTACACTTTACTTACAATACTTGATGGTGATTACGCTTTCTTATAAATTTTGTTATAGTTCCCTCCCTGTTAATTTGTCTACCAAAGTCCACTTTGCGTGTTAAATAGGTATCCCATGACTCGTAGTCACCCAATCGCTATACTTCTTCCCAATATTCTTGGTATTGCCCTGTTTTTCTCATGGTACTTGCCTGAGAACCACGGCTTTTGGTTCCATATTGATTCCTCTATCTTTTATTTTTTTAATGAAAAATTATTGCCAGATTCAAAATTTTCCCTATTTGTAGCTATAGCGAATATTAGGGCATTTGATTCTATATCACTTCTATGCATGGGTCTGCTGTACTACAGTACATTTCGCAAACAAGATTATGCTGGCAAGCGCCGACTTTTCATGATTGGTCTAGTGATGCTCATTTCGGCCGTTATCATTAATCAAATAGGACATCAAATCCCCGTCAGCCGACCAAGCCCGACACTGACATTTGAAAATGTTAATCGCATAAACGAAATAACAAATTGGCATACAAAAGATGCGTCCAAAGACAGCTTCCCTGGCGATCACGGATTAATGCTTTTAATTTTTAGTAGCTTTATCCTGCGCTATATCTCCCGTGGTACATTCTTCATTGCTCTACTGATTATGGTCACTTTTGCTCTTCCACGCATTATGGCCGGTGCTCATTGGTTTACAGACATTGCTGTAGGTTCTTTGTCCCTGACACTGATTGGCATGAGTTGGGTATTGCTAACTCCATTAAGTGACATTATGGCAACATGGTTAGATAAGAAATTACCGCATATCAGACGCAGTAGTTAATATCATTATCTTGAGGAGATAACAGGTATCTCCTCAAGATCACACGATATTCACCAAAGCAGTATAAAATAATAACAATCCATTCTAACTCCTTAGTTATTAATCTATTTTTTTGTAAAGAACTCTTTTTATCTCTCGCTTTTTACTAATGATTTCAGTAATCTTCCATGCGTCCGATTTATTAAAATGATACGTTTTGTAAAGATGCTAATAAAATGTGTTGCTTCGCACACTTTATGGACAGAAAATTTGTTAATTCGCCATATTCTGACTAGGCTTTAAAACGTTTAGTGTTTTCATGCTGGCTATAAGTCACATTAAGGACTGCAAGGGAAAATCAATATAATGCTCAAATCTCACTCAATACTGAGATACATCATGCGGCTGATACCCGCAATTCTGGCGGCAGTGGTACTCACCGCATGTAGTTCACCAGATTCTAAGCTACGCAATAAACAAACTGAGATTCATGCAGTAAAAACTCAAAAGCATTATTTACTTCAAGCATCTCAGGATGAATTTGAAACGCTGATTAACAGCTTAGATGTTAAGTCTAAAATACTTAATCAGTACGCTGATTGGAAAGGTGTCGTCTATCGATTTGGTGGAAACAGCAAGCGTGGCATCGATTGTTCAGCTTTTGTGCAACGGACTTTTCATGATCAGTTTGGTCTAGAGTTGCCACGTTCCACATTAGAACAGCAGAATCTAGGACAAACCATTAGCCGCTCTAAATTGCAGGTTGGTGATTTGGTACTGTTTAAGACTGGGGTTCGTATGCGTCATGTCGGTATCTACATTGGCAATAATCAATTTGTCCATGCTTCAACTAGCAACGGGGTTATCGTTTCCAAATTGACCGATACTTACTGGAATAAACGTTTCTACAGTGCAAGACGAGTGCTATCAGATGATATAAAAGCCTCAATATAACAGCCTCATTTCCCTTGCAGACATTAAAAAAACGCTTCTATTTAAGAAGCGTTTTTTATCATTTTTTATCAATGGGCAAAATTATAATGGATACAGCGCAGTTATATTTTCTGCAATTGCAGCACCTAGCGTCTTTAAACGGCATATCACTGCACTCTCATCTTCCTTAGCAAAAAACAAACATGGCTCCCCTTCCCACTCAATCACAGCACTTAGTATCTGCATATCAGTAATAGACTGATGTATAGCTTGCAAAATCTCCCGTGCTTTTTCACCTTCATGGCTTAATAATTTCAGCCCCATCAAGTTATTTCTTAAATCTATTTCCTCCGCCGACACAATCTCAACTTTTGTACCAACAGAGCCAGATGACCACCGATAACTTTGCGGCAGTCTGTGTACTACCGAAAGTTGGATATTATTCACGCATCATTCCTATCAGAAACAACATTAAAACATCTAACCACCAGTTGTAAGTTATCGATTCGTCAAAACCAAATAACCACCCAACAAAAAAGTAAACAATAAGTTAAAATAAAAATCGAATTATCTCACCTACCTCATCTATTACCTCAAAAAAGTGAGATCAAACTCGCATTTTGTATATATTTATACTGTTTAAGTAAATAATTCAACTTATTTTTATGCAAAACAGCAACCTTTCATTCAAGATTTATTTACATATTTGTTTTTTTCAAACATCGCTGAATACCAATAAAAACATAATCTTTTTATTTACAACGGGTTAAATAATGACAATTCTATAACTTTCCACAATCATAGAGTCATTATAACAAGTTAACAAAAAAGCAACATTTCAATATTGATTAGATATGATAAAATTAACAAATCATTACATTTGTTGGGTGATTGTTCTATATTTTCTGTTTATTCGATACGAAAATAATAACATTTGATAATAAAAAAAGGCCACCTCATACTGACAGATAGCCTTTAAAAACATTTGATACATGATCCTAATTACTTTTAGATCGCTGCTATTTTTGACTATTTATAATATTGATTATTTATGCGACTTGCCACGTGCATATATAATAAGCAACATTGCCAATATTACGCATAAGGCCATTGAACCCACCATCGGCCATGCACTTTTCTCTGGAAATAAAGACAAAATAGTGCCTACTAATGCTGCAATACTAAAACGGATAGTTCCTGCCAACGAAGAAACCGTCCCCGCCATATGAGGATAATCATCCAACACAACAGCCATAGTGTTAGACGTAATCATGGAAATTCCGCTGATATAAATAGCAACTCCCATAACCAGAGAAATAAATCCCAGATCAAATATGGTGCTGAACAGTAACCATAATCCCATGACAAATTGAACGAGCAATCCAATATGCAACATTTTCAATGGGCCATATTTGCGAACACACTGGCTATTAATGGTTGCCATGATGAACAGAAAAATAATATTCAACCCAAAATAGTAACCAAAGTGCTGCTCAGACACACCGTTTAACTTAATGTAAACAAATGCACCAACACTAAGAAAAGAGAACATTCCAGCAAAGGAAAAACCGCTGGCTAAGATATAACATAACACTTGGCGTTGTCGGAACAGCATAACAAACTGTCTCAAAGTAGTTTGTAAGTGAAATCTCTGCCTTTTTTCTTTAGGCAACGTTTCTTTGATGAAGAAAGCAATCAGAGCTATAGCAATTACCGCAACAATAGCAATTGACCAAAAAATAGCATGCCAACTGAACCACTCCATCAGCAACCCACCTAACATGGGAGCCAGTAAAGGTGCAATGATCATCACCAATGTCACAAAAGACATGCTGCGAGAAAATTCCTCTTTTGTGAATTTATCACGCATAAGAGCATTAATTACAACACTGGCAGCCGCAGCAGAAAACCCATGCAAGAAACGCATGGAAATAAAGGTATCAATATCTTGCGCTAAAGCACATGCAACAGAAGAGATAGCAAAAACAATGACACCACCCAAAATGACCGGTTTACGTCCCAAGCTATCCGACATTGGCCCATAAATCATTTGTCCAATGGCAAAACCAAAAATATAACTACTCAGTGTCATCTGTACCAGACCATCATTGACACCAAAATTTTTAGCGATCGTTGGCATACTCGGCAAATACATATCAATTGCCAATGGCATTAACATGGAAAGCAAACCAAGGATCAATACTAGTCCCAAATAGGACGAACGCTGTTGTTGCACGCAGTAACTCCGAATCAGTTGAAGGATAATAATTAAAGTGTTGGCATTTGTATGCTATTGATTTCACTATCAGTCAGTGCTCGATACTCTCCTGATTCCAATTCAGGATCGAGGTAAATTTCGCCAATT
Organism: Xenorhabdus vietnamensis; assembly: GCF_002127535.1. GTDB lineage: Bacteria > Pseudomonadota > Gammaproteobacteria > Enterobacterales > Enterobacteriaceae > Xenorhabdus > Xenorhabdus vietnamensis. The sequence goes on from NZ_MUBJ01000010.1 coordinate 148,286, forward strand.
CGCTCCCGATGAAGCGCTACAACATGATTTCCGACTGCGGCAAACATCCGTTTTACTTGGTGATAACGCCCTTCACTGATGGTCAAGCGAACAAGTTGAGGCTCGATAATTTCCAGTTGTGCAGGTTTTGTCAGCGTTTTTTCTCCATTTAATTGAACACCTGCCTCGAATTTTTGCTTAATATCCTCAGCAATTGGATGTTCCAATTTAACAAGATAGGTTTTTTCACAATGATGTTTGGGAGATGTAATACGGTGTGACCACTGGCCATCATCAGTCAACAACACCAATCCTGTAGTGTCGATATCCAAACGCCCTGCAGAGTGCAATTGATGAGCAACAGGCTCATCAATAAAATATAAAATTGTCGGGTTTAACGGATCATCTGTCGAACACACATATCCCTGAGGTTTATTCAACATGAAATAACGCGGGCCATTTAATTGCTGCAATATCGTGCCATCGTAAACGACTTGCTGATCGGACTTCAATTTATAGGCTCCCGTTTTGATGATTTCGTCATCAACAGTAACTAGCCCTGCCCGCAACTCCCGGCCCACATCGTTGCGGCTAATACCTAATTGTTGTGATAAAAATTTATCCAATCGCATGAATAGATGTACCTGACAAAAATAAATACATATGAACATATCCTTGATATTGCGAACAATTTCAAGGCTACTACTGGGATACAAGATTAAACAGATAATTTATAAAAAAATCATCACGGCAGTAACTATAGCAACAATAAGTTACACGTTATAGCCCATTTTTCCCCTAGAAAAATAATGACAAATTATTTCTCAACAGCAGGGTTAAATGAAAAATGTTATTCTCTACCAATTATCTTTTACCTGATGTTTGTGACAGTAACATAAAAATGGCTCTTACTTTACGTCCTTATCAACAAGAAGCAGTAGATGCAACCATTCACTACTTTCGCCAACACAAAGATCCTGCCGTTATTGTTTTGCCAACGGGGGCAGGTAAAAGTCTTGTCATCGCTGAACTGGCAAAATTAGCTCATGGCCGCGTTTTGGTACTGGCACATGTCAAAGAACTCGTTGCACAAAACCACAGCAAATATTGTACTTATGGACTGAATGCCGATATTTTTTCTGCTGGGTTGAATCAAAAACAAAGCGAAGGAAAAGTCGTTTTTGGCAGCATCCAATCCATTGCCCGCAATTTGGATTGCTTTGATCACCATTTTTCACTGCTAATCATTGATGAATGCCATCGCATCAATGATGATGAAAACAGTCAATACCAACAAATCATCCAGCAGCTCCGGAAAAACAACCCCCAAATCCGCATATTGGGTTTAACTGCAACACCTTATCGTCTTGGTTCTGGTTGGATATATCAATATCATTATCATGGCATGATCCGCGGTAATGAACGCAGTTTTTTTCGCGATTGTATTTATGAACTCCCATTACGTTATATGATTAAGCATCATTTTCTGGTTTCTCCAGAAAGGTTAGATATGCCCGTAATACAATATGATTTCAGTCAGATACGTACCAGCCAACAAGGGATTTTCAACGAAGTAGAGTTAAACCGAGAGATCAAGCGCCAAAAACGCATCACCCCTCATATCATTAAACAAGTCGTTGAATATGCACAAGATCGAAAAGGTGTGATGATTTTCGCTGCTACGGTCGAACATGCTAAAGAAATTTTCCAATTGCTGCCTACAGAACAGACCGCATTAATCAGCGCAGATACCCCTGCATCTGAACGAGACTTCTTAATTACGGCATTTAAAGAACAGCGGCTACGCTATATGGTCAACGTTGCAGTACTTACAACAGGATTTGACGCACCCCATGTCGATTTAATCGCTATATTACGCCCGACAGAATCTATCAGCCTCTATCAACAAATCGTCGGACGCGGTTTACGTTTATTTCCTGACAAAAAAGATTGTCTGATCCTGGACTATGCTGGCAATCCCCACGATCTTTACACCCCAGAAATAGGTAGCAATAAACCCAATTCGCAAAACCAGCCCGTACAGGTATTTTGTCCCATCTGCCAGTTTGCCAATACTTTTTGGGGTACATGCACAGCAGATGGAGACATCATTGAGCATTTTGGACGACGCTGCCAAGGCTGGGAAGAAGACAAAAATGGAAAGCGTCAACAATGTGATTTTCGTTTTCGCTTCAAATCATGTCCTCATTGTGGTGCAGAAAACGATATTGCTGCCCGGCGCTGTCACCGTTGTGAAGAAATACTCGTCGATCCCGATGATATGCTGAAAGCAGCGTTGAAACTTAAAGATGCTCTGGTGTTGCGTTGTGGCGGAATGCAACTAACACCGGGTCACGACAACAAAGGGGAATGGCTGAAAATCACTTATTACGATGAAGATGGTGCAGATGTATCAGAACTATTCCGTTTATCCACCCCGGCCCAAAAGAAAGTGTTTGAACTACAATTTCTTCGCCAACACCAGCGCGCACCAGGAACCATTTTTCGTTGGAAAACAGCGGCAGATATTGCTAATCAACTTCCTTCCTTACGCCACCCTGATTTTGTTGTCGCTCGTAAAAAAGGACAATTTTGGCAGATTCGAGAAAAGGTTTTTGATTATCAAGGGCGATTTAGACAGGCTAGTGATTTGTATTAAATATGTCAAACAACCTGCCCACTAATCTATTAACTGACCGGAAAGCATATTTATATTTGCTGTCATATCTGTTTTTCGTTAGAATCCCGCCCGCTTAGCGTAATACATAATGTTAAGCCAAGTATCGAACCTGCTGCAGGGTCGCCTGTAGCAGGATTTATTTTCTTCTTTTACAGAGAAAAAATAATGTTAACTATTAATGCAGTAGTACGTAAAGAGCAGGGCAAGGGTGCGAGCCGCCGCCTGCGTAGAGCTAACAAGTTTCCAGCAATCATCTACGGTGGTAACCAAGAGCCAGTTTCTATCGAACTGGATCACGATGCAGTTATCAATCATGAAAGCAAACCAGAATTCTACGAAGTTATGACTCTGGTTGTTGATGGTAAAGAAACTAAAGTTAAAGTGCAGGCAGTACAGCGTCATCCGTTTAAACCTAAACTGACGCACATCGATTTCCTGCGTGCTTAATTAGCCACAGTCGAGCTTTTATCGGGACGCCGAGTAAATAACGCCGCAAATGCGGCGTTATTTATTTCTACAACTTAATTTTTTCTCCGTTATCAGTTCAGCGATTTCCACCACTATTATTTCCACCACTATGGCGTTGCAATTGATCACGTAAATTCGGCGGAGTACCTTTAATCGTCAACGTATCCGTTGCTGGATCCCAAAAAATTCTCTCTCCCATCAGCATGGAATCAAAATTGATGGTTAACCCTCCTCCACTGCCCGCAAATTTTGTCAATTGGCGCAGCGTTCCGCGATCCGCAGGAAAACTCTCTTCCAATTTATAACCCTGTTCTTGAGAAAATTGCTGGAAATTTTGCTCTCCCAATGGAGGTAACTCTTGGGATAGTTCTTGCAGCTTAATTTCCTCGCCAGCTTGTAACTGCTCATGACAGTAACTATAAACTTGCTGACGATACGCCTGACGTTCATTTTTATCCAACTGTGCCGACTCACAATAATCGTCCACAGCCTGCAATAAACCTTTATTTTGAACTTTAGCATTCATGCCTTCGCTGGCAGCAAGGAAATCCATAAAAAAGTCAGAGACCTTCCGTCCTACCCGACCTTTTAGGAAAGTCAAGTAACGACTGGATTCAGGATTGGTTTCCCATTCAGTCAGATCGATTCTTGCAACAATATCAGCATGGGGAATATCAAGATATTGCGTTGTGTTTACATCAAGCTCATCATTAACGGACATGCTGTTGCAACTATTAAGGACCGCAATCAGCAAATATTCCACGGCAAGGTATCGATATTGACAAAACAACACCGTGCCCCCTTCTGCGAACGGGTACTTCTCCAATTCATCCTTCAGACGAACAGTCGCAGCCCGACTAAAACCGAGAAAATCCTCATCTCCATTACGTAGATGCCGGAGAGATCCTGCCAGTTCACTTTCCTCATTAAACAAACCGTAAGCTTTACTTTTCGCGCTATATACACGATGCAACTCTGCCATCATCTCTGCAACCACTTGATTAGTATCCAGCAAAGAATCACGTAAAATCATTTCCAACGTTTGTTCACCACGTTTAATCAACCGGTGTAACGCGATCTGGGTAATTTCCAGACTCATTATTTATACTCCTTTTGCAGCTTTGACCATAGAGGCCTTGCGATTAGCGGCGTATTCAAACATCGTTACCTTTCTGCTGCAACCAAAAACCTAAATGGTGAAAAGTACTCGCCATTTAATTGTCAGCATGCAACATATCAGAGATTAAAATGATGCAACACCTTCAAGATTGGCAACAACTCCGGCACCAAAGAATTAATTTGTCATAAAAAAGCAGAAAATCGCCCCTCTATACGGTAAGATATAGGGCTTTGTACATTCAGGATATTTGATTTATGCCACAGTCATCTCGCTATAGCGATGAAAAATTTGAACATTTATTAACTGAATTAGTAAGTGTTTTCGAGAAAAACCATACTCCAACTGACCTGACTTTGATGGTTTTGGGTAATATGGTAACGAATTTGATCAATACGAGCATTGCACCTGAACAGCGCAAACATATTGCAGACTCGTTTGTACACGCGTTACAGTCTTCAATCAACGAAGACAAAGCGCATTAATCTTAATTAACACCTTGACGTAAAGAAAATATGGTGACTAGCTGTCAGCATTACCGCGAAAAAGTTTCTCAGATGATCAGTTGGGGACACTGGTTCGCACTGTTCAATATTATGTTCAGTCTGGTGCTGGGCAGTCGCTATTTATTTACATCTGACTGGCCGGGTACACTGTTTGGGCGCATCTATGCGCTGGTCAGTTGGCTCGGTCATTTCAGTTTTATTGTTTTTGCTATCTACTTACTTATTTTATTTCCGCTGACATTTATCGTCTTTTCACAGCGATTAATGAGGTTTCTTTCAGCCGCATTGGCAACAGCAGGCTTAACACTGCTGATATTAGATTCGTCCATTTATGCCCATTTTCACCTGCATTTAACCTCATTGGTTTGGAATTCAGTCACCAATCCAGAACAAGGCGAATTAGCAAGGGAATGGCAACTAATATTCATCTGTATTCCAGTAATTTTCCTGATACAGATGCTTTTTGGCACATGGAGCTGGCAAAAATTACGCAGCCTAAGTCGTCAACGATTTGGTAAGCCACTGGTAATAGTATTTATTACTGCTTTTATCGCTTCACACCTTATGTATATCTGGGCGGATGCCAATTTCTACCGTTCGATTACCATGCAGCGTTCAAACTTACCAATTTCTTATCCAATGACCGCCCGCAAGTTCCTCGAAAAACATGGTTTACTGGATCATCAAGAATTCCAGCGCCGCATTGACCAACAAGGTAATCCCGCAGCCTTGAGTGTCAATTACCCACTGAATAACTTATCTTATCGGGATGCAGGACGCGGCTACAACTTACTTTTACTCGTCGTGGATGAGCTAGATAATCAAAACATCGCCAAGGATATGCCGGTTCTGAAACACTTCGCGCAGAATAATATCCAATTCACTCAACATTTCAGCACTGGCATTCAAAAAGACACGGCATTGTTTGGTCTATTCTATGGTATATCATCGGGTTATCTAGACGGAATCCTTAACGCTAGGAAATCATCTGTGCTTGTTGATGCTCTGACACATCAAGGATATCAATTTGGTCTCTTCTCTTCTGATGGATTTCAGACACCACTTTATCGCCAAGCCATACTGACCGACTATTCATTGCCAGAAGCTAAAAAACAAAACGATAATTCAACTGTGACACAATGGAACCAATGGCTGGATCTGCGCAACACTTCTACCCCATGGTTCTCATTTCTGGACATTAACGGTTTCAATCCCTCATCCAAGAAATTTGACAAAAAAGTACTGGATACTGAAATCAGCCATATTTTAAATGCTTTGAAAAACAAAGGAATCTTGAACAAAACGATCATTGTGATCACAGCCAAACAGAGTAAAAAAACATCTGTCAGCAGCGCAAAATGGTTTACTGGTGACAAATTTAACCGTGACCAGATTCATATTCCCCTGATAATTCAGTGGCCGGATACACCTGCACAAACTATCGATAAATTGACCAACCATCAAGATATTATGACAACCTTAATGCGTCGTTTATTACACGTCACTAATTCTCCATCAGATTATTCACAGGGTGAAGATCTCTTTAATGCTCAAAGAGAAAACCCATGGTTGATTACTGGTGATAATGGTTCACTAATTGTCACAATGGCTAAAAATACTGTCTATCTTTCCAAAGATGGTAAATATCATCTATATGATTTAGATGGCAACGAAATTCAGGACATTAAACCAAATTTTGCTCAATTATTACAAATTTTAACTGAAGCCAAACGATTTTTAGCAAACTAATCGCTTAAGAATCAATCACTCACTAAATTAGGGGCTTGCTTTGAAAATAAAAAACGGTAGTATAGAAAAAGTCGTCGGCATGTAGCGCAGCCTGGTAGCGCACCGTCATGGGGTGTCGGGGGTCGTAGGTTCAAATCCTATCATGCCGACCAAATTTCCCTAGAAAAACCAACCAATTGTGGTTGGTTTTTTTATGCCTCAAATTTGCTTGGTGTAAAACCCACTCTAATGTCTTCATTTTTACCCTATCGTTTTGGTCTAAACTTCAAACACAAAATCTCACTAATTCATAAATTTCATCAATGATATATTGAAGTGGCAAACCCTCACCCAGCCTGGTTCTGTCGCATTAACAGAGATCTCTGGAGCAAAAGTATCTTGATTTATTTTTATGCTGTTAGCTGATAGAAATAGGCCGCCGGTGAAATTGGATATTCGGGTTCTTGCGGGTATTGTCCTTTGCGCAACATACAGACCAGTTCAATCCCGGCCAACAGGGTCTGTGCCCGTCTGAAATTCTTGAATCCCAGCATAGGACGTGTTCGCCGTTTGACGTTGCGGTGATCCTGTTCAATCAGATTATTGAGATACTGATTTTGCCGGATATTGATCTGCTTATCCTTCGGTATTCCCTGATTTAACTCGTCTAGCGCGGCTTTGTTGGCGCCACTCTTATCCAGGGTCACTCCCTCAGGTTGTCCGTGCTGACGTAAGGCTTTCTTAAAGAAACGCAACGCGGCTGACTTATCCCGATAAGCCGTCAACAGAAAGTCGACAGTATTCCCATCCGAGTCGACCGCACGGTAGAGGTAACGCCATTGCCCTTTGATTTTGATAGAGGTTTCATCCATTCGCCCCCGACGTCCAACAGCGGGTTTGCTACGCCGGTAGCCTTTAACAATCAGTGGGATCAGGCGGTGAGCCCAGCGAGAGAGCGTGGAATGATCAACGGCAATCCCCCGCTCCGCCATCATTTCTTCCAGATTACGCAGGCTCAGGGCGTAGGCCAGATACCAACGAACACACTGAGCGATGATATCAACAGGGTAATGCCGACGTTTGAACGCTTTTCGGATAAGGGACATCGCTCTGGACTCGCTCAAAAACAGAGGAGCTTACCTGATGATCGCTTAATGCGACAGAACCGTACTTTCACTCATAACCTTTGTGGGATCGTGATCGTTAGGGAACATGACTTCACAATCACCACTCAGTACATGCAGTGATTTGAACAGAGTAACAGCCTGGCAACTTAACGGCACAATATGCTCGGTTTTCATTTTCATGCCCCGTTCAGAGAATTTCACACCTTCAATCGCTTTTCTTATGGCGGGAATTTTCCAGACTGCATTTTCAAGGTCAAGTTCTTCCCAACGGGCAAATCGCAGTTCACTGGAACGAACAAAGGTCAATAGCGTCAATTCTACTGCAATGCGAGTGATTAAGCGTCCGTGATAGTGCGAAATACGGGTGAGAAATTATGGTAAACGTTCGTGAGGTAGGGCAGGATGATGTTTAGATTTAACAGTGGAAAGTGCGCCTGCCATATCATTAGCGGGATTGAATTCAAGAATATCATTC
>NZ_MUBJ01000100.1 GCF_002127535.1 Xenorhabdus vietnamensis
GGTGCGGTTGAGCAATCCACCCGACTGAGCAGTACCCGGTATTTGCGCCATTCAGTCAATGCTGATTTCTCGGCGTTAGTGGCGATATTCAAATCAACGGCATCGTTTAACGGAGCGATTTTATCCCTGGCCTCATTCATTAAATACTGTTTCCGTGATTCCGCCCGACGTTGTAACATCTCAGGCGTTGGTGGTGGAATATTGCCCCATGCAGGTAGGCCATCGGCACCAGTAATACGCTGTTTGCCTTCGGGTGGTGTACGGAACTCCTGATAAACCGCGTCACTCACCTCAATCCCATCCGCCGGCCATGATCCTGCGTTAATATAATCCGGCTTCAAGGCGAGCGGATAAAATGAATTTGTTTTAGCGCTGAAAATATACATAAATCAATACCCCACTGCTCGCCAAAAAACGCGATTAAGCGCCGGATCGGAAAATGTGGCAGATAGACCCACACCAAAACGTGCGTTGGTTCTCACATTGACATGACATGAAATTACATTGGTTGATGTCACAGCAGCAGTATAAATGGGGGTCGCTACCAGTGCATCGCACCTGTTGGGGAAAAATATGGGAAATTCGAATTCTCGGTATTCATCATCAGGAACATAGACAACCCCCCACTGTTCAATAATTCCCGAATCGCCACATTTCCACCAGCGCTCTGATTTACTGGCCGTATTTTTATTGCCATACCGTGCGTCAAAATTGCCGTAGTTACTGGGCAATATCTCACCGTCAACCGAAAATATAACCGAACCATTCGGCGATCGCTGAGCGTAAAATATCGAGCCGGTATCATCATGACATTCCAGAACAGTGGGACGATTATTTATCCCCCATAACGATAAATTCACCCGCGATTTAGCTGTTCCCAATGACGATAACACTAAATCTGGCCGTTGTTTGCCAATATATACCCCCTCAGAGAC
>NZ_MUBJ01000101.1 GCF_002127535.1 Xenorhabdus vietnamensis
GCGGTCAGTTATCTGCTGAGATTACGATCGACCAAAAGCCAAATAACTATGCGGTCATGTCTGAATAAAATAGCGAACATGTTCGAAGCCTTTGACCTGACGACATTTGACTGGTCAACATTAGACAAAACGAAGGTCCAGATAGTGATCAAACGGTTAATTAACCAAAACAAAGCCCCCAATACCATCAATCTCATGTTATGTGCGATCAAAGGTGTCGCTGAAGAAGCGAGATCCAGCCGTCACATCGACAGCCATACGTATCAGGACATCAAATCGGTAAAACGGCTCAAAGGTGTCCGTGTCAGTAAAGGCAGGATGCTGGAGAAGAGTGAAATTCAAAAAATATTCCAGTACTTTGACCGTCTTAACAGTGCCATTGCTGTCCGTGATGCAGCCATGTTTGCCGTCATGGTAGGGTGCGGGTTAAGGCGTTCTGAAGTTGCAGATTTGAAATATGAGGATATTGATTTTGAAAGCTCACTTATCATTATTCACGGTAAAGGGAATAAAGAGCGTGAGAATTATATGCCTGACGAAATTAAAGAACGGTTATTGTTATGGGTGAATGAGGTACGAGGACCCCACGCAGGCTATCTGTTTAACCGTATATTAAAAAATGATGATGTGACAGGTAACAAGCTGGGCACATCATCAATTCGTTTTATTTTTGCACGATTATTGAAAAATTTAAATAGTAATATGAAGGAATTTACACCACATGATTTAAGAAGAACCTATGCTTCATCATTACTTGAAAATGGTGAAGATATTTTCACCGTGAAAGATGCCCTGGGTCATGCCAGTGTAACGACAACCCAGCAATACGATAAACGGGGTAAAAAACGTCTTCAAGAGGCGGCTAAGCGATTAACATTCAAATAAGAAAAAGATGAAAAAGTGATAATGAGGGTTAAATT
>NZ_MUBJ01000102.1 GCF_002127535.1 Xenorhabdus vietnamensis
AACCCACAGGAACGTTTTGATTTAGAGTCTGTTCGCGGCGGTGTTGAGATAGACAGTGACGGTGCGCCGACGGCGTATCACATCCGTGAGGCCCATATCGGTGACTGGTGGTCGGGCAGGAAAACCATGACATGGCAACGTATCCGGCGTGAAACTGACTGGGGGCGGCCGATAGTGGTGCATGATTTTGACCACGAGCGCGGCGCTCAGCATCGCGGGATGGGCATACTGGCCCCGATTGTTCAGCGGCTGAAAATGCTGATTAAATATGATCAAAGTGAGTTGGAAGCGGCGATCCTGAATGCGATTTTCGGTGCCTATATTGAGTCACCCTATGATTCACAGATGGTGGCATCCGCCCTCGGTGACACCGGTGATATCAGTGGTGACGAACTCAGCGCATATCAAACACAGCGTGCGGAATATTATGAAGACAAGCGCCTGAACTTACAAAATGGTGCCCGTATTCCTCATTTATTCCCGAATGAAAAAATCGTCACGATTTCAGCCACGCGCCCCACCAGTAACTTTGATGGATTTGAAAGCGCGGTACTGCGAAATATCGCCGCCGCGACCGGACTTTCAACACAACAAGTAACACAGGACTGGTCTGATGTGAACTACAGTTCAGCCCGTGCCGCGATGCTGGAGGCATGGAAAACCCTGACGCGCCGCCGTGATGATTTTGCCATTGGCTTTGCTCAACCCATTGCCTCTGCATTTGTAGAGGAGATCCACGATATCGAAAATCTACCCCTGCCAAACAACGCCCCTGACTTTCTGGATGCGAAGGCGGCTTACTGCCGTGCGCGCTGGATGGGACCCGGTCGCGGCTGGGTGGACCCGGTGGCGGAGAAGAAGGGGGCGATTTTGGGAATGGATGCCGGATTGTCCACGCTGGAAATGGAGGCGGCAGAAAA
>NZ_MUBJ01000103.1 GCF_002127535.1 Xenorhabdus vietnamensis
TTTATCCAGCCGTTCCTGTATTTTACCTTCTCTGAGTAAGGCCAAAATTTCGGGGGTTAACCCCAATTTCACTATCAGCCTGTTCTCGGTCTCAGACGGAATATTTTTATTTTTAAATGCCTCTTCCAGTTCCAATAGCGTTGGAATAACATCCGCAGAACCATCCTTTGTTGTGTGAATTTTAACGCCCAGCTTATCTAATTCCGCACGTGCGGAACCATTCTCGCCCCGTTCTGCCGCATTGAGTGTGTTAAACAAATTCTGTACAGAGTCTTTTGCCTGATCGGCTTCTGTACCAATTTGTACCATTGCGCCGATTAAACTGGAAGAGTCTTCAATTGACATCGCGGTGTTTTTGGACAGGACATCCAGATTATAGGCCTCTTTTCCCATATCCCTCAGCGTCTGATAACCTTTTGACATGCCATATCCGATAGCGCCCCCGATACCGCCCAGCAGTCCCATTTTGGACGCCATGCCACTGTATTTTGTGAACAGTTCGCCAAAATTCTTCAGCGGCGGGATCATATCACCAATATTTTGCACGTTATCTTGAGCGGAGCGTGACATATCCCGTAGTTTGTTGCTCAATGCCCCTGTATTTTCCAGCGTTTCACTGCCGCCAAATCGCAGGCCTTCCCGCGTAGAGTTTAATACCGGCTGCAATCCCTTAATTCTGGCCTCAATCTCAGCCAGCACTTTTGTCGCGTTTTCATCCGCGTTAATCTCAAAATCAAATGCATTAGCCATTATGTTTAGCCTCTATAATGCGTTGCGCCTGCTCAGCCCACCAAACTAGCCGCGTTCGACTCAGGAGCCACGCCTCTTGTGGCC
>NZ_MUBJ01000104.1 GCF_002127535.1 Xenorhabdus vietnamensis
TCTATTAAAAAACGTTTTCTTAACATGGCCTTGTCCCAAAGCGATAAAAATTTGGCCTTCATATTACGGCGGACATTCGTGATCAATGTAATTCCTTCAGCCTTCAGTTCATCGCATAACACTTGCGATCAATAGCCTTTGTCACCATAGATGTGCCCAGTTAGGCCTGTGACCAGCGCTTTCACCGGCTGGCGATCGTCTATATTTCCCGGTGTCAATTTAACGGCTAAAATCTCACCACCATCATCGATAATCAGATGAAGTTTAAAGCCATAAAACCATCCTGTGCTGGTTTTTCCTCGCTGTGCTACCCCCTCAAAGACCTTATTCCGAGAAATACGAAGATTATGGCAAACCGCGATTCTGGTGGAATCGATAAAGGCAATACCGTGTGATTTTTCTTTGCGTGAAGAAAGGAAAGCGCACAACGGAATAATGGCTCTTTTCTTCAATGTTATCATCCTATTGTAGCTAACCAAGCCCGGAAAATCTGTTTGAAGGTATTGCTGGACATACTCAGTATAAAACGCTTTAAAATGACGGTAATGGCTCATATGAAATAAAATGAGGAGAGTCATCACCTCGCTCAGAGATAAGGACGTTGCACGATGGCGTTTAAGCAGATTATTCTCGATGAGCTGTTGTTCCCAAAGGGGAATAAATTTTTGGCAAAAATCATCGACGCAGCAGAAAAGTTCTTCTAAAGTCATCATAGCCTGAGGATCTCCACGATTTTGTTTTCTAAGCAAAAACTTTGATCGTGCCTCAGGCTCTTAGTTCCCTTCTTTTCTTCCTTTCTTAAACGAAGTTCAGGTTA
>NZ_MUBJ01000105.1 GCF_002127535.1 Xenorhabdus vietnamensis
GCAGGTCATTTAACCGGCTGGTCGGATGGCAGTGCCCGCCTGTTCTTTGCGTTCCACCATTTAATTATTGATGCCGTCTCGTGGCGCATTATTGCCGATGACATGCGTCTGTTGCTGACCGGGCACACGTTACCGGCTAAAACCAGCAGTTATCGGCAGTGGGTAGCGGCAATGCAGGCATATGCGGGGACCCATCAGGATGAGGTGACGTACTGGCAACAGGTGATTGAGGATAAAGCCGATCATTATGCACAGGGAGAGGCTAATCACCATCACGTTCGCTTATCCGTTGAGCAAACTCAGACCTTATTGTACGAAGCCAATGCCGGTTATCACACGGAGATCAATGACTTATTGCTCAGTGCCCTGACCATCGCATTGCAAAACACATTTAACCAGTCAACCAACCACATCACCCTGGAAGGGCATGGACGTGAGGCGATCGATGAAACGTTAGATCTTTCGCAGACGGTGGGTTGGTTTACCACAATCTACCCGGTTCGTTTAGAAAGCCAGTCAACCGTGTCGGATACCATCGTTTACACCAAAGAGATGCTAAGAAAAGTCCCCAATAAAGGGGTCGGTTATGGTGCGTTGCGTCAGGCAGGGGATGTATCGGGTTGTTCGCCGGTCATCAGTTTTAACTATCTGGGGCAGCTGGGTGCCGAGATGACACCCCAGGATTGGATGTTCACCGCCGATGACTGTGGTCTCATGATGGCATCAGAAAATGCCGATCCACTGTTGCTGAACATCAATGGCGGCGTGCAGGCAGGCCAATTGGGATTCAGC
>NZ_MUBJ01000106.1 GCF_002127535.1 Xenorhabdus vietnamensis
GGTAAACGTTCGTGAGGTAGGGCAGGATGATGTTTAGATTTAACAGTGGAAAGTGCGCCTGCCATATCATTAGCGGGATTGAATTCAAGAATATCATTCTGAACGGCATAACGCATGATGGAAGTGACACGTTGCTGTAATCGCTGGGCAATATCATGTTTGCCCTCGGCATCAACGGTTTTGATTGGTGCTAAAAGCTGGCTTGTCCGTAAAGTTGAAATATCTAGCCTGCCAATATGCGGGAAAATATAATGCTCAAGGCTGCGCATGATACGATTACAGTGATCTTCACTCCAACGTTTATTGCTGGCGTGCCAGTCACGGGCGACTTTTTCAAAGGTATGTTTTCCTTTTGCTCCAACGTGTGCGTCTTTTTTCTCGGCTTTGGGATTAATGCCCTGAGCAATCAGCTTCTTAGCTTCGTCTCGTCTGGCACGAGCATCGGCTAGAGAGACGGTAGGGTAGACACCAAAAGCCAGTCGGTCTTCTTTTTTATCCGTGGGGCGATAGTACTTCATGCGCCAGTACTTAGAGCCGCGAGCAGTGATCTCCAAATATAGACCGCCGCCATCAGCGAGTTTGTAGGTTTTTTCTTTGGGTTTTGCTGTTTCGATTTGTCGTGCGTTTAGTTTCATTGTAAGGGGCACATTTAAAATAGAAGTGTAGGTGCCCCTGATTATGCCCCGCAGTGCATGTTGATTGCAATAGACTAGAGTAGACCTAAAAAGAAAAGACCTGATTGATTTATCAGGTCTTTCTAGGAGTTAGTTTACTAGAGTAGACGTTA
>NZ_MUBJ01000107.1 GCF_002127535.1 Xenorhabdus vietnamensis
ACGCTGGCTCAGCTGCTCACTGACTGGTCCGTCTGCCGGATCTAACGTCAGTTCAGTGATCGATAATGGGGCCTGACGCCAGACCACCTGCGCCGGCACTGACAGTCCCTGCCAGATAAAGGCGGTTCGCAGGATATCGTGACGATTGATTACTTGCTGCATGGCCGACAAATACCGCTCCAGCAAGGCCCGGTCCGTAAACTCCTTCTGAATAGTCAACAGGTACGGATCGCCCTCGTTTGCCAGCAAATGGTGGAATAAGATCCCGTCCTGCAAGGGTGACAGGGCATAAATGTCCTGAATATTGCTTATCCCGCCCGGCACTTGCCCGACAATACGATCAATATCCGCCTGCGTCAGGTCTATCAGTGGCAACATTTCTGGGGTGAGTTCCGTCGTATCAGAGGTAATGACGTTAGCAGGAACGTCCACGACCCGGTGTTGTCCCAACCTCTGTGCCAAACGGGATAATACCGGTGTCTGAAATAGGTCACGCACCGCCAGCGTCCGCCCCAACTGACGCAGGCGTTCAATCATCCGCACCGCCAGCAGGGAATGCCCGCCCAGCATAAAGAAGTTGTCATGTCGGCTGACTTGCTCCAGGCCCAGCAATTCCCCCCAAATCGCCGCCAACACCGTTTCATTTTCCCCTTGCGGCGCCTCATAACGTTGGCGAGCCAACGCTTCGCTGCCCGGTGCCGGCAGTGCACGCCGATCCAGTTTGCCATTCGGGGTTAACGGGAAGGCATCCAGACGCACAAACGCCGCCGGCACCATATA
>NZ_MUBJ01000108.1 GCF_002127535.1 Xenorhabdus vietnamensis
GCTTACGCTGAAAACAGCCAGGAGCCTATTTTAGTTCAGCACAGAACTGAATCGAGAATAGATAGCCGCTTGTTTGCAAAGCGTGTCGGATTACAACACCGTAGCTTATACAAGCTAATCAAAGCCAACATTAAGCAGCTAAGGGAGTTTGGTTCACTGCCGTCATTTGAAATCGCAGCAGTGAAAGAGGTTGGGGCGCGAGGAATTAAGTACAATCGCTATTATTTACTCAACGAAAACCAGTTCGATTTTATGTGCCGCCTTGTTCGAGGGCGTGATCATGATCTGATGGTTCACTTTAAGCTGGACGTAACAAAAGCCTTTGCTAAGAAGCGAGCGGCTGAACCTATTCGCCGTGAATATCTGCCGAACTACCATGAGTCACGCGATGCGTTAAGGGATTTAGGCGCAGAACGTCACCATTACATCAACCTTGCTCGTACTGAGAATCGCTTTGCGGGTTTACTGGATGGTGAACGCCAGAACGCAGACGAGCAACAGTTAGGGTTACTTGTCTGTATTCAGAAGATTGAACAGGCTGCTTTTCAAGATGCAAGGAATGCAGGGCAATCACCAACACAAGCACTGAGGGAAGTAAGCCGCCGTATTGAGCTGTTCGCAACACTAATGAACCCTACCGGAC
Organism: Xenorhabdus vietnamensis; assembly: GCF_002127535.1. GTDB lineage: Bacteria > Pseudomonadota > Gammaproteobacteria > Enterobacterales > Enterobacteriaceae > Xenorhabdus > Xenorhabdus vietnamensis. The sequence goes on from NZ_MUBJ01000108.1 coordinate 644, forward strand.
GTATTGGGGGCTAACTTGATGAGCGGCCATAAAACACTCTCTGTTCCCCCAAAACGGGGGAATCAAAGACCAAATATTGAACAATTAACCTCAAGTCGGGGAAAAATTAACTATAGGAATTCCTTTAGTTTAAG
>NZ_MUBJ01000109.1 GCF_002127535.1 Xenorhabdus vietnamensis
TCATTATCAGCAACATCCGCTGTAGGCAGGCGAAGTGATGTGACAGCCGGAGAGACGGCTTACATTGCCATCATGATTCAGAGAGTCGTGATCGCTATGTAGTCAAATGACCAAAAAGCAATACAAGAAATTGTGGGGTAAGAATGGCAAATCTCAACGATCTATCCAGCCAACTAGCAAAGATACGAAAGCAAATCCCGTTTGCCACCGCTCAGGCGTTAACGAAAGTGGCGCGCCAGATAGAACAGGCTCAAAAAACAGCGATAGAGCGCAGGCTGGAAAGCCCCACACCCTTCACGGTGAAATCAGTGAGAAGTCAAGGCGCTCGTAAAAACGACCTGACCGCAAAAGTATTTGTATTACCAACCGCAGCCAGCTACTTAGAACCGTTTGAAGTGGGTGGCGTGCATAAGCTGAATGGTGCTGCATTGCTTAACCCCAAGAACGTTAAGCTAAATAAGTATGGCAACTTACCCCGTAACAAGCTGAACCAGTTGAAAGGCAAGGAAGATACGTTCATTGGTGAACTCTCAACCCGCTACGGAGATAACGTTAATGGGGTATGGCAGCGCAAGAAAGCCAAGAAGGTAAAAAAGAACAGGAAGCGGTTAAAACGCTCACCTAACGGCACACGTAGGGAGAGACAGAAACAGCGACCGCCAAAACTGCTCATTCGGTTCGGTGATGCATTAACTGTTAAGCCGGTGCTCGGTTATCAGGAGCGGGCGCAACAAATGGCTCAGGCATTGTTACCACAGGCCATTA
>NZ_MUBJ01000011.1:0-99023 GCF_002127535.1 Xenorhabdus vietnamensis
ACAGCGGACTTCGGTGGGCCTGCCACCATCTCCTCCTGAGCTTATGCTACATACTGGCTGCGCTCCCTATGCTGCCAGTTTGTATGCCTGCGGCACACTTTCAATGATAAAACGTTGGCACCATCGCTGGCTGGGTAATATCTATGAATGGGCAGGACAAAAAAGGACGGTGAATATCAGCAAAGGTGGCTTTATGTTCGCACCTGCAGCACAGTTACCAAAGCTATTGAATCAGTTTGATGCACAATATCTCGCTAAGTATACACCATGCTCTGGAATGACTCGAACACAGCTCATAGAAGCAATAGCCATTGTTCACGTAGAGTTGATACTAATTCACCCGTTCAGAGAAGGTAATGGGCGTCTTTCACGCCTACTGGCTGACATAATGGCCGTTCAGGGAGGGCTACAACCACTGAACTATAAAATTTGGGAGCAGAACAAGGCTCAGTATATCGTCGCTATCCACGCTGGTTTGAATATGAATTATGAGCCCATGAAATATTGGGTTAGCAAAGCGTTAAAAAACAACTAAACCGCCAAGTGCAAATGGGAAAACTTCTCACGTTTTGTTTTCAATTCGTCTTCAATGCGCTTAGAAGCCTGACCTGTCTCAATCGCTGTTGATGTCGCTACAGCACGTGCTATCTGCTCACGAGTGGGCTTTGTATAGGATACAGTTGGTTTTTTGTTGTGGCTCATAAGAATTTCAGGTCTCTTTATGTCGTTATAATGCGGATGTGGAGATATCATAGACTAAATTTCTTAATAAAATGGATTATTTTATTCAATCATGCCAGATCTGGTTAGATAATTAAATTGACGCCGATGATAGCCGTCATCACTTGATGATAAAACCGCACGGTCACATCGTTATCTATGTTCCCGGGGAATTCGCGCCCTTGCCGCCACGACGCATCCTGAAATCCATTAGGCATAAATATGATATATTCTTTTTTACGTGAATTCCCAAATTAAAATTCTTCCTAAAGAATAAGAACCGCTTCTATATTGGAATTAAATAGTAAAATAATAAATTATGCGAAATGCACCTGAAATAAGAAAAATTCTCTTCGTAATAAATAAATTACAACCAAATTGAATTAATTGAAAAATAAAAATTATCTCTTTATTATCTGAAATGCTGTATCCCTATATTAATAACCTGAGGATAATAAAATGCCTAAAGAGTTATTCATTGCAACAGTTGAGTCAGCTGGTAATCTCAAAATGAAATGTTCATCACGAGATTTTACTTTTCATATAGACGAACCAAAAAACCTCGGTGGAACCGACGAGGCGATGAACCCAATGGAAGCGTTACTTTCTGCGTTTGGTGCATGTCAATGTATTGTGGCAAAGAGTTTTGCCCGAAAGCATAAAATTAATTTGCTCGATATTCAGGTTAAAATGGAAGGAGAGCTGGATACCGATGGATTCACCGGTAAAAATAAAAACGCCAAACTGGGATTTTCGAAAATCACCTCCAAATTTTATGTTAAAGCAGATAATACCGAACAAGAGATCCGAGATTTTATTACTTTTGTCGAAAATCATTGCCCTGTTCTCGACACTATCGTCAATACACCAGAAATTGTGACTGAAGTTTATCCTGTCAAATAATATGGTTTATTTTATTACCCATAACTTTTCATGTTATGGGTAATTTCTTGCATTAATTACTGTTCCATACTGGAAGCAAAGCTCGTTATTACTTCGACAAATTCGTCAGGATGAGAAATAAAAGGCGCATGGGCTGCATTACGTATAATAACGGAATGCGTATGTGGCCATACACTATCAAGCTGCAAAGCAATCTTGCGTGGCACCAAACCATCGAGATAACCATAAAGGCGCAAGAAGGGTAACCGAAGCTGGGATAATTCCTCCCTTAAATCATCCGTACGCAGGATTTCCAAACCAGCATTCAATACATCAACTGTCGGCATCGGCTGATTCAATACCACTGATTTCAGTACACGGGCATCCTGACGTGCGCTGTCTGTTCCTAGTGTCTGCAAAGCCAGAAAACGTTCAACGGTCTTCTGAAAATCCGCACTCAATTGATGTTCAAATGCACTCAGAACCTCTGGCTTAATCCCCGGCCAGTTTCCATCAGCACTAAATTTTGGAGAGGAAGCCACAGTGACCAAACCCGCAACTTGTGCCGTATGATCCAAAGCAATCCGGCTGGCTACCAATCCCCCCAAAGACCAACCGAGCCACAAGGCATTTTCTGGCGCCTGCTGCCAGACAGTATCTGCCATATCCGCCAATGACATAGCCGGATATGATTGGCTACGGCCATATCCCGGTAAATCCACCAGATGCAAACGAAAATGCGAAGCCAATCGCGTTTCCACTGAACGCCAAACCTCAGCGTTTAACCCCCATCCGTGCAGCATCACAAGATCACGTGGTGCATCACCGATTGTCTGCCAAAACAACTGATCCATTGTTATTCTCACTTTATTTGTCACCAAGGAAGGAAACTATGCTAACAATGGTTGGATACTGTTGGCTATGCCATCAAAATTTGTATTTTGCCCATCATGGAATCTGCTGCCTCTGCCACCATCATTTAAAGCGACTACAACATGTCTGCCCGCGTTGTGCATTGCCTTCTGAATCCCGCGATCTTCCCTGTGGGCGATGCATGAGGAATCCCCCTCTGTGGCAACATTTGATCGCCATTACAGATTACACTCCGCCATTAAGCCGGCTTATCCAACGTTACAAGTATCACGGCACACCACAACTCGCGCCAGTGCTGGCACGCTTGTTCTTGCTGCATTGGTCACAAGGCTATCGTGAAGGCCGCTGGCATAAGCCGGATCGCATACTGGGCATTCCTTCACACAGCAGAAAACGCTGGCAACGTGGGTTCGATCACATTGAACTCATTGCCCGCCCCCTCTCACATTGGCTGCAATGCCCATATCAACCCGATTTTTTGCAACGCTCACGTGCTACACTCACGCAGCGGGGCCTATCTGCCGCCCAAAGGAGAATAAATCTTAAGCAGGCCTTTCAATTACAGGGCGATTTTGCCGATCAACATATCGCGATTTTCGATGATGTGATTACTACGGGCACAACGCTGCATGAAGCATCACAGTTGTTAATTCGTGCGGGAGCTCGCTCTGTACAGGCTTGGGCAATATGCCGAACCTTGTAGTTCCTTTATAAATGGGCGTATTATAACCAACTAGAACAGTCAACTATTGAGCAAATGACATGATTAATATTACTGAAGCAGCGCAAGCGCATTTTGCCAAACTACTGGCAAATCAAGAACCGGGTACACAAATCCGCGTTTTTGTCATTAATCCAGGAACTCCGACCGCTGAATGTGGTGTTTCCTATTGCCCACCAGATGCTGTTGAAGCCACTGACACCGAACTGAAGTTCGACCAGCTATCTGCCTATGTTGATGAAATTAGTGCACCTTTTCTGGAAGAAGCTGTCATTGATTTCGTCACTGATCAACTGGGTTCTCAACTGACTCTGAAAGCACCGAACGCCAAAATGCGTAAAGTGGCTGATGATGCTCCACTCATTGAGCGTGTTGAATATGTCCTGCAATCACAGATTAATCCACAGCTGGCTGGGCATGGTGGTCGTGTCAGCCTGATGGAAATCACTGATGGGGGTTATGCCATTCTGCAATTCGGTGGTGGATGTAACGGCTGTTCAATGGTCGATGTCACCCTGAAAGAAGGGATTGAAAAACAGTTACTACAGATGTTCCCTGAATTGAAAGGCGTGAAAGATCTGACTGAACACCAGCGCGGTGAACATTCATATTACTGATTTTTCATTCTTGCTTTGATTGTTTTTTTAAACATTACGGTTTTTTGATCATTTTTCTGTTTCTAATATTTTCTATATCCAATGGATTTCAAGATGCAACACGGCGGCAAGGGCATAAATCAACGGGAACATAGCTAACTGTGTGACAAGAGTGGGTAAACTCAACCAACAAAGCTGCAACTTGAAAAGCGACAAATACACCTGAATTTCCACGCCTTTCCAATGTAGATATTGTCAACATTGGGAAGGCGGAAAGGTCATACCAGACGATTATTAAGAAATTAATATATTGAAAAGGAAAATTTTAGAAACTACATTGAGTATTTATGGACCATTTTCAAACAATAAACCCTGAACAAGCTTACCAACATTGGCTCGACAAAACTGCAGTCATGGTTGATATCCGCGATCCACAAAGCTTCCGTACCGGGCATGCAACAGGTGCATTTCACCTGACAAATGAAACAATTAATCGCTTTTTACAGGAGGCCGATTTTGACCAACCGGTCATGGTAATGTGCTACCACGGCCATAGCAGTCAGGGTGCTGCGCAATACTTGATCAATATAGGGTTTGAGACCGTTTATAGTGTCAATGGTGGCTTTGAAGTCTGGAAAAGAGAGTATCCTCACGCTGTCCATACTCAATAAATCTTTAACACACAAATCTCAATAAAATTCATCCCTGTGTAATTAACTTCAACTTAAGGCAGAGATAAAGACGAGCAATGATCCATGTAACCTCAATATCCAACCCTCGACTGGCTCAGGCCTTTATTGATTATATGGCGATGCAGAGCATTCATTTGACCATGCGGCCCAACAATGAGTCATCACTCGTTGAACTTTGGTTAGAAGATGATAGCCAACTAAGTCGGGTTCAGCAGGAACTTCATCACTTTACCCGCGATCCATTCCATGAACGCTATCAAGCCTCCAGTTGGCAAACAGGTAAACCTACCAGTTCCTTCAAGTACCAAAACAGCCTGAACTTGAATATGCTAAAAAATCAGTCCGGGCCGCTGACAATTGCCATAACAGTACTCTGTGTCCTTGTTTACCTTTGGATGGTAATGACGAGCACTTCCCATGTCATGAACTGGCTGGCATGGCCGAATAATAGTGATCAATATCTGGAATTATGGCGCTGGATCAGTCCTGCCCTGCTGCATTTCTCTCTGACACATATCCTTTTTAATCTTGCACTATGGTGGTATTTAGGCAGTCAGGTAGAACAAAAAATTGGCAGCAGCAAACTTTTTGAAGTCACGATAGTATCAGTATTTTTCAGTAGTTGGGCACAATCATTGTTCAGCGGATCTAATTTCGGAGGACTATCTGGTGTAGTTTACGCACTGATCGGATATGTCTGTCTAACGGGTGAAATGTCCCCCCAACGCGGAATCAGCGCTCCCAGGGGGTTAATTGCTGTCTCTATCATTTGGTTATTGGTTGCCTCTCTCAATCTCAATCAATTTTCGAGCAACATCGCCAATGCCGCCCATATTTCAGGATTAATTATCGGGCTATTGATGGGGTTATGGGATAATTTGCGTAAACAAAAAAATCAATAATATTCCAAAAAACCAATAAATTTCATGTTGCAACAGTGAATTGAAATAAAGGAGATAACTTTGGTCAACTATAATCTATCTAAGCAAACATTAGGGGAATGTTGTGAAGCAAACTCAGCGACATGATGCAATAATCGAGCTGGTGCGCCTTCAAGGTTATGTCAGCACTGAAGAGCTGGTTGAACATTTTGAGGTCAGCCCACAAACTATCCGGCGTGATTTAAATGATCTGGCAGATAAAAATAAAATCCACCGTCATCACGGTGGTGCCGCACTGCCATCCAGCTCCGTCAACACCGCTTATCATGATCGCAAGATAATGTGGTCAGATGAAAAAGCCCGTATTGCACAACAAGTTGCCGCCCAAATTCCAAACGGCTCAACCCTGTTCATCGATATTGGGACAACCCCTGAAGCCGTAGCGCATGCCCTGCTCAACCACCGCGATTTACGAATTGTCACCAACAACCTCAACGTGGCAACACTGTTTATGGGCAAAGAAGATTTCCGGTTAATTTTGGCGGGTGGTGAAGTCCGTTCCCGTGATGGTGGCATCATTGGTGAGGCGACGCTGGATTTCATTTCCCAGTTCCGTCTTGATTTCGGCATTCTTGGTATCAGTGGCATTGATAGTGACGGCTCACTGCTGGAATTCGATTACCACGAAGTCCGTATCAAGCGCGCTATTATCGAAAACTCCCGCTGTGTTATGCTGGTTGCCGACCATTCAAAATTTGGCCGCAATGCCATGGTTAATCTCGGTAACATGAACCTGATTGATTTCTTGTTCACAGATAAAGCACCGCCTCCCAGTCTTCAGAAAATCATTGAACAACACAGTGTTAAGCTGGAATTGTGCTAACCATTTTTGCGCAATAATCTCGTCATAATATCCCCACCTGAGATTCTGGTGGGGCTTCTTTTCAAGTTGAACTTCTTTCCATAAATATTTCCTCTCAAATTGGTATTCCATAAAATCCTTATTAACCCTATGGATATGATGAAGATTTGTTACCTGTATCACGTGAGTATGTTTTTTCTGAGTTAGTGGTTGGCGACTGATGAATTTTTGATTACAATCATTGAGCGAAAACGAACATTAAAGAACTGTTTCGAACATTTCAGAGGGTATGCAATGGAAACCAAAGACTTGATTGTAATCGGCGGCGGAATTAACGGCGCTGGTATCGCGGCAGACGCTACTGGCCGGGGACTTTCTGTCCTGCTGTTGGAAGGTCAAGACTTGGCCAGCGCGACTTCATCTGCCAGCTCAAAACTGATCCACGGTGGCTTACGCTATCTGGAACATTATGAATTCCGTTTGGTCAGTGAAGCACTTGCAGAACGTGAAGTGCTTTTAAAACTGGCTCCCCATATTGCATTCCCGATGCGTTTTCGTCTGCCACATCAACCACACTTGCGTCCGGCCTGGATGATCCGCATTGGCCTGTTCCTGTACGATAACTTAGGCAAACGCGTTAGCTTATCAGGCAGTAAGGGACTGAAATTTGGTGCAAGCTCAGTACTGAAACCATCGATTACCCGTGGTTTTGAATACTCCGACTGTTGGGTTGATGATGCGCGTCTGGTTGTTCTGAACGCACAGGAAGTTCAAAAACACGGTGGCGAAGTACGTACCCGCACTCAAGTGACCCGCGCATGGCGCGAGGACGGTTACTGGATGGTTGAAGCCAACGATCTCAAGACTGGCGAAACCAACACATGGCGCGCAAAAGGTTTGGTCAACGCGACTGGCCCTTGGGTGAAAAATTTCTTCGATAACGGCCTGCAATTGAAATCGCCTTATGGCATCCGCTTGATCAAAGGCAGCCATATTGTTGTTCCCCGCGTTCACGATGAATCACAGGCTTATATTCTGCAAAATGAAGATAATCGCATCGTGTTTGTTATTCCATGGAATGAAGAATTTTCTATCATCGGCACGACGGATGTTGAATATAAAGGCGATCCAAAAGAAGTCAAAATTGACGACAAAGAGATCGACTATTTGCTGAAAGTCTATAACGACCACTTCAAGAAACAGCTTGCCCGTGATGATATTGCCTGGACTTATTCTGGCGTTCGCCCTCTGTGTGATGATGAGTCTGATTCACCACAAGCGATTACCCGCGATTACACACTGGATGTACGGGATGAGCAAGGTCAGATGCCATTACTGTCCGTATTCGGTGGCAAGCTGACTACTTACCGTAAACTGGCTGAACATGCCGTGGATAAACTGGCACAGTACTATCCCAACGCCGGCAAAGCATGGACTAAAAATGGCAAATTACCGGGTGGTGAGCTGGAAGGCTGCGACCGCGATGGTTATACACGTCTGCTGCGTCAGCGTCACAACTGGTTACCAGAAGGTGTGGCACAGCGTTATGCCCGTACTTACGGCAGCAACAGCCAAATCATCTTGAAAGACGCTGAAGCGCTGACTGATCTCGGCGAATTCTTCGGCCATGGTTTGTATGAAGCTGAACTGCGCTATTTAGTTGAACACGAATGGGTAACACAGTTAGATGATGCTATCTGGCGCCGTACTAAACTGGGTATGTGGCTCACCGATGAACAGAAGCAACGTGTAGCTGATTGGCTGGCACAAAACGTCAAAGCTGCTTAATTGCAAGTTTGATTCAGCGTGAAAAATGGTGATAGAAATTATCGCCATTTTTTATTGCAACTCATACCCATCTCATTCCATCATAATTTATTTCTATCACATAAGTTGTTTCCCGCTCATCAACCACCTCAAACAACCGTAAATTTTCGAAACCAACCATCCCTATTTCCTATTGAAACCTCATTAATTTTCATTTAATTCAACTGGTTGTTTAACGCACATATTTTTGTCATCGTGATAGTATGTTAGAAATCAAACTGACATATATCTAACACAGTTATCTAACACAACAGCTTTGGAAATATCTATGTTAACGATTCGGAATGCAACTATAGAAGATGCTATGCTACTGTCCCAGCTACTTGAAACAAGCTACCGATTTCATTTTTCTTATTTATGGCATGATCAGAATGAACTTGAAGAGTATATTGCGGGCGAGTGTTCAGTAGAGCAAATATCGAATTCACTACAATCCCCCGATCACAAATGGTTTATTGCCGAATCCCCTCATGCTATCGATTCAAAGACAAATGATTCCAATATCGTTGGCTTTAGTAAAATCATCTACAATCAGCCTGTCCCTGATAAAGATTTCTCTGGCATCTATTTACATAAGCTCTACTTAATGCCAAACCTGACCGGACAAAAATATGGTGATCAACTATTTGACCATATAATGAAACTTACTCATGAACAGGGACAAAAATGGCTTTGGTTAGAAGTATTGGAACAGAACACATCTGCCATTAAATTTTATATCAGAAAGGGAATGAAGTGGCAGAAGAGCATCCTCTATACCAGCCCAAAACAACAAAGTACAGTATATATAATGGCTAAGAACCTATCCGATTAAGCCCTATTCTCAATAAATTTTAATTCTCAATCCAATGAAATACTTTTTTACTGACAGGATATAAAAACCAAGAGATTATTTGGGTAGTTCTACGCCAATGAGTTCAGGCCCCAAATAATATTGGTAATATTCTAATACCTTTTTACTGTATTTTATTCCATATACTAAACCAGTAAGAATTTCTGCAACAAATTCATTCGAATTATTTTTCTGTATAGCATAATCACTCACCTGTTCAACAATTATATGAAGACATGGACTTTCATCCATATTCCTTTCTAAATAAAATCATTATACGTATTTTTGTCTTCTTTTTTCGGCCATCTAATTTCTTGACCTCTACAACACCTATCAAGCCTGCAAACCCGATGTTAAAGAGCAGATTATCGATATGGTAATGAATAACGGAGGAAATGCACAATAAAGTGATTGGCACTTTCATTGAGCGTGAGAACTATTTTTAATAAGAGATCTAACTAGTTAATACACAACCTAAAAAACTAAGAGTGATTTATTGATTTTTTGCTATATAAGCCGGAACTACATCTTCAAGAATTTCTATCAGTTGTGGATCCATATAGAGGTAATCATCAGGAATATCGAGAACATGAATCGGTTTATATTCAAGCAAACGGGAAAACTCCGCCTGTAATCGGTTCTTATGTTTCTGTTCCATAACACAAATAACATCAGCCCAGCGAATAAGATCAGGGGTCACCTGTCTTTTGGCATTACGGCTTGTACCCGCAGAACGAACAGACCAATTTACATCGTTACGCCATATTTGCTCTGCGGTCGGGCTGCGCCATTGATTGCGGCTACAGATAAATAGAATATTCATGAATCCTTGTAATCAATCCTTAAGGGCATTTCGCGTTAACACCGCATTACTAACCTGAAGATATGTCATATCTAATTATGCGGCTCTGACCAGTTTTTTCACGAGGATAGCCATAATGAGAGTTAGTGTTTTTTGATATTATAGTTTATTTATTTGATATTTATATATTTTTTATACCTATGAACACTTTTAGCTAAAACTTTTCATATTCATAGTGCGTTGATACCTTTGGAAGCCAGTCTTCCGCAAAAATAATAAGAAATCCCTCAAAAGACGAGAGCAAAACAGGCGGAAACATGAGGACGGATTATTTACCAATCTTTTCATTTATACAGTGGTAGTTTTTTGTGTAAATTGATTATAGTCATTAAAATAGTTAGTTAGGCAGTTCCTCCGATGCTAGTAGCGAGGGAGGGGCAGGCTTAAGTCCACTCTAGAGAGCCATCTTCAAGTACCCAGACAGCCCCTCCCGGACAAGCTTCATCAAAGAACCAAAATTGTTCAATTAACTCTTCTTCAGTTTTGGGAAAAACAGAATAAAAAGACTGTAATTGCTCGTTAATTGTGCCTTCTAAAAACTTACCGTGCTTAGCCAATCTTAGCTTTCCTTCTGTTAAAAGCTTTTCTAAAAACCAAAAGAAGAGTCTTTTCCTTTCTTTGAAGGAAAAATCTTCAGAAATTACACGCTTAGATGGAAGCATTTCTGGAGCTATATAAGCCCATAACCCATCTAGTGCTTGGGTTTTAGCATGTTCAACAACCATCTTATACTCAGCATCAGTTACCATTTTCATTACCTAAATTTTATCTCAGCATTTCTACCAAGACCATTTTCTACTTGACGTAATACAGGGCTATTTCTAATTTGTATTGTCCAGCGTGCCTCCGTTTGTTTAAATGAACTTGAAACATTTCTAAGAGTGATGAGAGTGCCATCATTTAATTTTGCTGTATAGATGCCATCTTTAATCTTTGTGAAAGGCTGTCCGGCTAACTGTTTTGCATAACGATATATTTGCCTATCTGTTAATTTTTGGCTTTCAAAAACCTTTGTTGTATAACGATTTCCACCGCTTCCTTGCCTAATAATTTTTCCATCAATCATCAAATCTCGTGACGGGTCATTTTTATCAAAAATCCTTCTCAACTCCTCAAATCGATTTTTCTGTTGTTGTCTAACCGCTTTGTTATTCCATTCGTGCTTATTACCTTGTGGTTCCCATCCTCCCGGCGTACCAGAACTAGCACCACCTAATTTAGCTTTTTGATCCGCCGTTATCCCTTCCCAATATTTGGCTTAACTGATTTACCCGAACCGTATTTCTCCTGTAACTCATTCAGGTAACGCTGGGTAATTTCATCATTCCCTATCATCAAAAGTGTAATCAGATGATCGAAATCTTCTTGGGAAATATTATCTGCGATTCCCTTTGCAGAAATTCCAACTACCCCCACTTTAGTGGCTATTTCCAGAAGTTTTTTTGCCACCTTAGTCCGGCAATATGCGATTCTCTTACAGACTTTTAGGGGTAAAGTTAAAACAGACCGCTTTTTCCTCTCTGTGGTTTTATTCTGCTGATCCTGTTGTGGGTATTTAACAACCTCATTCGCCTGAGATAACGGGAAAAATATAGCGTAAAAGATTGTCAGAATAATAACAAATAGTTTTTTCATGGGTTTTTCCCTCTATTTAAAATAAGGGGGTTCTTATATCAACTTTACATAATGTATTTTCCCTAATGCGGAAAATTTGAACATACAAAAATTAAAAATATATAACAATAAATACCGTGTTTTACAGGAAAGTATTTATTATCTATTTATGAATTATTTACAAAAACATCATTAATGGGATTCATTGAAATTTCCTCATAGTCCGGATTTGAAAGTCATATAATAGCTAAAAATTGTATATTGGTACGGAGTTACAGCCGATTAGTGAGAGAGTATTTTCACATTAACTGGAGATAATGGTTAAAAGAAGGAAATTAAGCTGAGTTAATAAGATTTCCGATGATTCCGGCTTAAAACCCGGTTGTGTATTAACTAGTTCCAAAAACAGGCGCCACTATCCGTTTCATCCGGGGTTCTCAGGCATACCAGCGATGACCACTATTTCCTTTTCTATGTCCTTTGACATGTTCTGATGTGTGACAATAAACGTCAACTTTAGCCATGATCCACTATTAAAAAGTTAGAGCATATCACAATAACTAACTATTCAATACACGACAAAATTAAGATATAAATAAGTCATATTGATTATGATCAATTTTTTATATTTTTAAATAAGATATACTCAATAGAATATTTTATTGATTCATACAAAATAAGATACAGAATATAAACTAAATTATTCTGTTGAGTGATAAATAGTACAGCAAAAATCACTATCTATACAGAAAAATACAGTGAACAGGCATAAATAATCCTCTCATATCCCCTATATTCTCCCATAACAGCAATTTTTATATCTTCAATATCAAATTAAAATATATCTTCAAAATATTGATAATATTAGACTTTATCATTTTTTAAATTTTCATTTTTTTTGCAATTGTGATATTAATCCCCTTTCTTTAATTCGCTTGTTGCGATTTATGTTCAAATTTATGAAGATAAATGACAATGGACAAAAACTTGTAATGATAAGTCAAACATTCATTAAAAAAGAGGGGATTGCACAGTCATTTCTGGCTCGCTATCTTCTCTCTGAGCAATGTGGCAACCGCCTGAAAACCATAGAATTACTTTCTAAAGAGTGTGGCTTGTCCGTGGGTTTGATGCAAGCAGCATTAAAATCTCTCGAGCAGGCACAGGCGGTTGGGATTAAGCGTCGTGGGCGTAATGGTAGCTTTCTTGCACAGATAAACCACAAATTACTCTTGGAGTACGCCGATATTGGCAATGTGGTTTGTGCAATGCCGCTCCCCTATACCCGTGCTTATGAAGGGCTAGCCAGTGGTTTAAAAGCATTATGTGCAGGTGTTCCTTTTTACTTTGCACATATGCGTGGCTCGGATATCCGCATTGAGTGTTTGCTGAATGGTGTTTACGATTTAGCAGTAACATCAAGACTTGCCGCAGAGCAACACCCAGAAAATAAAGATCTACATATTGCGCTTTCACTAGGGACACAAAGTTATACAGACAGGCATAGGTTAATCTTTCGTCATGGCGAAATGGAATCCATTCGCCGTGTTGGATTAGATAGCACCTCAGCAGACCAAAAAATAATGACAAAGCAATACTTTGCTGGAAAAGAGATTGAATTGGTCGAGGTTTCCTATCATGAGTGCCTAAATCAAATCATAAAAGGTCACATTGATGCGGCCATCTGGAACGTTGGACAAGGCCATGAACTGATAGTACAAGGCCTGATGACGCAACTCCCCGACGATAGTGAGTGTTTTACCAAAGCTTCTGAAGCCGTTATTCTTGCCCGCAAGGATAATATCCCCATCCAGCGACTCCTGCATACTATGGTTGACCGGGAGCTATTGCTGACCCATCAACAAAATGTAGTAGCAGGCATCATAGAACCCGTTTATTGAAACTCGATCAGCCAAAATAAATTATTGACTAACACCTACGTATATCAAAAAGCAATGATAGAACAACGGCTAACTATCCTGCTGCAAGGTGGCGTTATCGATCAAGATATCTACAATGCCATGCTGGATGTTGTGCATGCTCTGGAAGATATCTGGCTTATCCCTATCCGTCATCCGCAAGGCGAAATGGTACTTACCCACATGGCAAGTGCTTTTATGCGTTCACGCCGTGGCGAAAAAGTTTCCCCACTGGATAAAGAAATATTGGCAAAACTCGAACAATCTGAATATTACAATCAGTTGCTCACAATCCATTGCTCCTTAACTGAAAAATTTACAGTAGCATTACATCCCAATGAGGAAGGCTATCTGTTAGCGAATTTATATGGTTTAATGCTTTCACTCGAAAGAGATTAATTTTTGATTCCTATATAAATATTCAAAAAAATGAAGGTTTAAGCACACACAAAATTTAGATTTTCACACAGCCTTGCTGCTTTGCAGACATAAAGGGAACCCCATGTTTATTGAGGCATTAAAAAAACAGAACCCCAAATTGATTGAAGTTGCAAAAAACCTTTGGAATCAAGGTGCAATCCTGCCAGATACTTACATCATTGATGTCGATCAGGTTTTGGGTAATGGCCGCCGCTTGCTGCAAGTTGCGGAACAATATGGTATTGAACTCTATTTGATGACCAAACAAATTGGGCGTAATCCATGGCTGACCAAGAAATTGATTGAGCTCGGTTACCGCGGCGTTGTAGCTGTCGATTTCAGGGAAGCCTATAGCCTGAGCCAGCACGATATACCGCTGTGCCACATAGGTCACTTAGTGCAGACACCAACCCATTTAATAGAAACCATGCTCAAACATAATCCGAATATCATTACCGTATTTTCCCTTGAAAAGGCTCAAGCCATTTCGGATGTAGCGGAGAAATTGGGACGAATTCAGCCCATTATGCTGAAAGTATTTGATAAACGAGATATTGCTTTTCCCGGCCAAGAAGCTGGAATCACCTTTAATGAACTCGATACTGTCGTGAATGCCTTAAAGCACATGTCGGGTATCAAATTGAGCGGGCTGACTCATTTTCCTTGCCTATCATGGGATTCCCGATATCAGACAACCTTACCAACGACCAATTTGCTGACTCTCATCCGTGCGCGAAACCGGCTTGAACAACTCGGAATTAAACTCTCACAAATCAATGCCCCGGCAGCCTCAAGCTGTAACACCATACCATTACTGGCCAAATATGGTGCCACCCACTTAGAACCGGGTCATGCCCTGACCGGAACTATTCCCGCCAACGTCAGTGGCCGAGAGCCGGAAAATATTGCGATGGTCTATCTCACCGAAATTTCTCATCATCATGATGGAAATAGCTACTGCTATGGCGGCGGATACTATAAACGCGGGCATATGAAACATGCGCTGGTTTTTCCTGAACAAGCCATCTCTCCTAAAAAAGTGCGCATACTGCGTTTGGGGGAACCCTGCATTGACTACCATCTCCCGCTGTCAGGCACTCATCCTATTGGTAGCCCTGTGCTGATGTGTTTCCGGCCACAGATTTTCATAACACGTAGTGATGTTGCCCTCGTTTCAGGTATTCAGTCTGGCTCACCAAAACTTGAAGGTATTTATGACAGTCAAGGAAATTGGAAAAATAGTGGCTATCCTAAATAGTTCCTCAGAAGAGGTATCATAGGTAATATTATTCCATCACTAAATAATGTTATTTTCGCCATAGTGGATTTACCGCATGATTCTGCACACCATATTTTATGGAATGGCTATTTTATATAATCATCACCTTATAAAATAGCTAATTATAAAATAATTACATTATAAATTAATTACTTATAAATGAGGCTTATTTAGCATCATGTTATTTATGAAAACAGTTATTTATAAAAATAAATATGGGATACTAAAAACAAACTAGGATACGCCCACACATTCCGCTTCGTATCCCTCATCCAGCCCTGATGCAATTGAAGGCGCACTCGAGCTGCGGGATATCAGAGATATCAAGTCGAACATCGGGGGACACACTGCAATCTTCATCAAAAAATCAAGCCATTAATCATCATTTGGCAATAAAGACAAATCACTTCATTGATATTTCAGGCTACACCTATGTGCATGAGCATTTGCACATTGATCTCTCTGATGTGAAAGGAAGCCTCGATTGTCGATTGGATCAATACGATCTGATCGTAGAAGAACTTCGTTACCTCTATACTCTTGGGGTAAGAAACATCGTAGAAATGACCAATCGTTATATGGGACGTAATGCGGCTTTTCTGCTGGATCTGATGCGTGATACCCACATCAATATCATTGCTTCGACCGGCTACTATAAGCAACCCTTCTTTCCTGCTCATTTCAGTGAGTTGAGTGTACCAGCAATCGCCAATGATATGATCACCGAGATTGAGACTGGGATCGATGGCACCAAGTTAAAAGCAGGAGTGATTGCAGAGATCGGCTCCAGCCTCAATCAAATCACAGAAGATGAGCAAAAGGTTTTTGCTGCTGCGGCATTGGCACACCAGACAACAGGATGTCCCATTTCCACCCATACCACATTAAGCACAATGGGACGTGAACAGTTGGCTTTGCTGAAGGGATTTGGCGTCTCCCCCGAACATGTGGCCATCGGCCATTGTGATCTGAGAGATAATCTGGACACCATCATTCCTTTGCTGGAAGCCGGGGCATGGGTGCAATTCGATACGATCGGCAAGAATAATTATTATCCCGACAGTCGACGCATTACCATGTTACAGGAGGTCGCCAGACGTGGGTTACTTGAGCGGGTAATGCTGTCTCAAGATATTACGCGTCGATCTCATTTGAAAAACAATGGGGGAAATGGTTTTGATTACCTGTTAACTGTATTCGTTCCCATGTTGCTCGAAACTGGCTTTTCCCAAAAACAGATAGATCAAATGCTGCGCGATAATCCTGCGCGATTTTTCCACGGCAGAATTGAATAAAAAACAAACTCATAAAAACATAATCTAAATAAAATTAGTTCTAAAAACATAGCTTTTTCAAAAAACAATCCGATAGAAGATACAAAGGGAGGGATAACAGCATGAGATTTGTCGTTGGTGGGCAAATAGAGAAAGAGGCAATAGCCGAAGGTATTCGTCAATTGGCGGGAAACAAAGCCACTTCCATAACCATCATGAATGACATTGAAGCGGCAATGGCAATCAAAGATGGCGAAGCAGATTACTATCTTGGTGCATGTAATACGGGCGGAGGCGGTGCCCTGGCAATTGCAATTGCCCTTATCGGATTGGATCAATGCGCCACTATCGGAATGCCGGGAAAAATCCTGTCTAATGACGAAATCATTTCCCATGTGAAAACAGGCAAGAGGGCTTTTGGTTTTACTGGTCAGGATATTGATATCGTCCTGCCGGTGATCATCAACACCATCATCTCACTGTAAGGAGGCCATCATGCAATATTTCCATGAATTCCTGATGAAATTGATGGAAGTCGACCCTTTTAAAGCGGGATTATTGGCAACGATTGGAGCCATTGCCGCCATGATGGCAAACCGAGGTATCGCCGTTTTCCATGATGGCCTGCGCCCACTTTTGCCGGAATACCTTGAAGGCCGCATGAGCCGCAAAGCGCTTGCCGCAACCAGCTTCGCCCTGAGTATTGGCTTAGTTGTCGGCTTCGGCATTCCCTTTTCACTCACCGCCCCAATTGTGTTGGTTCACAGCCTGTTACTCGGTACAGATATGATCGGAATTTGGTGTACCAACAGCCGAAGGGGTTTTATCACTTCTGGCATCATCGGAGTCCTGTATGCCATCGCCTTACTGGCTGGTCTGCGTTCGGTGGTGGAACTGTTTTCCATGCTGCCCGTCAATTTCACCGATGATCTCAAGAAAGTGGGCGATCCGATTGTGGCCTGTTTTGCCTTGTTCCCTGCCATGGTCGTCGGCTACCAATATGGCTATCGCAAAGGGCTTTTGGTCATGTTCACTGCATTGGCCGGCTATCTGGCAACCAAGGCTATTGGCCCGCTGAGCTTTGGCGGAATGCTTGAAAAACCTGTCAGCATTGACCCTAACGGTGCTGCACTATTGCTGTCAATGATTGCCATGTTCTACTTTGCAATGCGTGAACGTCCCACACAATCAGCAGAACAAAAAGGTGCTAATGAAGTTTTGGTCGGTCTGTTCTCAACCCGCATAGAACGTATCCAGAAAAACAAATGGCTGTTGATCCTGTGTGGTGGCCTGACTGCTAGTGCCGCCACTATGTCCTTTAGCCTGCTGGCGGAAGGCCCTGTTTCCCTCCAATTAATGGCGCAAGGTGAGCAAACCAATGCATTACTAGTAGCACTGGCACGTGCCATTAGTTTTATTCCATTGGTGGGCACGACGGCGATAGCCACAGGTGTTTATAGCCCTAATGGCATGAAATTTGTATTTGTGGCGGGGCTGGCAACCAACAACCCATGGCTTGCCTTTGTCGCGGGTGGTATCACCATGTTCGTCGAAATCCAGCTACTGGCAAAAATCGCTATCTGGTTGGATAAATACCCTGGTGTGAAAGCATGTAGCGGACATATTCGTACTGCGATCACCAAAATGCTCGAAGTTGCCTTGCTGGTTGGTGCTATGATTGCCTCCAACGCCATTCTGCCAGGCATGGGCTTTATGATCGTAGCGGGTATCTACCTGCTCAACCGAACTTCCAAACGCCCTTTAGTAGAAATGGCGATCGGTCCAATCGCAACAATCACCGTGGGCATTCTTGCAAACTTGCTCTTTCTGCTGGGAATAAAATAAGAAATGAAAACCTATCCATTGCAAAGCATGACGATGGCACAAGCACAACAACAACAGTTCAAGCTGGTGGATATTATCTGTCGTCACTTTCCTGGTGCTGATTTTCTTTCGCAAGGCGATCTGGGCTTAGTCCCAGATCTCCATCAACCACGGATGACCCGACGTATTGAAGCGGTGATTGCGGAGTTTTTTGGTGCTGAAAGCGCTGCCTTTGTCAATGGAGCGGGAACAGGTGCATTGCGTGCGGGGCTGGCCGCCTTGGTCAGTCCCAATTCAACATTACTTGTGCATAATGCCCCAATTTACCCCACGACCAAAGCGTCAATTGAACAAATGGGGCTTCGTGTCGTTCAGGCGGATTTCAATCACACAGAACAAATTGTGGCTGCCATTCAGCAATACCAACCAGCTGCCAGCCTTGTCCAGCATACGCGCCAGAAGATATCTGACTGTTATGCCTTGCAAGAAGTTATTGACACATTGAATCAACATAACATTCCTTCGTTGGTAGATGACAACTACGCCGCCATGAAAGTGGAACAAATTGGCTGCCAGTACGGGGCATCACTTTCCACATTCTCTTGCTTCAAATTATTGGGGCCACAAGGCGTCGGAATAGTGGCAGGAAAACAAGCAATCATCGATAACCTACGCCACAGTATGTATTCCGGTGGCTGCCAGATACAAGGTTATCAGGCAATGGAAGCCTTGCGTGGTATGGTATTCGCGCCGGTCATGCACGCCATACAGGCAGAGGTGAATGACGAACTTGTCACTCGTTTAAATCAGGGGGAGGTGCCACAAGTAAAACAAGCCTTTCTTGCTAACGCTCAATCAAAAGTACTATTAGTCGAATTTCACGATCCTATCGCAGAAAAAGTACTCGCCGTAGCCCATACATTCGGTGCCTTGCCTTATCCGGTAGGCGCAGAGTCAAAGTTTGAAATCCCGCCCCTGTTTTACCGTATCTCAGGCACCTTTCGCCAAACAGCCCCTACACTGGAACAACGTATGATACGCATCAATCCCAATCGCAGTGGAGCTGATACCGTTGTACGCATTTTACGGGAAAGCTGCCGGTTGAAAAATGATAAGTAAGAGAATTGACAAAAACTTTCTTACTTATATATCCATTAATTAATATATTATTAATAATCAAAATCTTGAATACAGATAACACAATGAAAGGGCTGTAAGCTTAAAACCTCTGTACATTAATATTAAAAAAATATAACGCCTGATTATCATTTCAAAATCAACCTACAACTTTTTGTTACGAACTACATTACATAAGGTATTTCACTTGTTTTTATTATCTACCCATAGATTTTACTTAACAATAACCAAACAGAATCAGGCGTTAATGAACTTTATTTAGTTTACATTAAGTACTAGCACTCAACCCGAATTAGGTCAATTTATTTTATCAAAATAAATATGATTAATTTATGGTTTTTAATATAAATCATTTATTATAAATAAATTACTTAAAAAACGCCAATTAGGCAATCCTTAAAATAATAAAAATTATTTATTATAATATTACGAATGACTTCCATTGTGGTATACATCACAAAAATATAATAATTTTAAGTTAATATTAAGTTTTATGAATGTTTTTCTGGTTTATTTTACAGAGGAAGATAACTTATAGATATCCCTAAAAAATCCACTATCTCTGGGTCGGAAATAACATCCCAGAAAAAGAATTGAGAAACATCATCGCAATTAAATCTAAAAACCCGATAAAAAGCTTGATCAATGTTTATACCTTTACCGACATTTAGTGGAAAATGCGTTTGCCAGAATGAAAAATTTTCGTGCCATAGCAACAAGATACGACAAAATTGCACGAAATTACGCCAGTATGCTGGCACTGGCGTTTATCATTATCTGGCTACCCATGTGGGT
This sequence comes from Xenorhabdus vietnamensis, assembly GCF_002127535.1. Taxonomy (GTDB): domain Bacteria; phylum Pseudomonadota; class Gammaproteobacteria; order Enterobacterales; family Enterobacteriaceae; genus Xenorhabdus; species Xenorhabdus vietnamensis. The sequence goes on from NZ_MUBJ01000011.1 coordinate 20,011, forward strand.
TGATTGAATACGACGGTTCATTCAATCGAAGCTATACCGATGCCGAAAAATCTCCCAATTGCCGCTCAACCAGTGTCAGGATGCTGTAAAGTGCCACAGGCTGTTGCTCCTGATTCAATACCTGCACATCCCACATCACGACACCATGTGGTTTATCTTCCGGGGTTTTCTGGACTTTCTTGATCTTCTTCTTGCAGGTCAAACGAACCTGAATGGTGTCGCCAATCTTGACCGGCTCAATGAAACGCAGATTTTCCATACCGTAGTTGGCAAGCACCGGCCCCACTGCACCATCAACAAACAAACCCGCGGCAGCCGATACAACAAAATAACCATGTGCCACACGTTCACCAAACAGGGATTCAGCCGCCCCAATTTTATCCATGTGGGCGTAAAAATGATCCCCACTCAGACAGGCGAAATTCACGATATCTGCTTCCGTCACCGTCCGGCGAGCGGTCAACAAACTTTCACCAATTTCGAGCTGTTCAAAATACTTACGGAATGGATGTATCGGCTCTTCCTTCACTTTCGCGCCACGAACCCACTCACGACCAATTGCTGCCAACATACTTGGGCTGCCTTGAATCGCTGTACGCTGCATATAGTGTTTCACGGCACGCAAACCACCCAACTCTTCTCCTCCACCCGCACGTCCCGGCCCACCATGTACCAACATGGGCAGCGGGGAACCATGTCCTGTGGATTCCACAGAAGCCGCTTCATCCAATACCAACATACGTCCATGAACACACGCTGTCGCACGGATCACCTGTACAGCAATCTGCTCATCTGCCGTCACCAGCGATCCCACCAAACTACCTTGTCCCATTATCGCCAACGCAATCGCCTGCTCAGTATCCTGATACGCCATTAACGTAGAAACTGGCCCAAAAGCTTCCGTACTGTGTGCTACCTGATTTGTCATTGGATCAGCACAATAGAGCAATGTTGGCGGGTAAAATGCCCCATTACTGTTGCTATTGCCTGTCAGCACCAACTGATCCAGTGAACCACCACACAAAATCTCGCAGCCGCTATTACACAATTCATTGACTCTTGCCTGCACCTCATCACGCTGTTCCAGATTAATCAACGCTCCCATGCGCACTTCCGGCAAAGTGGGATCACCGACAGTCACACCAGACAACCGTTTGATTAGTGCTTGTTTGACTGCTTCCATTTGGCTGTCTGGTACAATAACGCGCCGGATAGCCGTGCATTTCTGGCCGGCCTTCACCGTCATCTCACGGGTAACTTCCTTGATGAATACCCCAAATTCCGGCATGTCAGGCGTAACATCCTCACCTAAAATGCAGCAGTTGAGGGAATCCGCTTCCATCGTGAAGGGAATGGATTTTTCTATCAGTCGGGGATGTGCACGTAACTTCTGCCCCGTCTGTGCCGAACCGGTAAAAGTCACGGCATCCTGATAATCAAGATGATCAAACAGATCACCAATACCACCGCAGATCAATTGCAGTGATCCTTCCGGCACCAGACCGCTATCGATGATCATTTTTACCATCGCCTGCGTCAATTGGGCGGATGCCGTAGCAGGTTTGATAATCGCCGGCATACCTGCCATCCACGTTGGTGCCAATTTTTCCAGCATTCCCCAACAAGGAAAGTTAAACGCATTGATGTGCAGAGCAACACCGGGGCGAGATGTCAGTACATGGCGAGCCACAAACTGAGACTGTTTAGACAGTGGGATCATCTCATCTTCCGGCCACAGGGTATCATCCGGTAGCTCGCGTCCTGCTAATCCAGCATAGGAGAAAAGTGTTGCCACTCCCCCCTCAATATCCACCCAACCATCTGCACGGGTTGCGCCTGTTTCTGTGGAAATGGCATACAGTGTTTCTTTGTTGGCGAGCAGATGTTTTGCTACCGCTTTCATCATTTGAGCGCGTTGCTGGAACGTCATCGCAGCCAGTGCCTTTCCACCTTTTTCACGGGCGTACTCTAAACTTTCTGCCAATGGCAAGCCTTCAGAAGATACCTGATACAAAGCTTCGCCACTTACTGCATGATGGATGGTTCTGGTATTGCCTTGCCCATAAACCCAAGCGCCACAAATGTAACTCATTACCTGTTGCATTTTTTTCTCCACCGATTTAAACAATGAAACAATTATCAAGTAACAGAATGCTATTTATGTATCATATTCATGATTAACAAAACCACCCATAAAATTAACAAATCACAAACATTTGCACCTAATCACCAGTTAATATTCTTGTCACCCTCTAATAAAAATAATTAATTATCTGTTTTATAATGAATAAAAATTCATATTGTGATATGAACGACAAATACACAAATTTAGTATTTGATATTTTTGTTACTGGTTTGTAGATTTATGGTTATTAAAGTGATTCGTTTTTATATCTTATATTAAAAAATAAGAATCATAATGGAGTCGCATATGACAACTGATCCACTTCAGGCAAGCTTTGATGCCAAGATAGCAGCAGACCTTTCGATTGAAGCCAAAGACTGGATGCCTGAATCCTATCGCCAAAATCTGATACGCCAGATCGGTCAACATGCACACTCAGAAGTGATCGGCATGTTACCGGAAGCCAATTGGATCACCCGTGCCCCGACATTACGTCGCAAAGCCGTATTGCTGGCGAAAGTACAAGATGAGGCAGGGCACGGGCTGTATCTCTATAGCGCCGCTGAAACACTGGGCTGTTCCCGTCAGGACATCTACCAAAAGCTGTTGGATGGCAAGATGAAATATTCTTCGATCTTTAACTATCCCACCCTAAGTTGGGCAGATGTTGGTGTGATTGGCTGGCTGGTGGATGGGGCAGCAATTGTCAATCAGGTGGCCTTGTGCCGCGCTTCCTACGGCCCCTATGCCCGCGCGATGGTGAAAATCTGCAAGGAAGAAAGTTTCCACCAACGACAAGGTTATGAGGCGGTCATGGTACTAGCGAAAGGCAGCGAAGCCCAACGCGCCATGTTACAAGATGCCATCAACCGTTTCTGGTGGCCGACATTAATGATGTTTGGCCCCAATGACAGTGATTCCCCCAATAGCGTCCAGAGCATGGCATGGAAAATCAAGCGATTCAGCAATGATGAACTGCGGCAAAAATTTATCGACAGCACCGTGCCTCAATTGGAAGCCCTTGGCATGACAGCCCCCGATCCTGAACTGACTTGGGATGAAGCGACAGGTCATTACCATTTTGGTGAAATCAACTGGGATGAATTCTATCAAGTCCTGAAAGGACAGGGGATATGCAGCCACGAACGTCTGGAAGCCAAACGCCGGGCTTGGGAGAACGGAAGTTGGGTACGTGAAGCGGCTTCTGTTCACGCAAAAAATAGCCGCTAAAAATCGTGCCGCTTAATTGCTTGCTTTATCTATACCCAATGGATTTCAAGGTGCGCCGCGGCGGCAAGGGAACGAATCCTCGGGAGCATAGATAACTCTATGCTCATAACAACGGTGACCGGGATGAGTGAGCATAGCCAACAAAGAGGCAACTTGAAAGACGAAGGGTATAAACAGTATTGAAGGGAGTGAATCTAATGAACGATACCGATTGGCCACTGTATGAAGTCTTTGTCCGCAGTAAACAGGGATTGGCACACCGTCATGTCGGCAGCCTCCATGCAGCAGACGATCAAATGGCACTGGAAAATGCACGCGATGCCTACACCCGGCGCAATGAAGGCTGCTCGATCTGGGTAGTTAAATCCATCCATCTGGTGGCTTCACAGCCGGAAGATCGCGGCGCATTTTTTGAACCTTCGGAGGACAAGATTTACCGTCATCCGACTTTCTACAACATTCCTGATGGCATCAAGAATATGTAGGAGACGGAAATATGAATATACACAGCGTTTCATCACTCAATCATGCTCTATTCAAATACGTACTTCGTCAGGGAGATACCCCATTGATTCTGGCACAACGCCTGTGCGAGTGGTGTGGACATGCGCCAGAACTGGAGATCGACCTCGCCCTGTCCAATATTGGCCTCGATTTACTGGGACAAGCACGTCATTTCCTCAGTTATGCAGCTACCCTTTCACAAACCGGGCTGAATGAAGATCATTTGGCATTTGGGCGCGGTGAGCGTGAATTCTTCAATCTTCTGTTGGTGGAACAACCCAATGGCGGCTTTAACGACACATTAGTACGCCAGTTTTTTATCGATGCCTATCATGTCCTGCTGCATCAGGCTCTGGGACAAAGCCGTGATCCCCAATTGGCAGCCATCAGTGCCAAGTCATTGAAAGAAGTGGAATATCACCTGAGATTCAGCCGGGGCTGGATGGTTAGATTAGGGGATGGAACAGACCTGAGCCATGAAAAAATCCAGCAGTCCATCGACCAACTGTGGCGCTTTACCGGCGAACTATTCCATTGCGACGAAATAGAGCAGCAACTGGCAGAAGAAGGCATTGCCGTTGATCCCACTACCTTGCACGAACCGTGGCAGCAAATCATCAAGGAAACGTTCGCCGAAGCCACGTTAGCAATGCCACAGGAGACGCCTTATCGACAAGGCGGAAAGCAAGGACTGCATACAGAACATTTGGGATACATATTGGCAGAAATGCAGTACCTGCAACACACCTATCCCGACTGTAACTGGTAGTAAAAATAAATAGTAAAAATAAATAGCAAAAACGGATGGCAAAACGGATAGCAACGGGAGGAAATCATGGAACAGCAATGCAATACACACTTTTATTCAGAGATTCAGCCGCCGGAAATTCACCAAATCTGGCAATGCCTGCACCAAATTGCCGATCCAGAACTGCCTGCGCTCTCCATTACCGATCTTGGCATGATACGGGCTGTCACTCCGTTACAAAGCGGCTGGCGTGTGGCATTTACCCCAACCTATTCCGGCTGTCCCGCAACGGAATACCTGATCGGAACCATTCAGGAAACACTGACACAAGCAGGCTTTTCTCCGGTGTATATCGAAGTAAGTCTGGCTCCTGCGTGGACAACCGACTGGATAAAGGCCGATGCCAGACAACGTCTGCGAGAATCCGGCATTGCTCCACCTCAGGGATTGGTGTGTGAAAAAACAGCGGACATAGAACCCATTACCTGCCCGTGCTGTGGCAGTCATGAAACAGAAAAAATCAGCGAATTCGGTTCCACTGCCTGCAAAGCCCTTTACCGCTGTCGAGATTGTTTGGAACCGTTTGATTATTTCAAATGCATTTAATGAGGGATTTAACGAGGGAGTAGAAGATGTCTACTGTTCATCAGACTCGTCATAGCTTTCACCGCTTAAGCATTGCCGCCATCGAACGGGAAACACCGGATGCCGTCACCGTCACCCTGCATATTCCCGATGAGCTGAAAAAACATTTCTGCTATCACCCCGGCCAACATCTGACACTCAAGGCACGAGTGGGTAACGAAGAACTACGCCGCTGTTACTCGATCTGTAGCTCACCATTGGATGGTGTATTACAAATTGGCGTCAAGGCTATCTATCAGGGCCGTTTTTCAACCTTCATCAACCAGCAATTAAAAGTCGGGGACGAACTGGAAGTCATGCAGCCACAAGGCAGTTTTGGCCATCGCCCCAATACGAACCAACAGGGGCATTATTTAGCCATTGCCGCCGGCTCGGGTATCACCCCCATTCTATCTATCATCAAAAGTACGCTGGCACTGGAACCGAATAGCACCTTCACCCTGATCTATGGCAATCGCACCAGCCGCTCCGTCATGTTCAAAGAGGCGTTGGCCGATCTCAAAAATCGCTACCTAACCCGTTTTCAGGTGCTGTACCTGTTCAGTCAGGAAACCACCGATAGCCCTCTGTTTAATGGACGCATTGATACTGAACACCTGCACCGCATCGGCAAAACTCTGCTTAATTTTTCTCAGTTTGACCATGCTTTTCTCTGTGGGCCTGAAACCCTGTTGGACAATGCCCATACTGCGCTGGTGCAGGCAGGAATACCTGCTGAACATATCCATAGTGAACGTTTCAATATCGGGCGTACCCAAAAAGCTGCGACAGGTTCCCGTCCTGCCAATCTCACAGAGCGCAGCGAAACCCGCGTTGAGATCCACCTGGATGGTCGCACACTCAACATTGCTATGAATGCCGAAGATGACAGCATCCTTGATGCCGCACTGCGTCAGGGCGCAGATTTGCCCTACGCCTGCAAAGGAGGGGTATGTGCTACCTGCAAATGCCAACTTAAATCCGGCGACGTGGACATGAGAGTGAACTACAGCCTCGAACCCGATCAATTGGCTGTCGGTTATATCTTAAGTTGCCAGTCATGGCCGAAAGGTGATGGCGTGATTGTAGATTTTGATGTCTAGAAGATATTTCGATGCCTAGAAAAGAAAGATGCCTAGAAAAGAAAATAGTAAGGAGCCACCATGAATCAGGCGTGGATTTTATGCCACCAGCAGCAAAGAGTGCGCACATTAACCCTAAATCGACCAGAAGTACGCAATGCCCTCAGCAATGACTGCCTCGAACAACTTGTGCAGCAATTGGAACTGGCAGATGCAGATAACGGGACAGGAGCGATTGTTATTACGGGATCAACTCATTGTTTTGCAGCAGGTGCAGATTTGAAAGAATTACAAAAACAAAGCGTTGCTACAGCCATCACTGATCTCCGGCCACAACTCTGGCAACGTGTACACAATATCAGCAAGCCCCTGATCGCTGCTGTCAATGGCTACGCGCTTGGGGCTGGCTGCGAACTGGCATTGGCTTGTGATTTAGTGATTTGTGGAGAAAACGCCCGTTTTGGTCTGCCAGAAATCACCTTGGGGCTGATACCGGGGGCGGGGGGAACACAACGGCTCATCCGCAGTGTCGGCAAAGCACTTGCTTACCAGATGGTACTAACCGGCGAGGCTATCGATTCCCATCAAGCCAGAGAGGCGGGGCTGGTCAGTGAAATATGCACTGATGCCATGACATTAGAACGTGCAGAGCAGATTGCACAGCGCATTAGTGAGTTTTCCCCTCTGGCACTGCGGGCAGCCAAAGCCGCCCTCAAAATCGCACAAGAAACAAGCCTGTCACAAGGGCTACTCGCCGAACGACAACACTTTGTTGCGTTGGCGGGTACAGCCGATCGTCAGGAAGGTATCACTGCCTTTCTGGAAAAACGTAAACCAATTTTCAAAGGGTATTGATAGATGGAAAACATGCCAATAGTACTCACTGATATAAATGCAGGTGTCCTGAGTATTACTCTCAACCGTCCAGAACGCCTCAACAGCTTTAACGAAGAACTGCATCAACAATTAAGCAAGGCAATGGACATTGCGGAACAGGATGAATCCGTGCGCTGTGTCCTGCTAACAGGCGCCGGACGTGGCTTCTGTTCCGGGCAGGATTTAAATGATCGCAACTCGATTATATCTAATGGTGGTATCCCTGATCTCGGTCAATCCGTTGAGCGCTACTATAATCCGCTGATCCGGCGTATGACTTCCCTACCCAAACCCATTATCTGTGCGGTCAACGGTGTAGCCGCAGGTGCTGGTGTCTCGCTCGCTCTGGCCTGTGACATTGTCATTGCATCCCGCACGGCCAGCTTCATTCAGGCTTTCTGTCGCATTGGACTGACATCAGATTCCGGTGGTAGCTGGTTCCTGCCCCATAAAATTGGACAAGCACGAGCAATGGGAATGGCATTGCTGGGAGAAAAAATCAGTGCTGAACAAGCATTGGCTTGGGGCATGATCTGGCAAGTCGTTGAACCCGAAGAACTGGCAGATAAAACGCAGGAACTCGCCCGACATCTTGCCACCCAACCCACCGTGGCACTTGGCTGCATCAAGCAAACGACTTATGCCGCAGCATCCAATACGCTGGATCAACAGCTTGATCTCGAACGCGATTTGCAGCTCCGGTGCGGACATAGTGAAGATTTCCGTGAAGGCATCAATGCGTTCATAGAAAAACGCCAGCCAACATTCAAGGGGAAATAGTCATGATCACGCCTCTATTCCACGGCCCCATAGCCGTCATTGGGGCGGGAACAATGGGTATCGGCATTGCTCAGGTCGCAGCTCAGTCAGGGCATTCTGTCTTGCTGTTTGATGTCAATGGCGAAGCGGTAGGTCAAGCACTGGAAAACCTGCGTACCCGCCAGCATCAACGCGTGGAAGCCGGCAAAGCAGAAGCCAGTACAACAGAAGCCATGTTGCAACGCATCACTCAGGTGAATTCGTTACATGCACTGGCACCGTGCGGGCTGGTAATTGAAGCGATTGTCGAGCAATTGGAAGCTAAACAAAATCTCTTCCAACAGCTGGAATCCATTTGTTCAAACCAAACCTTGTTTGCCAGCAACACCTCATCATTGTCGATTACTGCCATTGCCCGTGTCCTGTCTGTACCACAGCGCATGGCAGGGCTGCATTTTTTCAATCCCGCCCCCCTGATGAAGCTGGTAGAAATTGTACAGGGTCTGGATACTTCCCTTCAAACCGTGGCAACGCTAAAAACCCTCGTGACCAATTGGAAAAAACAGCCTGTGGTTTGCCGTTCTACGCCGGGATTTATCGTCAATCGCATTGCCCGTCCATTCTATGCAGAAGCCTTACGTGCACTGGAAGAGCAGATTGCCACCCCCGCTACGCTGGATGCGATCCTTAAAGAATCTGGCGGCTTTGCGATGGGACCATTACAACTGATGGATTTGATCGGCCATGACGTTAACTACGCAGTAACTGAATCCCTGTTCCATGCTTTCCACGGCGATCCTCGCTTTCAGCCTTCATTGCAGCAGAAAGAGCTGGTGGATGCCGATCATCTCGGACGCAAACGTGGTCGCGGTTTCTACGTCCATGACATAAAGAAAAAAGATACTCAGCCACAACCCAAAATAGAACCGAAACAGAGTAAAACACAAAAACAGCCTGTCCGGATCAAGGCAACGGGAAATTGGACAGCATTGCCTCATTTCGTTGCCCTGCTACAAAAACCAGAATTGCAGCAATACGGAATCATCTTCGAAGAAAACAAAAATGATCGATTCCACTCCCCGACCTTACAGATTGATGACGTACTCTTGGCACTGACCAAAGGAAGAACTTGTGCCCAGATTGCTGACGAAGTCAGGGCACCCGTGATGCAGTTTGATCTTTCCGCCAACCACCAAACAGCTTCCATTATTACACTCAGCGCCGCCTGCCAGAATACGCCGCAACAAACAACAAAAGTGATCGGCTTTCTGCAATCTCTCGGCAAGCAAGTGATCCACCTGCCGGATTATCCAGCCTTATTAACGATGCGTACCGTAGCCATGCTGTGCAACGAAGCACTGGATGTCATCAACAAAAGTATCGCCAGCGCTGAAGATATCGATCTGGCGATGTGCCACGGTGTGAATTATCCCATCGGCCCGCTGGCATGGGGTGAACGGCTGGGTTGGAAACACATTCTCAGCACGCTGGAAAATTTGCAGAAATTCTATGGGGAGCCCCGTTACCGCCCTGCCCCTTTGCTGCGCCAGCTAGCGGCGGGACATACCCAACTCCCCCTCCCGCTGGCTAAAAGCCACAAAAAAGGGGATATCCATGCAAAATAATGCTGCAAGTCTATTGGCCCGCCATCACGTTGAAGCCATGTACGCTCAGGATGCCTGCGCCCAAACAATGGGAATGCATATTGAGCATATCGATGTCGGATTCGCCCGACTCAACATGAAGATCGTGCCCAACATGCTCAACGGCCATCAAAGTTGTCACGGTGGCATTCTGTTCAGTCTGGCGGATACCGCTTTCGCCTACGCCTGCAACAGTGAAGGATTGGCCGCAGTTGCTTCCGGCGGCAACATTGATTTCATCCGTCCGGCTTTGATTGGTGATCAACTGACTGCCACCGCTTCTGTTCGGCATCAGGGCCAAAAAACCGGCCTGTACGATGTGGAAATCATTAACCAAAACGGTAAAGTCGTCGCTCTTTTCCGTGGTTATTCACATCGTATCAGCCACCCTATTTTGGATTAGAGAGAACAATCATGACCCACGCATTTATCTGTGATGGAATCCGAACCCCCATAGGACGTTATGGCGGAGCGCTGTCCAGCCTGCGGGCTGACGATCTGGCGGCCCTGCCGCTACGGGCATTGATGGATCGTTATCCGGCACTGGATTGGGGGCAAATTGATGATGTTATCCTCGGCTGTGCCAATCAGGCAGGGGAAGATAACCGTAACGTCGCACGCATGGCCGTATTGCTGGCGGGACTGCCAGACTCAGTCTCCGGCACAACAGTCAATCGATTGTGTGGCTCCGGTCTGGATGCGCTGGCTTTCGCTGCCCGCAGCATTAAATCCGATGATGCCCAACTAATTTTGGCGGGGGGCGTTGAATCCATGACCCGTGCTCCTTTCGTTATGGGCAAAGCAGACAGTGCATTCAACAGACAGGCTGAGATCTTTGATACCACCCTTGGTTGGCGTTTCATTAATCCCTTAATGCAGCAGCAATTCGGCACTGATTCCATGCCAGAAACGGCAGAAAATGTCGCAGCTCAGTTTCAAATCAGCCGTGATGATCAGGATGCCTTCGCCCTGCGCAGCCAACAACGTGCCGCCAGTGCGCAACAGCGCGGTGTACTGGCCGAAGAAATCATCCCTGTCACTCTGCCCCCAATCAACAAAAAAGGCGTAGCAACCAACGTCTCACAGGATGAACATCCCCGGCCAGAAACGACGTTCGAACAGTTACAACGACTCAAAACCCCATTTCGTACTGGCGGCACGATTACCGCAGGTAACGCATCCGGCGTCAACGATGGCGCAGCGGCGCTGATCATCGCCTCAGAAACAGCAGCATTACACCAAGGGCTGACACCACGGGCACGTATCGTCGCAACAGCAACATGTGGTGTTGAACCTCGTATCATGGGGATCGGGCCATTGCCTGCAACCCGCAAAGTACTGGCACTGACAGGCTTAAACTTAAGTCAAATGGATGTTATTGAACTGAACGAGGCTTTCGCCGCACAGTCATTGGCGGTGATGCGCCAACTGGGGTTACCGGATAATGCAGAGCACGTAAACCCGAATGGGGGAGCAATTGCACTGGGGCATCCTCTTGGCATGAGCGGAACCCGCCTTGCACTGACAGCCACCCTTGAGCTGGAACGACGCTCTGGCCGTTATGCCTTGTGCACCATGTGCATTGGTGTGGGACAAGGCATCGCCATGATTATTGAACGTATTTCATAGCAACGATTTATATCGTAGCGACTGATATAGTGACGCTTTTTTCAGTACCGATTTTCTTAGCAGCAATTGATACGCGATTACCTGATTTAACCAGCACCTGCACATAACGATAAACACAACCTGTTACAAACAAGTCAACAATAAGGACAGGCAACTATGAGCAACAGCGTACAAAACCTAAAAAAATCCCCTGAACAACCTCTGGATTCCATTGAGTTTGCTTCACGTGATGAGATTCAGGCGTGGCAACTCAAACAGATAAAATGGACTCTCAATCACGCCTACAATAACGTTCCCATGTACCGCCACAAATTTGATGCGGCAGGTGTCCATCCGAGTGATTTCAAGCAACTGGCTGACATCACCAAATTTCCTTACACCACCAAACACGATCTGCGGGAACATTATCCTTTTGGCACCTTCGCCGTACCAATGGAGCAGGTTGTGCGCATTCATGCTTCATCCGGCACAACGGGACGCCCAACCGTGGTGGGTTATACCCGACGGGACATCGACATTTGGTCGGAGCTGGTCGCCCGTAGCCTGAGATTTGCGGGAGCGAGTGCCAAAGACAAAGTCCACATCGCCTACGGTTATGGCCTGTTCACAGGCGGACTGGGAGCGCACTATGGTGCCGAACGACTGGGAGCAGCGGTCATTCCCATGTCTGGCGGCAACACCGAAAAACAAGCGCAACTGATTATGGATTTCAAGCCTGACATTATCATGATGACACCTTCTTACTGCCTGACTTTACTGGATGAACTGGAACATCAAATGGGCGGGGATGCCAGCACATGCTCCTTGCGTATTGGCATCTTTGGTGCAGAACCTTGGACGGCCGCTTTGCGTGCGGAGATTAAAACACGCATGGGCATCAAAGCATTGGATATCTACGGCCTGTCCGAAGTGATGGGGCCGGGCGTTGCGATGGAATCATTGGAATACGCTGACGGCTCCACCATTTGGGAAGATCATTTTTATCCTGAAGTGATTGATCCTGACAATCTGAATAATCTGGCCGATGGCGAAACCGGCGAACTGATCCTCACTACTCTGACCAAAGAAGCCATGCCCGTGATCCGTTACCGCACCCGCGACCTGACACGTTTATTACCCGGTACGGCACGCAATATGCGTCGCATGGACAGAATCACCGGGCGTTCCGATGACATGCTGATTATCCGTGGCATCAACGTGTTCCCATCACAGATAGAAGAACAGATTATCCGCTTTAAAGAACTCTCTCCCCACTACCAGTTGGAAGTACACCGCAAAGGCAACCATGACTGTCTGTCAGTCAAAGTTGAACTGAAAGAGCCAAGTCTGCTGAATCATGAACAAAGTTGTAATCTCTGTCATCAGTTGCGCCATCACATAAAATCGATGGTAGGACTCAGCACAGATGTCAGCATCGTCAACTGTGGTGTCATTCCTCGCTCAGAAGGCAAGGCAGTGCGGGTTATCGATAATCGACCACATGAATAACCTTTTGCCACTCAAGTTATACCCCATGGATCTCAAGATGCAGCTCACAAGCTGCAACTTGAAAAACGACGGGTATCAATAATGTGAATTGTCTTCAAAGGGTTTTCCCTGAGCATATCGATTAAGCCTATTGATACAGTTATGCTAATGTCACGACACACTTTTGAGCAGATCACAGAAAATATGGCACACAAACTCGACGATTTTATCCAGCACGCCCTCAATGCACAGCCTATCAGCGGAACATCGCTGATCATCTCTTTATATGGGGATGCGCTCAGTCACCGTGGAGGTGAAGTCTGGCTTGGCAGTTTGAGTCTCTTGCTGGAACCGATAGGGTTCAGTGACCGTTTCGTGAGAACATCCGTATTCAGGCTGCAAAAAGAGGGGTGGCTTGCGGTAGAAAAGCTGGGACGACGCAGTTATTACCGCATTGCTGAACGAGGCATGAATCAGTTTCGTCATGCAGAGAGCAAAATTTATCTCAGTGAGCAACCGGAATGGGATGGTAAATGGGATCTGCTGCTACTCGAAAGCGTCGCCAAAAACGAGCGTAATCGCCTGAAAAAAGAGCTGGACTGGCTTGGGTTTGCACAACTCAACACGACCCTGATGGCCGCACCAAGCAGTGCCCAAAGAGATATCCCCGCCCTACTGGGGGAACTGAACGCCAGCGATTCCGTCATCTACTTCCGTGCTGATTATCCTTACCCGCGTTCGGAGCAGAGCCTGAAAGAACTTGTCTCTATCAATTGGTCACTGGAACAGATATCGCAGCATTATCATGAATTTATCGTTTCCTTCCGCCCATTAATGACCCTGCTGCGGGATTGCCATGAAGCCGATCTGACACCAGAACGCTGTTTCCAATTACGCCTGCTACTGATTCACTTTTACCGCCGCATAGTATTGCGTGACCCAATGCTGCCGGACGCGCTGCTGCCCACACAATGGGAAGGGCTGATTGCCCGTAACTTGTGTATAAATATTTATCAACACATTGATCTTGCAGCGACGCGCTACATCAGTGAACGTTGCGAAACAACTATTGGTCAACTGCCTCAACCCACCGCAGCGTATTACCGACGTTTTGGTAGTTCACATAGTGAAATGTTTACATAGAAAAATGATTGCGCAGTGGAATGAGCGTCTATTCTTAATAGATTCTGAACAATAACAAACACCCTATGGAAAATTGCCGTTACCAAACTGCCCGCAGTCTGCGGGCAGTTTCATTATTATTTGATATCAAGCACCTCAGAAGGCTTTATCGTGATTTTCTGTCCATGCAATTCACAATCGTCAATAATTTGCATTATACCTTCTTTGGCCCATAAAGCCTGATGATTCATGGCTTCCTTATAAGGAAAAACATATTCATTTATATCAATAAAAGGCTTACTGAATATAATTGACCTATACAATTCATCGTAGTCACCATCTGGAACTTCCCAGTCAATTAAACGGTTAGCGGTTTTCCAATAAATGATAACACTTTCAAATCCATCACGATCAATTCCTTTATTAAATTCATAACCAATTAGACAAAAATCATTATTCACATTTTGTGTATTTAAAAAATTAATGACATAGCTAAATGCAGAAAAATAATTTTCTTTATACTTTTTTATTTCTAATGGGTTAAAATAACCGTCCGGTTTTTTATAATAGATTCCCCATTGCCCCGTATCCCCCCAAGCTTTGAAATCCAGCTCATTTTGTTTTGAAAAAGAGTCCATGGAGACCAAAATCATAAAAAAACCTATTAAACATTTCATATAAAATTTCTCATTTAAGATATCTATCTGATAATTTATAAAATTCTTGTCCTTGTAGTGAAAAAAGCCTAGTGAAATTTGGCCCCGGAGAACTACGATTATCCGTTCTCCATGCAATGACTTCTTTATTCAGAATTTTATTGCTTTTTGCTATATCGATAGCATTTTTAAGTAATCGCCGATAAACCAGAAAATCGGCATGAGTACCATCATTCGCAATCACTATCATACCGTTAATTCTTTTTCGTATATCATCTTTAATATTAGGATATTGACTAAAACCATCGATTGTCCGCGGCCCTGAAATGAGTCCAATTAATTTATTTCCGTGTTTAGGCACATCAAGTTCATGTGCTTTAGGAGACCTAACTCTGTTTAATAAGGCATCATGCATGTATTGCATGGCTTCTTTCGCTTTTTGTTCATCATAGTTTGCCCCAATTGTCGTAGGATTCTTAGTTTCCGCCAACAACACCATCAACATCGCTTTCTGCTCCTCAGTTAAATCCTTCGGAATTTCTATCTTAGACAAAATATTAATCGTTAATGGTGGAAAGCAATCCTCAGCGACTCCTGCGGCGAAATAGGGACAGTAATCTAAATTAGTATCTACCGCCCTAACAATACTTATGCCCATATTCAATGCTGTTATTTGCAAGGTTTGTTCTCTAAGCTGCGGATTATTACGTTGAAAAATGGACACAAGCGTATTATTTGGCAGAAATTTAAGGTGTTTTCTCGTATTGAGATTTAAACCATCAATCTTTAATATCAGCGTATTTCCTTTGGTAAGATAAAATACAGTTTCATTAAGTAAGGCTTGATTATTCCGTCTGACGATAAATTTAGACATGATTGGCTATTCCTTTTATTTATTTGATATCCGTTCTTGAAAGGTAACAACGCTATAATAGAAAAAATTTTATGAGCAAATAAGATTATTGTCGAGTAAGATACATCCTATTTTTGATTGTTACATGAATTTCGTTTTATATTATGAGTTCGGTCATAAGTATTAGTTAAACACCTTAATAAAATAATAAGTAAATCATGTAAAAGTTACATTATGAAATAAATTAATATTAATCTAACATCAATACTCAGAATTCTAAAAATCATATAATAAGTCTATAATATGATTTTATTATACTGCCCTATTGATTAGATAATTTTTTGCTGTTTTTTAGACCACAATCACTCAAAATGACTAATCATTATTTAGTCAGCCTGCTAGGGTAGTGGGGTTATTTATTATCGTTATTTTCTGATCAGGCATACATGTAAGAATCACGTGTAAAAATAAGGAAAAACCATGTCAAAGCTCATTTATTATGTCGCTGCCACAATGGATGGTTACATTGCCACAGAAAACCATGAATTAGGCTGGTTATATGATTGCCCGCTGAGTGATGACGCCACACCTTATGAAGAATTTTATCAGAATATCGGTGCCGCGATTATGGGGGCTGGAACCTATGAATGGATTATGAAAAACACAAAAGGTGAATGGCCGTATCAAGATATTCCTGCCTTTATCCTCTCCTCAAAAAATCTAACGATTTCTGCTGATATTAATGCCATTGTCACTCAAGAAAGCCCTAAGGATATTGCTAAAAACGCAAAAATCGCAGCCAAAGGTAAAGATGTTTGGGTGATTGGAGGAGGAAAAACCGCCGCCAGTTTTGCCGATGCGGAGGAGTTACAACAACTGTTTATTACCACCGTTCCGGTATTTCTAGGCTCAGGAATTCCTGTTTTGCCTGTGAGTCATGCGATCAATGTGATGCCTCATAAACAGCTTTGCTTACGCAGTGGTGCAATTGAAACCGTCATAGATATTAACTTAACGAAATAACCATGAATTCAGGGTATCCATATGGCTCTGTTTTCCTATCCACGCCTTGCCCGTCTCTTTGAGATTATTCAGGCAGAACAATTGCCACAAGACGAGCTGGCAAAACGCTTTAATGTTTCCAGCCGTACCATTCGCACGGATATCAGCGAATTAAATGACATTCTGCATCGTTACGGGGCACAGATCTTTTATAAACGAGGGAACGGCTATATTCTCCGTGTTGATGATCAAGTCTTATTTGCCACCTTGCCAAAACAACAGAAAGCGATCCAGACGATCCCCAGAACCGCCCGCGATCGCACCGACGCATTACTGCTGAAACTATTATTAGAACCAGATCCCATCAAACTGGATAATATTGCCGAAACATGGTGCATCAGCCGTGGTACGTTGCAACATGATATGAGCACAGTGCGCGAAAGGCTTGGCAAATACTCCTTGCAACTAGAAAGCGTCCCCCGTTTCGGCACTAAATTGAATGGTGACGAGCGCTTAATTCGTGCCTGCCTGACCGACACATTGCTACATCGCTTTTTGCGGGAAATGGAACTGTCACTTGATCAAGTCAGGCTCGATACCTTAGCGCATATAGAATTGACTCATATAGACCAACCCCATTTAGACCTGATCCATATTGAAGAAATCCTGCAAAACAACCTCAACCGGTTTGATATCCAACTAACCAATGAAGGCCGCCAATACCTGATTTTCAACTGTGCGGCTTCCCTGCTGAGAATTCGTCGCCATCATATGATAAGGCAGAATCCGATAACACAGGGGTCGGTAGCACAAGAGTCGATAACACACAGCAAAAAACTTCAATTGGATAAACTTCAACTGGATAAAACCATCCAGAAAGTGGCTGAGGAAATTTCAGCTTCATTTGCCAGATTTGTAGAGAATGAAATACCTCTCGCAGAAATCCACTACCTCGGCAGACAAATTGCCGCACAGCGTATTCCCCAACGTGGCGATTCCATTTTCAGCATTCTTGAAAGCCAGCGCTGGACCGATGATATCCTCAACGATATCAATGAATCCTATAACTATGATTTACGCCATGACAACCGGCTGAGGAACGATCTGGCGATGCATTTAAACTTGTTAATCAGTCGGTTACATAACCAAATCAGCACCAAGAACCCCCTGCTGACAGATATCAAACAACATTACCCTTTTGCCTATGATGTCACGGTCAGCGCACTGACGCGCATCGAAGATCAGCTTCCTTGTGTCATCAATGAAGATGAACTGGGATATCTGGCCGTACATATCGGTGTCGGGTTAGAACGTCATTATGGTACAGGCAATAACCGCCCCATTCCGGTTTTGCTTGTCACTGATGCAGGCAACGCAACCCAACGCATGATTGAGGCACAAATTGCCCGCGAATTCCCCCAACTCAAACTCCAGCGCACACTGCCATGCCATGAATACAACAAGTCAGCCTATGTGGAAGAGAGTTTCGTCATTACAACTCTGCGTCTGGCTGAGAAAAATAAACCTGTCGTCAGAATTTCCCCTTTTCCTACCCCTTACCAGCTAGAGCTGATTGGACGGCTCACAATGGTGGATCAAACCCGTTCTTCCATTCTTGAACGTTTCTTTGATCGGCGTTATTTCATCGTCATCAAGGAAGAAATGACCCAAGAAACACTGTTCAAAAAAGTCTGCCGAAAACTACAGGCAGATGGTTATGTCAACGATGACTTCCTTCCCTCGTTAATTGAACGGGAATCTATTCTCTCCACATTGCTAGAACAAAATATGTTAGGAAAAAATATGTCAGGAGAAAATATCGCCTTGCCTCATGCGTTGGGATTACTGGCACTGAAAACAGTGGTTGCCACTATCCTCGCCCCCAACGGGATTGAATGGAACAAAGAAACCAAAGAGCGAGCCAATGTGATTTTCTTGCTCGCCATCAGCAAAGAGGATTATGAAGAAGCGATGTCAATTTACGATCTGTTTGTCACATTCGTCAGGGAAAAGGCGACGAAAAGACTGCTGCGCAGCCGGAATTTTGATGATTTTCAAATGATCGCAAAAGACAGCCTTGGCAGGGCAATTTAGTTTTCTACATTTTTAAAATATCAATTGCCAAAATATCATAGAAAATAATTGGCTATAATGTGACCGCACTCAAAGGTTAAGAAAATCATTTTCTCCGCTTCTTACTCGTTTTCTCATTCAAAAATCCCACAATTCTGCGTCGCACCACCCTGTTTTTAATGAATTTCCACTTTGAAACGGAAATTAACCCACTCCAAAGCCAGAAATAAAATCGATAAGGTCATTTCAGCAAACAAAACTTTATTCGTTTGTGATAGGGCAGCGATTTATCGTGGTCGATTTGATTGGGAAACGTTTATGAATAACCCCTCGATACATTTCAATATGGCAGAAGGAAATCTTGATCCTGAAACGGCCAGCCGAACAATATTGGCTCTCATCGAGAAATGGCTGGTAGTAGAAGGCGCCTATACCACACCCGTTCAGCAACAAATGCTGGTCTCCCATATTAAGGCAATGGCAGAGAGAGCCAAGACAGGAGAATCCTTGCCAGAAGTGGATATTTCACTGTTTGATGAGATTTCCCCGGAGTCCATAAAACTGGCCGCACAAATCGTCGAAACCCTGCCCAATCTAGCTGTCGAAGAGGTTTATCTGCTATCTGTGCATTTTGAAATTGCACGTTCCAATCCTTGAATATTTGGAGGCAGAACCCATGAGCGAAAAACAAATCATCATCGTTATCGGTGATCGTTTGGGTAAAGGGCAAAACGTTGCCATAGGCATTGAAGCCGCTGGCGGAAAAGCCATCGTGATTCCCGGCATGGCAGCAGACATGAAACTGGGGGATGTTATGCAGCGAGAACAGGCTGATATTGGCATCTCGTTTTGTGGCAGTGGCGGCGCGGGAGCAATCACGGCGCAAAACAAATACGGCTACCCAATTCGCTACGGTATGCGTTCCATTGAAGAGGGAGAAACGGCAATCCGCGAAGGCTGTACGGTGCTTGGTTTTGGCTTTATGGACAAAGCCGAATTAGGTGAACGTCTTGTGCATGCCTTTATCAGAAAACAGGGGAAAGAATCATGAAAGAGCGACTTGAAACCTCTGTTCGCGTCAGTGGCTCTGGGGATTCCCGACAAAAAGCCATCGCCGATGCCCTGAATGCAGTACAACGCACAATATTGCAAGGGACGACTCACATTATCCTGCGCATCGAACCTAAAGACATTGCTGTCGTCAGCGCCACCAGCAAAATCACGACTGAAAAATTCCTGTTCTTTTTTCTTCCCCGTCAGCGCAAACACTATTCAGTGGTGTTGGATGTTACCGCCAGTGTCACCTTGCTGGATGTTGAGGCTATCCATTTCAAGCAAACCCTGTCAGCCAATCCGGATATACCAAAAACGGGCATACCAGAGGAAAGCAAAACCACAGAAAAACATAATGCAGGCAAAGCATGATAGGGGGAATAAACGATGGATACTACGGCTTCTTTTATCGAAATACTGGGCATGTCACTGATTATTGGTGGCCTGTGCGGTTTCGGCCTTGGCGCCGGAGCAGCACGAATGTTCCATGCGCCGACTGTTCAGGGCATGGGTGCATTTCGTACATTAGGTGAACTGAATGCCTGTGAAGGTGATCCGGCGTCTCATTTCTCTTTTGGCCTCGGTTTCTTTTTTAACGCTTGGGCGTCATCTGTCGCCGCAGGCGCATTCACCCAGGATGTGGATCATCGCATCATTCCCAATTGGGGGGCGGCGGCCTTAATGATCAAAAACCGCAATGTAGCGGAAACCCTGCACAATCCGAAAAAAATGGCGATTGCCTGCGGAATTGTCGGGGCGCTGTTAGTGGCATTCCTGAATACCACGGCTTCCGCTGTTCCCTCAGCTTTGCAGACCACCGCCACTAATGTACTCGTCCCTGCGGCCAATTTGCTGGTCAATACCGTGATGCCGGTGCTGTTCTGGCTCGCCGCGATGGATGCCGGTCGCCGTTCCGGTTTATGGGCTACGCTCTTCGGCGGATGTGCCCAACTTATCATGGGCAATGCTATTCCTGGCTTGGTGCTGGGTATTTTGATCGGCAAAGGTGTCGATGACAACGGCTGGAACAAAATCACCCGCACCATGCTAATCACCGTCGTTTTGCTGTTTATTCTCAGCGGATTTTTCCGCGGCTTCGATATGAAGGTCCTGCAATCTTTCATGTTGGATGTACCAAACTGGCTGCATCATGTCCATCAACTTCTGGGTGGGAAATAATCATGAATACTGAACTGAACAAGCATGATTTCTGGTATGCCGAATGGACATTTCCCCTGTTTGTTGGCCTGCTGTCAGCGGGAATTTTTGCCGGTACTCATATGTATGTGGTGTACGGATTTGGTGCATTTAATGAAGTGGCATTCGTCGCAATGCTGCGTTCCGGTATTGATACCGGTGTTTATGGCGCTGTTGCGGCATTTGGTGCCAGCTTTCTGTTTGCCCGCATTGTCGAAGGATCATTGGTTGGAATTCTGGATATCGGCGGTGCCCTGCAAACCGGCATTGGCTTAGGTGTTCCCGCACTATTGCTGGCGGGAGGTTTTGATTTTTTAGTAACCAACTTCTGGGCATCATTGATCACCGGCATGTTGCTGGGGATTGTTGTTGGTCTGGTGATCATTCTTGCCCGCAAATTCACCGTTGCACAGGGAAATTCTACTTTTGGCGCGGATGTCATGATGGGTGCAGGTAACGCATCAGGACGCTTCCTAGGGCCTCTCATTATTTTGGCTGCAATGACAGCTTCCATTCCTATCGGCCTGGGTTCGCTGATTGGCGCACTGCTGTTTTATCTGTGGAAGAAACCCGTGGCAGGAGGTGCAATTCTGGGAGCGATGTTACTCGGCTATTTTTTTCCTGTCATTACATAATAATAGGGACAAATATCTTATGAACGACTTAATTATTAAACAAGGAAAGCTCATTAACGGGGATTTCATTGATATTGTGATTAATGATGGCAGGATCACCGCCATTGGCCCTTCTGCCGCAACCGGGTTGCCATCTATCAAGGAAATTGATTTACACGGTCATTATTATATCAGCGCAGGCTGGATTGATGCCCATACTCATTGTTACCCACACTCTCCTCTCTATTTTGATGAACCCGATTTAATTGGCGCAGCCTGCGGTGTCACAACTGTTGTGGATGCCGGCAGTACAGGAGCTGAAGATATTGATGACTTTTATGCTGTGTCGCGTAAAGCCAAAACGAATGTCTATGCTTTCCTGAATATCTCCCGTACCGGTATTTGTTGCCAAAACGAATTGGCTGATATGGCTCAGATTGATAATAAGCAACTGCAAAATGCCGTCAGACGTCACAAGGGCTTTGTTATCGGACTGAAAGCCCGCATAAGTAAAAGTGTGATTGGTGAAAACGGTCTCCAACCACTCATTCAAGCCAAAACCATGCAAGAAGAGAATGGATTGCCGCTGATGGTGCATATTGGCAATCCTCCCCCCAAGCTGGAGGAAATAGCTGATCTGCTGACTAAAGGCGATATCATCACCCACTGCTTTAACGGCAAACCAAATCGTATCCTTGATGATGCCGGCAATCTGAAACTTGCTATTGAACGGGCTCTGGCGCGAGGGGTTATTCTGGATGTCGGACATGGTACAGAAAGCCTCAGTTTCACCGTAGCTGAACAAGCCATCAAATTCGGTGCCTATCCTCATATGATCAGTTCTGATATCTACCAAAGAAACCGCATTGACGGGCCTGTTCACAGCCTTGCGAGCGTAATGACAAAATTCCTCAATATGGGATTGTCTGCCGAATACATTCTTAACTGCGTGACAAGCCATCCAGCCAATTTACTCCATTTGCCGCACAAAGGACGACTGGAGCGCGGTCGTGATGGCGATATCACGATTTTTGAACTGAAAAAACAACGCACTGAACTTGTTGATGCAGACGGCCACATCAGGATTGGCACGCAACAATTTATTCCCATCGCAGCCATCATTGCAGGCGTTCATATTGTCGTAGCAGAGAATACAACGGCGGAAAATATATCTATAAAGAATTCCTCGGCAAAAAGGAGCACAATCAATGGTATTCCTCTATGAAAAATACCAGTTACGCCAAGTGATCAACGCAGCCGGACGTATGACGGCATTAGGCGTTTCCACGCCTTCCGATCAAGTTATTGAGCAGATTACAGCAGGACTGAAACACTATTTTGAGATGGATGATTTGGTGGACAAAACCGGCGATTACATCGCCAAATTACTCGATGTGGAAAGTGCAGTCATCGTTTCCTGCGCCTCGGCCGGAATCTCCCAATCCGTCGCGGCAGTCATTGTCAGGGATGATAATGATCTACTGCTTAACTTGCACAGTTCGCATAAGCCGGTTCCCCGTGAAATCGTACTGCCCAAAGGCCATAACGTAAATTTTGGCGCTCCGATTGAAACCATGATTACACTGGGAGGTGGCAAAATCATTGAAGCAGGTTTTGCCAACGAATGCAGTGCAGCACAAATAGCCGATAAAATCACCCCATACACCGCCGCCATTCTCTATATCAAGTCACATCATGCCGTGCAGAAAAGTATGCTGACCGTGGCAGATGCCGCGCGGGTTGCACAAGCACACAATTTGCCTCTGATTGTGGATGCAGCGGCGGAGGAAGATTTAACACTCTATTATCACCAAGGAGCCGATTTAGTGATTTATAGCGGTGCCAAAGCAATTGAAGGGCCTACCAGTGGATTAGTGATCGGTAAACAGCTTTATGTGGAATGGGTCAAAAAGCAGCGCCACGGTATCGGTCGCGCCATGAAAATCGGCAAAGAAGGTATTCTCGGCCTGACACTGGCCATCGAAAAATATCTGAATGGGACAAAAGAAACCGGTGCAGAAATGGTGTTAAGAATGTTGCCGTTTATTGAGAATCTGAACCGCATTACTGGTATTTCTGCCAAAATTGTTTGGGACAGTGCGGGACGCGATATCGCTCGTGCTGAGATTACTTTCGATGAACATAAAATTGGCAAAAATACATTCGACATTCTGGCACAGCTCCGACAAGGTAATACTGCGATCTATTTTCGGGAATACAAAGCCAATGAAGGCAAAATCGAAGCCGATATCCGCAGTGTGGCATCAATGCAACTTGATACGATTGTAACGGAGCTTAAGCAGGTGGTGACGGGAGGAAAATAAACCTCTATTTCATTAGCCTAAAAGCCTTACAAGGTTTTTTGCCTTATATCCCTCTATTTATTCAGTAAATTGGAAAATTACTGCCGATATTTATTGCTGATTTAATCATGGCAAAATAGTTATTGCTCGATAACCGCTTGCAGATTATAGTCAAGATTGAGGTAAATACTTTCACCTTGGATTATTAACAACAATATATAAACATGATAAAACAAAATTTTAAAATACTATTATTTACCCTCGTGATATTTAATCCTTACATTTATGCAAACGATAAACAAATAGAAATAACTTATTTGTCAGGTTTAAAATTAACTGAAAGTAACGACAAAATTATTATAGATGAATGTAAGAAATGGAATTTAAACAAACAAAACATAGATAAGATTTTTAAAATCAGCAGTGCGTATGAATACACTCCATACCATGCTTTCTCTCAAACCCCATGTGATATAATAGGAAAAGCCAAATTAAATGGTAAAGTATGGGATTTTTATATTAATGGCGGCGGAATGATTACGCTTACAAATAATACTGAGACTATTTACCGTGGCTGCGACTCAATAGAATGCGAACCTTTCTTTATATTGTCATACGATGGAATAAATCCATAATCCATATCTATTAATTGCCAAAGTAATTAAAAGTTACTACAATAATAAATGTTACAAATATAAAAAACCTTTAACTTCAAATCAATAACATAAAATGTGATCTAAAACTCAAACAAAGCATCTTTTCGTATTCAAAATACTAAGATCTGTCTAGGATTAATCTGCTATTATTTCAGTCTATTCATGATCTCATCACAAGAGTAATCATTCTGTTAATCGCACTGTTAATCAAAAGATCCCGTTATCTATAACTCCTGCCATACAAAGGAGAAAAGGCATGAAAAAAAAACAAATAAATCAAAAGGATGTTGATAATCTTATCACCTTGATTGGTGGAAGAGAGAATATTGCTTCCGTCAGTCATTGTATTACTCGCCTCAGATTCGTTCTTAATACACCAGAAAATGCCGACGCCAAAGCCATCGAGGAATTGCCTATGGTTAAGGGGTGTTTCACCAATGCCGGGCAATTTCAGGTGGTGATTGGGACGAATGTGGATGTCTATTATAAAGCCCTGCTTGAAACCACAGGGAAACAATCTGTTAATAAAGAAGATGTTAAACAAGCTGCTCGTCAAAATATGAAATGGTATGAAAATGCAATTTCACATTTTGCTGAGATCTTTTTTCCATTACTGCCCGCCCTGATCAGTGGCGGTTTAATTCTTGGTTTTCGTAACCTGATCGGGGATATCCCATTTAGTGAAGATAAATCGCTCGCTCAACTCTATCCTGTTTGGCACAGTATCTATGATTTTCTCTGGCTCATCGGTGAAGCGATATTTTTCTACCTCCCTGTAGGTATCTGTTGGTCTGCCGTTAAAAAGATGGGCGGAACGCCAATTCTGGGGATTATTCTCGGAATTACGCTGGTTTCTCCGCAATTGATGAATGCTTATCTGCTGGGGCAGCAAGCGCCCGAAGTCTGGAATTTCGGCTGGTTTACAATTTCTAAAGTCGGTTATCAGGCACAGGTTATTCCTTCTTTATTGGCAGGTCTAACATTGGGATGGATTGAAACGCGGCTGAAAAAATGGGTACCAGACTACCTTTACCTTGTTATTGTTCCTGTAACTTCTCTACTACTGGCAGTTTTCCTTGCTCATGCTCTGATTGGCCCTGCCGGACGTGCTATCGGGGATGGCGTTGCCTGGGCAGTCAAAGGATTAATGACCGGCAGCTTCGCTCCCATCGGAGCCGCCTTGTTTGGTTTCTTTTATGCTCCTCTGGTGATTACAGGGGTACACCAAACAACGCTGGCAATCGACCTGCAAATGATCCAAAGCACCGGGGGAACCCCAATCTGGCCTATTATTGCGTTGTCTAATATTGCTCAAGGTTCTGCGGTTGCCGGAATTATCTGGGCCAGTAAGAAACAAAAGGAACGCGAGGTTTCTATTCCCGCGGCAATTTCAGCCTATCTGGGTGTAACTGAACCAGCCATGTATGGTATCAACCTCAAATACCGTTACCCAATGTTCTGCGCGATGATTGGCTCGGCTCTGGCCGGGCTGATTTGTGGGCTTAATCATGTGACTGCTAATGGCATCGGTGTTGGAGGGATTCCGGGAATTCTTTCTATCAAGCCTCAGTTTTGGATGATTTATCTTATTGCTATGCTCGTCACAATTATTGTGCCATTCCTGCTGACCGTTATAAGTTATCGTAGAAATGAACGCAAAGCGACCTTACCCAATGAAATAGCCAATTAATTTTGCAGGTATCTATTTATGACGGAACAAAAACCATGGTGGATGGATAGCGTTATCTACCAAATTTATCCAAAAAGTTTTCAGGATAGTACCGGTTGCGGCACAGGAGATATCAACGGGATCACCCAACGGCTGGATTATCTACAGCGGCTCGGTGTTGATGCCATTTGGATCACTCCAATTTATCCATCTCCACAAGTTGATAATGGCTATGATGTCGCCGATTATTGTGCCATCAATCCTGATTATGGCTCCATGGAGGACTTTGATAATTTGGTGAAAAATGCCCACGACCGGGGCATGCGCATCATTTTGGATATGGTTTTCAATCATACTTCAACCCAACATCCGTGGTTCCAAGCCGCGCAGGACGTTGATAGCCCTTACCGTCAGTTTTATATCTGGCAGGATGGCTCTGAAAACTCTTTGCCCAATAACTGGAAATCTAAATTCGGCGGTAACGCGTGGCAATGGCACGCGGAAAGTCAACAATATTACCTTCACCTGTTTGCAGTAGAACAAGCTGATTTAAATTGGGAACATGAACCAGTTCGCGCCGAGCTGAAAAAAATCTGTGAGTTCTGGGCTGATCGTGGTGTTGATGGCTTACGGTTGGATGTCATTAATCTTGTCTCAAAACAGCAGGACTATCCTGATGATAATCACGGCGATGGCCGTCGATTCTACACAGATGGCCCACGGATACATGAATTTTTGCAGGAAATGAGCCGTGATGTCCTCCAACCCAAGGGATTGATGACCGTCGGTGAAATGTCCTCCACGGGCCTGGAGCACTGTCAACGCTATGGGGCTCTCGACGGAACCGCGCTGTCCATGACGTTTAATTTTCACCATCTAAAAGTTGATTATCCAAATGGGGAAAAATGGACTCTCGCAAAACCAGATTATGTTGAGCTGAAAAAGATTTTCTCAACTTGGCAGCAAGGCATGCACCAAAAAGCGTGGAATGCACTCTTCTGGTGTAATCATGATCAACCTCGCATTGTTTCTCGATTTGGGGATGAGCAGCAGTACCACAAAATATCCGCAAAAATGCTGGCAATGGTACTGCATGGTATGCAAGGTACGCCTTATATCTATCAGGGTGAAGAGTTGGGCATGACAAATCCTCACTTTACGCACATTGAGGACTATCGGGATATTGAAAGCCTGAATATGTATCAGGAGCGTATTGAGAAAGGCATGCAACCAGAAGATATACTGGCAATTCTAGCGCAGAAATCCCGTGACAACAGCCGAACCCCCATGCAGTGGAATGATTCTGTAAATGCAGGATTCACCACAGGAACGCCGTGGATTGCGCCTTGCCATAATTATTCAGAGATCAACGCCGAAACCGCATTACAGGATGAAGATTCCATCTTCTATTGCTACCACAATTTGATTAAATTGAGAAAGCAGCAACCCATTCTGACATATGGTGATTACTTGGATCTGTTGCCAGAGCACCCCTCTCTGTGGTGTTATCTGCGTCGTTGGCAGGATCAAACCCTGCTGGTCATTGCAAATCTAAGTGATGAAACGCAACTTTGGTCTCCAGAACCGTCTCTTTCAAACAAAGAATGGCAGGTACTAATAAGTAATTATTCATCTTCTGCAAAGATAGATCATGAAATAAAAATTAAACCTTATGAGTCAATATACTTACTTTCTACACAATAATTTTTATGTCATATAATTTGTCATAAGATATTTTAGATACTCTACCTCGCTAAGAATAAAGCGAGGTAGAGTATAATCTATAGAAAACATTAATAGTGCTAATCGCAGGTCAAATAAAACATAAGTAAACATCATGTTTTATTGAAATTAATAACAAATAAAAAATACACATTAGATCATATATGATATTTTATAATTTACGCCACACTTTAAAAGTGATATATAAGCAGAAAGATGCAATTTCCTTTTAACAAGGAGAGCTAATCATGAATAAAATCATAAATCTAATTCTAGTTAACAGCACAAATTCCGTTTGGAAAAAAACGTTAAAAAACTATCAGAATGTGGATGTTTCAAACTTCCCAGAATCCATCAAATCTAAAAAAGATCGTTACTTCTCTATTTCATATGATGATAACAATATAACTGATTGTAATTTTGAAATAAAATATCAAATAATGGATTCTCAAAATAATAGTTTTATAATACGAGGAAGGTATAAAATAGAAATTGGAAGATTCGATTTAGAAATTTACCTAGATAATTTAGAAACAAGAAACCATAAGAAAGACTCTATAGTCAGCCTTGCGTGGAAACCAAATGAATTGGTTCATTTCTTTCTTATTGGTGATGCTGGTAATTATATAGGTCCTGATATAAATACCGAATCTTGGATGCAAGACCATCGCAATATACTGGGAGAACTTCCTATAAATAAACTTTGTATTCCGGGTTCCCATGATGCAGGAATGAGTGCAGTGACATGGAAAACCTTTTTGGCTGCTAAATGCAATACTCTCACTCAATCTAATAATGTCTTAGGGCAATTGAAACTCGGTATAAGATACTTTGATATTAGGCCTGTCCTTAGTGATGGAGAATTCTTTACTGGTCACTATAGAAATATAGCCATATGGGAAGGTGCAAATGGTGAATCAATTAAATCTATTATTGATGGAATTAATTTGTTTACGGAGTCTCATAATGAGCTGATAATAATAAGGCTTGATCATTCCCTCAATTTAGATGTAGGTTTACTTAAAAAATATCGTCCTTTTAACCAAAAGGATTGGTTTGTTTTATTCGATCAATTAGCTAACATTAAACACTTATACTATCATAATGGTAAGAAAGATATTTCTGAATCAACTTTAAATACCTTGACCAATGATGGAACTCGTCCTGCCGTTTTATTCTTTATAGAAAATAAAAAAGCCGTTGTTGATCTTGGTAAGTATAAAAACGCAGGTTTTTTTTATCTTAGTGAGTTAGGCATGTATCATCTTTACTCTAATACAAATAGCGTATTTCAAATGGGTTCAGACCAAATTAAAAAGATGAATGACTATTCTCCAAAACAATATTTTGAATTATCATGGATACTAACTCAAAGTCCTGCGCAAGCAACGACGTGTGCTACAACACTCACCTCTGATATTAAGCATTTGGCAAATGAAGCAAATGATAAATTAGTTACATATCTTCACCAGCATATTACAGACACGGTGTATCCTAATATCATTCTTATTGATAATGTGAGAGATACTGTAGCCGCAACTTTTTCTCTAGCTATCAATTGGAGAATATCTTCTTCTAAATAAGAATAGAAAATATGTCCTTTAACATTGCTCTTGTTGATATGTAGCTATATTTTCATGCAATGGCACCTATACAAAATCTGTGCCATACTTTTTTAGTCTCAAACAAGGAGTATGCCATTATGCTTTACTCAAAATACTTAACTTATTTGGGGGCAAGCTGTTTACTATTATCAGCCTTTGCACAAGCGCAAGCACCATCTCAACAATTATCCCCAAGTCAGAAGCAATACCTGCAACAACAAATTAATGAACAAACGACAGATAAATCTGCTCTGCCAATGGTAAAGGATTGGTCAGATGCCAAAAAAGTGGCCGAGTTTATTTGTCGCCCTTTTGCTTTGCCCATCATTAAGCAACATTACAAAGATGCTGATAAAGTTTTCCTTGGTGACGTGTCACCGGATAGCATGAGACTAGAACACTCTTCTGAGTTGAACGGTATAGGTATGTATAGGACAGATGATGGCTGGCACGATATTCGATTCTCCTGCAAATTAAATGCAGCCGGCAAAGCCCAGTCATTCAAGTTTGAAAAAATTGTGACACCAAAATTGCAGACTGGACCGGGGCCTGTCGTTCCTCCCCACAAGGAGAAGTAAATGAAATATCTCTGGTTTATGTTACTTACCTTCACTCCCCTGAATTTTGCTGCCAGTTTTGACTGTACAAATGCCAAAACGCCGGATGAAAAAGTAATTTGTTCAAATTTAAAACTGAATGATCTGGATGTGGAAATGAGCGTGAAATATCATTTTCTGCGGGGGTTGTTCGCCATGGGAGTATCAGGCGAGATGTATGATAGCCAAACTGCATGGCTGAAACAGCGCCAAAAATGTAAGGGTAATACTGCCTGTTTATTGCAAAGTTACCATCAACGCATTAATCAACTTGATAAACTGTATGATTTAATAGAGAAACCACTTTGATAGTCAATATTCAGGAACTCAGGGAAAGATTATCTTTCCCTGAGTTTTTTATAAGAAATGATGTAACAGTACTGAAGCATGAAGGTTTACCTCTTAACGAAGCAAAACGCTCTTAAAGACATATTACTATTATCGAAAAAACCAGACAGATTGTGCATCTAAACCAAGTTTATCGTATATTTGCCCGCCAATACCGGAAATAGACTTGAAACAACATCTTTTTCAACATCAACCAGAATTATTGCCAAGCAATAAACGCAACTACTCTTTCTTATAAATGTCAGGGCGAACTATTTGCCAAACACCATTTTCACGATTAACGGGAGAATAGCCGAATTTTTCATATAACCAAGGTGCCGTTGACGTCACGAGCATAATTCTCCGTAACCGTTGTATAACAGGATGAGATTGGCAACACATCATCAACCATCGACCTAGTTGTTGTTTCTGGTATTCTTCTAATACGTAAACATCACATAAATAGCCAAAAGTTGCAAAATCTGTCACGAGTCTGGCAAATCCTATTTGGACTTTACTTTTATACAACCCAAACGTCAGACTGTTTTCAATAGAGTGCTGTACTGTTTCGAAATCAATTCCTTCTGCCCAACGGGAGCGTGTAAGAAATTGGTGAACAGCAGTGATATCTAATAGCGATTTGTCTGTTGAAACTTGATAGCTTTCTTTTTGCCAATGGAAGTGTTGTTCCATATTTTTATTCTCCAATATAGCACCATTCAGTATATTGAAATTCATATGAACCGGAGAAATGGTTATTAAAATGTGTTTAACTGTGGCCAGTCTTAGCTGACCACCAGAACCCAGAAATATCCTTTCTTATAGATAATTGTATTTGTCTACAAAAAAGACCATTAAAGCCCGTATTCGGAAAGTCCGGGGTGATCATCAGGCCTGCGTCCCAGCGGCCACAAGAAGAAGCGTTCTTCTTCCCTGATCGGCATATCATTAATACAGGCATATCTGTTGATCATAAGTCCTTGTTCGTTAAACTCCCAGTTTTCATTGCCATAACTACGATACCAGTTTCCTAAATCATCATGCCATTCATAGGCGAACCTGACAGCAATGCGGTTCGCATCATAGGCCCACAACTCTTTAATCAATCGATATTCTAGCTCTCTTGACCATTTTCGGCGTAAAAATTCCACTACAGCTTCACGCCCATCAACAAACTCTGCACGATTGCGCCAATGAGTATCCGGAGCATATACACCTGAAACTCTCTCAGGGTCACAACTGTTCCATGCATCTTCAGCCAGACGTACTTTTTCAGTCGCTGTTTCCTTGTTGAAAGGAGGTAATGGAGGACGGATTTGCATAATGTTACTCCTTGTTAGTTAAGTAGACAGAGTTGTCTACTCATTTTTATCGTAATACAAGTAGACAACTCTGTCTACTTGTCCGATAATTTTATTAAAGGAGCCACCATGCCAAAAAAAATCTCAACTGCACGTGAACGTATTCTCCAAGTTTCCCATGATCTCTTTTATCAGGAAGGGATTAGAGCAACAGGGATAGACCGTATCATCAAAGAAGCCTGTGTCACCAAAGTCACCTTCTATCGGCATTTCCCCTCTAAAAATGATTTGATTATGGCTTTTCTCGAATACAGACATCAGCGCTGGATTAATTGGTTCAGTACGACGTTATCTGCTGAAATGTCTGTCTATGGAACCCTCATAAAAGCGCTTCCGGCAGTACTGAAGAAATGGTTTATAAGCACAGAATTCCGCGGCTGTGCTTTTATCAATTCTGTGGTTGAATTTTCTCAGGCATTACCTGAAATACAGCCTGTCGTGCAATCTCATAAGCAGGAAATGACAGAAATTCTCGCTGAATTCCTGCCCGCCACATCTGAAAAATTGGCACTAGCTAAACAAATTACATTGCTCATCGATGGAGCCATTGTCATGGCGCAATATGGTGAAGAGGGTAATCAAGTTACATCTCTAGTGGAGAAATGGTTGTCATCGAATTCGGAGCTTCAGAATTAGTGAACACTGTCAGTAAAAATCGTACCGAATTCATCGCTTACAGCTCATTCATTTGATTGATTAATTCATTTGAAAATAAGGAATTTTTAGGCTTAATGTGGATATATTCGGACAATGCGTGGCGGAAAATCACAGGAGTCGAACCTGCCAAGGGTCGCTGGCAACCCCATCTGGATTTGAAGTCCAGCCGCCCCACCGGGGACGATGATTTTCCATTAAATAAATTGATGAGCGGGGATTATAGCGCGTCTCTAGTCATATCTAAACTTCTCTATGACTTCTCAGATCTCTGATAGAAATAGAGCCTATTTACTCGCAGAAAAGTGCGGCATTAGCATTGAACTCACGGTATCTTATCCCCATCTATCGTCAACAACCCATTGGGATATAGGGCAGGTTTCGGCCTATATACTCAACTACACATATAAGGCGCTCATTATGACTAATCCGTTACTGACACCTTCTGCATTGCCTAAGTTCTCTGCAATTGAACCAAAACATGTCGTGCCTGCTGTGAAAGAGACGTTAGCCAACTACCGTCAAGTAATTGAGAAAATTTTATCCGGAAACTCCGCCTTTACTTGGGATAATCTGTGCCAACCCATTTCAGAAGAGAAAGATAAACTTTCCCGCGTGTGGTCTCCTGTTGACCATCTGAATGCTGTCAAAAATAGTCCAGAGCTTCGTGAGGCCTATGAGCAAAGCCTGACCCAGCGTTCTGAGTTCTATACTTGGCTGGGGCAACACAAAGGGTTATATCAAGCATATAAGTCTCTGAAAGAGAGTGACGCTTTCAAGGCTCTTTCCCAGCCACAGCGCAAGGTTGTTGAAGATACTTTGCGTGATTTTGAATTAACTGGTGTCGGCTTGCCAGAAGAAAAGCAGAAACGTTACGGTGAAATTACTGCCCGTTTATCTGAGCTGGGTGCAAAGTTCGGTAATAATGTGCTGGATGCCACCATGGGATGGACCAAGCTGATTACCGATGAGTGCGATCTGGACGGTATGCCTGAAAGTGCCAAGGCCGCCGCCAAAGCCGCTGCTGAAGCCAAGGGGCAGGAAGGATGGTTGCTGACGCTGAATATGCCCAGTTATCTGCCGGTCATGACCTATGCCGATGATAGTGAACTGCGCGAAGAAATGTATTACGCCTATACAACCCGGGCTTCTGACCAAGGACCTGATGCCGGAAAATGGGATAACAGTAAAGTCATGGCGGAAATACTTTCGTTGCGTCATGAACTCGCCCAATTGTTAGGATTCAAGAACTATGCTGAAGATTCTCTCGCCACCAAAATGGCCAAAACTCCTCAGCAAGTGCTCGATTTCCTGAACGATCTCGCTAAACGTGCCCGCCAACAAGGTAAGGAAGAGTTGGAAGCTCTTGCCGATTTCGCCGAGTCTCACTATTGGGTTGATGAGCTGGAAGCATGGGATCTGCCATATTATAGCGAGAAGCAAAAACAGCATGACTTCTCCATTGATGATGAGCAGCTCCGCCCTTATTTCCCTGAACAACGCGTACTGGAAGGGCTGTTTGAAGTCATTCGTCGCATTTATGGTATCACCGCCAAAGAACGACACGATGTAGATACATGGCATCCTGATGTACGTTTCTTTGATCTGTACGATGACAAGCAAGTATTGCGCGGCAGTTTTTATTTAGATCTCTATGCACGTGAGCATAAACGCGGTGGTGCGTGGATGAACAGTTATGTCGGCAGAATGCGTCGTTCGTCTGGAGAATTGCAAAATCCTGTCGCTTATCTGACTTGTAACTTCAATAAGCCAATCGGTGATCAGCCAGCGCTGTTCACGCACAGTGAAGTCACAACGCTGTTCCATGAGTTTGGACATGGCCTGCACCATATGCTGACTCAGATTGAAGCCCTGGATGTTGCCGGCATTGATGGTGTGCCATGGGATGCAGTCGAGTGCCCAAGCCAGTTTATGGAAAACTGGTGCTGGGAACCGGAAGCACTAGCATTTATCTCCGGCCACTATCAAACGAATGAACCACTGCCGCAAGAGATGCTGGATAATATGCTGGCAGCCAAAAATTATCAGGCTGCGATGAAAATCCTGCGCCAGCTTGAGTTTGGTCTGTTCGACTTCCGTCTGCATGTGGAATATGACCCAGCTAAAGGGGCACAAATTCTGGAAACGCTGCGATCAGTGAAGAAACAAGTTTCTGTTGTACCATCACCTGATTGGGGACGCTTCCCGCACTCCTTCAGCCATATCTTTAATGGTGGTTATGCAGCGGGTTATTACAGTTATCTATGGGCGGATGTTCTGGCAGCAGATGCTTATTCTCGCTTCTCGGAAGAGGGAATTTTCAATCGCACGACCGGCCAGTCATTCCTCGACAATATCCTGGCCCGTGGCGGTTCAGAAGATCCAATGACACTGTTTGTCCGTTTCCGTGGCCGTGAACCAAAACTGGATGCAATGCTGAAAAGCTACGGCATCGGTGGATAATAACCTGTGAAGATTTGTTTGATTTGTGAAGAAGGCGCTGATCGCAGCGCCTTATCGCTGTTGGCTGAACGCTGGGATCTGATCCACGATGAAGAATCAGTCATGGCTCTGGTATTAACTCCCGAACGGCTGGAACTGCGCAAGCGTGATGAGCCAAAGCTGGGCGGGATTTATGTCGATTTTGTTGGCGGAACAATGGCACACCGTCGCCGCTTTGGTGGTGGTCGTGGCGAAGCTGTCGCTAAGGCCATCGGCATCAAGAAAGATTATTTACCGAATGTCGTGGATGCCACCGCCGGATTGGGGCGTGATGCTTTTGTACTGGCTTCTATCGGCTGTCACGTCAGCATGTTGGAGCGCCACCCCGTGGTAGCTGCATTGTTGGATGATGGCCTACAACGTGGTTATAAGGATGAAGAGATTGGCGACTGGCTGAAAGAGCGTATGACGCTGATCCACGCCTCAAGCATTACGGCATTGACAGATATCACACCACCGCCGGATGTGGTTTATCTCGATCCAATGTATCCACACAAGCAAAAAAGCGCACTGGTCAAAAAAGAGATGCGGGTTTTCCAATCTCTGGTCGGGGCTGATGAGGATGCAGACAATTTGCTTGAACCTGCTCTGGCGCTGGCGAAACGTCGGGTTGTCGTGAAACGGCCTGATTATGCAGAGCCGTTGGCAGGGGTTAAAGCATCCGCTGCAATTACCACCAAAAACCATCGGTTTGATATTTATCCTTGCTGATCACATATCAGGAAAGCCTGCCTTATGAAGTGAACTCCTTATATTGGACACTTTATATGGCGGTTATACGGTCTGAACCCGATATTGTACCGGGCTCAGGTCGTTTAACTTAATTTTTCATCATAATATTCTATTGTCGAGGAAATTACCTTTACGTAACCAATCTACACAATGCCCTGTGACAACATCGCATCTGCCACTTTGACAAAACCAGCGATATTAGCGCCCTGTACATAATTGATCTGTTTCCCTTCTCCACCATATTCTACGCAAGCGTGATGGATATCGAGCATGATGTGGTGTAAGCGAATATCCACTTTCTCTGCCTTCCAACTCAGGCGCGCTGCGTTCTGTGCCATCTCCAGCCCTGAAGTTGCCACTCCGCCCGCATTGGCAGCTTTACCCGGTGCAAACAAAACGCCTGCTTCACGGAAAGCATCAGTAGCCGCAATCGTTGCTGGCATGTTGGCTCCTTCCGCAACCGCTTTCACACCATTTTTAATCAACGTCTTCGCCGCTTCCAAATCCAGCTCGTTCTGAGTCGCACAAGGCAGGGCTATATCCACAGGAATGGCCCACGGATCTTGCCCCTTAAGGAAAGTCAGCCTGCGCTCTTTGGCATACTCTTCCACACGACCGTAACGCTGATTTTTAATCTCTTCAAGGTGAGCCAGTTTCTCCGGCGTAAAACCTTCTTCATCCAAAACTGTACCGCCAGAATCCGATGCAGTAACAACTTTTGCCCCCAGTTCCATACATTTTTCAATGGAATATTGAGCGACATTCCCTGCCCCAGACACAGACACCCGCATACCTTCAATCCCCATGCCATGACGTTTAAGCATTTCATGGGTGAAATAAACCAGCCCATAGCCGGTAGCTTCGGGGCGGATCAGGCTGCCACCAAAAGAAAGACCTTTGCCCGTAAAAACGCACGCCGTATTGTTGGACAATTTTTTCATCATGCCCGCCATAAAACCGACTTCACGTCCACCCACGCCAATATCCCCGGCAGGCACATCAGTATCAGGCCCCAAATGACGGTAAAGTTCTGTCATCAATGCCTGACAGAATCGCATGATTTCTCCGTGGCTTTTCCCTTTGGGATCGAAATCAGAGCCTCCTTTTCCACCTCCCATTGGCAGTGTTGTCAACGCGTTCTTCAATGTCTGCTCAAAACCCAAAAATTTCAGGATAGAAAGGTTAACAGAAGGGTGGAAACGCATCCCTCCTTTAAATGGCCCAATGGCAGAACTGAACTGCACTCGCCACGCACGGTTTACCTGCACTTTGCCTTGATCATCAACCCAGCAGACACGGAATTGAATGACTCTTTCCGGCTCTACCAGACGCTCCAATAATCCTTGCTCACGATATTTCGGATTTTGTTCAAGAAAAGGCCAAAGAGAGGTCAACACTTCTCGTACTGCCTGTAAGTATTCTGGTTGATGTGGATTATGGTACTGAATCGAATCAAGAAATGAGACTAAAGATGATGAAACATTCATGTAGAGCTTCCTTTATTGTCATGCAGAAGTGATGACTCCCAGCCATTTTCCATATTATTTTTTTGTCGAAAATGCGAGGTAAGTACGGTTTGCTTTCTGAATATAGCACTGTTTTATGCTTAAATTTCAACAACTATTTTTTGTAATATTTCCTAAAAATATCTTTGACAATTTCTAAAGCAGTTTCATCATCTTTTCTGGAGACAAAAAAATCGCCTGCATAAGCAGGCGATTTTACAGAATAAAATATCAGCCGAAGATTATTCTTCGTCACGCAAAGGTACAATTAACATATCAACATGAACGGTATTAATAAGCTGGCGAGCCGAAGACATCAACTTGCTCCAAAAATCCTGATGGTGGCCACATACAACCAAATCCATATCGTATTGTTTGATAGCATCAACAAGAACCTGCCCTAAATCACCACTACCACTCAAAGTTTCTTGAACGGGGTAGCCTGCGCTGGCAGATAATTCTTTCAAAGAATTACGAGTTTCATCCGCGATACGCTCCTGCATATCGCCAAGATTTACATCAATAAGGCCGGTATAAAGATCAGAGTAGTTAACATCAACATGGATCAGGGAAACTTTGGCATTGTACGGTTTCGCCATTGATACAGCTTTCTCCACCAAGATCTGACTTTCTGGAGATAAATCAACAGCAACAAGAATATGCTTATAAGCCATAAGAACTCCTTCCATAACGTCGATTAAATGGATTGGCAACATTAAACGCCATGATTCGATGTTTATACTATAACTGTTCAATGTATATTTTGAGTGTCGTTTTGATCACAACTTATTGTTTTACTTTCTTTACTACCTGAAAACATAGAATAGTTCCAAGAAAAACAACATCACTGGCAACTTACCCACAATAACTGATTATAGACCTAACCGATTTCCAGTTGCAGCCCTACTATAAACACCTAAAACGCTATATTTTTCACTAAAATTTAATATAGTTATTATTCAAATTACAATTTTTTACTATTGGTTTTTTCTTTATTAGAAATTAGCCGCTTTTGCTGACTCAATCAGAAGGGGGAAATATGTTCAGTGCCATCGCACTATTTTGGGCTGCTTGCCTTATCTGCATTATTAACATACTTCGCTATTTTTCTTCGCTCCGTGTACTGTTGTCAATTTTGCGCGAATCAGATCCAATGCTGTACCAATCCGTTGATGGGAATGGTTTTTTTAAAGCTAATGGTCAGTTCAATAAACAGATTCGGCTGGTGCGCTATATCAATTCACAAAGTTATATCAACCATCACGACCCTGATGTCGTCTTATTGTGCGAAAGAATGAGGAAACAATTTATATTGACGGAAATACTGTGTGGCGTTGTTCTGCTATGCCTGATAGCAATTATGATTTAACGTAAATTTGAGATATGAATGTGAACAAAAAACAAGTGATAATGACAAAGGGTTGGCTTGCAACAACAAGCAGCCAACCCTTTTTCTAAAACATGGTTAGATCAGTTTCAAGGCGATCCAATACAGTAAGCCTGACAATCCAATGGAAATCGGCAGCGTCAGAACCCACGCCAGCATGATATTTTTGATAGTCTTGCTTTGCACTCCACCACCATCAACCAACATCGTCCCCGCAACCGCAGAAGAGAGCACTTGCGTTGTGGATACTGGCATACCAGTATAACTGGCAACACCAATAGAAACCGCAGCTGTAACCTGAGCAGAAACACCTTGGGCATAAGTCATGCCTTTTTTGCCAATCTTCTCACCGATAGTCACAGCAACCCGTTTCCAACCAACCATTGTGCCCAAAGACAGAGCAAGAGCCACTGCAATAATGATCCACATCGGCGCATATTCCACAGTCTTCAATATATCTTTGCGGTAATCGTTCAGGAAACGTGCGTCTTTAGGTTTAGTTTCTGGCAGCCTGGCCACATCGCTTGCTGTATCAGCAATACACATTAGCATACGGCGCATTTTGCTACGTTGATCTGGGGTCAATTCGTTGAAATTCTGGACATTCGTCAGCATGTTTTCAGCGGTGTTCAGCATCACTAATGCACGTGAATTATCGCAATGGAGTGTCATATCCAGTTGATCTCCAACAGAAGAAGCAACCGAGTTCAGTTCAATCGCATGAGCCAACTCTGGAGCATGCTGCTCGTAATGCGTCCGCAAGTTGACAACAGCATCACGCGTGCGAGTGATGTCATAAGAGGCGGAATTCATATTGAGGACAAAGCCCGCAGGTGCAACGCCAATCAGCACCAGCATGATCAAGCCAATACCTTTCTGACCATCGTTCGCTCCGTGGGAGAAACTCACACCGACAGCAGAGAGAATCAGGGCAGTACGTGTCCAGAATGGAGGTTTACGTTTACCATCCTGTTTTTCACGTTCGGCAGGCGTCATATGGATACGGCGACGTTTTTTCGTACCACTCCAATAACGGCGTAGCAAAAATACCATCGCTCCAGCAATCAGCAAACCAACCAGAGGAGACAGGATCAAGGACATGAAAATCTGTATCATCTTCGGAATATTCAACGCATCCACTACCGACGAACTGGTTACTATCGCATTGGTTAAACCGATACCGATAATAGAGCCAATCAACGTATGGGAACTAGATGCAGGAATACCGAAATACCATGTACCCAAATTCCAGATAATCGCCGCCAGTAGCATGGAAAAAACCATAGCTAAACCGTGAGCCGAGCTGACATTTAGCAGAAGATCCGTAGGCAGTAGATGCACAATCGCATAAGCGACACTTAATCCACCAAGGAGAACACCCAAAAAGTTAAAAACCCCTGCCATAACAACGGCAAGCTGCGAACGCATCGCACGGGTATAAATAACAGTTGCTACTGCGTTTGCGGTATCATGAAACCCATTGATGGCTTCATAGAAAAGCACAAACAACAGAGCAAGCACTAACATAAGGCTGGTATAAAAATCCAAGCCAGTAAACAGATGTAGCATAAACGTTAAGCCAGTTAGTAGGACATGAACGCGCGCATTATCAGTGACAAACGTTAGCGGGAAAAGAGAAATATGACCTTTTTTTGATTTAATAACGATCAATCGGCATGGAAACCCTTTAATTTATCATATATATCAA
This sequence comes from Xenorhabdus vietnamensis, assembly GCF_002127535.1. Lineage (GTDB taxonomy): Bacteria > Pseudomonadota > Gammaproteobacteria > Enterobacterales > Enterobacteriaceae > Xenorhabdus > Xenorhabdus vietnamensis. The sequence goes on from NZ_MUBJ01000011.1 coordinate 59,994, forward strand.
ATAGTTACTTAATTTTAATATTTTAATGTTTTTTTGATAAAAAATGACTTTTTGCCGTAAAAAGTTAAACCAAATGCATATTTTTCTCTATGGTTCGTGAACATAGCCCTCACAATGCAGTAATTTCCTACAAATAACTCGGTCAAAAGAGACAGATGAATGGAAAAATTTGATGTAGTTGTTATTGGTGCTGGCGCTGCTGGCTTATTCTGTGCTGCACAGGCAGGACAAGCCGGATTAAACGTTCTGGTACTGGATAACGGCAAAAAAGCAGGCCGTAAAATTTTGATGTCCGGCGGAGGGCGCTGTAATTTTACCAATATGTATACCGAGCCAGCGGCATTCCTTTCTGCCAATCCCCATTTTTGTAAGTCAGCACTTGCTCGCTATACCCAGTGGGATTTTATTGATCTTATACAACGCCATGGCATTCCTTATCACGAAAAAACATTGGGGCAACTTTTCTGTGATGACTCAGCCCAACAAATTATAGACCTACTTTTGAAAGAGTGCGAAAAAGGGCAAATCACTATTCGATTGCGCAATGAAGTCACTCATATCGAAAAGAAAGAGCAGGGTTTTGTTATTGCAGCAGCAGGAAAAGAAGTAAGTGCGCACTCACTTGTTGTGGCATCCGGTGGATTGTCCATGCCCGGATTGGGAGCCTCTCCTTTGGGTTACCGTATCGCAGAGCAATTTGGACTCAATATCCTGCCTACGCGTGCAGCATTAGTTCCCTTTACCCTACATAAACCGCTATTGGATCAACTTCAAACTCTCTCCGGTGTCGCAGTTCCTTCCGTTGTAACTGCAAAAGATGGCACAGTATTCAGGGAAAATATTTTGTTCACCCATCGTGGTCTTTCCGGCCCCGCTATTTTGCAGATTTCCAGCTATTGGCAGCCTGGTGAGTATGTGAGTATTAACTTACTTCCTGATACGGATTTGGAAAGTTTTCTGGTTAAAGAGCAGGAATCTCATCCCAATCAGAGTTTGAAAAATACCCTGTCTAAATTACTGCCCAAACGTTTGGTCGAGTGTTTGCAGTCTCTTGGACAACTGCCGGAACTGTCTCTGAAACAACTTAATTCCGCACAGAAAAAAGAGCTGCTCACCACCCTGCAATACTGGCAGGTACAACCGAATGGTACGGAAGGCTATCGCACGGCGGAAGTCACTCTTGGCGGAGTGGATACTAATGAGTTGTCATCAAAAACGATGGAATCTCATAAAGTGAAAGGGTTGTACTTTATTGGAGAAGTAGTCGATGTGACCGGCTGGCTTGGCGGGTATAACTTCCAGTGGGCGTGGAGCTCGGCGTGGGCTTGTGCGCAGGCATTGGTTGTTGTTCCGAGATAATAAAGTTTATACATTAGCTTATACTTTGCTTTATCAACACTGATAGAGTGAAGTATCGCTAGGGCAACTGGGAAATATCAAAGTGCAAGCGGTGCAAATAAGGGTAATCTAACAGTGCATTACGATGTGATCTGATGGCTTACCACATTGTTTCTGAACATTTATCGTGGAGCAGCAAACCCACCATCCTTCTGGAGTTAATATGTTGTCTGACTATTGGGGAGAATTTTTAGGACTGGCGGTGATTCATTTTCTGGCTGTGGTAGCTCCAGGTCCTGATTTTGCGGTAACTATACGGCAGAGTGTAAAATTTGGCCGTTGGGCTGGAATATGTACGGCAGTAGGTATTGGAGCAGGAATATCAATACATGTCATTTATACACTGGTGGGAATTAGTGCATTAATGCATGCCACCCCGTGGTTGATGGAAGCTGCAAAACTAGTTGGTGCAATTTATATCATATGGCTTGGGATCAAATTTATCAGGAGTAAGCCTGCCAATCTGGATGCCTTAGAGAATGAAGAAATTATTCAGACCTCACAAAGTCGATGGAAAGCATTTCTGATAGGATTTATGACAAATGCCCTTAACCCTAAGGCGACATTGTTCTTTTTGGCAGTTTTCACAACCGTAGTAAGTAGCAGTACACCTACACTGATACAAGTCTTTTATGGCATGTGGATGTGTATGGTCAATGCGGTATGGTTTGTGTTAGTCAGTATTATTTTTTCAAATATATTGATTCGTAATAAATTCATGCAGAAAGGGTATTGGTTTGAACGGGTAATGGGAGTCGTGCTAATTGGATTTGCTGCTCGGTTGTTATTTTAAGGTGGCCGTTTAAGCGGTCACTAAATTCAATAATAAAGATGAGCATTGATAGCAGCCAGTATTATCATTGGTTCGTCCATACCCTTATCAAAAATAATTCCCGGTTTTTCCTGATATTATACTTATATAAAGATAAAGAGTAGGCGATAAAATTTCTGATTGCTTAAGGTGTGGAACTTATCATGGATCATATACTGGCTCTATATGATGACAGTATAAACCATCACTGTATCTAGTTGCTTTAGTGTCACCATTCCTTAAGCTATTCTGCTTTTCTTCCCTCTTCTCTCCTCTCACATATCAAAATTCAGTAAATAGCAGGCTTAAATAACTTACTGATCAGAACCTTATCCAAAAAATCTCAAATTTAGATACCATCCCCGGACATAACCACACCTTTAATACGCGTAAAATGCCACTAATGCGTCAAAAGAAAATTCAACCAACAATCACGTAATAATAATTAATAAAACAAGTATATTAAATAATGATTGCATTAAACGCCAAAACAACACAAAACATTAGAAAAACAGATTGATTGTTACCGTTTGGTTTGGAATAATGCGCCCCGCAAACATAGGACTGACATTAACTATAAAAATGGCAAAAAACACCCATTATTAACCATAAAATTGCTGTTTTACCACAAAACAGACTTATATACTGTCAGAAACCAACGCATCATCCTCCAACAACGCCCAAAGATTTAATTAAAATAGGCGATTTTATTCATTACGTTAGTTAATCACTAAAGCCTATCAAAAATTATTACGTTCAATAGAAGAATAATTAATTAATTTTTTTAATTAACAAATCCTTTGTAGCTGTTAATGAAGAATGAGTGCCAATATGCAAAACTTATCTCACGTCAAAGCACTGTGTGCTATCACACATCCTTACCGTGCTTGTGCCGAATATGACGCATTATTTAATGACGCTATGCGTGAATTGACGCTATACCACTGCGAACATACCCCTGGTTATGAGCAGTGGCTGGCAGACCATGGTCTGGATAAACAAGCTCTGATGACGCTGGATGATTGGTCAAATCTGCCTTTGCTATTTGCCAATTATTTCAAGCGTAATCTGATACTCAGTGATAGTGCACGAGATGCGCTGGAACTGACTTCTTCCGGAACCACCGGACAGAAAAGCCGCATGCGCTATGATTCTGAAAGTATTACTGCCGCTCAGCATATGGTGGACTGTATTTTTGACTATTATGGCTGGAACACCCCTGATCAACCATGTAACTACCTACTGCTTAGCTACGAACCCGCTGGTGCCATTACTCTGGGTACGGCCTACACCGATCAGTTCCTGTCCAAGTATGCTCCTGTAAATAGGGCTTACTATGCTTTGCGCCATAACGGGCAAGGGAATGAATTCGACCCATTCGGCACAATTACCGCACTCCAGCAATTTGCTCAGGAAGGATTACCTGTGCGTATCTTCGGTTTCCCTGCCTTTTTGTGGTTTACCCTGCAAAGAATGGAGCAAATGGGACTGCCCGCACTGAAATTACATCCTGAATCACTGGTTTTCCTCGGCGGAGGTTGGAAAACACATGCTGATAAATCCATTCCTAAAAGAGAACTGTATCAACGATTGACCGAACAATTAGGTATCCCTGATATTCGCTGCCGTGATGGTTATGGTTCAGTTGAACATCCAGTGCCTTATGTTGAATGTTCTCACCATAATTTTCATGTCCCAGTCTATGCCCGCGCATATGTACGCCATACCGCTAATTTGACGTGCCAGCCTTATGGAGAGCCGGGCTTTCTGCATTTTACATCTCCTTTTATCACTTCCTGTCCAGCCCACAGCATAGTCACAAATGACTTGGCTGTGCTGCATTCCGGTAAAAGCTGTGAATGTGAACTTGAAACAGATTGGTTTGAGCTGCTTGGCCGAGCGGGTACCAGCAAAAGCCGTAGTTGTGCCATTGCCGCTTCAGAATTGATTAAGAGATCTTGATATGTCCTCCGTAAATACAGTTTCTACCAATGCCGTTTCTACAAAAATAATGAATAGCCCTATTTCTACTGAGCCGTTAGCAGGACAAAAAATAGAGAAATTACGTGAGCGTTTACCTGAACTGCTGGCACGCCCCCATACTTCTGAGCAGGTACTTGATTGCGCGCAACGCTTTGCTGAATATCTTTCCAATTTGAGTGAACATCCTCTGTTTGATACTCAGGCTCGGGAAGCGCTTATCGCTTTTTGCCAACGCGAAGCCCTGGAAGCCAAGCTGGAGCGGGAACTTGGGCAAAATGCTTTTTCGTTGCGTAGATTCGATTATAACCAGAATCGGTATGAAGCGTGGAAACCATTAGGGTTGGTTGTCCATATTACGCCTTCCAATGCTGAGCTTCTGCCCTTTATGGCCATAATAGAAAGTTTACTGGTGGGTAATATTAACTGGTTACGCCCAAGCAGCAGCGATAACGGGTTTAGTACACAACTTCTGGCAGAATTTTTAGCCCACGATATTTCAGGTGATTTGGCTGATCGGGTAGTAGTATTGCCGTTACCAGTGACACAACTGGCAGAATTGTTCAGTCAGGCCGATGCCGTTTCTGCTTGGGGAAGCGACTCATCTCTGGCATCCATTCGTGCTCAACTGCCCGCAGGTTGCCGCTGGATAGATTGGGGACACCGCATCAGTATTGCTTGGCTAAGCCCTGATGCTGCCGATGATGCGCAACTGGATGCATTGGCCGATGATATTTGCTGTTATGACCAACAAGCCTGCTCCAGCCCGCAATGTTTGCTGATCGATAGCGATGCTCCTGAAGTTTTACAACATATCGGACAACGCATGGCTGCCGCTCTGCAACGCCGTGCTGGATTGCATCCAGCCATGAAGCTGGATATTCAGGAAGCAGCAGAAATTTCTACCCAAACAGCTTTTCAACAACTCGATTTTGCGTTTACACAAGTACGCGGTGAAATCTGGCGAACCGGTGGATGGCGGGTGATATGGCGACACGAAGAAGAATTGGCAGCTTCTCCTCTGTTCCGTACATTGCAGATACGCCCTGCTCCGCGTCAGCGTTTGTCTTCTATTTTGCTGCCTTGGCGTAACCATCTGCAAAGCTGTGCTTTGATTACTCGCCAAGAATATATCACCGAAATGAGCCATACCTTATTTGCTGCGGGCATCAGTCGCATCACACCGGCAGGTCAGATGCATGGCGGCTATAGTGGTGAGCCACACGATGGGGTCTATGCACTGTCACGCCTTACCAAACGAGTATCAGTCAGCCTTGCGCCTGAATTAATGGCGGGTTGTGCTCATCTTGATGTTCCTCCGTCTCGTCCACGCGGGTTAGAAAATCTTCCTGTCATGAATAAGACCGATTTTCAAGCTCTGGTTCCCAATGATAAAGCCCGTCTGTTTTTCCGCAGTGGCGGCAGCAGTGGTGTGCCCAAACTGGCCGCTTATAGCTACCATGATTACCACAGGCAAATGCAGGCAGCGGCTGACGGTGTATTTGCATCAGGGCTTGAACCCGCAACCGATCGCGTCATGAACCTGCTTTATGGCGGAAAATTGTACGGTGGCATGATGAGCTTCTTCACCATTCTGGATAAATTGGGCGTGGCGCAATATCCAATGGGTGGCCCTGCCGATAATGACTTTAGTGAAATCGCTGATTTTATCGTGAGTCAGCGCATTAATACGCTGGTAGGAATGCCAAGCACGTTGCATCGGTTATTTCTGAATGAAACCACCAAATTGCGTCAGTATGGCGGCATTCGTAAGCTCTTCTTGGGTGGTGAACACCTTAATATGAGCCAACGAAACTTCCTGACCAGTTTTGGTGTTACCCTGATCTGTTCAACAATTTACGGTTCAGTCGATGCCGGGCCGGTCGGTCATGCGTGCGCAGCCAGCGAGGATGGAGTATTCCATTTAATGGCTGATACCCAATGGCTGGAAATTCTCAATATAGAGAATGATAAACCCGTGGCAGATGGCGAAACCGGGCGTCTGGTATTTACTTCCCTCCACCGAGAAGCACAGCCCGTCCAACGTTACGATTTAGGCGATCTTGGCTGCTGGATTAACCAACCTTGTTCTTGTGGCCTGACTGCCCCACGCTTCCGGCTTAAAGGGCGCAGTGGCTCCCTTTTGCGGATAGGAAGTATTTTTTTCAATCTTGCTGATTTATCTGAACAACTGGCATTGCCTGTTCAATGGATCATCGATCATAACAGTGATGGTACTGATGGCATTCAGCTATTAGTTGATCATGCTGAACCAGCCAAAGTGCGCCAGAGTTTATTGGAAGATCCAAAAATTATCGAAGTTGTTGACGGAAAACTCCTGAGTTTAGACGTTATTTCCACTTCAAGTGCTGAATTTCACCGCAATGAACATAGTGGGAAAACACCATTGTTCATCGACTTGCGTAAATATTAATTGAGTAAAATTAAGATGATGACCAGAACGACATTGATTGATTTGCTCCATCATGCGCGCGAGCATTCTGCTTATTACCGAGAGCTATATAAGTCCGTTCCCGAAAATTGGACTCTGGAAGATTTGCCACTCGTGCAGCCCAGTGATTACTGGGCACATTCAAACGACTTACAAAAATGGCCTGTATTGACTGCGCCGCTGGAAGGCGGGCATGTGTTTAAAACGGGTGGCTCAACCAGCGATGGACGCTTGTCGGTTTTCAGTCAACAAGAATGGACAGCGTTTATTGATGCCTTTGGTCAAGGTATTGCCCGCCAATTAAAAACTGGGGATCGGGTGGCTAACCTGTTTTTTGCTGGTGACCTTTATACCAGCTTTATCTTTATCCATGGCGCATTATCAAATGCGCCACTCCCCATATTGGAATTTCCTTTCACCTGTAAGGTCGAGGATGAATTGCTGGTTAACAATATCCGCCTTCACAACATCAATGTGCTGGCAGGAGTACCAGTTCAGTTAATCCGTCTGGCCCACTACCTGAAAGATGCAGGGCAAACATTGCCGATGGTAGAAACCATCCTTTACGGTGGGGAAAGTTTGTTTGATTCACAGATCGCTATCATACAACAAGTTTTTCCTCATGCTCGTTTAGGTTCAATTGGTTGTGCCAGTGTCGATGCTGGCTTGATCGGCTATGCCGATCCAGAATGCAAGCAGGGGGAACACCGGGTATTTGGTAACGACACGATCATTGAGATAGTAGATGAAATAAATCATCAGCCAATTACTGAGCCGGGTAAACGTGGGCTATTAGTTGTCACTAATCTGCAACGACGACTCATGCCCGTCATTCGCTATCCTACTGGTGATATGGCTTGCTGGTGCGAGTCAGAACAGGCGGGCGAGAAGTTCGTCCTGCAAGGACGTGCAAATCAGGGCTACCGTATACGGTTTGGCACGCTGTCATTATTCCCTGACGATTTAGCGACAGAACTATCACAACAAACAGAACTTTTAGCCTGGCAATTAGAGCTGAGCCAGAAGTCGGGACAAGATCAAATCCGATTATTGGTGGCAAGCCTGCAAGCGGTCGATATTGACAAAATACGTCATAGGGTAATGACTGCCTTTCCAAATCTGGACAAAATTTGCATACATCAAAATATGCTGGAGATCGTGCAAACCAATATTGATGGTATGTATACACACCCACGTTCAGGTAAATTGCAGCGAGTTGTGGATCTGCGCAGTTATAACTGAAGGTTAAAATTGATGACTATCTTCCACTCCGCTATTCAGATTCGCAGCTATCAGTCAGGCGATGATAAAAAAATCAGCCAGTTATTCCGTGAAGTGTATGGTGATTCGTATGTTTATCCTGACATCTATCTGCCAAGACTCATCAATGACAACCAAACCACAGGGCAATGGCACTCAGCCTTAGCGTTCCATCAAGGACGGCTCATTGGTCATGCTTCTCTGGTTAAGGATACCGTGCAGCAAAATCAGGCAGAACTGGCGCTCATTGCTGTATATCCCGATTTTCAAGGTTATGGTGTGGCAAAGTCTCTGGGCAGTTATTTATGCGGCTATGCGAAAGAGCAAGGTTATAATTTACTGACGATAAAACAGGTATGTTCACATCCTAAAAGCCAGTACATCGCCCGAAATTTAGGTTTCTATTCGACGGCTCTGATGCTGGATTATGTCGATTCGCCATTTGGTTTGCCAGAACCTGAAAGTATTATTCAGGGCATTTTGCCGCTTAAGTCATTACCATTACCTAAGCTGAACTGGCCACAGCTCTGGCAAAACTGGGTCTCCCAGATCGGCCAATATGTTGGAGAATCATCGCAAAATACACTATCAGCGTATCGGAGTTCCATCATTTCTGAGCCGTTTACCATTAAAAAATCCGGCCGGCGTTTGGAGATCACACTATATGAGATTCATTCTGATTTTTTATCGGAGGTCATCGATTTTCCCGCCGGACAGTTAATCTATTTGAAGCTACCTGCGTGTGAAGAAGTTTTGGGATTGTGTCCATTACTCAAAAAAGGCGGTTTTCGGTTCGCTGGACTTTGCCCAGACACACATGGTGGATGGTTTTTACTGTGGTTACGAGGCTACCAATTGATACCCTATCAATTTCACGACACAGGTACTCAGCACCTCTATCAAATGGAATTGGGGGATAGCGAACAATACAGCTAACGTGACTAAATCGCACTTTTAAACCGTACTTTTAAATTTGATTAAAAAAACACTTTACAAATGATATTGAGAACGATTATCATTCCTAACACTTTCAGTGCACCACCTTCAGGGTTCATGTGAAAGTACGACATTGCTCACATTGCTTCCAGTGTTTACTTTATAGGCCAACTTTATGTTGGCTTTTTTTTGCCTGATATTTCCTCCTTTTTGTTCAAAAAAATTGAATTTTAAGATTAAATTTACAATCTTTCATATTTCAGTCCTTCAACTAGACTACGAAAAAACATTGAGGGATTTTGAAAATGATCTATTTACGCCAAGCTTCAGAACGAGGTCATGCCAATCACGGCTGGCTGGACAGTTGGCATACTTTTTCATTCGCCAACTACTATGATGCAAATTTCATGGGATTTTCTGCTCTCAGGGTCATTAATGAAGATGTGATTGATGCTGGTCAGGGATTCGGCATGCATCCACACAACGATATGGAAATATTGACTTATGTTCTTTCCGGAACCGTAGAACATCAAGACAGTATGGGAAACAAAAGGCAAATATCTGCGGGAGAATTCCAGATTATGAGTGCCGGAACGGGTATCCGTCATTCAGAATATAACCCACATCATGATAGCCCACTACACCTTTACCAGATTTGGATCATGCCGGAAGAAACGGGACTGGTTCCCCGCTATGAGCAACACCGCTTTGATACAACCGAAGGCCGCCAATTAATTCTCTCTCCTGATGCCCGTGCGGGTTCCCTGAAAATTTTTCAGGATATGACATTATGGCGTTGGACATTAAAAAATGGCGAAAATGATGAATATCACGTGGAAAAAGCACGCAAGGTATGGATTCAGGTCGTTCGTGGTGAGGTCATGATCAATGGAGTGTGGGCTACCACCAGCGATGGTATTGCTATTTGGGATGAGTCTTCTCTTCAATTAACTGCAAACCAAGAAAGTGAAATTCTGCTGTTCGACTTACCATCCAACTGATACTGGACTGAATTTCACGATATTGCGAAATATAGATTGAAAAAGAACTCTATCTCACTGAATAGAGTTCTTTTATGGAAGGATTAAATTTAATCAGATAAGCACATTAGATATACACTACAGTTTAGGGCCTACTTTCACCAATGCAGCACCCGCAGTGGTATCGGTATATTTATCAAAGCTATCGATAAAGCGCTGTGCCAGATCTTTTGCTTTCACATCCCATTCAGATTCATCAGCATAGGTATTGCGTGGATCTAAAATGCTCGTATCTACACCCGGCAATGTAGTCGGTACGGCCAGATCAAAAATCGGCAATTGGATGGTATCCGTATCTTCAATGTCACCATTGAGAATCGCATCAATAATCGCACGGGTATCTTTGATAGAGATACGTTTGCCAGTGCCATTCCAGCCAGTATTGACCAGATAAGCTTTCGCCCCCGATGACTGCATTCGCTTAACCAGAACTTCCGCATATTGTGTCGGATGCAGTGACAGGAATGCCGCACCAAAGCAAGCAGAAAAAGTTGGTGTGGGTTCCGTTACTCCGCGTTCAGTCCCCGCCAATTTTGCCGTGAAACCAGACAGGAAATGATATTGGGTCTGTTCTGGTGTCAAACGGGAAACCGGAGGCAATACTCCGAATGCATCTGCGGTCAGGAAAATGACTTTAGTCGCGTGCCCTGCTTTTGATACAGGTTTAACAATATTTTCAATATGATAAATCGGATAAGAAACACGGGTATTTTCTGTTTTGGAACCATCATTGAAATCAACCGTACCATCTGCCAGTACAGTGACATTCTCCAGCAGAGCATCACGGCGAATGGCGTGATAGATATCCGGCTCAGCCTCTTTGGACAAATTGATGGTTTTCGCGTAACAGCCACCTTCAAAGTTAAACACGCCGTCATCATCCCAACCATGTTCATCATCACCGATCAACTTACGTTTCGGATCAGTGGAAAGAGTGGTTTTCCCCGTCCCGGACAGGCCGAAGAAAATAGCAACATCACCTTTCTCACCCACATTGGCGGAACAGTGCATGGAAGCAATACCTTTCAGTGGCAACAGGTAGTTCATCATTGAGAACATCCCTTTTTTCATTTCACCACCGTACCAAGTACCACCGATCAACTGCATACGTTCTGTCAGGTTAAAAGCAACAAAGTTTTCAGAGTTCAACCCCTGCTCTTTCCATTGTGGATTCGTGCACTTAGCCCCGTTCATCACAATAAAATCAGGTGTGAAACCAACCAATTCTTCGTCTGACGGACGAATAAACATATTTTTTACAAAATGTGCCTGCCACGCCACTTCAGTGATAAAGCGCACTTTCAGACGCGTATCCGCATTGGCTCCACAGAAAGCATCAACCACAAACAAACGTTTGCCTGAAAGCTGCTGAGTAACCAAATCTTTAAGATGAGACCAGGTTTCCTGACTGAGCGGTTTATTATCGTTCTTTCCTTTGCCTTGATCAGCCCACCAAACGGTATCGCGGGTAACATCATCGCGGACAATGTATTTATCTTTCGGGGAGCGCCCGGTAAAAATACCTGTATCCACAGCAACAGCACCGAGATCAGTCAATGTGCCACGCTCATACCCTTGTAGTGAGGATTGAGTTTCTTCAGAGAATAACAGTTCATAACTTGGGTTATAAACAATTTCACTAACACCACCAATACCATAAACCGCAAGTTCCTGCTCAGTAATGCCTGTAACGCTCATTTGTTGCTCCTGGTCAGTTATACTTTATCTCTGTGGGGGATAATAAATAATTATGACTAATTAACAGCGATTGTTATCAAAAAATTGAAATCACATTACTTTTTTTGAGTTTATATGAGACACAGAACACGGAATGGAAGAATACTTTATAATTAAAAGGGCGTATTTAACGCCCCATGGAAATCCATTAATTATATAATCAGTGCCAATACTGCAATATAATTACTCTTTCTTCACAACCTTTATTTCACTGATATCTTTCTCTCCGAAAATATCTTTCTCTCCAAAAATATCTTTCTTTCCAAAAATATAGTGCATACCACAGAATTCACATTCCATGTCGATTTTGCCATCTTTATGCAAAATTTCCTGGAGATCGGCTTCTGGTAACGTCACTAAAGAATCAGCACAACGTTGCCGGGAGCAGGTGCAACGGAATTCTACCTGCTGAGGCTTATATAGAGTGACACCCTCTTCATGATAAAGGCGATACAAGACCTCTTTCGCGTCCAGCGTAAACAGCTCTTCTCCCTTAATGGTTGCCGTCAGTTGTACCAAGTGGTCAAACATGTCTTCACTGTTTTCCTGCACCCCCGGCAGGATCTGCAATAACATGCCACCCGCTGCTATTTTTCCATCCAGCATTCCGGTACGGATAAACAGGCGGGTTGGCAACTGTTCTGACTGTTTGAAATACGCATCCAGGCATTCTGCCAACGTATCACCGTCCAGCTCCACAACCCCCTGATAACGCTCACCTTCTGTTGGTGTCACTGTGATGACCATATAACCATTGCCGATCATGTCACGCAGGCTGCCTGCCGCATTCACTTCACCATCAATGCGAGCGGTGCCACGCATCTGTTGCAGGTTGTTGCCATTGATCACCGCCAGTTTAACCGGGCCATCACCCTGAATTTGTACGGTGATGTCTCCATTGAATTTTAATGTAGCTGTCAACAAGCTGGTTGCGACCAACAATTCACCCAATAGCTGCTGTACGGGTTGAGGAAAATGATGGTTTTCCAGCATTCGCTGGTAAGTTTCACTAACAGAAACAAGCTCTCCCCTGACAGAATGGCTTTCAAATAAAAAGCGGTGTAATTGGTCATGTTTGGTCATAAATCTCTCTCATTCCACTGAGACGGTTATACTCTTTGTCTTTATTGAGTATCTTCCGGCCCATTTAATTTTGTGTTCTTGAATTTTATTAGTGTGCGCCGTTCTTTTTTATCTGGACGGCGATCAGGATGCGGCATCGTGAGCGCATTCATTTTACGGGCCAATGCCATTTTTTCCCGATTGATAATACTTGCTGCCGTTTCCTGATAAAGTTGCTGGGCTTCGGTGGCACTACGTCTGTGACTGTGCAATGCCAAGACGAGCACCGTTTTTTCATCATTTCCCTGACGCAGCTTGATCTCTGCATTCAACTCAACCAGTTTACTCGGCTTACTCCGCTGCCCATTATAATGGACTTTCCCCCCTTCAATCATTTCACGCGCGATAGAACGGGTTTTATAAAAACGGGCAGCCCACAGCCATTTATCAAGGCGAACAGCCTGATCGGTGTCTGAATTCTGCATGGATGTTTCTCCCAATGATCTAATCCACAAGCCTAATCTGCACAAGCAAAAACGGGCTGAGGGTAACACAGCCCATCAAGTTATCGCCAATCCATCGACGGCGAAGGCAAATTGAAACGGTTATCATAGTATTGAGTGATATGCTGGAGACGTCGCTTGTTCTTCTGTTTTTTATTGATAAGCAAGATAGTATTGATGGTTAGCGTCGCCAACAATATCACTAACAGCAAACAACTTCCCAAATAACGAATGAAAGAAATGGAATCCAGCTCACGGTGCAACATGATATGACGAGTCCCATTGGAATCTACTGACAATCCTGTCACAATTCCCTCTGTTTCAAATGGCGTCCTCATATACAATTCTAAGGTATCACTCAATTCGTTCCACCGATCTAAAGCCGTGAAGTCGAATATATAGTTTGTCCGCAACGGATATTCGGTTAATGCCTTATTCTCATCACTACGCAGCAAAACGCCCCCCGGAGATGGACTATTTATAATCTTAAACAGATCCTCCATTTCGTTCAGGACAACTACCTTAGTCGTGTCATAAACCAGTTTTTCCAACGCATCAGCACTGATAGAACGTAACAACACGTTAGTTCCATCCAGTTTTCCTGTTTCAGCATCTTTTGACAATTCATCCCAATTGTTGGCATCACTCAAATTGACCAACGCAACTTTCAAACGGTCACAAACAACATCTTGCCGACATATTTTATGCGTCATCAAAGTGATTTGTGAAAAATTGTCGAGCAAGATCATGTCCGGTTTAGCAATAGTTTGTTTCTGGTCAGGATTGATTTTCCGGTTACGTTCACTTGAATACAATTGCTCACGGAGCATACTAAGCAGTTCTGCGATATTTTCGATAACTTCAGATTCCACTAAAGGTAATGGAGTTTCCCTATTCCAGTAGACCCCGCTACAGTCAAATGGTACGAATATTGTCTGATTGTATTGCCGTAAGGAATAGGGTGGAGAATAACACATCCCAGCCCCTTTGACCTTCAACACATCCCCTTTATTCAACGGCATATTTTGTAGCTCATCGACGCTGGTAATCACCTTGGTATTGCTGCCATATAGCCAAGCCAAACTAAACCGCATGGATAAGCTTACCGGCTGGTAAAAATAAAGCACAAGCATGGCAATTATAGAGAAAGCCACTAGAATAAAGTTCTTATTGTAACGCTGATAAGGGTAGTGTTTCTCTTCTTCATGCAAAGAGAGATAACGCCCCTGCCGCACAACATGACAGTTGGCGTACATGTCAATATCTGTATTCTGATCAAGATCATGGGAAACATAAGGCTCCCAATGTGCGGGATATATCAGATCAATGCCGCCCAAAGAGATATTTTTTCTTTGCCTCTGCTCAAATTCGCTGAATATTCCCCATCGCTTCGGAATGCCACTGAAGCAATGGATATCTGCTAGTTTTCGGCCAGAAGGTAAACGAAAATGCGGCCAAAAACTTCCCAGAATGAACAGGAGCGCCATCAACATTAACCACGGAAGCATTGGAATGGGCACGAAAAGGGCCATAAACCACAGTGACAAACCCACACACACCAGAGTGCCTTCCAGAATACCTGTTGATTTTCGCAAACGATATTCTTCCAATGCCTCTTTGCGGGTATACAGTAAATTAGCACTCGAATTACCATTTTTTTGAATGGAAGCATGCTCGGTTTTTGCCGCCGTTCGCATGATGGGTAGATCTTGCTGATAATCTTTCAGAGAGTGGCCATTAACCGTGATAACAAGTGGCGTTGATGTGGTTCGTACAACCTCAATCGTATTCTGTTGCTTGATAAATGGTTCAAGCCATACAGGCAAATGTATTTCCATTTCATCAAGATAATAGCGCCAATGATGCACGCCATTCGTTGCAGCAGAAAAACGGGTGATAGGATGAGTAATGATATAAACATTATTATGTTTAATGGGTAACACCGGATAATCAGCTCTGCGTCTACTATTCGTCGCCATCGAGAGGCTGGTATTTCGCACATAAGATTCTATAGCTTGATATTCTTCAGTATTCAGCTTACGACTGGTTGTTTTGGCAATTGACTGTAGATAACGCGCATTATCAAGCCGCCTCCATCTGAAAGTCAGAAAGGAAGCCATTATAATCAGGCTAATGATAAAAATAGCCAATATAATGACCAATGAGCTCATTATTTTCTCCACGCTCATAACCGCAATACAGAGATCAGCAGAATAACAATCTCTTGAAACACATAGAATCAGGCTATTCCTATTCTGGCTTTCTATTTTTAATTTTATTCACAAAAGGATATATAAATTTTCTAATACCTTTTCATAAAATAAAGGCTTTTTGCAAGGACAAGATAGCAATAAAAATACATTCAAGCGATAATCGCTATCATTTACTAACATAATCAGCCATATTAAAGCAAAATTTGGATGGTGTCCCATTTGATTACGGAACTTAAATCAAACAGTAATGTTTAAGTTGTTGGGTACATTATTATTTTCAATTATCCGGTATATAAAAACCATCAGGGGTAAGCATGATTGAACTAAAAAAACCTAAGATACTGAATATAAATAACATTGCCCATTCACGCTTATTCAGTATTCAATCTGTTGATCTTGAATTCAGCAATGGTGTAAAACGAGTTTATGAACGAATGAAACCAACAAATCGTGAAGCCGTTCTAATTATTCCAGTTATCGGAGATGAATTAATTCTTATTCACGAATATGCTGTTGGCATTGAACAATACGAGCTGGGTTTTCCCAAAGGTGCTATTGATGCTGGAGAGAGCATTTTTGCAGCAGCTAATCGTGAATTGAAGGAAGAAATTGGTTTCGGAGCGGAAAAACTAGAACTGTTGACAAAATTAACTATGGCACCCTCCTATTTTTCCAGCAAGATGAATATTGTAATTGCTCATGATCTTTATCCAGAATGCCTGAAAGGCGATGAGCCAGAGCCACTGGTACAAGTACGATGGCCAATATCTGACATGATGTCATTGCTGGAACATCCCGATTTCAACGAAGCCAGAAATGTCAGCGCCCTTTTTTTTGCTCAGAAACACCTGCAAGCAAAAAAATAATGAGAAATATTATCCCATTAACTTTCTTAAAATGGGTATGGCAAATTGGTATTGGGATATCAATTTGCCATACCCATTTTAAACAAAAACACAAAGATGAAAAATAAACACTTGAATAAAGTAAGGTTTAATTTTATATGTGCAATAACCTGAATGATATTCATAAAAAAATAATTTAGTTTATCAAAAATAATAAATAAACATCTTAATTATACCCTTAATATTAATTCGCATCATAATCATATATTTCCTACTAAAAAATTCCTTTCATTAATTAATGCTATATTTCAGTTGAACATATTGAAATAAAATCATTTTTTAATAAACGATCATAACCTAAATATATTTTAGGCTGGATAACCATCACTGGCAGACCATAGTGTAACCATGCTTATAAGCAAAACTAAACATAACTCATGATTATAAGCTGAAAATAGGAATGTTGTTTTTGTTTTCTCTAACCACGCTTTCTATTTAAAAGGTAACCAATTATGGCAAATAAGATAGAATCACGGATTAGTTATAAAACCCTCTTTAACGATAATCAGGATCTCTACTGTTTCCCAAATTTACCTGAGGCCAACGATGGGCCTTTGGCCTATTTGGTTGATTTATATCAACAGGTTCGGTTATTTGAGAGCGTTGCAGATAAAGACGGCTCCCTATTTCTCAGCCAACGCCGGCCAGATATTGATAAATTACTGCTTGATAGCCCCAAAATAAAACAGAAGATGATGTTCTCTATTATCTGAGGCAAGTCAATCAGATAGGCCAAACTCCACCACCAAAAAATGTCTGGACTGCCGAGCAGGCCGCAAACAATCTGGCAGAATTAATCGGTTGGTCGAGCAAGGAAATCCAGCAAGTAACGAATGGCTTCAACCCTAACGTGGCACAAAATCTTGTCGGCGTCAGTACAATTATGCGCCTTAAGGTATTGGCAGAAAAAAGTAATATCTCCGCTCAGCCATTACTGGATGTTGCCAGGTTATCAAGCACATCCAGCTATGATAACTGGGAGCAAGTCAGCAGCGCATTGTTTGCCGCCTGTACGCCCGAAGAGCAAATTAAACTGGAAGGTACAATTAATGAACGCTGGCGGGATGCCCTCATTGAGTACCTGATGGGTCAATGGCTGCCATCTGATGATAAGTTGTCAGATATCACTACCATTGAAGCTCTATCGAATTACTTCCTGACTGACTTACAGGTTGCCTCAGAAGTCAGTACCAGCAGGGTGGCTTTCACTATCGCCAGCTTGCAACGCTATCTATTCCGTCTGTTTTCCCATCTGGAAATAGGCTATGGCGTACAAACTATCAGTGATGAGCGGATTGAGCATTGGAACCGCAACCTTAGCCAATATGCTCACTGGCAGGCATGGCAAAAACAGAAGAATTTTCCTGGCTTACAGTTTTCCCGTTTATTACCAGAAGGCCCTGTTCCATTACCAGCTCAAACTCTGGATACAAGAGGGAGATAATCTTTATCGCCAATTGACCAGAGACAGCCTGAATGAAGCTAATTTATGCTACCAACAGGCGCTACAATTGCTTGGTACATTACCGGAAGGTTTAGATGTTACACACTGGCACCCACCACGCTTGAAAAGATTAAGGTGGACTTTAAACCCGAAGTCCGAGTCGTTGATGGTCGTCCTTTTGTGTCACCCTTTAATATACAACTCATTAAATACCAAAAAACGCTGAATAGCCGCCTGTACAATCTCCGTCACGGCCTGACGCTGGATGGCAAAGTACTGCCATTGCCACTGTATACAGGTGCCGAAGGGGATGACAGCCTGATGCGACGCAATACCGGTAGTTCCATCACCAGTTGGAACCATTTGCAGCAGCAAGTTCCGCCTTATCGTTTCCCAAGCATGTTGAAACGCGCGAGCGATGCAGTGAAACAACTCATTCAAATGGGACATCGGTTATTCGGTGCCATAGAAAGTGAGGTCAATGCCAAACAAGAAGTGCTGGAACAATCACAGGTTCTTAGATTGTCTGCTTTCGCCATCGAACTACAGCAAGAAGCCATCCAAATTGCTCAGTTGGGTAAAGCTACGCTGGAAGAAAGTAAAAAGATGGCACAAGAGCGGTATGAGCATTATCACAACTTATACGATGAGAATCTTTCCGCTCAGGAAATCTCAGCCCTCGCATTCAAAACATCATCAGAAGTTGTCAAAGCTGCGGCAGCTCCTTTTTATGCGGCAGGCGCAGCACTGGAAGTCGTCCCTAATATTTTTGGTCTGGCTGTGGGGGGTGGGAAATATGCAGCACCAATTAAAAACGCCGCCATTATTTCTGAATTGATTTCTGATGGATTAGCCCTTACCGCAGATAGACTTCAGGACAGTGCCGATTACGCCCGCCGTCGCCAAGAGTGGGAAATTGAGTACAAACAGGCACAAAGCGAAATCAATATTATTGAGCGTCAATTGCAGGAGCAGGAATTACTGATCAAAAGTGCCAATACAGCACTACGGGAAGCTCAGGCTCAACAAGCCGCAGCCCGTGAGTTATATGAGTTCATGACAACGGGGTTTTTGATCGTGCCGACCTATCAATGGCTGATGGGACGGCTTGCAGCTCTGTATGCTCCTGCCTATGACGCCGTGCTTTCGCTGTGTCTGATGGCAGAAGCAAGCTGGCGTTATGAAGTAGGGGATTATCAGCGCAGAAGCTTTATCAAAACCACGGCGTGGAATGATTCTTATCGTGGCCTGCTGGCAGGGGAATCATTACAATTGGATTTGCTGCAAATGGAAAATGCGTGGCTACAGCGCAATGAACGCCGCATGAATATCAAGAAAACTATTTCCCTCAGTGAATTACTGACAGAGAATGAATTAAAGAATCAAATCGAGAAAAAACAGATGGTCAGCTTTACACTGAATTCCAAGCTGTTTGATACCAATTATCCCGGACATTACCTGCGTCAAATCAAACGGATTTCCGTATCAATTACGCTGAGTAACTGGAATGTCACTCTAATTCCATCAACAGAAATCAGTGCCGTTCTGACCCAAACAGGCAGTTCAACACTAACCAGCGCAGATATTGAAGGGGTGAACTGGCTTTATGATCCCAACAGGAAAGCAGGCAGCAGTAAAAATATTGTTAACAACCTGCGTGCCCAACAGCAAATCGCACTTTCTTCCCTGAATGAAGATGATGGCAGTGCAGCAAAAGAAAACTGGCTGTACACCCTGATGTTTGATGATGACCGTTACCTGCCATTTGAAGGTACTGGCACCATTTCAACATGGACACTGGAGTTCCCTGATAAGCAGGTGATCAATAAAATATTTAAAGATTCTCCGTACTTATGGCGGTTAAAAGACATCAACATTCATGTGCACTATACGGCTATGGATGGAGGTAAACAATTTGCCAAGGCTGTAAAAGATAAAGTGGATAAGTAGTAGTCTGATAATAAACAGTTATTGCTATTGATTTATTGAAACTTGATTTATTGAGACTATAGAAAAAGGCTCCGTCAATTTCACGACAGGGCCTTTTGAGTTTTGGTTACTTTACATTTGATTTTTAAACATTAATCAGAACAACTCATGGCTTTCACCATTCTCAGTCACTGTCGTCCCCACATCAGGCACGGCATATTCCATCGGCTGTGTGCCATCAATGAAATACTCTTTGCGGGAATTGCCACCACCATCAGATAACTTACCCGTGACCCGATCAATCGTGGCAGAGACAATCCCAGCTGGAGGTTCTATTTTCTTCTCCGGTACACCTTCCAACGCAGCTTTCATGAAATCATCCCAAATTGGCTGAGCCGTCTTCGCGCCACCTTCGCCTTTGAGGGCCGGAGTCCGTCCCAAACTACGGCTATGTTCATCGAAACCAATCCAGGCCGTCGCCACCATATTCGGGCCATAGCCAGAGAACCACGCATCTTTAGAACTGTTGGTCGTTCCTGTTTTACCACCAATGTCACGGCGTTTTAAATCACGGGCTGCACGCCAGCCTGTCCCCATCCAACCCGGCTCACCAAAAACATTGGTATTCAAGGCATCATGGATAAGGAATGCCAACGGTGTACTGATAACGTGTGGAGCATATTGTTGATCATCCACCTTAACAATTCCCGATACGCTTTCTAACTCTGGTTGAGGCGGCAAGGCTGAATTTTGCGGAACGTCAGAGTGAGCCACGTTCTCAATGGAATCTTCAGACAATTCAATGGAACGTGCTGTTTCACCATAAATTACCGGAATATTTTCACATTGCGGGCAAGCAATTTTAGGTTTCGCTTCAAACAGCACTTTCCCTTCATCATTTTCAATTTTGCTGATGAAGTAAGGGTCAACCAAATAACCCCCGTTCGCCATTACTGCATAGCCACGAACTAATTGCATCGGCGTAAAGGAAGGAGATCCCAGAGCCAAAGACTCTGTACGTACAACGTTTTCCCCCGGAAAACCAAAGCGCTTCAAGTAATCTGCGGCGTAATCAACCCCCATAGCCCGCATGGCACGAACCATCACCACGTTTTTGGATTGCCCCAATCCCTGACGCAATCGAATTGGTCCATCATAAGTCGGTGGTGAGTTTTTCGGACGCCAATCCGTCCCAGCTCCGGCATCCCAACGGCTGATAGGCGCATCATTCAACAATGAAGCCAACGTCAGCCCTTTGTCCATTGCTGCGGTATACAGGAATGGCTTGATATTAGAGCCTACCTGACGCAACGATTGTGTCACACGGTTGAATTTACTCAGTTCAAAATCAAATCCCCCCACCAACGCTTCTACCGCACCGTTCATCGGATTGAGGGAAACCAGAGCCGCGTTAACTTCAGGGAGTTGAGCCAACCACCAAGCGTCATTGACTTTTCTGACCCAAATTTGTTCACCAGCCCGAATGACTTCATTGACACTACGTGGCACAGCCCCTTGCAGGCTGTCAGTTTTGAATGGACGCGCCCAGCGAACACCCGCCATCGTCAAATCAACTTTACTGCCATCCACCAGCATAGCCTGCGCCTGACTGGCATTGGTTTTCATCACAACAGCCGGCAACAGAGGACCATATTTGGGTAAGGTTTTCAACTTATCGATAATCTGTGTTTGGCTCCATGTTGGCTGATTGGCTTTCCATAACACTTCCTGAGGACCGCGATAACCATGGCGAACATCATAGTCAATCACATTGGCACGAACGGCATCAACAGCCGCCAACTGAGGTTTGCGCGTGATGGTGGTATAAACCTTATAACCATCTGTATAGGCATTTTCACCATAACGGTTAATCATCTCCTGACGAGCCATTTCGGTTAAATAAGGCGCAGAGAAAACAATCTGTGGAGCGTGATAACTAGCAACCAATTTCTCTTCTCTGGCTTCATCATACTGATGCCGAGTGATATATCCCTCTTCCAGCATCCGCATCAGAACCACATTGCGGCGACTAATCGCCCGATCATAGGAATAGAGCGGGTTAAAAGTTGAAGGGGCCTTCGGCAATCCGGCAATCATCGCCATTTCGCTCAATGTCAACTGATTGACACTCTTGCCAAAATAGACATGCGCCGCAGCACCAACGCCATAAGCACGATAACCGAGATAGATCTTGTTGAGATATAGCTCAAGGATTTCATCCTTAGTGAGCAATTGCTCAATCTTAATCGCCAAAAATGCCTCTTTCGCTTTACGTATCAACGTTTTCTCTCGGCTGAGAAAAAAGTTTCTCGCAAGCTGCTGAGTAATGGTACTCGCCCCCTGAGAAGCATGACCAGAAGTCATCACCACCGAAGCAGCCCGGATAATCCCGATGGGATCAACACCATGGTGTTCATAAAAACGGCTATCTTCTGTGGCAATAAAAGCTTTCATCATTAAGGGGGGCATTTCTGCCAAGGCAAGGGGCAAACGACGCTTTTCACCATATTGGGCTATTAATTCGCCATCGGCACTGAACACCTGCATAGGTGTTTGTAGTCGGACATCCTTTAAAGTCGCAACATCTGGAAGCTGTGGCTCGATATATTTGTACAAACCAAAAATCGAGGCGGTTCCCAATAAAATGCAAACAACAATAAGGATCAAAAAATACTTTATGAACTTCACCTGAGATTTCTCACGCCATGTTAATCGGGCAGTTTATAAACGATCAGTACGTAGTATAAAAGGCTTAGTGTAAAGGGATCAGTATAAAGGCTATACAACGCTATGAATATGACCTTTCACCAATACCACTTTCATAAATAGCAGCTTTTCATTAGGTTTTTGTTAACTTTAGGTTCGTTGATAGTAGATAAGGAGATCTCTACATGCATCCACCTAAATGGTATATCGGACTGGATATCCAAGATCATTACATCCGCGCCCTTGCCGCCATTAAACGCCGTGATGGCTGGCAACTTCGACATTGCTGGCAATATCACCTATCCAGCGAAATCATTTCAGGAGGGCGGCTACAAAACCCTGAAAAATTACTTCACATTTTAATGCAATGGAGAAAAATTTTACCTAAAAATCTTAGCCTAAGATTAGCCCTCCCTGTTCAGCAAACGTTGCAGCGACAGATAACCTTGCCTAACCATACTGCCTTACAGGAGCCGGAACTCGGCTGGTTTGTGCATGCCAATGCCGAAAAACAATTTCCTGTCAGTGATCTGGTATTAGATTATCGTGTTCATGGTCAGCAGATTTGCATCAGCGCAACCCGTCAAAAAGATCTCAGTCTCTGGCTGAATCTGTTCGCGGAAATCAATTTATCTCTTGATGCCATTGATATTGCGCCCTGCGCATTACGTTATCTAGCCAAAATTGCAGGAGTGCCTGATGACAGTTGGTTGATTCACAAACGCATGACGGACTGGCTATGGGTTGCCCCTGCCAACCAACCTTTCGGCTATGGGTTGGTGGCTTCCCCAGCAAATTCCCA
Organism: Xenorhabdus vietnamensis; assembly: GCF_002127535.1. Taxonomy (GTDB): domain Bacteria; phylum Pseudomonadota; class Gammaproteobacteria; order Enterobacterales; family Enterobacteriaceae; genus Xenorhabdus; species Xenorhabdus vietnamensis. The sequence continues at coordinate 83,172 of NZ_MUBJ01000011.1, forward strand.
TCTGATTCAGATCATCAATCAGCTCCCCATAACGCAAGAAACAGAAAGTTATGCAGTTTATTACAGTGATGAAGAGCAATCAGCATCAGTAAAAATGACGTCAGAAGAAGCAATATCAACACCGATATCAACAAAATCGACTAATATTTGGCAACTTTTGATGGCATTCCGTCATTACCATCCCCCATTCCCAGAAAAAATGGATGCGTTCATCATTGCCGCAGGTTTAGCGCTCAGGCCGGGTGATCAGTAATGCATCAAGTCAATTTTTTACCGTGGCGGCAGAAAAAACTGAAGCGACAAGGCCAAATGTGGGGAGCATTACTTTGTTTACAACTCGTATTTTGGACAACCGGATTGGTGATCATTTCTACACTGCAAACAAACCAAATAGGACAATATCGTGGGCAATTAACGGAAATTACCCACCAATTGGCTGAATTACAACGATCAATCAAAACAACAGACCAAGCAGTGCAACATCATCATCAATTGTCACAGCTATTACGGAAAAAACGAATATTCATGGAACAGAATCAACAATATTTACAGTTATTTCGTCAACTTCCCCATTTGTTACCAGAAAACAGTTGGCTGACTGCATTTAGTGATGACAGTGGGCAATTAATTTTTACTGCCCACAGCCAAAACTATACAGATATCTCCGATTTATTGGATAACCTGACTGACGACACTTCGCTTATCAATGTACAGCTAAAAAAAATGATCACAACGGAAGATCATTTCAAAGACTTCACCATTGATGCAAATTGGTCTGCGGGAGAACCCAATGAGAAATAATCACTTTGAAGGGTTTTATCAACAATGGCTTTATCGGCCTGTCTGGCAACAGCTTGCCTTGCAACAATTACTCATCATTTCACTGCTGTTGGGGTTCTACTTTTTGATCTGGCAGAAAAATCGGCATGAGATTCACACTCTACAGGACAACATTAAGGAGCGGCAACACAATGCGACACTATCCCAACGGCGGCTTGCTGAACTACCATCCCTGCCTGAAACCCAACAGCAAATTCAGCAAATGGCGGCAAATCTTGATCAAAACAGTTATCCTTCACCAAGGCATATATCCCCGAAACAAAATACGACCATACTCAAACGGTTGCATATCCCGCTGATACGCTCTGGCAGCCAGCTAATGGAGTGGAAAAGCCACAAAGAAAACGAGCAAATTTTCTGGCATATCATGCTGTCACTAAATTATGACCAATTTCTCCATTTCTTAAATGAAATTCAAAAATTGCAGCCACCATTACTGATTAAGCACCTCTCGATTACTCCAGCCGACGGCAACCTGACAGTTCGCATGGTGTTTTCAGATCTCGCTTTGTCAGATATGGCTTTGCTCAATTCAACATTCCCTGATCCTATTCATGGGGAGAAATCATGAAGTGCCATCCTTTACTCCTCCTAACCTGTCTCTTACTACCAATATTCGGTTTTGCGACAGAAAATATTGCGGTAGAAAACCGTGCAGATGAAGAGCATGATTTCGAAATGCCAGTAAGAGATCCATTCCAACCCCCTATATATCCGGCAGAGAGCGAAACGGGCTTTTCTTCAATAGAACAAAATGGGCAAGAACAAGAGATCGAATATCAGGTGATTGCCCTGCAATATGCCGATGCTGAACAAATAGCAGGGCAATTACAGAGAAATCAGCCTGCACTACTGACAAAATGGGGGAAAATTGAACATGACCCCTTAACCAACAGCCTGATTCTGGAAGATAAATTTGATGCTATTACCCGTATCAAAAATTGGCTAAAAGAAATCGATACCCCACAACAACAAGTACAAATTACTGCTCATATTGTTACCAGTAGCAAAGAAGCCCTGCATGAATTAGGCATCCACTGGGGCGTAAATGCCGATCCACATAATCAATCAGTGGGGCTGAACCGCCTGAATCTACATCAGCCTGCCGGTAACCAGCGTCACAGGCTGGTACTGAATACAGCCCGCATTCATGCAAACTTACTAGAGCTGGAACTCAGCGCACTCGAGCAGGAAAACCAACTTGAGATCATTGCCAGCCCACGCCTAACAGCCTCACATCAACAGCCAGCCAGTATCAAGCAAGGTTCTGATATCCCTTATATTGTTCAAGACAAGGACAAAACGACTGTTCAGTTTAAAGAGGCAGTATTGGGTATGGAAGTGACACCCCATATTTTAAGGCAGGGGAAAATCCGGCTCGCACTGAAAATCAGTCAGAATGCACCCGGTTTTCCCATCAGTCAGGGTGGAAATGAAAATCTGGCCATCGATAAACAAGAGATCATAACCCAAGTAACGATTAGAAATGGGGAAACGCTGATTCTTGGGGGGATCTTTCAACAGAAAAAAACCTCAAGTTTGCAAAAAGTTCCTTACCTTTCAGACCTTCCTCTCTTGGGATCTTTATTCAACCAAAAAGGGGAACAACATAGCCGAAGGGAACTCGTAATTTTTATTACACCTCAACTGACCGATATTTAAACAAACCAAAAATACCACATAAAAATCAATCTATTAATGATGATTATTGTGTTTTTTCTACCAAATAACCCACAATTTTTCTTGGTTAGGTCTGTTTATGGATTTGACGTTGAGATTAATTTAGCATACAAGGATTATCTAATTGAGTGAGCAGAGGCTTAATATCACAAGCAGGAGTCTAACCAAATAAATTTCGAATTGCATTATAGCAGCAGGGAGCAAATCCTCATAAGCGATAGATAACTCTACGTTTATTACTATGTAACAGGGATAAATTAACGCAACCAATAAAGCAGCAATTTGAAGATGGAAGGTAGAAACCCTCAATCAGCCAGCAAAAGCATGAACCAAATGACCTAACTTAGGTTCCGTGCCAGATTTATATAGTTGCAATACAGGCTGATGTGCTGAGATAATTTTCCTATCTGATCTCACATTCTCACTCATGAGGTTTCAGTTTAGGTCCCGCGGCTAATCTGATTGGCGGGGCGGGTTATCATTAACAAACAGTCTTAGTAATACCAAAAACATGGCAGAGAAACGCAATATCTTTCTGGTTGGGCCTATGGGTGCCGGCAAAAGCACTATTGGTCGTCAGTTAGCTCAGCAACTCAATATGGAGTTTTACGACTCTGATCAAGAAATTGAGCGACGTACCGGAGCTGACGTGGGCTGGGTATTTGATGTGGAAGGCGAAGAAGGCTTCCGCGACCGCGAAGAAAAAATAATTAACGAACTGACTGAAAAACAAGGCATCGTATTGGCTACCGGAGGGGGTTCAGTTAAATCAAAAGAAACCCGTAATCGCCTGTCTGCCCGTGGTGTGGTCGTCTATTTAGAAACAACCATAGAAAAACAGTTAGCTCGTACTCAGCGCGATAAAAAACGCCCTTTACTTCAAGTTGATGCACCAGCACGAGAAGTTTTAGAAAATTTGGCTGATGAGCGCAACCCTCTTTATGAGGAAATTGCTGATGTGACCATTCGTACAGATGAGCAAAGCGCCAAAGTCGTCGCTAATCAAATCATTGAGTTACTGGAAAAAAACTGATTATAGTGAGTCCGCGCAGCGGCAAACGATAAGACGAAAGCTGATATGGAACAAGTGACTGTTACGTTAGGTGAAAGAAGCTACCCAATTACCATAGCCGAAGGGCTATTTTCTGACAATGAGGCATTCAAGCCCCTGCAAGCCGGTCAACAGGTCATGATAGTGACCAATGAAACGCTTGCACCCCTGTATCTTGAACAGGTGAAATCCACATTGCAGAGAATGGATCTTCGGGTAAATGAAGTTATCTTGCCTGACGGTGAGCAGTACAAATCACTTTTTGTGCTCAATGACATTTTTTCTGCCTTACTGGAAAATAATCATGGTCGTGACACAATACTTATCGCTCTTGGTGGTGGTGTAATTGGTGATATGACGGGGTTTGCCGCAGCTAGTTATCAACGCGGCGTTCGTTTCATCCAAGTACCCACCACGCTACTCTCTCAAGTTGACTCTTCTGTTGGTGGAAAAACAGGGGTCAACCATCCCCTTGGCAAAAATATGATAGGCGCGTTCTATCAACCGATTTCCGTTGTTGTCGATCTCAATTGTCTAAAAACATTGCCTGCTCAAGAGTTGTATTCGGGTCTGGCTGAAGTCATTAAATACGGTGTCATTCTGGATAATGAATTTTTTAGCTGGCTTGAAGGTAATATCGAGAAATTACTGGCCCTCGACAGCCAGGCAATGGCCTACTGCATCCGTCGCTGCTGCGAACTCAAGGCATTGGTTGTTGCGGCTGATGAACAAGAACGCAGTGGGATGCGTGCATTGCTAAACATCGGTCATACCTTTGGACATGCTATTGAAGCTGAAATGGGTTATGGGGTCTGGCTGCATGGCCAAGCAGTTGCTGCGGGTATGGTGATGGCAGCAAGAACATCTGAACTTGTCGGCACATTCTCGAAACAAGATACCCAACGTATCATCCGCTTGTTAAAACGAGCTAAACTGCCTATCAATGGCCCTGAAGCAATGTCCCCTGATGCTTATTTACCCCATATGATGCGTGACAAAAAAGTTTCTGCCGGGAAACTGCATCTGGTGCTACCAACAGCCATTGGGAAAGCTGTACTCCGTTCTGATATTGAGAAAAAAGTTATATTGGACGCTATTCGTCTATGTCAGCCACCTCCCCACTAGATATATTATGCTCCCCAATCAATTCCAAGATGAAGAGAATGTCTGAATATGGCAGAATTTGTGCTGAGAATAAAAGCTGAATAATGAATTATTCTCTAGCTGTTATGCTATAAAATAGCTACATTATCAAATAAAACATCATCGGTTTTAGTTAGGTCAGGCTGCTAAACCTTTTAAATAACAATTGGCAGTATTATCTCTGTTGGGAGGGTATATGGACGAATTAAAATCAGAAAACAAACAAAAAACAGAAAATGAATTAAAGCCAGATACTTCTGATCGCAGCCCTCAGCGATCCAAAAAGCAATTTAATCAACCTAAACTCGCAATATCCCGTCAACAAATGATGCTCGGTATTGGCATTCTGGTACTTTTACTTCTGATTATTGCCATCAGTTCTGCATTAAAATCCCCCACTGAGCATGAAAAACAGCAATCTTCAAATGCAACAGAAAAGAGTATTGACCTTTCGGGTTCTTCTTCAATTTCTTCTAATTCTTCTGGCAACGAGCAAGAAAATCCATTAGAGCCAGTAACCAATGGGATACGTGAAATCAGCCCGCCACCAATTAATAGCACTTCAATTAATAGTACTTCAAGTAATAACACTCCAACTCCCGCAACGGGAACTGGTGGCTACAACCAGCGCATAGAGTTACCCGGTGATATTTCTGATGCTTTGAATCAACAACAAAGTAACATTAATAATTCAGTGCAAAACAACCTGGCACAACCACAGGTTAAACCAACTAAACCAACGGTAACACCATCTGTTGAACAGAAAAAACCAGAGAAAATTACACCACTGAATCAAGAAAAACCCCAAAAAGAACATAAGGTCAGAGAAGATCATTACGCCAAAGCGACTAATAAACATGTGACAATAAATCATCAGGCCAATGGCGGTAATCTGCTGAAAGCACCTGCAAGCCGATTCACACTCCAATTGAGTAGTGCTAGCCGTTCTGATACCTTAACCGCTTTCGCAAAACATAATAACCTTTCAAATTACAAGGTTTATGAAACCAAACGCGATGGCAAGACATGGTTTATTTTGATCCACGGTAGTTACAGTTCTGTTTCTGATGCTAAGAAAGCCATTTCCTCACTTCCTGCGGAAGTTCAGGCCAAAAAACCTTGGGTCAGAAAATTACAACAGGTTCAGCAAGATCTGAAAAAATAAAACTATTTTGATTAGGCGCTGATATGCTGTCCTAAACAGAGTACAATCTGCGGCTCTGAAATTATTGAATAGCTAATTTGACGGCATGAAAAAAAAACGCGCTTTCTTAAAATGGGCCGGTGGAAAATACCCCTTGGTGGATGATATTAAGCATCATCTGCCAGAGGGCGATTGCTTGATTGAGCCATTTGTTGGCGCAGGCTCGGTATTTCTGAATACCGATTATGATTCATACATTTTGTCAGATATCAATAGCGATCTGATCAACCTGTACGACACCGTAAAATCTCGTGCAGATGAATTTATTAATCATGCCCGTCCATTATTTTCATCGGAGTTCAACACTTCCGAATACTTCTATCGCCTGAGAGAAGAGTTCAACAAAAGCAAAGATCCCTTTCGTCGCAGTATGTTGTTTCTTTACCTGAACCGCCACTGCTATAACGGCCTTTGTCGCTATAATTCTCGAGGTGAATTTAACGTTCCTTTCGGGCGCTATAAAAAGCCCTATTTTCCTGAAGATGAGCTTTACTGGTTTGCAGAAAAGTCACAGAAGGCAACTTTCATCTGCCAACATTATGAAATTGCATTGAACAATGCTCCAAAAGGCTCGGTGGTTTACTGTGATCCCCCGTATGCCCCACTTTCTGCCACGGCTAATTTTACAGCCTACCATACAAATAGTTTCAACCTCCTTGATCAGGAAAATCTGGCGGAGATCGCATATCATCTCTCGTCTCAAAAAGGCATTCCGGTACTCATATCCAATCATGACACACCAATGACACGGGAATGGTATCATCAAGCTTCTCTTTACATTGTTAAAGCCCGCCGGACAATAAGTAGAAATATTCTTGCCCGCAGTAAAGTTGATGAGCTTTTGGCGTTATACTGCCAGAAGTGATTGAGGTTTCCAGTCCCTGAAATTACGGGGATAAAACAATGAATTGGAGAAGATAATAATGAAGAAAGACTTTCTGATTGCCCCATCCATTCTATCCGCAGATTTTGCCCGATTAGGTGAAGATACCGCTAAAGTTTTGGAAGCAGGTGCTGATATTGTACACTTTGATGTCATGGATAATCATTATGTGCCAAATCTGACTATTGGTCCAATGGTCTGTCAGGCACTGCGTGATTATGGCATTACAGCACCAATTGATGTTCACCTAATGGTAAAACCGGTTGATCGCATTATCCCTGATTTTGCCAAGGCAGGTGCAACCTATATTACTTTCCATCCTGAAGCGAGTGAACATATAGATCGCACACTGCAACTTATCAAAGAACATGGCTGTAAAGCGGGCTTGGTCTTCAATCCAGCAACTCCCCTTAATTATCTTGATTACGTATTAGATAAACTGGATGTGATTCTGTTGATGTCCGTCAACCCAGGTTTTGGTGGTCAGTCTTTCATTCCAGAAACACTGAAAAAACTGAGTCAGGTGCGCAGAATCATCGATGAAAGCGGATATGATATCCGTCTCGAAATTGATGGCGGCATTAAGCCCAATAATATTGCAGAAGCGGCTCAGGCTGGCGCTGATATATTCGTTGCTGGCTCTGCTATTTTTAGTCAGCCAGATTATAAAGCGGTTATTGATGAAATGCGCCGCGAATTATCGAAGGTAGCATAATGAAAAATGACGTCGTAAAAGGAATTCGCGCTATTGCATTTGATTTGGATGGCACTCTGGTGGACAGTGCAGGCGGTCTGGCTGATGCTTTGGATCAAGCCTTGATTGCCAAAGGACTACCCGCCGCAGGTAAAGAACGAGTCGCTATCTGGATTGGCAATGGTGCCGATGTCATGGTTGAACGCGCATTGAAGTGGACTGGGGCAGATCCTTCTCCCACATTGCATAGCGAAATGCGCAAATTGTTTGATAAGTTTTATGAAGCTAGCGTCACCACAGGCAGCCAATTGTTTCCCCATGTAAAAGAGACTTTGGCAGAGCTTGCAAAACACAATTTGCCTATGGCGATTATCACGAATAAACCCACTCCTTTTATCGCCCCATTGCTGGAATCCTTGGGTATTAGTGAATATTTTTCATTGGTACTGGGTGGTGATGATGTTAAAGAGAAAAAGCCTCATCCCGCACCTCTATATTTGACAATGGGGATGCTTGGCCTGCATAAAGAAGAATTGCTTTTTGTCGGTGATTCCCGTAATGATATTTTGGCTGCACAAACAGCTGGTTGCCCTTGTGTTGGCTTAACCTATGGGTATAACTACGGAGAATCGATAGCATTAAGCCACCCAAATTATATATTGGACCATTTTCCGGATTTACTCCCAATTATTGGACTACCCACTTTGACATTATTATCCACTCTGAAAAGACAGGAAGCTTAATAAAATGAATGAACCCACTGTAATGAAACCAAACTCCCAAAAACCTATTGTATTCAGCGGCGCACAACCCTCCGGTGAATTGACCATCGGTAACTATATGGGGGCGTTGCGTCAGTGGGTTAAAATGCAGGATGAATATGATTGCATCTACTGTATCGTTAACCAGCATGCCATTACTGTGCGCCAAGATTCTAATGAACTGAAAAAACGCACTCTGGATACGCTGGCGCTTTACCTTGCCTGTGGTATTGATCCAAAGAAAAGTACCATCTTTGTCCAATCACATGTCCCACAACATTCTCAGTTGAGCTGGGTATTGAACTGCTATGCCTATTTTGGCGAACTCAGCCGCATGACTCAGTTTAAGGATAAATCAGCCCGTCACTCAGAAAATATCAATGCCGGGCTGTTTGATTACCCTGTCCTGATGGCCGCTGATATTTTGCTTTACCAAGCTAATCAGATCCCTGTGGGTAGTGATCAAAAACAGCACCTTGAATTGAGCCGTGATTTGGCATTGCGTTTTAACGCCTTATATGGCGATATATTCACTGTTCCTGAGCCATTTATTCCAAAAGGCGGCGCTCGCGTGATGTCATTGCAAGATCCGGACAAGAAGATGTCAAAGTCCGATGATAATCGCAATAACGTGATTGCTCTGCTGGAAGATCCGAAGTCTGTCGCCAAGAAAATCAAACGTGCTGTTACCGATTCTGAAGAACCACCTCGTGTACGTTATGATTTGGAAAACAAACCGGGTGTTTCTAATTTGCTGGATATTCTTGCAGGTGTAACAGGCAAAACTATCCCTGAATTAGAAGCGGAGTTTGAAGGCAAAATGTACGGTCATTTGAAAGGGACTGTTGCAGATGCTGTATGTGAAATGCTGACAGGATTACAGGAACGTTACCATCATTTCCGTAATAATGAAGCGTTACTTAACCAAATCATGGCAGAAGGAGCCGCTAAAGCACAAGCTCGTGCTCAGGCAACCTTGGATAAAGTCTATGAAGCGGTCGGATTTATCGCTCACCCATAAGTAGGGTATAAATGCCAAAGGGTATTCATTCATCCTTTGGCATTATTTTTTATCATGAATTTGTTGTAACTTTGTATTATTATTTTTTAATAAACTTCATCATCTTATCATGATGCGTTAGACTCAAACTAGACGCAAAAAGCCTCACAGCGTTAGGTCGTCTGTCTTCATCAATGTTCTTTAAATATTTCTCATACATTTCAGGCCCGGTATTTTGATAAGCTATATCAAAACGAGTCTCTGGAATGTCTCTTGAATCAACCCGTATATCCTTTATGCCATCTGGGTATTTTTTTGACTATTTTGCCAACCAATTTGGTTGTTAGGATTATTTCTACTAATCTGATTTACTGGCTCAAGTAGATTAACTTCATTTGCTTAGTTGGATGAACAGAATTTTGTGCGTAGTGTGAACTAACCTGATTTTTTAATAATTTTTCTTTCTCACTGATATCACATTAATAATATGATCACATCAATTCCCCAATAAACGTCGATTAAAATCTTCAATTTTTCCATGCAATATACGTTTTTGCATCGTCAGATTCCAACTGGCAGACAACCCAGCAGCCCCCATTAAACGACGATACTGTTCTTCATCAAATGGAGAATGAAAAGCAATGGCAATGGCTTCCTTAACAGAAACATCACTATTGCGGCTTAACAGTTTTATCGGCTCACCAGCACTTACTAAACCAGAAGAGATAACACGGTATAACCAGCCACAACGCCCATTATTTTGCATCATTGCAGCAAAATCACCGATGTTTGTAACAAAATTGAGTTTATAACATGGAGAACGTGGCTGAGTTATCTGAATCAAAGCTGTACCCCATTGGAAAATATCACCAATATAGACATTATCTTCCGTCATTCCTTCTGTAGATATGTTTTCACCAAACAAAGGGGATACAAATAATTCCATCAATTCAGGGAATTGTCTTTTCCAAAATAAGTAATGTTCTCTTGGATAATGACAAAGAGCACGATCAGGTCCACCATGAAAACGAGTTTCCGCTTGTTCATCACCTTCTAGTCCAAGCGAGGTTAGCTGTAGCCGACCATTCACCACCAGTTTATTGATTGCACTGTAACCAAGTGTTTCTGATGATAATATTTTTCCTCTATATACTTGTGGATAATACATTTTTATTTCCTCCCAATGATATAGTGAAAATGAACAAGCATTACCTAGGCATAATAGCCAAGATTATGCACAATAAAAATGCCGATCACGATCATGACCAGCATTATTGTGAAAAATAATAGAATGGATTACTTAATTTTTTCTTCGTAGCGTCTTGTCGCTTCGTCCCAGTTTACGACGCTCCAAAATGCTTTGATGTAGTCAGGACGACGATTCTGATATTTCAAATAATAGGCATGTTCCCACACATCCAAACCCACAATAGGATAACCAGAAGCACCCGCTATTTCTTCACCCATGAGTGGGCTATCCTGATTGGCTGTCGAAACAACAGCAAGTTTGCCATCGTCTTTCAGCACCAACCATGCCCAACCAGAGCCAAAGCGAGTTGCAGCGGCTTGTTCAAATTTTTCCTTGAAACTGTCAACACTTCCAAAATCACGCTCAATAGCCGCTTTCAAAGTACCTTCCAATACTGTATCCAGCTTTAGCCCTTTCCAAAACATACTGTGGTTTGAATGCCCACCCGCATTATTGCGAATGAAATTGCGTTTATCAGCTGGAATTTTATCAAGCTGTTGAACCAGATCATCAATACCCAGTTTGCTTAATTCGGGAAAAGCTTCCAGAGCAGTATTCGAGTTAGTGACATACGTCTGATGGTGCTTAGTATGATGAATTTCCATCGTCTGTTTGTCAAAATGAGGCTCTAACGCGTCATAGGAGTAAGGTAGAGAAGGCAGTGAATAGCTCATATCATATCTCCAGTTGTTTAGAATATATAAAGGATCACACCTTGTGAACGACGCAATTATTATAGTGAATTGAACAATAATGAAAATGATTATCAATTCCATATATTCACTATGGTTTCCTTTATGCGCTTACGTTTCATACCTCATTAAACTTAAAATTCAATTAATGCCTATTTGATGAAATATTTATCCATGATAAAAACCAATAGCATTATTTAATTTCAATCAAACACATTGTGCTAAATGATCATGCCATGAAATTCATTTTCTTTAATTGCGTGATCTTCCGCGCAAAAAAGAAACAAAAATACTTCTTACAGTTTAGTTAACCTTGTTTTGACATAGTATTAACAATTGCAAGGAGATAAAAATATGACTCAAATAATCAAGCATCTTATTCCTGTTGATATTGCAGATACGGCCCTGATAAACAAACAACAATACTTACAAGACTACCAGTGGTCATTACAAGACCCTGAAGGATTCTGGGGGGAGAAAGGTAAAATAGTTGATTGGATTAGGCCCTATACCAAGGTCAAAAATACCTCTTTCGATCCTGGGCATATCAGTATCTGTTGGTTTGAAGATGGCACCCTGAACTTAAGTGCCAACTGTCTTGATCGCCATTTGCAAGAGCGGGGCGATCAAACAGCCATTATATGGGAGGGGGATAATCCCGCAGAATCCCGACATGTTACGTATCGAGAATTACATCATGACATCAGCCAATTTGCCAATGTGTTGAAAAAACTTGGGATCAAAAAAGGTGATGTTGTTGCCATTTATATGCCAATGGTGCCAGAAGCTGCTGTTGCAATGCTGGCCTGTGCCCGCATTGGGGCAATCCATTCCGTGATCTTTGGTGGCTTCTCCCCGGATGCCATCGCTGGCAGAGTTATCGATTCCAATGCCAAGCTCGTTATTACCGCAGATGAAGGCTTACGGGCAGGCCGAACAATCCCATTGAAAAAAAATGTCGACGAAGCCCTGAGCAATCCGGGCGTCTCTGGCGTGACGAATGTGGTTGTTTTCAAACGCACCGGAAATACCAAAAACTGGAATAATGACCGTGACTTGTGGTGGCATGAACTGATAAAGAGTGTTAGTGCTGAGTGCCCCGTTGAAGAGATGAACGCCGAAGATCCACTATTCATTCTTTATACCTCAGGCTCTACCGGCAAACCTAAAGGTGTTCTGCATACGACGGGTGGTTATTTGGTCTACGCGTCTTTAACTTTCAAATACACTTTTGATTATCGTCCCGGAGAAATTTATTGGTGTACAGCCGATATAGGTTGGGTAACCGGACATAGTTATCTGTTATATGGGCCTTTATCCTGTGGTGCCACGACCTTGATGTTTGAAGGTGTTCCCAACTACCCTGATGTTAATCGCCTCTGTCAGATAGTCGACAAGCATAAAGTTAATATTCTTTATACTGCACCAACCGCTATTAGGGCATTAATGGCCGAAGGTGATAAAGCAATAGAAGGTACTAAACGTACATCGTTGCGCATTATGGGTTCTGTTGGTGAACCAATTAATCCAGAAGCATGGGAGTGGTATTACCAAAAAATAGGTAATAGTAAATGCCCTATCGTAGATACATGGTGGCAAACCGAAACTGGTGGGTTCATGATTACGCCACTACCGGGAGCGACCGATCTCAAAGCCGGCTCTGCTACTCTGCCATTTTTTGGCATCAGCCCGGCATTAGTTGATAATTCAGGAGAAATTTTAGAAGGAGAGTGTGAAGGCAATCTTGTTATCACGGACTCCTGGCCAGCGCAGGCGCGAACTCTGTATGGCGATCACGATCGTTTTGAACAAACCTATTTCTCCACATTCAAGGGAATGTATTTTAGTGGTGATGGCGCTCGACGTGATGAAGATGGTTATTACTGGATAACAGGCCGTGTTGATGATGTTCTGAATATTTCAGGCCATCGTTTAGGAACAGCAGAAATTGAGTCAGCTCTGGTTGCGTATCCCAAAATAGCTGAAGCTGCCGTTGTAGGAATTCCCCATCATATCAAAGGGCAAGCTATTTACGCTTATGTCACGCTAATTCATGGTGAAGAGCCTTCTCCTGAACTGTATACCGAAGTCAGAAATTGGGTTCGTAAAGAAATCGGGCCGATTGCAACACCCGATATCCTTCACTGGACAGACTCTCTGCCCAAAACACGTTCCGGAAAAATCATGCGGCGTATTTTGCGCAAAATAGCTTCTGGTGATACCAGTAATTTAGGAGATACCTCTACTTTGGCCGATCCTGGAGTCGTTGAGAAACTGCTGGAAGAAAAACAATCTATCAATATGTCGTAAAACATATAGGCCGCCGCAAGGCGGCTTGCATAACGCATCACCAAAAGCGCAGAGCTATGCAGGGACGTGGCGAATAGAGTCATGAATTCCCTCGGGTACAGCTATCCAGTATCTCGCGAAGTGGCTCAAGGTGTACCGTTTCAAATCAACAAGGAGATACTCTAATGAGTGACGACATTTATCAACAGATTGAAAATAATCCTCGCTTTAAGGAATTAGTTAAAAAGCGAGGACGTTTTGCCTGGTTGTTATCTATCATTATGTTGGTGCTTTATGTTGGTTTTATTTTTCTTATTGCTTTTGCTCCTGAATGGCTTGGAACACAACTTCATGAAAGTACCAGCATGACGCGTGGGATCCCCGTAGGAGTCGGGATCATCTTTATTTCTTTCATATTGACAGGAATTTATGTGGTAAGGGCAAATGGTGAATTTGATCGTCTGACAACAACTGTTCTCAACGAGGTGAGAAAATGAAAAAAATCGTATTGTCAGCAATATCTCTATTTTCCTCCCTCTTTCCTATCCTAGCTCAAGCAGATGCCATTTCAGGTAATGTAGAAAAACAGCCCTTGAACATTCAGGCGATTGTTATGTTCCTGTTATTCGTCGGGTTAACTCTTGGTATTACTTACTGGGCTTCAAAGCGGACTATTTCACGATCAGATTATTATACTGCAGGTGGACGTATCACTGGATTTCAGAATGGTATGGCGATAGCTGGTGACTATATGTCCGCAGCCTCTTTTCTGGGAATTTCGGCATTAGTTTATACTTCTGGCTATGATGGATTGATTTATTCCATTGGCTTCCTCGTAGGATGGCCAATTATTTTATTCCTCATTGCCGAGAGATTAAGAAACTTAGGGCGTTACACCTTTGCGGATGTCGCTTCTTATCGACTAAAACAGCGCCCTATCCGTACTCTATCCGCAATGGGTTCATTAGTTGTTGTTGCGTTATATTTAATAGCACAGATGGTTGGAGCAGGAAAACTCATAGAGCTTCTATTCGGATTAAATTATTACATCGCTGTTGTTTTGGTCGGTATTTTAATGGTGCTTTATGTATTATTTGGCGGAATGCTGGCAACAACATGGGTTCAGATTATTAAAGCAATTCTGTTGTTGGCAGGAGCAACGTTCATGGCTCTGATGGTCATGAAAGCCGTTAATTTCAACTTTCATATCCTGTTTAAAGAAGCCATTGCAGTTCACTCTCTTGGGCCAGCCATCATGAGTCCCGGAGGATTGGTATCTGACCCTATCTCTGCACTCTCTTTAGGATTAGCGTTAATGTTTGGTACTGCGGGATTGCCACATATTATTATGCGATTTTTTACCGTCAGTGATGCTAAAGAAGCACGTAAAAGCGTTTTCTATGCGACTGGTTTTATCGGCTATTTTTATATCCTGACGTTTATTATCGGATTTGGTGCAATTTTACTGGTCAGTGCTAACCCTTCGTTCAAAGATGCAACTGGAGCGTTAGTTGGTGGTACAAATATGGCAGCTGTCCATCTAGCAAATGCTGTTGGCGGTGATTTTTTCCTTGGCTTTATCTCGGCAGTTGCTTTTGCCACTATTTTGGCTGTAGTAGCAGGATTAACTTTAGCGGGCGCTTCAGCAGTATCCCACGACCTCTATGCCAATGTGATCAAAAAAGGACATGCTAATGAACGAGATGAACTAAAAGTCTCTAAAATTACTGTCGTTATTCTGGGGTTAGTTGCGATTAGTCTGGGGATATTGTTCGAAAAGCAAAATATTGCTTTTATGGTTGGGTTGGCGTTCTCCATTGCTGCAAGCTGTAATTTCCCTATTATTTTATTGTCAATGTACTGGAGCAGGCTGACTACACGTGGGGCGTTGATTGGCGGATGGCTGGGATTACTGACGGCGGTTGTATTAATGATCTTAGGTCCTACAATTTGGGTCAATATCCTTGGTCATGAGAAGCCGATTTATCCTTATGAATATCCAGCACTATTTTCTATGTTTATCGCATTTATTGGTGCTTGGTTATTTTCGGTTACAGATACATCGGAACAAGGGGCTCAGGAGAGGGTAATGTTTCGCAGCCAATTTATTCGTTCGCAGACCGGGATTGGAATTGAGCAAGGGAAAGCACATTAATTTATATTGTTTTTGCCCTCATATTTTCTATATCCCTAGCTTCAATTTCTCCAACGCAAAAAAGCCCCCCGGGGACGGGAGGCTTTCCTGACGCATTGAATGTCTGGCAGTGCCCTACTCTCACATGGGGAGACCCCACACTACCATCGGCGCTACGGCGTTTCACTGCTGAGTTCGGCATGGGGTCAGGTGGGACCACCGCGCTATTGCC
>NZ_MUBJ01000011.1:99123-102626 GCF_002127535.1 Xenorhabdus vietnamensis
ACTCTCACATGGGGAGACCCCACACTACCATCGGCGCTACGGCGTTTCACTGCTGAGTTCGGCATGGGGTCAGGTGGGACCACCGCGCTATTGCCGCCAGACAAATCCTGGTTTCAACCCCGAACAAGCTGTCATCTGCTTTGAAACTTTGTCATCTGCTCTCTCAGCCCAAAACACCTTCGGTGTTGTCAGGTTAAGCCGCACGGTTCATTAGTACTGGTTAGCTCAACGTCTCGCAACGCTTACACACCCAGCCTATCCACGTCCTCGTCTCGAACGTTCCTTCAGTGTCCTCAAGGGACAAGGGAAGACTCATCTCAAGGCAAGTTTCCCGCTTAGATGCTTTCAGCGGTTATCTCTTCCGCACTTAGCTACCGGGCAGTGCCATTGGCATGACAACCCGAACACCAGTGGTGCGTCCACTCCGGTCCTCTCGTACTAGGAGCAGCCCCTTTCAATCTTCCAACGCCCACGGCAGATAGGGACCGAACTGTCTCACGACGTTCTAAACCCAGCTCGCGTACCACTTTAAATGGCGAACAGCCATACCCTTGGGACCTACTTCAGCCCCAGGATGTGATGAGCCGACATCGAGGTGCCAAACACCGCCGTCGATATGAACTCTTGGGCGGTATCAGCCTGTTATCCCCGGAGTACCTTTTATCCGTTGAGCGATGGCCCTTCCATGCAGAACCACCGGATCACTAAGACCTACTTTCGTACCTGCTCGAGCTGTCACTCTCGCAGTCAAGCTAGCTTATGCCTTTGCACTAACCTCACGATGTCCGACCGTGATTAGCTAACCTTCGTGCTCCTCCGTTACGCTTTGGGAGGAGACCGCCCCAGTCAAACTACCCACCAGACACTGTCCGCAACCCGGATGACGGGCCTACGTTAGAACCTCAAACATTCAAGGGTGGTATTTCAAGGTTGGCTCCATGCAGACTGGCGTCCACACTTCCAAGCCTCCCACCTATCCTACACATCAAGGCTCCAGGTTCAGTGTCAAGCTATAGTAAAGGTTCACGGGGTCTTTCCGTCTTGCCGCGGGTACACTGCATCTTCACAGCGAGTTCAATTTCACTGAGTCTCGGGTGGAGACAGCCTGGCCATCATTACGCCATTCGTGCAGGTCGGAACTTACCCGACAAGGAATTTCGCTACCTTAGGACCGTTATAGTTACGGCCGCCGTTTACTGGGGCTTCGATCAAGAGCTTCGCCTTGCGGCTAACCCCATCAATTAACCTTCCAGCACCGGGCAGGCGTCACACCGTATACGTCCACTTTCGTGTTTGCACAGTGCTGTGTTTTTATTAAACAGTTGCAGCCAGCTGGTATCTGCGACTGGCTTCGGCTCCGGGCGCGGGGCCCTTCACCTAGTGCCAGCGTGCCTTCTCCCGAAGTTACGGCACCATTTTGCCTAGTTCCTTCACCCGAGTTCTCTCAAGCGCCTGAGTATTCTCTACCTGACCACCTGTGTCGGTTTGGGGTACGATCCAATGTTACCTAGAGCTTAGAGGCTTTTCCTGGAAGCAGGGCATCAGCTACTTCAGCACCGTGGTGCCTCGTCATCACGCCTCAGTGTTAACAGGTGACCGGATTTGCCAGGTCACCCCACCTACACGCTTAAACCGGGACAAACCGTCGCCCGGCCAGCCTAGCCTTCTCCGTCCCCCCTTCGCAGTAACACCGGGTACGGGAATATTAACCCGTTGCCCATCGACTACGCCTTTCGGCCTCGCCTTAGGGGTCGACTCACCCTGCCCCGATTAACGTTGGACAGGAACCCTTGGTCTTCCGGCGAGCGGGTTTTTCACCCGCTTTATCGTTACTTATGTCAGCATTCGCACTTCTGATACCTCCAGCATGCCTCACAGCACACCTTCAACGGCTTACAGAACGCTCCCCTACCCAACAACACTTGCGTGTCGCTGCCGCAGCTTCGGTGCATGGTTTAGCCCCGTTACATCTTCCGCGCAGGCCGACTCGACCAGTGAGCTATTACGCTTTCTTTAAATGATGGCTGCTTCTAAGCCAACATCCTGGCTGTCTGAGCCTTCCCACTTCGTTTCCCACTTAACCATGACTTGGGGACCTTAGCTGGCGGTCTGGGTTGTTTCCCTCTTCACGACGGACGTTAGCACCCGCCGTGTGTCTCCCGTGATAACATTCTTCGGTATTCGCAGTTTGCATCGGGTTGGTAAGTCGGGATGACCCCCTAGCCGAAACAGTGCTCTACCCCCGAAGATGACTTCACGAGGCGCTACCTAAATAGCTTTCGGGGAGAACCAGCTATCTCCCGGTTTGATTGGCCTTTCACCCCCAGCCACAAGTCATCCGCTAATTTTTCAACATTAGTCGGTTCGGTCCTCCAGTTAGTGTTACCCAACCTTCAACCTGCCCATGGCTAGATCACCGGGTTTCGGGTCTATACCCTGCAACTTAACGCCCAGTTAAGACTCGGTTTCCCTGCGGCTCCCCTATACGGTTAACCTTGCTACAGAATATAAGTCGCTGACCCATTATACAAAAGGTACGCAGTCACACCCCAAAGGGTGCTCCCACTGCTTGTACGTACACGGTTTCAGGTTCTCTTTCACTCCCCTCGCCGGGGTTCTTTTCGCCTTTCCCTCACGGTACTGGTTCACTATCGGTCAGTCAGGAGTATTTAGCCTTGGAGGATGGTCCCCCCATGTTCAGACAGGATACCACGTGTCCCGCCCTACTCATCGAACTCCCACTGCCAGCGTCTTCAGATACGGGGCTATCACCCTTTACTGCCGGCCTTTCCAGACCGTTCTCCTGACGCTGACACTGATGCTGGTTCTGGGCTGCTCCCCGTTCGCTCGCCGCTACTGGGGGAATCTCGGTTGATTTCTTTTCCTCGGGGTACTGAGATGTTTCAGTTCCCCCGGTTCGCCTCATTAACCTATGAATTCAGTTAATGATAGTGCAACGGATTGCACTGGGTTTCCCCATTCGGACATCGCCGGCTGATGGCGCTTCATATCAGCTCACCGGCGCTTTTCGCAGATTAGCACGTCCTTCATCGCCTCTGACTGCCTAGGCATCCACCGTGTACGCTTAGTCGCTTAACCTCACAACCCGAAGGTGTCTTCGGACTGGAGTTTTGAGAGACTCCCCAATCCCGTCTTCACGACTGGGACTGGGTGTTTCAAATTTTCAGCTTGTTCCGGATTGTTAAAGAGCTATTATTGGTAAACCGACTTTACAGCCCGCTTAACAATAATATCAGGGGGCACCGCCTTTCACACAGGGCCTGAGCAGTGTGGCGTCCCCTAGGGGATTCGAACCCCTGTTACCGCCGTGAAAGGGCGGTGTCCTAGGCCTCTAGACGAAGGGGACATCGAGTCTTCTTCGCAGACGCGCTGCTCATATTACATTTCATCAGACAATCTGTGTGAGCACTGCAACAAAAACTACTATCTCTAGGTAAGGAGGTGATCCAACCGCAGGTTCCCCTACGGTTACCTTGTTACGA
>NZ_MUBJ01000011.1:102726-134339 GCF_002127535.1 Xenorhabdus vietnamensis
GTCTTGCGAGTGCCCACACAGATTGTCTGATTCAATTGTTAAAGAGCATTGCAACCTATGATTCGTTTCCCGGTTGCGAGGCTGCGTATCTTACGCTTTTCGCCTCCGAAGTCAAGCGCTTATTTTCGCTTTTCTTCGCCGCCCGCCGCGGCGTGTCTCAGCTCAGCGTCGGTCAGTGGTGGCGCATTATAGGGAGTTTTACGGTGGTGACAATAGTTTTTTTTGATTTTTTTTCTGTTCGTGTTTTTTTTCAACAAAATTGGCTATTACGCGCTTTTTTTATTCTAAAATTGACGTTTTAGACAACAATCATTAAATATATGCGTCACACAACGATTGTTTGTGCAGTTATCAAAATAGTCTATAACAACAATCAACCGACCTTAGAGAACGTGGTTGGTTTATTAGTAACCAAGAAATAGTCTGAGTTTAATGTATTAAGATATTATGTATTCACCAATTATCATTAAAAAATAAATGGGATATCTAATGGTTAAATCCGCACGCAGTATGTCGGGGTTACCTTGGATTGCGGCTATGGCTTTTTTTATGCAGTCTTTAGATGCCACGATTCTTAACACCGCACTACCGGCGATTGCTAAAAGCCTTAATCATTCTCCGCTGGCAATGCAGCCCGCTATTGTCAGTTATACCTTAACTGTAGCAATGCTAATTCCCGTAAGTGGTTGGCTCGCTGATAGATTTGGCACTCGTACGGTATTCATTTATGCTGTTTCTTTCTTTTCTTTAGGCTCGCTTGCTTGCGCGCTATCGTACAATCTCTCTTTCTTAGTTATATCCCGAATTATTCAAGGTATAGGCGGCGCTATGATGATGCCTGTTGCACGTCTGGCTTTACTAAGAACATACCCGCGGAGCGAACTGTTACCTATTCTGAACTTTGTCACCATGCCGGGGTTATTGGGTCCGATTTTAGGTCCAATGCTTGGCGGGTTGTTAGTAACTTATGCAACATGGCATTGGATCTTTATCATCAATATTCCCATTGGTTTATTAGGGATCGTTTACGCCAAAAAGAACATGCCTAATTTAACCATGCCTAAGTGTCCTTTCGATTTTCTGGGATTCATGTTGTTCGGCATGGGCTTGGTGATGATTTCAGTCAGCTTTGATTTATTTGGGCATAAGTCTTTCTCTGACTATATCTCTCTCGCTTTATTTTCTAGCGGTATCATTATGCTACTGGGATATATCTTCCATGCGAAAAGACACCCAAATCCTCTCATTGACCTCGAATTGTTTCAAACACGTACATTTTCAATTGGCATTGCCAGCAATATTGCTACTCGTCTAGGTACTGGCTCGCTTTCATTTATTATTCCTCTGATGCTACAAATGGGATTCGGATTTTCAGCCATGATTGCAGGAATAATGATGGCACCAAACGCGATTGGCTCAATTTTAGCTAAATCTTTTGTCACTAAGATACTGACCCGTTTTGGATATCGAAATACGCTTATTTGGGTCACAATTATTATTGGTGTAATGATTTCACAATTTTCTCTACAGACACCAGAACTGCCTATCGTGTTTCTAATAATTCCTCTTTTTATATTGGGAATGGTGATGTCTACACAGTTTACAGCAATGAATACAATCACCTTGGGTGATCTGAATGATAACAATGCCAGTACCGGTAATAGCTTGCTCGCTGTCACTCAACAGTTATCCATCAGTTTTGGAGTAACCGTCAGTGCAGCAGCCCTAAGATTTTACAAATCAATGGAATATGACTCAAACGTGAGCCATTTCCACTATACTTTGATTACGATGGGAGTGATTACCTTGATTTCTTCTACTGTTTTCCTATTACTGAATAAAGGAGACGGTAATAACTTAATTAAGAAGAAATAAGCTGATTAACGACTGGCTACAGAACTTCGTTCGATCAATTCAGGCGTCAAAATCAGTTGTTTTGGCTCACTTTCTGGATTGTCCATTCTATAAAGCAGGCTATCAATCGCCAATTTACCCAATTCATCTTTTGATTGATGAATGGTTGTCAACGGAGGGATCAAGTAAGAGGCGATTGCAATATCGTCATATCCAATGATAGAGATATCATCCGGTACAGAGAGCCCCTGCTGATGCAAGGCTTGATAAGCTCCAACCGCCATAGCATCGTTACCTGCAAATAAGGCTTCCGGTGGTTCAGGTAATTGGAGTAGTTGCTTCATTGATGACAATCCGCCAGCAAATTCAAAATCGCTATAAATTTCATATCCAACGGGAATTTCCAGCCCAGCATCTTCCATAGCTTTTCGATATCCAGCCAGACGCTGACAAGCAGGTGTCTTATCCCGTGGACCAGTGATACAGGCAATTTTGCGAAAACCTCGACTGATCAGATAATTGGTAGCTATTTCTCCTCCTTGCAGGGAGTTATCCTTAATAATGTCATTGCAGATATCAAAAGGAGACCAATCCATGATTACCATCGGAACCAATGGATAACGGCGCAAGACATCATTAGATAGACGCTGAGTTTCAGAACACATAATTAGCAGGCCATCAACGCGCTTTTGCAGTAAGGTTTCCATACTACGGACCATGCGGATAACGTTACCTTCTGTATTACATAGAATTAAACTGTATCCCCGTTCATAACAGTTCCTTTCAACACTTCTAACAACTTCGGAATAAAAAGAGTTATCACTGGCAGTAACCAACATACCAATGGTTTTGGTTTGCTTGATTTTCAAGCTTCTAGCCAAAGCAGACGGCGCATAATTCAATTCCTCAATCGCTGCATTGACTTTCTTTTTCACACTCTCACTGACATAACGATTGTCATTAATCACATGAGAGACCGTTGATGTTGAGACGCCCGCCAGACGGGCAACGTCCTTCATAGTAGCCACAGTTAATCCTGTTCAGATATAAATGCATCAATTTCGTTTCGCCACGGAATCGCAGGCTGTGCACCCTGACGTGTCACGGCAATCGCAGCCGCCGCATGGGCAAAA
Organism: Xenorhabdus vietnamensis; assembly: GCF_002127535.1. Taxonomy (GTDB): domain Bacteria; phylum Pseudomonadota; class Gammaproteobacteria; order Enterobacterales; family Enterobacteriaceae; genus Xenorhabdus; species Xenorhabdus vietnamensis. The sequence continues at coordinate 105,714 of NZ_MUBJ01000011.1, forward strand.
CGGATCGCTGATAACATTTCTTTTCCTTCCAGCAATCCCGTTATCAAAGCGCCATTAAATGTATCCCCAGCAGCAATTGTATCGATCGCTTTTACTTTAAATCCGGGAACAATTTTACTTTTCTTACCTTTCTCGCTCAGCCATACACCTCGACTACCCAATGTAATAATGACCGTTTCTATACCCTTATTATGTAAGGCCTGAGCTGCTTTTTCCGCTCCTGTGTCATCTTTGATGGCAATGCCAGTCAGGCATTCTGCTTCAGTTTCATTCGGCGTGATGATATCCACCAACGAAAGTAGCTGATCTGAGATTTTCTGTGCTGGGGCTGGATTCAAGATTACTTTAGCATGATGCTTCTTAGCCGTTTCAGCAGCGAGCTGTACCGTTTCTAGGGGGGTTTCAAGCTGCAATAGCAGTGCATCAGCCTCTTTGACCACGTGGTCATGACGAAGAAAATAATCTGGCGTTAAACTCCCATTAGCCCCTGCATTAATACCAATGACATTTTCACCCTGCTGATTGACAAAAATCAGAGCAACGCCTGTTGTTTCGCCTTCAGTAACCTCAATTGAGGAGGTATTGATATTATCTTTCGCCAACTGTTGGCAAACACGTGTACCAACATCATCTTGGCCAATGCAAGCAATAAATGTAATGTTAGCACCACAACGGCCAGCGGCAACTGCCTGGTTTGCTCCCTTTCCTCCAAATGCAACCCTATACTGTTCTCCTCTCACTGTTTCCCCTGGTTGGGGAAAAGAGTTGAGATTCAATATGTGATCTACATTGATGCTGCCCATCACCACCAGTTTTGCCATACTCATTACATTTATTCCTGTATAAAAATAATGCAGCCATAAAAACTAGTGGCTGCATGAATAATGTTGATTATTTCTTAACAACTAATCCCAGCTCAACCGGAATGGTGGCGTCAACTTTTTCACCTTTTAACACTTTGTCCGCGGTCTGAACGCCGATGATACCAATTTGATCTGGACGCTGTGCGATAGTTGCTCCCAATTTACCGCTCTGTACAGCCTTAAGAGCATCGTCAGTGCCATCAAATCCGACAACCAGCACATCTTTTTTACCGGCTGTCTGCAACGCTCGCAATGCACCAAGAGCCATTTCATCATTTTGAGCGAAAACGGCTTGTACTGACGGATGAGCTGTCAGCAGGTTTTGCATGACATTCATCCCCTTTGTGCGATCATAATCAGCGGGCTGACTAGCCAACATATTAAATTTATGCTTTTGGGCTGCCTGACCAAAACCTTCACCACGTTCACGCGCACCTGAAGTTCCTGGAATACCTTCCAATTGAATGACCTTGACACCATTACCTAATTTTCCAGCGATAAAATCAGCTGCCATTTTGGCGCCTAAACGGCTGTCGGAAGCAATATAGCTGATAACATTGCCCTTATGCGCTGAACGGTCAAGAGTGATAACCGGAATATTCGCCTTATTTGCCATGATCACTGCATTACCAACAGTGTCCGAATCGGTTGGGTTAATTAACATCAATTTTATGCCACGAACCGTCAAATCCTGTACATTAGCCAACTCTTTTGCCGGGTTATCCTGGGAATCAAGCACAATCAGGTTATACCCCAGCTTATCAGCCTCTTTTTGGGCACTATCTTTCATTGTGACAAAGAAGGGGTTATTCAAGGTTGAAATAACCAATGCAATGCTATCCTTCGCCAGCGCATTAGCACTCATGGTGGCACTTAATGCCATGGCAGAGAGAATGGTTGCCAGCTTCTTCATTTTCATGTTATTTTTTCCTGTAGGGTGAAGTTACTTACTGCTTTTGTTATCAACCAAGACCGCCAGTAAAATCACAACTGCCTTGACGATCATCTGGTAGTTGGAAGAAATTCCTAATAAGTTCAATCCATTATTCAGAAAGCCCAAAATCAGCGCACCAATCAACGTACCAACAATTCGCCCCTTACCTCCTGCCAGACTGGTTCCACCCAATACAACTGCTGCAATGGCATCCAGTTCATAACCACTTCCAGCCATGGGTTGAGCAGAAGATAATCGGGCAACTTCGATAATGCTGGCCAGTGCAGCCAACAGGCCACATAAGGAATAAACAGTTATTTTTATTCTATCAACATTAATACCTGATAAACGTGTTGCAGATTCATTTCCGCCTAATGCATAGATATAACGACCAAGACGAGTATGATGAAGAATAAACCAAGCAGTGACAAACACCAGCAACATGATCCACACTGGCGTAGGCACTCCTAATGGGCGTCCAATGCCAAACCAACCAAACAGATCCGCATTTTCACTGAACCCGGTATTAATCGGACTCCCATCGGTATAAACTCGGGTCACTCCGCGCAACAATAACATCATCACCAATGTCGCAATAAATGCCTGAACCTTACCTTTTGCAACAATTACACCAGTACAGGCTCCAATTGCAGTCCCCAATGCCAAAGCGCCAGCAACAGCGACCAAGGCATTGATATCAGCCCCTACCATTGATGCTGCCACAGATCCTGTCAGAGCCATCAAGGAACCAACTGATAGATCAATTCCTGATGTCAGGATAACCAACATCATTCCAACCGCCATGATAGCGTTGACAGAAGTTTGCTGGAGAATGTTGAACAGGTTATTCAATGTGAAAAAACTAGGACTAAGGGAAGAAACCACAGCAATCAACAATAAAAGCGCAATGAGTGATTTCTGCTCCATCAACCATGTTTTCGTAAACCAACGTCGGGAGGCTGGCGCTGTGCTGGCATTCATATCCATTATCCTTGACCATTCTCTGTTAATTGCACCATATTTTGTTTGTCGATATATTGCTTGCCAACAGCAGCGGCCATCAACGCTTCCTGAGAAATACTTTTCGCATCGAATTCCCCACTGATTTTACCTTCATGCATGACCAGAATACGGTCACTCATTCCCATCACTTCAGGCATCTCAGAAGAAACCAAAATAATGCTCAAGCCTTCTTTTTTAAACTGGTTGATAAGCTGATAGATTTCTTTTTTCGCCCCTACATCCACGCCTCGAGTTGGCTCATCAAGGATCAATACTTTTGGACGAGTCATCAGTCCTCGGGCAATCGCAACTTTCTGCTGATTACCGCCAGAAAGCAGTCCTATAGTTTGTTCCATAGAGGGGGTTTTGATATTGAATAACTTGATGAAATCAGCAACGGATTTTTGTTCTGCGGAATGATTCAAAAGATAAGAACTTCGGCTAAAATAATGTAATGCAGTGAGGGACATATTCTCTTTGACTGACATTCCCAAGACTAACCCATCGCGCTTACGATCTTCCGAAATATAGACAATACCATTGGTTAATCCATCCTGTGGAGCGCGGATCGTCAGAGGTTTCCCATCAAGCAAGATCTGACCTTCAGTTTTTGGCAAAGCCCCGTAAATAACCTTCATTAATTCAGTACGACCAGCTCCCATCAACCCGGAGATCCCCAGAATTTCCCCACCAAACAGAGAAAAACCGACATTATTGATCCCCGATCCAGAGAGGCTTACAATTTGCATCCGTTTTTCACCTCTCGGTAGATCCAAGCGTGGGTATTGATCCTCTAGCTTGCGCCCCACTATCATTTCGATCAATTGCTCTTCATTCAGAGCATTAATGGGTCGTTCACCAATAAATTGCCCATCGCGCAATACCGTCACATCATCACAAATTTCAAACAACTCTTTCAAGCGATGGGAAATATAAACAATGCCACATCCCTGCACTTTCAGCTCCCGTATGACATGAAATAAGGATTCAGTTTCGGTATCAGTCAGAGCATCGGTAGGTTCATCCATGATGATGACTTTGGATTGGAAACTCAGCACTTTGGCAATTTCTACCATTTGCTGCTCACCAATAGACAATTCAGAAACAAGTCGATGGCTGCTGTAACGGATATTTAGACGCTTCAGCAAGTTATCGGCTTCTTCGTACATTTTTTTCCAGTTGATGATGCCCAGTTTATTAACGAATTCACGTCCCAAAAAAATGTTTTCAGCAATCGTCAACTGAGGGATGAGATTTAGCTCTTGATGAATAATGCCAATACCAGATTCCTGAGACGACTTGGGCCCCGAGAAAGCCACATTTTGTCCAAGATAGCGGATCGTACCAGCATCTTTTGTATAAATACCAGTCAAAACTTTCATCATCGTGGATTTGCCGGCACCGTTTTCGCCGACTAACGCCATCACTTTCCCGGGATAAACACGCAACACTGCTCCTGACAAGGCTTTTACCCCGGGGAAAGACTTATCAATCCCCTTTAACTCCAGTAATGGCTCCATAATATCCTCAGAAAGTTACGCCAGAGCAAAGGAGGATATTGACATAAGGAGAACATTCTCCTGTACGGATAACCGCTTTGCTCTTCTCTGTTTTCTCTTTCAGAATGCTATAACTAACATACTGTACCGCAATTGCGTTTCCCTGTTGTGTTCCGAGATCTGCAATACGCTTGATGATTTGTTCATGTATTTGAAGATTGTGTTCAATAATTTCAGCGGCCAAAATGGCCGCCTCAACTTATACTTCCTGAACAACAACATCAAAAACAGATCGGGTGTTCCCTGGGTTAGCGCTAAATCAATATGCTGGGTAGATGGCGGGATAGGTAACCCCGCATCGCTGATGCGTAATCTGATCAGTATGTCCCAAACGAGAAATAACAGCTGAAATATCAGAGTGTAATAAAACGCCTTTTTTCATTTTTATAAACTACTTAGCGAAACGTTTCGCTAGCAAGCCATCATATAAAGCTAAACATCAAAGACAACATGATTAATGCGAAAATGTGATCATCACAGAAACGTTTAAAGGGAAGGTAAGTAAAGGAAAAAAACTAACTTATTGAATAAGTTAAGCTGAATCGATTTTTTAACTCTCTCATCGAAGCCCAATAATTTAAAACAGGAAAAAGAACAACTAATAATCGATTATGGGATATAGGTAATTCAATAGAATTATTAAACAAAGTGACGATATATCAAGATTATTACCAATAGAAATGACTAAGTGGAGAAGAGGTTGAAAAATGAAAAACCCGATATTATGCAAATATTTAATCATATCTGGCGTTTTAATATCGGGATTACAAACCGTTTACAAAGAAAGTGAAAAAATTAAAACTTAGAGTACGCCCTCAACGGATTCAATGACTTCTGGTGACCAAACACCGCACTGAACTTGACCAATATGTGCCATTTGCAGCAACAGCATCACCAAACGGGATTGTCCTATACCACCACCAATAGATTGCGGCATGTCACCTTTAATCAGCGCTTGATGCCAATCATATTGCAGACGATCTTCATCATCGGTCAGTGCAAGCTGACGTTGCAAAGCTTCTGCATCAACACGAATACCCATTGAAGAAATTTCAAAAGCATCCTGCAAAACTGGGTTCCAGACAATAATGTCACCATTCAGACCAAAGAAACCATCACAGTTTTGTGTAGTCCAATCGTCGTAATCCGGCGCGCGTACATCATGTGCCTGACCATCAGACAATTTACCACCAATGCCCATCAGGAAAATCGCACCAAACTCTTTGGCGGCCTCACGCTCACGACCTTTAGCATCCAGATCAGGGTAACGTTTCAGAAGCTCTTCACTGTGAATAAAGTGAATTTGATCTGGCAGGAACGGTGCCAGACCAAATTCCTTACTTACTGCTTGTTGTGTTTCTTTTATTGCTTCGTAGATTTTACCTACTGTCTGTTTTAAATAGTCGAGTGAACGCTGATCTTCACCCATCGTTTTCTCCCAATCCCACTGATCAACAAAGACTGAATGGATAGGAGTCAAGCGATCTTCATCAGGACGCAGAGCCTTCATGTGGGTATACAATCCTTGTTCAGCCTGAAAACCAAAGCGACCTAATGTCTTGCGTTTCCATTTCGCCAGAGAATGAACCACTTCAAATGTGGCATCCGGCAAAGTTTTCACTTTCACCTGAACCGCTTTTTCATGGCCAGACAAGTTATCCTGAGTACCATCACCAAGACGGCTCAAGATAGGTCCTTGAACTTCGATTAAACTAAGTTGTTTCTCTAGCAGACGGGAAAAGTATGATTTCACAAAACTAATCTGCTGCTGTTTTTCAATGAAGGATGTTTTCATGATGCTGATCTCAAAATTTTTAGTGACCCTGTGTCCTGTTGGTATAGATTAAGCAACAAAATGAGGTACAAATTCAATATCTGATAATAAAAATATTGTATAAGATCTACAAACGATAATTTTTAAACTATAAAAATGAATATCATTCAAAAATAGGGATTAAAAATGGCAGAAATTTATCAGATCGATAATTTAGACCGTGACATACTTCACGCTTTAATGGAGAACGCACGTACACCTTACGCAGAATTAGCCAAAAAATTCTCAGTAAGCCCAGGAACAATTCATGTCCGCGTAGAAAAAATGAAACAATCAGGGATCATCACAGGAACCAGGGTTGATATCAGTGCCAAACAACTGGGGTTCGATGTGTGCTGCTTTATCGGCATCATACTAAAAAGCGCAAAAGACTACCCAGCAGCATTAAAGAAACTCGATATGCTTGATGAAGTCGTTGAAGTTTATTACACCACAGGGCACTACAGCATTTTCATTAAGGTTATGTGTCGATCCATCGAAGCCCTTCAGGACGTACTTATCAACAAGATACAGACTATTGACGAGATCCAGTCAACAGAAACATTGATCTCTCTGCAAAACCCGATAATGAGGACAATAAAACCATAAAGCAGAAACCAGTTAACCACATTATCCACAGGTAGATCCCAGTAGATTCACAGCATACAATAGTTACTCTTTAATTTAGCAAGGATCATGATGAGCACAATAACCTTAATCAGCGGCAGTACAATGGGTAGCGCCGAATACGTCGCAGAACATATAGCTGAGATCTTAGAAAATGACGAGTTTTCAACAGAGATACTTCATGGTCCCTCATTGGACGATCTTCCCCTTGAAGGATTGTGGCTTGTGGTCACCTCAACACATGGAGCAGGAGACTTACCTGATAATCTCCAGCCTCTGGCAGATGCGATCACACAACAGCAACCCGATCTAAGTAATATCACATTTGGTGCTATCGGCATTGGCAGCTCTGAATATGACACATTCTGTGGTGCAATAAGATCACTGGAACGTTTATTGGAGGATCTCGGAGCAAAACGGATCGGAGATCGATTGGAAATAGACATTCTGCAACACGAAATTCCCGAAGATCCTGCCGAAAAATGGGTTAAAGAGTGGGCAAAGTTACTCTGATCCGATTAAAAATACAACGATCAACTGTGGATAACTAATCTGAAAAGCAGGGGTTAACCCGTAGTTATCCATTTAATAACCCAGTATCATTCTAACAACTGTGAATAACTCGGCTTTTAGATCCCAGCTTATACTGAGTTGGATCACGGATCATTCACAGCAAATGATCCTTTACACTGTCATGATCTTTATATGGAAAATTCACTTATCCACAGAAGATCGCGATCCTAATAAAAGATCTAATAAAGAGATCTTTAAATAAAAAGATCTTCTTTTAATTAATGATGATCTCACACCTCTTGGTCTTAGGTCCAAACTTGAGTAGAATTCCCTCCTCAATGCATATGAAGCATTTTCACAATTGAAGGTTCACACATGTTTTATCCAGATCACTTTGACGTCATCATTATCGGCGGGGGCCATGCCGGTACTGAAGCAGCGATGGCCTCCGCACGTATGGGGCGTCAAACCTTATTACTGACTCACAATATTGATACTTTGGGCCAGATGTCATGTAATCCAGCCATTGGTGGGATCGGTAAAGGGCATCTGGTAAAAGAGATCGATGCACTTGGTGGCCTAATGGCAAAAGCCACGGATCAGGCTGGCATTCAGTTTAGAACTCTCAATGCCAGCAAAGGCCCGGCTGTTAGGGCAACACGAGCACAAGCGGATCGAGTACTTTACCGACAAGCTGTAAGAACAGCACTGGAAAATCAACCTAACTTAATGATCTTCCAGCAGCCAGTTGAAGATCTCATCGTTGAAAATGATACTGTTACAGGCGTCGTTACTCGTATGGGATTAAGATTTAAGGCTAAGTCTGTCGTTCTCACTGTAGGAACTTTCCTTGATGGAAAAATTCACATTGGATTGGAAAACTACAGTGGAGGACGAGCGGGAGATCCTCCTGCGATCTCATTATCTCATCGTTTACGTGAATTATCTTTGCGTGTAGCTCGTCTAAAAACAGGCACACCACCTCGCATTGATGCACGAACTATTGATTTTAGTCAGCTCGAACAACAATTGGGTGATGATCCTACGCCAGTATTTTCATTCATGGGCAACGTAGATCAACACCCACGACAGATCCCGTGCTACATCACACATACCAATGAAAAAACCCATGAAGTGATCCGCAATAACTTGGATCGCAGTCCAATGTACGCAGGGATCATCGAAGGGATCGGCCCTCGTTACTGTCCTTCCATTGAAGACAAAGTTATGCGTTTTGCGGATCGTAACGCTCACCAGATCTTCTTGGAACCAGAGGGACTAACCAGTAACGAAATCTATCCAAATGGTATTTCGACAAGTCTGCCATTTGATGTTCAGATGCAAATAGTGAATTCCATGAAAGGCATGAAAAATGCCCGCATCATTCGTCCTGGATATGCGATCGAATATGATTTCTTTGATCCACGAGATTTAAAACAAACACTGGAAAGTAAATTTATCCACGGTCTGTTCTTTGCTGGTCAAATCAATGGCACTACAGGATATGAAGAAGCAGCTGCGCAAGGGTTACTGGCTGGCCTCAATGCTGCACGTTATGCTAATGGTGAAGAAGGTTGGTTCCCACGCCGTGATCAGGCTTATATTGGCGTATTGGTTGATGATCTATGCACACTCGGTACTAAAGAGCCTTATCGCATGTTTACATCCCGTGCTGAATATCGCTTGATGCTGCGTGAAGACAATGCGGATCTTCGTCTGACCGAACAAGGCCGTAAACTTGGCTTGGTTGATGATCTCCGTTGGGAGCATTATTGCCGCAAAGTTGAAATGATCGAACAAGAACGCCTGCGTCTGCGCAATATCTGGGTGCATCCTCACTCTGATAACTTAGCTGATATCAACCAGATGTTGAAAAAACCGCTATCAAAAGAAGCCAATGGCGAAGATTTGCTGCGTCGTCCTGAGATGAACTATGAGTTGCTGACTTCATTATCACGTTTTTCACCTGGACTGACGGAACCTCAAGCGGCAGATCAGGTTGAAATTCAAGTGAAGTACGAAGGCTACATTGCCCGCCAGCAAGAAGAGATTGAGAAACAATTGCGTAATGAAAATACGGCATTGCCAGTTGATTTGGATTATCAACAAGTCAGCGGGCTTTCCAATGAAGTTATTGCAAAACTGAATGACCATAAACCAAGTTCAATTGGTCAGGCTTCACGTATTTCAGGCATCACTCCAGCCGCAATTTCTATTTTGCTGGTATGGCTGAAAAAACAAGGTTTATTACGTCGTAGCGCCTAAGGGGACAGATTTTGCTTAACAAATTGGAATCACTGCTGGCGAAAACTGATATTGAGTTATCACTGGAAAAAAAGCAGCAGCTCGTTGCTTACGTTGACATGTTGAATAAATGGAACAAGGCTTATAACCTGACATCCGTCCGAAATCCGGAACAAATGTTGGTTCGGCATATTATGGATAGCATCGTTGTAAATCAATTCCTGCATGGAACTCGATTTATTGATGTGGGTACAGGGCCGGGCTTGCCTGGCATCCCGTTGGCAATTGTGCGTCCAGATTCACATTTCACTTTGTTGGATAGTTTGGGGAAACGAGTTCGTTTTTTACGTCAGGTTCAACATGAATTAGGTTTGACCAATATTGAGCCTGTACAGAGCCGGGTTGAAGAATTTATTCCTGAACCCCCTTTTGATGGAGTGATTAGCCGTGCATTTGCTTCACTGCAAGACATGCTGTCATGGTGCAGTCATCTCCCCAAACCACGTGAAGGTCGTTTTTATGCCTTGAAAGGCGTATTACCGAGAGATGAATTGACTCAATTGCCTACGGGGATTGTGCTTGATGTTGTCATTCCTCTCCAAGTCACAGGCTTGGATGAACAACGCCATCTGGTAATAATTAAGTCAAACTAACTTTGTTATTTGTCAATAAAAAGTCAAATAATTAGTGACGCCAACTACATTTAAAATGTAACGGGCGTTACTAATTATCTCCTTCCATGGATTCAACTTTATTCACTGATGATTTACAGAAAACCAACGTTATTTTTATATTGGAAAAATTTTTCTTTCTAAAGATCGCTATTGATTTTCTCTATAAATAGATTTTAGAGAAAGTGAGAAAAATAAACATTTAATCTTTTTTATCGATATATTAGCCAAAATTTTATAGGTATAATATTAATTGATTGATTTTTAGTAAAAAAACAAAAGATTTCCATCACATATTGGCTTGTAAATATAAATAACAGTTTTTGCTTTGTGTGATGTATATCACGTTTAATTTTGAGTCACGCCATTAAGCATTGCAGTATATTAAATGGTATTTGTGAGCGATCTAGCATCAAAGTTAGAAATTTAAATAATAATTCACTTTTTCACTACTTATGGATTGAATTCATTTTGACTGCCCGTATAATTTGCTCGTTTTTGTCACTTGACACTCTTAAGCAAAGCCAGTTTTATACAACATTCAGCAAAGCCTTATATATGATGGGTACTTCAGGGAGAAAACAAAAGTCATGTCTGTATCCCTTTACAGCGGTAGGATGGTACTGAAACTGCTACTTTTGCAGTTAATGACTTTTGTTATTCTCAGTGTGGCTTTTTGTACCAAAAGTATAGAGTGGGGCGCTTCTGCTTTTGCCGGTGGGTTGGCATGCTGGCTACCAAATGCCATTTTTATGCTGCTCAGCCGTTTCCAAAAGGTAAAGGAAGAAGGGAGCCCAGTGCAGATTGCATGGTTTTTCGCAATTATCGAAGGGATTAAGGTTGTCATTACGATAACTGTGCTGATAGTTGCTTTAGGGGTGTTCAAGGCGGCATTTACACCACTTGGTGTGGCCTATTTAGCAGTGCTGATTGTGCAGATCATCGCACCTGCCGTAATGAACGGTTAGCGTTTTTAACAACAAAAGGGTAAAAGCATCATGTCTGCATCAGGAGAAGTTTCAACTCCGGGAGATTACATAAGTCATCATCTGAGTCACCTTCAGTTGGACTTGCGTACCTTTGAGTTGGTCGATCCTCACAAGAGTCATGAGGCGACGTTCTGGACGTTGAACATTGACTCGCTTTTTTTCTCCATCGTATTAGGGATGTTGTTTCTATTTGTATTCAGAAGAGTCGCGGTTCGTGCCACTGATGGCGTTCCGGGGAAATTCCAGACTGCAGTAGAAATGGTAATCGGTTTCGTTGATAACACTGTGCGTGATATGTATCACGGCAAGAGCAAAGTGATTGCCCCTCTGGCTTTGACTGTGTTCGTCTGGGTGTTGTTGATGAACGCATTGGACTTGCTGCCAATCGATTTTATTCCTTTAATCGGTGAACACTTCTTCGGCTTGCCTGCTCTGCGTATTGTTCCAACTGCAGATGTCAGTGTCACCTTGTCGATGGCTTTGGGTGTCTTTGTCCTCATTCTGTTCTACAGCATTAAGATGAAAGGAATTCGTGGTTTTTCGAAAGAGCTGGCATTACAGCCTTTCAATCATCCATTGTTTATTCCAATTAACTTAATTCTGGAAGGGGTCAGCTTGCTGTCCAAACCTATATCACTCGGTCTGCGACTGTTTGGTAATATGTATGCTGGTGAGTTGATCTTTATTCTTATTGCGGCTCTTTTACCGTTTTGGTCACAGTGGTTACTCAGCCTGCCGTGGGCGATTTTCCACATACTGATTATTACGTTACAAGCCTTTATTTTTATGGTTCTGACGATTGTTTATCTGTCGATGGCATCTGAAGAGCATTAATTTTTATCAATTCATTATGTTTTAACTAAAACAAACTGGAGATTGTCATGGAAATGCATATGGTGTACATAGCTGCCGCTATTTTGATGGGTTTGGCGGCTATTGGTGCTGCGATCGGTATCGGCATACTTGGAGGTAAATTCCTGGAAGGTGCTGCTCGCCAACCTGATCTGATTCCTTTGCTGCGTACACAGTTCTTTATCGTTATGGGTCTGGTTGACGCCATCCCGATGATTGCTGTGGGTCTGGGCTTATATATGATGTTCGCTACTGGCGCTAAATAAAATAGCAGAACTGAAAATTACGCCGATTCATTAATTGAAATAGAGGTATTGTGCTGTGAATATTAACGCAACAATCCTCGGCCAGGCCATCGCGTTTGTCCTGTTTGTTTTGTTCTGCATGAAGTATGTATGGCCACCAATCATGGCGGCCATTGAAAAGCGTCAGAAAGAGATTGCTGACGGTTTGGCTTCAGCAGAACGTGCTAAAAAGAACCTGGACTTAGCGCAAGCCAATGCGTCCGACCAACTGAAAAAAGCGAAAGCTGATGCGCAAGTTATCATTGAGCTGGCTAATAAACAAAAAGCCCAAATCATTGATGATGCTAAAGCAGAAGCTGAGCTGGAACGTAACAAAATTGTAGCGCAGGCTCACGCTGAAATTGAAGCTGAACGCAAACGCGCTCGTGAAGAGTTACGTAAACAGGTTGCGATGCTGGCTATCGCAGGTGCCGAGAAAATCATCGAACGTTCCGTGGATGAAGCTGCTAACAGCGACATCGTTGATAAACTGGTCGCTGAACTGTAAGGAGGGAGGGGCATGTCTGAATTTGCTACGGTAGCTCGCCCCTACGCCAAAGCAGCTTTTGACTTTGCTGTAGAACACCAATCTCTTGAACACTGGCAAAACATGCTGGCGTTCACAGCTGAGGTCACTTGCAATGAGCAGGTTGGTGAGCTGCTTTCCGGTTCATTGGCACCGGAAACGTTAGCCAAAACCTTCATCACCATTTGTGGTGAGCAGGTTGATGAGCATGCTCAGAACTTTATTCGTGTAATGGCAGAAAATGGTCGCTTGCTGGTATTGCCAGAAGTCTTCCAGCAATTTATCCAATTGCGTGCGTCACTTGAATCAACCATTGATGTTGAAGTGATTTCTGCGTCCGAACTGAATGAGCAACAGCAAGCTAAAATTTCTGCGGCGATGGAAAAACGTCTGTCACGCAAAGTGAAGCTGAATTGCAAAATTGACAAGTCTGTTATTGCCGGTGTGGTTATCCGCGCTGGTGACATGGTGATCGATGGCAGTATTCGTGGCCGTCTGGATCGTTTAACAGACGTCTTGCAGTCTTAAGGGGACTGGAGCATATGCAACTGAATTCCACCGAAATCAGCGAACTGATCAAACAGCGTATTGCTCAGTTCAATGTTGTGAGCGAAGCTCACAATGAAGGTACGATTGTTTCCGTTAACGACGGTATCATTCGTATTCACGGTTTAGCCGATGTCATGCAGGGTGAAATGATCTCTCTGCCTGGCAATCGTTACGCAATTGCACTGAACTTAGAGCGTGACTCTGTAGGTGCAGTTGTGATGGGTCCGTATGCTGACTTAGCCGAAGGCATGAAAGTCAAATGTACTGGCCGTATTTTAGAAGTACCTGTTGGTCGTGGTCTGCTGGGTCGTGTTGTTAACACGCTGGGTGAACCAATCGACGGTAAGGGCGCTCTTGAAAATGATGGCTTCTCTCCTGTTGAAGTTATTGCACCGGGCGTTATCGATCGTCAATCTGTTGACCAGCCTGTCCAGACAGGTTACAAATCCGTTGATGCTATGATCCCAATTGGCCGCGGCCAGCGTGAATTGGTAATCGGTGACCGTCAGACGGGTAAAACCGCTCTGGCTATTGATGCGATTATCAACCAGCGTAATTCTGGTATCAAATGTATCTATGTTGCGATTGGTCAGAAAGCATCTACCATTGCTAACGTAGTTCGTAAACTGGAAGAGCACGGCGCACTGGAAAATACTATCGTTGTTGTTGCATCCGCTTCTGAATCTGCAGCGCTGCAATATCTAGCACCATACTCTGGTTGCGCGATGGGTGAATACTTCCGTGATCGCGGTGAAGATGCACTGATTGTTTACGATGACCTGTCTAAACAGGCTGTAGCATACCGTCAGGTTTCTCTGTTGCTGCGTCGTCCACCTGGACGTGAAGCATTCCCTGGTGATGTTTTCTATCTGCACTCCCGTTTGCTGGAGCGTGCAGCGCGTGTTAACGCTGAATACGTTGAAAAATTCACCAATGGCGAAGTGAAAGGTAAAACAGGTTCTCTGACTGCATTGCCAATCATTGAAACTCAGGCGGGTGACGTTTCTGCATTCGTACCAACAAACGTTATCTCCATCACTGATGGCCAGATCTTCCTTGAATCTTCTCTGTTCAACGCAGGTATCCGCCCAGCGGTTAACCCAGGGATTTCCGTCTCCCGTGTAGGTGGTGCGGCTCAGACTAAGATCATCAAGAAACTGTCTGGTGGTATTCGTACCGCTCTGGCTCAGTACCGTGAACTGGCGGCATTCTCCCAGTTTGCTTCTGATCTGGATGATGCAACTCGTAAGCAGTTGGATCATGGTCAGAAAGTAACTGAGTTGTTGAAACAGAAGCAGTATCAGCCGATGTCCATTGCACAGCAGGCTCTGTCTCTGTTTGCCGCTGAGCGTGGTTATCTGGAAGATATCGAAATCGCGAAAGTGGTCAGTTTCGAAGCTGCGCTGTTGGCATATGCTAGCCGTGAACATGCTGATCTTCTGAAAGAGATTGACCAGTCTGGTGATTATAACGGAGAGATTGAAGCTAAGCTGAAAGCTCTGTTGGAATCCTTCAAGGCGACTCAGTCCTGGTAACACTATTCGGCCCTGTTTGATTCTGTTGATGAATAAAAAACATGGGCCGTCTGGTTAATGAGGAGAAGCAGAAATGGCCGGCGCAAAAGAGATACGTACTAAAATCGCCAGTGTGCAGAACACGCAAAAAATCACTAAAGCGATGGAAATGGTCGCCGCGTCCAAAATGCGTAAAACGCAGGATCGCATGGCGGCCAGCCGTCCTTATGCAGAAACCATTCGCAGTGTGATTGGACACCTTGCGTTAGGTAATTTGGAATATAAACATCCATACCTTGAAGAGCGCGAAGTGAAGCGCGTTGGGTACGTGGTAGTTTCGACTGACCGTGGTTTATGTGGCGGTTTGAACATTAACTTGTTCAAAAAATTGCTGATAGAAATGAAAGACTGGTCTGATAAAAACGTCCAAGTTGACTTGGCGCTTGTTGGATCGAAAGCGGTTTCTTTCTTTTCTTCTGTTGGTGGCAACATTGTTGCCCAAGTAACAGGGATGGGAGATAACCCATCATTGTCCGAACTGATCGGGCCAGTCCACGTCATGATGCAAGCATATGACGAAGGGCGTCTGGATAAACTGTATATAGTGACAAACAAGTTCATGAATACAATGTCTCAGGTTCCGACTATCACTCAGTTATTGCCTCTGCCAGCCGGAGACGATGAAACACTGAAGAAGAAGTCCTGGGACTATCTGTATGAACCTGATCCTAAAGCGCTGTTGGATACCCTGCTGCGTCGCTATATAGAATCGCAAGTTTATCAGGGCGTCGTTGAAAACCTGGCTAGTGAACAGGCCGCACGAATGGTAGCGATGAAAGCCGCGACCGATAACGGTGGCAACCTGATCAAAGAGTTGCAGTTGGTTTACAACAAGGCTCGTCAGGCCAGTATCACTCAGGAACTCACCGAAATCGTTTCGGGTGCTTCTGCGGTTTAACAGCTAGGTTTACGAATTACGTAGAGGATTCAAGATGGCTACTGGAAAGATTATCCAGGTAATCGGCGCCGTAGTGGACGTCGAATTCCCTCAGGACAGCGTACCAAAAGTATACGATGCCCTTGAGGTTAAAAACGGTGAAGAAAAACTGGTGCTGGAAGTTCAGCAGCAGTTAGGTGGTGGTATCGTTCGTTGTATTGCAATGGGTACCTCCGATGGCCTGCGCCGTAATTTGGACGTGACTGATTTAGGACACCCAATCGAAGTACCAGTGGGTAAAGCAACACTGGGCCGTATCATGAACGTATTGGGCGATCCAATTGACATGAAAGGTGAGATCGGCGAAGAAGAGCGCTGGTCAATTCACCGTACAGCACCAACCTATGAAGAGCTGTCCAACTCTCAGGAACTGCTGGAAACCGGTATCAAAGTCATGGACTTGATCTGCCCATTCGCTAAGGGTGGTAAAGTTGGTCTGTTTGGTGGTGCGGGTGTAGGTAAAACCGTTAACATGATGGAGCTGATCCGTAACATCGCGATTGAGCACTCAGGTTACTCTGTATTTGCCGGTGTAGGTGAGCGTACCCGTGAAGGTAACGACTTCTATCATGAAATGACTGACTCAAACGTACTAGATAAAGTATCTCTGGTATACGGTCAGATGAATGAGCCACCAGGAAACCGTCTGCGTGTAGCATTGACTGGTTTGACTATGGCGGAAAAATTCCGTGATGAAGGCCGCGATGTTCTGCTGTTCGTTGATAACATTTACCGTTATACCCTGGCAGGGACCGAAGTATCGGCACTGTTGGGCCGTATGCCATCTGCGGTAGGTTATCAGCCAACGTTGGCAGAAGAGATGGGTGTTCTGCAAGAGCGTATCACCTCAACCCAAACTGGCTCCATCACCTCCGTACAGGCTGTTTATGTTCCTGCGGATGACTTGACTGACCCATCACCAGCGACAACCTTTGCCCACTTGGATGCAACGGTCGTATTGAGCCGTCAGATCGCATCTTTGGGTATTTACCCTGCGGTTGACCCACTGGATTCAACCAGCCGTCAGCTTGATCCACTGGTTGTTGGTCAGGAGCATTATGACGTGGCTCGTGGCGTTCAGTCTATCCTGCAACGTTATCAGGAACTGAAAGACATCATCGCCATTCTGGGTATGGATGAATTGTCTGAAGACGACAAACTGGTTGTGGCACGTGCTCGTAAGATCCAGCGCTTCCTGTCTCAGCCATTCTTCGTTGCAGAAGTCTTCACTGGCTCTCCAGGTAAATTCGTTTCTCTGAAAGACACTATCCGTGGCTTCAAGGGCATCCTGAACGGTGATTATGACCATCTGCCAGAGCAGGCGTTCTACATGGTTGGTACCATCGACGAAGCTGTGGAAAAAGCGAAGAAGCTTTAATACGGCTGACGGGAGGTTGATATGGCTGCAATGACGTTCTCCCTGAACGTAGTCAGTGCTGAAAAACAGCTGTTTGAAGGGCTGGTACAAAAAATTCAGGTGACAGGTAGTGAAGGTGAGTTGGGAATTTATCCTCAACACACACCACTGCTGACTGCCATAAAACCGGGCATGATACGTATTGTTAAACAGTTTGGTGAAGAAGAATTTATCTACCTGTCAGGTGGAATTCTTGAAGTACAGCCAAACGGCGTTATCGTACTGTCTGATACAGCGATCCGTGGTAAGGATTTGGACGAAGCTAAAGTGCTTGAAGCCAAGCGCAAGGCAGAAGAACACATCCGTAATTCTCACGGCGATGTTGATTATGCTCAGGCATCTGCTGAATTGTCGAAAGCGATCGCGAAACTTCGCGTTATCGAGATGACAAAAAAGATGATGTTATAATTATCCGATAGATTTCGAATTGCATCCAAATGAGTTGCAACTTGAAAGGTGAAGGATATAGGCAGTTAGATAGAAAGCCAGTTGGTGAAAGCTAACTGGCTTTTTTGCTTTGCGAAATATGTGGCAATTTATTTCGCAAACAGGTTTACTTTCATACTTAAAATTGGAATTGTCAGGTTTCTTATGTCTATTATTGCAAATAGTGTCAATTCAAATCGTGTCAGTACAAAAAGTGTCGTGATCCTTGCTGCAGGCAAGGGAACTCGCATGTATTCCGCTCTTCCTAAAGTTCTGCACTTGCTGGCCGGAAAACCAATGGTTCAGCATGTTATTGACACCGCAATGGAGTTGGGTACTCAAAATGTTCATTTGGTTTATGGGCATGGCGGTGATCTGATGAAACAAACACTTTCCAACCAAAATCTGAACTGGGTATTGCAAGCTGAACAACTAGGTACTGGTCATGCCATGCAGCAAGCGGCTCCGCATTTTTCGGATGATGAAGATATTCTGATTCTTTACGGTGATGTGCCTTTGATTGCCAAGGACACTTTAGAGCGTTTGATTGAGGTTAAACCAGAGGGTGGAATTGGTTTATTAACTGCAATTCTGGATAATCCAACGGGTTATGGGCGCATCATTCGTGAAAATGGTGAAGTGACGGGCATTATCGAACAAAAAGATGCAACGGAAGAACAGCGTAAAATCAACGAAATCAACACTGGTATTTTGGTAGCGAATGGTGGTGATTTAAAACGTTGGTTATCCAAGTTGGAAAACAACAATGCACAAGGTGAATATTATCTGACCGATATTATTGCGCTTGCACACAAGGAAGGCCGTCAAATCAAGGCAGTACACCCAAGCCGTTTAAGTGAGATGGAAGGGGTTAACAATCGCCTTCAACTTTCCGCTTTGGAGCGTATTTACCAAACAGAACAAGCTGAAAAATTACTATTGGCTGGCGTCATGTTATTAGATCCGGCTCGTTTTGATTTGCGTGGAACCTTAGAACATGGTCGCGATGTAGTGATTGATACCAATGTCATTATCCAAGGTCATGTCACATTGGGAAATAATGTTGAGATCGGCTCTGGTTGTATCCTGAAAAATTGTGTAATTGGTGATGGTGCCGTCATTAGTCCTTACTCTGTCATTGAAGATTCTGAAATTGCTGCTGAGTGTACTATTGGGCCTTTTGCTCGTTTACGCCCGGGTTCCAAATTGGCGGAAAAAGCTCACGTTGGCAATTTTGTTGAAATGAAAAAATCTTCACTTGGCAAAGGTTCTAAGGCAGGTCACCTGACTTATCTTGGTGATTCTGAAATTGGCAATAATGTGAATATCGGTGCAGGAACCATTACCTGCAATTATGATGGCGCTAATAAGTTTAAAACCATCATTGGTGATGATGTATTTGTTGGTTCTGATACCCAGCTTGTTGCACCAGTTACAGTAGCGAACGGGGCAACGATTGGCGCTGGAACTACCGTAACAAAAAACGTTGCTGAGAATGAGCTGGTTATCAGCCGCGTAAAACAAACTCATATTAAAAACTGGCAGCGTCCAGTAAAGAAAAAATAAATAAGATATACCCATAAAAAAATCCCCAATAGATTTCAAGTTGCAGCGCGGCGGCAAGTGAACGAAGCCGACAAAGCAGTGGCTTGAAAGATGAAGGGGACAATCCCCATCTCTACAAAGCTCGGGGACGGCAAAGCCGGAACGCGATTTGCCGTAAAACAATCAGGTTGGCGACATAAAAAAGGGGTTTATAAACCCTGTTTTTAGGAATAAAACAAAATGTGTGGAATTGTTGGTGCAGTAGCACAACGAGATATTGCAGAAATACTGCTCGAAGGTCTTCGTCGCCTGGAGTACCGTGGTTATGATTCTGCTGGAATGGCTGTCGTTGACAGTGAAAACCGCATGACCCGCCTGCGTGAAGTGGGTAAAGTGCAGATGCTGGCTGATGAAGCCGACAAACAACCAGTCATTGGTGGAACGGGGATTGCTCATACTCGTTGGGCGACTCACGGTGAACCAAACGAACGTAATGCCCATCCGCATGTTTCTGAACATATTGCGGTTGTGCATAACGGCATAATTGAAAACCACGAAGAACTGCGCGAAGAATTAAAAGCGCGTGGTTACACCTTCTCTTCTGATACAGATACCGAAACCATTGCCCATCTTGTTCACTGGGAACAGCAACAAGGTGGATCACTGCTGGAAGTTATTCAGCGTGTTATTCCACAATTGCGTGGTGCTTATGGCACCGTGATTATGGATAGCCGTCAACCTGATGTATTGGTAGCAGCGCGTTCTGGCAGCCCATTGGTTATTGGCTTGGGTATGGGGGAAAACTTCCTGGCATCTGACCAATTGGCATTACTGCCGGTGACTCGTCGCTTTATCTATCTGGAAGAAGGTGACATCGCAGAAATCACTCGCCGTACTGTTCGCATCTTTGATGTACAGGGCGAAGCAGTTGAGCGCGAGCAAATTGAATCCAATGTTCAGTACGATGCAGGTGACAAAGGTGTATACCGTCACTACATGCAGAAAGAGATTTACGAACAGCCAATGGCGATCAAGAGCACATTGGAAGGCCGTTTAAGCAATGGTCAGGTCAATCTGTCAGAATTGGGCGTTAATGCTACGGAATTACTATCCCAAGTTGAGCATATCCAAATTGTTGCTTGTGGTACTTCCTACAACGCAGGCATGGTTTCGCGCTATTGGTTCGAATCGCTAGCGGGCATTCCATGTGATGTAGAAATTGCTTCTGAATTTCGTTACCGCAAGCCCGCACGCCGTAAAGGAAGCCTGCTGATCACCCTATCCCAGTCGGGTGAAACGGCTGATACCTTGGCTGCGTTGCGTTTATCCAAAGAACTGGGTTACCTGACTTCACTGACCATCTGTAACGTGGCAGGTTCCTCTCTGGTACGCGAATCAGAATTTGCCCTGATGACCAAAGCCGGTGCAGAAATCGGCGTGGCATCCACCAAAGCTTTCACTACCCAGCTCACTGTATTGTTAATGCTGGTGGCTTATATAGGACGCTTGAAAGGTGATAATGTAGCCTTGGAGCAAGACATTGTTCATGCCCTGCATGCCCTGCCAAGCCGCATTGAAAGCATGTTGTCGAAAGACAAAATCATTGAGTCACTGGCAGAAGATTTCTCCGAAAAACATCATGCACTGTTCCTTGGCCGTGGCGATCAATACCCGATCGCAGTTGAAGGTGCGCTGAAACTGAAAGAGATCTCTTACATTCATGCAGAAGCCTACGCGGCGGGTGAATTGAAACATGGTCCTCTGGCATTGATCGACGCGGATATGCCAGTGATCATCGTTGCACCGAACAACGAACTGCTGGAAAAACTGAAATCCAACATTGAAGAAGTTCGTGCCCGTGGCGGTCAGTTGTACGTCTTCGCTGATCAGGATGCAGGTTTTACCAACAGCGAAAACATGAAGATCATCTCCCTGCCACACGTAGAAGAGTTGATCGCCCCGATCTTCTATACCGTTCCATTGCAATTGCTGTCTTACCACGTTGCGTTGATCAAGGGTACAGACGTAGATCAACCACGTAACTTGGCGAAATCGGTGACGGTGGAGTAATGGTGTTGTAGTGCTCTATTAATTGTTGTGGACTGACAATTAAGATCTAAACAAGACAATAGAGTTGTATTGAATAAATCCGGATATGCTGTTCAAAAAGCATACCGGATTTTTTGTCGCGACATCAATTTATTGATCGCGATGAATGTTCAGATAATACCCAATGACTTTGTCATACATTCCAACGGACTTTGAAAAAGATCGGGTTTTGAGAGTAAGCGTAGATTCAGATTATGTCTTTCTATGCGCTGTGTATAACGCTTGCTGACCACATGCAGTTTTCCTGTCAGCGTTTTTTCATACGCTCGCCAACCCTCGGTCATATAGATCACAATGTTGAAAGGGGCTAACAAGGCTATCAGACGTTTCAGGGTTTGAGCCAAAAACATGGGCGATCACTTTTCGTCTGATTCTATCGTAAGCATAAAAGAGCCAACGGGATTTATTCTTTGACTTCATGACGACCATTAGTTTGATTATTTTGAAAATAGTGGGAATATCCTAGATATGGCTAAAAATATGAAATTGAGAGGAAGCTGTTATGCCTATATGGGTAGATGCTGATGCATGTCCTAAGGTTATAAAAGAAGTATTATATCGTGCGGCAGAACGTGAAAAAGTACAGGTTACATTCGTGGCAAATCAACGATTAAGTGTACCTGCATCCGTTTTTTTGCGTACGTTACAAGTCCCTGCTGGGTTTGATGTCGCTGATAATGAAATTGTTCGTCGATCAGAAATCGGTGATTTAGTGATTACAGCAGATATTCCTCTTGCTGCTGAAGTGATTGAAAAAGGTGCAATAGCACTCAATCCGCGCGGTGAACGTTATAGTGAAGCAACAATACGTGAACGCCTGACTATGCGTGATTTTATGGATACGATGCGAGCGAGTGGAATCCAAACGGGAGGACCTGCTGCGTTAAACCAACGTGATCGCCAGCGGTTTGCAAATGAACTAGATCACTGGTTATTGCAACAAAAAAAAGTATCTTGAAATAAATAGGACTATTTTGTGAACAAAAAACACGATTATTATTAAAAGGATTACAGTTTCGGACTCTTATATTTATAGTGGCATTAATAAATTGGACCATTATTTCTGTTTGCAGTCGAATTCTACCAAGGCAAAAAAGCGGCGACTAACTACATGTTTTGATGTTTTCATGACTGGAGCCTTTCAGAAGTTTCAGTCTCTGACAACATGGTAACGATTTATTATACGAATTTATTAAATTCCTGACACGTATCTGAGTAAGCCGCTAACTGCCTGAAAAAAACCATCTCATGAAGTTATCTTGAATTCCGTTCCTAAAATCAGATTGATGAGATCGATATTTGATCAGCATGCATATAACGGTTAATAAACTTAATTTCAAGGATAATTTCAGCTCAATAGATTTTCCAGCTTCGCCGGATAAAAAACTGCCGTTAAGCAGGTTAGTATTATCTGAGGGGATTCATCATGTCGGGAAATTAAATATAGCAGCAAAAATTTTATTGTTTGTTGTGGGCAAAATAACATTATCCGAAGTATGAACTGACGTGGTAATTGCCTAGATAACTGCTCAATGGAAGAGGTATTTCCAGTGAACGAGCTACATCTACAATCCATTGTTGATGAATAATTTTGAATGTAAATTAAATGGGATGTTAGAGATTCGATTATTTTAGTTTCACATCTCATTTTTATGTTATCAGAGCGCCATCATTGCGAGGTATCAGGAATTCTTTACTACACTTAAACCGAAAATTGCTGCAATTAAGGCAACAATTTAACAGTTTAACGAAGAATATGAACCACGAGCATGAGTTTTGCTCAGTGGGTAATAAATGGAATTCCTCTGATGACAATTAAAAAAATCACCCTGAACTACCCTGAGTCCAAAAGTGCGAATATCACTCAAGAAAATATCGATCAACTTAAGCAACTTTTCCCTGAGGTATTTTCTGAAAGCAAAATCGATTTTGACGCCTTAAAAGCTATGCTTGGTGAAGTCGTTGATGATTCAAATGAGCGCTATAACTTCACTTGGCATGGTAAAACCCGCGCACGTCAAATTGCTCAAACTCCATCAACAGGCACGCTACGCCCTTGTAAAGAAGAAAGCGTGAACTGGGATACCACAGGTAACCTTTTTATTGAAGGTGATAACCTTGAAGTGCTTAAAATATTACAAAAGTCTTACCATAAAAAGGTAAAGATGATCTATATAGATCCACCCTATAACACAGGTAATGACTTTATTTATAAAGATAATTTTCATGACAACATAAGAAATTATCAGGTATTAACGGGGCAAATAAATAATCAAGGTAAGCCTTTTAACACTAATTCTGACACATCTGGTCGGTATCATACAGATTGGCTAAATATGCTTTACCCAAGATTGAAATTGGCCAGAAATTTATTATCCGATGGTGGAATTATATTTATATCTATAGATGAACATGAAGTTGTTAATTTATCCAATTTGTGCAATGAAATATTTGGTGAAGATAATTTTGTTGAAAGATTTATTTGGAAGAGTGGAAGAACCTCTGCATCAACTTTTACCAGAGAACATGAATATATATTGGCATATGCAAAAGATATATCTCAATTACCTCATATTGTTTATAAGGGAGATGATAGCTTGATTTCTGATCGTGCAATAAAAAAAGTTAGCTTTAAAAACCCTGCGTCAGAAATAACATTCCCTGCTGGAGTCAAGTTTTTAGGTGAAAATAAAACGTTTTCATCAGTATTTGGAGATAAAGAAATCGTTGAAGTTACTTCAGGTGTATTTGAATGTAAGAATGGAGTTTTAGCTAGTGAAGTTACTCTAAAAGCGGGTTGGACAATGAAGAGCCAAATCGAAAGTTGGTTATCAGGAAAGGCTACTTTTGACTCTAAAGGACAGCAGGTTGTTGAGTTCTTCTTTAAACCTAATGGTGTTCTTCAGTATGTTAAAAAGCGGGGCACCGAACATCCAAAAACAATAATAACAGATTTTACAACGAAGCAAGGAAGTAAAGAAGTTGAAGCTCTTCTCTGTTCATCTGTTTTTGATTATCCAAAGCCTACAGGCTTAATTGAACACTTAATGAAGGTCACGGATAGTGAAGATATCATTCTTGACTTTTTTGCTGGAAGTGGTTCTACAGGTCATGCGGTGTTAAAGCAAAATAAGAAAGATGGCGGCAGAAGAAAGTTTATATTGGTTCAATTGCCTGAGTCTGTCTCAAAAAATTCAGGTGCAACAGCGTATTGTACTCAGGAGTTAATACCCGAATTGATTTCCAGAATCTCCCTAAAAAGAATAAAAAATGCCATTTTAGAAGAAGATAAAACTCAAGGTGTTAAGTTTTTCAAATTAGATCAAACAAATATTCATTCTTGGGATGCTAACTTTGATAATTTGGAACAGGTTCTTCAACAAGCTTCTGATTCCGTTAAAAATGGTCGTAATTCAGAAGACGTTCTTTATGAAATCTTACTTAAATACGGTATTGAATTAACCACCCATGTTGAAGAAGCAACAATCGAGGGCAAGAGAGTATTTGTTGTTGGCACAGGTGCTTTAATAGTTTGCCTGGATGATGACATCACTGAACAGGTGGTTGAGGGTATCGCTAAACTAAAAGAAAAGCTCGATCCAGAAAATACTCAAGTCGTTTTTAAAGACCAAGGATTTGCCGACAGCGTAGTGAAGACCAACGCGATTCAGATCCTGAAGCAATATGGTATCGACGATGTAAAAAGCATTTAAGGTGGTGGTGATGAAGATTCAATTTAGATCGGACTTATCACACCAAATAGATGCGGTTGAAGCTGTTTTAGGTGTGTTTGAAGGGCAGGAAACATTTCAATGCAATTTCACTGTAGCCGATAATGTGCTGGCGAATCAGCAGCTGGATATATTTAGTAAAAACAACGATGTTGGTGTCGGTAATACTCTTACCTTATTGCCTGATGAAATTTATGCCAATACGCGTAATGTTCAGTTAAAGAATGGCTTGCCACAGGTTGAAAACGCAAAGCAGGAATTGCCAAGTCTAGATTTCAGTGTTGAGATGGAAACAGGCACAGGTAAAACCTATGTGTATTTGCGTTCTATCTTTGAATTAAATCAGTGTCATGGACTGACAAAGTTCATCATCGTGGTACCGTCCATTGCGATTAAAGAAGGCGTCTATAAATCACTGCAAATCACTGAGCAGCACTTCCGTGAGCAGTACAAAAACGCCCAGTATGACTATTTTGTCTATGACTCATCAAAGCGCGAACAGGTTCGTAACTTTGCTACCAATGATTATATCCAAATCATGGTGATCAATATTGATGCGTTCAGTAAGTCATTTACTGATCCGACGAAGGAAATTACGGCGAATCTTATTCACCGTACAGATGACAGGTTAAACGGAATGAAGCCTATTGAATTTATTCAGGCTACTCGCCCTGTCGTTATTATTGATGAACCACAGTCAGTTGTATCAACGGCAAACCGAAAAGAAGCGATTGGCAGCTTAAAACCGTTGTGTACATTTCGTTATTCAGCCACGTTGAAAGAAGCGCCGCACCTGCTGTATAAGCTTGACTCTATTGATGCCTATGAACGCAAACTGGTTAAGCAAATTGAGGTTGCTTCTCTGGATGTTAAGGACGGGCACAACCAAGCCTACATTAAGCTAGTGAGTGTTGATAATAAGAAGTCCCCCATTTCTGCCAAGATTGAAATTGACGCTCAAACGCGCACAGGCAAGCTGCAACCACGTAAGGTAATAACCATCAAAGATGGTCAGCTCAATGACTTATTCGAACTTTCGGGTGGGCGTAGTGTTTATGAAGGCTATGTCGTTAACGATATTTATTGCGAAGAAGGTAATGAGTACATTGATTTTACCAGTCGCGATGAAATTGTGCGTCTTGGGCAAGTCATTGGTGAAGTGGATTCGGAGGCCTTTAAGCGCATTCAAATAGCCAAAACTATCGAAGAGCACCTAGAAAAAGAGCTGAAGTTCTACCACAAGGTAACAACGGGTTATGACAAGCTCGATCACCCGAAAATCCTAAACCAGAAAGGTATTAAGGTGCTGAGTCTGTTCTTTATCGATAAGGTTGCCAACTACCGCGGCTACTCTAAAGATGGCGTTCCTGTTCAGGGTAAGTTTGCCAAGTGGTTTGAAGAAGAGTTTACCAAGCAGGTTAGCAAGCCCAAATATCGCGTGTTGTACCCGATAATCTGGGATAATGATGGCGATAAATACACCATCAACGAAGTCGCGTTGCAAGAACTCACTCAAACAGTGCATGATGGTTACTTTGCACAAGACAAGAAAAAAGATGCCTCTGGCAACCCCCAGTTCTCCGACTCGAAGCTTTCAGCTAAAGGCGAAGGGGGTAAAACCACGGCCGATGAGTCAGCTTATAACCTGATCATGAAAGACAAAGAAAAGCTTCTATCTATGGACGAGAAGCTGCGCTTTATCTTTTCACATTCAGCACTGAAAGAAGGCTGGGACAACCCGAATGTTTTCCAGATTTGTACGTTGAATGAAACCAGCTCAATCACTAAAAAACGACAGGAAATCGGCCGTGGCCTACGTTTAGCCGTTGATCAATCTGGTGAGCGCGTGCCTTACGGTTTTGAGGTAAATACTCTGACCGTTATGGCAAACGAATCTTATGAAAGCTTTGTTTCTGAACTGCAAAAAGAGATTGAAGAGGAAGAAGGCATTAAATTTGGTGCGGTTGAGTCTCATCAATTTGCCAACATCGTTGTTTCTGGCGAGCTGGATCAGAAAACCTTCTTGGGAGCGAAGAAGTCAGAAGAGATCTTCCAGCACCTTCTGTCTCGAGGTTATATCGATGGTAAAGGCAAGATTCAGGATGCGCTGAAAATTGCCATCAATAACAACGAGGTAAGTCTGCCTTCCTGTGTCGCTGAGCATACTGATGCCATCGTTGCCACGTTGAAGAAGCTGGCAAAAGGCTTGAACGTAAAAAAACACGAAGAGAAGCGCTCTGTAGCCTTGTGTGAAGATACAAATGGTAAGCAGGTTGTACTTGGTGAAGACTTCAAGGCTCTTTGGGGGCGTATTAAATATAAAACGACTTATCGTGTTAACTTTAGTATCAACGAGCTGGTTGAAAACTGTATCAAGGAAATTAGAACGAACGTGGCGGTAGCCAGTGTCAGGTTCCAGTACACCAAGGTTAAGGTTGCTGTTACTGAAGCTGAACTGGAAACCTACGATGAGAAAACCAAGATCCAGTATTACCGCAATCGCAACTTCCAGTTGCCAGATATTGTGACTTATCTGACCGACCAAACCAATCTGACCCGTCAGACAATTATCGATATTCTGCTGGGTTTGGGCGATAAGCTGGAAGCCTTTAAAAACAACCCTCAGCGCTTTATCGAGTTAGCTGGTGAAGTTATCCGTAAGCAGATGCGTATTGTCATTGTAGATGGTGTTAAATATCACCGTATTGGTGACGAGGCATACTATGCCCAAGAGCTTTTCCAAGAAGAAGAGCTGACTGGCTACCTCAAAGATATGGTGAAAGCTGAAAAGTCGGTATATGACTACATCATTTGCGATTCAGATACCGAGTTTAACTTTGCTGAAAAGCTAGAGGGCGCTGAAGAAGTGAAGATTTATTCTAAGCTGCCATCTTGGTTTAAGATTGATACCCCGCTGGGCAGTTACAATCCTGACTGGGCGGTATTAATTGACAAAGATGATGGAGCGGGGGAGCAGCTTTACTTTGTGGTTGAAACGAAATCAAGCATATTCTCGGATGATCTGCGTGAGGCTGAAAAGGCCAAGATTAAGTGTGGCGTTGAGCATTTCAATGCGTTAAGCAAAGACAAAGATGGCAAAGAGGTGTCTAGCGCTGCCAAATTTGTCAAAGCTGATAACTTTGATACGTTCAGTGCTCATTTTTAATCTTAATGGCATCAAGGCACTAGCAATAGTGCCTTCTGGATACATCACATCAAAATGAAATCTGTACATAAATTTTTGGCAAACATTGATTTTGAGTGAATGGCGTTCAGAGTTGGCATGGTTACCGGTAGAAACCATCATTCATTATCAACAGCAGGCGTATTATCAGGTGCTTAGTACTACAGCCGTAATTGCTCTGTAAGCCGATGATCTCCCCGGCGGCGATAGTGACATAGTTGCGCCCGGTATTGATGCCGCCGTCTCCAGTCTGACCAATGTAAAATCTGTTCTATTG
>NZ_MUBJ01000011.1:134439-137942 GCF_002127535.1 Xenorhabdus vietnamensis
ACTCTCACATGGGGAGACCCCACACTACCATCGGCGCTACGGCGTTTCACTGCTGAGTTCGGCATGGGGTCAGGTGGGACCACCGCGCTATTGCCGCCAGACAAATCCTGGTTTCAACCCCGAACAAGCTGTCATCTGCTTTGAAACTTTGTCATCTGCTCTCTCAGCCCAAAACACCTTCGGTGTTGTCAGGTTAAGCCGCACGGTTCATTAGTACTGGTTAGCTCAACGTCTCGCAACGCTTACACACCCAGCCTATCCACGTCCTCGTCTCGAACGTTCCTTCAGTGTCCTCAAGGGACAAGGGAAGACTCATCTCAAGGCAAGTTTCCCGCTTAGATGCTTTCAGCGGTTATCTCTTCCGCACTTAGCTACCGGGCAGTGCCATTGGCATGACAACCCGAACACCAGTGGTGCGTCCACTCCGGTCCTCTCGTACTAGGAGCAGCCCCTTTCAATCTTCCAACGCCCACGGCAGATAGGGACCGAACTGTCTCACGACGTTCTAAACCCAGCTCGCGTACCACTTTAAATGGCGAACAGCCATACCCTTGGGACCTACTTCAGCCCCAGGATGTGATGAGCCGACATCGAGGTGCCAAACACCGCCGTCGATATGAACTCTTGGGCGGTATCAGCCTGTTATCCCCGGAGTACCTTTTATCCGTTGAGCGATGGCCCTTCCATGCAGAACCACCGGATCACTAAGACCTACTTTCGTACCTGCTCGAGCTGTCACTCTCGCAGTCAAGCTAGCTTATGCCTTTGCACTAACCTCACGATGTCCGACCGTGATTAGCTAACCTTCGTGCTCCTCCGTTACGCTTTGGGAGGAGACCGCCCCAGTCAAACTACCCACCAGACACTGTCCGCAACCCGGATGACGGGCCTACGTTAGAACCTCAAACATTCAAGGGTGGTATTTCAAGGTTGGCTCCATGCAGACTGGCGTCCACACTTCCAAGCCTCCCACCTATCCTACACATCAAGGCTCCAGGTTCAGTGTCAAGCTATAGTAAAGGTTCACGGGGTCTTTCCGTCTTGCCGCGGGTACACTGCATCTTCACAGCGAGTTCAATTTCACTGAGTCTCGGGTGGAGACAGCCTGGCCATCATTACGCCATTCGTGCAGGTCGGAACTTACCCGACAAGGAATTTCGCTACCTTAGGACCGTTATAGTTACGGCCGCCGTTTACTGGGGCTTCGATCAAGAGCTTCGCCTTGCGGCTAACCCCATCAATTAACCTTCCAGCACCGGGCAGGCGTCACACCGTATACGTCCACTTTCGTGTTTGCACAGTGCTGTGTTTTTATTAAACAGTTGCAGCCAGCTGGTATCTGCGACTGGCTTCGGCTCCGGGCGCGGGGCCCTTCACCTAGTGCCAGCGTGCCTTCTCCCGAAGTTACGGCACCATTTTGCCTAGTTCCTTCACCCGAGTTCTCTCAAGCGCCTGAGTATTCTCTACCTGACCACCTGTGTCGGTTTGGGGTACGATCCAATGTTACCTAGAGCTTAGAGGCTTTTCCTGGAAGCAGGGCATCAGCTACTTCAGCACCGTGGTGCCTCGTCATCACGCCTCAGTGTTAACAGGTGACCGGATTTGCCAGGTCACCCCACCTACACGCTTAAACCGGGACAAACCGTCGCCCGGCCAGCCTAGCCTTCTCCGTCCCCCCTTCGCAGTAACACCGGGTACGGGAATATTAACCCGTTGCCCATCGACTACGCCTTTCGGCCTCGCCTTAGGGGTCGACTCACCCTGCCCCGATTAACGTTGGACAGGAACCCTTGGTCTTCCGGCGAGCGGGTTTTTCACCCGCTTTATCGTTACTTATGTCAGCATTCGCACTTCTGATACCTCCAGCATGCCTCACAGCACACCTTCAACGGCTTACAGAACGCTCCCCTACCCAACAACACTTGCGTGTCGCTGCCGCAGCTTCGGTGCATGGTTTAGCCCCGTTACATCTTCCGCGCAGGCCGACTCGACCAGTGAGCTATTACGCTTTCTTTAAATGATGGCTGCTTCTAAGCCAACATCCTGGCTGTCTGAGCCTTCCCACTTCGTTTCCCACTTAACCATGACTTGGGGACCTTAGCTGGCGGTCTGGGTTGTTTCCCTCTTCACGACGGACGTTAGCACCCGCCGTGTGTCTCCCGTGATAACATTCTTCGGTATTCGCAGTTTGCATCGGGTTGGTAAGTCGGGATGACCCCCTAGCCGAAACAGTGCTCTACCCCCGAAGATGACTTCACGAGGCGCTACCTAAATAGCTTTCGGGGAGAACCAGCTATCTCCCGGTTTGATTGGCCTTTCACCCCCAGCCACAAGTCATCCGCTAATTTTTCAACATTAGTCGGTTCGGTCCTCCAGTTAGTGTTACCCAACCTTCAACCTGCCCATGGCTAGATCACCGGGTTTCGGGTCTATACCCTGCAACTTAACGCCCAGTTAAGACTCGGTTTCCCTGCGGCTCCCCTATACGGTTAACCTTGCTACAGAATATAAGTCGCTGACCCATTATACAAAAGGTACGCAGTCACACCCCAAAGGGTGCTCCCACTGCTTGTACGTACACGGTTTCAGGTTCTCTTTCACTCCCCTCGCCGGGGTTCTTTTCGCCTTTCCCTCACGGTACTGGTTCACTATCGGTCAGTCAGGAGTATTTAGCCTTGGAGGATGGTCCCCCCATGTTCAGACAGGATACCACGTGTCCCGCCCTACTCATCGAACTCCCACTGCCAGCGTCTTCAGATACGGGGCTATCACCCTTTACTGCCGGCCTTTCCAGACCGTTCTCCTGACGCTGACACTGATGCTGGTTCTGGGCTGCTCCCCGTTCGCTCGCCGCTACTGGGGGAATCTCGGTTGATTTCTTTTCCTCGGGGTACTGAGATGTTTCAGTTCCCCCGGTTCGCCTCATTAACCTATGAATTCAGTTAATGATAGTGCAACGGATTGCACTGGGTTTCCCCATTCGGACATCGCCGGCTGATGGCGCTTCATATCAGCTCACCGGCGCTTTTCGCAGATTAGCACGTCCTTCATCGCCTCTGACTGCCTAGGCATCCACCGTGTACGCTTAGTCGCTTAACCTCACAACCCGAAGGTGTCTTCGGACTGGAGTTTTGAGAGACTCCCCAATCCCGTCTTCACGACTGGGACTGGGTGTTTCAAATTTTCAGCTTGTTCCGGATTGTTAAAGAGCTATTATTGGTAAACCGACTTTACAGCCCGCTTAACAATAATATCAGGGGGCACCGCCTTTCACACAGGGCCTGAGCAGTGTGGCGTCCCCTAGGGGATTCGAACCCCTGTTACCGCCGTGAAAGGGCGGTGTCCTAGGCCTCTAGACGAAGGGGACATCGAGTCTTCTTCGCAGACGCGCTGCTCATATTACATTTCATCAGACAATCTGTGTGAGCACTGCAACAAAAACTACTATCTCTAGGTAAGGAGGTGATCCAACCGCAGGTTCCCCTACGGTTACCTTGTTACGA
>NZ_MUBJ01000011.1:138042-141545 GCF_002127535.1 Xenorhabdus vietnamensis
TCGTAACAAGGTAACCGTAGGGGAACCTGCGGTTGGATCACCTCCTTACCTAGAGATAGTAGTTTTTGTTGCAGTGCTCACACAGATTGTCTGATGAAATGTAATATGAGCAGCGCGTCTGCGAAGAAGACTCGATGTCCCCTTCGTCTAGAGGCCTAGGACACCGCCCTTTCACGGCGGTAACAGGGGTTCGAATCCCCTAGGGGACGCCACACTGCTCAGGCCCTGTGTGAAAGGCGGTGCCCCCTGATATTATTGTTAAGCGGGCTGTAAAGTCGGTTTACCAATAATAGCTCTTTAACAATCCGGAACAAGCTGAAAATTTGAAACACCCAGTCCCAGTCGTGAAGACGGGATTGGGGAGTCTCTCAAAACTCCAGTCCGAAGACACCTTCGGGTTGTGAGGTTAAGCGACTAAGCGTACACGGTGGATGCCTAGGCAGTCAGAGGCGATGAAGGACGTGCTAATCTGCGAAAAGCGCCGGTGAGCTGATATGAAGCGCCATCAGCCGGCGATGTCCGAATGGGGAAACCCAGTGCAATCCGTTGCACTATCATTAACTGAATTCATAGGTTAATGAGGCGAACCGGGGGAACTGAAACATCTCAGTACCCCGAGGAAAAGAAATCAACCGAGATTCCCCCAGTAGCGGCGAGCGAACGGGGAGCAGCCCAGAACCAGCATCAGTGTCAGCGTCAGGAGAACGGTCTGGAAAGGCCGGCAGTAAAGGGTGATAGCCCCGTATCTGAAGACGCTGGCAGTGGGAGTTCGATGAGTAGGGCGGGACACGTGGTATCCTGTCTGAACATGGGGGGACCATCCTCCAAGGCTAAATACTCCTGACTGACCGATAGTGAACCAGTACCGTGAGGGAAAGGCGAAAAGAACCCCGGCGAGGGGAGTGAAAGAGAACCTGAAACCGTGTACGTACAAGCAGTGGGAGCACCCTTTGGGGTGTGACTGCGTACCTTTTGTATAATGGGTCAGCGACTTATATTCTGTAGCAAGGTTAACCGTATAGGGGAGCCGCAGGGAAACCGAGTCTTAACTGGGCGTTAAGTTGCAGGGTATAGACCCGAAACCCGGTGATCTAGCCATGGGCAGGTTGAAGGTTGGGTAACACTAACTGGAGGACCGAACCGACTAATGTTGAAAAATTAGCGGATGACTTGTGGCTGGGGGTGAAAGGCCAATCAAACCGGGAGATAGCTGGTTCTCCCCGAAAGCTATTTAGGTAGCGCCTCGTGAAGTCATCTTCGGGGGTAGAGCACTGTTTCGGCTAGGGGGTCATCCCGACTTACCAACCCGATGCAAACTGCGAATACCGAAGAATGTTATCACGGGAGACACACGGCGGGTGCTAACGTCCGTCGTGAAGAGGGAAACAACCCAGACCGCCAGCTAAGGTCCCCAAGTCATGGTTAAGTGGGAAACGAAGTGGGAAGGCTCAGACAGCCAGGATGTTGGCTTAGAAGCAGCCATCATTTAAAGAAAGCGTAATAGCTCACTGGTCGAGTCGGCCTGCGCGGAAGATGTAACGGGGCTAAACCATGCACCGAAGCTGCGGCAGCGACACGCAAGTGTTGTTGGGTAGGGGAGCGTTCTGTAAGCCGTTGAAGGTGTGCTGTGAGGCATGCTGGAGGTATCAGAAGTGCGAATGCTGACATAAGTAACGATAAAGCGGGTGAAAAACCCGCTCGCCGGAAGACCAAGGGTTCCTGTCCAACGTTAATCGGGGCAGGGTGAGTCGACCCCTAAGGCGAGGCCGAAAGGCGTAGTCGATGGGCAACGGGTTAATATTCCCGTACCCGGTGTTACTGCGAAGGGGGGACGGAGAAGGCTAGGCTGGCCGGGCGACGGTTTGTCCCGGTTTAAGCGTGTAGGTGGGGTGACCTGGCAAATCCGGTCACCTGTTAACACTGAGGCGTGATGACGAGGCACCACGGTGCTGAAGTAGCTGATGCCCTGCTTCCAGGAAAAGCCTCTAAGCTCTAGGTAACATTGGATCGTACCCCAAACCGACACAGGTGGTCAGGTAGAGAATACTCAGGCGCTTGAGAGAACTCGGGTGAAGGAACTAGGCAAAATGGTGCCGTAACTTCGGGAGAAGGCACGCTGGCACTAGGTGAAGGGCCCCGCGCCCGGAGCCGAAGCCAGTCGCAGATACCAGCTGGCTGCAACTGTTTAATAAAAACACAGCACTGTGCAAACACGAAAGTGGACGTATACGGTGTGACGCCTGCCCGGTGCTGGAAGGTTAATTGATGGGGTTAGCCGCAAGGCGAAGCTCTTGATCGAAGCCCCAGTAAACGGCGGCCGTAACTATAACGGTCCTAAGGTAGCGAAATTCCTTGTCGGGTAAGTTCCGACCTGCACGAATGGCGTAATGATGGCCAGGCTGTCTCCACCCGAGACTCAGTGAAATTGAACTCGCTGTGAAGATGCAGTGTACCCGCGGCAAGACGGAAAGACCCCGTGAACCTTTACTATAGCTTGACACTGAACCTGGAGCCTTGATGTGTAGGATAGGTGGGAGGCTTGGAAGTGTGGACGCCAGTCTGCATGGAGCCAACCTTGAAATACCACCCTTGAATGTTTGAGGTTCTAACGTAGGCCCGTCATCCGGGTTGCGGACAGTGTCTGGTGGGTAGTTTGACTGGGGCGGTCTCCTCCCAAAGCGTAACGGAGGAGCACGAAGGTTAGCTAATCACGGTCGGACATCGTGAGGTTAGTGCAAAGGCATAAGCTAGCTTGACTGCGAGAGTGACAGCTCGAGCAGGTACGAAAGTAGGTCTTAGTGATCCGGTGGTTCTGCATGGAAGGGCCATCGCTCAACGGATAAAAGGTACTCCGGGGATAACAGGCTGATACCGCCCAAGAGTTCATATCGACGGCGGTGTTTGGCACCTCGATGTCGGCTCATCACATCCTGGGGCTGAAGTAGGTCCCAAGGGTATGGCTGTTCGCCATTTAAAGTGGTACGCGAGCTGGGTTTAGAACGTCGTGAGACAGTTCGGTCCCTATCTGCCGTGGGCGTTGGAAGATTGAAAGGGGCTGCTCCTAGTACGAGAGGACCGGAGTGGACGCACCACTGGTGTTCGGGTTGTCATGCCAATGGCACTGCCCGGTAGCTAAGTGCGGAAGAGATAACCGCTGAAAGCATCTAAGCGGGAAACTTGCCTTGAGATGAGTCTTCCCTTGTCCCTTGAGGACACTGAAGGAACGTTCGAGACGAGGACGTGGATAGGCTGGGTGTGTAAGCGTTGCGAGACGTTGAGCTAACCAGTACTAATGAACCGTGCGGCTTAACCTGACAACACCGAAGGTGTTTTGGGCTGAGAGAGCAGATGACAAAGTTTCAAAGCAGATGACAGCTTGTTCGGGGTTGAAACCAGGATTTGTCTGGCGGCAATAGCGCGGTGGTCCCACCTGACCCCATGCCGAACTCAGCAGTGAAACGCCGTAGCGCCGATGGTAGTGTGGGGTCTCCCCATGTGAGAGT
>NZ_MUBJ01000110.1 GCF_002127535.1 Xenorhabdus vietnamensis
TACTACAGCCGTAATCCCTATTGTGCCATGATGGGGCTCTTCTTCCTTAAATAAAAGGCGGTGTCACATGCCATCCCCTGCCAAAATCTGGGAACAAGAACTGCTGACATTACATGCCCGTCTGGCTCCCTTATTTCACTCTAC
This sequence comes from Xenorhabdus vietnamensis, assembly GCF_002127535.1. Classification (GTDB taxonomy): domain Bacteria; phylum Pseudomonadota; class Gammaproteobacteria; order Enterobacterales; family Enterobacteriaceae; genus Xenorhabdus; species Xenorhabdus vietnamensis. The sequence goes on from NZ_MUBJ01000110.1 coordinate 145, forward strand.
CGGCCCACGACAACGCAGCCTCGCCTATCTTCGGGGATTGCTCAGTGATGTTGAACGTAAGAATAGCTGGCAACTGGCTGAATGGATGGGGGAAAGTACCCCCGATGGCATTCAATATTTGCTGGAACGCGCTGATTGGGATGTCGATATGGCCCGCGATATCCTGCGGGATTATGTCACTGAACATTTGGGCGATGAACAGGGTGTTCTCATCATTGATGAAACCGGTTTTATCAAAAAAGGGATACATTCTGCCGGGGTCCAGCGTCAGTATAGTGGGACCGCTGGACGGGTAGAAAACAGCCAGATAGGCGTATTTCTTTGTTACGCCGGCAACGGAGGGCATGCCTTTGTTGACCGGGCATTATACCTGCCTCGCCAGTGGACAGATGCCCGTTCCCGCTGTGAAGCCGCGGGTATCCCCGCCAGCGTCACTTTTGCAACGAAACCCCAGTTAGCCCGGCAGATGCTGGAACGAACATGGGATGCCGGCGTTCCCTGTCGCTGGGTGACCGCGGATGAAGTTTATGGCCGTGACCGTCGTCTAAGAGTCTGGCTGGAGTCCCGATACCAGCCCTTCGTGTTAGCCATTCCCTGCAAT
>NZ_MUBJ01000111.1 GCF_002127535.1 Xenorhabdus vietnamensis
GCGGTCAGTTAATTTATGAGCAATATTTTGGGGATGAGGTCGGCTTGCTGAGCGAAGCGCGCCGGCAGAAAAACCCGGCGGCCTTTACCCTGGGCGTTAGCTATACCCCTGTCCCGCTGGTGACACTGGGGCTTGACCGCCGGCAGAGTGCAGCCGGTGGCGGGGAAACCCTGTTTAATTTCGGCCTGAATTATGAAATCGGCACGCCGTGGTCAAAACAGGTTGACCCTGATGCGGTGGCCTTTAAGCGCAGCCTGCAAGGCGGGCGTTATGATTTGGTTGACCGCAATAACCAAATCGTCCTGGAGTATCGTAAGAAAAACCTGATCCGCCTGATGATGGAAAGCCGGATTAGCGGACGCGGCGGGGCGGTTATTCCGTTGAATGTCAGTGTCAGCGCCAAAAATGGCCTGAAAGAGATTGTCTGGGATACCGCCAATCTGGTGGCGGGGGGCGGTAAGCTGGAAAACGCCAGTGCACCGGCGCAGTCAGCCAACTTAGCCACCGAATCTGTGCGCAGTGGCACGCATTATCTGCTGACCCTGCCGCCGTTCCTCGAAAAAGGCACCAACATTTATACCCTGTCCGGTGTCGCCCATGATAATCAGGGCAATGTCTCTGAGCGGATGGCAACCCAGATACAGGTCATCGCTTCCGCGGTCAACCCGGCCGGCTCCGGCTTTGAACCCACCAATAAATCGATGGTGGCTGACGGTAAAACCCGGACGGT
>NZ_MUBJ01000112.1 GCF_002127535.1 Xenorhabdus vietnamensis
GCGGTCAGTTAATTTATGAGCAATATTTTGGGGATGAGGTCGGCTTGCTGAGCGAAGCGCGCCGGCAGAAAAACCCGGCGGCCTTTACCCTGGGCGTTAACTATACCCCTGTCCCGCTGGTGACACTGGGGCTTGACCGCCGGCAGAGTGCTGCCGGTGGCGGGGAAACCCTGTTTAATTTCAGCCTGAATTATGAAATCGGCACGCCGTGGTCAAAACAGGTTGACCCCGATGCGATGGCCTTTAAGCGCAGCCTGCAAGGCGGGCGTTATGATTTGGTTGACCGCAATAACCAAATCGTTCTGGAGTATCGTAAGAAAAACCTGATCCGCCTGATGATGGAAAACCGGATTAGCGGACGCGGCGGGGCGGTTATTCCGTTGAATGTCAGTGTCAGCGCCAAAAATGGCCTGAAAGAAATCGTCTGGGATACGGCGAATTTGCTGGCGGGGGGCGGTAAGCTGGAAAACGCCAGTGCACCGGCGCAGTCAGCCCGCTTAATCACTGAATCTGTGCGCGGTGGCACGCATTATCTGCTGACCCTGCCGCCGTTCCTCGAAAAAGGCACCAACACTTATACCCTGTCCGGTGTCGCCCATGATAATCAGGGCAATGCCTCTGAGCGGATGGAAACCCAGATACAGGTCATCGCTTCCGCGGTCAACCCGGCCGGCTCCGGCTTTGAACCCACCAATAAATCGATGGTGGCTGACGGTAAAACCCGGACGGT
>NZ_MUBJ01000113.1 GCF_002127535.1 Xenorhabdus vietnamensis
CTGATGGAACGGGCACAGCACGATCCTGTCCTTGCCGCGCGGGGTGAGCTTCCGCCCCTGCTGCTCAATCACGGCAACTAAGGAGACGGCGGATTTCAGGTGCTGTAATTCTGCGTCGGGAATGCGAGCCATATCTTTGTTCCCTCAAAACCTTGTCAAGACCATTTATATGTTTTATTATGGCACATATATATGTACTATCGTCAAGCGGTTATTTTTCAGGGGGTAGAATCATGAGTCATTCGATTTACTGGTGTTTACCTATGCCTTTATCTGAAAGACTCATTGAGCTACGCAAACAACGCAGCCTATCCCAACAGGCAATGGCGGATGCCATTGGCATTCATGCCAATAGCTGGAAGAAATACGAAACAGGGCAGGCACAGCCTTCCCTTGAGGTATTGAAGAAGATTGCCACGTCGCTGAATGTCAGCACGGACTTTTTGTTATTTGATACACATGAACGTGTGCCAACCGGTGAGCTTTCATTGCAGTTTGAAGCGATTAGCCAGCTTCCTGAGGATGAGCAAGGCATTGTGCGGGAAGTGTTGGAAAGCCTGATTATCAAGTATCAGTCACGGCGCTGGGATTCAGCAAGGCAGGCATCTAAAAAGAAAGAGTAGTTTATAAAATGATCGCAAGTTGTCAGTGCGTCAACACTGGCAACCTGCTAACCACAACCAACTGATTAGGAGTTGAATGATGGCTAAGG
>NZ_MUBJ01000114.1 GCF_002127535.1 Xenorhabdus vietnamensis
ATTTTCACCTGCTGGTCATTGCGCCCCAGAAATTCCAGATTGCCGTCCGGCCGGTAGCGGGCCAAATCGCCGGTGCGGTACATCCGCGCACCCGGTTTAACACTGAACGGGTCGGTCAGAAAGCGCTCCGCGGTCAGTTCAGGCCGGTTCAGATAGCCCTTGGCGACCCCGTCTCCGCCAATATACATTTCACCGACAGCCCCCAACGGCACCGGTTGACCGTTCGCATCCAGCAGATAAACCACCGTATTCGCGATAGGCCGGCCAATGGGCAGGTTGGGCGCTTCCGGGGCCAATGCCGTGATACGGTAAGTGGTTGAAAAGGTGGTGACTTCACTCGGGCCATAGGCCTGCAATAATTGTTGGGGCGGGGTATTCTCCAACATCCTGGCAATTACATTTAAATCAGGAACATCGCCGCCAAAAATAAGGGTCTTTATTTGGGGCAAAACGGGCGATAGCGCGGCCGCCAGCCGGTTAAACAGACCAATGGTCAGCCACAGAATAGTGACCTGATGGACCTGTAAAGCCCGCACTAACGCCGGCGGGGTCAATAAGGTGGTACGGTCAATCACCACCAATGTCCCGCCGTTCAGCAGCGGGGCCCAAACCTCAAACGTGCTGGCATCAAACGCCGGATTCGCCGTAAAGGCCACCCGGTCATCCGGTTTTATTTGAGCATAACCATTATTGATGACCAGCCGG
>NZ_MUBJ01000115.1 GCF_002127535.1 Xenorhabdus vietnamensis
TGATGTTGATTTTGAGGGAGAGTGTTTTTTAAAAAATTAATCTTTATAGGAATTCTATTGTCATAATATATGTGAGTTTTAGGTGCAATCAATAATGAAAAGATAAATATAGTATAAACAGGAGAAAATATATGAAAATAAGAGATAATAATTTTTCTTTAAAGATGATTGGAATGACTAATGTCGTGTTTAATGTTACTGATCATTATATTACCAGCGGTCAAGGGTGGGAAGGTGTTACCGTATCAGATGATTCAGAAGGGTGTACTTTTCTTGTAAGAGCGGGGCGAAAGGGGTCATCGGATACGGCGGATTGGTTTAACAATAAGATAGCTGGGGGAAATGCGATTGCGTGTGATACTTTTGCAACGTTACCGAGTAAATTGAATTTTGCATTCATAGGTGATCTGTCATTTGAACATGGTGGAAATAAATATTCAGGTACCGATATCGTTATAGCGCAAGGGCATAATGCTAGATCTAGAAATAATTGGTGGCTTGGTGGTAAACATATGTCAAAAATTGCAGATCTTCCCTTAGATATCTATGAACTTCAGGGGCAGAAATTTAACGAATCTGGTGGTGGTTTTGTTGAAGCGATAGTGACTTTCGGGGTGAAAACCGGCTGTGTATCAAATATGTCCGTGGGAATTCTGGGGATATAATTATTATAGTGATTTATGATTTTTAGTAGATTATTAATA
>NZ_MUBJ01000116.1 GCF_002127535.1 Xenorhabdus vietnamensis
AATAAACCCGCCACGAAAATCCCTGATGAGGGACTCATTGCGGATGTCCAAAATTTTCCTGATGACTATCAATGGGAAAGAGCAAAACGTTTAGGTGTCTCACAATCGGCTATTCATTACGCCTTGAAACGGCTTCGGATCACCCAGAAAAAAAACGCTCCAACACCCTCGCGCTGATCCTCAAGTTCGTCAGGCATTTCTCGAGCGCATCAGCGATTATGAACAGACTGGCAGACCCATTGTTTATTTGGATGAAAGTGGTTTTGCTCAATCGATGCCACGTCAACATGGATATTCGGAAAAAGGGTTACGCTGTTTTGGTCCGCATGACTGGCACGCAAAAGGCCGTATCAACGTCATTGGCGCCATTCTCGAAAATACCTTCGTCACCTTAAGCTTATTTACCGAGAATATTAATGCCGATGTTTTTTATGCGTGGGTAACGCAAGATTTGCTGCCAAAGCTTCCACACGGAGCAGTGATAGTGATGGATAATGCGCCTTTCCATAAACGGAATGACACGACACAAGCGATAGCAGACAGCAAATGTCAACTGGAATGGCTTCCCGCTTATAGTCCGGATTTGAACCCGATAGAACACAAATGGGGCGGAGCAAAAGCGATAAGGAGGCAAAAAAGATGTTCAGTTGATGAGTTGTTTACGGAGCATATTGAATATGTCAGGTTATGTTGATTCTGCTATA
>NZ_MUBJ01000117.1 GCF_002127535.1 Xenorhabdus vietnamensis
GGTCATGATTCCAATTTATTGATAATGATGAATGTTCAGATAATATCCAATGACTCGGTCATGCATTTCCACGGATTTTGAAAAAGACAACGTTTTACGAGTCAACCTTGCCAAATGCTGACGAAGATTCAGGTTATTTCTCTCTATACGTTGGGTATAACGCTTGCTGACCACATGCAATTTCCCCATTAGCGTTTTTTCATAACTTTTCCAGCCATCGGTCATATAGATCACAATGTTGAAAGGTGTCAGTAACGCCATCAAACGCATCAAGGTCTTTTTTGTTCTGGGGCCAAAAACGTGGGCGATCACTTTTCGTCGGCTTCGGTCATAGGCATAAAAGAGCCAACGAGGATTTTTCTTCGACTTCACGTATGACCACTGCTCATCCATTTCTCAGCAGACAATGACTTCAGTACAGGGAGCAATGATGTCCGTTACGGATTTTGGTCTCAGTTTTTTAGGTGGCGGAGGACAGTATTCAGGCCAATCCCCATGACACGCGCTGTCGCCCGACACCCCATCCCGTTCATCGCCATATCGACGATTTGCTTGTGTGTACCGGGACGACATGCGGTATAAGTGAATTCAAGTTGCCAAGAGTGACGGCAGGATTGGCAAAGGTAACGTTGATGACCAGAACGAGATCGCCCATTACGATGAATTCCTTTAATTGCACAACAA
>NZ_MUBJ01000118.1 GCF_002127535.1 Xenorhabdus vietnamensis
TCCACCACCACTTCCTGCCCGATACGCGGGATCGCCAGCATCCCCCAGCCTTGCCCCGCCCACGGTTGGGTGACCCGTATCCAGCACGAACTCTGGTCATCACTCTTACCGTAGCGATCCCACGGGAACTGGAGACGGATACGGCCATACTGGTCACAGAAGATTTCTTCCCCGGCCGGGCCGACGACTTTGGCGATCTGCGGGCCGTCAATTACCGGTTTCGGTAGCGGAGCTGGGCGCCAGTGCTGGTTATGGCGGATAAAATGGAACTGGCTGTTCAGGGTGGTGCCTGTGCCACTGTTGGCGGTTTCGAGTGCCTGTGGCTGGCTGCCGGTATGACTGGCGCCCACCACCTGCCAGGATTGGTTCAGGTCCTCACGCGGGTGGTTGTACAGCGTGAATAACCGTCCCGGTTGAATCGCAATCGCGTGACCGCTGCCTTGTCCTGTTACGGCATTGTTGCGAAGCCCCTCCAGACGGTAACGGGTGAAATCTTTACCGTGCGCCTCATCCTTAAAACGGCCCGGATAGTCGTAATGTTCGTAATACAACTGCTGGAGTGTGTCTTCCTTCATCTGCTGGCTGAATTCTGCGGGCCATGCGGGATTTTTGAAGGTGTAGTCTTTAAGTTGCACCTGTGCCGGGCGAACCTGTGCCCGGTGTGTCAGGTTGCTCACCGCCGG
>NZ_MUBJ01000119.1 GCF_002127535.1 Xenorhabdus vietnamensis
TGTCCGTCCCCATAGTTTCAACGGGGGCAGGTCTCCCGTTGAGTACGAAAAACAATGGAAAGCGGCTAAAAATTTGTCCGGAAGTCCTTGACCACTACAGTTTATGGTTAGCAGGGTTAAAGTGTTGGTCGCACTCTTTCTCCACGTTCACTTAAAGGGTGCTCTTTTACCTTGCCAGCGTCTGTAATTGCTTCTTGGTTAAAAAGGCATTCAGCAACTTCTTAATCACTTCTTTATCTTCCCCCGGTTTCAGCTCCTTCCTGCATGTAATCACTGCTCACACCGAGCACGTCCGCCAGACGTTTTAATGTGTCATTGCCCGGCCGTGAAGTTCCGCACGTCAACCGTCAATGGGCGCAGGAGATGGCCGCGCGTATTGACAGCGTGCCCCTGAAAGGGAGCTGAAATACCACCCGCGACCGGCTTCAGCAACTGGCGGATAAAATTTTGTTACAGGAACGTACTCGGGGCAGCTTCACGCTCTCCTACCTGAAAACCGCCATTTATGACATCCAGCGCAGCCACGGCAGTGACGTGCCGCTGGAAGAGCTGCTGCGTCAGTTGAGTGTCTACGCGGCGAAAGGGGTCATGAACCCAATGGTTAGATTGTTTAGAGAAAGTAGTATTCACGTTCAATGAATGTACCTATTACCTTATCGTGCATCATTTCGGATTTAGAATA
>NZ_MUBJ01000012.1 GCF_002127535.1 Xenorhabdus vietnamensis
ACTTTCGGGGTGAAAACCGGCTGTGTATCAAATATGTCCGTGGGAATTCTGGGGATATAATTATTATAGTGATTTATGATTTTTAGTAGATTATTAATAAAATCAATACCGAAGATTGAATTATGAAATCAATCTTCGGTTTAAGTTTTGTTGTGTGTTTTTTATGCTGGTTTGGTGAAAATTACAAGCACCAGCAGCTTCCTTTCCCCACTGCTCTTCAATGACTTTTACCCGCCAGTTCTGGAACCGCTCAAACTATCCGGCTTCTTCAAATTGAGGACTCCAAAATTATCAATAACTTAGGGTTTAAGCAGAAGGTTGAAATAAAGCTAGTCACTCTTATGTGTTGTATGTGTGATAATCTGATGCAAAGGAATATTGATATCCTCTGCGGGGTCAAAATGACGGCCTCGGATAAATCAATGAGTTAATCAACTAGGGTGGAAATCCCTATAGTTGCCGCAAGGTATGATATCCCGCTCTGGGTATTGAGATTTCCTCAACACCCTGTGCTTGTGCAGGTATCCCATATGTTAAAGGGCAGATTTTGCCCTTTGGTATTACTCTTCTTTCTGCTGCATTAGCTTATTGAATTTCTCATGCAGCGATTGTGGATATAGTTCCGTATACACCTGCCATAATACATTCAGTGAACGATGGCCTGTTACTTGAGCCACTTCTTCAATGGAAAAGCTAGCTTCAAATAATCGACAGGCTCCTTCTCTGTGTAGGTCATTATAGCGGAGGTCTTCAATGCCTAGTTCGACACATGCATTGTGAAAACCATTAGATATACTTCTTGTATTGTAGGGAAATATAAGCCCACTATCAGATTTGGGCTGTCTTTGAACAATATCCTATGCTTCCCCAAGTAAGGGAACAAGCATATGGTTACCTGCTTTTTTTCTAGGGTCTTTTCTGTCTCTTACGAGCACGGATCTCTGCTTTTCGTCAATATCATCCCACCTGATTTTACATACTTCCCCTATGCGCATGCAGGAATGTATTGAGAAGTTCAATATATCCTCGTAAGGAATATGACGTCCGGTGACCTCTTTTTCTACGTAGTACCTCCATCACTCTCTCTAACTCCTCGCGTTCTGGTCTTCTACTACGCCGCTGGCTTTTACTGATTAATCCCATCTGAGTTAAAACTGAACGGGCTTCATGTGCGGGATTTGAGGTGTAATTTATATCATAGACAGGCTTGGCTGATTTTAGGACTGATGACAAATAGGCGACATCATGATTAATAGTGGTGGGAGTGGTTCCTGTAGAATGTCGTTGCTTGCAATGTTCAACAATATGACTGACCGAAAGTTCAGTTAGAGTAAGTTTTGTGAGATCACTCTTTGACAACGAGTTCAATACGGATTTTTTTCTTTGTCTTGCTTTTTTTTTCTAGATTGGGATCGCTGATGTATTTGTGTAACAAGTCACCTACAGTTAAATCTTCAGTATCATTATTCGAGGGTATACCGTTTTGCGCCAATTCAGCCACCCGCATAGCCCCCATGTTTTTGCATGAGATTGTTTTCCGAATGTACGGTTCTCTCTGTAAATATACTTACCGCCAGATTTAACACCAACAGTGCAACGATAGCGGATGGTGCCGTCTGCGCGTGGGCGTTTTTCTATGCTATAGTAGGCCATCTGTGATGTTCTCCAGTTTAAATTTTCACGAAATAAAGGGGTGCCATTAGGGGTGCTGATAATCCTAAAATACCCTTAAGTGCACGAAAATTAGCAAAAACAGAAATACAAAGGATTCAGTATAATGGCAAGGAATGGTGGGGAGTTAATGTGTTATCTGGAAAATCTTTCTTTATATTTAATCGATATCTAATCAATTCATTTTGTGGCTGGTTGTTGTTTTCTTGTTGGTGGTTTTGTTTATGGGTTATCGCTTATTATTTTGTCAATGAATCTGAGTTGGCTATCTTATTTTTTCCTTTCGCATTGCGCCTTGGTATCGTACTTCATACTCCCAAGCGTTATTGGACGACTATTTACAGCGCAGAATGGATACTTACTATTTGTTTGGCGCTCCTAATGGGCCAGCCGCAATGGTTTACTGTATTAACAGCCAGCATAGCCAGTTTCCCTCTTGTTTGGTTTGCCAGTCATTATTATTGTGGCAGTCAATGGCAGCGATTCACAGTTATGGCAGGTATAATTCTGACAACTTCCATTATTAATGTGGTGGCAATAAGCAATCATCATTCAGCTTTGATCATTGCATTCTTGGTGAGTTTGACTGGCGGTGTTATGTTGGTTCCTTTGTGTTATTTAGTATGGCACTATCTGTTCCAAAATATTTGGCTTCCTTTGACCGCTAATCTTGTATCACATCGAATTCAGTTTCATCTGAAACACGTTGTACTTTATGTTTTATTATTTGTACTGAATATTTTTCTTCAGGTTGGTCTCCCGAATGAGTTGCGTTATTTCGCACCATTTTGTCTGGCTATTCCAATTATCTTATTGGCTTTTCGTTACGGCTGGCAAGGTGCGGTGGTTGGTACTTTGCTGAACAGTATTGCATTGATTGCCGCGCGCAGTGGTGTCTCGAATATAGAGATTACAGATCTCTTGTTATCGTTGTTGGTTCAAACGGCTACTGGGATTATGTTGGGCATGGCTGTGCAACGTCAGCGTGATCTCAATGCACAGTTAAAGCGCCAACTCCATTGTAATCACAGTCTGTCCCGTCAATTAGTGAAAGCGGAAGAATCGGTAAGGCGGGAGATTGCACGTGAATTACATGATGAAATTGGTCAGAATATTACGGCTATACGTACACAAGCTAATATTATTCAGCGGGTAGAAGTGACACCAATTAGTGCTAATTGCGCCAAAACAATCGAATCATTATCCCTCAATATTTATGATACGACTAAAGGGTTGTTGAGTCGGTTGCGACCCAAAATTCTTGATGATCTTGGTTTCAAAGAAGCTATAGAGCAATTATTGCGGGATATGGAATTTGAATTTCATGGCATATCAGTAGAAATTCACTGGACAACAGATTCAGCAGTGGCAATTGAGCAACTAAGTGATACAACCAAAATTACGTTATATCGTCTTTGTCAGGAAGCGTTGAATAATGCTATGAAATATTCTCAAGCGGATCGTATTGAACTGCATTTTTCCGTCACGGAAATGATCCATGTATTGATCAAAGATAATGGTATTGGTTGTAAGGTCGAAGATCATATGAAAGGGTTTGGTTTACGTGGTATGCGGGAGCGTGTGCAGGCTCTCGGTGGAAAGTTCTCAATTCATAGTGAAAAACAGCAAGGTGATTTGACATCTTCGGGGACTGATTTGTCTATTTTTTTGCCCAAACTTTGAGATACAGTCATGACAGTTTCTTCTCAACCCAAGCCAGCACATTATAATCCGTTATCTGACAAAGAAATTCGAGAACAGTATCGTTATTGGCGCTTGCATATTATGCTGAGTCTTTATGTGGGATATGCGCTATTTTACTTTACACGCAAAAGTTTTAATTATGCGATGCCTGCCATGATAATCGATCTCGGCCTTGATAAAGGAGATATTGGTCTTATTGGCACACTGTTTTATATCACCTATGGTTGTTCCAAATTTCTTTCCGGTATTATCTCTGATCGTTCCAATCCGCGTTATTTCATGGGAGTCGGGTTAATTGCCACGGGTATCATTAATATCTTTTTTGGTCTGTCCAGCTCGATTGTGATGTTTACCATTCTGTGGATATTAAATGCTTGGTTTCAGGGATGGGGTTCGCCATCATGTGCTAAATTGCTCACCAGTTGGTATTCTCGCTCAGAGCGCGGTTTTTGGTGGTCTCTATGGAATACTTCACATCATGTAGGTAGTGCATTGGTTGCATTATTTGTCAGTTTTTTGACACTACATTTTAGCTGGCGAGAAGGGTTTATTGTGCCGGGCTGTTTAGGGATTCTGGCCGGGATATTTTTATGTTGGCGATTACGTGATAAACCCACCACTATGGGGTTACCGACCATTGGTCAATTTCGTAATGATCATTTGGAAAAGGTGCACGAGAATCAAGGGCAAGGGCTAACTACCAAAGAAATCCTAAAATCCTATGTTTTTTGCAATAAATATATTTGGCTGCTTTCATTTAGTTATGTTCTGGTATATCTCGTCCGTACGGTTATTAACGATTGGGGAAATCTCTATCTAACAGAATACCATCATTATGACTTAGTGAGTGCAAATGCGGTCTTGTCTCTTTTTGAAGTCGGTGGATTTATTGGCTCGCTGGTGGCAGGTTGGGGATCTGATAGAGTGTTTGGCGGAAATCGTGGGCCGATGAACTTGATATTTGCGATGGGTATTTTCTTATCAGTCGCAGCCTTATGGTTAATGCCTATGACAAATTTGATTTTTCAGTCAATTGGATTTTTTACCATTGGCTTTTTCGTTTTTGGCCCCCAATTACTGATTGGGATGGCTGCTGCAGAGTGTTCCCATAAAGATTCTGCGGGAGCAGCCACGGGATTTGTTGGCCTTTTTGCCTATACAGGAGCTGCATTGGCTGGCTATCCTTTTGCTGTTATTTTAGAACATTACCATTGGACGGGATTGTTTATTACCATTTCTGCTTGTGCTGTAATGATAGGCTTATTATTACTTCCATTCCTGCAAGCCCAGTTTCCTCGGCAGAAAGAACAGGAGTTATGAGCCTATATCCAATGGATGAAGGGAAATATGCAAATTTAGTATGGGCTTATTGTCTATTTCTATTACACCATTCATCTTTGGTTATTTCCCAAAATTCACAGTCATATTTTCCTGAAACATATTCTTTTTCTTCTATTTTTATTAGTCTGGCCCCTTGTGCCAATGAGATTTTTTTCGAGCCTTGATTAATACTGGCTTTTTGTGTTCTGAGAATGGGTTGTTCCAGTATGTGAAACCAATAATCAGTCACTTTTTCACAGGCTTCGCCCATCAATCCTTGACCCTAGTATTCCAGAGACAGCCAGAAACCTCTGTTATTATCTGGTTTATCATATAACCCGATCATACCGATTAGCTCATCAGGGTGATTTTTTACTCTGATAGACCATATCCATGCTTTTCCTGATTGAATTGCAGGAAAAGCCACTTTTTTGACAAAATATTCTGCCCCATCGTCGGGATAAGGCCAAGAGACTGCACGGCTATCTAAGTATTTGACGATATCCCAATGAGGAAATTTTTGCTGAATTTGAATAGCATCGCCATAAGCCAGTTTTTTTAACAAAAGCCGTTTGGTCTCCAGATCATCGAATGGCATCTTGCTCTCGTCTTATAAATAAAATGTTATTTAATGGTAATGAAAAACAATAAATTTAGCGTTAAAAATAGTCAATTCAATTTTTTCACCTTAGTAAAATAATAGGATGCAAGATTTGGATTTTAAAAACATGGTATAGTACTTCCCCGATTTTTCCTATCCACCGGAATTTTATGTCTTATCAATGTCCTTTATGCCACTTACCATTACTGTTTGCTAACCATCAATGGCGTTGCGGAAACAATCATCAGTTTGATTGTGCAAAAGAAGGGTACGTCAATTTGCTGCCCGTTCAGCATAAACGTTCAAAAGAGCCGGGGGATAGTGTAGAGATGATGCAAGCGAGAAGGGCATTTTTGCATTCTGGCCATTACCAGGCGCTGCAACAAAAAACTATTGAGTTACTTAACGAATATTTACCAGAATGCGCTGAATCTTTGTTGGATATTGGTTGTGGAGAAGGTTATTACACAGCAGCGGTTCAGGAGCAGTTGAATATTCATCGAGATTTGGTGGTGTATGGATTGGATGTGGCGAAAGTTGCTGTCCGTTATGGTGCTAAACGTTATCCTGAGGTTAATTTCTGCGTAGCATCCAGCCATCGGTTGCCATTTGCAGATAGCTCACTGGATAGTATTTTACGTATTTACGCCCCCTGTAAGGCGGCAGAATTGGCTCGAGTAGTGAAAACTGATGGTATCGTTCTGACGGTGACGCCAGGTCCTCGTCATTTGTACCAATTGAAGGAATTAATTTATCAGGAAGTGCATTTACATCCTGAAAATGATGAACACTGGGATGAATTTGAATTAATTTCAACTGAAACATTGGTTTATGCAATGTCATTGGATGGTGAACAAGCTCATAATTTATTGCAGATGACTCCTTTTGCTTGGCGGGCGTCAGAAGAAGTTAAAATTCATTTGATCTCGAAAGAACAGTTTAATTGTGAAGCCGATTTTACGTTGAAAGTATATCGGCGTATTTGATATTAAGAAGATTACTGTCACTTTTATTAGACTGTAGATCTGGCGTAATTATGTTCGTACTATACTCAATGGGTTTTAATTTTTAGCCAACAAAGCTGCGACTAGAAAGACGAAAGCATATATTACTCCAGATCATTGGAAATAATAGCTTATTCTGCGTACATAAATAATTTAAGATGCTCGAATAATATATTGAAGCCAATGGCAATTAACACTAATCCTCCAACTAATTCGGCTTTTTTACCTAGTAGCGGACCAATATAGCGACCAATTAGCATGCCTATGGTAGCCATAATCATAGTCATGAGGCCAATTGTCATGGCTGTGTGTAGAATATCAACTTGCAGGAAGGCAAGGCCGACACCAATTGCCATCGCGTCCAGACTGGTTGCAATAGCAGTGAGAACTAATGTCACTGAACTATGACGTTGAGGGGCTTTGGTATATGTTTCAGGTTCATGCTTGAAACTGTCAATTATCATTCGGCAGCCAAGAATTAACAGTAATGAAAAGGCAATCCAATGATCCCATTCCATAATGTATTGGCTGGCATACAGGCCCAATGACCAACCAATTAAAGGAGTACAGGTTTCAACCAAACCAAAGATGATGCCTGTGCGGATAGCTTCGAAAAAATGAGGTCGGTGAAGGGCGGCTCCTTTTCCTACGGCAGCGGCAAAAGCATCCATGGAAAGGGCGAGTGCGAGAATAAGTGTTGCATAGAGATTCATCAAAATAACCTCGGTTGGGTGATTCCATATACACACAACACACCCCCAACCAATGGTGTTGTTATGTGTCTATGGTCTTGCCAACCGATTTATACTCGTCATTTTCCAAGTTTCTACTTTGTTAGCTGAAACTTGAAATTTATAGAGCATAAAAACCTAGATTTTATTAGGTTATTTGGGTATTCGTACCACGTTTTATTTTAAACGAGTATGTTGATACAAATTTTCCAGAGATTTTCTGAAACAGGCTACTCCCCAATGACTGCAGCGGACAATATCATATTCAGAATAAAAGGCAAAAAATATTTTGCTATATTTCAAATATGCAAATGATAATTATTATCGTTATGGGGTTTGTTTTAGGAAGTAAATAAGATCAATAAATTACATTGATCTTATCTAATCTCTTGGCGTTAAAATAAATAAAGTTATTTGTTGTTGACAAGGAATTGATAAATTTTTTCTAAGTCATCTAGTTTTGTGACGAAAATATATATTTTGTTTTGCTCTAAATCCATCATAAGAATACCATCTTCAGATAAATTCATTTCTTTAATACTTTCATAAGAAAAAAAACGGTTGATATGATAAAAACCGTATTTTTTAAAAATTAGTTTTGGTGAGCGAATATAACCTAAATATAGTGTCACCAGTATGATAAATGATAACAAATAAGTCGTGAATTGGTTGCCGTGCGACATAACATTATTATAAATAATAATGGTAATCAAAATGATGAAGATCAAGGCGTCAATCCGATGTTTTCTTGTAAGTTTTATGTTTAACAACGTCTTGCCTTTGAGCTGATTGATGACAAATTCATCATAAATCGCAAAAGCGAGCATTAACACAATCAAAACCATCAAGATGATATCATTCAAGCCCATTTTATCCTCTGATTTTATAATCAAAAATACAAATTTTTAATAAATTAGGGAGGGATTTTTTCCTCCCTAATGTTTTTAATTAATAATATCTGCTAATCAGATTATTTGACTAAGCCCAGAAAACCAAAATAGTAACCTATAATGCCTATAACAAAGAAACCTATGATGATCCATAAAGGGTTTACTTTTTTCCTTAATAGCCACATACAGCCAAATGTCAGTAGTAGTGGGGCAATACCAGGCAGTAATTTATCCAGAATGATTTGAACAGTTGTTATATTGATCTCACCTGTCGTTGGATCAGGTACTTTGGAAATAACAAGAGGGATATTGATTTTAGTCCAACTATTAACTAAGGCCCCCATCACAAACAGACCTAAAATTGATGCTCCTTCTGTCATTTTTTGCAGGAAACCACCACCCATATCTTTGACGATATCCATTCCTTTTTTATAGCCATAGGCGACGCCGTAATAACGGGTCAGCAAACGTACTAAGTTAAATAAACAGAAGAACAGTAGTGGTCCCAATAAACTACCACTCATTGCAATACCTGCACCAAGTGCAGCAAAAACAGGGCGAACAGTGCCCCAGAAAATGGGGTCACCAACACCAGCCAATGGTCCCATCAAGCCAACTTTGATCCCGTTAATAGCACTGTCATCAATATCGGCACCATTAGCACGCTGTTCTTCCATCGCCATAGTGACACCAAGAATAGGTGCTGCCACATAAGGATGAGTATTAAAGAATTCTAAATGACGTTTAATAGCCAGTCTTCGTTCTTCCGTATTTTCGGGATATAGGCGGCGAATTGCGGGGACCATTGAGAAGCAAAATCCCAGTGCTTGCATACGTTCAAAGTTCCATGAACCCTGAAATAGACTAGAGCGAAGGAAGACGCCACGGATATCGCTTTGTGTCAGTTTTTTCTGACCCATGTTTGTTGTCTCTGACATGTTGTTCATCCTGTTAATCTAATTCGTTATCAAGGCTATTTGGAGTGTTGCCGGCAGGGGCGGCTACCTGTGATTGATTGTATTTAGGGCTAAGCTGGATATACAGGATCGCCATAACAGCACCAACGATACCAAGTATAACGAGGTTTTGGACATATACAGCGGCCACGAAACCAAGATAGAAGAACGGCATCAGATAACCAGCGCGCATCATGTTAATTACCATTGCGTAACCAACAACAACAATCATTCCACCAGCGATATTGAGTCCTGTAGTGACAACTTCCGGAATGGAGTGCAGCATATCTTGAACGCCAGATGTTCCTACTGACAATGCTACAGCCAGTGAAGGCAGGGCAATGCGCATTGCTTGAAGTACTAATGCTGAAATATGAATGACGCTTATTGCGCGCAGATTACCATTTTCTGCTGCTTTATCTGCAGCGTGTTGGAAGCCAACGGTTAGAGTGCGGACAATGATAGTCAAAACTTGGCCTGCTGCTGCCAGAGGAATGGCCAGGGCAATACCTGCGCCAATATTTTGCCCACCCGCGATAACCAGAATGGTTGAAATGATGGAGGCCAGCGCAGCATCGGGAGCGACTGCTGCACCGATATTCATCCAGCCAAGAGCAATCATTTCCAATGTACCACCGATGATAATGCCGGTTTTGATATCGCCAAGCACTAAGCCGACTAATGTACAAGCAACTAATGGACGGTGAAATTGGAATTCATCAAGAATTGATTCCATACCTGCGATACAGGCAACGATGAATATCAACACAAGTTGAACAACGGTAATTTCCATTGTTTTTCTCCTGTAACCAAATGTAATTTGGTAAGAATTTTATTATTGAGTAATGGTTAGTAAAATGACATCTATTTTTAAGCTTTTTTCAGCAGATCCATCATGTTTAAACGGGTATCACTGGCAACTTTGCGGGCTTCAAGTTCTATGCCACGAGAGTTCAGTTTTTCAAAGGCTTCAATGTCAGACTCGTCAACGGAAATTGCATTATTGATCTGGGTTTTTCCTTGACGGAAAGCCATACCACCGATATTTATGGATTCGATATTTACTCCACCTTCTACAATACGCAGGACATCTGTTGGATTGGTGAATAGCAGCATGACGCGCTCACCAGCATATTTGGGATTGTTGTAAACTCGAACGCATTTGGCAACATCTATGACGTGAGCGCTGACGCCAGGCGGGGCGACTTGTTTCAACAAGGTGGAACGAACGGTGTCTTGGGCAACTTCATCACTGACCACAATGATACGTTTGACGTTAGTTTCTTTAGTCCAACGGGTAGCAACTTGACCGTGGATAAGGCGGTCATCAATACGGGCGAGGGTAATCTTCATATGGCCGCCCGCTGTATTTGTTGACGCAATAGGTGCTGAAACAGTAGGTGCGGAGGTAGGTGCAACGGTTGGTTTGACAGGTTCAGATTTTGCTGGTTCTTCGGCTTGCTCTGTTTTAAGAGCCCGGATTCCTTCTTTCCCAGCTTCTAATGCAATAGAAACCAGTTCTTCCATGGATGGATCATCGTCACGACACATGAAAGCTTCAACAAGCATCGGAACATTTACACCAGTGATGATTTCGTAGTTATTTTTATCAACCACGATACGATTTGCGGCATTGAATGGGCTACCACCCCAAGTATCGACGAAAAACAGAACTCCTTGCTCTGTATTAAGTGATTCTAGTTTTTTATTGTATTTATCGAATAATGTATCGGCATTTTCTCCGGGCACAAAGTCGATATAAGAAACATTTTCCTGCTCTCCAATCAACATTTCTGTGGTATGAAGCAGCTGTTCTGCTGCAGCCCCGTGTGTGCCAATTATAATGGCTATACTCACTTGTTTTCCCCTTTCTATAACAATTGAATTCAAACCTATTGCAAGCACATACTAAATATTTTTAACGTATTGAACCCCCTATCAATCAATAGGATAGTCGTGAATAGAAAACTGTATCGAAAATCTATCTCAAAATTTCATTTCGCATGGTTTTATATTTTGTTACATAAGAAAATATGTCGTTAGATTATCATTTGAAGGCTTAAAGAAAATTGCTATCAGTCAGAAAAATTAAGATAGACTGTTTTGATAGGTGAAAACAAGATTTTATTCTAAATAATTTCGTTATTTTATTTAAATGTTTTAAATATTCTTTGTAATTAGGTATTTATTTCTGTTTCCGGTAACATTTTATTAATTTTCCCATAAAAAAATTGTGATGTTTTTATTGTGAAATGGAAAATAATGTACTTTAGTAATTCGTTTCAGCCAAAAAAATATCCCTATTGATTAGTAGGGATATTATTTCAGATAGAATGTAGATGTGATAAAAAATAGGCAACAAGATCACTCATTCATCCTGTAATGAATGATCTATTATATTAGTCACACTGAACTTTTATTGCCAAACCACCGCGTGAAGTTTCACGATATTTCGCGTTCATATCTTTACCAGTTTCATACATAGTTTCGATGACTTTATCGAGCGAAACACGTGGTTCACTGGTACGGCGCAGGGCCATACGGGCAGCATTGATCGCTTTGACTGACGCAATGGCATTACGCTCAATGCAAGGAACTTGTACTTGGCCTGCTACAGGGTCACAAGTCAGGCCAAGGTTATGTTCCATACCAATTTCTGCTGCAATACAAACCTGCTCAGGGCTTGCTCCAAGTAATTCTGCAAGGCCAGCTGCTGCCATAGAGCAAGCGACACCAACTTCACCCTGACAGCCAACTTCAGCACCAGAAATAGACGCATTCATCTTATACAAGATACCGACTGCACCAGAAGCCAGGAAATAGCGGGTATACAATTCCGGTGTTACTGGCTCAATGCAGTGGTTGTAATAGGCCAAAACAGCAGGGACGATCCCACATGCGCCATTGGTTGGTGCTGTCACAACGCGGCCACCAGCGGCATTTTCTTCATTGACGGCCAATGCAAACATATTGATTAAATCAACAACATTCATTGGGTCATTAGACAGTTTGTTCGATGATGTCAGCATACGATGCAATGCTGCTGCGCGACGAGGAACACGCAATGGACCTGGCAAAACACCTTCTGTGTTCAGGCCACGATCGATACAGGCTTCCATAGTTGCCCATATATCTGCGAAATACTCAGCGATTTCTTCTTTGCTGTGTAAATCCAGTTCATTTTTCATCATCAAGCCAGAAACCGACAAGCCTGTTTTGCTACAGTTCATCAGCAATTCTGCCGCGGAACTGTATGGGTAAGAAACAGGTTTGGTATCTTGGGATGGCTTGCCAAAGTGTTCTTCATCAACAATGAAACCACCACCAATGGAGTAGTAGGTTTTGCTGTAAACTTTTTTATCACCAGCAAATGCATGAACTTGCATGCCATTTTCGTGCAGTGATAGGTTATCGCTACGGAAGTTCATACCGCCATCGCGAGGGAAATCGACTTCATGTAAACCATTTGCCAGTGGCAAACGTTGAGTTTGCTCAACATCACGAATAAAACCTGGAATTGAATCAATATCAACAGTTGCCGGCATATTACCTGCCAGGCCCATGATGATAGCGATATCCGTATGGTGACCTTTCCCGGTTAATGAAAGTGAGCCGTATACATCAACAGCTA
Source organism: Xenorhabdus vietnamensis (assembly GCF_002127535.1). GTDB lineage: Bacteria > Pseudomonadota > Gammaproteobacteria > Enterobacterales > Enterobacteriaceae > Xenorhabdus > Xenorhabdus vietnamensis. Next base: position 12,509 of record NZ_MUBJ01000012.1, read on the forward strand.
CACGCGTGATAGAGGACATTACTCCCTGGTTTACAAGATCATCGACAAATTGTTTGCCTGCTTTCATAGGACCAACAGTATGAGAGCTGGATGGGCCAATACCCACCTTAAACATGTCGAAAACGCTAATCACGCCAGACTCCTTTAAGAAGAAAGAGATATAGTTATTTATATTAAAGCGCGCTACTTTACTGTTATTTAGTAGTGTTGATAAAGGAGTTTACAGTTTTTTTTTAATTATAATAGCAATTGATATGATTATGGATAAGTAATGCACAGTTTTATGGTGTTTTGCGTCCAATTTAGGGTGTTTTTTGAACTTGCTGTGCTAAGCGATAAATAATGGCAGCAGTTAATCCCCAAATCATATGCTTTTGGTGCCAATAAAAATAGACTCTGTGCTGTCGGTTACGGCGTTTTATATCCAGATACTGATAATGGGGAAGGGAAAGTGCATCAAACAATGGAATTTCAAAAATGTTTGCTACTTCTGCGGGGTTTGTTCGAAAAGAAATTTGATCGGGGACCAGCCCGATTACTGGAGTGACACGATAACCTCCAGCACTGTCCAAAGGAGCTAATTGCCCCAGAATTTGTACTTTGTTTTGTGGTAGACAGACCTCTTCTTCTGCTTCACGTAAGGCGGTAGCAATAAGGGAAGAATCTTCAGGATCTGCGGCTCCGCCCGGAAAAGCAATTTGCCCTGCGTGGGAACGGAGATTTGTGGAGCGTTGGGTGAATAATAACGTTGGCTCTGGCTTACATATAATCGGCAATAATACTGCGGCATTCCGTTGGTTGTTGGCCAAATGTGCTGGTTGTGCAGGAAGTTGTAATTGAAACCGACGGATGAAGTCAGAAATCGATATCATGGTATATAGAGTTCCCCTAATTGAGGTAAGATTCGTCCGAGTTTATCAAATGTTTCTTGATATTCTTTTTCAGCGATGCTATCTGCGACTATACCGCCACCAGCCCAACAGTATATTTTTCCTTTTTCGGTCAGTAAGGTACGAATGGTTATATTGCTGTCCATTGTACCGCAGAAACTAATATAGCCAATAGCCCCACAATATCCATGTCTACGATGGGGTTCTAACTCTTCAATGATTTCCATAGCTCGAATTTTTGGGGCACCAGTAATTGATCCACCCGGAAAACAGGCACGGAGTAAATCAGTGGCATGATATGTATCGGGCAAGGTTGCTGTTATGGTGCTGACCAGATGGTGTACAGCTGGAAAAGGCTCAACAACAAATAACTCAGGTACTTTGACAGAGCCAGGTCTGGCCACTCGCCCAATGTCATTTCTCAGCAGATCAACAATCATCAGGTTTTCAGCGCGATCTTTTCGTGAATTGGCTAATTTTTCTGCTTGTAGCTGATCTTCTGCGGGGTTTTCCAACCGTGGTAGTGTCCCCTTTATTGGGCGGGTCTGAATGTGATTGTCTTCCAGAAGAATAAAGCGTTCAGGTGAGATACTGATAACACAGTGCTCAGGTAAACGGATAAAGGCAGAGAAGGGGGCTCGATTACTTTCATTGAGCTGGATAAATGCCTGCCATTCATCTCCCTTATAATTGGCATGGAACCGTTGTGATAAGTTGACTTGATAGCAATCACCATCTCGTAGATAGCGATGGATTTGAGCAATTTTTTCTTGGTATTGCTGCGCCGTCATGTTGGATTGCCATTGGTTTGTCAGGGAAAAATTTTCTTTCTTGTTTTCTAGCAGAGACTCTAACCATGCCAGTCGTTCGTCAATATTGTGGTAGCTCAGTAATGTCGCTTTCTGTAGCTGATGATCAATAATCAATCCCCAATCGTAGATACCTATGGCCATATCGGGGAAATTCAGTTCATTGGCGGCTAATTCAGGTAATTTTTCGATGCGTCGCCCGAGATCGTATCCCCAGATGCCTAATGCACCTCCTTGGAAAGGTAGGTCAGGATCAAATTGAGCATTGATATCACAGGCACGAAGGTGTTCTTTTAGTAGCAGGAAGGGATCCTCCTGAGAAAGAGATACCTTACCATTATAATTAATTTCGGTAGATTCCCTTTGGGTAACAAGTGTTGTCACAGGTTCGGCGACGAGAATATCAAATCGATTGTGAAGGTGTTCCGCAGTTCCGGAATGTAACAGCATGGCCCAAGGTAGTGCAGAAAGGGGAGTAAAATAGTACGTAGCAAGATCAAGAGAATAAGGTAGTTGTCGTTTTTGTAATGCAATTTTCATGACGGAATCAGTGTTTGTATTTGGCAAATTCACAAGAAATAACATATTAATCCGCGGAGATTATCACACAATCTTACTCCTGACTTGGGATAAAAAAGGTTATAATCGCCATTTGCCATTAATTGTTATGTTTTGTTTGAGGTTATAGCTATGTTTTCAGGTATGCCAGCATTATCCCATGAAGAGCAGCAAGCTGCTGTAGAAAGAATCCATCAGCTCATTTCAGAAGGAATGAGCAGCGGGGAAGCCATTGCCATCGTAGCTCAGGAATTGCGTGAAAAGCATCAAGATAATGAGCAGATCCATGCTTTATTTGAGGATGATGAAAAATAGTTGCAACGCATTTTTAACAAAACTCACATAATTACTTTCTACTACATGTTAATTTACCGCAACTTTTAATCCATATTATTTGGATGGTAATAGGAGGTAATATGAAGGCAAGTCAGTTTATTCGTCGTATTGGTTTATTGAGTACAGGTGTTCTGCTTTCTATTTCATTTACGGCAACAGCCGCTGAGAATGAACGAGTGGCCCAGTTTATTTCTTGTAAAAATTTAACCAAAGAGCAAGTGGCGGCACAGGTTAAGCAAGATTTTTTACAAAATCGCATTAATCACTGGGATAAAGACAGAAAGCAATTAGGTACGGCAAAACCGATTGCATGGGTAAATGCCAATGATATTACTGGTGATATCAACACGTTACAGGTTCCACTTATTGTCCGAGGTACAAAAAGGGACAAAAGTTACAATGTCACAATTGATTGCCAAAAAGAAACCATCAATTATAGTGAAGCAAAGTAAACAATTTGTCATGCTATCTTTTAAATATGTACGGGATACTGGGAAAGTATCCCGTTTTGTTTAAACAATGAAGAGGGCTTTATGACGGAACAACGGAAACTCTATCCCGCTTATAATGCGTATCAAACAGGGTATTTAGATACGGGAGATGGACACCAGATTTATTGGGAATTATGTGGGGATCCAAAAGGTAAACCCGCAGTATTCATTCATGGAGGTCCTGGTGGAGGGATAGCAAACTATCATCGCCAGTTATTTGATCCTGAGCGCTATCATATTATGTTATTTGATCAGCGCGGGTGTGGGCGTTCTAAGCCTCACGCCAGCTTGGAAAATAATACAACTTGGCACTTGATAGAGGACCTTGAACGGCTGCGTAATTTAATGGGGGCTGAGAAATGGTTAGTTTTTGGCGGGTCATGGGGATCAACGCTGTCTCTGGCTTATGCTGAAAAATATCCAGATAGGGTGTCAGAATTGGTGCTGAGGGGAATTTTTCTGCTCCGTCCACAAGAATTGAATTGGTATTATCAAGAAGGTGCTTCTCGTTTTTTCCCAGACAAATGGGAACGTACTTTATCTATCCTATCGGAAGAAGAGCGTAAAGATGTGATAGCTGCCTATAACAAACGGCTGACAAGTGAAAATCTGCAAGTTCAGTTGGAAGCAGCACGTTTATGGAGTCTCTGGGAAGGAGAAACAGTAACATTACTGCCTTCTGAAAGCTCTGATTCTTTCTCAGAAGATAATTTTGCTTTGGCATTTGCACGTATTGAAAACCACTACTTTATCAATAATGGTTTTATGGATGAAACTCAGCAATTACTGGATCATATTGATGTAATCAGGCATATCCCTGCCGTGATTATACATGGACGCTATGATATGGCATGTCAGGTACAGAATGCATGGGATTTGGCAAAGGCATGGCCGGAGGCTGAGCTATGCATTGTGGAAGGTGCTGGTCACTCTTTTGATGAAGCAGGTATTTTGCATCAACTAATCAAGGCGACTGATAAGTTTGTTGGAAAATAGCTGAGATAACCACCCGCAAAGAGGTGGTTATTTTTTTATTATCGCTTCAACGACTTTTGGGTTCATAAGGCAAACGTGACAGAAATCTCGATTGCTGGCGGTAGTGGTGCAAGCGTTGTTGGAAATATTCTCGTAGATGTGATGGTTGTGTTTGCTCAACAGTGTCAGGAATGACAGACATGTTATAGCGTTCTTTAAACGCGACACTGGATGCAGCTAAATCAACATTGATCTTATCCATCTCATCTTTAGATAATTTGGCTAAGTTATATTCCATTGTGGCCTCTCTGAAAATTTATTTTTTATTTCTCTGGGAAGAAAGTTAAGCGACTCTTTTTGGTTTAGCAAGTTGTTTAAATAAGGCCCAAAAAATGCCTGATAAATATAAATAATACCAATTCTCATTTCCATAAAAAATATTTTTTGAATAAAAATATAATTAAATAAAATTGATTCTTATTTTCTTATATTTAATGAGATTTATTATTGTTTGATGATATGAATAAATCGTTATTTATCAATTAATTGAATATTTTTATTTTATTTTTGTCTTATGTGGTATTAATTGGCATAATACGCCGTAATTAATGAATTACTAAGAGGGTTGGCCGATGTTAAAAAAAGAAATGATCAAAGAATTAAATGAGCAATTAAATTTAGAATTTTATTCCGCGAATTTATACCTGCAAATGAGCGCATGGTGCAGTGATAATGGATATGAAGGCGCTGCAGCATTTTTGAGAACTCATTCACAGGAAGAAATGCAGCATATGCAACGTTTGTTTGATTATTTGGGTGACACTGGTTCAATGCCTGTACTGGGGGCTATTCAGGCACCGCCAGTTGAGTTTAATTCTATCTCTGATGTATTTAATCAGACTTATGAGCATGAAAAATTGATCACAGAAGAGATCAACAAACTCGCTCATGTAGCGATGATGACACAAGATTACTCTACTTTTAATTTCTTGCAGTGGTATGTTGCTGAACAGCATGAAGAAGAAAAGCTGTTCAAATCCATTCTGGATAAATTGGGTATGGTAGGTGAAAGTGGAAAAGCTCTGTTCTTGTTGGATAAAGAGCTTAAGGGATTATCTATGGCACCAGCACACGCCTGATATATCTTCTTCATTTTTAGTTGTGTTGTTGGCTACTCTGTTACTTGAAATCGATAGCTCAGAAGTAGTCAATCAATTTGATCTATATTTTTCACCGTAATTCCTGTTTTTTGTGTTTTTTCATGTATTGTGAAATTGGAGTTACGGTTCTCTCTCTTTTTATATCCATTTTTGCGTAGTGCCTCACAGGTCAAGACATTACTTGTCGATTGCCGCAGATTAAACAAATTTTTTGATATAGAATTCCCACTCAAGCATAAAAAATCCACCTGCATATTAAAGGCTTATCTATATGTTTATTTTTAACATCCGTTCATCCTGGACCAAATTATCTGCTCTTGTGGTTCTGTTTGTCGGTATGTCTTGTCAACAGGCTCTGGCTCATGCACATTTGAAAGATCAGACTCCGACAGAAAACACAACGGTTGAAGCTGCCCCACAAGCCATCACTTTGAGTTTTTCAGAACGTATTGAACTTGGATTCAGTAAGGTAAAATTGATTGGCCCAGAAAAGACCGTGATTAAAACTGGTAAATTGGAACTCGATCCTGAAACCAAAACTAAGTTAATTTTACCAGTTGAAGGTCAGCTTGCCGCGGGGAAATACAGTGTTGACTGGAGTGTACTCTCTGTCGACGGTCATAAGACAAAAGGCGTGTATGGCTTTACTGTAAAATAATGATCTCTCTAGAAGCACTATACGTATTCTGCCGTTTCGCACATTTTGTGGTCGTTATATTGATGTTCGGCCTCAGCTTATTTACGGTAATGCTTGTTTCTGGACGTTTCTCTACACTAATGAGAGAACGGTTGAAAGTTGGAGTTTTAATCAGTACCGTGCTGGCTTTCATAACCTCAATAGTCTGGTTTATCATACAGGCCGGATTAATGGGGGATGGCTGGTACGATGTTTATGCTCCGGATGTCTGGCTGGCTGTGTTGGGAACCTCGTTTGGACAAGTATGGAAATGGCAGTTATTAATTGCTGCTCTTGCTATTGGTGGTCTGTTCCTTTCCAACATTAGGGTCAGTAATTTTCTGTTGTTGGGCTGTTCAATCATTTTACTCTCCAGTCATGCCTTCATTGGGCATGCAGTCATGCATGAAGGAAGCATAGGGTTATTGCTTCAAGTCAATCAGATTATTCATTTACTGAGTGTTGGTTATTGGTTTGGGGGATTGTGGCCATTCTTACTGTGTTTACAATTTTTGCGTTTAAGGCAAACAACAGGAACGGATTCATCCCCTAATAGTGAAAATATCGCGATTAACTTATATCCGGACAGTGTGTCAGCTATGAGAAAATTCTCTCGTTATGGGCATCTTGCTGTTTTTATGGTGATTGCGACGGGAATTGTAAGTAGTGTAATTCTAATTCCGGGTTGGCCTATTTTCAGTCGAGCTCTTTCTGAATATCAATCCATGCTATGGCTAAAAATAGTTCTGGTTATTGGAATGGTACTTTTAGCTTTGATAAACCGCTATATTTTAGTTCCAAAATTGAAGCAGAAAGGGTGTTATCACCAATTGATAATCAACAGTTGGCTGGAAATTATTCTGGGTACAACAGCACTGCTATGTGTAGCTATCTTTGCAACACAACCTCCTGCATGATTTTTGAATTATGGATGTAAAACCGGGTACATAAACAGGAAAATTAGCGATAAAATCACGATATGTACCTATCAGGGGAATGATAATGAAACGACTATTTTGGGCTATTCCTTTTTTGCTTCTCTCTTTTCAGGGGATAGCCGCACCGATAAAAACCATTAGCAAGCTACAGTTTGGTAAACAATGGGCATTTACTCGCGAAGAGGTTATGCTTGATTGTCGATCAGGTGACGCATTATTTGTGATAAATCCCAGCACATTGATGCAGTATCCATTGAACGATCGAGCAACACAACTTATGCAATCCAATAAAGTTATTGCATCATCATTAGATACGATCCTCTTAAATGATCCTGAACATCCCAACCAAAAAATGAGTATTGAGCCATTCCAGAAAGCGGCATTGGTTTTATGTGACCATTCAGGTGACAAATAAGTGATAAAAAGTAATGGTTAGTTGATATTTTCGGAAAAAAACATAATCTCATCATTCAACCGATAATGATTAAAATTTGGTAAATTATTGCATGTCAACTACGCTTTAAATGGTAAGTTGTTCTACGTCTCAATGGAAACTTTTAGTGTAAGGCTCTTTAACAGAGCCATTTTCCCTAGGCCGAGTAGAGGAGTAAACTCGGCCTTTTTTTGCCTATCATAAAGAGCGAATACTTTTACTCTCTTTTCAATAAATTATTTTGCTTTCTTGCATATATAATGAATAAACGAAAATAAAACAAATAATTAGAGTAATACTAAGGTATTTTTTTAATAAGAATATGAACAAAGGCACGATTCTGAATGCAAATCAAGTTATCTTTTAGTCTAAGTTGTGATATACCCTCAACTTTCATAAGGGAATGCTGGTAAAAGTTATTAAAAGAAATTTAAATTTGGAAAGACAAGCGGTATTCTGGAGAAATTTAAGAAATAGTCTGTTAAATATGGCAAAAACATATGTTAAATTATTGTATTAATTTTGTTTTAATTTCATTTGGCGTATAGGGGTTTATGGATAGAAAACAATTTTATCAAGAGTTAGCAGATAGTTTGATGGCACTGCTATCAGGTGAGTACGACTTTATCGCTTCTCTTGCTAATGCAAGTGCTTTGTTGTACGAACGTTTAGATAATGTTAATTGGGTTGGCTTCTATTTAGTGGATGATGATACTCTAGTATTAGGGCCATTTCAGGGGAAAATTGCTTGTGTTCGCATTCCTGTAGGAAAGGGAGTATGTGGAACTGCTGTGGCAAATAAGAGTATACAGCGTATTTCTGATGTACATGCTTTCCCAGGCCATATAGCCTGTGATGCTGCCAGTAATGCTGAAATTGTATTTCCTTTGGAAATTAATGGACAAGTTATTGGAGTTTTGGACATTGACAGCACGATTTTTAATCGATTTGACGAAGGCGATGAAAATGGCCTGAAAATGCTAATTATCAGGCTTTGTGAGCACTTGGGACAATGTGTTGTGTCAAAATATCTATAACAGAATGTAAGTTAATATATGTATTAAAGTGGCATTTATCAGTAACGCTATTATAATGTCGCCTGTTCGTGCCTGCGCTGATTGGCCAAACCGTTGTAATCAGGAAAATTCATGGATACCCAACCTAAGTTGAACAGTAGTAAAGAAGTTATTGCTTTCTTAGCTGAGCGTTTCCCGCTTTGCTTTGTGGCAGAAGGTGAAGCACGTCCTTTGAAGATTGGAATCTTCCAGGACATTGTTGAACGTATTCAAGGCGAAGAGTGTTTAAGTAAAACACAGCTCCGTTCTGCTCTACGCTTGTATACCTCTAGTTGGCGCTATCTCTATGGTGTTAAAGAAGGTGCTCAACGTGTTGACCTTGACGGAAATATGTGTGGTGAATTAGAAGTCGAACACATTGAACACGCGCGCCAACAACTGGTAGAAGCGAAAGCGCGAGTGCAGGCTCAACGTGCTGAACAGCGTGCTAAGAAACGTGAAACTGAAAATGTATCTGACAAAAAAAGTGAACGCCCTGCAAGTAAAAAGCCGGCTCCTCGTCGTCAGAAGATATCAGGGGATAGTGAAAAGCGCCCAGCTCGTCTGCAACAATTGCGTAAACCTGCAGATGAAACCACAAAGAAAACTGCCCAACCTGAGTTAATCTCAGTCACTGATGTATCCTCTTTGAAAGTCGGTCAGACAATCAAAGTAAATGTAGGAAAAAGCTTAATGGATGCATCTGTGCTTGAAATTGCAAAAGATGGTGTAAGAGTGCAGTTGCCAACTGGTTTAGCAATGATTGTACGCGCAGAACACTTAAAGTTCTGATACGGAGGCCAACTTGGGCATGAACAAACTCATTAATTTGGCTTTCGTTTTAGGTCTATCATTTTCTAGTACAGGTTATGCAGATACTACTAATGGTAATGTCGCTGACGGTAGCCATGCTACTAATGCCCATGTCATTAATGGTCACAATACAGCTGTTATTAGTTTGAGTCAGTTGCCAGATTTAAAATCGGAAATACAGCATTCCACAGTAAGTAAGCGGATTGTTTCCCGCTTTCTTCATTCTCATTATCGCCAGTTTTATCTGAATGCGGATTTCTCAGGGAAAGTTTTTGATCGTTACCTGAATCAGCTAGATTACGGGCACAATGTTTTTTTGGCATCTGATATTGCGCAGTTCGCGACTCAAAAAGGAACATTAGGAAAAGAGCTTGAGAATGGTGAGTTAAAACTTCCTTATGCCTTATTTAATCTGATGCAAAAGCGCCGTTTTGAACGCTATCAATATGTGCTTTCTCGTTTAGAGCAACCTGTTAGTTTAAACAGCCATGATACAATTGAAACTGACCGTGCCAAAGCTCCGTGGCCAAAGAGTATTGGGGAGTTGAATAAACTTTGGGATGCCAAAATTAAATTTGATTGGATAAACCTCAAATTATCTGGCAAGAATGATAAAGAAATCAAAGAAACTTTGACCAAACGCTATAGGACTTTGTTGAAACGCCTCACACAAACCAAAAGTGAGGACGTTTTTCAAAGTATTATGATGGCATTTGCCCGTGAAATAGACCCACACACCAGCTATCTATCTCCTCGTGATACAGAACAGTTTAATTCAGAGATGAGTTTGTCTCTTGAAGGCATTGGTGCTGTTTTACAATATGATGATGAATATATTTCTATTCGTTCATTGGTTGCAGGGGGCCCAGCGGCTAAAAGTAATTTATTGAAAGTAGGAGATAAAATTATTGGTGTTGGGCAGTTAGGCAAGTCTATAGTAGATGTTGTTGGATGGCGTTTGGAAGATGTTGTTGCTCTTATCAAAGGGCCGAAAGGGAGTAAAGTTCGCCTTGAAATTACGCCAAGTGCGAAAGGGGCAAAGAACCACATTGTTACTTTGACCCGCGAGAATATTCGCCTTGAAGATAATGCTGTCAAGATGTCGGTGAAGACGGATGGAAAAGAGAAAGTTGGTGTTTTAGATATACCAAGTTTCTATGTCGGCTTGACTAACGATGTAAAAGTACAATTGCAGACGCTTGCTAAAGACGGTGTTTCCTCAATTATAATTGATTTGCGCGGCAATGGCGGTGGTGCCTTGACAGAAGCTGTATCATTATCTGGTTTGTTTATTTCTACAGGCCCCGTGGTTCAGATTCGAAATAATATGGGTGGAATTAAGAAAGAATCAGATACGGATGAGGCAATATATTATAAAGGTCCTCTGGTCGTTCTGATTAATAATAGAAGTGCTTCTGCGTCTGAAATCTTCGCTGCGGTGATGCAAGATTATGGTCGTGGATTAATTGTAGGAGAGCCTACTTTTGGTAAAGGCACCGTTCAGCAATACCGTTCTTTGAATCGTATTTATGACCAGATGATTCTACCTGAGTGGCCAGAAATTGGTTCCGTGCAATACACAATCCAGAAATTTTATCGGATCAATGGTGATAGTACTCAGCTTAAAGGTGTAACACCTGATATAATTATGCCTACTGGGAAAGAGCCTTCTGATATAGGGGAAAACAAAGAGGATAATGCATTACCTTGGGACAACATTAAGCCTGCACATTATACTTCCTCGAAAGTCATTTCAGATTTAATACCTCTGCTGACTAAACTGCATAATCAACGGATTGCTAATGATCCTGAGTTCAAATATATCAAACAGGATATTGCTTACTACAAAGTCATTAAAGAACGTAATGGTGTTTATTCCTTGAACTACACTCAAAGAGAAAAAGAAAACAAAGAATATGAAACAAACAAGTTGAATCATCTTAATGAGCGCTTTAAAAGAGAAGGTAAAAAATTGCTCAAATCACTTGATGATTTACCAAAGGATTATAAAGGGCCGGATCCTTATTTAGATGAATCTGTAAAAATTGCACTGGATTTGTCACACCAGCCTGTCGAAGTAGTTGTAAAGAAATAGTTTTAAAATTCGTTATAGATAAAAGGCCGGCTTAATAGCTAGCCTTTTATCATATTGTAAAGTTGTGTCGTTTCTATCGCTTAACATCTTAAAAAACTTGAATGATATGGGGGCAGTCCCCATTTTGTAGTTTAACTCTGAGTTGAACTGTTTGATAATTAAAGGAAGCAAATTTATATGATGAGAATCGCCTTATTTCTTCTCACAAACCTTGCTGTCATGATAGTGTTTGGGATAATACTTTCACTTACAGGAGTTCAGCGGAGTAGTGTTGCTGGTCTCATGATTATGGCTGGTTTATTTGGTTTTGGTGGTGCATTCATTTCTTTATTAATGTCGAAATGGATGGCTCTACGTTCTGTTGGTGGTCAGGTTATTGAAAAACCTTCCAATGAAACTGAAGCTTGGTTGATGGAAACTGTGCGTCGTCAAGCTGCTCAGGTTGGAATTACTATGCCACAAGTGGCTATTTATGACGCTTTGGATATTAACGCATTTGCTACAGGAGCACGTCGTAATGCTTCTCTAGTTGCAGTTAGTACAGGGCTACTGGATAATATGAGCCGTGATGAAGCTGAAGCTGTCATTGCACATGAAATTAGCCATATTGCTAATGGAGATATGGTGACGATGACACTGTTACAAGGTATCGTGAATACATTCGTTATCTTTATCTCACGTATTATTGCACAAGCAGCTGCAAGTTTCCTTTCCAGTAATGATGATAAAAGTGAAGGCAGCAGTAATGGCAATTCAATCGTCTACATGGTGATTTCCATGGTGTTAGAGATCGTATTTGGCATTCTGGCAAGTATTATTACCATGTGGTTCTCCCGTTACCGTGAATTCCATGCAGATGCAGGATCAGCAAAATTGGTTGGACGTGAAAAGATGATTGCTGCACTGCAACGCCTTAAGACCAGTTATGAACCTCAGGAAGAGGGAAGTATGATGGCATTTTGCATTAATGGTAAACCTAAGAGTTTTAGTGAATTGTTCTTATCTCATCCTCCATTGGACAAACGTATTGAAGCTCTGCGTAGTGGGGAATATATAAAATAATGCTGTAAGTTTTTTCTTGGTAAGAAAAGGACTTAAATTATTAGCAAATTTTAATACCCGGTAGCCAATAGACACAAAGCCGAGAATCATGATGAATCTCGGCTTTTTTGATCCCCTTTTTAATCTCTTTTATCCACAGAGAAAATGTATGTTAGTGACAGTAGTTTCTTTAGAGGAAATTAGAGGGAAGAAAGTTATAAAAATGCCCCCTCTGACTGTAAGGTTCAAAGGAGGCTAAGTTTTATCTCGTTTAAGTTAAATTCTACTTTATTGGGTTTGAATTAAAATTGGTTCAATGCAGCTTCTTCATCTTGCTCAAACACTTTTTTATTGGTCACTCCCATCAATTGACTGGTGATTGTGCCAGCAGCCATAGCACCATTAACATTTAATGCTGTGCGTCCCATGTCAATCAGAGGCTCAACAGAAATCAATAATGCGACTAAAGTGACAGGTAATCCCATGGCAGGCAAGACAATTAATGCTGCAAATGTTGCTCCACCACCAACGCCAGCCACACCCGCAGAACTAATAGTCACAAGTCCCACAAGAGTTGCAATCCACACTGGGTCAAAAGGATTAATACCCACAGTTGGTGCAACCATTACTGCTAACATGGCTGGATAAATACCAGCACAACCATTTTGCCCAATTGTCGCGCCAAAAGAAGCGGAGAAACTGGCGATGGATTCTGGTATACCAAGGCGGCGAGTTTGCGTTTCAACATTCAAAGGAATACTTGCAGCGCTCGAACGGCTGGTAAATGCAAATGTTAGAACAGGGCCTGCCTTTTTAAAAAATTTCAGGGGATTAATGCCAGTCAACGCCAAAAGTCCGCCATGTACTATAAACATCAAACCAAGGGCGATATAGGAAGCAACAACAAAATTACCTAATTGAGTAATATCGTGGATATTAGAGTTGGCAACAACTTTAGTCATTAAAGCCATTACGCCGTATGGAGTGAGGCGCATAACCAATCTAACCAGCTTCATTGCCCAAATTTGCATAGTATCAATGGCAGCGATGGCTCGTTCACCACGTTCACGATCATCTTTAAGCATTTGTAGTGCGGCGATGCCTAAAAATGTCGCAAAAATTACAACACTAATAATAGAAGTTGGGCGTGCTCCCGTCAGATCAGCAAAGGGATTTTTAGGGATAAAAGAAAGAATAATCTGAGGTACGCTCATATCTGCAACTTTGCCAATATAATTGCTTTCAATTGCAGATAAACGAGCCGTTTCCTGAGTACCTTGAATCAACCCTGCTGCACTTAGACCAAATAAATTGGCAATTACAATGCCGATTAAAGCGGAAATCGCTGTAGTGAACAGTAAAGTGCCAATGGTAAGAAAGCTAATTTTTCCTAAGGAAGATGCTTTGTGTAAACGTGCAACGGCGCTTAGGATAGAAGCGAAAACCAAAGGCATGATAACCATTTGTAATAGTTGTACATAACCATTACCGACGATATCGAACCATTTAACTGATTCTTTTACGGTAGAATTGTTGGTGCCATAAATAATGTTTAATGCTAGTCCAAAAATGACACCTACAACTAGAGCCACAAGAACTTTTTTGGACAAGCTCCACTTATTTGACCCCGTTTTTGCTAATAAAATAAGTAGTGCTACAAAAACGAGCACGTTGATGATGAGTGGTAAGTTCATCCCTAGTCTCCAAAACTTACATACTTTTTATATTCCGAGTTGCGATGTGCAGCTTGCAATCTATGGATAGTAAGTGTATCTGTATAATGATATATATTTTTTGCATGATATATAATTGCCCTGAATGATGAGAAAATATTTTTATCTTTCTCCCAATCTGCTGATTTAAAAGCTATATTTCAATTTTAAATCTATCGAATACATACCATGAAACGCCTAGGGTAGAATGTTATCAGTATAAGAAGTCTCTTGCTTATAATTAAATTGAATTTAATATAATTGTTTTTTACTAACTAGTTTAATTGGTTATATACACTAATGTGTTTCTGTTTGTTTTTTCAGGCTGTTAGCATTATGGCTAGGCGAATTAAAAGCTCTTTAGGGAAAACAATAAAAAGCAATTAAAAAGAATTTTTTATGTTTTTCAGGTAACCCCATTTTTAAATGGGGTTACGATAGTTTGTTGTGCATAGATTGATTAGCTACTTGTAGAAATTTTGTAGCTTATCATGCAATTTATCGAACGGTATTTTGTCAAATTGTACTTTGTCAAAATAGTGAGCAAATGAAAAATTGATATGTTGTGGAAGGATAATCGCGATTACTGCTACCAGTACAGCAATGAAGCGTTCGGCTTTTTTGCGTTCTTTTCCCCTAAGAATAGGGATGCAAAAACGTATTCTTAGGGGCCATAAGAGTGGGATGCCGGCAGGAGTAAGCATATCAGCAATAAGATGGCTGATGTAACCGATAATCATTGCATGGACAAAGTCAGTTGGAATAGGCCAATCAGAAGGTATTTCAGTTTGGAATAAAGTAACCCCTACGAGCAGTGCTAATAAACTATGCGTAAATCCACGATGTCCACATAAACGTGCAATTGGAATGGATATAAAACGGAATAATCTACCTAAAGTTGAGCTTGGATGGTCGATATCTGGTAACAATGAAGCCAGAAGCACGCCGGGAAGCATGTGTAACCAGTCTCCCTGTGCTATTTCTGGTGTGATTTCTAGCTGGTGAGCCAATATAAGGCTGGCTACGGAAAAAAGAAGATGTCCTTCTGCTGTCATAACGATTTATATTAATTATTCATGCTGATTGCTGTTTATACATACAGTGAGGCAGTATAGAGGGTTTTGCATAAGGATGATAGAGGGTAAATAAGAAAAATCTTTTATTTATTAATATATCCCCTTTATTTTTTAAATGCGGCTCTGTATCTTAAAATTTTTAGGTATAATATGTTGTTTTTATTTATGTTTATATCAGGTGAAAAAGACACATTGAGGTTAATATTTGCGCTGCCCTGTACAGAAGAAATGGGTATTGGATAATGGCAGCGCAATGGCTATTAAGTAATATCTGCTATTGTTAATTTTTCCAGTGAATTCAGTTTGATATCAGCCAATGCCCAACGTGGATCATTGAAATGTCTGGCTGCTGGGACGACAATCGATCGCATTCTTGCTGCTTTGGTTGCTATCATACCGTTAAATGAATCTTCTAATGTGAGGCAATGAATTGGGTTTACTCTAAGTTGAGTCGCTGCCAGCAAATAAACTTCGGGATGTGGCTTGCTATAAGGTAAGTGTGCTGCAGAAACGATAACATCAAAGTAATGTCGTAGATTAAACAATTCAAGTACTTGTTCGAGCATCTCATAGGGAGAGGCTGAGGCCAGACCGATTTTCAACCCACGTTCGCGGCAGAGATTCAAAGCGTATTCTACCCCAGGCAGTAAAGGGCGGTTTTCTTTAACTGATTGAACCACGTGATTGATGATGCGTTGCTCAACTTCACTTTTGGAGACACCTTGCCAAGGTGATGCTTGATACCATAGCTCAACAACTTGATCGATTCGTAATCCCAATGTATCAGGTAAGTCTGTAGCTAAATTCAAATCTAATCCTAATTCACTGAATACGTTTTTTTCGCCTTGTTCCCAATAAGGTTCAGAATCAATCAGCAAGCCATCCATATCAAAAATGGCGGCGTCTATAGATAAACAAAATGACATTTCATATCTCTCCGCGATGATGATGATAATTAATGAGGTTTGATTGTAACAATCCTGGTAGATTAAATCTTGTTATGGGTGATAACAAAGAAAGAAATAGTTTTATAGGAAAAATAAGATAATTACTCTATAAATGGGGTTAAAGTTGGTTTCTTATGAGCTATCATTGAGTAAAAATGAAATGATTTATGCCAATGGGGAATATAATGACGTATCAACAAATTGGATATGTTGCTGTTGCTAAACGAATCTTAGGCTGGATTATTTTTGTACCCGCCTTTTTGTCAACGTCTGTTTCCGTGATTAATCTGGCGTGGCAACATGGTATTGAAGGTGATGGTGTTAATGCGGTATTGAATGATTTTCTTAAGATAATGACAGAAATGATTAAATTCAATACACCATTTTTGGATTTTTTCTGGAAAAACTCTCCAATCCCTGATCGTATTGTTGGAATCACAGGGCAAAATATGAGTTTTCTTGTTATTTATATTCTGATATTTGTTGGCTTGGCAATGAGTGCGTCTGGTTTGAGAATGTATCGTCAATTTAAATTCATCAAAGAACGTATTGAAGATCAAATTATTCTTGAAAATGTGAAGGAAAGCGGAATAACCAAAGAACAATTAGAGGCTAAAGTTAAATTTCCCCGCCACTCTTTATTTAGCCAGATTTTTACCCTTTATATATCACCAGTCATTGTCGGTACGGTAGCTTATTTTTTGTGCAAATTGTTGGGGTGGTAATATAATTAAATAGTAGTTAATAGCTGCGCAAGGATGCTCTTTTCTGTTCTTTAGTTAAAGAAAAATTATACATTTTAAATGTCATGATAATATCTGTTTTACGCGAATTCGACTAATAAGTGAAATTTCTCAAATATAGGACGAATCCGTGTAATATTAATAAATTTTTCTCATGTCTATTCAGATATAAGTTTATCAATCATATTTTGTACTACGATGAAGCTATCTCCTCCGAAAAGGTTGCATTTATTCAACAAATAATAGAGTTGATAAATAGATTGACGCTCAAGAAAATCTAGGGGTAATGGCCAGACACTTTGGTAACCATCAAATATTTGCAAAGGAAGATCAGAGTAAAATGGCAGCATCGCCAGATCACATTCACGATCTCCCCAATAACAAGCAGGATCAAAAATAACAGCACAACCATTGTATAATGATGCGCAGTTCATGGGCCATAGATCGCCGTGCAGGAGGGAGGGTTGAGGGTGATGATTTTGTAATTTCTCACTGATTATTTGGACAATTTGATTAATATCGCCAAATATCATTCCGTTATCAGCGGCAAGTTGCAATTGCCATCCGATACGTTTTTCGGCATAAAAATTATGCCAGCGCTTTTGCCATCCGTTAGGTTGTATGGTGGTTGCTAGCATGTTATCAAAATCAAAACCGAATTTAGGTTGCTCACTCCATTGATGCAGCTTAGCAAGGTGTTGACCAAAAAGGTATGCGCTATGCGCGTCGAATGGCCTTATAGGTAAATGTTCCAGCAGTAGAAAGCTATAATTGCGGTCGTGACCAACACCATAAACATTGGGAACACGAGTTGTTTTGCTGCGAGCTAGTAATTCTAGTTGTTCTGCCTCCGCCTTAAAAATTGGCAGCATTTCCTTCTCGTTGGATTTGATAAAGATATGTTGTTCACCATATTTAATGTACCAAGCATGGTGTATATCTCCTCCTACCAGTTCCATTTTATCGTGAATTTCAGCGGCACCAAAATGTTCACTTAATAGACGGTTAACTGCTTGCCACATGGTTCACCTCATTAAGTTGACAATTGTCATGCTCATATTACAGACAGATGCAACATTTGAACAGGCTAAAGGAAACTTTAATGGAAATTAATAAGGCCATATCTCAAATTTGACATGGCGCTCTATTTTTTAATTTGATTTTTCGGTAATTGGTGGTATTTGAGATTGCTCTTTTTCAAATGTTCCTTTGTTTGTTTTCCTACGAACCAATTTTATTTGATCATAAATAAGTGCAATAGTGAAGAAAATGGCCTGAATGATTACGATACAGGGGCTTGTTTCACCATCAATATGGAAGCTGATGATTGTCCCAAGTATGCTGGATGATACAGAAGCAATCATTGCCACAATGAGCATACGATCAAAACTACGACAAAGCATAAAAGCAATAATGCCTGGTGAGATTAACATTGCAATGACTAGGATAATACCAACAGCCTGTAATGACGCGACAATCGTTAGGGCTAATAGAGATAATAATCCGTAATGGAGTAGTTTCACGGGAAGACCAATTACTCGTGCCTGATTGGGATCGAAGCAGTAAAGCATGAAATCTTTTCTTTTTAGTAACACAATAGTCAGCGTGATCCCTGCAATGCACAGTGTTTGGAACAACTCGTGCTGGGTAATGCCGAGTATGCTGCCGAATAGAATGTGTGTCAGGTGTTGATCCGTATTTATACGAGTAAATAGCACTAATCCAAATGCAAACATGCCTGAGAAAACAATTCCCATTACAGTATCTTCTTTGATTCTGCTGTGTTCTTTGAGATACCCAGTGGCAAATGCACAAAATATACCGGAAAGGAACGCACCTACTGCAAGTGGTATACCTGCGACAGAAGCGAGTACTATCCCTGGTAAAACAGCATGTGAAATAGCATCTCCCATCAATGACCAGCCTTTTAAGACCAAGTAACAGGAAAGCACCGCACAGACAGCCCCCACAATTATGGCAGCAAAGATGGCTCGTCGCATAAAATCATGCATGAAGGGTTCAGTAATTAATTCAATAAATGTGTTCATGAGCGTCGTTCCTGAATCAATGCCAGAGATTCTTTTCTAGCTCGTTTGCGGGAAGCCAACATGCCATGTTTGGGAGCAAAGAAGAATGCGAGCAAGAAAATCACCGTTTGCATTGTGACAATGACACCTCCGGTTGCTCCATTGAGGAAATAGCTTAGATATGTACCAATACCACTTGTGAGTGAACCAATGGCAACGGCAACGATCAATAAGTGTTTAAACCTATCTGTTAATAAATAAGCTGTTGCACCAGGAGTTACTACCATTGCGATAACCAAAATAGCACCTACTGTTTGTAATGCAGCAACAGTGCAGGCACTTAATAAAGTGAAGAAAATGATTTTTAACCGCAATGGTGATAATCCGATAGAGCGTGCATGGATTTCATCAAAGAAAACGACCAATAAATCTTTCCAAAGTACCATTAAGATAATAAAGGAAATTGCGATAATAATTTCAACTTGTAAAACATCTTCATCAGCGATTCCCAAGATATTGCCCATAATAATGGTTTGTACATTTACGGATGTAGGGTTTAAAGAAACAATTAATAATCCGACGGCAAAAAAAGTAGAAAAGATAAAACCGATCACTGCATCTTCACGTAACCGAGTAATATGACGAACCAGTGTCATTGACAGAGCAGCGAGCATCCCTGTAAAAAAAGCACCACCTGCATAAGGTAAACCGAGAGCATATGCGCCTGCTACGCCAGGAACAACAGAATGGGAGAGGGCATCTCCCATCAGAGACCAACCTTTTAGCATTAGATAAGCGGATAAGAAAGCACAAACAGCTCCAACAATGGTACTTATCCACATGGCTTTCACCATATAGTTGTAATTGAATGGTTGTAAAAATAGTTCCATCATGGTTGGTTTTCCGTTTGTTTTAGGCTCTGTCGCGGCGGAACATGATGATCATGTCCGTAAAAGACGGCGGCACGTTCATCATCGGTAATGACTGTCAGTGAACGTGTGTCATCATCTTTATGCAATTCAGGGCCAGAAAGATTAATATGACGCAAAACACCACCGAAGGTGATTTCCAGATTTTTTTGAGTAAACGTGTCTTCTATTCGACCACTTGCGAGCACAGTACGATTGATCAAAATAACGTGATCACAAAATTCAGGGACACTACCGAGGTTATGTGTTGATACTAAGATCAAATGCCCTTCGTCACGTAAGTCACGAAGTAAGCCAATAATGGCATTTTCTGTTTTGACGTCTACGCCAGTAAAAGGCTCATCCAACAGCAAAACTTTCCCTTCCTGAGCCAATGCACGGGCTAAAAATGCTCGTTTTTTCTGGCCTCCTGAAAGTTCTCCGATTTGGCGATCACGTAATCCGGCCAGTCCGACGCGTTTGAGTGCTTTATTGACGATTTCATGATCATACTTGCTGGGACGGCGCAAGAATCCCATTTTTCCATAGCGTCCCATCATTACAACATCGGAAACTAAAACTGGAAAATTCCAATCTACATCTTCAGTTTGAGGAACATATGCGATGATATTTTGTTTTAATGCGGCTTTGATAGGTTGATCGTTGAGGGTAACTTTTCCTTGCGAGGGTGTTACTAATCCCATGATTGTTCTGAATAATGTGGATTTTCCACTGCCATTCATACCAACTAGTGCACAAATTGTGCCGCCGGTAATATCAAAACTGGCGTCATAAATAGCAGTATGCCCATTGTTGTAAGTGACAGTGGCATTATCCACAATTAAATGCGGTTGCTCAAATAATGACTGTCGGTTTAATGATGAGCGATTCATTGATTAAATCCTTTTGCGATAGTATCTACAGTGGTATTCAGTAGATCAATATAAGTTGGTACTGGCCCTTTTTGAGTGGAAAGAGAGTCTACATACAGTACTCCACCATAACGGGTTCCAGTTTCCTTGCTGACTTGTTTAGCTGGTTTATCTGAAACAGTACTTTCACTGAAGATAACTGGGATCTTATTGGCTCTTATTGTATCAATAACACGACGAACTTGTTGAGGAGAGCCTTGTTCTTCAGCATTGATTGGCCATAAGTATACTTCTTTGAAACCATAATATTGGGTGAGATAGCTGAAAGCTCCTTCACTGGTTACCAGCCAGCGTTGTTCTTCAGGAATACGAGAAAGACGTTCTCTGAGAGGTACATCCAGTTGGGCTATTTTTTTTGCATAAGTTTCAGCATTTTGATTATAAATTTCGGCATTCTTTGGATCGTATTTAACAAGGGCTTTACGAATATTTTCGATATAGATCAGCGCATTTTGGGGTGACATCCAAGCATGGGGGTTAGGATTTTTATTGTAGGGGCCTTCACGAATAGGTAAAGGAGTAATCCCTTCGGTTATAATAGCAGCAGGTATATCTTTCATGTTGTCAAAGAAACGTTCGAACCAGCGTTCTAAATTTAAGCCATTCCAGAGAATAAGGTCTGCACGCTGTGCTTTAATGATATCTTTGGGAGTTGGCTGATAATCGTGGATTTCTGCGCCTGGTTTTGTGATTGATTCGACAATTGCCGCATCTCCTGCAACATTTTGAGCTATATCTTGAATAATAGTGAATGTCGTGATTACCCTGAATTTCTTCTCTGCATGAGCTTGTTGACTGAATAACCCTATTGTGAATAGAACAATAATCAGATTTAATATCGGAAACGTAGTAAGTGAGTGTTTTTTGTTCATTATGGTAAACCTTACTTGTTGTATACGTAATTATTGATAATGATTATCAGTACCATCTATGTAAAGTCAAGGCGATATCGAATGAAATTGATAATAGACTCGATAATCACTCCTTAAGTTTCTGTTGCTTGAGATGCTAGTAATAAACCTCATACGAACAAAAAAATCAGCATCTTGTCCAGAGTTAACCCTAATCAATTAAGAAATTTATTTTGATAAATAACAGAAAAATATTTTTGGCTTATCGATAAAATTATAAATAAGCTTTCATAATAACGATACACTCATTTTTCTAACTCCCGGCTGTTGCCCTAATGAAAAGGCTGTCATAAATTCTTCAACGCACGCTAAGAGTTGCCACATATACCGACAGCAATGATTCCGTGTGACGGTTTCATGCAAAGACTGCCACAGGCGTTCAATCTTATTGAGCCATGGCGAATAGACCGGTAAAAATAACAGGTTAAATTTAGGATTTTGTTTTAGCCATTCCCTGACTTTCTGGCTTTTGTGAATACCATAATTATCCAAAATCAACGTGATACTTTTGACTTGGCTATACTGACGATTAATCTCCTCTAACATATTGATAAATAAATCAGCGTTTTTCTTTATACCACGGACATAGGTCACTTGACCTGTTCGTACCTCAAGGCAGCCTGCAAGGTAGTGCTTTTGATTTTTCCCCGGCGTCATCACGCGTTTTTGTTGTCCTTTTAGGCACCAGTCTGCCCCGATTTTAGGATTCAGATCGATATCGACTTCATCTTCATAAAAAACAGGATGTTGCTCTGATACGTTGGCTAAGGCTTCGGTGATTTTTGCCATTTTTTCGTCATATTCAGGATCACACTTTTTGACGGTAGGAGCCGCTCTTCGCCAGACAATACCCATCTGACAAAAGTAACGATACAGGGTACTTTTTGACAGTGATAAACCGAATAATTCATTGATTATCTGAGTGATAAGTTCAATACTCCAACGTGAACGCAAACAGCCAAAATCTTGCGGGGAGTGGGATAATAAGAATGACAGCAAGCTAAAAATCGGGGCTAAATTCCATCGAGCAGGCCTTCCTCTCGGTAAGCTTTTTAATCCTTCCAGCCCATATAATGTTAACCAATTTATCCAACGATGGACGGAAGAACGTGAGCAATGAAGGGTTCTGGCGATGTGAGAAACGGTCTGACCTTCATGTAACATTAAGAGTGCCATGAGTCGGCGGGCATAATCTTTATCGCGGGTTTTATGAATAAATTTTTTCATCTGACGTCGTTCACTTCGGGGGATTGGTGCTATGATCCGCATCACTCAGTCCATTTTGGGATTTTTTTGATTTGGCGATTAATCAGATCGCAAAAATTGGACTGAGTTCCCTCCAAGTGATCTACTATTTTGAAAGCTTATTTATATGCTTTATCGGGTTAATTTTATTTAGAGGAAGCATTGTGAAATTTAAACTCCGCTATGTTGCGTTTATATTATTATTAACAGGATGCGTAGGCCAACAAGTACATCAATCAGACAGCAATAGACAAACAGTGGCAAAACGTATGCTTAATAACAAGTCTACTTTTGCTTCCCGTAACTTGACCAATAGATCTGTTCCCACACCATTTGATAGTTATATTGAACGAGCTGCAAAACGTTATGGTGTTGATGAGACACTTATCAAAGCAATTATTCAGGTGGAATCTGGATTTCGTCCGGAGGTTATTAGTAAATCTAATGCGGTTGGCTTAATGCAGATTAAAGCATCTACAGCGGGGAGAGATGCTTATCGAATGAAAGGAAAATCAGGGCAGCCAACGATGCGTGAATTAAAAGATCCTGAAACTAACATTGATATTGGAACTGCTTATATAAGTATCCTGAAAAAACAGCATTTGGAAGGTATTTCCAATCCAGAAACGTTGTACTATGCAACGATAGTTGCTTATGTAAATGGCACCGGAGCATTGTTGAGGACGTTTGATTCAAACCGGGCTTTGGCAATTAATAAAATCAATCGAATGACGCCAAATGAGTTTTATCAATATGTTCAAAATAACCATCCTGCACCACAGGCTCCGCGTTATTTATGGAAAGTGAAAAATACTTACCGTTCTTTAGCCATTATTGACTAGCTGAAAGACTGATGTTTATATTTTCTATAAATGTCCAGAAATATCGCTGCATCTACAGATTTTTCGGTTGTGATCCCACTTTATTGATAATGACGAATGTTCAGATAATACCCAATAATTTTGTCATGCATTTTATATGGATTTCTATGGATTTTGAAAAAGATAAAGTTTTGCGAGTCAGTCTTGCCAAATGCTGACGCAGATTCAGGTTATGTCTCTTTATGTGCTGTGTATAACGCTTGCCGACCACATGCAGTGTTCCTATCTGCGTTTTTTCATACCCTCGCTACCTATCAGTCATATAGGCCAAAATGTTGAAAGAGGCCAATAAGGCCATCAGACGCTTCAGTGTCTTCTTTGCTTTTGGACCCAAAACGTGGGCGATCACTTTTCGTCTGATTCTATCGTAGGCACAAAAGAGCCAGTGAGGCTTATTCTTTGACTTCATATATGACTATTGCTCATCCATTTCATGATCAAGTAATTGATGAAGCTGATTTAATGTCAAGATGAACTATTTTAACACCTACTCTGTGTGATAGTATGTCGGGCGAGTTAGGGCAAATGTACTGGATACTTTTGAAATTGTGTCCTTAAATGTGTACGCATCTTGCGGAGTGAAGCAAGAATTTGTTTCTAACGTGCTGATTAATAATGAATTTGATTTAATGCAAGTGATCTTTCGTGTGGGTCACCACTGTATATAAGGATTTTAAATGCCTGTAATTACTCTTCCTGACGGTAGTCAACGTCAATTTGAGCATGCTGTTTCCGTAATGGATGTGGCTAGTGATATCGGTGCAGGCTTGGCAAAAGCGTGTATTGCTGGTCGCGTTAATGGTGAATTAGTTGACGCCTGTGAATTAATCGAAACCGATGCCAATCTTGCTATTATTACCAGCAAGAATGAAGAAGGTTTGGAAATTATCCGTCACTCATGCGCACATTTATTGGGTCATGCAATTAAACAGTTGTGGCCTGATACGAAAATGGCTATCGGCCCTGTCATTGACAATGGTTTCTATTACGATGTCGATTTAGATCGCTCTTTGACGCAGGAAGATATTGAGCTGCTTGAAAAACGCATGTTGGAACTTGCCAAAAAAGATTACGATGTCATAAAGAAAAAAGTTAGCTGGCAGGAAGCACGCGACGCGTTTGCGACTCGTGGCGAAGAGTATAAAATTCAGATTTTGGATGAAAATATCAGCCATGATGATCGTCCAGGTTTGTACCACCATGAAGAATACGTTGATATGTGCCGTGGGCCACACGTTCCTAACATGCGTTTTTGCCATCACTTTAAACTACAAAAAGTTGCCGGCGCATACTGGCGTGGCAATAGCGACAATAAAATGTTGCAGCGTATTTATGGTACTGCGTGGGCTGATAAAAAGCAGCTTAATGCCTATTTACAACGTTTGGAAGAAGCGGCGAAACGCGATCACCGTAAAATTGGTAAGCAGCTTGACCTGTACCATATGCAGGAAGAAGCACCAGGCATGGCATTTTGGCATAATGATGGCTGGACAATTTTCCGCGAGTTGGAAACTTTTGCCCGTATGAAGCTCAAAGAGTACCAATACCAGGAAGTAAAAGGCCCATTCATGATGGACCGTATCCTGTGGGAAAAAACAGGGCATTGGGAAAACTATAAAGAGCATATGTTTACAACTTCATCGGAAAGCCGTGAATATTGCGTGAAACCGATGAATTGCCCGGGTCATGTCCAGATCTTCAACCAAGGGTTGAAATCCTACCGTGATTTACCTTTGCGTATGGCTGAATTTGGTAGCTGTCACCGGAATGAACCATCTGGTGCTTTACATGGTTTGATGCGTGTACGTGGCTTTACTCAAGATGATGCACACATCTTCTGTACTGAAGATCAGATTCTTCAAGAAGTTAGTAGCTGCATCAAAATGATTTATGATGTGTATGGCACATTCGGCTTTGAGAAGATTGTTGTTAAATTATCAACTCGTCCAGAAAAACGCATTGGTACGGAAAAACAATGGGATAAAGCAGAAGCAGATCTTGCTGAAGCATTGAACCAAAATGGCATTGAATTTGAATACCAGCCGGGTGAAGGGGCATTTTATGGCCCTAAAATTGAATTTACTCTATATGATTGTTTGGATCGTGCGTGGCAATGTGGTACTGTGCAACTCGATTTTTCACTGCCAGCACGTCTGAATGCGTCATATGTAGGTGAAAATAATGAACGTAAGGTTCCTGTAATGATTCACCGTGCTGTTCTGGGTTCTCTGGAGCGGTTTATCGGTATCCTGACAGAAGAATATGCTGGGTTTTTCCCAACATGGTTGGCTCCTCAGCAGGTCGTCGTCATGAATATTACTGATGGTCAGTCAGATTATGTACAGGAATTGGTTAAAAAACTTCAAGATGCAGGCATTCGTGCAAAAGCAGACTTGAGAAACGAGAAGATTGGTTTTAAAATCCGTGAACACACTTTGCGTCGTGTGCCTTACATGCTTGTTTGTGGTGATAAAGAAGTCGAATCAGGAAAAGTATCTGTTCGTACTCGCCGTGGCAAAGATTTAGGTAGCATTGACGTCAGTGAATTTACAGATAAACTGCTGACAGAAATACGCAGTCGTAATCTTCATCAATTGGAGGAATAAAGTATTAAAGGCGGAAAAAGAATTCAACCGGCGCGCCCAAATCGCATTAATGAAGAGATTCGCGCCTCTGAAGTTCGTTTAAATGGATTAGATGGCGAACAGATTGGTATTGTCAGTCTGAGAGAAGCTCTTGAGAAAGCTGAGGAAGCTGGTGTTGATTTAGTTGAAATCAGCCCAAATGCCGAACCGCCGGTTTGTCGTATTATGGATTACGGCAAGTTCCTCTATGAGAAGAGTAAGTCAGTCAAAGAACAGAAAAAGAAACAAAAGGTTATTCAGGTTAAGGAAATTAAATTCCGTCCTGGTACAGATGAAGGCGACTATCAGGTCAAACTACGCAACCTGATTCGCTTTCTAGAAGATGGCGATAAAGCCAAAATCACCCTGCGTTTCCGTGGGCGTGAAATGGTGCACCAACAGATTGGTATCGAGATGCTTAACCGTATCCGTGAAGATTTGATTGAACTGGCTGTAGTCGAATCCTTCCCAACGAAGATTGAAGGCCGCCAGATGATCATGGTGCTCGCTCCTAAGAAGAAATAGTCAGGCAGACAAGTAATGGGCTCCAGCTAGTTCTGGTGGAGTCTATTCGCCTTACTAGTTCGTTGTAATCAACAATGCGAAGTGGAAATTAAAATGCCAAAGATTAAAACAGTACGCGGCGCAGCTAAACGCTTCAAAAAAACCGCAAGTGGTGGTTTCAAGCGTAAGCACGCTAACCTTCGTCACATTCTGACTAAGAAATCAACTAAGCGTAAACGTCATTTACGTCCAAAAGGCATGGTCTCCAAAGGAGATCTGGGCTTGGTTGTTGCTTGTCTGCCATACGCATAAGCAATTTTTTAGATTAGAACTCAGAGACGATAGGAGAAGTATATGGCTCGCGTAAAACGTGGTGTTATTGCCCGTGCACGTCACAAAAAAATTCTGAAACAAGCGAAAGGTTACTACGGTGCCCGTTCGCGCGTTTACCGTGTTGCTTTCCAGGCTGTTATCAAAGCTGGTCAGTACGCTTACCGTGACCGCCGTCAGCGTAAACGTCAATTCCGTCAACTGTGGATTGCACGTATCAACGCTGCTGCACGTCAGAACGGCATGTCTTACAGCCGTTTCATCAACGGCCTGAAAAAGGCTTCGATTGAAATCGACCGTAAGATTCTGGCTGACATCGCTGTATTTGACAAAGTAGCATTTGCTGCTTTGGTTGAAAAAGCGAAGGGCGCTCTGGCATAAGTCAGGTTAGAAGAGGGAGCTTTTGCTCCCTCTTCTGCTTTTTTTCAAAATGTGGCTTACTATTGATCACAGATGGTATTGTGATTAGATTATGATTAGTGAGTGTGAAAAAGATACAGGAGAAAGAACAAAATGATGAAGTTCGCCTTTTTTCGTTTCTTTTTTTACTTTAGCACCTGAAATAAGGGGGCTTTGCGCGTAAGAAAAGAAACGAAAAATAGCGCTTGAGCCTCCAGTGTGGAGGCTTTTTTATTTTTATGACCTCATTAATCGATAATATGAGAACATAATTTTACAACTAATGGGCCATCTGGCCAAAGGAAGAGGAAAACGATGTCACATCTTACTGAGCTGGTTGCAAAGGCAAAAGCAGCCGTAGAAAAGGCCCAGGATGTTGCCGCGTTGGATTTGGTGCGAGTTGAATACCTGGGAAAAAAAGGCCATTTAACCCTCCAGATGTCATCGCTACGTGACTTACCAGCCGAGGAACGTCCAGCGGCAGGGGCTGTTATTAATCAGGCAAAACAAGAAGTTCAAGAAGCGTTGAATGCGCATAAAGCAAAATTAGAATCAGATATTCTAAATACGCGTTTGGCAGCAGAAAAAATCGATGTTTCATTGCCTGGCCGTCGTATGGAAAATGGTGGCTTACACCCTGTTACCCGCACAATTGAGCGCATTGAAACTTTCTTTGGCGAGCTGGGTTTTTCTGTTGAATCAGGCCCGGAAATCGAAGATGACTATCATAACTTTGATGCTCTGAATATTCCTGCACATCATCCTGCGCGTGCTGATCACGATACTTTCTGGTTTGATACGACACGTTTGTTACGTACTCAGACATCTGGTGTACAAATCCGTACCATGAAAAATCGCCAACCACCTATCCGTATCATTGCGCCAGGTCGCGTATACCGCAATGATTATGATCAGACGCACACTCCAATGTTCCATCAGATAGAAGGCTTGATCGTTGATAAAAATATCAGCTTTACCAATCTGAAAGGCACACTACATGACTTCTTGAATAACTTCTTTGAAGAAGATATGCAGGTACGTTTTCGTCCTTCTTATTTTCCGTTTACAGAACCTTCCGCAGAAGTCGATGTGATGGGTAAAAATGGTAAATGGTTGGAAGTATTGGGTTGTGGCATGGTGCATCCTAATGTATTGCGTAATGTCGGTATTGATCCTGAAGTCTATTCTGGTTTTGCGTTTGGCATGGGAATGGAACGTTTGACCATGCTTCGTTATGGTGTTACAGATTTGCGTGCATTTTTCGAAAATGATTTGCGTTTCCTCAAACAATTTAAATAAGGCGGGTGTATCTCATGAAATTCAGTGAACTCTGGTTACGCGAGTGGGCAGACCCAGCCATTAATAGTGAAGCATTGTCCGAACAAATCACCATGGCTGGTTTGGAAGTTGATGGTGTTGAAAAAGTGGCTGATCAATTTCACGGTGTATTTGTTGGTGAAGTTGTTGAGTGTGGACAACATCCAAACGCAGATAAGTTGCGTGTTACAAAAGTTAATGTTGGTGGCGAACGCCTGCTGGATATCGTTTGTGGTGCACCAAATTGCCGTCAGGGACTTCGCGTTGCTGTCGCTACAGTCGGAGCTGTGTTACCGGGCGATTTCAAAATCAAACCAGCTAAATTACGTGGAGAGCCGTCAGAAGGGATGCTGTGCTCATTTTCAGAATTAGGCATTGCTTGTGATCAGGATGGTATCATTGAACTACCAGTAGATGCTCCGATTGGCACTGATCTGCGTGATTACATGAAATTGGATGATAATGCGATTGAAATCAGCATTACACCAAACCGTGCTGATTGCCTGAGTATTATGGGTGTTGCCCGTGATGTTGCGGTTATCAATAAATTGTCCATGGTAGAGCCGAAAATCACAGCCGTTAAACCAACTACAGATGCGACATTTCCTATTCGCGTTGATGCTCCTGAAGCCTGCCCTCGTTATTTAGGGCGTGTGATTAAGAACGTGAACATCAAGGCAACAACTCCATTATGGATGCGTGAAAAATTGCGCCGTGGTGGTATTCGTTCCATTGATCCAGTTGTTGATATCACCAACTATATTTTACTCGAGTTAGGTCAACCATTACATGCGTTCGATTTGGAGCGTTTGAATGGTTCAATTATTGTTCGCTTGGCTAAGCAAGGTGAAAAACTCACTCTACTCGATGGTAGTGAAGTCGAACTTTCTGCTGAAACACTAGTTATTTCTGATGAAAAGCAATCACTTGCTATGGCAGGGATTTTTGGGGGCGAATATTCCGGTGTTAATGTGAAAACTCAGCATATTATGCTGGAGTGCGCATTTTTTGCACCTTTGGCAATTGCTGGTCGTGCCCGTCGTTATGGTTTGCATACCGATGCTTCCCATCGTTTTGAACGTGGTGTTGATCCACAGCTTCAGCATAAAGCGATGGAATATGCGACTCAGTTGTTGGTCGACATTTGTGGTGGAGAAGCTGGGGAAATAGTTGATATCACTAATGAATCTCATTTACCAAAACCAGCAACGATTACTCTTAATCGCAATAAATTGGATCGCTTGATTGGTCATCATATCGCTGATGAACAAGTAACAGATATCCTGACGCGTTTGGGCTGTCAAATAACTGTTCAGAATGATAGTTGGCAAGCGGTTGCACCTAGCTGGCGTTTTGATATGCGGATCGAAGAAGATCTGGTTGAAGAAGTTGCCCGTATTTACGGTTATAACAACATCCCTGATGTACCAGTGCGTGCAGATCTGATTATGACTTCACATCGTGAAGCTGATTTGCCTTTGCAGCGGGTTAAAACAATGTTGGTGGACAGAGGCTATCAAGAAGCGATTACTTATAGTTTCGTTGATCCTAAGGTTCAGCAGTATCTTCATCCACGGGAAGAAGCGCTAATTTTGCCTAATCCGATTTCGGCGGATATGTCTGCAATGCGCTTGTCTCTACTGACAGGGTTGTTGACCACTGTAGCTTATAACCAAAACCGCCAGCAAAATCGTGTCCGCTTATTTGAAACAGGATTGCGTTTTGTGCCAGATGAAAAGGCGGAGCATGGAATTCGTCAGGAATTGATGCTTGGCGGTGTTATCGCGGGCAGCCGTTTCGAAGAGCACTGGTTGATTGAAAAACAATCAATTGATTTCTTTGATTTGAAGGGTGATTTAGAATCTGTTTTAGAAATGACTGGTAAACTGTCTGAGATATCCTTTAAAGCGGAAGAACATCCTGCTTTGCATCCTGGACAAAGTGCTGGAATTTATCTGGAAAATAGTTACATTGGTTACATTGGCGTTGTTCATCCAGAATTGGAACGTAAACTTGATTTGAATGGTTGTACCGTAATATTCGAGTTGCTATGGACCAGTCTGGCAGAACGCATGATTCCTGATATGAAGGAAGTTTCTCGCTTCCCATCTAACCGTCGTGATATCGCCATAGTTGTGCCTGAAAATGTAGCCGCAGAAGATATTTTGGCTGAATGTAAGAAAGTTGGCATAAATCATATGGTTGGAATAAACTTATTTGATGTATATTGTGGTGAAGCGGTTGCAAAAGGCTACAAGAGCCTTGCAATTAGCTTAATCTTGCAGGATACAACACGTACACTGGAAGAAGAAGAGATTGCTGTGACCGTGAATAAATGCGTAACTGCATTAGAACAGCGATTCCAAGCATCCTTGAGGAACTGAACTATGGCGCTGACGAAAGCTGAACTGTCTGAAAATTTGTTTGAAAAATTGGGTATTAGCAAACGTGACGCTAAAGATCTAGTAGAAATGTTCTTTGAAGAAGTACGCCGTTCTTTGGAGAATGGGGAGCAAGTAAAATTATCTGGATTTGGCAACTTTGATTTGCGAGACAAAAATCAACGTCCGGGTCGTAATCCAAAAACAGGCGAAGATATTCCGATTACGGCTCGCCGTGTTGTCACTTTTCGTCCTGGTCAAAAATTGAAAAACCGGGTAGAAAAAGCGTCACCCAAAGAATAAACACATAAAAAGGCCGCATTCGCGGCCTTTTTTTTATCTTTTATATCTCATCGTGCTCAATGGGAAGAACGTATACTTTCTAAATGGCCTCACACTACATGCATTCAGTTTATGAGTTGATCACTTATCAGAGAAAACGCAACCATCGGGTGATGGCTGTTTTATCTGTTCTATTCGTTACTTTATTTATTTTGTCATTATGTGCCGGTGAAATCTGGTTTTGGCCTGATCAATGGTTATCGGAACCTGCTCAATTGTTTATTTGGCAGTTGAGGCTACCTAGAGCAATTGCAGTGATGGTGGTTGGGGCGAGTTTGGCCTTGTCAGGGGCAATTATGCAGGCTTTGTTTGAAAATCCGTTGGCGGAGCCGGGGTTGCTCGGGATCAGTAATGGCGCTGGTGTTGTAGTGGTATGTTTAATACTTATCTTTCATGGTGTTGCTCCATTGTGGTTATTAAGTGTTGGAGCGGTATTTGGGGCGCTTTTTATAACTGCTATTTTGCTGGGATTTTCCAGAAAACATCAAGTGACCAATACCCGTTTGTTATTGATTGGTGTTGCTTTTGGAGTGATCTTTGGTGCTTTGATGACGTGGATGGTCTATTTCAGTTCAAGTTTGGATTTACGGCAATTGATGTATTGGATGATGGGAAGTTTCAGTGGTATTGATTGGCGCCAGAAATGGTTGGTTATTGCATTACTTCCTGCCATTTTATGGCTAAGCAGCAAAGGCAATATTTTGAACTATCTCTCTCTTGGTGAATTACAGGCCCGGCAATTGGGGATATCTCACCATAAATGGCGTAATTTATTTGTATCGGTGATTGGATTATTAGTTGGTTTGAGCGTTGCTCTTGCGGGAGCAATCAGTTTTATCGGTTTGGTTATTCCTCATATCTTAAGGCTGATTGGCTTGACTGATCATAAAGCATTACTTCCGGCCAGCGCATTGGCTGGAGGCAGTGGATTATTGTTGGCAGATTTAGTTTCCCGTTTATCATTATCTCACGCAGAGGTACCTATTGGAGTTGTCACAGTAACCTTAGGCTCACCCATTTTTATATGGCTTTTACTAAGAACACGCCATTATTAAGAGATACCATTCTTGCTAGTTAATGCGGAGGAGGAAATGAGGATAATAACATGATCGGTCAGCCAATTTTGGAACTGGATAATATTACTGTCAGCAACAGATTGAGTTCATTATCTAAGTCTGTTACGGGAGGAAAACAAATTCATTTGGTTGGGTTAAATGGTTCGGGGAAGAGTACACTGCTTTCAGCGATTGCGGGAGTTTTATCTTATAGTGGCAATATTTGGTTGAATGGTCGGAACTTGCAGGATTACCGCCAGCATGATCTGGCAAAGTGTCGGGCGTGGTTTTCTCAATCTGCTTCTGTTCCTATTATGCCGACTTTTCAGTATTTAGACATGTTCCGACCTAGAGACGCTCCATTGGCGCAAAGTGAAAATGTGTTACATGAACTTTGTCAGCAAATGAAACTACTTCCATTACTTTCTTCGTCAATTGGTCAACTCTCTGGTGGGGAGTGGCAACGTGTCAGATTAGCAGGCACTTTTTTTCAAATATGGCCGAATCTGAATCCTGAGGGTAGCTTACTTCTACTTGATGAACCAACCAATAACCTTGATATCACCCAGAAAGCGATTTTAGATAAGCTCATTAAAAGGTTTTGTGTATTGGGGGGAACGGCATTATTAAGTAGCCATGATCTTGACCACACGTACGAGCAGGCCACAGAAGTATGGCTGCTTTCGCATGGAAAATTATTAGCATCAGGTATACCACAGAATGTAATGACAGAACGAAATTTATCAGAAGTTTTTGAAGCAAATATTGGACATATCAGAAATGCCAGCTATAAATTATGGAGGGTCAATCACGTATAACTTCTACAAGTGAAATTCACCATAATCATTGTCCGCTATTTGCTTTTGGTGTCTTTTTGGCCCAAAGTTGTTTTTGTTGATGTTTAATTAAAAAATAATCAGTTAGAATCGACTAATTAAAATACAAATTGGGATATATAAGGCATAAGGCGGTTATGGATAGTTTTTTGCCATTTTCTCGTCCTGCGATTGGCAGTGAAGAGATAAAAGCGATAGAAAAAGTTTTACACTCAGGTTGGATTACTACAGGTCCACAAAACCATCAGTTAGAGCAAGATTTTTCTCTTATGTTTGGCTGTAAACATGCTATTGCTCTATGTTCCGCTACCGCGGGAATGCACTTGGCTTTGTTGGCGCTAGGCATAGGCCCAGGTGATGAAGTCATTACGCCTTCCCAAACCTGGGTTTCCACTATCAATATGATTTGCTTGTTGGGTGCTGAACCTGTCATGGTTGATGTTGACCGTGATACATTGATGATCAGTGCTGAAACAATCAAAAATGTGATCACACCAAAAACCAAAGCTATTATTCCCGTTCATTATGCTGGAGCACCTTGTGACCTTGATGCTATTCGGGTTGTTGCTCAAGAAACCAATATTCCCCTTATTGAAGATGCAGCCCATGCTGTCGGCACCCGCTATAAACATGAATGGATCGGAGAGCGGGGGACTGCAATTTTTTCTTTCCATGCGATTAAAAACATGACCTGTGCGGAAGGTGGCATGTTTGTTACTGATGATGATGAACTTGCCCAAAGGATCCGTTGTTTAAAATTTCATGGATTAGCTGTTGACGCGTTTGATAGACAAATTCAGGGTAGAAAACCCCAGACAGAAGTTATTGAACCGGGTTTTAAATATAATCTATCAGATATTCATGCGGCGATGGCGGTTGTGCAATTAGGAAAACTGGCATCAATGAATGAACGTCGTCGGGAGTTGGTCGCTCGGTATTCTGCTGCCCTTATTGGTTCACCTTTGCAAATGCTGAAAGTTCCCGAATATCAGCATTTGCATTCCCATCATCTTTTTATGGTACGTGTTGACAAAAATATTTGTGGCATTGACCGCGATACTTTCATGGCACGTCTAAAAGACAGAAATATTGGTACAGGGTTGCATTTTAGAGCTGCACACACACAGAAATATTATCGTGAACGTTATCCACAACTTTCTCTGCCAATGTCTGAGTGGAATTCGTCAACACTTTGTTCATTACCTCTTTTCCCAGATATGAACAATGACGATGTAGATTGTGTCGTGAATGCGATGGCTAAAATTCTTTTGGAGCATAAATAAGTGACATTTGAGAAGATCAAAAAAATTTCAGTCGTTATTCCTGTTTACAACGAAGAAGAAAGTTTGCCCCAGTTATTGAAACGAACTCTCGCAGCATGCCAAAAATTAGAACAGAAATACGAGTTAATCTTAGTCGATGATGGCAGTCGTGATAGCTCTGCTGAAATTTTAACCCAAGCGGCTGAATCTCCAGAAAATCACGTAATTGCGATCTTACTGAACCGTAATTATGGGCAACATTCAGCAATTATGGCGGGTTTCCATCAAGCTGATGGTGATCTGATTATTACGCTTGATGCTGACTTGCAAAATCCGCCAGAAGAAATTCCCCGTCTGGTTAAAACGGCAGAAGAGGGATATGACGTAGTAGGGACACGTCGGGCTAATCGTCAGGATTCTTGGTTCCGTAAAACCGCTTCTAAAATAATCAATGCGATGATAACTAAGGCGACGGGTCGTTCGATGGGAGATTATGGTTGCATGTTGCGCGCTTATCGGCGTCACATCGTTCAGGCAATGCTTCAATGCCATGAGCGCAGCACATTTATCCCCATTCTTGCCAATACTTTTGCACGTAAAACGGTAGAAATTGAAGTAGCCCATGCAGAGCGTGAATTTGGGGATTCCAAGTATAGTTTTATGAACTTGATCAATCTGATGTATGACCTTCTGACATGCTTAACAACCGCACCATTGCGGTTATTGAGTGTAGTGGGGAGTATCATTGCCATAACAGGTTTTCTGTTGGCGGTGTTATTGATCGCTCTACGTTTTATATTCGGCTCAATATGGGCTGCAGAAGGGGTGTTTACCCTGTTTGCTATTCTTTTCATGTTCATCGGGGCACAATTCGTCGCAATGGGATTATTGGGTGAATACATTGGTCGGATATATAACGATGTTCGTGCTCGCCCTCGTTATTTTATTCAAAAAGTGGTCGGAGTTAAAAAGACCAACGATAATCAGGAAGAAAGCTAATGAAAGCAGTTATTTTTGCCTATCACGATATTGGTTGTGTTGGAGTCGATGCATTAGTAAAAGCTGGTTTTGATATTCAGGCTGTATTTACTCACACCAATGATCCGAATGAGAATCACTTTTTTTCTTCTGTTGCACGCGTCGGTGCTGATTTGAGCTTACCAGTATTTGCACCAGAAAATGTCAATCATCCGCTTTGGGTTGAGCGCATTCGCGAGATGAAGCCGGATATAATTTTCTCTTTTTATTATCGCAACATGCTTGGCCAGGAAATTTTATCACTGGCTGAAAAAGGTGCATTCAATCTTCATGGTTCTTTGCTGCCGAAATATCGTGGTCGTGCTCCAGTTAACTGGGCAGTTCTCAATGGAGAGACCGAAACGGGTGTAACATTACATAAAATGCTGGAGAAGCCGGATGCGGGAGATATTATCGCGCAACAGGCTGTACAGATTGGTGAAAATGATACTTCTTTGGTCGTACATGGAAAAATACGCGAAGCGGCAGCTGAATTATTGAATGATATATTGCCTCAAATAAAATCAGGTCATTATCTATCAATTCCACAGGACGAAAGCCAGGCAACTTATTTTGGTCGTCGCACCGCTGAAGATGGTGAAATAGTGTGGAATAAGTCCGCCAAAGAGATTAATAACTTGGTTAGGGCCGTGACAGAACCATATCCGGGTGCATTTACTTTTCTGGGCGAACGTAAGATAACGATTTGGCGTTCACAGCCACTTAATCAGGTTCATGAAAAATGCCCCGGAACCGTAATTTCTACTGACCCATTTGTTGTTGCCTGTGGTAATGGTGCGTTGAAAATCATTAGTGGGCAAGGTGAGTCAGGGCTTTATGTTCAAGGCAACCGATTAGCGCTTGAGATGGGCATTGTAGCGGGAGGTTATGTCGGCCCGAAGGCAACAGCTCAAGCCAGTCGTCGCAAACGTGTACTCATTTTGGGAGTCAATGGATTTATCGGTAATCATCTGACTGAACGATTGTTGCGTGATGGCAATTATGACATTTACGGGATGGATATTGGCTCTTCCGCCATTGAACGATTCCTTGGTAATCCTCACTTTCACTTCATTGAGGGGGATGTCAGCATCCATACTGAGTGGATTGAATACCACATCAAAAAATGTGATGTCATCCTTCCATTAGTGGCAATCGCGACTCCGATTGAATATACCCGTAATCCTTTGCGAGTCTTTGAGTTAGATTTTGAAGAAAACCTTAAAATTGTTCGTTATTGTGTTAAATACAATAAACGAATTATTTTCCCATCGACGTCTGAAGTTTACGGTATGTGTGATGACAGAGAATTTGATGAGGATACTTCGCGTCTGATTGTAGGGCCTATCAATAAACAGCGTTGGATTTATTCAGTCTCTAAACAATTACTTGATCGAGTCATTTGGGCATATGGTGCAAAAGAAGGTTTGAAATTTACTTTATTCCGTCCGTTTAATTGGATGGGGCCGAGATTGGATAACTTGGATTCAGCGCGTATTGGTAGCTCAAGGGCCATTACCCAATTGATTTTGAACTTGGTGGAAGGTTCCCCGATTAAACTGGTCGATGGTGGTGAGCAAAAACGTTGTTTCACTGATATTCATGATGGCATTGAAGCACTGTTCAAAATCATCGAGAACCGGGATGGGTTGTGTGACAGTCAAATAATTAATATTGGTAACCCGACAAATGAGGCGAGCATTCGTCAGCTGGCTGAAATGCTGTTGGATAGCTTTGAGAAACACGAGCTGAGAGGGCAATTCCCTCCATTTGCTGGGTTCAAGAAGATCGAAAGCAGCAGCTATTATGGGCAAGGTTATCAAGATGTTGAGCACCGTAAACCCAGCATTAAAAACGCAGAACGTTTGATAGCTTGGAAACCCACTATTGATATGAAACAAACCATTGATGAAACACTGGACTTCTTTCTTCGTGGAGCAGTTGAAGAATCCAAAGGGAAAAACTAAAAAGCAAGTGAGAATTTAGGAAGAAAGAGGGGAACTTCATGAAGAAAGTTGGTTTAAGGATTGATGTGGATACTTATCGAGGCACTAAGGAAGGCGTACCGCGGTTGCTTGATATTTTGCAAAAGCACCATATTCAAGCCAGCTTTTTCTTTAGTGTTGGTCCAGACAACATGGGGCGCCATTTATGGCGCCTGTTGCGTCCTATGTTTCTCTGGAAAATGCTGAGATCAAATGCAGCATCTCTTTATGGTCTGGATATCTTGTTGGCTGGTACAGCTTGGCCGGGGAAAAAAATTGCACAAGATCTAGGGTATTTGATGAAGCAAACAATGGAAGCTGGTCATGAAATTGGCCTGCATGCATGGGATCATCAAGGCTGGCAGGCAAAAGTGGGGCGTTGGTCAGAGAACGAATTAGCAGAACAAGTGAGATTGGGAGTTAATGCATTAGAAAAGGCAATCGGAAGAACTGTTACATGCTCAGCTGTTGCGGGTTGGCGAGCAGATGAACGAGTGCTGGCTGTTAAGCAACATTTTGGTTTCGATTATAACAGTGATTGTCGGGGTACATATCCATTCAGGCCACTCTTGCCCGATGGAAATGTGGGAACTGTACAAATCCCGGTCACATTACCTACCTATGATGAAGTTGTTGGAACATTAGTCAACGATGCAAATTTTAATCACTTTATCCTTGATGCCATTAAAAATGATCCTGGTGTTCCTGTTTATACGATTCATACTGAAGTCGAAGGCATGTCGAAATCTTTACAGTTTCAAACGTTGCTGAACATGCTTTACCAGCAAAATATTCAGTTCTGTAAATTGAGTCATTTATTACCAGCCAATAGAGATTCACTTCCTGTTGGGAGAATTGTTCGTTCGGATTTTCCCGGTCGTGAAGGCTGGTTAGGTTGCCAACAAGAGGTATAACACAAATATGTTGAACACTCGGACGAGTAAAGCGGGAGCCGTTCTGATGGCTCTTTTTTTTATTCTTACTTACTTATTGCCTTTGGATAGTCGTCTATTATGGCAACCAGATGAAACGCGGTATGCTGAAATTAGTCGGGAAATGCTGCAACGTGGAGATTGGATAGTACCTTATTTTCTGGATATTCGTTATTTTGAAAAACCAGTGGCAGGGTATTGGATCAATAACATCAGCCAATGGATTTTTGGTGACAATAATTTTGCTGTTCGTTTTGGCTCCGTATTCAGTATCCTAATCAGTGCATTTCTTCTTTATCGTTTGGCAATGATGATGTGGCAATGCCGTCAGACTGCTTTCGTTTCCAGCCTGATTTACATTTCCATGTTTATTGTCTTGTCCATTGGTACTTATAGTGTTCTTGACCCTATGTTTTCTTTATGGGTGACAGCGGGAATTGTGAGTTGCTATTGGGCACTTAAAGCGGTTGCGACCAGAGAGCGAATTATGGCATGGTCTGCTCTGGGGTTAGCCTGTGGTATGGCTTTTATGACTAAAGGCTTTCTGGCATTGGCGCTACCCGTGATTGCCATGGTACCCATCACTATATACCAGAAACGCTTTTGGGAAATGGTTCGTTTTGGACCTCTTGCTGTGGTTTCCGCTGTTTTGATCAGCCTGCCGTGGGTAATTGCGATTGCTCTGCGTGAGCCGGATTACTGGCATTATTTCTTTTGGGTAGAACATATACAGCGTTTTGCTTCTGAGGAAGCTCAGCATATTGCACCTATTTGGTATTACTTACCGATATTGATTTTAGGGGTGATTCCGTGGTTAGGATTACTGCCTGGTGCTTTAATCAAAAGTTGGAAAGAGAAAAAAAGTCATCCAGAAATGTTTTTCCTGCTTTGTTGGTTTGTTGTTCCATTCGTCTTTTTCAGTATTGCAAAAGGAAAACTACCAACTTACGTTTTACCTTTCATCGGCCCTTTAGCGCTGATGATGGCAAAATATAGTGTTGATTGTGTCAAAAATGGCAATACGAAAGCGTTGAAAATGAATGGACTGGTGAATGTCTTCATCGGATTGCTTGCTATTTTGGTACTTTTTGCTACGAAAACTTTGAATATTTCTCCAATTTATCAGCCTGATGAATGGTTGAAGTGGGTGATAGGGGTTATTGCCTTTGGCGCTTGGGGAGGAGTTGGTTATCTGTGCTTCATTCGCAATGGTAAATATTGGTTATGGGCTGCTGCTTGTTCAATTATGCTCAGCTTATCTATAGGTAGTGCATTGCCGGACAAGACGATAAATTCCAAGCTTCCTCAGCATTTCATTCAGCAAAATGAAAAAGAGTTAGCTGGTAGTAAATATATTTTGACTCAATCTGTCGGAGTTGGTGCGGCGATTGCTTGGGAGTTAAAACGCAGTGATATTTACATGTATGATCGTCAAGGGGAATTAAAATATGGCCTTGGTTATATTGATAGCAAATATCGATATATTGCAGAGGGAAAATTTCCTACATGGTTAGCGAAAGCGCGCAAAGAAGGTCAAGTTGCTATTGTTTTTCTCTTATCTTCAAAAGGTGAATTGCCTGAATTACCAGAGCCGGATTTTGTGCGTCGTAACCATAGATTCGCGCTTGTGATTTATAAGAAACAGCCATGAGCAGCCATATAACATTATTGGTTTTGGTTAGTTTACTAACCTGCGCGGCACAGCTATGTCAGAAACAGGCAGTGACTTGTTGGCAGAAAAAAGATACCCCTTATAAAGGGGTATTTATGGTGATATGGCTACTTAGCACGATTCTTTTGTTGAGCATAGGGATGATATTTTGGTTGCGATTATTGCAATTTTTGCCATTAAGTATTGCTTACCCTATGCTTAGTATAAATTTTGTAATAGTGACTTTGATTGGGCAATTTTTGTATCAGGAAAAAGTGGGGCTAAGGCACTGGATGGGGGTTTTAGCAATTATGTTTGGGATTTTATTGATGAACTTGAGCCAATGAAAGGTTACCTTTGGGGAGTGGCGAGTGCCTTGTTGGTCACCGTATCCCAATTGTTATTGAAATGGGGAGTTGCTCGTCTGCCAGAATTTTCGTTGTCAACGCATTGGTTGGATATCGACTGGCTTTGGACAAATCATAATCCTTTATTGATGATTATGGCTGGATTGGCGGGTTATACGTTATCCATGTTATGTTGGTTTTTCGCATTAAAATATCTGCCATTGAATAAAGCGTATCCTATTATCAGCTTGAGTTATGTTTTTGTTTATTTAATGGCAGTTTTATTACCTTGGTTCAATGAAACTGTCTCACTATTAAAGACATTGGGCATTTTTTTCATCTTATTGGGCGTTTGGCTAATTAGCAGACCGGAAATAAACCAATCTCATTAATTACGTTTATAAAGATTGATGAATAAAAGCGCCATATAACGTCATATTATTATGAAAAGTCTTAGAATAAGTGCTTGTTTTTTTATTTCTCGCTCAATAAAGTTTATCGTTTTTGTACCCAATGGATTTCAAGGTGCATCGCGGCGGCAAGGGAACGAATCCTCGGGAGCATAGATAACTATGTGACTGAGGTGAGTGAGTGTAGCCAACAAAGAGGCAACTTGAAAGACGAAGGGTATATATGATGATTGAGGGCAAACGGATGGCAATAAGAATAAGGTATTTATGCTTATTATTTAGTTTTTTTCTCATTGGTTGCACTAATTCTATAACTAAATCTAATTCACCTCCATTGAAAGCGGCTCTTTCTGATCCAATAATGGTCATCGCTCAGTTAAGAGATCAACTAGACCAATGGCATAATACGCCATATCTCTACGGTGGCTTGGATAAGCATGGCGTTGATTGCTCTGGTTTTGTTTACCGAACTTTTTATGACCGCTTTAATATCCAACTTCCCCGAACAACAAGTGAACAAACTAAATTGGGCACACGGATCAGCAAAGATGACCTGATGCCCGGGGATCTAGTGTTTTTTAAAACGGGTACTGGAAAAAGTGGGTTGCATGTGGGTATTTATGATACTAACAATGAATTTATTCATGCATCCACAAGTAAAGGTGTAATACGCTCCTCTCTTGATAATGTGTATTGGCGCCGAGTTTTTTGGCAGGCCCGTAGAATGTGATTTCATTTTCATCTCATTATTCCGGCAGCGCTTTATGATATCTTAAAGCTCTGTTTTTCTGCCGGAGTCAAAAATGTCCTCATTACGTCTGTTACTTTCAGATTCTCATGATCCCTGGTTTAACCTTGCTGTTGAAGAATGTATTTTTCGACAGATGCCTCCAAATCAGCGCGTTTTGTTTTTATGGCGCAATGCTAATACTGTTGTGGTGGGGCGTGCGCAGAATCCGTGGAAAGAGTGTAACACCCGAAAAATGGAGCAAGATGGAATCAAACTGGCTAGACGTAGCAGTGGAGGTGGCGCGGTTTTCCATGATTTGGGCAATACATGTTTTACTTTTATGGCAGGTAAGCCTGAATATGACAAAACTGTTTCCACACAAATCATCCTTGCAGGTTTGAAAAAGTCAGGAATTTATGCAGCAGCTTCTGGTCGCAATGATTTGGTTTTATCTTCTCCTGAGGGGGAGCGTAAAATATCTGGCTCCGCATATAAGGAAACTAAAGATAGGGGTTTTCATCACGGAACTTTGTTGATCAATGCTGACTTAAATCGTCTTGCTGATTATCTGAATCCAGACCCTA
Organism: Xenorhabdus vietnamensis; assembly: GCF_002127535.1. GTDB lineage: Bacteria > Pseudomonadota > Gammaproteobacteria > Enterobacterales > Enterobacteriaceae > Xenorhabdus > Xenorhabdus vietnamensis. The sequence continues at coordinate 54,867 of NZ_MUBJ01000012.1, forward strand.
AAAAATTACAGGCGAAAGGTATCACGTCAGTTCGTTCCAGAGTGACAAATTTAGTTGAGTTGTTGCCAGATATTACACATGAAACAATTTGTAAGGGGATCATTGATTCATTTTTTGAATATTTCGGTGAGGAAGCCAAAGCAGAAGTTATTTCACCACAAGCTTTGCCTGATTTACCCGGTTTTAGTGATATTTTTGCTAGGCAAAGCAGTTGGGAATGGAACTTTGGTCAGACTCCTGTCTTCAGCCATGTACTGGATACACGATTCCGTTGGGGTGGTGTTGAGCTGCATTTTGATGTTGAGCATGGTGTAATTAGCCGTTGCCAGATATTTACTGACAGTTTGGATCCTGCACCGCTTGAATTATTATCTGAAAAATTAATCGGAGTGCAGTATCAATCAGAAACGGTTGGGAAAGTGATTCAGCAAATCAGTGGGCAATATTCTTCTCTGAATGCAGAATTACAGCAGTTGAACCATTGGCTTGTTAGTGAGCTGAAATAATGGAAGAACGTTTGATAAAATGCAAAAAATGGTCAACGGGAAGGTTGACCATAAAGGGTGACATTTATTATAAATGCGGGTTTGAAATATAGAATGGGTTATTTATTGTTGTGCAGTTATTCTTCGCAGCATTTATTTCTTACGGGATTTATTCCTCACAATGTAAGAATGTCTTGAGTTCAGGCAATTTCCCATTTTCCCTGAATTTAGCGGGTGTAGTATTAAAATGCTTTTTAAATATTCGAGTAAATGTAGCCTGAGAACTAAAACCATACTGAAGAGCAATATCAAGAATCGGCAAATTGTCTTCATGTAAAGATCTGGCTGCTTCATGGAGACGGCGTCGGCGTACATATTGACCTAATGTACAGCCTTTCAACTCCTTAAAAATGCGCTGTAAATGCCATTTTGAATAACCACTTTTATGGGCTATCGCATCTATTTTGATGCCTTCAGTCTGTTGAAGCTGGCTTTCTAACCATCTGATAATATCGTTGATAACATTTTCTAACATGTTTACCTCCCACATGGGTGGGCTTTTGCTAAAAATATACAGATAAATAATTAGTTACGTTATTGTGTGAGCCATTTTAAGAATTTCTGGTTTATCGTATACGCAAAATGTGCTGTTTATGGTTAATAACTGTTACAGATGGTTTATTTTTTGCTTGTAAAATAAATCATCACACCAGATGAACATCAAGTTTTAGTACAAGTGAATATTATGACTCTATGTTATTAATTATAAATAAGGCTGTAATGTAATCGAATTTGATTTATTTGATTATCTGCAAAATAGAATGCTGGACGGCTTACTGACGGAAGTTTTTCAGGAGTTAATTTTGCTGATTATTGTTATTTTGCTGTCTTACTGCTGCTCTTTAGTATTTGCCTTTATCCTGAAAACAGTGCATTTATCAAAAATAAAATAAATCAATGCATTAATTGATTTTAGACTGTTTTAATCTCATTCTTTCTATTTATTTGAGGCAAATTTTGCTGTGATCTGTAAAATTTGCCTCTTTCTCTTATCGCTATCTACTAAGTTGATTTCGAATTATTGCCAGCGAAGAGGGCACTGAGAAAAGGGAGAATAAAATAAACAGCAGCCTTTTATTGTCTGAGATAGATTTGTGGCTGGTGTGTCTCAGGATGTTGCATAACGCCTAAATCGGCTTGATACCATTGTTTAAGAATATCGTCACGCAGTACATCTTGTGGGGATCCGGATGCAACTAATCGCCCTTTGTGCAACAGAATAATTTTATCTGCATAAAGTGCTGCGAGATTTAAATCATGCAATACACAGCAGACAGCAATAGGCTGTTGTCGTGTCAGGCGATGAACCAAGCGTAATGTATGCTGCTGGTGATAAAGATCCAATGCTGAAGTGGGTTCATCTAAAAATAGGCAAGATTCAGTAGGTTCCGGGTGCCAAAGTTGAGCTAAAACTCTTGCCAGTTGAACCCGTTGCTGCTCTCCCCCAGATAAATGTTGATAATTCCTGTTCCTCAGTTCTTCACATTCTGTTAAAGCAATAGCTTCATCAATGGCAGTCCTCTTGTGGGCATTTTCATGAGGGACACGTCCCATGGCGATGACTTCCTCGACACTAAAAGGGAAAGAGAGGGAGCTATATTGTCTCATTACTGCACGAATGCGGGCCAGTTGTTGAGTGGGCCAACGGGAAATGGGGACTCCTTTTAGCAAACAGTCTCCTGAATCGGGTGGAATATAACCGGTTAACAAACGTAGTAACGTCGATTTTCCCGCCCCATTCGGGCCAATAATTGCTACAACTTCACCCTGACAAATAGAAAGAGAAATATTTTTGATTATCTGACGCTGCCCGATAAAATAATTTAAATTTTGGGCTTCAAGTAAATTAGCTGAAATGATCGGTTTCATTATAAACGGCCTCCTGCTGGCTTAAGAATGAGCCATAAAAAATAAGGGGCGCCGATCAAACCAGTAATAAGGCCTACTGGCATTTCCGCAGGAGAAACTAATGTTCTGGCTAATGTGTCAGCTGTTAACAAAAGACAGGCACCGCCTAGGATAGATATCGGCAGTAACCAAGTATGGTCACCCCCAAACCGTAGTCTGGCAAGATGTGGGATAACTAACCCAATAAAACCAATGACACCGCTTAAAGCGACTGCACATCCGACCAATAAGGCACTTAATAGCAATAATTGATATTTGGTGCGTTGGACATTAATGCCTAAATAGTGCGCTTCCTCGTCGCCCAGTTGCAGTAAGTTGAGCTTCCGTGACTGACTGAATGTCAGTATACAAACAGGGACAATGATTGAGGCGGCAATAGTCAAAGTTGGCCATTCTATTTGACTGAGTGAACCCATCATCCAAATCGAAAACTGGCGTAACTGTTGGTCGTTACTGATATAACTCAATACGCCAATAAATGACATACATAGCGCATTGATAGCGATACCGGCAAGCAGTAGCTTTGACAGATTGCCGTGATTATATTTGTTAAGGATGAATATCAGGGATGATACCAATAAACTGCCGACAAAAGCTGCAATAATATGTCCGTATAACGCAATGCTGACAGGTAGGGTGAAAGGCAGAACAATAACCATTGCGACGGTAAGCGCAGCGCCACTGCTGATCCCTAATAATCCGGGATCAGCCAGAGGATTGCGGAATAATCCTTGCATCACGGCACCAGAGATAGCCAGTGCGCCTCCAACAAGGATCGCCAGTAAAATACGTGGTAACCGAATATTCAACCAAATCTGCCACTGTGGGTCATCCAAAGAGGATTCCCACAGTGTTTTAAAGGAAAGTGGCAATGCCCCCATATTTGCTGAGCCAATTGCTAGAAAAAACAACAAGAAACCTAGCATTATCAAACCGAAGCTGGGGGATTGAGAACGACTCATTGCACTTTCTCCGCCGCATCACGGACTTGTTTCATAACAGCAGGTGTTTGCAGACTAAATCCAAGTAAACCCATTTCATCAACAACAACGACCTGTTTTTTCTTTCCTGCTGGCGTGAAGCTCAATCCAGGAAGTTTCCAGACTTTATCCATGCCACCCAAAGTTTTTAGTCCTTCGGTGCTGACCAGTAGTAAGTCCGGTTTGCTGGCAATAACACCTTCTTGGGATAAAGGACGGTAACCTTTGAAGCCCTGCATTGCATTTTTTGCACCAATGGAACGGATAATTTGATCTGCTGCTGTTTGCTGTCCAGCTGCCATTGGCATGATGCCTCCGTGGCTCATGACAAAAACAACTTTAGTAGGAATATCTGACGTGGTGATTTCAGTCAGTTGTTGCCGATATTGGGCAATCAATGCTTCGCCACGTTTTTCCTGATTGACCGCCTTGGCGACGGTCATAATTTTTTCAGGAACGGCTTCTAACGAGGTTTCGCTGGTCACTTTAACGACTTTTACACCGGAATCTTCGACTTGCTTGAGAGCCAGAGAAGGTTGAGCCGATTCACTTGCGATCACCAGTGATGGGCGCATGGATAAAATCCCCTCTGAATTCAGAACCCTCATATACCCGATATCGGGGAGAGAGAGTAATGCTTTGGGATTTTGGCTGGTACTGTCCCTTGCGACAACATGCTGTCCTTCGCCAAGTGCAAAAACAATTTCAGACACATCACCACCAATTGTAACAATCCGTTCGGCAGAGAACACATTGAAAGAGATGGCAAGCATAAATGTTAGAAGCCATTTTTTCATGCTATACAAGTTTCCTGTTCTGGTTGTAGTTTAGGCAAGGCGGCAATTTGTTCACGCCATTGAGTTTGTTCAGGGGTGCCTTCAGTACGTTGGCCGAACAATTGTGCAATTTGATTGCCATTGGCGTCAAACAACTCAAGGCTGGTAACGAAGCCACAGTCTGTTGGTTTGCAGGTTACCCAGCTTTCTGCGATGGCACTTTCAATCAGGTGCAGAGTGAAATTGTGGTTGAAAATGTTGAGCCATTTCTGGGCAGAGTTTTCTTCCTGATAAGGCATAAGGCGTTCCAATTTACCCGTGAAAATCTGAACACAGCCATGGTTTCCGACAAAAACCATAATTTCGTTTTGATCTTTATGAGCAGTCTCAACAAGTTGGGTCAGTGCCGAATTATCCACGCGATAAGCTAAATCATCTTTAACTGCATTGAAGATTTGCTGACGGTTAAGATTGTGGCGTTTCATCATGATGAAGAACTGGTGAACATCAGTCATTGCACGCCACTCTTCATCTAGCTGCGCTTTCAATTGTTCGGTAACTTCTGCATGCTCAGGCATTTCTTCCAGCTGAATTTCCAGCGTTGGGTTTTCACTGGTCTGATATTTTTCGATCAGGGCATCCCATGCAGCCATGTCGGTATTGCTGGTGGTATAAACTTTATGTAACGCATCGCCTTGGCGATCAAAGAATTGAATGCTGTGACGCATACCATTCTTGGCTGGTTCAACCAAAGAAAAAATGCTGTTCCAGTGATCGAAGAACAAGCGCAAATCAAGCTCGCGTGGATTGAGGATCAAACCTACATGCGGGCTGAATTTAGTATTTTCGTAGCGTCCAACATGTTCATGGACGGCGAAGTCATTGCGGGTAATCGCCTTGGTTTCACCAACTATTGCCAGCTCCTGAAGCAGGGTAGGAGCATTAATGCTCAAACGTTTTGCATCAATACCGACACGGCTATGCAATAACTCTCCTTCGCTGACGTTAAGGTAAGCAGCCAGGTCGCGTGCGTATTTAGCTTTGTTTTCTGCTTTGGCTTGTTGGTAACGTTCATAAAGTGACTGATTCACTGTTGCTAACTCCTTAAAAAACGGCATTTAAAAATAACTTTATCTTAAAAATAACGTTGTCTTAGAACCAAAATAATGGTCTGTTTGTTATTTACCACTGGTAACTGACGAACAATTTAGCATTACGGCCACTCTGTGGCGCTCCTTGCGATGAATAATAGGCTTTATCAAAAGCGTTACCCAGTACAACGGAGGTAGTTAACCCTTTTAATGTTCCATCACCATGGTAGCTGACGTAGAAATCATTGACGCTATAACCCGCGTATTGAGTGATCTTTTGACCACGTTCGTTTCTGTCACCATTTACCCCTCTGAGTTTGGTATGTTGAGTAAATTTGCCAATCCATCCGATAGAAAAACCTGTCGCGGACAATGGAATGTCCAAAGTACTGGTTAGGGTGTCAGGGCTGAGGGCTTCTATAGATGCTCCAGTTTCTTTGTTTTTGCCAGTTGTATGGTTGTAAGCGAGATCCCAGGAGAACCAATCTGAGTCATACGTCATGGAAACATCCCAACCCCAAATTTTGGCTTTTGGAATATTGAAAGATGTCGTAAATCTCATATCAGGCGTTACAGTAGAAGATATGTAGTCTTTCGCTTTAGTATCAAAATAGCTGGCTTTAAATTTCAGATCATCATTGCTGGCAAACAGTTCATCAAAACGTAGTCCGAAACCATATTCCTGGGTTTCATTGCTTTCAGGGCGCAAGTTTGGATTTGGTTTCCAATAGTTTGTAAGTCCGGGACCTCCACTTTTTGAAGGCATATAAAAATGTTTCGAATCGTTATACATTTCTCCCATGGTCGGAGAGCGGAATGCCTGTGAATAGGAGGCAAATAGCATTGACCAATCTGTAGGGGTAATACTAATAGCACCTTTTGATGACCATTTATCGGCACTGATATCGTCATATTTGTTATTTGATGCTTTGTAATTGTCGTAACGTGTACCCGCTATAAACGAGACAGGCAAATCACGCAGAGTCATTTCGTCTTGTACCCAACCAGATGCAAAACGGATATCTGCGTTAGGAAATCCTTCTATAACACTGCTACTTGGCTTTTGTTTTTGTTTATAGACTTCACCACCATAGGTGAATTGATGTGCCGCAAAGGCAGAGGTTCCCAGATGAGAGCGGTTTTCAAGTTTTACACCATAAGTTTCCTGTTTACGGCCTTCAAAACCTTTGTCTTTACTTTTGTTATTAATATTTATATCAGAATAATAGATATCCGCTCTGGCGTTTAACCAGCTGTATTTTTCAGGGTTTAATTGATAAGACAATTGAGCATCACGCTGTGCTGTGGTGCGATCTATCCGTTGATTTCCAATGCTATTTGGAGATTGGGGGTTTTTAGGCTCATGTGCTTCATTACGGTAATAACGCAAATTGCCGCTAAGCTTTTGGCTGTCATTGATCTGCCAGGAGCCTTTTGCCAAAAGATTACCAATGGTTTCGTCATTCTGGTCTTTTACGCCATTTCCATAACGGAGATTACCCACATCACGGGTACCAAATGCAACTAAGCCATCAAACTGCTCTGTTTTACCAAATGCAGTTCCTCCAAAGCCCAAACTATGGTCACCGCTTCCTGCACGGCTAAAGACGCGAAATCCGCTATTTTTACCTTCTTCCAATAAATCAGCAGCATCTACTGTTTGATAAGCAATAACACCACCCAGAGCTCCACTGCCATATAATAACGCTGATGGACCACGAACAACTTCAACCTGCTTGATCAGCGCAGGATCGAGGAATATGCCATTGATGTGTCCTGTATCGGTACCTTGTCGAATGCCATCAACGAGAGTTAAAACACCTTTTTGGGAATATCCTCGCATACTGATGTCTTGTCCATTGGCACGATCAGTGCCAGCGATATTGATGCCTGGGATGTTACGCAGTAAATCATTCGCATTGCCTGCAACTTGATTGCTGGCTGAATTTCCTTCAATAACTGTAACCATCATGGGGGCTTCAAAGTTGTTACGCTGGTTGCCAGTGGCATAGACAGTTAAAGTATCCTTGGATGATTTGTTTTTCTCGGCATGTACTGTTGCTGCATTCGCAGAAGATAAACTTGCGAAGATGACGACACTCAATGTAGACAGTTTCAGGCTTGGTGGTTTAATTAGAGTCATGCAGGTCAATCTCCATGCTGAAATAGTGTGTTTTTATGAATACAAATCACTGAACACAATTAACTGAAAACCTAGCTGATATTTAGTAGGTGAGCTTGTTAGATTTCTTTTTGCCTCAGAATAAATTTGCTGGATTTGGCCGGATGTAACCGAAAAATTTGCTGTGATAGCAAATTTCTATAGCATACGGTTTTCCCAAGAGCTGTTGACCATCGATGCAATTGATCTTTACAGAATCATTGGATAGATCAGGAAGAATCTGCTGCTGCAGGAGACTAGTGTAGCAACGTTGATGATGTGCTAATTTTTCCATAACCAATCTTGAACAATAATTATTCTAATATTGAGAATAATTATCGTTTCAATGGTGGTTAACTTCAAGCTCTTTTTTTTATACCTGAATTTGAGTAGTAATTTTTTGATTTTAAATGATTTGTTTTTATAGATGACTGGCTCCGTCGCGTAGTAGGAGCCAGAATAACGAGAGGATTCAGGAACGATTTCTCATGGCTTCATCAAGGATACTGATAAACTTCTCTGTATCCTGCCAGCTAAGGCATGGATCAGTAATAGATTGCCCGTATGTCAAAGGTTCTCCCTTAATGACTTTTTGTGCCCCCTCGACTAAAAAGCTTTCGGCCATAACACCAGCAATAGCTGTTGAGCCAGATTGAATTTGCTCACCAATATTTCTGGCTATATCCAGCTGACGACGATGAATTTTCTGGCAATTAGCGTGGCTGCAATCCACAATCAAACGTTCAGGTAAGTGCAATTCACGTAGTTTATGGCAGGTCGTTGCAATATCTTCGGCACTGTAATTTGGTTTTTTCCCACCACGCATAATAATGTGCCCATAAGGGTTTCCGTTGGTTTGATAAATAGTCATCTGACCGTTTTTATCAGGGGACAAAAACATATGCTTAGCTCGTGCTGCGCGTATTGCATCAATGGCGATAAGCGTATTGCCATCCGTTCCATTTTTAAAACCAACTGGGCATGACAAGGCAGAAGCCATTTCTCGGTGAATTTGGCTCTCTGTCGTTCTGGCACCGATAGCTCCCCAACTAATTAAATCGGCAATGTATTGACCAGTGACCATATCCAGAAATTCTGTCGCAGTCGGGACGCCTAATTCATTAATATCAATTAATAGCTTGCGGGCAAGGGAGAGCCCTTTATTGACTTGACAAGAACCGTCCAATATAGGATCTGAAATCAAGCCTTTCCAGCCAACGACTGTTCTCGGTTTTTCGAAATAAGCTCGCATCACAATTTCTAGATTATGCTGATATTGTTCGCGCAGAGTGCGTAAACGGGAGGCATAATCAAGAGCTGCATCAACATCATGAATGGAACAGGGGCCAATAATGACCAATAAACGTTGATCATCTCCTGTCAGAATGGATTCAATACGCTTTCGTGACAATGTCACATTTTGCAAGGTTTTGTCTGATATAGGATATAGCTCTGCAAGCGTTTTAGGTGTTATCAGGCTATCAATACGGTGGGTTCTTAATTCATCTGTTTTGTACATATACTTTCTCGAATTCTACTTCATATTGAGACAGTGTCTGGAATAACCGGGGAATCACAATAACTCAACTTCCAACAAATTCAACAGACAATCATGATATTTGCACGAGAAAGTGCCGTGAATAAATATTGTCAAACATGCTTGTATTTTGAAATCAGAACATACGACGCTTCAGTCCCATACTGTCAATAATTTTGGTGGAAATTTCTTCGACAGAATAATTGGTGGTATTCAGGTAATTAATTTTATTTTTCCGGAATAAAGCTTCAACTTCAGCAATTTCGATCCGACATTGTCGTAATGAAGCATAACGGCTATTTTCACGTCGTTCTTCCCGAATAGCAGCGAGTCTTTCTGGACTAATCGTCAGGCCAAATAATTTATGTTGAAAAGGCTTTAAGGCTGCGGGTAATTGCAAATTATCCATATCATCTGCAGTAAAAGGATAGTTTGCTGCCTGAATACCGAATTGCATTGCAAGGTAGAGGCTGGTTGGTGTTTTTCCACAACGGGATACGCCGAGAATAATCACTTGAGCCTGCTCAAGGTTACGCAATGAAATACCATCATCATGAGCGAGGGCGTAATCAATGGCAGCAATGCGCGCATCATATTGCCCCAGGTTTTTTTTAGATAAGCCGTGAGTCCGATGCAATTCAGGCTTTGGTTCCAAGCCGATTTCTTTTTGTAATGGAGCAACCAATGTTTGAACAATATCCTGACAGAAGCCATCGCTACAGGTGATAATATTTTTGACTTCATTTGAAATGATGGAGTAAAAAACTAAAGGCCTGACTTGGGTCTGTTGATATATCATGTTTATTTGATCTCTGACTTCCTCGGCTCTGGCTTTGTTTGTCACGAAGGGTAAGGTATAGGAAGTAATCTCAATGGGAAATTGAGACAACACTGCGTGGCCTAATACTTCTGCTGTGATTGCTGTTCCATCCGAAATAAAAAATACGCTGCGTTCCAGTATTTTGTTATCAGATGCTTGGGAGGTATGAATTTTTATCATTATCATCGCTCTTCTTTTATTGTTATACCCTTCGTATTTCAAATAGCTGCTTTGTTGGCTGAATAGTTCTTATGTGAATAGTTTTTATTAAAAATAGTTCCTTATGGAAATAGTTTTTATTGATAATAGTTATTATCAGGCGGTATCTATACGCTCCATTTTTCAGATTATACCCGCAAAAAAATAATATTGTTGGGTTGATCGATTCACCTTTCTATATCTGACAAGACAATGTGCTAGGCTATTTTCTGCTGTAAAGAGCAGCTTTAATTTTCCGATTTGTACTTCCGAATGTAAAAAAGGATAGTTTCTAATGTCCAATAGCAGCCTCATCCCAAGCAATGTGCTCTGGTATAACCAATTAGGCATGAATGACGTTAATCGGGTCGGTGGTAAAAACGCCTCTCTTGGCGAGATGATTACTAATCTGGCTGAACTTGGCGTGTCTGTTCCCAATGGTTTTGCTACAACTGCACAGGCATTTAATGATTTTCTGGAACAAAGTGGTGTTAATCAGCGCATTTATCAATTGTTGGATGAAACCAGTGTTGATGATGTCAATCAATTGGCTAAAGCTGGCGCGCAGATTCGCCAGTGGGTGATTGATACGCCATTTACCGCTCAACTTGAAAAAGATATTCGTGATGCCTATCTGCAATTGTCTGAAGGTGAGCCTGACGCTTCTTTCGCTGTACGCTCTTCCGCAACAGCAGAAGATATGCCGGATGCTTCTTTTGCTGGACAGCAAGAAACTTTCTTGAATGTGCAAGGCATTGATGCGGTTATGGTTGCTATCAAGCATGTCTTTGCATCACTTTTTAATGATCGTGCTATTTCTTATCGTGTCCATCAGGGTTATGACCACCGGGGCGTTGCGCTTTCTGCTGGGGTACAGCGCATGGTGCGTTCTGATTTGGCCTCATCTGGGGTGATGTTCACGATTGATACAGAATCAGGCTTTGATCAAGTTGTATTCATTACATCAGCTTATGGTTTGGGGGAGATGGTCGTGCAGGGAGCGGTGAACCCTGATGAGTTTTATGTCCATAAACCTACACTGAGCAATAACCGTCCTGCAATAGTGCGCCGCAATATCGGTTCTAAAAAAATACGCATGGTTTATGCAGATAGTAAAGAGCATGGGAAGCAGGTGCGTACGGAAGATGTATCAAAAGAATTGCGTAATCGTTTCTCTTTGGTTGACAGTGAAGTGGAAGAACTGGCCAGACAGGCCTTATTGATTGAGAAACATTATGGTCGCCCGATGGATATCGAGTGGGCGAAAGATGGACACAATGGAAAGCTATATATTGTGCAGGCTCGTCCTGAAACTGTCCGTTCAAATCAGCAGGTAATGGAACGCTACCAACTTAATGAGCAGGGCAGTGTTTTGGTGGAGGGTCGCGCGATTGGACACCGTATTGGTGTTGGAGCAGTCAAAGTTATCCATAATCTTAGTGAAATGGATCGCATTCAAGCGGGTGATGTGTTGGTAACTGACATGACTGATCCAGATTGGGAACCGATCATGAAAAAAGCAGCGGCCATTGTCACCAATCGTGGTGGGCGTACTTGCCATGCAGCCATTATTGCTCGTGAATTGGGTATCCCTGCTGTTGTTGGTTGTGGTGATGCTACTGAGCGCCTAAAAGAAGGTCAGCAAGTAACAGTTTCGTGCTCGGAAGGTGATACTGGTTATGTTTATCAGAATAAATTGGATTTCAGTATTCAGAGTTCTGAAATTGATAAACTGCCAGAACTGGATGTGAAGATCATGATGAATGTGGGTAATCCTGATCGCGCATTTGACTTTGCTTGCTTGCCAAATGAAGGGGTTGGCTTGGCGCGATTGGAGTTTATCATTAACCGAATGATCGGCGTGCATCCTCGTGCTCTACTCGAATTCTCCGAACAATCTCTTGAGTTGCAAGAACAAATTAAATTGCTGATGGTTGGTTATGATGATCCTGTGGAGTTTTATGTAGGGAGATTGACCGAAGGGATTGCAACACTAGCAGCAGCATTCTGGCCTAAACGAGTGATCGTCCGTTTATCAGATTTCAAATCCAATGAATATGCGAATTTAGTGGGTGGAGATATGTATGAGCCGCATGAAGAAAACCCGATGTTGGGTTTCCGTGGTGCAGGGCGATATGTCTCTGACAGCTTCCGTCAATGTTTTGCTTTGGAGTGTGAGGCAGTTAAGCGAGTACGCAATGTGATGGGACTGACTAACGTTGAAGTGATGATTCCATTTGTACGTACAGTGGCTCAGGCTGAAGCTGTAATATCAGAGCTGGCATCTCAAGGCTTGAAGCGCGGTGAAGATGGCTTGAAAGTCATCATGATGTGTGAAATTCCGTCGAATGCGTTATTGGCAGATCAATTCCTTGAACATTTTGATGGTTTCTCAATTGGCTCAAATGATATGACGCAATTGGCCTTGGGGTTAGATCGCGATTCTGGAGTGGTATCCGAATTGTTCGACGAGCGTAATGATGCAGTGAAACAATTACTTTCTATGGCAATTCAAGCTGCTAAACGTCAGGGAAAATATGTCGGCATTTGTGGACAAGGCCCTTCGGATCACGAAGACTTTGCAGAATGGTTGATGAAAGAAGGAATTGATAGTTTATCGTTGAATCCTGATACAGTCGTTAAAACGTGGGTTTCTTTGGCTGAAAATAAATAATCGAATTAATTCAGGACTGAATTAAAAGGCCTGTTAGAAAACTTGCAGGCTTTTATATTCTATGTAATATGATATTTTTTAGTATGGATGATTAATTACAGAGAAAATAAAATACATAAAAAAAAGCCTATCATGGGCTGACAGGCAAAGACTACACACAGCAATATATATTACTTCATTGTACCCAGGCTATGGCGTTATAGCCTGGGTTGGCAATACTCTGGGAAACGTTTGTTTCGATAAAATGGATATTAATTTAATAAGTGAGTTTATTCATTAGGAATCCTCTTAATAAATAAAAATTAGAAAAGAAAATTTAGAAAATAACTTCTTTGCAACAATTTTTCCGATGGGTGGTTGTTTTTTTGAAAAATGAATTTGTATTTATGATGGAATTCGCGTGGTATATTCACAGGAATTATAATTGCGCGAAAATATCATTTCCGCGCCGTTATTTAATTATTTTTTGTGCTTTTTCCCGGAATGTTTATTCTGAATCTGCCATCTTGATTTCGGGCTTAGGAACTTCATTCATCCATGCTAATAGTAAGCTGTAAGAAACAGCTAGTACAACAGGTCCAATAAATAACCCAATAACACCCAGTGAAAGTATTCCGCCGATCACACCGGTAAGAATTAATACCATAGGTAAATCAGCGCCAAGACGAATTAAGAAGGGGCGCAGAACACCATCCATTGTGGTTAATATCAAGCTCCAGATAACTAAAATGGTTCCTAAGGTTGTTTCTCCTGTCCAATAAAGCCATGCGATAGATGGAATGAGAATAAGTAAAGGACCAAGCTGGGCAACACAGCATACAAACATCAGTACTGTTAATATCATTGAATAAGGAATGCCGGCAATGATCAGCCCAATTCCGCCTGCGATTGCTTGAACCAACGCTGTTACAACTACACCAAGGGCTACGGCCCGGATGGATTGAGCGGCCAGCAACACTACGGCATCACCTCGTTTATCTGCCAGTCGAATGGCAAAATGGCGAATGCTCAGCATAACCTGCTCACCTTTCCAATAAAGCAATACACTGAATATTACCATGAGTGCCAGATGGAAAAGGAAGCGCCCTGCGTTGGCTGCTTGGGTAAAAAACCATGTTGCTGTTTTACCGATATAAGGGGGAATTTTGTTGAGAAGCATGTCACTGCCATCAGCAATCAAATCCTGCCATTTTAGATATAAATCGTCACCAATGACGGGTATCCTATTAAGCCATTCCAGTTGTGGAAGTTGGAAAGAGGAAGGGGATTTTGCCCATGCAATCAATGGCGCACTGTTTTCTACTAAGCTATTAATAAGTAATGCAATCGGGATGACAAATAATAAGATCAGTAGTAACGTCATGATAGAAACAGCAATCCAGCGTTTTCCCCATAATCGTTGCTGTAATTTCTCCAATAATGGCCAAGTTGCGATAACTACCATTCCTGCCCAAATAAACCCCAAAATAAAGGGGCTTAAGACCCAAAAGCTGGTGGTGATGAGCAATAAAATGAAAAATAGTGCAAATAACAGCTTGGGTAGATCTTGATATGATTGAGATTTTTCCATGAAATTATTTCTCGTGGTAATTGAAAATGCTATTGGTAGTTACAATGGTAATTAAATATAACGCTATTTCACTGATTGCTCAAAATTGATAAATATTGTGATATGTTTGAAAGCTTGTTTGCTCAGAAGCCAGAAAATTATCTGAGTTACGCTATCCAAGATAGTATTATAGATAAAGCAATGTGGATACTTATTAGAATAAGGGGCAATTAGCCAATGATCCCACGTATATCACAAGCCCCCGATGTCAGTGAACTGACACAGGACTATTTGACTGCACTAAAAAAAGCTGGCTTTACTGGGGATACAACCAGTCGCTATGCAGATAGACTCACTATGGCGACAGATAACAGTATTTATCAACTGTTGCCACAAGCCGTTGTATTTCCCCGCTCCAGTGCCGATGTTGTACTGTTGGCAAGGGTGGCAGGAGAGGAGTGTTTTAAGACTCTGACATTTACCCCACGCGGTGGGGGTACGGGTACGAATGGGCAATCACTTAACAATGGTATTGTGGTGGATATGTCCCGCTATATGAATCGTATTCTGGAAATTAACCCAGAACGAGGATGGGTAAGAGTAGAAGCCGGTGTTATCAAAGATCAGCTTAATCAATATCTAAAACCTTTCGGTTATTTTTTTTCTCCGGAACTTTCAACCAGTAATCGCGCCACATTGGGCGGTATGATCAATACAGATGCTTCCGGTCAGGGATCACTGGTTTATGGTAAAACCTCGGATCATGTACTTGGTGTACGTGCTGTTTTATTAGGGGGGGAAATGTTGGATACCCGTCCTATGGGCACAGCACTGGCGGAATCGATTGCTCAAGAAGAGAGTGTTATTGGTCGTGTTTATAAAACAGTATTGGAACGTTGTCGTGAACAGCGGGCATTGATCATTGAGAAATTTCCTAAACTCAATAGATTTCTGACAGGATACGATTTGCGCCATGTATTCAGCGACGATATGCAATCTTTTGATCTCACTCGGATTTTGACGGGCTCTGAAGGTACTCTGGCTTTCATTACGGAGGCGACACTGGATATCACGCCGTTACCTAAAGTCAGACGATTAGTGAATATCAAATATGACTCCTTTGATTCTGCCCTGCGTAACGCTCCTTTTATGGTGGAGGCCAAAGCACTCTCAGTCGAAACGGTAGACTCTAAGGTACTAAATTTAGCGCGTGAAGATATCATCTGGCATTCAGTGAAAGAATTGATTGCTGATGTACCTGATAAGGATATGCAAGGGCTGAATATTGTCGAGTTCAGTGGCAATGATGAACAAGAAATTAATCAGCAGCTGCAAGGGCTTTGCTTGCGTCTTGATGAATTGATGGATCAAAATCAGGCAGGCATTATTGGCTATCAGACGTGCAATGACTTGATAGATATTGAGCGCATTTATGCCATGCGGAAAAAGTCCGTCGGATTATTGGGCAATAGTAAAGGTGCAGCTAAACCAATTCCATTTGTCGAAGATACTTGTGTTCCTCCTCAGTATCTTGCTGATTATATCGTTGAATTTCGCCAGCTCTTAGATAGCCACAAACTGAATTACGGTATGTTTGGGCATGTAGATGCAGGTGTTTTGCATGTGCGCCCTGCATTGGATATGTGTGATCCTCAACAAGAAATCTTGATGAAACAGATTTCTGATGAAATTGTTCATTTAACAGGCAAGTATGGTGGTTTGTTATGGGGAGAACATGGAAAAGGTTTTCGAGCAGAATATAGTCCTGCCTTTTTTGGCGAGGTTTTGTATGACGAATTGCGTCGGATAAAAGCGGCATTTGATCCATTTAATCGATTAAATCCGGGGAAAATTTGTCCTCCAATTGGAGTCGATGCTCCAATGATGAAAGTTGATGCCGCTAAACGTGGAACTTATGATCGTACTATTCCTGTCAATGTAAGAACGGCATTCCGTGGAGCGATGGAATGTAATGGTAATGGATTATGCTTTAATTTTGATGCTAGAAGCCCAATGTGCCCATCAATGAAAATCAGTCAGCATCGGATACACTCTCCCAAAGGGAGGGCGACTTTGGTTAGAGAATGGTTACGGCTTTTGACAGAGCAGGGGATTGAACCTAAGTTATTAGAACAGGGGTTGGATCAGGCGCGTCCCAGTTTGCGTGGATTGATTGAAAAGACTCGCAATAGCTGGCAGGCGTGGCGAGGTGAATATGATTTTTCACATGAAGTCAAAGAGGCAATGTCAGGTTGCTTAGCCTGTAAAGCGTGTTCAACACAATGTCCCATCAAGATTGATGTGCCTTCATTCCGTTCACGATTTTTAGATTTGTATCACAGTCGTTATCTGCGTCCATTGCGTGATCATATTGTTGCCAGTGTTGAATACAGTACGCCATTAATGGCGAAAGCGCCGCGAGTATTTAATTTTTTCCTGCAACAACCATGGGTACAAAAAATAAGCCGGCATACCATTGGTATGGCTGATCTACCGTTACTCTCCTACCCGACATTGCAACAGCAACTTGCTGGACATTATGCAGCAAGGACAACGCTGGAACAGTTGGAAGATTTATCTCCCTTTCAGCGTGATCAACATGTGCTTATTGTCCAAGATCCTTTCACAAGTTACTACGATGCAAAAGTAATCACTAATTTGGTGCAATTGACAGAAAAATTGGGGTATAAACCTGTCTTACTACCATTTTCACCCAATGGAAAAGCACAGCATGTCAAAGGGTTCCTGAATCGCTTTGCTAAAACTGCGAGGAAAACCGCTGATTTTCTTAATCGGATTGCGCGTCTGAATATTCCCATGATAGGTGTCGATCCTGCCCTGATACTGTGCTACCGGGATGAATACAACGATATTCTCGGCGAACAGAGGGGAAATTTTAAAGTTCAATTGGTGCATGAATGGCTGACTGACATCCTACCGGAAAAAATGTCACAAGAGAAAAGCGATATTTCAATGTCCGGGCAGGACTGGTATTTACTGGGGCACTGTACAGAAGTGACGGCATTACCTAATAGTGGTAAACAATGGAGTGATATCTTTCGCCATTTTGGTCATCAATTGAATAATATCAGCGTCGGATGTTGTGGTATGGCAGGCACATATGGTCATGAAAAGAAAAATCTGGAGAGATCCATTGGCATTTACAAACTTTCATGGGCCCCAGCACTGAAAAATCTATCTTTAGAACATTGCTTAAGTACAGGATACTCATGCCGCAGTCAGGTCAAACGTATAGAAGGAAAGGGACTAAAACATCCATTACAAGCCTTATTGGAGATAATGCCGTGATTTGGAAACGTAATATAGATGTGAATACACTTAATCAATTTAATGATGAGAGCATAGTAAGACATATAGGGATCGAATTTACTCAAATTGGCGATGATTTTGTTGAAGGAACAATGCCAGTTGATAAACGAACTAAACAGCCATTCGGACTCCTGCATGGCGGAGCATCAGTGGTATTGGCTGAAACACTCGGTTCGTTTGCAGGTTATCTCTGTTCGGAAGGTGAACAAAAAGTAGTGGGTGTGGAAATTAATGCGAATCACCTTAAATCTGTTCGTGAAGGTATGGTTAAAGGGGTTTGCAAACCCATCCACCTTGGTCGTTCACACCAGGTTTGGCAGATTGATATCTATAACGATCATAAACAACTATGTTGCACTTCCCGTCTGACAACGGCAGTTCTACCTTAGCGTTATCATATTTTTCTATTATGGTTTTGTTCCTGCCAGTATTAGGCTGGCGGGAATAATAGGGCAATATTTCAGACACAAAAAAGCAGAAGCGGATCATCATACGGTTAAATGCCATCAAAACACTTTGGGGTTATAAATTTATTGCTGAATGACATTTTGAAGCCTATTAAGTAGAAAACGTCAGAAAGTTTAGAAGATGTTGGAAATAGGTAGTTAAAATTGAATCTCATTAGGATTCCTCTTTGATTGCTGTAAATAAGATAGAACTGCCTTACAAAATAGGCTATTAATTAATCACAAACATTCAAGTATTATTTTCAGGAAGCACGTATGAAGCGACTTGTGACTTTTATCAACATGTTTTTGATTGGCATGTTGTCGTTAAGTGGATTGACTAATATCGCCCATGCCCTCGAGTATCCACTGCCTCCTGCTAATAGCCGTCTGATTGGCGAAAATTCCACTTATATTGTACCTGATGATGGTCTTTCGTTGGAATCCATTGCAGCTAAATACCAAATAGGTTTATTGGCGATGTTGGAAGCTAACCCTGGCATTGATCCCTATTTACCTACATCTGGTACCAAGTTAATTATTCCATCACAGATGCTGCTTCCGGATACTCCTCGCCAAGGAATTATTATTAATCTGGCTGAACTCAGGCTTTATTATTTTCCTAAGAACGAAAATTATGTCATTGTGTACCCTATTGGAATAGGTCAGCTTGGGCGTGATACGCCAATCATGACAACGTCAGTTAGTCAGTTGATCAAGAATCCAACATGGACACCAACTGCTAATATTCGCAAGGACTATGCCAGTAGGGGAATTCTTTTGCCTACTGTGGTACCAGCAGGCTTGGATAACCCAATGGGAGATTTTGCTTTACGTTTGTCCGCTGGGCGCGGTGAATATCTTATTCATGGTACTAATGCCAATTTCGGTATTGGTATGCGTGTGAGTTCAGGATGTATTCGTTTGCGACCTGATGATATTGAGTATTTGTTTCGAACTGTCCCACGAGGGACGCGAGTCCAGGTCATTAATGAACCTGTGAAATATGCAATAGAGCCAGATGGTAAGCGCTACGTGGAAGTTCATCAGCCACTTTCCAATAAAGAGTCTGATGATCCACAAATGATGCCGATTCCACGCTCTGAAGGCATAATGAAATTTATTGATAATCGTGGAACAGATGAGGTCCTTGTCGATCAAGCCATTATTCGCCGATCGGGAATGCCGGTGCAGGTGAATACAGGACTGACTGCAAATAGCCAAGAGAAAAAGAAGCTTTCAAGGCCAAACAAAGGCACAGAAGAAACGGTTGTCTCTGAAATTAGACCAGTTAAGATACAGTCGTTACACCAACCAGGGCCGATCTACCAACCTGAATCCTAAAAATCCTAAAAAATTGTGGAGATTATAGAGGAAGGTTGAAATAGAAATGGCGTACCATAGTAGTACGCCATTTTTTCTATCTACCACAAGATTATTTCTTGTATGAGCGAACTTGGTTATTAAGACGCTGATTTGCTCGAGCGGCTTCATCTTTGGCTGATTGTGCTTCAGAACGAATAGAACTGATGTCACTACTCAACCGGTCAACTTTAGAACCGAGAGTGTGAACCTGTGAGGCGAGTTGTTCAACTTTAGTTGCGTTTGAGCAACCCGCTAACAGAGTAGAAGCCAGAATTACTGCACCAAATACAACTTTAGTACGATTCATCACATTACCCTCTAGATTAAGTTAATCTCCAAATAGCCATCTAAGTATTACACAAACTATTTTAGAAAGAGAATAAATTTTTGCTATAAAAAATTCTATCGTCTTTTATCTTAAAATAAGCTAATAAATTTTGGATAACAAAATAAAACGGTGTTCTAATGGTTGATTTAACCAGAGCTGTCCCAATTGTTGCATGATATGTATTCCATTTTTACTTTTCCATAATAAACAATAGCACAGTTTATCTATTTAATTTTTTTAATGGTAAAAGGATGGTTGAATCAATATTGTTAAATTAACATGAATTATTGTTATATAAAGAATCTCTTGTTATAAATACAAATGAGCGAAAATAGTAAAGTATTCCTATATTGAGATTGAGTAATATCATAAAGAACCATAGAACAAGTTATTCCTAGTTATTGGGTTGTCATTCTAAAAATGATGGTTTCATTTTATAGAGATAAATATGTTGAATGTAACTATGCACAACTGATTTCAAGATGTAGTGTATCTAACAAAAACAGCTAGTTGAAGGAAAGGATTTAAGTCGAAAAGTTCACAATAACACGGATGATGGCAGATTATAGGATTATAAGGAGCCCACATTTGTGTAATACAAAATGTGGGCTTTTTTTATGATTACCAGTACCGTCAAAAATTCTGACGGTGTTGCTGCTTATAATTTTGGGGTCTTAAAGCACATGGACAGAGGAAGTATTTGTAGTGCCACTTGGTACCAATGCGCCGGATACCATAACAACAATATCCCCTTCGTGTGCCATACCACTTGCCAATGCAGCTTCTTTACCAATACGGTAAAAATCATCGGTAGAAGCGATTTCTTTGACAACCTGAGTGGAGACACCTTTGACCAAAAGCAATTGACGTGCGGTGATTTCATTAGTTGTCAAAGCAAGGATTGGAGCGTTGGGGAAATACTTGCGGATAGATCTTGCAGATTTACCACCATAAGTTGCCACGACGAGCAGTGGAGCTTCCAGTTTTTCTGCAATTTCAACAGCACCACGGCAGACCGCTTCAGTAACGCGTAGTTTCTGAGCCTTAGTATTTTCAATTCGGCTGCCCATGACGCGATCTGTACGTTCACAGATTGTTGCCATGATGGAAACGGCTTCGACAGGATATTTCCCTTTAGCACTTTCACCAGAAAGCATCACTGCATCTGTACCGTCTAAAATAGCGTTGGCAACGTCACCGGCTTCGGCGCGGGTAGGACGTGGGTTTTTGATCATTGAATCCAGCATTTGAGTTGCAGTGATAACAACTTTACGAGCTGTATTACATTTTTCGATCATCATTTTTTGCGCGAAGATAACTTCTTCTACTGGGATTTCAACACCCAGATCACCACGGGCAACCATGATACCGTCAGATGCCTCGAGAATTTCATCAAAGTTACTCAGGCCTTCCTGATTTTCGATTTTGGAGATGATTTGGATATGTTCACCGCCATGAGCTTTCAGGTGCTCACGGATTTCCAGTACATCGGAGCGTTTACGGATGAACGAAGCCGCGATGAAATCTACACCTTGCTCACAACCGAAGATTAAATCTTGTTTATCTTTTTCTGCCAGTGCTGGTAAGTTGATAGAAACATTTGGCAAGTTAACACCTTTGTTTTCACCCAAGTCACCATTGTTCAAGACTTCACAGATGACTTCAGTCGCGGTGATTTCTTTAACGATCATGGCAATCAAACCATCATCAACCAATACGGTATTGCCTGGTTTCAGATCTTTAGACAATCCGGCATAAGTTACAGCAACGCGATTTTGATTACCGATAACGGACTTATCAGTTGTAAAGGTGAAAGACTGGCCTGCAGTGAGGGAGACATCATTGCCATTCTCCAGTTTCATAGTACGGATTTCAGGGCCTTTAGTATCCAGTAAGATGGCTGCTTTTTTACCAGTTTTCGCCACGACTGCGCGAATATTTTTAATGCGCTGACCATGCTCTTCGTAGTCACCGTGAGAAAAATTCAGGCGCATCACATTCATGCCCGCATTAAGCAACTCGGTCAATTTCTCTTCGGATTCTGTTTTTGGTCCGATAGTACAAACAATTTTGGTTTTTTTCATGACAATCTATCTACTGGTTTTAATGGGTTAAAAGAGTGAATCGCCAACTACTGGAATTTATGTTGACATCATCTGATGTTATAAATTGCGCAACATAATAGAATATGGATGGCAATAGAAAATGGATAGCAGAAAGCATTAAATGGTTTTTCAGCGTGAAGTCAGGCATGCGTAGACATGTAGATTTAGTTTGACTAATCATCTGTAATTTTTTCTGGATTCGGTAAATTAAATTGCTGAAACCATTCAACTTATGACATAAGCGTATTATAGAGACTAATTTCTGTGAAATGAATCAAAAAATGGTTCTTGAAAAGATTTACATACAGGGAGGGCGAAATAATCTGGCTTCATGTTAAAGAAATCAACGAGTTGTTGCGCAAACGGGGTGCAATTGAATTTTTAGCATGCAGATAGACAGGGCGACAATTAGTTTACAAATGCAGAGTTTATTCGAATGGAACAGGATAAGAAACTTAGGGAGAAAATATAATATCAATGTAGGGGTAATGGATTATATTTGGTGCGTCCGAGTGGACTCGAACCACCGACCCCCACCATGTCAAGGTGGTGCTCTAACCAACTGAGCTACGGACGCACATAAAATAATTTTCTCTATTAACCATAAATTTGGTGCGTCCGAGTGGACTCGAACCACCGACCCCCACCATGTCAAGGTGGTGCTCTAACCAACTGAGCTACGGACGCAATCTAAATTTCTGTGGCTAACAACGAGGACGAATATTAACGGGCACTGAGCTTTCTGGCAAGGGGAAAAATGCAAATTCTTATTCAATTGCTCGCAATTACATCTTTCAGTGTGAATTTACAGCTTTTTCCCCTTGTGTTGATAACTTAATGTACTGAAATATACTAAATTAACGAGTTGAACGTTTCAGAACATAATGAGCGGGTTGTTTGTGTGTCCATAGAATACGGTAACCCATCATGAATGCCGAAGCAGTTAAACCGATAATGAATCCAATCCAGAAACCTTGTGGCCCCATTGGTTCAGTTACATAATCAGTCAATGCCAGAATATAGCCACTGGGCAGCCCTAAGAGCCAATAAGCAATAAAAGTAATAAAGAAAATAGAGCGCGTATCTTTGTATCCACGCAATACCCCCGCTCCAATGACCTGAACCGCATCAGAAAGCTGGTAAATAGCGGCAAATAACATCAAGTGAGAAGCGAGAGAAACAACGTCGATGTCATCGTTGTACATGAATGCAATGCGTTCGCGAAACAATATTGTGAAGGTCGCAGTTATACAGGCAATAATTAAGCCAACAATAAGGCTAGTATAAGCGGATATTTTGGCACCTTCAGTTGATTGTTGACCCAAGTTATAGCCGACACGAATGGTTGCAGCGATTCCGAATGACAGCGGGAACATAAACATCATGGAGCTGAAATTGAGTGATATCTGGTGTCCTGCAACGGAGTTTACACCAAGTGGAGAAACCAATAATGAGACAACAGCAAACAGCGTAACCTCAAAGAACATTGCCAAGGCAATTGGTAAGCCAAGCAGTGCAATACGTTTTTGCATATGCCATTTAGGGCCTGAAAAATTATTGAATGTTTGAATATCCTTTTGGGAAGGAGAGTGTTTCACATATACAAAAAGCAATAGGAACATAACCCAGTAAACCGTTGCGGTTGCGACACCACAGCCTACACCACCCAATTCAGGCGCACCAAATTTACCGTAAATGAAAATATAGTTAACGGGAATATTGACCAGTAACCCGGCAATGCCGATTATCATTGCTGGTTTGGTTTTTGATAATCCTTCGCACTGACCGCGCAAGACTTGATAGAACAAATAACCTGGCGCCCCCCACATAATGGCGTGGATAAAGTTTGTGGCTTTTTTTGCCAATTCAGGATTAACGTTATGCTGTGCTTCTATAATAAATTGGCTGTTATACAATACCGCGATGACTAATATAGAGAGGAAGGTTGCAAGCCAGAACCCTTGTTGGATTTGACCAGCAATATTTTTTCTCTGACCAGATCCGTTCATATGTGCCACGATGGGTGTCAAGGCGAGCAATAAGCCTTGACCAAACAGAATTGTTGGCAACCAGATTGATGTACCAACGGCAACAGCCGACATATCAATAGCACTGGCTTTACCAGCCATGACTGTATCGACGAAACCCATCGCAGTTTGTGAAAACTGCGCAATAATGACGGGGATCCCTAGAGCGAGCAAACTACGCGCTTCATTTAAATATTTCTGCACGTACTACACCTTTTTTTGATTAAAAATTAACGAGAAAAACAAGGAATATTCTTGCGAGCAAACGATGTTAATGGAAAATGTATCGCTTATAAGCTTCTATATAATATAGAACTCGTTTTATTAATCCAATCACTGCACGATATTTATACTCAATAAATTAGGCAATAAGATTGAAACAACACTAAACTTAGCCGGAATAGTGCCTTAAGCAGAATGATGTTTAAACGGAGTGGCACTTAAAGGGAATAGTGTTTAAAAGCGATGAGTGGGTTAAACTAATCCACTAGATGAAATTATTAAAGAGGTTCCCATGTTTACAGGTATCGTTCAGGGAAAAGCACCGATAGTTGCCATTGATGAAAAAATGCATTTTCGGACTCATGTTGTTAAATTTCCGGCTGAATTATTACCCGGGATTGAAACAGGAGCTTCTGTTTCCCACAATGGTTGTTGTCTGACTGTTACTAAGATTAATGGTGATTTCATCAGCTTCGATTTAATGAAAGAAACATTGCGTCTGACCAATCTCGGCGAACTTAGAATAGGTGATTTAGTTAATCTGGAAAGAGCGGCTAAGTTTGGTGATGAAATTGGTGGGCATTTGATGTCCGGTCATATTATTACAACAGCAGAAATTGCCAAGATCTTCACTTCGGAAAATAACCATGAGATATGGTTTCGAATTCAAAACAAACCATTGATGAAATATATCCTGCACAAAGGGTTTGTTGGTATTGATGGGATTAGCCTGACAATTGGGGACGTAGTAAATAATCGCTTCTGTGTTCATTTGATTCCAGAAACATTGGAACGTACAACTCTAGGCAAAAAACGTTTGGGAGAAAAGGTTAATATTGAGATTGACCCACAAACTCAAGCGATTGTAGATACTGTCGAACGGGTTTTGGCTCAGAAAGAGCAAGAAAAATTATTGTTGCAGACCGAAGGACAGTAAAAAGTATTTTTCAGGTTGTTACATCGGTTTTCTGGTAACGTTATTCAATAGGATCCGGAAGCTACAGAAATGTCATTTCTGTTAGCTTCCGGAACTCCATTTAAGAAAATTATCTAGGTACTCTCAATCCCTTTTCAATGCCTTGTGGACTGAATACTATCTGCCATAACTGAATATCTCTTGAACGGAATGCACCAGCACAAGCATTCAGGTAATAGCTGAACATCCGTTTGAAACGTGGGCTGTAATTATGCTCTATTTCGTGCCAACTGGCAGTAAATCGCTCATACCATGCCATAAGTGTCCGGTCATAATCTGCACCAAAATTGTGCCAATCTTCCATGACAAACTTGCCACTAGTTGCTTTGGCAATTTTGGAGATCGATGGTAAGCAGCCATTGGGAAAGATATATTTACTGATCCAAGCATCAGCGCCTGATTTATCAACATTAGAACCGATGGTATGGAGAAGGAACAGGCCATCAGGAGTTAGGTTCTTTTTCACTATATTGAAATAATTATCATAATTCTTAGGGCCAACGTGCTCAAACATACCAACGGACACAACGCGATCAAACTGAAAGTTGAGGTTTCGGTAATCTTCGAGGATAATTTTTACATTTAGATCTTTGCAGCGTTCCTGCGAGTATTTTTGTTGTTCGGCCGAAATTGTTACTCCGGTGACAGATACACCGTAGTTTTTTGCTGCATAGGCTGCTAAACCTCCCCACCCACAGCCGATATCCAATAAAGTCATACCCGGAGATAATTGAAGCTTTTCGCAAATCAGGCGGAGCTTATGGGATTGTGCTTCTTCCAATGTATTGGCATCTTTCCAATAACCGCAAGAATATTGCATATGAGGATCAAGCATCCGAGTAAAAAGGTCATTGCCTAAATTATAATGTTCTTTACCTACAATCCAAGCACGTTTGGGAGATTGTAAATTAAATAAACGAGAAATAATTATCTTGAATATATCTTTAGTGTTTTTAGGAATACGATGTTCCAAACCTACCCGTAATATTTTATGAAAGAAAATATCAAGGCGATCACATTCCCACCAGCCGTCCATATAACTCTCACCTAGACCCAAGGAACCTTCTTTCAATACGCGTTTATAGAAGTCTGGATTTTTAATGCGTATGTCGGAAGGGCGTTTGCCATTGATCTCAATATCAGTTTCCTGAAGCAATTCATGGGCGATCCTATGCCAAGAATCCGTTATTGTTTTTTTATTTTCAATAAAAGATGAACTCATATACTCTCCAACATTTGTGTGATGGAATCTTGAGGCATCACTTTGTAGCTAATTTTTATTATGTTAAAATTTCGAATATTTTTTTGAAAATAATATGGAAATTAAACTGAAGGCACATATTGCCTGTTCATCCTGAAATTAAATAGAGCTTCAGTGCCCTGAAAAACCTCAAATTCCGAGTTTTTAGAATAATGAATCTGTATGAGTATATGAGTGAAATGGCATTTAAACAATCATCTAAAGGTCACATAATGATGTAACCTTTAGATAATAATGTTCTTAATTATTATTTTTTTTAGAAATTGTTGAGTTTGTGTTTAGTGGTTTTTTAGCAGATTTTTTTTGCAACCAATAACCTACAGCCATTGGAACAGAAGTAAACGCCATTACTGTTGTAGTCGATAAAAGAGGATGCTTCATAAATATAGAGACAATCATACTCGCGACAAAACAAAGGCCTAATTGCAGAGCATTTTGTAATGCAGCCGCCTTACCACTGTTCTTAGGATAAACAGATAGGGCATTTGCCACGGCAATTGGATAGGATGCACCATTCATTGCAGCCATCACACAAAAAGGGATAAGAATGGTTATAAATGAAGCTTCATTCGATATTGATATTAGGTAAATAATAGTCATGCTTACAGCGTAGCCCACCAACAAAAATGGAAATACTGTTTCGCTTTTTACTTTTTCCAATAAGATACGACAACCATATCCACCGATCATAAATGCCAGAGTTTGGGGAATATAACTTAGACCAATGTCAGTAGAGTCATAACCCATATTTTTTAAAATTGTTGGTGAACCAGTTAACCAAGCAAAAAAACCAGCACTGCAAGATGCATAGATTAATACATTTCCGCTGAAAACTGGGGAAGCGAGTAGCGTAAAGAAGGACACCTCTTTTGTATCGGAACTGATTTCAGCGTTAGTACGTTTATTGGTCAGGAAAAATGTAGGTATTAACAGTAATAGTGTCACTATCATTAAAACAAGAAAAATGATTCTCCAACCACCATGTGCCAATAACCATGAACCCAACAAAGGAGCAAGGGCAGGGGAAAGAGCAACCAGAGGCATGATCATGGCAAAAACGCGTTTGGTACGTTCTGCGTCATATCTATCGATAACTAAAGCTTGCCAGGTAACTGCTGCAGAACAAACTCCAACTGCTTGCATAAACCTCAATATAAGCAATTGCATAGGATCAGTTATCCAGAGCATACCTAAACAGCTAATGGAAAACAGGGATAGTCCGATAATAAGAATAGGTTTCCTGCCTAAACGGTCAGACAATTGTCCCCATAAAAGTTGGGCAAAAGCAAACCCGGCAAGAAAAATACTAAGACTCGCACTGATGGCATTTGTTGATGTGCCTAATTCTTTTTCCATTGTGTCAAAAGCAGGCAAATACATATCAATGGCTAAATAGCCGAGCATACTCAGGCCTGCAAGATAAAACATGAATGAAATGGAGTTTTTATTTGTTGTCATTGTGTTAATAACTTGATGTAGTAGTTGATAAAGAAATATTCGGCTTATTTTATATGGCATAATTTTTACTTGTGAAACGGTAATATTTGCACCATGTTGTGAAAAAAATTGAAAGGAAGATATATGTGGTCTGAATACTCTTTGGAAGTCGTTGATGCCGTTGCCAGAACAGGAAGTTTCAGCGCGGCTGCATCAGAGCTTCACCGTGTGCCTTCTGCTGTCAGTTATACGGTAAAACAGCTTGAAGAATGGTTGGCGGTGCCTTTATTTGAACGCCGTCACCGTGATGTCGATTTAACTGAAGCAGGGGCTATTTTTGTCAAAGAAGCCCGTTCTGTTATCAAAAAAATGAATCACACTCGGCATCAATGCCAGCAAATTGCGAATGGTTGGCGGGGGCAATTTAGTATTGCAGTTGATCAGGTAGTAAAACCAGAGCGAACTCTTCAGTTAATTTTGGATTTTTATCGCCATTTTCCAGATATTGAATTATTTATCTATCCGGAAGTTTTCAATGGAGTATGGGATGCTTTGATCGATGAACGAGTGGATGTTGCTATTGGGGCAACACGCGTTTCCCCTGTTGGAGAGCGATATAGTTTCAGGGATATGGGATTCATGCCATGGTTATGTGTAGTCAGCCCTAGACATGAACTGGCCGCGATATCAGGAAAATTGAATGATAGCCAAATGCGGTCTTATCCCAGTTTATGTCTTGAAGATACCTCACGTAGTCTGCCTAAGCGTGATACATGGACTTTGGATAACCAACGGAGATTGATTGTCCCTGATTGGAATGCTGGATTAAGCTGTTTGATGGATGGGTTGTGTGTAGGAATGGTTCCCAAGCACCGTGCACTACCGCTGATCCGTAAAGGAAAGCTGACAACACTCGAACTGGAACAACCATTGCCTGATAGCCCATGCTGTTTGACATGGTTGCAAAAAAGCCATTCACCGGCATTAAGTTGGTTGCTTGATTATCTAGGGGATAGCGAAACGCTTAATGCTGAATGGCTGCAAGAAAATTAACCGTCAGCGGCGATAATCGATAAAAGGTCCATCTGCAACAGAGCGCCGCTCAACGAGGCGTGGATGGACTTCGATAGTTTGTGCATCTTCACGTTTATTGACGATTCTGTCCAGCAACATTGAAAATGCCATTTGCCCTAAACGTTCTTTGGGTTGATGGATTGTTGTCAATGCTGGTGTGAAATAGCGAGCATTGCGGATATTGTCATAACCGATGATCGAAATGTCTTGTGGAACGCGTAATCCCAACTCATCAGCTGCACAAATCGCTCCCATTGCCATGACGTCTCCACCGCAAAAAACAGCTGTTGGGCGATGTTTCTGATTAAGGATTTTACACATGGCTTGATAACCGGACTCAGGTTCAAAATCGCCTTGAACAATCCACTCATCCCGAATGGTGACATTGGCTTCTTTCAGTGCCTTGAGAAAACCTTGATGGCGCCCTCCGCCAGTGTTCCTTGCCAATGGCCCAGGAATGGATGCAATATCACGATGACCGCGCTCAATGAGATAACGGCCAGCCAAATAACCCCCATGAAAGGCGTTATCAATAATTGCGTCGGTAAAATCTCCTCTGGATTCTCCCCAATCCATAACTACCATAGGAATATTACGATAATCTTCCAGCATACCCAAAAGCTGTTCAGGGTATTCTGAACACATGACCAGCAAACCATCTACGCGTTTTTGCGCCAACATCGCAAGATAAGCTTTTTGTTTATCAAGGTTGTTATGAGAATTACATAAAATCAGTGTATAACCTTTGCTGTAGCAGCTATTTTCAACAGATTCTATGATTTCAGCAAAATAAGGTGCTTCACTTGACGTTGCCAGTAATCCAATAGATTTTGTATGGTTAACTTTCAAACTACGGGCAACAGCACTGGGGGAGTAATTCAGCTCCTTAATAGCAGTCCAAACTGCGGCTTTTGTATCTTCGGCGACGAAACGGGTTTTATTGATAACATGGGATACGGTTGTGGTTGAAACGCCAGCGCGTTTAGCCACATCTTTGATCGTTGCCATGATAAAAAGGACTCCTGACCTTATGGTCTAACTTTACATACCCTTTATCTTTCAAATTATTTGGTTGACCGTACTTACTTGTACTTCACCGTAGCTTGAAATCTAGTGGGTATAGATATTTGTTAATCGTTTGCCAACATATTTATATAGAGTGGTGATTGGCAATAATTTAGCGATAAACCTCGGATTTTGTCTGATCTAGCTCAAAAGTGAAAGTAATAATCAATGCTATAAAGAGTATGGATTAAATATTGCAGTATATTTTTTGAATAATACGGCAAATGACCACTTATAATTTATGGTATTGGGGTGTCTTAATTTTCACATTGAGGATGTTTTATGGATACAGATCTGAAGTTGGGATTATTGGCTGCCAGTAGTGCATTGATCATGATTGTTTTTCTGGGAAGCCTCTGCTTGATCTGATCAAAATCTAAAAAAATTTGTAGCACCATTTGTTTTGAAGGCAGGCTTTAAGGGCGGGTTCTCCAGCATTCGGAATTCAGCGAATATAAAGAAAACCTGCCCTAATTATTTCAAACTGGCGTGAGAACGAATCTTATCAAGCCAAATTTTCTTCAACAAATTTCCAGTTAACCAGAGCCCAGAAGTGCTCCAGATATTGAGGGCGTGCATTACGGTAATCAATGTAATATGCATGTTCCCAAACATCAACGGTCAGAACTGGTTTATCTTCACCAGTCAGTGGAGTTGCTGCATTAGAAGTGTTAGAGATAGCCAGAGTTCCGTCAGCTTTTTTGACCAACCAAGTCCAACCAGAACCAAAGTTTTTCAGGGCTGCGTCAGTGAACTGCTGTTTGAACTCAGCAAAAGAACCGAAAGCATTGTTGATCGCATCTACTACTTTTCCGGTTGGTTCGCCACCACCATTTGGTGACAGGCTATGCCAGTAGAAAGTATGGTTCCAAACTTGTGCTGCGTTATTGAAGATACCGCCTTCAGATGTTTTGATGATTTCTTCCAATGATTTTCCGGCGAATTCGGTATCTTTAATCAGATTATTCAGGTTTACAACATAAGCGTTGTGATGTTTGCCGTGATGATATTCTAGAGTTTCTGCAGAAATGTATGGTTCCAAGGCATCTTTGGCATAAGGTAATGCTGGTAATTCAAAAGACATTGCATGCTCCTTTTTAATATCGGGTTTTTGGCTCTGCAAGCCATGATTTATAAGGCCTAATCATGGGCAGGGCAAGTTTAAGCTTATTATTGTATTTGCTATTTGATAATTATCTTAACAACTTTTCTGCTAAATAACAGGGGAAAAGATACTACTAGGCTGCGAATTGACGCAGAACTGAACTGTAACATGGATTGAGTGCAGCCAGTTTGAATGAAAATATTTAATGATCACTTGTTGCAAATCGTGGCAAAAATTTGCCACATAAAGTTCACGGTGGAAAAATCAGAGTGGAAAGTGGTATTCTGAATAAATCTTTATCTGATACTGATAAATAGCGCTTGCAGTTTTAAGGAAGCAAAAATGACTAATATTAATACGAATACTAACACAATTACTGATACAACAGCTGATGAGGTCATCGCAAAAATCGAACGCCAAATCAGAGAAAACCCAATTCTATTGTATATGAAAGGTTCCCCGAAATTGCCAAGCTGCGGTTTCTCTGCACAGGCTGTTCAGGTTTTGTCAGCTTGTGGTGAACGCTTTGCTTATGTGGATATTTTGCAAAATCCAGATATCCGCGCTCAATTGCCTAAATATGCAAATTGGCCAACCTTTCCTCAGCTTTGGATTGATGGTGAACTAGTAGGAGGTTGTGACATTCTTGTTGAGATGTATCAGCGCGGAGAATTACAAGCGCTGATTAAAGAGGCTGCCGACAAGTATCGTGAGCAGGAAGAAGGTCAGTAATTCCTTGGAGTGATGAATACTTTCTGTAGCCCCATGCTTATAAAAAGCATGGGGCTAATTATAGGTATGGATTAATAGATATGGGACTTGTTTTTTAGGATTCGGAGTCAATAGGTGGTAGTGGCCAACCACCTAGCCGTTTCCAGCGATTAACGAGTTCGCAGAAAAGCAGGGCAGTTCGATCAGTATCATAAAGGGCGCTATGAGCTTGAGTGCTGTCAAACGGAATTTCTGCTGTGATGCAGGCTTTGGCTAGAATTGTCTGACCAAGAACCAATCCACTGAGTGCTGCAGTATCAAAAGTAGCGAACGGATGGAATGGATTACGTTTCAAACCAGAGCGTTCAGCTGCGGCCGTGACAAAATTGTGATCAAAATTGGCATTATGAGCGACTATAATCGCGCGGTTACAGTTAGTGTCTTTCATGCCTTTACGTATCATTTTGAAAATAGCATGCAAAGCAGCGTATTCACTGACAGCTCCTCGTAAGGGGTTTGTGGGATCAATACCAGTAAAAGCGAGGGCGGCAGGATCAAGATTAGCTCCTTCAAAAGGCTCGATATGGAAATGCAGTGTATCAGCAGGTGTTAGCCAACCTTCAGTATCCATTTTTAAAGTAATTGCCGCAATTTCAAGTAAAGCGTCTGTACGCGCATTAAAACCAGCGGTTTCGACATCAATGACAACGGGGTAGTAGCCACGAAAGCGTCCACTTAGTATATTTTGATCGTTTTGATTAGACATCTGATTTTCAGTTCTTAGCTTCAGGGTTCTGTTTTTGACTCTAGAATAGTGGATATTATGACAAAATTTGGTGTGTCTTGCAGAAGTAATACTTATCAGAATAATAAAGGGCAATAAAATATGCCCTTTATTATGTGTGAATAATTTCTAGCTATAATTTGATAGCTATTAATAGCGTCAGTTGCCTAATGCACTGCTGGCACTTGTGTTTTCAATGAGTTCAATCTTATAGCCATCAGGATCTTCGACGAAAGCAATGATAGTTGTTCCACCTTTAACTGGCCCTGCTTCACGAACCACGTTACCTCCAGCAAGCTTGATACGTTCACAAGTTGCTGCAACATCATCAACGCCTAAGGCAATATGTCCAAATGCGGTTCCCATTTCGTAGTTTTCAACATTCCAATTGTAGGTTAGCTCAATAACTGCGCCTTGGTTTTCATCAGTATAACCAACAAATGCGAGAGAGTACTTATACTCTGGGTTTTCACTAGTGCGAAGTAAACGCATACCCATTACCTGAGTATAGAAATCAATCGAGCGCTGCATATTGCCAACACGGATCATAGTATGGAGTAAACGCATGATTACCTCTTGATCTTTATTAGTTTTATTGCGAAATATAGCTTTTATTACAAAATTTTGCTCACATATCTGTATATGTCTGGTTCACTATAACGCGTCTGGATAAAATAATTCAAATCGTCTTATTTATTTAATTTCAAAATGTTACTATTTTGTATTGAAATGTAATGGTTGAGGTTTATACTGGCTAACGAATAGTTTCATAATGGAAATAACTGGTAAGCCTGAGTGCAGGAGGATGAGATGGCTGAACAATTAGAATTCTTTGCTATTCCAAATCCTTGTCGAGGAGTTTGTGAGTCTGACTCTCGTGGTTTTTGCTTAGGATGTTACCGTAGTAGGGAAGAGCGTTTTTTGTGGGTAAATTTATCTGATAGTGAAAAAAGAAAAATATTGCGGTTATGTCATCATAGATATCTGAGAGAATTAAAAAATAAGGGAAGTGATGGAAATATTATCCCGAAACAACCTGATTTATTTTAATTTTATTCTGAGTTGGCTAAAAAATATTACTTATATGAATTCTGGTTTAGAATAATCGTAAAAATAAGAAATATTACCAGTAATAAATGATGTATTATTTATATTACATCTCTTTTATTTGACATAAGTCATTTAAAAATATTACTTCTATTGTCTAACTGAGGTGTTTCAGTAAAAATTTCTTATCAAAGAATTATTTATTGAGCAATAAAAGAACTAATTTTTTATCTTATTGTTTTTTATGTTATTTATTATAACATTGTCAATATCTGTAAGAGAAAAATGATATTAATGTAAAAATATATAGATTAGTATTTGGATGACGGTTATTCTTATAGAACTTTAACCGAGTGGAAATGTATATATTTTGAGGGTTTGTATTTTTTTTGTTGATATTTAAAATTAAAATAGTTTAGTTGGAAGATTATTTTATACAGTTTATATCGTTGGTGGATTAATGCGCGATTTTATTCGGTGCGCCGTACAACTTCGCTCTTTAGGGCGACGAAGATGTCAACTTTGAGTAACAAGCCAACGCGACACTAATTAGGTTATTAGCGAAATTTCTGACTCAGCTAATGTAAGCATGATATAGAGTGCGTATCCATTATTCATATGAATAAACTGATTGGATAATTCATTGATGTTATATGAGTCTCTAATTATAAGGAGGGGTAATTGGAATTGACATTGGGATCTGATTTGGCACGTTTAGTTCGTGTTTGGCGCGCTTTAATTGATCATCGTTTGAAACCACTGAAATTAACTCAGACACATTGGGTTACTCTATACAATATTAATCAGCTGCCACCAGAGCAATCACAGATACAGCTCGCAAAAGCTATTGGTATTGAACAACCATCTCTGGTGAGAACGCTTGATCAATTAGAAGAAAAAAAACTGATTACACGGCACACATGTGCTAATGATCGGCGTGCAAAAAGAATCAAATTAACCGGAGAATCGGAAACTTTTATTAGAGAAGTGGATAGTGTTATTGATTCGACAAGAAAAGAAATCTTGGAGGGAATTACTCATGATGAGTTAATTCTGCTTGCTTCTGTAATAAAAAAAATTGAAAAAAATATTAGCCAATTACATAAACAGGTAATATAAAAATTAATCTATAATAAAAATCGCGGTTCAGAACCAGTTACTGGTAAACCGCGATTTTTTAGCTTTGTGTTATTTGAATATTTCAGAATGGTGACACTGTCAGAGAATTTCCGCTGTTTGCGATCTGGACGCGTTGTCCTTTGCTGAATACAGTACGGTCTAACTTTTGTACTACAATAATATTCCTTCCATCGTCCATACGAATACTTAATTCAATACCTTTTGTTTGGTCTAACGCACCTTGGATTCCTTGGCCAGCCAAACCACCCGCAATAGCACCCGCAGCTGTGGTAAGCTTTTGGCCAGAACCACCACCAACCGTATTACCTAAAAGTCCTCCTAAAACAGCACCACCAATGAAACCTAACATATTAGGATCACCGGCTTGTTTGCCTTTAATAGTGACGGGGCGTATTGATCGAATGATACCGTAGGTGACAGTCTGAGCTTGTTTGGCTTGACTAATAGAATAAGTATCACTAGAAAATGCGCTCATGTCTGCACAACCAGACAAAGTGGTTACTACAACTGCACTAACCAGGAAATGTTTTAACATAGTTACTCCTAATTTTAATGCCCGATAGGGAAACTTGATAATAAACCTATAATCAAGCGTTCGGCTGCTATTGCTAGCAGCAGAACTGATAGCTTTGCCAGCCAATAATGATACATATCCGCGCATATAATAAATACTTATGATGAACTCGCAAAGGAATAATTCCTGACCAAAAGCTTAGCATGTTTTGTGAAGAGCTCTCCAAAACTTAGATTTTATCGCTAATAATGCTCATTAAACATATATAGTCCAAATAAATGTGTTTTATAGTTCATGTAAGATTAAATGTAATCCATTATTTAATAGAGGGATATTTATGAATTCAGGACGTTATATTGGTGTGATGTCTGGTACTAGCATGGATGGGGTTGATGTTATTCTGGCGGAGATTAGTGATAAGGTTGTGACTCAGCGAGTAAGCTATAATCATCCTTTCCCGCAAGAACTTAAGCAAAAATTGCTTTCTATTTGTCAAGGGCAGCAGACGACACTATCAATGGTCGGAAGGTTTGACTATGAACTTGGAACTTTATTTGCACAAGCTGTTCAAGGATTGTTGAATAAAGCAGGGCTGGCTGCAAATGACGTTACAGCAATTGGGTGTCATGGGCAGACCGTATGGCATGAGCCGGACGGTGAAAAACCTTTTACTATGCAAATTGGTGACAACAACCGTGTAGCAGCATTGACTAATATTACAACGGTCGGTGATTTCAGACGGCGTGATATGGCTTATGGTGGCCAGGGGGCACCTTTGGTGCCAGCATTTCATATGGCTGTATTGGGTCATCCTACAGAAAGGCGTATTATTTTGAATATTGGCGGAATAGCAAATATTTCAGCACTTCTGCCTAACTCTGCCGTTAAAGGATATGATACTGGCCCGGGCAATATGCTGATGGATGCCTGGACATGGCAGCATAAGCAGTTACCTTATGATAAAGATGGACAGTGGGCCAGTGAAGGTATTGTCAATGAATCTTTGCTTCAAAAAATGCTTTCTGATCCATATTTTGTGCGTATCGCACCAAAGAGTACAGGGCGTGAATACTTTAATATGGCATGGTTGGAAAAACAACTGGCTGATTTTCCTGAAGTTGTACCAGTGGATGTTCAAGCAACATTGGCTGAATTAACGGCCGTGAGCATTGTTCAGCAAATGATGCTAAGTGGTGAGTGTGATCGCCTTCTGGTATGTGGTGGTGGGGCCCGTAATCCACTTGTGATGAATCGGTTATCGACATTATTACCGGATACTGAAGTTACTACGACAGATAAATATGGTTTGAGTGGTGATGATATGGAAGCTCTGGCATTTGCTTGGTTGGCATTCCGAACAATGTCTGGGTTATCTGGTAATTTACCGTCAGTAACAGGTGCAGATAGAGAAACGATTTTAGGGGCAATTTATCCAGTTGTCAGATAATTGATTGGATAATGTTCAGTTAACAATTGACCATTATTAGAAGACAGTTAGCTAACAGATAACAATGATATGCTAATACTCATTTAGAAATCGAGAGATTAGAAATGTCAGAAAATAATGAAACAGCTATCGCTGAACTGCGTCGCGAATATATACGTGGTGGATTAAGGCGAAAAGATCTTACTGAAGAACCGATTGAACTTTTTGAACGTTGGTTAAAACAGGCTTGTGAAGCTAAACTCAGTGATCCAACGGCAATGTGTGTTGCTACAGTAGATGAGAACGGACAACCTCACCAGCGCATCGTTCTGTTAAAACATTTTGACGCACGCAACCTGATATTTTA
Source organism: Xenorhabdus vietnamensis (assembly GCF_002127535.1). Taxonomy (GTDB): domain Bacteria; phylum Pseudomonadota; class Gammaproteobacteria; order Enterobacterales; family Enterobacteriaceae; genus Xenorhabdus; species Xenorhabdus vietnamensis. Next base: position 91,836 of record NZ_MUBJ01000012.1, read on the forward strand.
TACCAATCTTGGTAGTCGTAAGGCAAAACATCTGGTCCAAAATAACCGGATCAGCCTCCATTTCCCTTGGTATCAATTGGAACGACAAGTTAGTTTTCTTGGCAAAGCTGAGCGTTTGTCTCCAATTGAAGTAGTGAAATATTTTCATAGTCGTCCGAGAGATAGTCAAATAGCAGCCTGGGCTTCCCAGCAATCCTCAAAAATTTCTGCCAGAGGCATTTTGGAGGGGAAGTTTTTGGAGTTGAAACAAAAGTTCCAGAATGGAGAGGTTCCTCTTCCCAGTTTTTGGGGGGGATTCAAAGTTGAATTTGATTCAGTCGAATTCTGGCAGGGTGGTGCACATCGCATTCATGATCGTTTTCTGTATCAACGTGAAGATGATAAATGGCATATCGATCGATTGGCTCCTTAATAACAGAACGATATAAACGCTCGATACACAAGGTCATAAATTAAGTAATATGCTCAATAACTTGCAAAGTACAGCTAATAAAGCAGTGACTTGCAAAGAGCGGAGTATAATTACCGTTTTTAATACTGGCACTTATATTACTGGCGTTTTATGCTATAGCACGTGATTTATAACGAGATGCTTATATACCCAATAGATTTCAGGTTGCAGCGTAATCAATAAAGTAGCAGCCTGAAAAGAAAGGGGGAATATATAGGTAAAGTATACAAACCGATGGAGTCATTAATGTCTAGCAATAACCTGATTAAACAACTGCAAGAGCGGGGCCTTGTTGCCCAGGTAACGGATGAAGAGGCGTTAGCTGAGAGACTGGCGCAAGGTCCGCTCTCTCTCTATTGTGGCTTCGATCCTACCGCTGACAGCTTGCATTTGGGCCATCTGGTTCCCTTGCTGTGTTTAAAACGATTCCAACTTGCTGGGCATAAACCAATTGCGTTGGTCGGTGGGGCGACAGGTTTGATTGGCGATCCAAGCTTTAAAGCAACCGAACGCAAATTAAACACAGAAGAGACAGTCAAAGAGTGGGTTGAGAAAATTCGCAAGCAGGTTTCTCCATTCCTTAGTTTTGATGGTGAAAATGGTGCAGAATTAGCCAATAACTACGAGTGGTTTGGCAAAATGGATGTGCTGACTTTCCTGCGTGACATCGGTAAGCACTTTTCCGTCAACCAGATGATTAACAAAGAAGCAGTAAAACAACGTCTTAACCGTGATGATGTTGGTATTTCATACACTGAGTTTTCTTATAATCTATTGCAGTCATATGATTTTGCAAACCTGAATGGAAAATATGGCGTTGAATTACAGATTGGTGGTTCAGACCAATGGGGCAACATTACTTCAGGTATCGATTTGACTCGTCGCTTACATCAAAAACAAGTGTTTGGCATGACAGTACCACTGATCACCAAATCAGATGGAACGAAATTTGGTAAGACAGAAGGTGGTGCAGTTTGGTTGGATCCGAAGAAAACCAGCCCATACAAATTTTATCAGTTCTGGATTAATACAGCAGATGCAGATGTTTACCGTTTCTTGAAATTTTTTACTTTCATGGATATCGAGGAAATTAATTCTCTGGAAGAAGAAGATAAAAATAGCGGTAAAGCTCCACGTGCTCAATATATACTGGCAGAACAAGTTACTGGTATGGTGCATGGCAAAGAAGGCCTTGCAGCGGCGAAGCGTATCACTGAAAGTTTGTTCTCTGGTGCGATTTCTGATTTGACCGAAGATGATTTTGCTCAATTGGCGCAAGATGGAATGCCGGCCATTGAACTTGAAAAAGATGCCGATCTGCAACAAGCTCTGGTCACCGCCGAATTTGTTCCTTCCCGTGGACAGGCTCGCACCATGATCAGTTCTAATGCGGTTTCCATCAACGGTGAAAAACAATCAGAGCCTATGTATGTCTTTGCAGAGAGTGATCGTTTGTTTGGGCGTTATAGTTTATTACGCCGAGGTAAAAAGCATTATTGCCTTATCAATTGGAAATAATTAATACTATCACTAAGGGCAACAATAATGTTGCCCTTAGTGTATCTGGCATTTTTATAGATAATATCTATTCATAAATCAAAAATAATAAACTAGGCCTTATCATGAACAATGTTCTTTCAATTCAGTCTCATGTTGTCTTTGGTCATGCAGGAAACAGCGCGGCTGTTTTTCCGATGCATCGTATGGGAGTGAACGTATGGGCATTAAATACGGTTCAATTTTCAAACCACACCCAATACCCTCAATGGCGTGGTTGTGTGATGCCACCTGAACATTTGACTGAAATTGTGCAGGGAATTGGTGAAATTAATAAATTAGCATCCTGTAATGCCGTCCTGAGTGGTTATATTGGTTCTCCGGAACAGGGAAGTTATATCCTTGATATCGTGAAGCAGGTTAAAGAAGCCAACCCAGATGCATGGTATTTCTGTGATCCCGTAATGGGACATCCGGAAAAAGGATGTATAGTTGCCCCGGGAGTTGCTGAATTCTTTTGTGAAAAAGCATTACCAATTAGTGATATTATTGCACCTAATTTATTGGAACTTGAAACATTAACCATGCGGAAAATTGAAAGTGTAGAACAAGCTATATCCGCAGCTCGTGAGTTATGTGAAAAAGGTCCTAAAATTGTATTGGTTAAGCATTTAAGCCGTGCAGGCTATCAGAAAGATTGCTTTGAAATGCTTCTGGTGATTAAAGAACATAGCTGGCATGTTAGCCGTCCATTAATTGATACGGGAGCACGTCAGCCGGTTGGTGTTGGTGACTTAACGAGTGGTTTGTTCCTCGTCAATCTATTGAAAAACCCGTCCTTGATAAATGAAGCATTGCAAGCTGCGTTAGAACATGTTGCTGCTGCAGTTTACGAAGTGATGTTGGAAACTCGAAAGAGTGAAGAATATGAATTACAAATTGTTGCTGCGCAAAATAAAATGGTCACTCCAGAACATCAGTTTCATGCAGTAAGAATAGACTGACATTGAAAATCATTAGTAAAATTATGCTTCCGGTAGTCTTGAGCAGTATGTCCGTGCTGCTACCTAATTGAGAATAAAAAAAGATGGTCTCAACTATCACTGTATGGATGAGACCATCTTCAAATATATCAACGAGCTATTATTTTAACTCTAACTCATTCATAGCAGCGATGCTGAAACCACCGTCAACATGCAGGATCTCACCAGTAACACCTCCAGCCAGATCTGAGCACAAGAAGGCAGCAGCATTACCAACATCTTCTGTTGTTACAGTACGGCGAATAGGTGTGACTGCTTCACAATGTGCCAGCATTTTACGGAAATCTTTGATACCTGAAGCCGCCAGAGTGCGGATTGGGCCAGCAGAGATACCATTAACACGGATACCTTCAACACCCATTGCATTTGCCATATAACGCACATTTGCTTCCAGAGAGGCCTTTGCCAGACCCATTACGTTATAGTTAGGAATTGCACGTTCTGCGCCCAAATAGCTCAAGGTGAGCAGGGCAGAACCAGGATTCAGCATCTCACGGCAGGCTTTTGCCATTGCGACGAAACTGTATGCACTGATGTCATGTGCAATTTTAAAACCTTCACGGGTAACAGCGTTAACATAGTCACCATCAAGTTGGTCAGCTGGAGCATAACCGATAGAGTGAACAAAACCATCGAATTTAGGCCAGACTTTACCCAGTTCAACAAACAGTGCGTCGATACTTTCATCTTCAGCCACGTCGCATGGCAGAACGATATTTGAATTCAGTGATGCGGCGAATTCTTCGACACGAGGTTTCAATTTGTCATTTTGGTAGGTAAAAGCCAGCTCTGCTCCCTGATCGTGCATTGCCTTGGCAATTCCATAAGCGATAGACAGTTTGCTGGCGACGCCAGTAATGAGAATGCGCTTGCCGGTCATGAAACCCATAGCAGTATCCTTATTGTTCTTTATGATCAAAATTGTTCTTTGTGATCAAACACCAAGAGTCATGGGGAAACAAAAATAATAAATATCCGACCATGACTGCGGTATTTATTGTGAATAAACGGAGATGATTCTACCACGCCGGAGAGAAATGTGGTGAGTTTCCCATTCTGTTCCGATCAGTGATTAAAATACATCCAATAAAAATATTAGGTGATATCCTGTCGCCATGCTTCAGCAGACAGGGCTTCACCAAAATGACTGGCTATCAATTTACGTGTAATAACATGCAGTGGAGAAGCCAAAACCTCCGCTGTATTGCCACGCTCGACAACTTCTCCTTGATGCATCACCAGTACTTGATCACTGATATGTTTCATCATGCCGAGATGTTGAGTGACGTAGATATATGAAATATCGTGTTTTTCTTGTAATTCTAGCATCAAGTTGACTATTTGGGAGCGCATGGACATATCGAGTGAAGCCAATGCTTCGTCTGCCACAATAATTTGTGGTTGTAATATTAGAGCACGCGCCAAAGCTACACGTTGTTTCTGTCCTGAAGCGAGCATATGTGGATAATAATTGGCATGATCAGGTAGTAAACCAACTTGACGCAATGTTTGGTTGATACGCTTTTCCCGTTCGGAGGAAGATAACTCTGTATTTAAAATTAACGGTATATCCAGAATATGACCAATACGTTGACGAGGATTCAGTGATGTGCTGGTATCCTGAAAAATCATGCGAATACGTTGGCTGCGATAGCTGTAATCTCCGTAAGAAAGCTTATGACCGTCAATCAAAATTTCACCTGAAGTCGGCTCAATAACCCCGGATAGCATTCTCGCTAATGTGGATTTACCGGAACCATTTGCACCAATGATGGCCAATGTTTTTTTCGGTTGCAGGGTAAAACTCACCGGTTTTACGGCATCAAGCTGGTGACGACGAAATAGCCCAGTTCGATAGCGAAATGTTTTAGTCAGGTTTTTAACTTCCAATAATGTCTCAACCACTTACGATTCCTCAATATTCAAAGGGAAATGGCAGGCAAATGTATGGTTTTTGATCACCCGTAACCGTGGAGTTTCAATACAGGTTTTTTGTGCATAAGGGCAACGAGGCCCTAAGCGGCAACCTATCGGCAGATGTTCCAGTGATGGAATAACTCCGGGTAGCGTATTTAACCGACTTTTATGTGGTAATGGGCTGCCAAAATCAGGAATTGAACGGATCAGAGCTTGAGTATAGGGATGATAAGGTTTCACCAGCAACTCATCCGGAGTAGCATTTTCCACGGTCTGACCGCAATACAGCACATTGATACGTTTAACCAGTTTACTCATCATTTGCAGGTCATGACTGATTAATAGGATAGTCATGTTGTTGTTCTGATTTAAGCTCGAAAGCAAACGGAATATTTGTGCTTGTGTCGTGGATTCCATTGCATTGGTTGGTTCATCGGCAATCAATAACTTTGGCTGGTTAGCAAGCGCAATAGCGATCATTACTTTTTGACATTCACCTTCGGTTAATTCGTAGGGATAACTGAGCATAATGTCATGGTGATCTTTAATACCAACGCGATGTAACAACTCAATCGCACGGCGTTTTCGCCAATTGAATCTCTGCCACCAACGGCCTTTATACGTCCATCCTGGAATAGATTGAATAATCTGTTTACCAACACTTTCTGATGGATCGAGACACGATTGTGGCTCCTGAAAAATCATTGAAATATTGTGGCCAATCACTTTACGGCGTTGTCGTGGGGTCAGACGCAATAAATCAATATCGTTAAGACGGAAACGATCTGCGGTAACTTTTAGGTTGTCTTTTGTGACACCACAAATCGCTTTGGCAATTAAACTCTTACCTGATCCTGACTCACCAGCCAAACCCAGTATTTCACCTTCTGTTAGTGAGATACTCATTCGGTCAACGGCTTTGACGGGGCCTTCTGCTGTCATGAATTCAATGGTGAGGTTTCGAATATCGAGTAATGGCATTATTCGACTCCTGCGTTAATAGCACGATGGAGGCCATTACCCAGTAAGTTAACCAGCAGAACACTGATCATAATTGCTGCTCCGGGAAACATAACAGTCCATGGTGCATTAGAAAGTAGTTCCAATGAGTTTTTCAGCATGGCTCCCCATTCGGGAGATGGTCTTTGTGCACCAAGATCGAGAAATCCCAATGCGGAAATTTCAAGAATAGCGATGGAGAGAGCACGAGTTAACTCACTGACTATCACTGCAGTAATATTGGGAAAAATGGCATAACGTAAAATATGGTGGTTTGAAGCACCGTCTAAGCGTGCTGCAATAATGTACTCTTTATCCAGTTCGTTATGCACAGCTGTATAAACAGTACGTACTATTCTTGGCAATAATGCCAGTGAAACTGCAATCATGGCGTGGTGTAGGCTGGCTCCAGCAAAAGCAACGACAATGATAGCCAATAGCAATGAAGGAATAGCGAGTAGAGTATCAAAAATATGATTCAGAGCTGCTGATTTCAATCCATGAGTCATGCCGGCAAGGCTGCCGATGATTAATCCTATAATGGCTACCACGGTAGTGACAACCAACGCTCCCCCAAATGTGGAAGACGTGCCAATCAATAGACTGCTGAAAATATCACGGCCGAGATCGTCAGTCCCAAGAAAAAAGGAGACATTACCTGAATGTGACCATGAAGGTGGCATAAGCTGGTGACTCAATTGTAAATGAAATGAATGTGGAGCGAGATGTTCTCCCAACAAACTCAGTATAATTAAGATTAATACCCCATAAAAACCAGTCATAGCTAATACATCAGCATAGAAAAATCGCCAGATGACTTTCAGTGGCGATGGCATTTGCTTTTCTCGGTAAAAATTATCTAAGGGCATACCATTCCTTATGCTTCAGGGGATTAGCTATCGCCCCAATAATATCTGTTAGCATATTAACTGAAATAATCAGTGTTCCTATCACCATGATACCTGCTGAGATCGCGGAATAATCTTGCTGTTGGATAGCGTTGATAAGCCAAGGTCCTAAACCTGGCCAGTTAAAGACACGCTCAGTCACCATAGCTAATGTGAGCATAGTTGAGAATTGTAATCCTAATTTAGGAATGATGGGAGGCAAGGCATTATGTAATAGGTGACGCCGAATGATAGTTAGTCGAGATAAACCACGGGTTGCTGCTGATTTGATGTAATTTGCACCTGAGATTTCTTCAACACTGTTACGCATCAAACGGATAACTTCTGTTGTAGGGACAACGGCCAGAGTGATAACGGGCAGTATCATATGCATAATGACGTTAATAATCATCTCATTGCGATAAGGTGCCTTTGACAGCCAGGCATCAATCAGTGCGGAACCAGTAACAGGTTCTATTTGATAGAGTAAAAGAAATCGCCCTGAAACAGGTAACCAATTTAAGCCAAGTGAAAAAAGCAGGATTAACAGCAAAGCCAGCCAGAAAACTGGGATGGAAAAACCACATAGGGTAAGTGTGCTGATAATAATGTCTGCTTTTTTATTACGCCAGACACCAGCAATAATCCCAAGGGGAATACCAATTAACAACGCCATGGAAAAAGAGAGAATACAAAGCTCCATAGTGGCGGGAAGAACAGCATATAGTTGTTCAATAACCTGTTGCCCATTAATTTTGGAAATACCAAAATCCCATTTCAACAGGTGATAGGCATAGTCTACATAAGCATCTAACAGTGGTGTTTCACTCAAGTAACCACTAGGTGTGAAATACATCAGGCTGAAACTGATAAAAGAAAGAAAAAATAATGTCACAATCAGAAGTAACAAACGACGTAGGATATAAATAATCATTTGCTTCCCTTTTTATTTTCATCAGGAACTGCAGCTTCCTGTGCACGGTAAACCTTGTCAAAGGCATCAACGCCAAACGGACTGAATACCAATCCTTTAATATTATTGCGAAAGCTCTGCAAATGCATTGAATAAGCCAGTGGCAGCAAGGGTAATTGTTGCGCGATGATTTTTTGTGCAAAGAAATAATTTTCTTTGCGTGAGACAATTTCTTGATTTAACAAGGCTTGACGAAGAGCATCATCAAAAGCTGAATTACACCAGTGGCTCAGGTTTGTTTTAGATGCAATTGCGGCACAACTCAGTAATCGACGGAAAAAACTATCGGGATCATTGCTATCGGCAGACCAGCCTGCCAGTACCATATCATAGTTCTTATTCTTCTGAAGGTTTTCCTGAAATCTACCTTCGACAGGATGAATAGATATCTTAATACCAACTTGTGCTAAATCTGCCTGAATTAGCTCTGCCATTTTCAGAGGACGTGGGTTATAAGCTTGTGAAGTTGTTGGAACCCATAACGTTAATTTCAATTCTCTTAATCCCAGTTCACTTAACATTTTGCGGGATTTTTCAGAATCGTATTCGGTAATTTTGATACTCTGATCATACGCCCATGATATACGAGGTAAAATAGAGGTTGCCGTTTCTGCCTTTTTATTGTAGATGGATTGCATCAGACGTTGGTTATTGATGGCATAAGCGATAGCTTGACGAACTTTCAAATTATTTAACGGTGGTTTGCTGGTATTAAACGCGAGATAAGCGACATTCATGCCAGGCTGTGATGTCTGACTCAGATTCGAATCATTATTTACAATATTCAGCTGGTTATTATCAGGATAAGCCAGTACATCGCACTCACCTGTGAGCAGTTTTGAGATCCTGCCAGTACCGCCAGTACCAGTATCTATAACAACCTGTTCCATGCGTGGTTTACCTTTCCAGTATTTATCATGGCGAACGAGGCGGATAAATTGTCCCATCCTATAATCTTTCATCATGAAGGGGCCTGTTCCAACAGGTTTCCAGTCTAATTGTTTCTGTTGATGCATTTGTTGCAACTTTTGAGCATATTCCTGAGATAGTATAGGTGCATGGTGTGTTGCTAAATACCAGAGAAAAGATGCATTAGTAGCATTAAGATGGAACTCAACAGTATATTCGTCGATTTTTCGAATATCCTTCACTGAATTGCCAAATTGCAAACTATCAAAATAGGGATAGTGGCTACTATTAACATAATGATAATCATATGTTGTATCGAAGAGCCTGCGAAAACTGAAAATGACATCATCCGCATTCATAGCACGGGTTGGTGTAAACCAATTGGTTGATTGGAAGGCAACGTTGTGACGCAGATAAAAACGATAGGTTGTCCCATTGTCCAGAACTTCCCAGTCAGTAGCCAACTCAGGAACCAAATTATGGCTAAGAGGATCAACTCCCAGCAGGCGGTTATAAATCTGCGCAGCAAGAGTATCCACGGTCAGGCCACCGATAGCCATTTGTGGATTAAATGTATTCAAATCACCATTAACGCAATAAATAAATCCATTCTGTTGTAAAGCTGTCGGAATATGAGACAGACTTTCTGATGTGTTGTTTGGCTTCGATGGAATGGATTCCGCGATAGTTTCTGGAATAGCATTCTTAGCCGCCAGCGTAGGGGCGGAAATCAATAATATGATCCAGTAAATCAAATAGCGCATATAAAACGTCAGTCATATAGAAGAATTTAGGCATTGTAACTTAATTAATGCTTTTTGCTCAAAAACAACGAACAGATCACGATAATGAGAAGTATTATCAATAAAGTGCTTTACAAGCATAAGTGATAAGTATTATCATTCTCATCGTGTTCTCGGGAAGACATTCTTGTAGTATCAAGTATGTAATCTCAGAAAAGGCACGACATTGCTCACATTGCTTCCAGTATTTTTATTAGCCGGCTCGGGTGCCGGCTATTTTTTTATCTATCTATCTATCTATCTATTGAATTGATTACTTTGCTCGGCTGATTTTTTGTCTGATCGTTCTCATGAATATTGATATGATGTTTTTTGATCAATCCGCGTAACTGGTGATAAGTCAAGTTAAGTTTGTCAGCGGCTTTTTTCTGATTGAACTGACTTTTTGCCAAAGCCTGCATGATTAAACTCTTTTCGCTATCGTTTTGCCATTGTTTTAAATCAAGAGGCAATTCAGGAAGGAAATAATTGGTAATTCCGTTATCAGTGGATGATGGGACAGATTGTTGTGAAGGTGAAAAGGGGTTGATAATGACAGTATTTAATTCATTTTCATTATTACCATGCCGATAAATGGAACGTTCTATAACGTTCTTTAATTCGCGGACATTACCGGGCCAGTGATAGGAAAGTAACTGTTGCTTGGCTTCAGTAGTAAACCCAGGGAACAATGGCAGATCTAACTCACGGCACATCTGAATCGCAAAATTTTGTGCCAGTAACATGATATCTGGTTGCCGTTGACGCAGTGGTGGAATATGAACGACATCAAAAGCGAGCCTATCGAGCAAATCAGCCCTGAATTTTCCACGGGCAGCCATAGAAGGTAAATCTTCGTTGGTTGCACAAATCAAACGTACATCGACTTGTAATGACTGAGTACCACCAACGCGCTCTAAGTGACCGTATTCAATGACACGCAGTAATTTTTCCTGTACTTGCATGGGAGCAGTGGCTAGTTCATCAAGGAACAACGTTCCGCCATCGGCTCGTTCAAAGCGCCCTTGATGTTTTGAACGGGCACCAGTGAACGCCCCGGCTTCATGACCAAAGAGTTCTGAATCAAGCAAATTTTCATTGAGTGCTGCACAATTCAGAGAAATAAAAGGGTCTTGCCAACGTGGGGAAAGATAATGTAAACGACGGGCAATTAACTCTTTGCCTGTCCCTCGTTCCCCCAGAACCAAAACAGGCTTGTTTAATTTTGCCAGTGCAGAGACTTGTTCCAAAATTTCAATAAAACAGTTTGCTTCACCTAATAAATTATCAATAAATTGAGACATGGTATTTTTCACCAAAAGTTGGTCAATTTGACTACATTAGCTTATTGCAATAAAAAAGCAAAAAATATTATTTGAATTATTTCAATTGGATAAGTAAAACCAAAAATTGGCATGTATCTTGTATTTAGTTAAATGTCTTACCGTGTATCTTGTATCCGTTTTAACAATACACAGGCATAACATACATACATTCTAATGAAAGAGGTTTATGACTATGGGTATTTTCTCTCGTTTTGCTGATATCGTTAACGCTAACATCTCCTCTCTGTTGGATAAAGCCGAAGATCCACAGAAAATGATCCGCTTGATGATTCAGGAAATGGAAGACACGCTGGTGGAAATACGCTCTACTTCAGCCCGTACATTGGCAGAGAAAAAACAGCTTTCGCGCCGTATCAGCATAGGTGAAAGCCAAATTGATGGCTGGCAAGAAAAAGCTGAATTGGCACTGAGCAAGGGTAAAGAAGATTTAGCGCGTGCGGCGTTGATCGAAAAACAAAAAGTCAGTAGCTTAGTTGGAGCGTTAGCACATGAGTTGTCTATCCTGGATGAAACTCTGGAACGCATTAAAGCTGAAGTGACTGAGCTGGAAAACAAATTGACAGAAGCGCGTGCAAGACAACAATCATTAACTCTGCGCCATCAGGCCGCGGCATCTTCGCGCGAAGTACGTCGTCAGTTGGATAGTGGAAAAATCGATGAGGCAATGGCACGTTTTGAACAGTTTGAGCGCAGGATAGACCACATGGAAGCAGAGGCAGAAGCTGTTGGTCTGGGTAAACAGAAATCGCTCGAACAGCAATTTGCTGAATTGAAGGCAGATGATGAAATCAGTGCACAACTTGCGGCCTTGAAAGCTAAAATGAGTATCAAAGATTCACAATGATGACATATGTCATATGTAACTAAGGAAAGATAATGGGCTATATATTTCTTGGGATCCCACTGATCATTTTTGTGCTTTTTGTCTTACCCATCTGGTTATGGCTGCATTACAGCAACCAGAATGGCAATCGAGGTCAGTTAGGGAACAGTGAAATTCAGCGTTTAGAACAATTGGCAGAAAATGCCAGGCGTATGCAAGAAAGGATTAAAACGTTAGAAGAGATCCTTGATGCAGAGCATCCAAATTGGAGACAGTCATAATGTCAAATACATACCGCCGAAAACTTTACCGACTGCCAGAACAGGGAATGGTTAAAGGAGTTTGTGCTGGGCTGGCAGAATATTTTGACGTACCCGTTTCGCTGATCCGCACCATCACGGTATTATCGCTGTTTTTTGGGTTATTCGGTATAACGGTATTGGCTTATATTATCTTGACCTTTGTAATGGATCCCGCACCTGCGGGATATTCTGCTGAGGAAAAAAGCAAGGGGCCATCAGCACAGAAAATGTTGGATGAAATAGACTACCAATTAAAAGCAAGCGAAGCACGTTTGCGTCAAATGGAACGTTATATTACTTCTGAAACTTACAATGTGCGCAGCCGTTTCCGTCAGCTTTGAGTGAGAATAACCAGACCATGAACAATCCTTAGGCCATTAAATTTTGCAGAATAATTATGCCGATGTCACAGGCCAGATGAAGCAGATTCACGATATTTCCATTTAGGAGAAACATGAAACGGTTGCAAAACGAACTAACAGCGCTTGTTAATCGTGGAATGGACCGCCATTTGCGACTGGCGGTAACAGGGTTAAGTCGCAGTGGAAAAACCGCATTTATTACTTCCTTGGTGAACCAACTCCTTCATGTACACAATGGAGCGAGGTTGCCATTATTTTCTGCTGTGCGCGATGGGCGCCTGTTTGGTGTGAAGCGTGTACCACAGCGGGATTTTGGCGTGCCTCGCTTTGCCTATGATGAAAATATCGCCGCATTATATGACACTCTCCCTTACTGGCCGATACCAACACGTGGAGTGAGTGAAATTCGCCTGGCTTTGCGTTATCGCTCTGAAGATTCCCTATTTCGTTACCTCAAAGAAACCTCCACTCTTTATTTAGAAATTGTCGATTATCCGGGCGAGTGGTTATTGGATTTGCCTATGCTGGAACAAAATTATCTGGCATGGTCACGGTATATGCATGGATTGCTGAAAGGGGAAAGAGCAAATTGGGCTGAACCGTGGTTAACATTATGCAATCAGTGTGATCCACTGGCTCCTGCTGATGAGAATTTACTTGCCAGAATTGCTCAGGCCTATACGGACTATTTACATCAGTGTAAACAACAGGGTTTGCACTTTATCCAACCTGGGCGTTTTATCTTGCCGGGAGATTTGGCAGGCGCTCCAGCACTGCAATTTTTCCCGTGGCCGGATATCGATAAAATCGGGGAGTCGCAATTAGCAAAAGCGGGCAAACATACTAACATAGGTATGCTGCGTGAGCGTTTTGCTTATTACTGTAATCATATTGTTAAGGGGTTCTATAAAGAGCATTTTCTCCGTTTTGATCGACAAATTGTTCTGGTGGATTGTTTGCAACCACTGAATAGTGGCCCACAGGCATTCAACGACATGCGGCTCGCATTAACACAACTTATGCAGAGTTTCCATTATGGTAAGCGAACATTATTTCGTCGTTTATTCTCTCCCTGCATTGATAAATTAATGTTTGCTGCCAGTAAAGCTGATCATATTACGGCAGATCAGCATGCCAATTTTGTTTCTCTTTTACAGCAATTGGTACAGGAAGCGTGGCAAAATGCGGCGTTTGAAGGGATCAGCATGGATTGTGTAGGGCTTGCATCTGTTCAGGCAACAGAGAGCGGCATTGTTATTCATGAGGGTGATAAAATCCCTGCTATCAAGGGTAATCGTTTGTCAGACGATAAATTACTGACATTTTTTCCGGGAGAAGTGCCACAACGCTTACCAAATAACGAATTCTGGCAAAAACAAGGGTTTAATTTCGAATCATTCCGGCCAAGACAAGTCAATGCTGATACACCGTTACCCCATATTCGCATGGATAGCGCGATGGAGTTTTTATTGGGAGACAAACTAACATGACCGAACCTTTGAAACCGAGAATTGATTTTGGTGATTTTGTACAAACATCATCAGAGCCACCATTGAAATCCAAAAAAGAATTTATTGGGCAGGAAAAAGAATTTTATCCGATTATGCCAGAGCTGGAAGCAGAAGAGCAGGAAGGCGAATTTGAAGGTGCAGTGAATGCTGCACTGAAACCGAAACACAGTTTTTGGCGAAAAATTTTTTCCAGTGCTGTATTTGTGTTGGGAATGAGTGTCGTTGCACAATGTATACAGTGGATATATCAAGCATGGCAACAACATGATTGGATTGCTCTGGGAATTACTGTTGCTGGCAGTATGATTGTTTTTGCGGGAATAGGCAGCGTGGTGAGGGAATGGCGGCATCTTTACCATTTACGGCAGCGTATAGAAGAACGAAATGTTGCAAAAACGCTATTACAAAGCCATGGCATTGGCAAAGGGCGCCGATTTTGTGAAAAATTGGCAGAACAGGCGAGAATAGGGCAACAACATCCGGCATTACAGCGTTGGCAGGCTGCTGTGCATGAAACTCATAATGATCGTGAAATTGTCATGCTATACAGCAAGTTGGTTCAACCTGTCTTGGATGCTCAGGCTAAGAAAGAGATTAGCCGCTCTGCGGCGGAGTCAGCATTGATGATCGCTGTCAGTCCATTGGCAATTGTGGATATGGCCTTTATTGCCTGGAGAAATATTCGACTTATTAATCGAATTGCCGCGCTTTATGGAATCAAATTGGGTTATTTCAGCCGTATTCGCTTGTTTCGGTTAGTATTGCTGAATATTGCCTTTGCAGGAGCTTCAGAATTAGTAAGAGAAGTGGGTATGGACTGGTTGTCACAGGACATTGCAGCCCGTCTTTCTGTTCGTGCTGCACAGGGGATCGGTGCAGGGTTGCTTACGGCCCGTTTGGGTATCAAGGCCATGGAACTGTGCCGCCCTTTGCCGTGGATTGATGGAGATAAGCCGAAGTTAGGGGATTTTCGTCACCAGTTGCTTATTCAGCTTAAAAGTACGTTACCAATGAAAAACAAAAGTACAGCCAAAAACACGGATAACAGCAAAGTAACCAACTAATGATTACTGTCATACCAGTTTGACATCTTACTTTCTTGTAAACTTTTGCTGACAAGGGCTTCATCTATTGAGTAGTAACGGGTAACATTTCAGGTGGTTAAGAACATCGTGTAAATAAGGTCAAAAAAATGCGATTGGAAGTTACTTGTCAGGATCGAATCGGGCTAACCCGCGAATTACTTGATTTACTGGTTTTACGAAATATTGACCTGAAAGGAATTGAAATTTCTCCTGCACGTCGTATTTACCTTAATTTTACTCAAATTGATTTCAATATTTTCCGAGTATTAATGGCAGAAATTCGCCGTATCAATGGTGTTATTGATGTCAGGACAGTTGCCTTCATGCCGTCAGAGAAAGAGCACAGAGCGATGTGGACTTTATTGGAATCAGTGCCTGAGCCTATCTTTTCTATTGACATGAAAGGCAATATTAAACTGGCTAACTCTGCTGCTTTGACATTGTTTGGTTTCAGTAAAGAAAAAATCAGCCCCAAAAATATTGGTCATTTGATTAGCAATTACAATTTCCTTCACTGGCTTGAAAGTGAGGATCATCAGCAACACTCAACACAACTATCCATCAAAGGGCAAGATTATGGGATGGATATTATTCCTATGCAGTTAACGGATGAAAATCAGATTGTTAGATGTGTAGGAGCCGTGATTATGTTGCGTTCTGGCGAACATCGTTCATCGGTGCATATTGAATCCCCGTTGAAAAAATTAACCATAAATGATAATGCCTTTGAACGAATTATTGCTGCTGGCCCTAAAATGGTTCATGTTGTAGAGCAGGCTCGTAAAATGGCGATGCTTGATGCTCCCTTGTTGCTTATTGGTGAAACAGGAACCGGAAAAGATGAATTTGCTAAAGCTTGTCATTTGCGGAGCGCAAGGGGAAAACAGCCTTTTCTTGGGCTGAATTGTGCATCTATGCCAGATAATGTTGTAGAAAGTGAATTATTTGGTTATGCGGCAGGAGCCTATCCTAATGCATTGGAAGGCAAAAAGGGCTTCTTTGAGCAGGCTAATGGCGGTACGGTTTTATTAGATGAAATCGGTGAGATGTCACCACAAATGCAGATTAAATTACTTCGTTTCTTAAATGATGGAACATTTCGCCGTGTAGGTGAAGAGAATGAAGTTAAAGTGAACGTTAGGATTATTTGTGCCACTCAGAAAAACTTAGTTGAATTGGTACAAAAAGGGGAGTTTCGTGAAGATCTCTATTATCGGCTGAATGTTTTAACCATTACATTACCTCCTTTGCGGGAACGTCAGGCGGATATCATGCCACTGACAGATTATTTTGTAACGCGTTTTGCGGCAGAACAAGGCTTAGATAAACCTAAATTTTCTTCTGACTTAGAGCAATTTCTTTGTGGTTATCATTGGCCCGGAAATGTCAGACAACTTCGAAATGCTATCTATCATGCACTGACTCAACTTGAGAGTAACAAACTAGGCCCGCAGGATATTCAGTTACCTGAACTAGTAGCAGAGGCAGAGGTGGCATTTAATGAAGATATTCTGGTGGGGTCTTTGGATGAAATCAGCAAGCGTTTTGAACGTTCTGTACTGACACGTCTTTATCGTCATTATCCCAGCACGCGTAAACTGGCAAAACGGCTTGGCGTTTCTCATACGGCAATAGCCAATAAATTACGTGAATATGGTTTAAGTGGTAAAAAACACCTTGTTGAACATGAGCACGAAGGCGGTGAATAGGCGGCAAGCTCATCACAGTCCTTGTGAGGAAATATAGCTTTTGTCTTAATTAAGCATATAACATTGGTTGTTGCATGATACAAATTTTTGCTCACAGCCAATGTATATGATTCAGTCAATCCAAAATTTCAATAAAAATACACTCTCACGATAATTGCCATACCAATTAATATCAATAAAGTCGTATTTGAGCTTAATACCAAAACGGTTATTTCAATAATTATCAATTAACCATGCTTGTATTAATAAATCATATTTGCG
Source organism: Xenorhabdus vietnamensis (assembly GCF_002127535.1). GTDB lineage: Bacteria > Pseudomonadota > Gammaproteobacteria > Enterobacterales > Enterobacteriaceae > Xenorhabdus > Xenorhabdus vietnamensis. Next base: position 108,693 of record NZ_MUBJ01000012.1, read on the forward strand.
TATCCGCTGATTTGATCAATGTTGACATACGTAGATTCAAGGATTTTGCTAAGGGTAGTTATAAGTATCGAGCAATGCGATATTTTCAAATACACACAGAACATAGTTTGTAATTATCTATCTTGAGCATTCACTTGAAACTCTGGGTACTGTACGTGTAATTTACCTTTGAAATATGACTCAAGGTTCAACACTCCGATCCCAACTCTCAGGATTGGGTATTCACCATCCAATACAAATACAGGTTCAATTATGAATCCATTCGATCATACAGTCCCCATGAGAAAGGAAGAATTGCACCATGTCCCAGCAGCAAAAAGTACCCTGAATCGTTTTGCCAATGCTCAAATTCCGCAACATCCGCGGATGGCACCAAACAATTTCGGAAGTCCGCATCAGGATAGCTGGTGTTCCGAGTCCGTTTCGCTCAGCGGCCCTGTTGAAGACAATCTTTTGCTTATCGAGCAGTACAATCCTTTCGGGTACACGCCGAATATGGTTTGTAATAGCAAGAATCAAATGATAGGCGTCTCGCTGGATTACACTTCATCCATGTTCTGGCTGGTTGTGTTCGACGAGAACTGTAACATCATTTCGGCAACATCTGTGGGTAAGTATTCTGGTAGTACCTTTGGTGGTGGTTACTTCTATATGGATAACAACGACAACACAATCGTTGTGCAGGGTAACCAAATTGCCAGTTATCCGACTGCGGATGTACAAATAAAAGAGAATGAGATTTATTCACTCACACCAAACTGGCAGAGTGCCGATATAGTTGAGTTAGTCACTGGCTCGGCGCAGGGGAATTCTCTTTACTCGTCACTTCCTGTTTGGGATGAGGAGCGCCCGCATCTCTACTGGTGTTTGATAGCAGGTGAGTTCGATTATCAAAACTACCCGGATAGCACATTAAGCTCTTCGGCACAAATGGCAGTTGTGGAAATAGATCCGAGTACTGGGAACACGACACTGATCAATTCCCTTGAACTGGAAAAACAGTGGAATAACAATACGTTCGCTGTTGATGAAAAGGGGGCTTATATTGTCACGAATGGTATCGACAATAAGGGCTTATGTACGGAAGGGTATCTCTGGGCGTTTAGTCTGGAGGAAAATGAAGTTGTCACTCGTTGGAGAACATCTTATAAGAATGCGGGATACATGAAACCAGGCCAGAAAAATATCGGCTCGGGAACTACCCCGACGCTCACTAAAATGGAGAACGGCACTGAGCTGGTGGCAATTACCGATAATGCCGATCCTCGTCTTAACGTATTGGTCTGTAATCGTGAAAACGGAAATATTATTTCTGAGACACCTTGTTTTCTGAAGGGAAGAAGTGCTTGTGAAGCATCTCTGATCGGTGTCGGTGATACTTTTGTGGTCGAAAATAATTTCGGTCACTATCCGACATGGCCGTTCTCACAGCTGGTTCCGAATGGCCCCGGTATGGAGATGATCCACATCAATCCTGTGAATTCTGAACAACCGGATGAAAAGAGATGGTCTTTACCGGACGTTCATTTTTACGCGATGAACATGCTTTGTCGTGGAAGCGGTATCATCTTCGCGCATACTTGTAGCTGGTCCGATGATATCTCGGCGTCAAGAGGTGGTATGTATTACATTAGTGCTATCGACTCCTTCGACGGTCGGGTGATCTGGCAGATTCCTCTTGGTAGAGGGGTGAACTATTGCCACGAATATGGAGGTATTTATTTCAACAGGAATGGTGATCTTTACATTGGCACCAATCAGTATCTGATTGCTATCAAGAATTTTCAGAACCGTTCTAAACAAGTTAAGGAAAAGGCGGCTGAAACTGAAAAAGAAATTGGTGCAGGCAACTGAGATGTAAGTTTTTAACCGTAGGTGCTAGCCAGATTAACAGTTTTTAGTCGAACTTCGCTCGGGTTTTACAGCCCGAAGGCTGTCAGTTTGTTTTCGGGCTGTATGACTGCCACGATACCTTTCAACTTAACTATCGTTACAATGGTCATGAACTTGACACGAAAGGGAAAATCATTGATATGGCAATGAATGGCTCTGGTGTAAGAGACACTGGCCGTGTTTTAGGTAGGTAAAAGAAAACAGGTAATACACCATTACAACGTTTTGGAGTCATGACCGAATTTTTAATGTAGGGCAGAATAACTATTATTGGTAGTCCTTAGAGGTGATCGTGGGTGATTTTATATATGAATATGAAATAAGCTGGCGACGATAAAATCACAATTAATAACTTCATCGCCGCCAGAAAATAAACTGTTAAAAACAATATGTTGCTGCGTTAAAAAACAATATTATTGAAAATGAAACAATTATTTCAATGCGGATAATGCACTGTCATAGTCAGGTTCATTGGTGATTTCATCGACCAGCTGGCTATAAATAACTTGGTTATTTTCATCCAGAACAACGACAGCGCGTGCAGTCAGTCCACCTAATGGGCCTTCATTTATTGCAACGCCGTAATCTTCCTGAAAGTTCCCACCACGAAGTGTTGAAAGAGTTACAACATTAGATAAACCTTCAGAACCACAGAAACGAGACTGAGCAAAAGGTAAGTCTGCTGAAATGCACAGTACGACAGTATTGTCCAATTCGCTGGCGAGTTGATTAAATGTACGGACAGATGTGGCACAAACACCGGTATCAATGCTTGGGAAAATATTAAGTACTTTGCGTTTACCTGCGTAGTGGCTCAATGCTACATCAGCGAGATCTTTAGCAACTAGCGTGAATTCTTTTGCTGCTTGACCTGCTTGTGGAAAATTGCCGTGAACGGTGATATCACTACCTTGAAACTTGACTGTTTGTGTCATGGTTTAATCCCTCTATAAAATAAACTGCGCCGTCAGTGTAAAGGAATAGTGCGATCTTGCCCACAAAAATAGATTCAATATTCATGAAATACTCTCCCACCCTTTAATTAACAATGTCTTATAATTTATTTTTAGGGCGATTATTCGACTCATAAGGCAAAGAAATCATGCATAATTTTACGTTGCTTCCCTCTGTATTGTTGATGACAGGACTATATTTTTCTTTATCTGTTCCTGCTGCTCAAGTTCCTGTTGGTATTCAGCTTGATCCCGAGCAGGAATTGGTTCGCCAGCTAAAAGATGAGCCAGCCTCACTGGATCCAATAAAGTCTTTCGGTTTGACAGAGGCACAAGTATTACGTGATCTGTTTGAAGGTTTGGTCAATCAAGACGCCCACGGTCAGGCTATTCCCGGTGTTGCCATTGATTGGAAGACGAAAGATAACAAGATATGGATATTCAAATTGCGTCAGGATGCTCGTTGGTCTAATGGTGGCAGCGTCACGGCATCTGATTTTGTTTATAGCTGGAAGAGACTGGTCAATCCTGAAAATGCTTCTTCTTTTTCTTGGTTTGCTGCTTTATCAGGTATTGAGAATGCTCAGGAAATTATTGATGGAAAGCTGCCACCAGAGAAATTGGGTATTGAGGCCATCGATCGTTACACTTTGAAAGTTACCCTGAACCGTCCTGTACCTTATTTCCCTAGCATGACAACCAACTTTAGTCTTTATCCGGTTAACAAACAAGACATTGAAAAATATGGTAAAGATTGGACTCGGGTAGGACATCTGATAGGCAATGGGGCATTCATGCTAACCGGACGTGTCGTAAATGAAAAAATTGTCCTGACACCCAATCCTTATTACTGGGATAACAAAAATACGATACTGAAAAAAGTCACTTTTATACCCATTAATCAGGAATCTCATGCAACCAAGCGTTATTTGGCGGGGGATCTGGATATTACGGAATCTTTTCCTAAAAACATGTACCAGAAATTGCTGAAGGATCTTCCTGGACAAGTCTTTACGCCGGATCAATTGGGAACATACTACTATGTTTTTAATACCCAACGAGCACCAATGAATGATGTGCGGGTCAGACAAGCGCTTTCAATGGCGATAGACAGGAACCTGATTGCGAAAAAAGTTGTTGGAACGGGAGAAAAACCCGCATGGCATTTTACTCCGGATGTTACGGCAGGATTCACGCCAGAAAAAAGCAGACTGGAAACATTGACTCAACAAGAGTTGGATGTTCAGGCAAGAAAATTACTGAAAGCGGCTGGGTATGGGGCTGAAAATCCATTAAAGATCTCATTGCTTTATAACAATTTAGAAAACAACCAGCGAATAGCGATTGCAATTAGTTCTGAATGGAAGAAAAAACTGGGAGTGGAAGTGAAACTGGTTAATCAAGAATGGAAAACCTACGTGGATAATCGTAATACAGGTAACTTCGATGTGGTGAGAGCCTCTTGGACCGGCGATTATAATGAGCCATCAAGTTTCCTGTCTCTGTTGACATCCACTCACAGTGGCAATATTGCGAAGTTCCATAACCCTGACTACGACGCACTAATCAAAGCTGCCAGCTATAAGACTGACGATGTAGCCAGAAACCATGATTACAATCAGGCAGAAAAAATGATTGCTGAACAAGCACCAATCGCCCCGATTTATCAATATACCAATGGTCGGTTGATCAAACCGTGGCTAAAGGGATACCCGATCACCAATCCCGAAGATGTCGCTTATAGTCACACCATGTACATTCTTAAGAAGCACAATTAAGCGTCAAAACTAAGTACAAATAAATAAGGAGCAGATGTGGAAACGATCTATGGCTCGGTATTTAAAGGTGCAAATGCAATCTACGCCTGTCAGTTAAATGGTAAGGGGGGGATCACGGCATTTGGGGAGGATTCACTCGTAACCGCAGAACAGCCAGTTTGGCAACATCTTGATTATAAAAATCCGGATAGTCACCAATGGCTTATGAATACAGCCTTACTGTCGTCTCCGGTAAAAGAGGGACTGGTGAGTGAAAGTATTCGTCCGAAAGTGCTGCGCACAGGTGAAGGAACCTTGATTACCCTGAGATCGGTGAACCGCAATGATAATGCGCGCCCTGATCACCTAGTTTCGTTCCGCATCTATATTAACGACAAAATTATTATCTCCAGCCGACATCGGAAAATTCATTCCATCGATCAAGTTCAGGAAGACTTGCATAACGGTGTTGGTGCGAAAAGTACCGGAAATTGGCTGATTGAAATAGCCGGAGCCATTACAGATGAAGTGAATGATTTCATTGAAGAGCTACATGACAACCTGATTGAGCTTGAAGATAATATTTTGGAGCAGAAAGTGCCTGGTCGCGGAGAACTGGTATTGCTGCGTAAACAGTTAATTGTTCTGCGTCGCTATATGGCTCCCCAGCGGGATGTTTTTATTCGTTTGGCCAGTGAGCGATTGCCTTGGATGAGCGACGAAGAGCGTCGTTTGATGCAGGAAGTTTCTGATAGATTGGGGAGGGGAATGGATGATCTTGATGGTTGCATTGCCCGAACCGCAATCCTTGCAGATGAAATCACTTCCATGATGGCGGATGCCATGAACCGCCGTATTTACATGATGTCTCTGTTGACGATGATATTCTTGCCAACAACTTTTTTGACGGGATTATTCGGTGTCAACCTAGGGGGGATACCGGGTAATAAATATCAGTTTGGATTCGGCTTATTTACTCTTTTGTTGTCACTACTGATGGTGATTTTCGCTTGGTGGTTAAGGCGAAGTAAATGGCTGTAGAAGAAAATGGTTATAGAAGTAAATAGTTATAGAAAGAAAAAGCAATTGAGCAAATAATCGTCATGTGCATCCAGAGAAAGCCAATAGTGCCATCAGATTTGAGATATATCAATAATTGACTCCCATAATTGAGGCACTATAGGCCCCGCAGGTGAATACAACGTTGAGCGATAAACGTTGTGCTCCATAATTGTAGTTTTTCTCACATTGAGTTTTAACAGAATAATTGCTCATTAATTATGCCGATGCTTGTTTTAGTATCGGCTATTTTTTTCTGTTGTTACTGAGTGCATTCCCCGTACGCTTACTGTACAAATAACCGGATAGACTGGATATCGGCTGAAACTGGGATTTTATGTGCGTTATTTCGATTTGACAGGATGGTTTTCTATTCTTAATGGTGAACAGAAATAAATAATGGCGAGCAGAAATAAATCTCAAGCAGCCTGTTAATAAAGACTGCTTCTGGTTTGACTTAATGTAATTTAAACGTTCGTGATATCGATAAACATAGCTTCATTAATGTTAGTTGATGATACGACTGCTTCATTAAAAGCATACTCTTCTCTTTCCCCATCACGAGACAATGGCAAGCTGACAAAGTCGAAAAGCGTTTTATCTGCTAATTGGCTTGGGCTAACGTTTTGAATAGATTTGAAAATACTCTCAACCCTGCCTGGTGTTTTCTTATCCCAATCTACCAACATCGATTTTATTGCCTGTCGCTGTAGGTTTTCTTGAGAACCACATAAATTGCAAGGAATGATTGGGAATTGTTTGTGTTCCGCATACTGGATAAGGTCTGCTTCCCGACAGTATGCCAGCGGCCTTATGACAACATTACGCCCATCGTCAGAGCGTAATTTTGGCGGCATGGCTTTCATCCGTGCGCCATGGAACATATTCAGGAACAGAGTTTCAACGATATCATCAAGATGATGTCCGAGTGCAATTTTTGTTGCGCCGATTTTTTCTGCGAAAGAGTAGAGCGTTCCGCGACGTAGCCTTGAACACAATCCACAGGTAGTTTTGCCTTCAGGAACTTTTTCTTTAACAACCGAATAAGTGTCTTTATCTACAATGTAGTATGGAATATTCAGGCTTTCAAAGTACTCGGGTAAAATGTGTTCAGGAAAACCGGGTTGCTTCTGATCAAGATTCACTGCAACTACACTGAAGTTTATTGGTGCCGCCTTTTGCAGATTCAACAGGATATCTAACATCGCAAATGAATCTTTGCCACCACTGATACATGCCATTACAACATCATTATCTTCAATCATATTGTAATCAATAATGGCATTACCAACGTTTCTCCTCAGGCGCTTTTGGAGTTTGTTGAATTCAAGTGTCTCTTTTCTCGTATCTTTTTGATTCATTGCGACTTCTCACATTGTCGATTGTATCGACTATAGATTTCCTACATGGATTCTTTGCAGGGGAATGGATTATACGGATTTTTCTTTTTTGAGCAATACGAGGCCAACAATGCTGGCCTCGTTCCTTAATCAAGTTAATTTATATTTATTGATATATTATCCCTAATTGACAAAGTATTAATTATTTTTGTACTGATCATAGAAACGGATTCAATAATATTTTCGTGATAACAATCATTAATCAATGTAATCACTAATGGATTGATTGCCCATTGTGAAATATTATTATCCGGTATTCTAGCTATCAATTGACCCATCGCTAATCCAATTCCTTCTTGATGATATGGGCTTTCCCGACCAGCTTTAAATAAGGTGATGTTTGTATGTATTAATTTTCCGCTGAAATTACAGCCTGCTATTCCAGATTCAAACGGTATTGCGTCTAATACTTTATTGATATAAGTATCGCTTGCTCCCATCTCCTGTAATTTTTTGATGACCTTATTATATTCACTTGGTATATCGAGTTTATTTCTAAGCTCTTTTAATTCATCATTATTAATAATGGTATCTAATAAGAACAACTGAATCTCTTTCGCGCCAAGTTGCTCCAATTGAAATGCAATCTCCATAGCGAGCTGTCCTCCTAATGACCACCCTAAAATACGAATAGGTTTATCAATGGAAGTTTCAGTTAAGATCAACTTCATGTATATCTGTGCTATTTGTTGTAATGAATCAATTTGATTATCCATACAAAGATTATAATTATCGATACCGATGCAGTTATACATATCAGATAAAGCATTTGCCAGAGGCTCATAGACCTCACTACCGCAATTGGCTGCATGAATCATAAACAGTTTATTAGTTGCAGTTGATTCTGGTGTTAAGAAATTAAGTAAGCTGGATTTAACGCTACCTGATTCCAGCCATTGGGATAATAAAGAAATGCATTTATGGCTAAATAAAATATTTAAAGGAACATCAACGTCTATTTCATTACGTATTACTGTGGTCAGTTTAATTGCCATCAGGGAATTACCACCAATACGGAAGAAGTTATCTTCAATGCCAATCCGTTCCAGCCCTAATATCTCTTGCCAGATGGCACACAATCGGGTTTCCAACTCATTGCGGGGAGCGATATAACGATCCCGGTTTCCCCATACCGGCTCAGGCAGGGCACGGCGATCCAGTTTGCCGTTCAGGGTTAAAGGTACGGACTCAATGCGGGTAAAACTGGCAGGCAACATATATTCCGGCAAGCGGGCGGAGAGGTGCTCAATCAGGATTTCATCGGACAGAGCGTCATCCGTCACCAGATATGCGACCAATACTTTATTTCCTTTATGCTCGTGGTCAATTACCACCGCTTGCTTTACCTGTGGGTGGGAAGTGAGGGCACTTTCAATTTCCCCCAATTCAATGCGGTAACCGCGTATTTTGACCTGAAAGTCGTTGCGTCCCAGATATTCCAGCTCCCCGTTCGGTTGCCAACGCACTAAGTCGCCGGTTTTATACAGGCGGGTGTAACCTTTGGCTTTGTCTTCGGCTGTCGCAAATGGATTCGCTACAAAACGCTCGGCGGTGAGTTCAGGGCGGTTCAAATAGCCCCGCGCCAGTCCGGCACCGCCGATATACAGCTCTCCCGGTGTTCCGGTAGGCGACAGGTTGCCGTAACTATCAAGAACATAGAGACGAGCGTTATTAATTGCCTTGCCAATGCTCGTTACAATATCACCATGCTGATACAGTTTCTCCGTCGCACAAACAGTAACTTCAGTCGGGCCGTAAGAATTCAGGACACCGCTGTGGCGGCTGAAATATTCAAGGAAATCTGAGGAGGGGGATTCTCCCGCCGTCACCAATAATTGCAGAGAGAGTAATTCAGTGCCAATTAATAATTTCAGCAGGGCGGGGGGTAATGCGGCTATTTCAATACCTTCGCGTTGAATGAGTGCGGCAACCGCAGGCGCATTGCGCTCTGTTTCGCTGCAAATGTAAATGGTCAGGCCATGCAATAAGCTGGAAAATAGTTCGAAAACCGACCCATCAAAGACATAAGCAGCAAACATTAAGGCTTTTTTTCTCTTGGTAGCATTAAAAATTTTTGCTTGTGCAGCCACCATGTGCATAACATTTTTATGCTCAATCATAACGCCTTTGGGCTGGCCGGTAGTGCCTGAGGTATAGATGATATACGCTAAATCGGTTGGTTTATTTATCCGTATCGGATTTTCTACGGGCTGGTCTGCGGTAATGGCTTGGTCATCCGCTGTTATCCGTGTCGGTTGATCAACGAATGTTCGGGTGTATTCTGCCAATACCGTCAGGTACCGTTGTTGGGTCACCACACAAGGAGCCGCAGTATCAGCCAGAATAAACTGTACTCGCTCCGGTGGATATTCTGGCGAAATGGGCACATAAGCCCCGCCAGCTTTCAATACTGCCAGAATACTGATCACCATTTCCAGACTGCGGTCAAGGTAAAGGGCTATCGGAGTGTCGGCTTGCATGGGAGCATTATTATGCCGCCAACAATGTTCACGGATGACCCTCGCCAGTTGATTAGCTCGTTGATTGAGCTGGCGATAGGTCAGCATTTCCCCCTCAAATACCAGCGCTACACTGTCCGGTGTCTTTTCTACCTGTGCTTCAAACAGTTGTTGCAGGGTTTTGTCCTGCGGGTAGGGGGTATCGGTCTGATTCCAAGTGTGCAGCAGGGTATGGCGCTCGTCTTCACTGAGGAACATGATTGATGCATGTGGCTGGTACGGGTCACAGGCCACGGCGTGCAGGATGCGTTCAAGCTGACAAAGCAAGCGCTGTACCTGTTTATCTGTCAGCCAGTCTTCACCATAACCTAACTTTATTATTAGACGGTTATCCTGTTCATAGGCCAGCAGTGATATCGGATAATCCACTTTTTCAATGATTTGGCGGAATGTCAGGGCGTGTTCTATGCTTTCGCCGTTTTCATTCACTGCGGGAACAGGGTAATTTTCAAAGACCAGTAAGCTGTGGAATAATCGCTCCCCGTCGGATTGTAAACTGGCAAGTGAGATGGCACTGTGGCTGTTGAGTGCGGCGATATCTTGCTGTATGTCTTGTAAGACGTTGATAATGCTGTTTGTCTTGTGCCACTGCACCATCAACGGCAGGGTATTGATATACAGGCCGACACTGGAATCAATGCCTTCCACTGGTACATCACGCCCGGATACAGTAGTGCCGACAATAGTCTGTTCATCCCCAGTATAACTGTGCAGTAGTTTATGCCAGGCAAATTGCAGCATTACATTCAGGGTCACGCCTTGCGTCCGGCATGTGTTCTTAAGCTGCTCATAAGCACTCCCCTGTATGGTGAGCATTTGTTCGGCTGGTTTTTCAATGGTTTTTATCTGTGTCAGGTCAATATGATGACTTAACAGGGCAGACAAATCGTTGGCACCTTGGCATGAAGTTTTGTGGAATTGCGCTTTGCGTTCTGCCCAATAATCCTCAGATTCCGCTTTATGATCCAAATGATATTGCTGGGTTGCCAGATAGGCTTTATCTACCATTATCTGGGGGATTCGCCCCTGTGTGAGCTCGTCGTAATATTCATGTACGGCTTGCAATAAAATCGGGTTACTCCAGCCGTCAGTAATACTGTGGTGTTGCGTGATCAGCACGGTTACCAGTTGTTCATTCTGCCTGATTAGAGTGAAACGGATTAATCCGGGCTGGCTTAAGTCAAAGGGCAGGATACGGTCAGTTTGTTGGATCGCTTCGATTGCCTGCTCTTTCTCTTCTGGCAATAATTGGCTGATATCTTTTATGGTGAAATTTTCCGAACCAAGGCTTGCGCCCTCAGTCACAATCTGTAAAACCTCCTCTTCCCAATTAAATGCTGTTCTGAGGATGGGGAAACGCAGTGAAGCCAGTGACCAGGCTTGCTGATAGGCAGCAAGGTCGAATCGGGTGTGATAATCCAACAGCAATTGCACGCGATAGGCATCATCCTGTGGTTGAGCCAGATGATGATAAACAAAACCCTGTTGCAAACTGGTGGCGGGATACAGCGTTTCAATCGGATACATTTGTTGAATACGGCGTAAAAATTTGCTTGAGAGCCTTACCGTACCATAATCACTGGAGGTTTTTATTCCACCCAGTTGAGCCTGTTTCTGACCTGCCGTGATGACAGATTTGAGTGCCTGCTCAAAGGCTGTGATAAATACCTGAGTCTGAGCCTGTGTTAAACACGAGCTGATATTAAATTGCAGCCTGCTTGCTTGAATCAAGCCATTAATACTCAGCAATAAATGACTACAGTTATCATCTGCTACTACAGTTCCACAATCGTCACTGGTCAGTGCCCAGTCTTGTCCGGCCTCTCCACTCAACTGGCCGAGGTAGTTGAAGCCGATCGTTGGCAAATTCCCGGCCAAATACCCTGCCTGACGTAATGAACCATAACCAATCCCTTTATTTGGTACAGCACGGAGCATCTCTTTGGTGTGAATAATCGTCTCAACAATATCATCTTGCATTGCCAGACGAACAGGATAGAGGGTCGTAAACCAGCCAACAGTTTCTGATATATCCAATGTGTTGTCGATGGTTTCCCGACCATGACCTTCAAGCAAGATGTGGTTAACAGGCCGAGAGAAAACGGCCTGTAATGCCAGAGTGAGGGCACTGAGCAGTAAATCGTTGATCTCGGTGTGGTAACCGGCATTGGCTTCATGCAGCAGAATATCAGTCAATTCAGCGGAAATGTTCAGTATGTGCTGACTGGTTTTACCTGAAACAAAGTGATCATGGTTTCCTGTCATCACTTGTTGCCAGTAGGGAATTTCGTGTTGATGCTGTTGTGCATAGTGATGGAGGGCATTGATCCATTGCCGGTAGCTACTGGTTTTCACAGGCAATGTTTCGCCCTGCAATAATCTACGCATATCTTCAGCAATAATCTGCCAGGACACGACGTCAATAATCAGATGGTGAAACGAGAAGAATAACCGGGCGCTACCATCGGTGTATCCGGTCAGATGAGCGGCTTGCCATAAAGGCCCATTATTGTAATCAAAGCCACTTTGCCATTGGGTCAGCTGTTGATGTTGTTCTGCCTCATTCAATTTGCTGATATCACAATGCAGTAATGCCGTCAGCCAAGACGGTATTCTTTCGGAATAACATTGATGATAACCCTGTTCTGTGGTGACAAAATAAGCACGTAACATATCATGTCGCTCAGTCAGTACAGTCAAAGCTTGTTTAATAGCGGCATAACTAATGTTGCCCGGCAGTCGGATCATAAATGCCTGATTCCAATGGCACGGACTCGACAAATTCCAATTAAAGAAATCCTGTTGGATAGGCAATAGACCAAATTCCCCGCGCAATAATCCCTGCTCTGCAATTACGGTTACCGTGGATGAGCTTTGTGTCAGTAGCTGTGCCAAGCGTGTGACTGTCGGTGCTTCAAAAATCAATTTAACTTGTAGAGAAAAGCCCGCTTGCCGCAGTCTGGAAACTAACTTGATGCTGATAATGGAATCACCACCGATACGGAAGAAATTATCTTCAATGCCAACCTGCTCCAACCCCAACACCTCCTGCCAAATGGCACACAGTTGGGTTTCCAACTCATTGCGGGGAGCGATATAATTATCCCGGTTTCCCCATACCGGCTCAGGCAGAGCGCGGCGATCCAGTTTACCGTTCAGGGTTAAAGGGACGGACTTAATACGGGTAAAGCTGGCAGGCAACATATATTCCGGCAAGCGGGCGGAGAGATGTTCAATCAGGATTTCATCGGACAGTTCTTCGTCTGTGACCAGATACGCAACCAATACTTTATTTCCTTTATGTTCGTGGTCAATCACCACCGCTTGTTTTACCTGCGGGTGGGAAGTGAGGGCACTTTCAATTTCCCCCAATTCAATGCGGTAACCGCGGATTTTGACCTGAAAGTCGTTGCGCCCCAGATATTCCAGCTCCCCGTTTGGTTGCCAACGCACTAAATCGCCGGTTTTGTACAGGCGGGTGTAGCCTTTGGCCTTGTCTTCTGCCGTGGCAAATGGATTCGCTACAAAACGTTCGGCGGTCAGTTCTGGCTGGTTTAAATAACCCCGTGCCAGTCCGGCGCCGCCGATATACAGCTCTCCCGGTACTCCAATAGGCGACAGGTTGCCGTGACTGTCAAGAACGTAGAGACGGATGTTATTAATGGCCCGGCCAATATTGGTTGCAATATCCCCGCGCTGATATCGCTTTCCGGTCGCACAAACGGTAACTTCCGTCGGGCCGTAAGCATTCAGGACATCAGTGTGTTGGCTGAAATATTCAAGAAAATCCAGGGAAGGCGATTCCCCCGCTGTCACCAATAATTGCAGAGAGGGTAATTCAGTGCCAATTAATAATTTCAGCAGGGCGGGAGGTAAAGTGGCTATTTCAATGCCTTCTCGCTGAATGAGTGCGGCAACCGCAGGGGCATTGCGTCCAGTTTCACTGCAAATATAAACCGTCAGCCCATGCAGTAAACTGAGGAATAATTCGGAGACAGAAGCATCAAAGACATAAGCGGCAAACATCAAGGCTTTTTTTCTCTTTGCCACACCAAACAATTCTGCCTGTGCCGTAACCAGATGAGCCGCATTGTTATGCGCAATCATGACACCTTTGGGCTGGCCGGTAGTGCCTGAGGTATAGATGATATAGGCCAAATCGGCCGGTTTATTTATGGGGGCCGGATTCTCTGCGGGCTGGCCTGCGGTGATGGACAGGTCATCCGCCGCGATCAGTGTTGGCTGTTCAGAGAATGTTTGGGTGTATGTTGCCAGTGCCGTAAAGTGCTGTTGCTGAGTCACCACACAAGGCGCAGCAGTATCAGCCAGAATAAACTGCACCCGCTCCGGTGGATATTCCGGTGAAATGGGCACATAAGCCCCGCCGGCTTTCAGCACCGCCAACATACTGACTACCATGTCCAGACTGCGGTCAAGGTAGAGGGCTATCGGGGTGTCGGCTGGCATGGGGGCATTATGCTGCTGATAGCGCTCGCGGATCACACCTGCTAGTTGGTTTGCCCGTTGGTTTAACTGGCGGTAGGACAGCGTTTCTCCCTCAAATACCAGCGCCACGTGATCCGGTGTCTTTTCCACCTGTGTTTCAAACAGTTGTTGCAGGGTCTTGTCCTGCGGGTAGGGGGCATCGGTCTGGTTCCACGTGTGCAGCAGGGTCTGGCGCTCTTCTTCACTGAGAAACATGATTGACGAATGCGGTTGGTGTGGGTCACAGGCCACGGCATGCAGGATGCGTTCAAGCTGACAAAGTAAACGCTGTACCTGTTTATCTGTCAGCCAGTCTTCACCGTAACTCAGTTTTATTATTAAACGACTATCCTGTTCATGGGCCATCAGTGACACCGGATAATCTACTTTTTCTACGGTCTGGCGGAATGTCAAGGTGTGTTCTATGCCTTCCCCATTTTCATTCTCCACGGGGTCAGGATAGTTTTCAAAAACAAATAGGCTATGGAATAAGCGTTCCCCGTCGGATTGTAAATTGGCGAGTGAGACGGCACTGTGGCTGTTGAGTGCGGCGATACCCTTCTGTATGTCCTGTAAAACCGCAGCAACACTGTCAGCCTGAGTCCATTGCACCGCCAACGGCAGGGTATTGATATACAGGCCGGCACTGAACTCAATACCTTCCACTGGTACATCGCGCCCGGATACGGTAGTGCCGACAATGGTCTGTTCATCTCCGGTGTAGCTGTGCAGTAATTTATGCCAGGCAAATTGCAGTACCACATTCAGGGTAACGCCTTGTTCACGACACATTTTCTTAAGCTGCTGATAAACGCTTCCCTGTACCGTGATAACTTGTCCCGCTGGTTTCTCAACCGCTCTTATCTGTGTTAAATCGACGTTATGACTTAACAGGGCCGAAAGATTATTCGTTCTGTGGATTTGTGCTTTGCATTCCGCCCAGTAAGCCTCGGATTCTGCTTTGTGATCCAGATGATATTGTTGGGTTGCCAGATAGGCTTTATCTACCATTATTTTGGGAATTCGTCCCTGCGTGAGTTCGTTGTAATACTTATGCACACTTTGCAATAAAATCGGGTTACTCCAGCCATCGGTAATGCAGTGGTGTTGCGTGATCAGCACGGTTACCAGATGTTCATTCTGTTTAATTAAAGTGAAACGAATTAATCCGGGCTGACTTAAATCAAAAGGCAGGGTACGGTCATGTTGTTGGATCGTTTCAATCGCTCGATCCTTCTCTTCTGGTGGTAACTGACTGATATCCTTAATGGTGAAATTTGATGAACCAATACTTACGTCCGTGGTTACAACCTGCAATATTTCTCCTTCCCAATGAAATGCTATTCTGAGAGTGGGGAAACGTAGTGAAGTCAGTGACCATGCCTGTTGATAGGCGGCAAGATCGACATTAGTGTGATAATCCAATAGCAACTGCAAGCGATAGGCATCATCTTGCGGTTGAGCCAGATGATGATAAACAAAGCCCTGTTGCAAGCTGGTGGCAGGAAAGATCGCTTCAATTTTGTTTTCGGGGGATATGCTGGAATCATTAGAACCCGAATAACCATCACTAAAGATAAAACTTTCAAAATCCTCTTCGGAGAAGATATTTCTTTCATTTAAGAAATCTAAT
Source organism: Xenorhabdus vietnamensis (assembly GCF_002127535.1). GTDB lineage: Bacteria > Pseudomonadota > Gammaproteobacteria > Enterobacterales > Enterobacteriaceae > Xenorhabdus > Xenorhabdus vietnamensis. Next base: position 124,392 of record NZ_MUBJ01000012.1, read on the forward strand.
ATGTTTTCTCTTTTCTTTTTAACTTTATCAATAAGTTGAACAGGGGGAGTTTCCCCTGTAAACGCCAGTTTTAACTTATTTTCACGAACCCATACTGATACACGGTTTTCCTGAAGTTCTTTAAATAGCATCAACATTTTTTACACGTCCAAAATAGTTTTCTTTTCTGAGTGGAGGTTTTCTGAGCGGAGGTGTGAATTTTCATTATTCACATGACCAAAACGATGAATAAGCTGATTTAATTGCTCCATTGAAACGTCTTTTATTCCGTAATCACTGGGGGTTTTTATTCCTCCCGATTGGGCCTGTTTTTGACTGGCAGTGATGACGTTACAAAGTGCTTGTTCAAATGCCGTGATAAACGTCTCTGTTTGGCTCTGTGGCAAGCAAGAGTCCACGCTAAATTGCAGTTTTCCCGACTGAATTGCGCCATTGATACCCAACAGTAAATGGTTGCTATTCTCGCTGGCTATCACCGTTCCGCAATCGTCGCTGGTCAGTGACCAGTCTTGATGGCTGGCTCTCCCTAATTGGCCAAGATAGTTGAAACTGATGGTCGGCAAATCGCCGGTCAGGTATCCCGCCTGATGTAATGCACTGTAACCAATGCCTTTATTCGGCACGGTGCGAAGCATCTCTTTGATGTGAATGATGGTTTCTGCAATATCAGCCTGCATTGTCAGACGAATGGGGTACAGTGTCGTAAACCAGCCAACGGTCTCGGAGAGATCCAGCGTGTTATCAATGAGTTCACGCCCATGCCCTTCCAGAATGATATGGTTTACTGCTTGGGAGAAAGTCGCCTGTAGTGCCAGAGTGAGGGCACTCAACAGTAAGTCGTTAATTTCAGTGTGGTAACCCGCATTGGCTTCATGCAGCAGAATGTCGGTCATCTCAGCAGAAATGACCATTAAATGCTGAGTGCTTTCTTCATTCAGCACCGGATTGACGTTGCTACCTGCCATTATCCGTTGCCAGTAGGGCACTTCATTTTGATGCTGTTGCGCATAGTGATGGACAGCATTCACCCATTGCCGATAACTACTGGTCTTCGCTGGTAATGTCATGCCCTGTAATAACAAACGCATATCTTCAGCAATGATTCGCCAGGACACGGCGTCAATGATCAGATGGTGGAAGGCGAAGAATAACCGGGCACTGCCATCAGCATATCCGGTCAGGTGACCAGCTTGCCATAATGGCCCGTTACTGTAATCAAAGCCATTTTGCCATTGGGTCAGTTGCTGGTGCTGCTCAGCTTCATCCAATTCGCTGATATCACAGTGTTGCAACGAAGGATGTGAAGATGGCATTTCCCCGGACATTCTCTCGAATATTTTCTCAAAATAGTACTGACGATAGCCGTTTTCGGTATATATAAAACGAGTACGTAACATATCGTGCCGTTCAGTCAGCATTATCAGAGCCTGTTCAATTTGTGCGGATTTGATATCTCCGGGAAGCTGAACCATAAAGGCCTGATTCCAATGGTACGGGTTTGGCAAATTGAGGTTAAAGAATCTCTGCTGGATAGGCAGTAAACCAAATTCCCCGCTTAATAATCCCTGTTCTGCAAGCACTTTTACTGTGGGGGGGGCTTGTGTCAGCAGTTGGGTTAATTGAGCAACCGTTGGTGCCTCAAAAATAGATTTAACTTGAAGAGAAAAACCTGCCAGCCGTAGTTTGGAAACCAGCCGGATGCTGATAATGGAATCGCCCCCGATGCGGAAAAAGTTATCTTCAATGCCAACGCATTCCAGATCCAACAATTCCTGCCAAATGGCACACAGCTGGATTTCCAGCGCATTGCGGGGAGCGACATAATTGCCCCGATTTACCCATACCGGTTCTGGCAGGGCGCTGCGATCCAGCTTACCATTCAGGGTCAGCGGTACGGATTCAATACGGGTAAAGCTGGCAGGTAACATATACTCCGGCAGACAGGCAGAGAGATGTTCAACCAGAGTTTTATCAGACAGTTCTTCGTCTGTGACCAGATACGCAACCAACACTTTATTCCCGTGGTGCTCGTGGTCAATCACCACCGCTTGTTTTATCAGCGGATATGAGGTCAGGGCGTTTTCGATTTCCCCCAATTCAATGCGGTAACCGCGGATTTTGACCTGAAAGTCGTTGCGCCCCAGATATTCCAGCTCCCCGTTTGGTTGCCAGCGCACTAAATCGCCGGTTTTGTACAGGCGGGTGTAGCCTTTGGCCTTATCTTCTGTTGTCGCAAAGGGATTCGCTACAAAACGTTCGGCGGTCAGTTCAGGCTGGTTTAAATAACCCCGCGCCAGTCCGGCGCCGCCGATATACAACTCTCCCGGTGCCCCGATAGGCGACAGGTTACCGTGACCGTCAAGAACGTAGAGACGGGCGTTATTAATCGCCCGGCCAATATTGGTTGCAATATCCCCGCGCTGATACCGTTTTCCGGTCGCACAAACGGTAACTTCCGTCGGGCCGTAAGCATTCAGGACATCAGTGTGTTGGCTGAAATATTCAAGAAAATCCAGGGAAGGCGATTCCCCCGCGGTCACCAATAATTGCAGGGAGGGTAATTCAGTGCCAATTAATAATTTCAGCAGGGCGGGGGGTAAAGTGGCTATTTCAATGCCTTCTCGCTGAATGAGTGCGGCAACCGCAGGGGCATTGCGTTCGGTTTCACTGCAAATATAAACCGTCAGCCCATGCAGTAAACTGAGGAATAATTCGGAGACAGAAGCATCAAAGACATAAGCGGCAAACATCAAGGCTTTTTTTCTCTTTGCCACACCAAACAATTCTGCCTGTGCCGTAACCAGATGAGCCGCATTGTTATGCGCAATCATGACGCCTTTGGGCTGGCCAGTAGTGCCTGAGGTATAGATGATATAGGCCAAATCGGCCGGTTTATTTATGGGGGCCGGATTCTCTGCGGGCAGGCCTGCGGTGATGGACAGATCATCCGCCGCGATTAGTGCTGGCTGTTCAGTGAGTGTTCGGGTGTATGTTGCCAGTGCCGTGAAGTGTTGTTGCTGAGTTACCACACAAGGCGCGGCCGTATCAGCCAGAATAAACTGCACCCGCTCCGGTGGATATTCCGGTGAAATGGGCACATAAGCGCCGCCGGCTTTCAGCACCGCCAACATACTGATCACCATGTCCAGACTGCGGTCGAGGTAAAGGGCTATCGGGGTGTCAGCTGGCATGGGGGCATTATGCTGCTGCTGATAGCGCTCACGGATCACACCCGCCAGCTGGTTTGCCCGTTGGTTTAATTGGCGGTAGGACAGCGTTTCTCCCTCAAATACCAGCGCCACATGATCCGGTGTCCTTTCCACCTGTGCTTCAAACAGTTGTTGCAGGGTCTTGTCCTGCGGGTAGGGGGCATCGGTCTGGTTCCACGTGTGCAGCAGAGTCTGGCGCTCTTGTGTGGATAGAATATCAAGCTCGGACAGAGATTGTGTCTGGTCTGCCACAAATGCGATCAGCACCCGTTGATAGATACCCGCTAACCGCATAATGGTTGCTTCATCGAACAGGCTGGTTGCGTAATTCAGACAACCAGCAATGCTGGCTTGTCCATCAGAAAGAAGCAAGCTCAGGTCAAATTTGGCGGGACTGTGCAGGAACTCGTCCAGTGCGACCGGAGTAAACGGTAGGCGATCCCTGTCTGGCAGATTCTCACCAAAACTTTGCAAGCTGAACATTACCTGAAAAATCGGATGACGGGAGGCATCACGTTCAATTTCCAATGCTTCAACCAGTTGTTCAAACGGCATGTCCTGATGGGCTTTGGCTTCGGCTATCAACTTATGGATTTGTTTAATCAGGGTTGCCACGTTGGTCGTCTGATCAAGCTGTGCCCGCAAGACCAGTGAGTTGACAAACATACCGATCAGGGATTGAGTTTGGGCATGGTGGCGGTTATCGGTAGGAGTACCCAGTACGATATCGTTTTGTCCGGACAATTTTGCCAGCGTGACATAAAAGCCACTGAGCAGCACAGTATACAGGGTAGTTTCCTGAGTTTGTGCCAGCGCTCTTAACTGTTCAGATAGCATTACGTCCAGCGTAAAATTAAAATCCCGTCCCTGATAGCTCACTTGTACGGGTCTGGGATGGTCTGTCGGCAAATCCAGTGCTTCATAGTTGGCTAAAGCCTGCCGCCAGTAAGCAAGCTGGTGTTCGCGCACCTCACCTTGTAAATACTCCCGTTGCCATGCAGCATAGTCGCCATAAGTGATATCCAGAGGAGGCAGTTGGCTGTCACGGCCTTCTAATAAGGAATGATAAATTTCTGTCAGTTCGCCCAGAAAAATATCAATGGACCAGCCATCAATGGCGATATGGTGCCACAACATTAATAAGTAGTGCTTATCGGCAACCTGATAGTGACATAGGCGCAGACTCGGTTCGGTGGTCAGATTGAATGGAGTGGTTATATCAACACTCACCGTATCCAGAAACGTATCGGTATCTTCGTAAGCCAGTACCCTTGATTCGATAACCAGATCCCTGTTCAACATGCGTTGGTGGATCTGTCCTGCATCATTATTTGGGTACACCATTTTCATCACAGAATGGCGTTCAACCAGTCGGTTAATGGCAGTTTCTAACAATGGCAGACAAGCGTCGTTATTCAGTTGAACCAGATAAGGGATATGGTAGGCATAGGTGCCTTGTTCAAACTGCTCGATAAACAACATCCGCTCTTGGGCAAATGATAAAGGATAACTATCTAGCCCGAAGTGAGGGATAACCATATAGGCTTGCTGTCCAATGTGAGCCACCAAACCAGCGATGGTTTTTAGTTCAAACAATTGTGTCAGTGATACCTCTATTGTCAGTATTCGACGAATGGCTGCTGTCAATTTAATCGCCATCAGGGAATTACCACCGATACGGAAGAAGTTATCTTCAATGCCCACCTTCTCCAGCCCCAAGACCTCCTGCCAAATGGCACACAGTTGGGTTTCCAACTCATTGCGGGGAGCGATATAACTATCCCGGTTTCCCCATACCGGTTCCGGCAGGGCGCGGCGATCCAGTTTACCGTTCAGGGTTAAAGGGACGGACTTAATACGGGTAAAGCTGGCAGGCAACATATATTCCGGCAAGCGGGCGGAGAGATGTTCAATCAGGATTTCATCGGACAGTTCTTCGTCTGTGACCAGATACGCAACCAATACTTTATTTCCGTGGCGCTCGTGGTCAATCACCACCGCTTGTTTTACCTGCGGGTGGGAAGTGAGGGCACTTTCAATTTCCCCCAATTCAATGCGGTAACCGCGGATTTTGACCTGAAAGTCGTTGCGGCCCAGATATTCCAGCTCCCCGTTTGGTTGCCAGCGCACTAAGTCGCCGGTTTTGTACAGGCGGGTGTAGCCTTTGGCCTTGTCTTCTGCCGTGGCAAATGGATTCGCTACAAAACGCTCGGCAGTCAGTTCAGGCTGGTTCAAATAGCCCCGCGCCAGCCCGGCGCCGCCGATATACAACTCTCCCGGTGTCCCGATAGGCGACAGGTTGCCGTGACCGTCAAGAACGTAGAGACGGGCGTTATTAATCGCCCGGCCAATATTGGTTGCAATATCCCTGCGCTGATACCGCTTCCCGGTCGCACAAACGGTAACTTCCGTCGGGCCGTAAGCATTCAGGACATCAGTGTGTTGGCTGAAATATTCAAGAAAATCCAGGGAAGGCGATTCTCCCGCTGTTACCAATAATTGCAGGGAGGGTAATTCAGTGCCAATTAATAATTTCAGCAGGGCGGGGGGTAAAGTGGCTATTTCAATGCCTTCTCGCTGAATGAGTGCGGCAACCGCAGGGGCATTGCGTTCGGTTTCACTGCAAATATAAACCGTCAGCCCATGCAGTAAACTGAGGAATAATTCGGAGACAGAAGCATCAAAGACATAAGCGGCAAACATCAAGGCTTTTTTTCTCTTTGCCACACCAAACAATTCTGCCTGTGCCGTAACCAGATGAGCCGCATTGTTATGCGCAATCATGACGCCTTTGGGCTGGCCGGTAGTGCCTGAGGTATAGATGATATAGGCCAAATCGGCCGGTTTATTTATGAGGGCCGGATTCTCTGCGGGCTGGCCTGCGGTGATGGACAGGTCATCCGCCGCGATCAGTGCTGGCTGTTCAGAGAATGTTTGGGTGTATGTTGCCAGTGCCGTGAAGTGCTGTTGCTGAGTCACCACACACGGCGCGGCAGTATCAGCCAGAATAAACTGCACCCGCTCCGGTGGATATTCTGGTGAAATGGGCACATAAGCCCCGCCGGCTTTCAGCACCGCCAACATACTGACTACCATATCCAGACTGCGGTTGAGGTAAAGGGCTATCGGGGTGTCGGCTGGCATGGGGGCATTATGCTGCTGATAGCGCTCGCGGATCACACCCGCCAGCTGGTTTGCCCGTTGGTTTAACTGGCGATAGGACAGCGTTTCTCCCTTAAATACCAGCGCCACGTGATCCGGTGTCCTTTCTACCTGTGCTTCAAACAGTTGTTGCAGGGTCTTGTCCTGCGGGTAGGGAGCATCGGTCTGGTTCCACGTGTGCAGCAGAGTCCGGCGCTCTTCATCACTGAGAAACATGATTGACGCATGTGGCTGGTGTGGGTCACAAGCCACAGCGTGTAAAATATGTTCAAGCTGGCAAAGCAAGCGCTGTGCCTGTTTATCCGTCAGCCAGTCTTCACCATAGCTCAATTTTATTATTAAACGGTTATCCTGCTCATAGGCCATCAGTGATACCGGATAATCCACTTTTTCAATGGCTTTGCGGAATATCAGGGTATTTTCGATATCTTCCCTGTTTTCACTCACCACAGGGACAGGGTAGTTTTCAAAGACCAACAGGCTATGGAATAATCGTTCCCCGTCGGATTGCAGGCTGGCAAGTGAAACGGCACTGTGGCTGTTGAGTGCGGCGATATCTTGTTGTATGTCTTGTAAGACGTTAATAATGCTGTTTGTCTTATTCCATTGCACCATCAACGGCAGGGTATTGATATACAGGCCGACACTGGAGTCAATGCCTTCCACTGGTACATCGCGCCCGGATACGGTAGTGCCGACAATGGTCTGTTCATCTCCGGTGTAACTGTGCAGTAATTTATGCCAGGCAAATTGCAGTACTACATTCAGCGTCACACCTTGCATTCGGCACGTGTTTTTAAGCTGCTCATAAGCATTTCCCTGTACAGTAATAACCTGTTCGGCTGGCGTTTCAACGGTTTTTATCTGCATCAGGTCAATATGATGACTTAACAGGGCAGACAGATTATTGGTTCCTTGGAATCGTATTTTGCGCTCTGTCCAATATGTTTCTGATTCAACTTTATGATCCAGATGATATTGTTGGGTTGCCAGATACGCTTGTTCCACCACAATCTGGGGTACTCGCTCCTTTACCAATTCGTTGTAATACTCATGCACGGCTTGCAGTAAAATCGGGCCACTCCAGCCATCGGCAATACAGTGATGTTGGGTGATTAGCACGGTTACCAGCCGTTCATGTTGCCTGATGAAAGTCAAGCGGGTTAAATTGGGCTGACTTAAATCAAAAGGCAGGGCACGGTCATGTTGTTGGATTGCGTCAATTGCCTCATCTCGTACTTCTTCTGGTAATTGGCTGATATCTTTGATCTTAAAGTTCTCTGGCCCAATACTGGCTCCCGCAGTCACAATCTGCAAAATTTCCCCTTCCCAATCAAATGCCGTTCTGAGGATAGGGAAACGCAGTGAAGCCAGTGACCAGGCTTGTTGATAGGCGGCAAGATCGAGTTGGGTGTGATAATCCAATAGCAGTTGTACGCGATAGGCATCATCCTGTGGCTGAGCCAGATGATGATAAATAAATCCCTGCTGCAAACTGGTAGCAGGGTACAGGGTTTCCACCTGATAGCTTTGCTGCAAACGGTTTAAGCGTTCAATTGAAATTGTTTTAAACGCATAATCACTGGGCGTTTTCACCCCGCCCAACAGTGCCTGTTTCTGGCAGGCAGCGATGACATCATTAAGTGCCTGCTCAAAGGCCATGATAAACGTTTGTATCTGGGATGATGGTAAACCGGACAGAACACTGAATTGCAGCCTTCCCGCCTGAACGGAACCATTGATATCCAGCAGTAAATGACTGAGATTCTCGCTGGCTACCAGCAAACCACAGTCATCGTAGGTCAGTGTCCAGTCCTGATGACTGGTTTGTCCGGCCTCACCGCTCAATTGACCGAGATAGTTAAAGCTGATGAGCGGCAAATCTCCAGTCAGGTATCCGGCCTGATGTAAGGCGCCGTAGCCAATGCCTCTATTGGGCACAGTACGGAGCATTTCTTTGGTATGAATAATGGTATCCGCAATATCGGCCTGCATTGCCAGACGAACAGGATACACGGTTGTAAACCAGCCTACGGTTTCGGAAACGTCCAGCGTGCTGTCGATGGTTTCCCGCCCATGTCCCTCAAGAATAATCGGGTTTACTGGTCGGGAGAAAGTTGCCTGCAACGCCAGAGTAAGGGCGCTGAGCAGTAAGTCATTAATTTCAGTGTAATAACCTAAGTTGGCTTCACGCAGTAGTGTATCGGTCAGTTCAGCTGAGAAGCTTATCTGATATGGGGTAATTTCTCCCATCACCGGATAATTCTCTTTCCCTGTCACTACTTCCTGCCAGTAGGGCACCTCGTCTTGATGCTGTATTGCATAGCGGTGGACAGCAGCAACCCATTGCCGATAACTGCTGGTTTTTGCAGGCAGAGCTGTTTCCTGTAGTGATGAACATATAAGTGGTGGATATATAAGTGGTGGACACATATGCAGTAACAGGCGCATATCTTCAGCAATAATCCGCCAGGACACGACGTCAATAATCAGGTGGTGAAATGCGAAGAATAACCGGGCGCTGCCGTCGGTGTATCCGGTCAGATGAACGGCTTGCCATAAAGGCCCTGTGCAATAATCAAAGCCACTCTGCCATTGGGTCAGTTGCTGGTGTTGCTCAGCCTCATCCAATTCACTGATATCACAATGCAGTAATGTGGGCAGCCAAGTCGGTATTTCTGTGGGATAACACTGACGATAACCCTGTTCTGTGGTGATAAAACGGGCACGTAACATATCATGCCGTTCAACCAGCATTATCAGAGCCTGCGCAATGTCTGCGTGTTTGATATTACCGGGAATCTGGAGCATAAACGCCTGATTCCAATGGTGCGGACACGGCAGATTCTGGTTGAAAAAATCCTGTTGGATAGGCAATAAACCAAATTCCCCGTTCAGTAATCCTTGCTCTGCAACCACGGTTACCGGAGATGATGTTTGGGTCAGCAATTGCGCCAAACGTGCTACCGTTGGTGCCTCAAAAATCGATTTGACTTGAAGGGAGAAGCCTGCCTGCCGCAGTTTGGAGACTAACCGGATACCGATAATCGAATCGCCACCGATACGGAAGAAGTTATCCTCAATGCCGATCCGTTCTAATCCCAGAACATCTTGCCAGAGCGTACACAATTGGCTTTCCAGCTCAGTACGCGGTGCCATATAACGATCCCGATCTTCCCATACAGGGGTTGGCAAAGCATGGCGGTCGAGCTTGCCGTTGATGGTCAGAGGAATGGCATCAATACGGGTAAAGCTGGCGGGTATCATATATTCCGGCAGGCGGGTTGAAAGATATTCCATCAGAGCGTTATTGGTCAGTGTGTCATCGGTGATCAGATAGGCGGCCAGTGCCTTATGTCCCATACGCTCCCGATCAATCACCACCGCCTGTTTTACCTGCGGATGTGAGGACAAGGCGGTTTCAATTTCGCCCAGCTCAATGCGGTAACCGCGGATTTTGACCTGAAAATCATTGCGTCCCAGATACTCAAGGTTCCCATCCGGCAGCCAGCGCACCCGGTCGCCGGTTTTGTACAGGCGGGTGTAGCCTTTGGCCTTGTCTTCGTCTGTGGCAAATGGGTTTTCCACAAAACGCTCGGCAGTCAGTTCAGGACGGTTCCAATATCCCCGTGCCAGACTGGCACCGCCGATATACAACTCTCCGGGGGCACCTATAGGCGACAGTTTTCCTTCATTATTAAGGATATACATACGAGTGTTATGATGTGGTTTGCCAATGGGAACATTGCCACTAAATTCATCAGCTACATCAAAGTGGGTAATATCATTTGTCGTTTCGGTGGGGCCATAGAGGTTAATTAAAGTACTTGAACTGCTATTGATGGCTCTGAACGCGTTGACATGGGACATTGTCAACGTCTCCCCGCCGCACAGAACATAACGGATAGTACTGGGTAACTGCTGTCCTGAATCCCGTACTATTTGGCAAAAGGCACCTAACATGGACGGAACAAACTGCACCACCGTCACACCGGTTTTCTCTATCAGTTGATACAAATCTTCAGGCTGTTTATGGATATCCGGTGAGGCCATCACAATACTGGCACCGAACCAGTTAGCTGCAATCAGCTCCCAGACTGAGGCATCAAAGGTATAAGGAATTTGTTGCAGGACTTTATCCGATGTGCTCAATGGATATTCGGACTGCATCCAGCATAGGTGATTGATAACATTTCGATGGGTTAATTCAACACCTTTCGGCTGTCCGGTCGTGCCTGAGGTGTAGATAATATATGCCAAGTCAGTACTTTTGTTCACTGGCACCAGATTTTCCACTGATTGATTTTGGGTTATTGTGCAGTCATCTGCGGCTATCAGTGTTGGCTGAATTGGTAAAGAGTGCGTACATTTATCCAGAGTCATCAAATTTCGTTGCTGAGTCAGCACGCACGGGCTTCCGGTATCTTGCAGAATAAATTGAACCCGTTCTGGTGGATATTCCGGGGAAATCGGCACATAGGCACCGCCGGCTTTCAGTACCGCCAAAATACTGACCACCATCTCCAGACTGCGGTCGAGGTAAAGGGCGATTGGCGTGTCTGCTTGCATTGGTGCATTAAGCTGTTGCTGACAGCGTTCGCGTATCACAACGGCTAGTTGGTTTGCCTGTTCATTGAGCTGACGGTAGGTCAGGGTTTCTTCTTCAAACACCAGCGCCACATTATCAGGGGTAATTGCTGCCTGAGTTTCAAACTGCTGTTGTAAAATTTGATCCTGCGGGTAGGAGGCGTCTGTTCGGTTCCGGCTGTGCAACAGAGTATGGCGTTCCTGTTCTAATAAAATAGGTAATTCACTGACTAATAAAGAAGGTGAGTCAAGCAGAGCAGTAAATAAGCTCTGCAATCTTTCAAGTATGTTTTTTACATCCTGCTTACTAAAATATTCCTGCAAGTAATCTATCGTTATAATTAGCTTCTGTTCATACCCATAATCTTTCAGGCGAAAAAGGACAGGATCAATATCAAATATTCCTTCTATAAAATAATGCTGTGCTTGGTTGATTTCAGATGCTGACTCTGAAAGCCTTTCATAAAATATAAATATATTGGGTAAAGCAATTCCATGGTTACTGGCCATTCTGATCAGGTGAGAATGAGGAAATTTACCATGGTGATAACTTTCTTTTAGCGCTAACTCCATTAGCTTAATTTGTTCAATCACATTGACTGAGTTAGAAACATGGCAATGTACAGGATAGATATTTGCCTGCATTCCCACGACATATTTCTCTAATTTTGTTTTTCTTCCATGAGTAATGGTATTAAACGTTAATTCTTGTTGTCCTGTTAGCTCTGACATCATAATCGTGACCAGACTCGAAAAGACAGCAAGAATATTCGTTTTGTTTTTTTCACAAAAAGTACGCAAAGCTGCTTTCATTGAAAAAGGCAAAGCCCACGTATCGCTACCAGAGCCATTATTTTGATAATAAGGTGTTAATTGATGTATATCGTTTTTTGTTAAAAAAGAATGCCAGTATTTTTTATCTTTTTCGTAATCAGAAGAATTCAGATATTCTTTTGCTTTCTCTACTGTATCTAAATATTGTGGAATTTCTGACAACCAGGTGGTTGATGCTCCATTTTTCAGGCAGGTATATAATTTATGTATATATTCATGTAATCGGAATATACCGACTCCATCAATGATAATATGATGGAATTTAGTGAAAAAATAATACTTTTCACTAGTAATACGAATCAATGAAGCTTGATATAAGATCTCATTGGGGAAATTTATAGGCTGATCTATTTGTTGCTGCATCCACAGTTTTGCTTTTTTTTCAGGTTCAGGATGAATTGCGAAATCATGGAATATGACTGACTCAGGATCACTCTGAGTTTGAATATATTGGATTGTTTCATTATCCGAATTAACAGATATATGCAACCTTAGTATATCAACATGTTGATATAGTAATACCCACACTTGTTGTAAGATGGCTATATCTACCTCACCTTCCATCAAGGTATACCAGCCTAGGTTGTGTTGTGGAATATTTCCGTGGAGAACTTGCTCGTTAAATACATCTTCTTGAGCGGGGTGAAGGTCATATAAGTTCGAATTCAACGAACCTTCAGATTTTCTCATAATAAATTATATGAATGCATTCCGTTTACAAATTATTTGTAATTTATGATACAAATGAGTAGATTTCAGTCTTTGCCTAACCTTAATTTATTTATGTTTCAGTATTAACATGACTCAATAAGTCATATCTTATTTCTTATAACTCTAAATATTAAATCATTATTTCTACTTAACAGGTATTGGCATTATCTATCATGATATCATTACAGCTAATCTCGCAACCTTTCAGCATTCTTCCTTATACAAAATAGTTAATGTTAATTCGGCCAATGGTTAATATTTTATTTTTAATATGTTGAAGTCTACATCCTTGTCACCTGCCTTATTTTATTCAATTTATCTTCACCTTAAATAGTCGTCATTGTTTATTACTCATTTTCTCATGGTTACAGCTACACAGTCATGGTTTTATAATTATATCTCTTTGAACTGTAATAGTGATTAGCATTTGGATTGAAGTCTATATTATTTTTTATTTAATATGGTCGTGTTTTTTATTGCTCATGGATGTTAATCAGTATAGCCAAGCTCCTTTGTGGTTGTCTGCTAATATTTCAGCTACTATCGTGGGGGTTTTATTAAAATAAATGGTTTTACATTATTTTTATATTGAAAAAAATAATCCCCATGAGTCATTTTACCAATGAGTTATTCATGGTTTTCAATGTTTTTTATTAGTTGTAAAAACTATTTACATTAAATTTATTTGAAATGGTAATATTGATTTTTATTAGAGAGAGTGATGTTGAGGTATGTGGATAAATTAAATTATTTTTAAAGGCAGGGCTTTGTCATAACATTAATATTTTTGAAAGGTAATGGGTATATAGAAAAATATAAATTCAATAAAATAAAAATATAATATGTTGTTTTATGGCGATGTCATTTTTTTGTTCATCATGATAAAAAACACTTCATTTCGTTAAAGCATTGTATTTCCAGTTATGGTAAATTAATCCGTTTTTTAGGAGATATGGTCTATTTTATAAAATTTGGCTTGGTGAGCAATATGAATGTATGGGGTTATTTGTTTATCGCGATTTTGTCTGAAGTGGTTGCGACAACGATGTTAAAGACTGCGGATGGCTTCACTCGTTTAGTGCCTTCTATTGTTGTTGTGATCGGGTATTGTCTGTCTTTCTGGGCGCTATCACAAGTAGTGAAAGTGATGCCACTGGGGATTGCTTACGCTGTTTGGTCTTGTCTTGGGATTGTTCTGGTTTCCATTGCTGGTATATTTTTATATCAACAAAAATTGGATTTACCCGCAATCATCGGTATTCTTCTGATTATTTCCGGTGTTTTAGTGATAAATTTACTTTCTAAAAGTGCAGGGCACTGATTTAGACATTATTGGCGAATGCGTCATTAATGACCAGGTGTAGTCAGGAAAACAAAATGAATATATTGATTTTAACGATCTAATTATTATTTTGTTTTCCATAATCAGCAATGTTAATAGAAAATCATGTGGCAGTGTAAAAGTATCAGGGTAAATTCTTAAATATTTTTCTGTTAAGTTAACATCTTTTTAATAAAATTAGTTACCGTTTTTGTTCAAAAGACTATAGTGTAATTTATGATCAAAATAGGTTGGTGCAATAACAAAACTGGAGAAAATATGCTGTTAAAGCGAGGTATTATTCTTGGCAATCTGTTACTGGCGGGAGCGATATTGGCAGGTTGCAGCGGACATCAGGCAGGTACTCCATCAAATCGTTATAAACATTACCAATACTCTGATTTAGGCATTAACTTGAGTAAAGATGCCAGTGAAAGTTGTTCTGATGCGGGAGGAATTCCGGCATTAACCAAACAATTGAGTGGGCATCACATTCCCGTTTGCCAATTGGCGAATGGTCGCCGCTGTAATGAACAGGCTTTGTTGGAAGGGGGATGTACATCCATCTAGCTTTTCAGTCTTTCTGACTTTATCTGTGACAGAAATATTCTATTGCTCATCAAGATATTTCTGTCAATTTCTATTTATGTCAATTTTCACTTCAGGTTTTTCCTCATATTGAAGGTATTTTTCCCTATGGTAAAAATAAAAACGTTTTCTGAAATATAAAAAATATTTATTTTTTTACTTATCAACTGAAACGATACAGTAATGATGGTTATCAGGAAAAATAGAAAATAATATTTTTCTTTCAGGTCACCTTTCCAGAAAAAACATCAAATTATTTTGTTGATAACATTGCAGTCTACAAATAATGAGCAAGAATAATTCAGGTATCCTCAATGACTTCTGTTCTACTTATTATCTGGAGATAAAACCATGTTAAAACGTAAATATCTGACCCAGACTGAGATTGAATTATTACTTAATGAATTAAATAAACATGCTCATGCTACCCGTAATATCTGCATGATGTTTATGGGATTTATTCATGGATTTCGCGTATCCGAATTATTGGGTTTACGAATTTCTGATGTTGACTTAGGCGGAAAAAGTTTACGGGTTCAACGATTGAAAAATGGTTTTTCCACCATCCATCCAATGGTATCCCGTGAAACTCAATTAATACGCCAGTGGCTGGCTGAACGTCCGAAATATTTACCGAAGAAGAGGGAATTGTTGGGTGGGCAACAAATCGGCAATGAGCAACCTGACTGGTTATTTCTGTCCCGGAATGGCCAGCGTATGTCACGTCAGCAGGTCTATAAAATCATCCAACAGACCAGTTTAAAGGCAAAATTATCGATTTGCGCGAATCCGCACATGTTAAGGCATGCCTGTGGCTATGCACTGGCTGATAATGGCGTGGATACACGCTTGATTCAGGACTATTTAGGGCACCGAAATATTCGCCACACAGTGCGCTATACGGCGAGTAATGCAGGGAGGTTTGAAACAATATGGGATGGCAAAGGAAAACGAAAACAGTTGACATTTAGTACCAAACTGTCAACTGAGGATTTTTAGCCTGAAAATTACAATATTGAAGTTAAATAAACCCGCTTAAACAAACATTTTAGATGATTAATCTTTCGTATTTGAGTGGTATATAAAATTGAAAAAATGCACAAGAAGGGAGGGAAAATATTATGAACTGCGGAAGAGGAATAAATTTAAAAAAGGTAATTTATTAATAATTTAATATCAGCATGTTACGCAAGTTTTTGCTGATAATAGAAAAATAGACTAACTTTAAAATGGGTTCAATTAATGTAGTTGACAGTTTGGTACTAAATGTCAACTCACGATGTAGAACAAATATGGGGATAGCAACACCGCTCTGGGATGGGTCAATGGCATCGGCGTTTAATGACG
>NZ_MUBJ01000120.1 GCF_002127535.1 Xenorhabdus vietnamensis
TCTTTAATGTACGCAGGCTTAAAGCTGTTGGTCTGAAACTTGCGCGACTCGACCAGTTTGCCTTCCACTAACGGGGAAACAAACGGGGCCATGCGGCGCAGGCCGACATCCACGTCGATAGATACCTCTTCAGTATCCGATTCCACGATATTCGGGAAGAATTTATCCAGCAACCAGTTCTGACTGGTCAGCAGGTTCGGTACGACCTGCACTAAGACGTTAGTGTCAAAAATATTCATACTGTTTCTCATGATAAAAGACGTCACCATGCCTACGGTAAGCCGCATAAAGACGTCTGTTTGAAGTTAAATCAGGCAGTCACGCTGTCGCGCAGGAAAAGAGAGAATTTACGCAGGGCATCGGTCAGTTCAGGCAAAGGCCAGCTTTCATCACGAATAACACGATGCTGGTTAAATTCGCCCATCAGGTACACACCCCCACTGACACTGTTTTCCGTCGCATTCACATCATCTACCAGAATGGCGCACGGGGTTTGACTGCCGTCTGTTGCGGATTTTTTACTGAGCACATATTCACGGGTCGCGGTGATTTGACCCAGCACTGTACCATGTTTCAGAATGCCAGATTTTGCAATGGTCACGGTATCAGTGACTAATTGCAGTTGCCCGGCAATCAGCTGATCGGGGACAAAAACCGACTGACGAACACCCGGCTGAAA
>NZ_MUBJ01000121.1 GCF_002127535.1 Xenorhabdus vietnamensis
CGACTGCCATCACCTTACCTGTCTGGCACTTTATACGCCTGGGGCAACGGTAATCTTCCCTGTGATCGTAGCGACTATCGAGGGTGCGTTCTTCTGTCTTCGTGCCATGTTCCACCACCTATAGATGACGCAAATTTGCGTTATGATAATAATCAATCAATTATATGAAAATAACTCACTGCGAACGTAATACGTACTCAGTGACATTAAGTAACCTTGTACTGGACGGCTTAAACTCAAGCCCTCCTGTGTCATTTATAACCCTTTGATATTTTCATTCATCCTCACTTTGGAGGAAAAGTAGCAACTGTGGTGATCTTCGCCATAGTTAGGTAACTCATTGATTTATCCGAGGGGGTCAGTTTGACCACCCTATCATGATTTCCGTGATGGTTAATTTATGTGCTGGACAAACGCAGTAAATTCACTGTATTTCAATGAATTACTTGGACATAACGTACTGGACAAAACAACTTAACCATCTGTTTTTACATAACTCTTTTGTGCGCACCTCTTAAAGAGGTGTACAAATTCTGTGGGTCAGCCTGACTGACGCTCAAATTGTGAGTAAATATTATTTATGCACAAAGTCGTTTGTGAGTAACTATCAGTTACGCCCAAAGTCCGATTATCGGACATTGGATTTTGCATACCGATATTTTCGGTACTCAAACTG
>NZ_MUBJ01000122.1 GCF_002127535.1 Xenorhabdus vietnamensis
GCATCAGGGCGTAAGTGGCTAAAGGCGTATAAATCAGGCTTCATACTGCCCCCTGTTAGCGATGACTGTAATCCGGCTGAGTGATACCCGTTTTAGCATAGGCCGCACTCAGTTTCTCAGCCGCTTTTGCTATGGCTTCCTGATATTCCTGATCGGCCTGCTTGCGAGCTTCCACATTGTCTGTGGTGTTCGGGTTGCTTTCATTCATCATCTGCCGGGTTCTTTCTACCAAGTTCTGTATTTCATCTTTCGTCATCGGTTCTTTCATCTTTTTCAGTGCATTGACAGCATGATGTCTTGCTTGGTTGTAACCGTTAGCATCACCGTTATTAACTGAAAATGTCATAGCTTTGAAGGCCTTATCTTCATCATCCAGAAACTCCCATGACGGATCGTGCTCTTCCATATACTTACTGGTGAACTTTGACAGGGCTTCCGGTTCGCTCTGTAACTTCGCTCTAATCTTTTTCGAGGACAGGTCAGTTTCACGCAATAACTTAACGGCCAATACCGGGCTGTTTTGGGCTTCTTCCGATACAGCAACATTGTGCCCTCTGCTGTGCTTTTTGATGGGTTCGGGCTGGTTGTCTTGCTCAGTGATGAGATCTGTAGCGAGTTCCTGTGCCGGTTCAGTAGTGTAATGTCCAGAATCATCATCAGCCCGTGCT
>NZ_MUBJ01000123.1 GCF_002127535.1 Xenorhabdus vietnamensis
ATCACCAGACTGTCCCCCTGTTCATGGGCCATGACAGAGAGTGGGTAATCGACCTTTTCAACGGCTTGCCGGAATGAGACTGCCCCCTCAATACCGGCTGTGTTTGGGTTCTGTTCAGGCGCGGGGTAATTCTCAAAAACAAACAAGCTATGGAACAAACGCCGGCCATCGGTTTGCAACCGGGCCAGTGGCATGGCGCTGTAGCTGTTTAATAGGGCAATGCTGCGCTGTATATTTTGTAAAATGGACGCAATGCTGGCGGTTTGTTCCCATTGCACCCTGAGCGGCAGGGTATTGATATACAAGCCCACACTGGCCCCGATACCGTCCACCGGCACATCGCGTCCGGAGACCGTACTGCCGACGAGGGTTTGTTCATCCCCGGTGTAAATGTGCAGCAATTTGTGCCAGGCAAATTGTACGGTGGCGTTCAGCGTGACCCCTTGCTGCTGACACATCGCCTTGAGCTGTTCATAAGCACCGCCCTGTAGGGTTAAGACTTCATCGTTTGGGTGTGTAACCGTCTTGATTTGAGATAAGTTAACCGCCTGTGTTAACAGCGGTGTGATATCGTTCCCCCCCTGATAACAGGCTTTTTCTTGCGCCCAAAACGCGTCGGCTTCGGCTTTATGAGTCAGGTGATATTGTTGCGTGGCCAGATAGGC
>NZ_MUBJ01000124.1 GCF_002127535.1 Xenorhabdus vietnamensis
ACGAGTTTCTGGCGATGTTATTGATAACTGTAACAGCAATCAAACCACGATGAAGCAACTCCGTGATAATTATAATGAACATACCCATCCCGTCCCCGGTGTGAGGTCAGGTGATTCGACCGTAACCAGCAGAACGACAGGAGCGACAGTAAAATGAGTGATATTACGTCATGGTGGGATGTCAAAAATATCCATGCGGATTGGCTGGTTGGTCACGGTGATTTGGTGACAGGTAACGACCTGCAAACCGCGATCATTATCAGTTTGTTTACGGACCGACAGGCGCGGGCGGATGATGTCATTGACGGCACTGATCGCCGGGGTTGGTGGGGTGATAGTGGTGCAGATTATCAAATCGGCTCTCGGTTGTGGCTACTGCATCGACAAAAACTCACCACGGCAGTTGCGCTGGCCGCCGAGGATTATGCCCGTGAAGCGTTGCAATGGATGCTGGACGACGGAGTGGCAGCGTCTGTCGATATTCGCACGCAGATTGTCTGGCCCCATCGGTTAAACATGATCATTCGTTATCAGCGTCCCGGGCGTGATAATGAGGACTTGCGGTTTTTTTGGGTATGGGAACGAGAAAATGCCATTTAAACGAAAAACACTGACCGAATTACGCGAGCAGAACCGCAGTTTTTTGCAGTC
>NZ_MUBJ01000125.1 GCF_002127535.1 Xenorhabdus vietnamensis
CCACGGAAACACCGTACCCTGACACGGTGTGCATTCATCAGTTATTCGAACAGCAGGCAGAGAAAATCCCAGACGCCATTGCCTTGGTGTACGAAGACCAGACCCTCAGTTATGCCGAACTCAATGCCCGTGCCAACCGGTTGGCCCGTCAGCTCGTTGAACAGGGGGTTCAACCCGGTGGGCATGTGGTGCTGTTGCTGGAACGTTCGGTGGCGCTGGTGGCCGCCCAACTGGCGGTGCTGAAAGTCGGCGCGATTTATGTGCCGATTGACCCGGGTATACCGGATGAGCGGAAGCACTGGGTAATCAATGATTGCACGGCTCAGTTGCTGCTGACTGATGAGCACATGGAAATTCCGGTCAATCTGACGGTGCCGTTATTGCGAATAAGGGGAGAAACCGGCACAGGCCGAGAAGAAGGGGAAAATCTCAACTTACCCGGTTTTAGTTCGGATGCCGTTTATGTGATGTATACCTCCGGTTCCACAGGGGTACCGAAAGGGGTTGTCGTGTCCCATCAAGCGGTTATCCGGCTGGTCATCAATAATGGTTATGCTCAAATAAAACCGGATGACCGGGTGGCCTTTACGGCGAATCCGGCGTTTGATGCCAGCACGTTTGAGGTTTG
>NZ_MUBJ01000126.1 GCF_002127535.1 Xenorhabdus vietnamensis
CGGCGGCATCCCGTTTGACGGTTAGCAGAAAGTCGATGGTCTGCCCCGTGCTGTCGACGGCCCGGTACAGGTATTTCCACTGGCCTTTGACTTTGATGTCGGTTTCGTCCATTCGCCAGCGGCGGCCTACCGACCGGTTATGCCGGCGAAATACCTTATCCAGTAATGGCACCAGACGGATGAGCCAACGGTGAAGCGTGGAATGATCAACGATAACACCGCGCTCTGCCATTATTTCTTCCAAGTTACGCAGGCTCAGGACGTAGGCCAGATACCAGCGAACGCACTGAGCGATGATATAATTCCGATTCCTGAGACAGATTTGCAACATTACTACTTTAAATAGGTGTTTAAAGCAGTAAGAAAAAATCCATGCTATAGTCCAATGTAATCCATTTGAATTTTTAAAAATGAACCCTGTTCAGATTGAGTGTTCCCGTGAGGTAAATAATGAATGATTTGATAATTAGTGACAACGTAACAAAATCATATGACCTCACAGTCAATACACATAATGCTATCAACCCGGCGGTCAGTTATCTGCTGAGATTACGATCGACCAAAAGCCAAATAACCATGCGGTCATGTCTGAATAAAATAGCGAACATGTTCGAAGCCTTTGACCTG
>NZ_MUBJ01000127.1 GCF_002127535.1 Xenorhabdus vietnamensis
TGTGGAGGTAGATCATGAAGATTATTAGTGACGAATTTGACGGGTTTTAGTTATGGGGCGCTTTCCTGATTGTATCACGGTGAACATGCCAGAAGTTTATCAGCCAGGTGACGCGGAATTTATTCAGAAGATTCTTTCCGCTATGAGCAATTCAACCATGCGGGAATATGCAAGGGATAAATACGCATACATCTACAAACTTAGACGGGATGAAGATCCCGTGCCGCATCGCAGGGATAACACCGGGGCTAGGGCTGCTAACACATGGCTTCGATTGTTCTTCAAGAAAAATTACAGATCGATGAAAGGTTACACAGAACAGCCGATGGAGGTATCGACAAAGTGACCGGTTCAGTTTTGAGGTTGTACTCCCTAGAAAGTACACCTGTGTATCAGTTTGATAGTACGCGGGGAAGAGGGGAAAACTTTCTAGGGGGTTTGGGGGTGATCTTTGAAAGGGGTGTTAGGGAAGGCACAGCCAAGAGGAAGAACTCAGATCTTAATATAGATCACTGTAGGGGTTACAAAACGGGACAGGTGGCTAGACGTCCAAACGGGAAAAATAAAAAGGCTTGTCCTCTGGCAGTGGGAATTATTCAAGTGAGGGTATCAATGTTAA
>NZ_MUBJ01000128.1 GCF_002127535.1 Xenorhabdus vietnamensis
CTGGGCGCGCTGGCAGGTTGCTTTCACGGTGGCCGGGATGACAAAATGGCTTCACCGTCAGGGATTCAGCTACAAAAAGCCGGTGGGAACGCCTCATAAATTCGATACGGATAAACAGCAACAATTTATTGAGACCTACAACGCGCTGAAAGAAGAATGTGGCCAAAATGAGCCTATTTTGTTTATTGATGCAATGCATCCTACCCAGTCCACAAAATTAAGTTATGGCTGGATGAAAAGCGGAAGGGAGCATGTCAAAGTGATCAAAACCACGGGCAGTCGTACTCGGCTCAACCTCATGGGCGCCCTTAATTTACAACGAATTGAAGCGACCATTATTCGTGAATATCCGGCGATTAATGCGAAAAATGTTATCCTTTTTTTCGGCTCAATTAGAGAAACTTGCCCGTTTTCACAAAAAATTCATATTATTCTGGATGGTGCCGGTTACCACCGCGCCGAATTAGTTCAATTTTTTGCCGAAGTACTCAATATTGAGTTGCATTACCTGCCACCTTACAGTCCTAACCTCAACCCGATTGAGCGATTATGGAAGTACGCGAATGAGCAGGTACGAAACAATCTCTATTTCCCGGAT
>NZ_MUBJ01000129.1 GCF_002127535.1 Xenorhabdus vietnamensis
GGGATAACCGAGGCGGTGAACCGTGCCGGAGTGATCCAGAATGATGCATCTGTCCTTACCCTTGGCAGTACGCAGACCCCTACCGATTGTTTGGAGCCAACGGATTTCTGACTTGGTGGGACGGGCGTAGATAATGCACCGCACATCACTGTCAAAACCCGCCGCGAGAACTCCAATGTTTACAATAATTTTCGTCGCCCCCTGCTCAAACTTATGGATGATCAAATCCCGTTCGTCAGGAGGTGTACTGGCGGTCATGATCTCCGCATTTACTCCGGCACGGTTGAATTCGACCGTGATAAAATTGGCATGACTGACGTTGACACAGAAGCAAATAGTGGGCTGGTTCTCGCCCAGTTTCAGCCAGCTACTTACGATATCCCCCACCAAATCAGCCCCGCACATGATTTCGGCAATCTCATCTTCCTTGTAGTCATTGCCGTACTCATAGCTTTGAGTGGATTTCATCCCCGTTAGATCGGGTTTTGTGGGGGCATAGAACTCATAGGCGCTCAGGTCGCCACGCTGGATTAACTCTTTTATCGTGGTCGGCTTTATCAGCTTCTGGTAGTAGTGCCCCAAGAAC
>NZ_MUBJ01000013.1 GCF_002127535.1 Xenorhabdus vietnamensis
CGTTGATTTGAATATCGCCACTAACGCCGAGAAATCAGCATTGACTGAATGGCGCAAATACCGGGTACTGCTCAGTCGGGTGGATTGCTCAACCGCACCCGATATCCCATGGCCTAAAGTGCCGGAGTAATGACAGGGAGCTATGCTCCTTACCCGCCTAGACGTCCGCGTCCAGATGCCGGCAGAGTCGGTGTGGAATTTGGGGCAGGGGGGAGAAAATTGACTGAGTGGGAGGGGTGAAAAAGCCCTCCTTCGAGGGGCAAGGGTCAGTTTAATTTCTCTATAAATCTTTTATTAGTTAGGTAAGTTAAACTTTCATTCAAGTACAGGAAGGTGTATGTAATATCAGCTTTGTTATTCGCTATCAGTATTTCATCAATTGATGATTGCACTTCGTGCAGTTCTTTAGCTAGCGACTTAAGCCGTTTGGTTGGAAGGTTTTTTGTGCCGTTTATGTAACTAAAACTTTTGGATAAATCCAGCCCAGCTTTAATGTTATTGTGAACATAGTTACACGCATCAGAATATGCGCGAGATAAACTGCTGACTCCGCTTATATTCTTATACTTATCTTTAAACTGAGTAAATAATCTTGTTATTCCAGTTTCATCATCGTTCGGTTTGTCTAAAGAAAATCTAATAATGTTTTCAATTGAAGATCTTAGATTAAAGTAAAAATAACGTTCTTCATTTAAATTGATAGAGGAGATACAGCATAAAAAATCATAAATGATACTTAAAAGATATCTGTTATTTGTTAATGTTTTGTTGTGAATTATTTTAAGTAATAGTGTCTTTTTTACAGTAGATATTAGGCAGTCTCTAACGTATTGATTTTCAATTGAAATAAATTCATTTTTAAATTTTGTAACGGTTTCTAAAATATTATATGGATCAGTTGATAAAAAACTATTCACCCCTTAACCCCTTGATCCACTTTGAGATACTTTCTGTTGTTGTATTCTTCCCTTTCTTACCTTTTTTGCTAGGCGTAGACTTCAATTTATTATCTTCTGACATCTCCTTTTGGGGGGCGTTGATTAACATATCAATATGAAATACAGTGTTATTTTTTGCTTTTATTATACTTTTTTTATCAAGCTTATTGTATATTTCTTTAATGGTTCTAGCGAACATTAGAGTTCTTGAAGCCACAACATATTTTTTGAACTCAAACCCAAAAATTTCTTTTATAAATTCTGACAATTCGTTATTTGTCTTAAATAATTCTTTTGAAAATGTGATCAGAGAAACAAAACCAACAAAAAATTCAATAGAATCATTATTTTTTAATTCTATTAGTTTATCGTTTGTTATTACCTTATTTTGATTTTGTTTCATCATTGACCTCGCTTAATTTTTGCTCCATTTCATGGCAGATTGCGTCTATCATAACCCTAGACTGGGTGTAGGAGGAAGCAAAATTTCCTTGTTGACCAACCTGTAGATCTCTAACATTATGGAAATGATTTGTGAAAAAATACAGCTCTTGAATTCCCTTTTCTGTCTCTATTGAATTTTTTATTTCTTTTGTTTTTTTTGTCAGCCTTTTTGATGTTCCTGTATATATCACTCCGAGAGGTTTTATACTAAGCCTTTGATCTTTAGCTAATTTTGATATTATTGATAGTAAATTACTAGTACCTAAAACGGAGTATTGGTCTATTTTCATTGGCATTATATAGTGGCTTGAAGCCATAATAGATGATTCTGTATACATAGAAATCGTTGGTGGGCAGTCAATCAATATATAGTTGTATATTTTTTTTAAGTTGTTATCATCTATAAAATTGCGAATACGTATCAATCTGGTATTATCAACCGTGTTATGCTCAAACATGATATTTATATCACCAGGAATGATATCTAAGTTAGGATATATATTTAAAATGACTTCTTCTTTTTTTAGATCGTAGTCATCTTCGTAAATTGATGAGTTTACTTCAAAAATTTTCTTGATTGTTCTTTTTTCTTTTACCAAACTTAGATAATCCGAGATCAAGTCTAGCTTTCCAATAAAGGATTGGGTTGCATTGAATTGTGGATCTATATCAATAATTAGCACTTTCTTATCTTTGTGGTTGGCTAAATATTCACCAACGCTAATACACAAAGTTGTTTTACCAACGCCACCTTTCATATTGATAAAACTAATTACGGGAGCTTGCATAGATTATCTCTAATTAATTAACCCAAGTTAGCCAGCCAGCTATGGCCCCTTAGCTACAACAAAATACATTAAGTTATGTTCATCACATCACCATGTAACCCATACTAGATCACCCCGACTAACATGTTGATCAGAAAATGCCTAATTTGTGAAACGTGCACGTAATATGTAATTACATAATTGACTGTTATTGAAGGTAATTATATTAGTGAGATGATTATCAGGTAGCGTTATTGATGCAATCTAAAAAGGACAATCCTCCCCTTTAACCCAACCCCTTGATTCTTTCGAGGTCCTCACTTTGGCTCAGTTCCAATCGGAGAAATATTTCGCCGATGGGTATGCGAATATTTTCGGACACCTTAATAACTCATTGATAAATATCCAGACGCCAAATCTGGCGTCTGGTCATACTTTAGGGTACCCGATAATTTCGGGTCAGTTACCTAACCCATTGAAATATAGTCAAGCTGCAAATATGCAGTCTGGTCATAATATGCGCGTATCATTTAGCGACGCACAAACTTTGCAGTCATCATTTAGTGGAGTGCAAAAAAAGGATAGCACGGCGAATGCTACCCTTTGGGATCACGCGTCTTTGCGCCATGAGATAAATCAATCAGTTATCCGTAATCCAAATCTGGTTTACGAGGAACTACAACAGCTTAAGAGCTTACCATCTTTAAGAGTTCCAGTTTGAGTACCGAAAATATCGGTATGCAAAATCCAATATCCGATAATCGGACTTTGGGTGTAACTGACAGTTAGTCAGTCGCAAATAGTCTTGAGCGTAACCGATAGTTACTCACAATTTGAGCGTCAGTCTGGCTGACTCACAGAATTTGCACACCTCATTAAGAGGTGCACACAAAACAGCCAAGCCTCTTAAAGAGGTGAGCCTATCAGGTGAAAAATATTTTTCAGTTGCTCGCGGTCAAAGTGACGTTCTCGAAAGAATCAATGAGTTAATCAATCATCACGGAAATCCCTATAGTTGCTGCAAGGTGTGATATCCCATCTTGGGTATGGTGATTTCCGCAATACCTTTTATTTGTGCAGGTATCCCATAGGTTAAAGGGCAATTTCTGCTCCATAATGGCTCGTTCTCATCCTCACTCTATAACCCTAAACTTTCCCTATCTAACGTGCGTAAAATCCATTGCTATATGCTATAGTGGGTGTATTTTCTGTTTGTACATACTGGTGTATATTTGTTATTTTATCAAGTTGTATATTTTATTTAATTGCATGTTTTAATTGAATTAAATTAAATATAATATTCTTCCTAAAAAGAACAATGCCAAAATTTCCGCAGCAGAAAGCATAACGAGCTGAGTAAAAGGATATTGTATGCGTACTAATTATTGTGGGCAGTTGAGCCTAGCCCATGAAGGCCAAAAAGTGACTCTTTGTGGTTGGGTAAACCGACGCCGTGATTTGGGTGGTTTGATCTTTATTGATATGCGGGATCGCGAAGGTATCGTTCAGGTATTTTTTGACCCAGACCAGAAAGAGGTCTTTTCTCAGGCTTCTGATCTGCGTAATGAATTTTGTATTCAGATTACAGGGATTGTACGTGCCCGCCCTGATAACCAAATCAATAAAGATATGGCGACTGGCGAAATTGAAGTTTTCGCAGACAGCCTGATGGTTTTCAATCGTTCAGAGCCACTGCCACTGGACAGCAACCAGAACAACAGTGAAGAACAGCGCCTGAAATACCGCTATCTTGATCTGCGTCGTTCCGAGATGTCACAGCGTTTGAAGACGCGTGCAAGAATCACCAGTTTTGTCCGTCGTTTTATGGACAATGCGGGTTTTATTGATGTTGAAACGCCAATGCTGACCAAGGCGACACCAGAAGGTGCGCGTGACTATTTAGTGCCAAGCCGTGTTCATAAAGGCGAATTTTATGCACTACCGCAATCTCCTCAGCTTTTCAAACAATTGTTGATGATGTCTGGCTTTGACCGTTATTACCAAATTGTCAAATGCTTCCGTGATGAAGATTTGCGTGCAGATCGCCAGCCAGAATTTACTCAGATCGACGTCGAAACTTCGTTTATGACCGCTGAACAAGTTCGCGAAATCATGGAAAAAATGATCCGTGAATTATGGCTGGATGTGAAAAATGTTGATTTGGGCAACTTCCCAATTATGACATTCGAAGAGGCAATGCGTCGCTTTGGTTCTGATAAACCAGACTTACGTAACCCTCTGGAATTGGTGGATGTTGCTGATCTGGTTAAAGACGTGGAATTCTCTGTTTTTGCAGAACCGGCAAACAATCCAAAAGGTCGTGTAGCAACGATTTGTGTTCCCGGTGGTGCAGAGCTGAGCCGTAAACAAATTGATGAATACGGTAAATTTGTTGGCATCTATGGTGCGAAAGGTTTGGCATGGATGAAAGTTAACAACCGTGCTACTGGTTTGGAAGGAATACAAAGCCCGGTTGCCAAATTCCTGTCCGCAGAAGTGGTTGAAGGCCTGTTGTCGCGTACCAATGCGCAGGATGGTGACATTCTGTTCTTCGGTGCTGACAAGAAAAATATTGTTACTGATGCTATGGGCGCACTGCGACTGAAACTGGGCCGTGATTTAAACATCACAGATCTGGCAAGCTGGAAGCCGCTTTGGGTTGTTGACTTCCCAATGTTTGAAGACAATGGCGAAGGCGGTTTGACTGCAATGCACCATCCATTTACTTCTCCGTGTGATTTGTCGGCGTCTGAGTTGGAAAGCAATCCAGAAGCCGCGATCGCGAACGCTTACGACATGGTTATCAATGGCTATGAAGTAGGCGGTGGTTCTGTCCGTATCCATCGCAATGAAATGCAACAGACAGTATTCCGCATTCTGGGTATCAATGAGCAGGAACAGCAGGAAAAATTTGGTTTCTTGCTGAACGCCCTGAAATATGGTACGCCTCCACATGCAGGTTTGGCTTTCGGCTTGGATCGCCTCGTCATGCTGTTGACCGATACAGATAATATTCGTGATGTGATCGCTTTCCCGAAAACAACGGCAGCAGCATGTTTGATGACTGATGCACCAAGCCCGGCTAATTCAGCAGCGTTGGAAGAGCTGGCTATTTCAGTGGTTAAAAAAGAGAGCGAATAATGGCTTATAAGCGCCCTGAATCTGTACTGGTTATGATTTACGCCGTTGACAGCAAAAGGGTGCTGATGTTACAGCGACGGGATGATCCTGAATTTTGGCAATCTGTAACAGGTAGCCTTGAAAAGGACGAAAAACCGTGGGAGGCGGCGTTACGTGAAGTACAGGAAGAGATAGGCGTTGATATTATCAATGAAAATCTTGAACTGATGGATTGTCAACGCTGTCTTTATTATGAGATTTTCTCACACTTACGATATCGATATGCTCCGGGGATAATGCGGAATAAAGAGCATTGGTTCTCTTTGGCGTTACCAGAGGAGCGAGAAATCTTGCTGACTGAACATTTAGCTTATCAATGGATGGTGGCGGAAGAGGCCGCTAAATTGACGAAGTCGTGGAGCAATCGGCAAGCAATTGAAGAATTTGTAATTTAGTTTATTAGTCTACAAAACGTTTTATCGGAGATATTTTCATGGCAGGTCATAGTAAATGGGCCAATACGAAACACCGCAAGGCTGCACAGGATGCAAAACGCGGTAAGATTTTTACTAAAATTATCCGTGAATTGGTAACAGCTGCACGATTGGGCGGTGGCGATCCGGATTCTAACCCACGTTTGCGAGCTGCTGTAGATAAAGCGCTGTCCAACAACATGACTCGCGATACTTTGAATCGCGCAATTGCCCGCGGTGTTGGCAATGACGATTCAGATAATATGGAAACCATCATTTATGAAGGTTACGGCCCCGGCGGTACAGCGGTTATGGTTGAGTGTTTGAGTGATAACCGCAACCGTACTGTTTCTGATGTCCGTCACGCGTTTACCAAAACGGGTGGAAACTTGGGTACTGATGGTTCTGTTTCTTATCTGTTTACCAAGAAAGGGGTTATTTCCTATGCACCGGGCTTGGATGAAGATGCAGTGATGGAAGCAGCGTTGGAAGCGGGTGCTGACGATGTTGAAACTTATGATGATGGGGCGATTGACGTCTATACTACACCAGAGGCTTTTGGTGATGTTAAAGATGCGTTGGATGCGGCAGGTTTCAAAGCAGATTCAGCAGAAGTTTCTATGATCCCTTCGACCAAAGCGGAGCTGGATGCAGAAACTGCGCCTAAATTACTTCGTCTGATTGATATGCTTGAAGATTCTGATGACGTTCAAGAAGTTTATCATAATGGTGAAATTTCTGATGAGGTTGCAGCGCTGCTGTAATTAGCATCAGTTCACAGCGTAGAGAAAGTGTTCCTTAATATCAGGGCATTTTCTCTAACGTTTTTATCCCATATCATAGGCGAACAGATCTGGGTAAGATTTAGGCGAATTATTCGATCTTGTGAATAGTTCGGATATGGCGAATAGTTCGATATGGCGATTATTCTTGGTATTGACCCAGGCTCTCGAGTCACGGGATATGGCGTTATCCGCCAGCAGGGGCGACAACTTATCTATCTCGGTAGCGGTTGTATTCGAACAAAAGTAGATGATTTACCCAGTCGCTTGCAGAAGATCTATGCCGGAGTTACTGAAATCATTACTCAATTCCAGCCCGATGCATTTGCAATAGAGCAAGTTTTCATGGCAAAAAATGCAGATTCTGCCTTGAAATTGGGGCAGGCGCGTGGTGTAGCAATTGTTGCTGCATCTAACCAATCTATTCCTGTATTTGAATATGCAGCCCGTCAGGTTAAACAAACTGTGGTTGGTACGGGAGCGGCCGAAAAAAGCCAGATTCAGCACATGGTGCGCTCAATGTTGAAATTGTCTGCTAATCCGCAGGCTGATGCCGCCGATGCTCTGGCTATTGCTATCACACATTGCCATTTCAATCAGAATTTACTTCGGGTAGGCGATGTGCGGTTAAATTTAACGCGCGGTCGTCTGAAATAGTTGAGGCTGGATATACGTCCAGTTTTTTTTGTGCTATAAGCTAGCGGAATGATTTATTTTTATTTTCAGGGGGTAAACAGTGATAGGGCGTTTGAGAGGAACTGTGTTGGAAAAACAGCCACCGTTGGTTTTATTGGAAACTAATGGTGTCGGTTATGAAGTTCATATGCCAATGACCTGTTTTTATGAGCTGCCTGAAATTGGTCAAGAAGCCATTTTATTTACACAATTTATTGTGCGTGAAGATGCTCAGCTATTATATGGGTTTAATGATAAACAAGAGCGGGCACTTTTTCGCGAACTGATTAAAGTGAATGGCGTTGGGCCCAAATTAGCTCTGGCAATTCTTTCGGGCATGTCTGCCCAGCAATTTGTGACGGCAATAGAACAGGAAGCGATTGCTTCATTGGTTAAATTGCCGGGTGTCGGCAAAAAAACGGCTGAAAGACTGGTTGTTGAGATGAAAGATCGCTTTAAGGGGCTTAATGGGGATCTGTTTAACCAAAGTAGTGATATTAATCTGCCTGCCGCCACTGAACAAGCGAGTTCTTCTGCCGATATTGAAGCTGAAGCAGCAGCAGCACTGGTTTCTCTGGGATATAAACCGCAGGAAGCCAGCCGGATGGTGAGCAAAGTAGCTAAACTGGGTGCAGATTGTGAAACCCTTATTCGAGAAGCGCTTCGTGCGGCTCTGTAATCACAGGAGTTAAGTGATGATTGAAGCTGACCGCCTGGTTTCAGCGGAAGTTCTGCAAGATGATGAAGCCGTTGATCGTGCTATTCGACCGAAATTTCTGTCTGAATATGTTGGTCAACCTCATGTTTGTGAGCAGATGGAAATCTTTATCCAGGCGGCACGCCAACGTGGTGATGCATTGGATCACTTGTTGATTTTTGGTCCTCCCGGATTGGGTAAAACCACGCTGGCAAATATTGTTGCAAATGAAATGGGAGTTAATCTCCGAACAACATCGGGACCAGTGTTGGAAAAAGCGGGAGATCTCGCGGCCATGCTGACCAATCTGGAACCACATGATGTGCTGTTCATTGATGAAATCCACCGTTTATCGCCAGTTGTAGAAGAAATTCTCTATCCCGCAATGGAAGATTATCAGCTGGATATCATGATTGGTGAAGGGCCCGCCGCCCGATCAATCAAGATTGATCTTCCGCCATTTACTTTAGTTGGTGCAACCACTCGCGCAGGTTCTTTAACTTCACCATTACGTGATCGATTCGGTATCGTACAGCGTCTTGAATTTTATAATGTTGATGATTTGCAGAGTATCGTTTCCCGCAGCGCCCACTATATGGGGTTAGGTATTTCAGATGACGGTGCAAGGCAAATCGCGATGCGTTCCCGTGGTACTCCCCGTATTACTAATCGATTATTGCGTCGTGTACGTGATTTTGCTCAGGTGAAAGGCAATGGCTCAGTGGATAACAATATTGCATCCCAAGCACTTGATATGCTGAATGTGGATTCAGCCGGGTTTGATTATCTTGATCGTAAGTTGCTGGTGGTCATTATTGATAAATTTATGGGTGGTCCCGTTGGATTGGATAACTTGGCAGCGGCGATTGGTGAAGAACGAGAAACTATTGAAGATGTACTGGAACCTTTCTTGATTCAACAAGGATTTATCCAACGAACGCCGCGAGGAAGAATCGCGACCAATCATGCTTATCAGCATTTTGGATTGATCAAGGAAAGCGTATAATAGCCATTCTGACATGCCAGCTCAGGTAATTACCAAGAGCTGGATGTATCTTTCTGGTCATGAATCCAATTTATTGATAATGAAGGATGTTCAGATAATACCCAATGAAAGTCAGCCGATAAATATGTAGATCTATGAATGTACAAGCCAGTTATCCTTCCAATTAAAGGGTTACAATTAGTCAAATTGTAACCCTTTTTTGTCGTATTTGAGTTGTCGTTAAAAAACAGTAAATTGAAAAAAGAAGGGGGTAAATATCAGTTTCTTGCCTTACACGTTAAACTCAATGCAAATAACATTGCTGAACAAAGAACAACAGAAGGCCCTGCCGGAGTGTTATAGAACGCTGATAATGCTAATCCTCCCGTAACGGAGAGCATACCGAGAATAATTGCAAAACATGCCATTTGTTCAGGTGTGCGGGAGAAACGACGAGCAGTTGCAGCAGGGATAATCAGCAGGGAAGTAATAATTAATGCACCAACGAATTTCATTGCCAGCCCAATGGTTAATGCTGTCATTAACATCAGGAGAATACGTAGGCGTTGAATTTTAATACCATCGACAAAAGCCAGATCCTGGCTCACTGTCATTGAGAGCAAAGCACGCCATTGCCATACCAGTAATCCAGCGACAATCACAACACTGATTGCAATCAACCAGAGATCTCCATCAGTTACAGACAGTAAATCGCCAAATAAGTAAGCTATCATGTCGACTCTGATGTTGGTCATAAAACTAACGACGACTAAACCGAGCGATAGGGCACTGTGAGCCAAAATACCCAATAGTGTATCAACTGCCAATTGTGGTCGTTTTTCCAGCCAAACTAAAATAATGGCCAGAATGAGTGTAATGGCAATAACTGCATAGAATGGATTCACGTTCAGTAATAAACCGAACGCGACACCAAGCAATGATGCGTGTGCGAGAGTATCACCAAAATAGGACATTCTGCGCCAAACGACAAAAGAACCAAGAGGCCCAGCGGCAATGGTCAAAAAAATACCGGCTAACCAACCAGGAAGTAATACTTCAATCATCGACGTGATTCTCCACCATTTTTCAAAATAATTTTCCCTTTAAGATCATGATGATGATTGTGATGATGGCGGTAAACTGACAATTGCTCTGCACCATGACGCCCAAACATTGCAATAAATTCTGGATGCATTGACACGACTTCTGGGGTTCCAGAGCAGCAAATATGCTGATTGAGGCACAAAACTTCATCTGTTTTTGCCATTACTAAATGGAGATCATGGGATACCATAAGCACAGCACAATTAAGTTCTGTTCTGATTTGATTGATTAAATCATAAAGTGCCAATTGGCCATTGACATCAACACCTTGCGTCGGTTCATCAAGAACCAAAAGTTGAGGTTGATTAAGTAAGGCTCTGGCAAGCAACACTCGCTGAGTTTCTCCGCCTGACAGTTTTTGCATGGGGTGTTCCAGCAAGTGAGCCGCTTTGACCTGATTCAATACTGGCATGATATCTGTTGATTTCACGTTGGGTCTTAGCATCATGAAGCGCTTGACAGTTACGGGCAGAGTAGGATCAAGATTAATTTTCTGCGGGACATAACCAATTCTTAGCGCGATTTTTTTTTCAATAATGCCCGCCGTTGGTTGGATTAAGCCAAGGACGACACGAACCAGAGTAGATTTCCCCGCTCCGTTCGGACCGATCAGGGTCAGAATTTTACCTTGTTTGAGATTGAATGAAATATTGTTTAGTACTTTACGGTGACTAAATTCAACCGTAATATTTTTTAGGGTGATCATAGTTGTTGTATTAAAAGAATCTTGCAGAATTAATGAGATGTTATAATATAACATCATTCGATTTTCTGCATGGAATATTCATATTATGTTACATAACTCACAGAAATGCGCACATAAATTTTTTCGTAAAATTGCGATAGCTACTACATTAGCAGCAGGATTGAATAGTGCTGCGCAGGCAGATGTCGTTACATCTATTCGTCCATTGGGTTTTATTGCTGCTGCCATTGCTGATGGTGTAACAAATACTCAGGTGCTTCTGCCCAATGGCGCTTCTCCACATGATTATGCGTTACGGCCTCTGGATGTGCAGAAAATTAATAAGGCTGATTTGGTTGTCTGGGTTGGTCCGGATATGGAAACCTTTTTGGCAAAGCCGATAGCTAAAATTGAACAGAACAAACAATTGGCACTGGCTGAATTATCTACAATCAAGCCACTGTTGTTGAAGAATAGTGAGGATGGTAATGATTCCGTTAGTGAATCACATCAGCATGAACATGATACAGATCATGAACATCACCATCATGGGGAATATAATATGCATATTTGGCTTTCTCCAGAGATTGTGAAGAAAGCCGCTCAGGCAATATATGATCAGCTTATTGAGCAATATCCCCAGAAAAAGGAACAATTAGAAGTAAACCTACGTAAATTCAATGGACAGCTTGCACAAACTGATAAGAATATTGCTAATGTTTTGAAGCCCATAAGAGAACAGGGTTATTTTGTTTTTCATGATGCATATAGTTATTTTGAAAAACGCTACCAATTGGCTCCATTAGGTGTTTTCACGGTTAATCCTGAAATACAACCCGGCGCCCAGAGATTACACTATATAAGAACACAATTGGTTGAGCAGAAAGCGAGATGTATTTTTGCTGAACCTCAATTCAGGCCAGCCGTTATTCATGCCGTAGCAAAAGGCACTGATGTACGTATCGGAATACTTGACCCTTTAGGGGGTGACATCGTATTGGACAAAGACAGCTACATGAAATTTATAACTCAGTTGTCACAGCAATATGCGAGCTGCCTGAATTAGTACAATAAGGAATTTTATTAGTGCAGCAGATAGCTAAAACTATCGTTCTGGTATACAACAACCTGCCCAAACCACATAAGATCATGCTTGGATCCTTAACGATGGTCACTTTGGCTATCGCGATATGGCGGCCGGTTATTTACCATGAGCGAGAAGAACGGACAGGTAGTATTATTCTCAATACTTCCGATAGTATCCCAAATACAACATATGCAGATGCAACAGATGATGTAGCCGGGGATGATGATGAGCAACTTCCCAATGAAGGTATTGAGGATGAAGATAGCAGTTCTGATATAGTAGCGAATGCTCAGCATAATTATATTGTTTCTAATGGGGATAACCTGAGTTTTATTTTCGATCAGTTTGGTATTAGCCTCTCCAACGTTGATTTATTGACAGATGCAAATAGTGCATTGCGTGATTTAGGTATCGGCCAGTCGTTATCGTGGACTATTGACGATAAAGGCAATTTAAAAACACTGAAGTGGGGGGTTTCACGTCGTGAAATTCGCACTTATACCCGTGAAGGGGATCATTTCCGAGAAGAACAAAAATTCCAGAAGGGAGAATGGAAAAACAATGTTATCACAGGTGCAGTCGATAGCAGTTTTAATGGTAGTGCCCTGATCGCTGGATTAACAGGCAGTGAAGCAAGGGAGGTAACAAAAGCGCTGCAATGGCAGATAGATTTCCGCAAATTGCGTAAAGGTGATCGCTTTTCTGTGCTGATATCCCGTGAAATGCTTGATGGAAAAAGTGAACAGAGCCAGTTGTTAGGGGTCCGCTTACAGAGCGGAGGCACTGACTATTATGCCTTCCGTGCTAATGATGGTCGTTTTTATGATAGTAATGCTTCCGGTTTGGGACAGGGTTTCCTGCGTTCTCCGACAACTAAAAAATTCAAAGTATCCTCTTTTTTCAATCCACATCGGTTGAATCCTGTAACTGGCAGAGTTGCTGCGCACAGAGGAGTTGATTTTGCTATGCCTGTGGGAACTCCTGTTCTAGCGGTTGGTGATGGTGAAGTTATTGTATCCAAATTTGATGGTGCAGCAGGTAATTTCATTGCCATCCGACATGGTCGTCAATATACCACTCGATACATGCACTTGCGGAAATTATTGGTAAAACCGGGCCAGAAAGTGAAACGGGGTGAACGCATTGCGTTATCGGGGAATACAGGACGTTCAACAGGCCCACATTTGCACTTTGAATTTTGGGATAATCAGCGGCCGATTAACCCGACCGCTGTAAAATTACCGAGTTCTGGTGGGCTAAGTGGTAAAGAGCGTACAGAATATATAGCAATGATTAAGGAGATTAAACCTCAATTATTGCTAGATTAAGTTATTGGCCAGATTATAAGTGTTTCAGGTTCAGATTATTGACAGACACGAAAGCGGATGATTGCTATCATCCGCTTTTGTATTATTTTTTGTCGTAAACTTGTGCCTTGAACGCGAAAGTTGGAATCATCAGAGTTAGCTCATGAATAAAGAAAAAGATATAGATAGTAAATTGGGATATGTCCCTCGGTTTCATCGATCTTATTTGCATCCTCGTTATTGGGGGCTTTGGGCTGGTGTAGGAGTATTGGCAGGATTGGCTTATATTCCAGTAAAATGGCGCGATCCATTGTTAGCTAAGATAGGTGCTTGGGCGGGTAAAAAAGCGAAAAGTGCTCGTCGCAGGGCGAAAATCAATTTAATTTACTGTTTTCCTGAGTTAACGGAACAACAGCGCGAAGGCTTGATTGATAGAATGTTTGCTAGTGCGCCGCAGTCATTTGTTATGCTGGCAGAGCTTTGTCTAAAAGGTGCTGAAGAGACGTTGAAGCGTACTCAGTGGCACGGTGATGAAATTTTACATACATTAAAGGCACAAGGGAGAAACGTCATCCTAATGGTTCCCCACGGATGGTCAATTGATATTCCTGCCATGCTTTTGTCAGCACGCGGTTACAAAGTATCCGGTATGTTTAACCATCAGAGCAATCCTGTAGCAGATTATTTGTGGAATAAAGCTCGTCAATACTTTGGTGGACGTCTGCATTCTCGTGATGCTGGAATTAAACCCTTTATTGCATCGGTACGTGAAGGTTTTTTGGGGTATTATTTGCCCGATCAGGACCATGGCGAAGAACATAGCGAATTTGTCGATTTTTTTGCCACGTACAAAGCAACGTTGCCAGCGGTAGGGCGTTTAATGAAAGTTTGCCGGGCCGCTGTTGTACCGTTATTTCCGGTTTATAATTGCCAAACCCATCAGTTGGATATTTACATCCGCCCACCAATGGATGATATTGCAGGGCAGGATGATGCTTATATTGCACGTCGCATGAATGAGGAATTAGAAGAATTAGTTAAACCTAATCCTGAACAATATACCTGGATCTTAAAATTGCTCAAGACGCGAAAAGAAGGGGATATTGAGCCTTATAAAAGGAAAGATCTTTGATTTGTGAAATAATTATCTTCAGTTTTGTCTAAATATAATAAATTCGGCGACCGTAGATTCAAGCTCGGTTTTTTAGATTAGACGTATAGGCAATTAATCCTTATCCGATTTTCTTTAAAAAGATGTAAAATTAATTATGATAAGGAGCAGTAAACCGCCCCTTATCATTTATTTTTATAACTAGTTGATTGTTTGGCTGATTATTATTCAGTTAGTTATTATTCAACTTCAAGTATGCGGCAGGTATTGGTACTACCAATCGTTCTCATTTGGTCACCTTGGGTCACTAGCACTAAATCTCCGGTGGCGAGGTAGCCTTTATCACGCAGGCGGCTGACAGCTTCGCTTACCGCAGCAATCCCATCTGTGTGCAAACTGCAATAAACAGGAGTTACACCACGATAAAGTGCGGTACGGTTTAAGGTCGATTCATGGCGTGACATGGAGAAGATAGGCAAGCCAGAGCTAATTCGAGACATCATACGAGCGGTGCGGCCAGATTCGGTCATGGCAATAATTGCTTTGACGCCTTTCAAGTGGTTGGCTGCATACATGGTGGACATTGAAATCGCTTCTTCAATACTATCAAATGTAATATCCAAGCGATGTTTGGAGACATTGATGCCCGGCATCTTTTCCGCACCGAGACAGACTTGTGCCATAGCAGCAACGGTTTCTGCTGGGTATTGGCCTGCCGCAGTTTCGGCAGAAAGCATAACCGCATCAGTACCATCCAGTACCGCATTGGCAACATCCATGACCTCAGCACGCGTCGGCATCGGGTTGGTGATCATGGATTCCATCATTTGTGTGGCAGTAATCACGACACGATTCAGTTGGCGAGCACGACGAATTAGTTTTTTTTGTACGCCAACCAATTCAGGATCGCCGATTTCAACACCAAGATCACCGCGAGCAACCATGACAACATCAGATGCCAGAATGATTTCGTCGATAATTTCGTCGCTACTGACGGCTTCTGCCCGTTCAACTTTTGCGACGATTTGGGTTTCACAACCTGCATCTCGTGCGAGACGACGTGCGTAATTTAAATCTTCACCTGAACGAGGGAAAGAAACAGCCAGATAATCAACACCTATTTTGGCTGCTGTAATGATATCTTCCTTATCTTTTTCGGTCAGGGCTTCGGCTGATAACCCACCGCCCAGTTTATTGATGCCTTTATTGTTGGAAAGCGGGCCTCCAACGGTCACTTCTGTGAAGACTTGCATACCCTGAACGTTTAGGACTCTCAATTGAACGCGCCCATCATCCAATAATAGGATATCTCCAGCCTTTACATCAGATGGCAGACCTTTATAGTCAATGCCAACTTTTTCTTTATTTCCTTCTCCCTTACCCAGATTGGCATCCAGCAGGAATTTATCCCCAACATTCAGGAAAATTTTTCCTTCCTTAAACGTGGATACGCGTATTTTTGGCCCTTGAAGATCACCAAGGATAGCAACGTGACAGCCTAAACGGGCAGCAATTTCGCGCACTTTATTTGCACGTTGGACATGATCTTCCGCAGTGCCGTGAGAGAAATTAAGGCGGACGACGTTGGCTCCCGCACTGATAACTTTTTCTAGATTGCTGTCACGATCCGTAGCCGGGCCAAGTGTAGTGACGATTTTTGTTCTTCTGAGCCGTCTGGACATGTATTACTCCGTTGACCTGTGAAGTATACCTTGCGTTTTTCAAGTTGCAGTTTTATTGGCCGCGTTCACTTACTCAGGTCATATATTATCTATGTTTCCAGAGAACTGTTCTTTTGCCGTTGTGCTGTAACTTGAAATCCACTGGTATATGGGTTTTCGATTACTTTAGAATAACCATTTATATTCTTGATTATTAACCCCGTACTGTAAATATGCAGATGGGGAAAAGTCTACATATGCTATCAGTCTAAGGAATTGATAAATAGTGAATAAAAACACAGTCTATTTTCTGGTTTATTATTCTTGCTTATCAAACCGTGAATTACGCAATGCTTCTTTGACCCTCTTCAAGTTATCCCTGAATTTTGAGCCTCGGCGCAGTGTAAAACCGGTTGCCAATACATCAATGATGGTTAATTGAGCAATTCTTGAAACCATCGGCATATAAATATCCGTGTCTTCAGGAACATCCAGCAAAATGGAAAGGGTTGCTTCCTGCGCTAATGGGGAGCCTGTTGAGGTAATGGCGATTACAGTTGCATCATTCTCGCGGGCCAGTTTGGCAATTTCTACGAGATTTTTTGTTCTTCCTGTATGGGAGATTAGTACGACAACATCTCCTTCAGTACTATTAATGCAACTTATTCGTTGCATCACAATATCATCAAAATAGGTAACTGGAATGTTAAAACGAAAAAATTTGTTCATGGCATCATGGGCCACAGCTGCTGACGCCCCCAAACCGAAAAAAGAGAGCTTTCTAGCTTGTGTCAGAAGGTCTACAGCCCGGTTAATTGCTGCAATATTCAGATTACTTTTAACTGTTTCCAGATTTGCCATAACTGATTCGAAAATTTTGTTTGTATAAGAGGTGACGCTGTCACTTTCTTCCACATTGCGGTTTACATAAGGTGTACCATTGGCGAGGCTCTGTGCCAGATGTAATTTAAAATCGGGAAAACCTTTGGTGTCGAGGCGTCGGCAAAAACGATTAACTGTCGGTTCACTCACATTCGCCATTTTAGCCAGGGTGGCAATACTTGAATGGATGGCAGTTTGTGGTGAAGCAAGAATGACCTGCGCAACCTTTTTCTCTGATTTACTCAAAACATCAAGACTATTTTGGAGCCGTTCCAGTGTGTTCATAAAACGCAGTTCAACCTCGGTTTTAACGATTTCATTAACAGAAGAAATCTATGTCATTTTCATGAAAATATACTACTTGTTATGGAAAGCTGGCAGTGGCAACAATCGGATAACTTGGGATTTTTCATAAAAACATGACAAGTGTCTAACTTTCAGTTTAGTAAGATTACTTCTTAATCGTTGTAAAATTTCAGTTTATAGTCACCATTAAGTATAAATCCTGACTATATTATTAGCGAATATAACACTAGCATGAATGTGAAAATAGCGTATCGAGAGAGGAAGAGATTGTTTAATAGCCAATGGTCAATGAATTCATATTGTCACCAGTATGGCAGCAATATGGAATACGAAAGAATACATGAATAATCGGTGTTTACTGCATATAACCAAAAGAGTACATTACTCACAGGTTCTGTAAAAAAATTACAATATCCCGTAATTGAGGAGATGCAACATGGCGGTGACGTCGACAGCTCAGGCTTGTAATTTGGTAATTTTTGGGGCGAAAGGAGACTTAGCACGCCGGAAATTAATGCCTTCCCTTTATCAGTTAGAGAAAGCGGGCTATATCCACCCTGATACCCGAATTATTGGTGTTGGTCGAGCAGACTGGGATAAAAAAGCTTATACCAAAGTCGTTGAAGAAGCGTTGGCTACATTTATGTCCGAGAAACTGGATTCAGAATTGTGGAAGACGCTCAGTTCACGTCTGGAATTTTGTAATTTAGACGTAAATGAAACAGAACATTTTACTGAATTGGCAAAAATGCTTAACAAGAATAACTTGCCAGCGATTTACTATTTTGCCATGCCGCCAAATACATTTGGTTCAGTGTGTCATGGATTGGGTGCTGCAGGACTGAATACGGAACCCAACCGTGTCGTGATGGAAAAGCCATTGGGAACGGATCTTGCTTCTTCCCGAGCGATTAATGATGAAGTCGCAAAATATTTCAATGAGAGCCAAATTTATCGCATTGACCATTATTTGGGTAAAGAAACAGTATTGAATTTGTTGGCTCTGCGTTTTGCCAACTCACTTTTCGTCAATAACTGGGATCATCGAACGATTGATCATGTGCAAATCACTGTTGCAGAAGAAGTGGGCATTGAAGGGCGTTGGGGCTATTTCGATCAGGCAGGGCAGATGCGTGACATGATTCAAAATCATCTTCTGCAAATCCTGACTATGATTGCCATGTCACCACCGGCTGACTTGACCGCCGATCGCATTCGTGATGAGAAAGTGAAAGTGTTGCGATCATTGCGTCGAATTGATCACACCAATGTGCGGGAAAAAACCGTTCGCGGGCAATATACCGCCGGTTTTGTACATGGTAAGAAAGTCCCTGGTTATCTGGAAGAAGAAGGGGCGAATAAAGCCAGTAAAACGGAAAGTTTTGTATCAATTCGTGTTGATATTGATGACTGGCGTTGGTCTGGTGTGCCTTTCTACCTGAGAACAGGGAAACGTTTGCCAGCTAAATGTTCTGAAGTTGTTGTTTATTTCAAAGAACCTTCTCTGAATCTTTTTGCAGAATCTTACCAGAAATTACCTCAAAATAAATTGACGATCCGCTTACAGCCAGATGAA
Organism: Xenorhabdus vietnamensis; assembly: GCF_002127535.1. GTDB lineage: Bacteria > Pseudomonadota > Gammaproteobacteria > Enterobacterales > Enterobacteriaceae > Xenorhabdus > Xenorhabdus vietnamensis. The sequence continues at coordinate 18,601 of NZ_MUBJ01000013.1, forward strand.
GGTATTGATATTGAAGTCTTGAATAAAGCGCCGGGGCTGGAACATAAACACCGCTTGCAAACGACCAAGCTGGATTTGAGTTTCTCTGAAACATTCAATCAGACGCACCTGGCTGATGCTTATGAAAGATTGCTGTTGGAGGCGATGCGAGGTATTCAGGCACTGTTTGTTCGCCGTGATGAAGTAGAAGAAGCATGGAAATGGGTGGATTCCATTATGGAAGCATGGGCGGCGGATAATGAACCACCAAAGCCTTATCAGGCAGGCACTTGGGGGCCAGTTGCTTCTATAGCCATGATTACCCGTGATGGGCGTTCGTGGAATGAATTTGGGTAGCTTGCGTGTTATTTGATTTGTATTAAATTCACTCATTAAAATATCAGTTGGGCTTAATGTCTGGCTGATATTTATTAAATAAAATGATGTTATTAAATTCAATAATTATAAATTAATTTATTATTTAAAAGTAACCTTCTATTAAAAAATAATTATTAATTTATGTTGAAACGATGTTTATCAAAGTGAATTTTTTCGAAAAAAAACATGATAAAATTGATGTGTAATTTTTTGACTTTCTGAATTAAAAAATAATGGTTATTAAAGTTTGTTTATTTTTAAAAAAATAAAATTAGCATAAGTGGATATTATTATTTTTGTTGTCAAGATATGGATTATTGAAAGTATTTAAGTTTTAAATTGAATTTTCCTGAATAAAAATATTTAATTTGAAAAATATAACATCAAATAATAATTACAACACATTAAATCAATAGGGCAATGTGTACCAGTTTTGTAATACCAACCATCAATGATTCCAATGTTACAAATGGATATATTTATGGGCGTACAATGGAATTTGCTCAAGAATTGGAATCAAGTATCTTGATGATACCTCGCGCCTGTCATTTAGCAGCAACCGGTCCCAACAGTAAAACTAATCTATCTTGGCACTCAAAATATACAGTTATTGGTGTCAATGCTGTTAAAGTAAATGCATTAGCAGACGGTATGAATGAAAAAGTTTTGATAGGTGAGTGCCTCTATTTCTCAGGATATGCATATTACCAATCTGATGAATTATGCTGATATCAAGTCAACTAACAGTGCACCAATTTCTCTGAATGGACAAGAAATTAAAACCACTGGACAAGGTTCAGGATTACGTGGTTTACCTGGTGATCCTACTCCAGAATCTCGTTTATGTGTGGGCACTGACTTTCAGCCAATCGGTTGAGCGGAAACTCACTGAAGAAGAAAGTGTACGCTTTGTTGAGCATATTTTAAATAACTTTGATATTCCCAGAGGCTGGATACGTGATAAATCTACTGCTAATATAGTGTACGATTATACCCAATGGTCAATCGTAGCAGATTTAAACAATTTGAAATATTACATCAAAACTATACTGTTCCAGTATTGCGTTGTATTTCTTTTAATGATTTTGATCTCGATTCTATTGTGCTAATATCTTATCCGATGTCATCAATTGAGATACCAAGTTTGATATCTGAATAACTGAATATTACGTTACTCCACTTTTCAATAATATAAGGTGGGGTAAATTGTAACAAATTATATTCGATATTCGATATTTGTTATATGCTTAATCATTTTGGCACAGAGGAAAATGATTATGAATAGAAAATACAATATGTTGCTTTTTATTTTGAACTATGGTAAAAATAACCTTATTAAACACTATCATATGAGGATTCTTAGTATATTACACAATAAATTATCGTGTGATGAAAGAATAAAATATCATGAATAGCGCCAAAAGCGTCAACATTCAACAGAGTAACAAAATTCAACGTTGTACCCACGTTCTTTTCCTCTCGGCTATCTTATCCAGTGAGCACTATTGGTGCGGTGCCCTTTAGGGCCTTCTCCTGCTAACCGGTTCTTCACCGGCAATTATCATTTGCCAAAATATTTTGCTAAAACGTCAGTTTCGTTCTGACAGTGTGTAGTTGTATTTACAGCCAATCTTATTGGCATTTATAGCTTGATATCTTGGCATGCTTATTAGTATGTTCAGGAGAAAAAAATGATTTATTGGATATTTCTTGCACTGGCAATTGTGGCAGAAGTAATTGGCACTCTGTCGATGAAACAAGCCAGCGTCTCGGGTGATTTTACAGGCATGATCGTGATGTACACCATGATCACAACTTCTTATATTTTGCTGGCAATTGCTGTGAAAAAAGTGGCATTAGGTGTGGCTTATGCACTATGGGAAGGTATTGGGATTCTGTTTATTACTGCTTTTAGTGTATTGTGGTTCAACGAGTCGCTGTCATTGATGAAAATTGGTGGATTGATATTATTGATAGCAGGAATTGCTTTGATCAAGATAGGGTCAAAAAAAGTCCAGGACCATGCTTCAAACAACACATCAACCTCATCAAATAATGTTTTGAACAAGCAAGTCAAGGAGGCATGATATGCTAACCCAATTTGAATGGTGGCATGGTGCATTCTTGATTCTGGCTGTTGTTTTGGAAATTGCAGCAAATATTTTATTGAAGTTATCTAATGGATTTCAGCGCTTCTGGATCGGTATTTTATCCCTGATTGCTGTTTTGGGCGCATTCAGTTCGTTGGCTCAGGCTGTAAAAGGGATTGAACTTTCCATTGCTTATGCTTTGTGGGGAGCCTTCGGCATTATTGCTACAGTAGCAGCAGGTTGGATCATGTTTAATCAACGACTGAATTTTAAGGGATGGGGCGGTATTGTACTGCTGTTGATCGGTATGATTATGATTAAGATGGCTTAATTTTTACGTTCCATACCTTAAACTTCATTTTATACATTCATTTCCAAAATGGCATTGAACGAGCGATAACTTGTTCAATGCCATGTTTTTTTGATGAATAAGCTTATAAAGCGGCGATAATTTTGATTTCTACTTTATATTTAGGATTCATCAATGCTGCTTGAACAGTGCAACGGACGGGAGCGCTCCCCGCAACAACCCATGCATCCCAAGCAGCATTCATACCTGTAAAATCGGCCTTGTCTGCTAGAAAAATCGTTGCATCCAAGATCTTGCTCTTGTCTGAGCCAAGACGATGTAACAGGATATCAATGGCGGCCAGAGTATCGGCGGTTTGCTCTGTAATATCGCCGTCCAGCTTTTCTGGCACGCTGGTATAATAGATAGTGTCATTGTAAACGACCGCTTCTGACCAACGGGTGTCTGGATCAATGCGTTTAATAGTCAATTAAATCTCCTGTTAATTTATACAGTTTATTTGCTGAATTGGGTGGTTATTACAACTCAGTATTGGCATAATTCTGCCACAATTTATTGAAAGAGACAGTTCGTGTCAGACGATTTTGCGAAAAATGGCGTACTTGCCAAAGCCATACCGGGTTTTAAGCCTCGTGATGCTCAACGGGAAATGTCTTCGGCTATTACAGTTGCGATCAAAAAACAGCAACAATTAATTGTGGAAGCAGGAACGGGTACCGGTAAAACATTTGCTTATCTGGTACCTGCATTGCGCTCCGGTAAAAAAGTGATTATTTCTACTGGTTCTAAAGCGTTGCAGGATCAGCTCTACAATCGAGATCTTCCCACCATTGTTGATGCCTTAGGTTTTAAAGGTGATCTGGCACTATTAAAAGGGCGTTCAAATTATTTATGCCTTGAGCGTCTTGAACAACAGTCAATCAGCAATTCCCCGCTGGAAGCGGAAATATTGGCAGAAGTCATCAAGTTGAGGTATTGGTCAGCGCAGACAGAAGATGGAGATATCAGTAATTGCCATCAAGTTGCGGAAGGCAGTACGGTTTGGTCGTTGGTTACAAGTACTAATGACAATTGTCTTGGTAGTGATTGCCCCCGCTATCATGAATGTTTTGTTCTGAAAGCGCGCCGAAAAGCGATGGGAGCAGATATCGTGATAGTTAACCATCATCTCTTTATGGCAGATATGGTAGTTAAAGATACCGGATTTGGTGAATTAATCCCGCAGGCTGATGTCGTGATTTTCGATGAGGCTCACCAAGTTCCTGATATTGCTAGCCAGTACTTTGGTCAACAGTTAAGTAGCCGCCAATTGATGGATTTATCGCGTGATATCATCATGGCTTACCGTATTGAAGTGCGTGATCAAGCTCAATTGCAAAAGAGTGCCGATCGCCTTAGCCAAAGTGTGCAAGATTTCCGTTTGTCATTAGGTGAAAGCAGTTATCGGGGCAATCTTCGCGAGGCTTTGCGGCAGCAACAAGTGCAGCGGTCGTTAGTACGGTTGGATGATGCTCTTGAACTTTGCTATGACGTGATGAAGCTCTCTTTGGGACGTTCAGCCATGCTGGATGCAGCTTTTGAACGAGCAACGGTTTATCGCAATCGTCTTAAGCGCCTGATTGATGTCAACATACCTAATTATAGCTATTGGTTCGAAAGTTATGGGCAGCATTTTTTGCTGGCGCTGACACCGTTATCTGTCTCTGATAAATTCAGTGAGATGATCCATGAACAATCAGGTTGTTGGATTTTTACCTCGGCAACATTGTCAGTCAATGAACAACTAGATCACTTCACAGAACGTTTGGGGCTTAAACAAGCTCAGACGCTACTCCTGCCCAGCCCATTTGATTATCAACGACAAATGTTATTATGTGTTCCGCGTCATTTGCCATCACCTAATCAGAATGGTGGTGCAAGATGGTTGGCTCGCATGTTGAAACCGTTGATTGAAAGTAATAAAGGGCGTTGTTTTTTCCTTTGTACTTCCCATCAAATGATGCGCAGTTTGGCAGAAGAATTTCGTGCCAGTATGACATTACCGGTGTTGGTGCAGGGTGAGACGAGTAAGACGCAACTGTTGGCACAATTTATCTCTGCAGGTAATGCATTGCTGGTGGCAACAGGCAGTTTTTGGGAAGGGGTTGATGTCCGTGGTGATGCGTTATCCTGCGTTATTATTGATAAATTACCGTTTACTTCCCCTGATGATCCGTTACTTAAGGCGCGTATTGAGGATTGTCAGCTTAAGGGTGGGGATGCCTTTAACGAAGTTCAGCTTCCTGATGCAGTAATTGACTTGAAGCAGGGCGTTGGAAGGCTGATTCGTGACATTGACGATTATGGTGTTGTGGTCATTTGTGATAATCGGTTAGTCATGCGCCCATACGGTGAGGTTTTTTTGAATAGCCTGCCTCCGTCTCCCCGTACTCGTGATTTATCAAAAGCGATAGCGTTTCTGAAATCGCGTCCACCACAGTCAGAATAAAATTGTCGGGGCGATAATGTTGGGGCTATGGTAATATAGCCCTTTGTTTTGAATTCTATTCTTGCCGGAGTTAAGGCATGTCCACGCGGATTTTAGCTATTGATACTGCAACTGAAGCTTGCTCTGTTGCACTTTGGAATGAAGGTGCCGTTGAGGCACTGTTTGAAATTTCGCCACGAGAGCACACCCAACGTATTTTACCTATGGTCCAAGACGTATTATCGAAAAGCGATGTGAGTCTGCAACAATTGGATGCGTTAGCGTTTGGGCGTGGGCCGGGCAGTTTTACCGGTGTACGGATTGGTGTTGGCATTGCTCAAGGTCTGGCATTGGGGGCTGAATTACCGATGATTGGCGTTTCTTCGCTAAAAACGATGGCTCAAGGGGCTTTTCGTTTGAAAGGAGCAACAAACGTTCTGGTTGCCATTGATGCTCGGATGGGCGAAGTCTATTGGGCGCAATACACTTTTAATTCACAAGGTGAATGGCAAGGCGATGAAACTGAAGCAGTTTTGAAACCTGAACAAGTGCAGGAAATTATGAACTCCTTATCAGGAGAATGGGCGATTGCCGGAACCGGGTGGGAAGCTTATCCGCAATTATTGAACAGTCATTTAACACTGGTAGCAAGTGACATTGCTTTACCTCATGCAGAAGATATGCTGCCATTAGCGGTTCAAATGTGGGAAGCAGGGGAGTTAACAGCAGTTGAACATGCTGAGCCTGTTTATCTGCGTAATGAAGTTACATGGAAAAAATTGCCGGGCCGCTAATGATCTGTTGTCTGATGAAATAAAATTCATGCAACTTGTGGCAGGAGGTGGTGTTCATGAATAGAGAGCTAGAATACAGTTAACCAAATTTATAGTTAGCATATCAACCAAAATTGATGAATTTCGCACAAATAACCATGCCAAGTATATGGTTATCAATAAGCTAAATCCCATTACAAATTCTATTCTTAATAAATATCGTTTATTGGTGTATTCTACTTATAACCATTTGGAATAATAGTAAGGCTTTAAGTTAAAAATTAACAAATCAATGTATAATCAATAGATTATAAATCCAAGTGCTAATGTTTTAGATAATTATTTGATAAATAAAGAAAACTATCAGGCAGCAAAGGCTGCCTTATTTTTTTGCAGTAATTAATAGTATTAAATTAGTGATGTGCATCGCCAACCTGAACATTGTTCCTTTTCAAACTGGTACGCTGAGTTAATAATTTGTTAAATATACAGATCTGGTTTGTTTTATGGTCAGTGATCACATCGCAATTAGATTTCAGGAGTATTCAACTTGGAAAAAGTCTGGCTAAAACATTATCCGGCCGATGTTCCGGCAGAGGTCGATCCTGACCGTTACTCGTCGTTGATTGAAATGTTTGAAAATGCTGTGGCGTGTTATGCCGATCAAGTCGCATTTATCAATATGGGCGAAGTAATGACTTTCCGTAAATTGGAAGAGCGTAGCCGTGCCTTTGCTGCCTATTTACAAAATGGATTGGGCTTGAAAAAAGGGGATCGAGTGGCATTGATGATGCCAAATTTACTGCAATACCCTGTAGCACTGTTTGGTATTCTGCGTGCAGGTATGATCGCTGTAAATGTTAACCCGCTTTATACCCCGCGTGAATTGGAACACCAGCTTAATGACAGTGGAACATCTGCCATTGTTATCGTTTCTAATTTTGCACATACCTTAGAAAAGATTGTTTTCAACACACAGGTCAAGCACGTTATTTTAACGCGTATGGGCGACCAACTTTCCCGTCCAAAAGGAACCCTTGTTGATTTCGTCGTTAAATACGTCAAACGTCTTGTGCCTAAGTATCACTTACCGGATGCCATTTCGTTCCGTAGTGCGATGCAAAAAGGCTACCGTATGCAGTATGTTAAACCGGATGTGAAAGGTGAGGATCTGGCTTTTCTGCAATATACGGGGGGAACTACAGGTGTGGCCAAAGGTGCAATGCTGACTCATCGCAATATGTTAGCAAATCTCGAACAGGCCAAAGCCAGTTATTCCCCATTATTGAGGCAAGGGCAAGAGTTAGTAGTAACTGCATTGCCTTTGTACCATATTTTTGCTTTGACGATAAACTGCTTGTTCTTCATTGAACTGGGTGGAAAAAATCTGTTAATTACCAATCCTCGTGATGTCAACGGCACAGTCAAAGAACTGTCACGTTATCGCTTCACTGCACTCTCGGGTGTTAACACATTATTCAATGCTTGGCTGAATAACCCAGAATTCCAGAAGTTGAACTTTTCTTCATTACGTTTATCTGTTGGTGGGGGCATGGCTGTACAAAGAGTGGTAGCCGAAAAATGGCAAAGCCTGACCGGTTGCCATTTACTGGAAGGTTATGGTCTGACAGAATGTTCCCCTCTGGTTGCAGCTAATCCACATAGTCTATCTTATTACAGTGGAAGTATTGGCTTCCCCGTTGCTTCAACGGAAATCAAACTGATAGGGAATGATAATAATGAAGTTCCACTGGGTGAGGCAGGTGAAATGTGGGTGCGTGGTCCGCAGGTAATGAAAGGTTACTGGAACCGTCCTGATGCAACGAAAGAGGTATTGAAAGATGGTTGGCTGGCAACTGGGGATATTGCTAACATAGATGAAAAAGGGTTTTTCCACATTGTTGATCGGAAAAAAGACATGATTCTGGTTTCCGGATTCAATGTCTATCCAAATGAAGTAGAAGATGTTGTTTCTTCCCATCCTAAAGTGTTAGAGTCGGCAGCTGTGGGCGTTCCGAGTGAAAACTCAGGAGAAACAGTCAAAGTATTTGTGGTTAGTAAAGATCCCAGCCTGACTGAGGATGAACTCAAAATGCATTGTCGTCGTTACCTGACAGGATATAAGGTACCAAAACTCATTGAATTCCGTAATGAGTTACCAAAATCTAATGTAGGTAAAATTCTTCGTAGAGAATTACGTAATGAAGAATTGGCAAAAGTGAATAATGCTGCTATTAATTGATCATGTTTATTACTATATTCCCATCGGTTTCGCATAATAGGCGGTTAATAAAACAGCCGATTGAAAGAGGGGGTATAGGGATAAAGAAATGTTTTAAAATTGCCTATTATATCAACAGCGTCGGTTTTTACCGGCGTTATTGTGCATGTTTTATGAATGGCCAAGAGAATGATGATTTCCATGTGGGTTTGTTTCTAAAACACACTACACATGTAACTCTAACCAGAGGAAAGAGCAAATCTTATGCTTAATTTCAGGCAATAAAAAACCCCGCGAGTGCAGGGTTTAACTATCTGAATGTATGCCTATTTAAACAGGCAACATAACTGATTTACAAAAAATACATTTCGCTCCGTATGGATTACTCTCTGATACATCAAAGAAATGTCTCCGATACTGTGAGCCTTTACAGCATGGGCATCTGAAATAGATGTCGCCTTAGAGAGCCACTACATTTGCAGCTGCTGGGCCTTTCATACCATTTTCAATGGTAAATGAAACTTCTTGCCCTTCATTTAAACTTTTAAAATCAGTACCTTGGATTGCAGAATAGTGAACAAACACATCTTTGCTGCCATCTTTCGGAGAGATAAAACCGAAGCCTTTATCGTTATTAAACCATTTTACTAAACCAGTCATTTTATTAGACATATGAGTTCCTTTAAATTTTTTGAGTTGCCATAAGGCAGAATAAGGTTTGTTTTTAATTTGTACGTACTTATGGGAACTAATTAGAAGGAATTCGCAACGAAGGGATATCTAAGATAACGCTTAATGGTGAACTGCTTTAAACTTGCTTGTCATAAATAGGTCTGTACTTCCAAACCGATGGCGCTATTAACTCATATCTTCACTGATATAGCAAACTTTATTTTCTATCAGGACGAAGATAATTGTAATAAGCTCCCAAATATTGAGTGGTCTCCTGTGTCGCAACATGGATATCCAGGTGGCTTTCTGGCGGTACCCATTCACTCTGCAAACCGTGCCCTCTCCATCGGCGCATTATCCAGACAATTGCTACGCCGGTTCATACTCTGGATAATTTTATTTTGCCATAACAAACGACGAAACTTTTTGCTGCATAACGTCTTGGAGTCATGACCCTCTTGTCTTAGATGTCTGTTTGATATTGTGAAATATGAATTTATCAAAATTGTGGCAAGTGGAAAGCATGTCTAATATTATAGAAACAGTTATCCGAGTAAAGGATGTTTAGAGATTTTTATTGCTTGTACATAATTGTGTACATTGTTGAATTTTTTAGAATTTATGGCTACGTAATATAATGTATTTAAAGGATATTTTATTGTCTAATTGTAATTACCAGTTGATTACTACTGATGCCCAATTGCAGTCAGTCTGTGATCAGGCAAAGAAACACGCAAGAGTTGCACTAGATACTGAATTTGTACGTACACGGACGTACTATCCTCAACTAGGTTTGATACAATTGTTTGATGGTGAAAGCCTTTCTCTGATTGATCCCCTCGAAATTTCGCAATGGCAGCCCTTCAGGGAGTTATTGGCTGATCCAAACGTTTTGAAATTTATCCATGCAGGTAGTGAAGATCTGGAGGTTTTCGGTAATAGTTTCCAGTGCTTACCAGAACCCATGATTGATACTCAAGTACTGGCCGCATTTATTGGTCATCCCATATCATGTGGATTTGCGACATTGGTTGCTGAACATTTGCACATTGAATTGGATAAGAGTGAATCCCGTACTGATTGGCTGGCTCGGCCATTGAGCGGAAAACAATGTCAATACGCAGCAGCTGATGTTTATTATTTATTACCGCTTGCCGATATTTTAATGAAAAAAACAGAACAGGAGGGATATTTAGACGCGGCAAAAGATGAAAGCAATCTGATTGCCCAGCGTCGCAAAGAAATATTAATGCCAGAATCTGCTTATAAAGATATTGGTAACGCATGGCAATTACGCCCAAGGCAATTGGCCTGTTTGAAAAAATTGGCCGCATGGCGATTAAATCAGGCTCGGGAGCGTGATCTGGCTGTCAATTTTGTGATCCGTGAAGAAAATTTATGGCAGGTTGCCCGTTATATGCCGACTTCTTTGGGGGAGTTGGATGCTTTGGGCTTGAGTGGGCAAGAAATTCGTTGTCATGGTCGTCGGTTGTTGGCGATGGTTGCGGAGAGCAGGGATATTCCAGAAGAAGAATGCCCGGCTCAAATTATAAATTTGATTGATTACCCTGATTATCGCAAGGCATTTAAGGAAATTAAGTCATTGGTCACTCAGGTAGGAGAATCTCATCATTTCAGTGCCGAATTACTGGCTTCCCGCCGTCAAATCAATCAATTGCTTTGCTGGCATTGGAAATTGAAATCGCCGGAGCATCAACCTGAGTTAATAAGGAGCTGGCGTGGTAAGTTGCTGGCTGAGTCTGTCGCCGAAATATTGGCAAACTATTCGGAATAATAATGTCAGCTCAATAACGGTCATCGTTCCGTTTAAGAGATAAAATTCCGGTTCCCTGCCTGATACACAGGCAGGGGAATATAAGAAAATAAAATTATTTCTTATACTACTCTCCGTTGTTTGAGATTCGGGAATAAATTTATCATCAGGGCTATAGTTTATCAGCAATCTGATATCATTCAGAATAATGTCTTCTTCTGCTAATAATGATGCAAATAAATGCCATAAAAACAATTGCTCCTGCTATGAATGTATTATTTAGTAATCCATACATGTCAACTATATGAACCAAACACATGTGCGATGATTTTCCATTTTATTCTGTCGCAGACATCAAAGAACTAGCGAGGCTTTCTCTTTGATTTTACATACGCCCTCTATTCATCCATTTTACAGCAAATAATGACTTCAGTGCCCCGTGATAATTCGTCTCTGTTACCTGTCTTGGCTTGCATTTTTTAAGTGACGAAGTTCGGTGTTGAGTTTAATGTGATGGACAAACAACATTAATTGTTGCCATCTGAATATTCTCCAAATAAGAATATTATACGCCAATTAACAAATTGGATATCACGAACTAACATAGTTCATTATTAGTTAATCATATAATGAATATAAAAAGGAAATGTAAGAAATGAAGAAACAGGCAAAAGATTGGATAAAAAAATGCTGGTTAGATGTATATCTGAAGATTAAATAGGGGGCTATTTAAAACCGGGATACTATTGCATCCCGGTTTATTATTTTTTGAAAAATCACCGTGTTAAATTAAATAGCGTCATTTGAGGCTGTTATTTTGGCGATTCCTCAACCTCAGGTAATGTTACATTAAGTTCCAGTACAGAGATGTCATCATTTTTTTGCTCAAACTGTACAGAAAGCATATCTGGGTCGATTTGTACATATTTACAAATTACAGCCAGAATATCCCGTTTCATTTCGGGCAAATAGGCAGGCTCAGAGTCACCACGGCGCCGTTCTGCCACGATGATTTGTAGCCGCTCCTTGGCGATATTGGCTGTCGGTTTTTTTCTCGACAGGAAGAAATCTAACAAAGCCATGCGTTACCCCCCAAACAGGCGTTTTAAAAAGCCCTTTTTTTCTTCTTCGATGAAACGGAAAGGCCGTTCTTCACCGAGTAAACGTAAAACAGTATCTTCGTATGCTTTACCCGCGTCAGAATCTTTGTCCAAAATGACGGGTTCTCCTTGGTTGGATGAACGGAGAACAGATTGATCTTCTGGAATGACGCCAAGCAAAGGAATACATAAAATTTCCAGTACATCTTCCATGCTAAGCATATCACCGCGGCTCACGCGTCCTGGATTATAACGTGTTAGCAGAAGATGCTCTTTGATTGGTTCATTACCTTGCTCTGCACGGCGTGATTTGGACGCCAAAATACCTAAAATGCGATCAGAATCACGAACAGAAGAAACTTCCGGGTTTGTTGTAATAATTGCTTCATCGGCAAAGTAGAGTGCCATCAATGCGCCGCTTTCAATACCTGCGGGTGAGTCACAGATAATGAAATCAAATCCCTGTTGATCCAATTCATTCAGAATTTTCTCAACGCCATCTCGGGTGAGGGCTTCTTTATCACGGGTCTGGGAAGCGGGCAAAATGTATAAATTTTCAGTGCGCTTATCTTTGATAAGTGCTTGATTCAAACCGGCATCACCTTGAATAACGTTCACGAAGTCAAAAACCACTCGGCGCTCACAGCCCATAATTAGGTCGAGGTTTCGTAAGCCGATATCAAAATCGATAACGACGGTTTTTTTTCCTCTTTGGGCGAGACCGGTAGCAATGGCCGCGCTTGAAGTGGTTTTGCCAACGCCACCTTTACCAGATGTAACAACAATAATGCGTGCCATGAAGCGATTCCTTGTTATAAGGGCTAGACTAAGGTTTCAATAGTTAATTCATTGTTAACCAGACGTAATTTTGCTGCTTTACCAACAAAATTCTCCGGGATTTTTTCGCTGAGCCAATATTGACCTGCAATAGAGGTGAGTTCAGCGTTTAAATGGGTGCAGAAAATCTGGCTTTCTTGATCACCAGATGCGCCTGCCAATACTCGTCCACGCAGCACACCATATATATGAATATTTCCATCAGCGATTAATTCTGCACCAGCGCTCACATTATTTGTCACAATAAGATCACTGTTTGGTGCATAAATTCTTTGTCCTGAACGAACAGGCGTATTAATTATACGAGTTTTTTTGAAAATAGGTTCAGCCGGTTTATTTTCTTGAGTAAGAACTTTCTGACTTTTACCTTCTTTCAATAAAGGAAGTTCTGATTTTAGAGCAATTTTTCGTTGTTCTTCATCTTGACAACCGCTGATTCCAACAATGCGCAATCCAGCAGACTCAATGGCACGGTGAAGTGCGGGAAGATCAGCACCAACAGGGAGAGCAGATATATTGATAACAACGGGAGCATTTTTCAGGAATTCAGGAGCTTGCTCCATTTTTTCCTGCATAGCTTTATGAATAACTTCCGGCTGGTCATCATACAAATGAACGACCGAAAGCGTAAAATTACTGCCTTTTAGCTCAATTGGCGACTGGGACATTGATATTCTGACTCAGCAAGGTTAAGTTTTCCAAAGTAGGTTTCCCAAAGTAGTTTACACAAACATTTTCCTAGAACAGCCTCTGGGAGACGATATTCTTAAATATAATAAACATGTTATAGTTAGTGAATTATTCAAGCAAGTCGCAGAGTTAATTTAAAAGAGTTTATGACAATGATTTGTGTAATCTACAGAAGTCCAAAACGTGACCAAACATATCTGTATATTGAAAGAAAAGGTGATTTTTCACGTGTTCCTGAAGATCTGTTAAAGACATTTGGTGAACCTCAATATTCAATGATGATTTCATTATCTGAAAGACAAAATTTGGCCAATGCTGATATTGAAAAAGTAAAAACTGCATTGAATGAACAAGGTTTTTATCTGCAAGTACCACCGCCTGTAGAAAGTTTGATCAATGAACATCTGGCATCAAATAAACCATCCAAGCAATAAAAATTGCTGGAGACTGCTTGATCCAGAATTGAGGAGCTGATTTATGAAATTAATCACTGGGCTAACTTTATTGACAGCAACTCTGCTGGTAGGGTGTGGTGCATCAAGTGGTAAATCAAGTAATAAACAATTGTATAATCCATCCATGCTGGCTTCTCTATCTCAAGCAGAAATCAGGGTACTGGATCACGATTTTCCATTGAATTCCCGTGAGCCATCACAGTTTCCTGCTTATGTGGCTTTACTGAAACAGCAAGCTAGGGAGCAGGGAATTAATGAAAAAACATTGGAACGGGCATTTGCCAATATCCATTTTATTCCGCGCGTCATTAAATCTGATCGTAACCAGCCAGAAAAAAAAGTCACTCTGGATGATTACCTGAAGCGCGCCTTGCCAGTCTGGAAGATCGAGCAGGGCGCCAAGCAATATGAAGATAATAAGCAGCAGTTAGAAGGGGTCAGCCGAGAATACGGTGTACCTAAAGCCTACATTGTTGCTTTGTGGGGATTAGAAAGTAGTTTTGGTAAAATTCAGGGAAAAGAAGATGTCATTTCGGCATTGTCCACATTGGCTTTTGAGGGACGCCGGGAAGCATTTTTTATAAAACAGCTATTGGCAGCGTTAACAATAATTGAAAACCAATATATCAGTGAAGATCAAACATTAAAAGGCTCTTGGGCGGGTGCCATGGGACAAAACCAATTCATACCAACCTCCTATTTAACATATGGAGCTGATGGTGATGGTGATGGCAAAATTGATATTTGGAACAATAAAGAGGATGTTTTTGCTTCGACAGCTAATTATCTGCATAAAGAGGGCTGGCAACAGAATTTACCTTGGGGATATGCCATTTCGTTACCTGCAGGCTTTGATACCACATTGGAAGGCATTAAGCCTGAACAGGGAAAAACTCTTGCACAATGGCAAGCATTGGGGATTTCATCTCCACAGTTTGCTAAACTGCCAGAAAATACCAAAGGTTGGATAATCATCCCTGATAATCCAGCACAACGAGCATTTTGGGTAACACAAAATTTCCGGACTATCATGCACTGGAACCGTTCTTACTATTTTGCTCTTAGTGTTGGTATGATGGCGGACGGCATTATGCAACGTACTCATTTCCTCACTCACTGAAAATCAGGTCTTGAAAGCATAAAATTTGATGCTAGCGGGTTTGAAAATAAGATAAAGGAAAAATGTTATGTACCAGCATCGGGATTGGCAGGGTGTATTGTTGGACTTACCTGCGAATAAAATCGTTTGTGTCGGCAGTAATTACGACAAACATATGCAAGAGATGGGTTCTCAATCCACTGAAGAGCCGGTGATATTCATTAAACCTGAAACAGCGCTGTGTGATCTGTGTCAGCCTATTTTCATCCCGCAGGAATTGGGTTCTGTGCACCATGAAATAGAGTTGGCAGTTTTAATTGGTTCGACACTCAAAAATGCCAATGAAGAACGCGTTAATCAGGCTATTGCAGGCTTTGCAGTTGCACTGGATTTGACATTGCGTGATTTGCAGCGTGAATTTAAACAATCGGGGCAACCCTGGGAAAAAAGTAAGGCATTTGATAGATCATGCCCGATATCGGGGTTTATTCCTGTCAATGCTTTTGGTGATCCACAAAATGCTCAGCTTTCTTTGGCTGTAAATGGCGAATTACGCCAAAATGGCAATACGAGTGACATGCGAACGCCTATCATTCCGTTGATTAGCTATATGTCGCGCTTTTTTACCTTACGCCCGGGCGATATTATTTTGACGGGAACACCCGAAGGTGTAGGGCCACTACAATCTGGTGATGTATTAAACGTTTCTTTCAACGAACACGTTTTGACAACCAGAGTGATTTAACCACGAGGAATGACAGAAATTATGTCTCAACCTTTCTGGCAGGTGAAAACCTTAGAGAAAATGACAGACCCAGAGTGGGAAGCATTATGTGATGGCTGTGGCCAATGTTGCCTGCATAAGTTGATGGATGAGGATACAGATGAAATTTATTTCACCAATGTTGCCTGCAATCAACTGAATATTAAAACCTG
The DNA here is from genome assembly GCF_002127535.1 of Xenorhabdus vietnamensis. Classification (GTDB taxonomy): domain Bacteria; phylum Pseudomonadota; class Gammaproteobacteria; order Enterobacterales; family Enterobacteriaceae; genus Xenorhabdus; species Xenorhabdus vietnamensis. The sequence continues at coordinate 34,382 of NZ_MUBJ01000013.1, forward strand.
CCAGTGCAAGAATTATGCAGATCGTTTCAGGTACGAACCTGACTGTATCAAGTTAACCCGTGAGAATATGGACACTTTTGAATGGTTACCAAAGACGTGTGCTTATCGCCTGATTGGTGAGGGGAAGAAACTTCTTCCGTGGCATCCATTGGTCACCGGTTCAAAGTCGGCAATGCATGCAGAGCGCATTTCTGTCAGGCATATAGCTGTGCGTGAAGCGGATGTGGTGGATTGGGAAAACCATATCTTGAACAGGCCAGAATAGTTATTTATTAAGAGTCTTTGCTACTCATAAACCGAAAAGTGCTATGAAGAAGAACAAAAAGGTTACTCTTGATGGCACTTTAGCAAAGTTTGTCTATCATTTTATTCTATGTGTTTTCAGTCATATAAGATTTAATAAACCAGTTTTTTGAAAAAACATCATACATGGTTTTATTCGTAATATGGCAACTGAAGTATGTTTCATAACTTAAGTTGTAATAATTTTTCATTCATTTGGAAGTACATCAATAACACCAAAAACGTTTTTAAAAACGTTAAAAAATGCAAAGGGGCTAATTGCCAATTTGATTGATAGGACAGAGAATATATAAATATATTTATAAGAATAAAAGATATGATCCTTTTAATAAACTAAAGAGCAGGTATTTAATTTTATAAACATTTATAAAATTACGGTTTTTATTCATGTGATTAATCATTTTTTTGTGGCAAAAGATTTTAATGGAATTCTTCTTTTGAATGCTAATAATAATCCAGATCTTACTAAAGTAATACCTACTATGGTTCTCATTAATGATCCTGGCAGTCCGACAAATAACACACTTACCGATGTAATTAAACAGCATTAGGTAGTAGGTTACTATACTTAGTATAAAAAATAGATAATAACACAAGCCACTTTTTCGGGTGGATTTGTTTCTGTTCATAATTAATTACATTGGTGTAGTTGAGGGTAATAGACCGTATGGAATGGGTACTAAAATCACACAATTGTAATTCAAGTACCGGAATTGCCATTAATATCGGATTTTTCTCTCGTTTTTCCGACTTTAAATAATAAAGAAAAACTGATAACTTGCTTGTTCAATGGTCAAAACAAGGAAAGAGAAATGGCAAGTTATTTGGTTCGTGTAGAGCTTTATGGCACAGGTTCTGATGGTTATGAAAAACTACATAAAAGGATGACGGCGAATCAATTCAGCCAATCTATCCGTTTTCCTAACGGGAAATGGCATCGCCTGCCTAGTGGGACTTATATTGGAAATTCGACGATGGAATCTATTCAGTTGGCGGAAAAAATCAGATCTATGGCTACACCATTTTCAAACAAAGATCCTTCGATATTCGTCTGTACTTATAGTAACTGGAGTGCATCGCTGTATCCCGAAAAACAGCATACTGAATCCGGTTCAGGCGAGTGATTTATTGAGATATTGAGAATTTCGGAGTTAATCAATGTATGATTTAACATTACAATCAACATTGTTCCATATCGTATTTTTCATTGTGGGAATGAGTTTAATCATTTCTAGCTTGCGTTTTTTAAAGGCAATAAAAGGTAAATGATACATTGGAATCATAGGGATGGATCCCCACTTTTGACATTGTTTTCTTAGTTATCATGTTATTTTAGTTCGCATATTGCATCGAAGAAAAATCAGTACCTAAGTGAAGCTAAAATTTTATTACCTACGCATTGTCTTACTATTACAACAAATTAGCTAATTTTATACCTGTTGTAATAAATATTAGAATGGCGCTTATGCTGCATACCAAATATATATGAAATACTGTTCGTCAGTTTTCTATGTCAGACAGTTAAGGCCACTACCGTGCAGCTATGGACGTTTGTTTGATAATGAGGGAAAGTAAAATGAATAACAGATGGATAAGCTATGTAACGTTTGTAGGGGTTTGGATTACTGTAACATTAACGATTGGCATTATGTTGTCATAAGAATATAAGAGAAAATTAGTCCTAAACCTCGCTTTGGCGGGGTTTATTGTTTGAGATCTTTGGTATTTTCGATTACCCAGCTGATACTGGGCAATCTGTCATGTATCGTTACCGAATTTATTAGTAAGGTTGTTGGTTGTGATTGAAAATTATTCAACGATATTCAGACAAGCTTGTCCAGAAATTAATTGCTGAATATTTTGCAAAGTCGTTTCACTGATGCTGGTTAATGCTTCTTCGGTTAAGAATGCCTGATGACCGGTAAACAGGACATTATGACAAGAAGACAAACGCCGGAAGATATCATCTTGAATCACATCATTTGATTTATCTTCAAAGAATAAATCTCTCTCGTTTTCATAAACGTCCATGCCCAATGCACCAATCTTTTGTTGTTTCAGTGCATTAATAGCCGCAATGGAATCAATTAGAGCACCTCGGCTGGTATTGATGATCATCACGCCATCTTTCATTTTATTGAATGCTGTTTCATTCAGTAAATGATGGTTTTCTGGTGTCATAGGGCAATGGAGGGAGATTACATCAGATTCAGCATATAAAGTATCTAAGTCCACATATTCCACACCCATATTCAAGGCTTCAGGGTTAGGGTAGGGATCATGCGCCAGTAAACGCATACCAAAACCTTTCAAAATCCGCAAAGTCGCAATGCCGATTTTTCCCGTTCCGATAATGCCAGCAGTACGTTTATACATGTTGAAACCGGTTAATCCTTCAAGGGAAAAATTGGCATCTCGGGTGCGTTGATAGGCGCGGTGAATACGTCGGTTAAGACATAACATTAGTCCAACAGTGTGTTCGGCAACGGATTCAGGAGAATAAGCTGGTACTCTAACAATTTGAATGCCTAATTCCTTCGCTGCATCCAGATCGACATTGTTAAATCCGGCACAACGTAGCGCCAAAATTTTGATGTCCATTTCTGCTAATTCTTGCAGCACTTCGCGTCCACCATCATCATTGACGAAAATACAAACAGCATCCGCACCTACAGCATTTTTGGCGGTTTGTGGACTTAAGGAGAAATCGAAAAACTCGATATGATAGTTAAGACCAAGTTTTTGGTTGAGTACCTCAAAATGTTTACGGTCATACTGCTTTGTACTGTAAACAACTAATTTCATAACAACATCTCCACCTTACAGTAACTATAAAATCATTCGAGCCATTCATTGAATTCACTTTACTGCAAACGGCCTGCAATAATGACATCTCTTGAAGATTCTAAGTGGTATCTTTCGCTATACTCGAATAAATCGCCTGAGTAAGCTATTCATAGTGATAGCTTGCATTATAAATCGGCTTAGAACCTGATATGAGATTATCATAACAGGAAGTTATTCTCAGGTTGATAAAGAAGAGATAAGGATTTAATGGCAAAAATATTCAAAGCGTTTGCAGTGATGGTGATATTGCTGGCGTTATTGGTAGTAATTGGATGGTATACACTCCCACGTTGGTTACCATTGATTGCCAGTCATTGGTTGCCACAAGGAGTCACTCTTTCTTTGAGCCAGCCCAGATGGACAAAGAATACATTATGGTTAGATGAGCTATCATTAAAAGCAAAAGAGTGTGAGTGGATCAATGCCTCTGAGTTATCTATGGAGTATTTATCTAAGGAAAAGAGTGAAAATCGCCACTGGAATATTTATGCTGCCAATATTGATAGCCAGAGTCAGTGTTTGGCACAATTACCTGCCGGAGAAAAGCAATCAACTCCATTATCTGTTCAAGAGGTATTATCCGCGATACCTCCGATTAACCTTACTGTTGATCGTCTGGTTCTTATGCCTTGGCCAGAATTTGCTGGCAGACTCCAATTCAGCTCATCACCTCAGAGGCAATCATTCTCTTATCAAGGTGAAAAATTAGAACTCAATGCGCATATTACAAACGAACAAGACCTCATTGTTCAGCGTTTTTTTGTCAAGTTACCTGAACAGATAATTTCTTTGAATGGCAATATTAAATTACCCCTAAATATTGCAACACTACCAGAACAAGGCCAAATCATAACGCATTTGTCTCTGAACAAATATCCAGCTCCGTTGCAACTGGCATTGAAGTGGCAAGGTCAGAGTGGACGAATCACTGTTGTTGAGGAAAAAAATAAGCAGATACTGGCAGAATTACCTTGGTTTTTCGACGAATCGCAGTTCCAGATAGCTAATGGTGAATGGCAATGGTTGGATGCTAACCAAGCATTATCTGGTAGGGTGAATATTAGGTTTGAACAGTGGAAAAAAGGCTTGTCTGGTATGTTTGTCAGCGGGCGGATAAACCTAGTTACTCAAAACGAGCAGGGTAAAGGTAATATTGTTCTTTCTGTAAAACCGACGCCAATCAATATAACCAATGCTCATATTCCATTTCAGTTAACGGGACAAGTGAATCGTGGCCGGATGGTTATGGCTATGTCATTGCCTGCTGTTGTGACAGGGCCATTGGTTGACCCAAAAATTACTTTTAGCTCAGGAGCTTTGTTTCGGGCATGGGGAAAGGTTAGTGAAACATTTACAGTTAAAGAAGCTCGCTTACCTTTAGCGGGTACTTATTTGACTCGCAATGGTTTTACTGGGCGTCTTCAGGCTATTTTGACGGCACAAGACAGTTATTGGGGGAAATTTAAACTACATTTGGATGGGGCTGCAAAAGATTTTATACCCGATCATGGAAATTGGAATTGGCGTTATTGGGGAAATGGAAATTTACCTCCGTTACGTGCCAAGTGGAATATTGCGGGTAAAGGAAATTGGAATCGATCACAGATAACAGTAGAAGCATTAAATACAGGCTTTGATCTTATTCAGTATGGTTTGGTGAAGATGCAAGTACCGCGCTTAAAACTGACTAGACCATTAATCTGGGAACGTGCGGCAGATTGTCCCAATTTGACTGGAGATTTACAGTTATCTGCTCAGAAAACAGAATTTCACTCTGGTAGTTTTCTACCTCCCTTTGAGTTTAATGCCACGCTTGCAGGAAAATCTCCGGGTAGCTTTATGCTGAATGGAAAACTGCATTCCAGAGGAATTGGCCCCATTCCATTTTATAGCCGTTGGGATGGAGAGCGATTGAGGGGAGAAGTCCGTTGGCCGAAACAATCTTTATTAGCTTTTCAATCTCTGATTCCACCTGACTTGGGGATTGCCGTGCGTGGTGGGCATATTTATGCCCAAGCTGCTTTTTCTGCGGCAGAAGGGCAGGGATTACGTGCGGGCGGTCATTGGGTGGTAAAAGATGCAGGCATGTGGTTGAAAAATGGGGAAGTTGATGGTTTAAATTTTGTTCTGCCTTGGCGTTTGCAGGAACACACGTGGCAATTAGGGATGGCATCTCCTGTTCAATTGCGGATCAACACAATCAAGGGGTTGTTTGATATGCAAAATGTAACCGCTGATCTATTGGGCTACTATCCCCCGACTGATAATCAGCCATTGAAACTGACTAATGTGAATGTGGATATGCTGGATGGTAAATTGGATATGGAGCGATTACAGATCCCACAAAAAGAAGCAGCTGTATTGCGGTTTAGCAAATTGAATCTGAGCAAATTATTTGGTGTATTAAAAGTTAAACAAATGGCGATGTCAGGAAGGATCAGCGGTGAATTACCTGTATTATTAAATGATAAACGTTGGATTATTCCGCAGGGATGGGTATCTAATGAAGGTTATCTTACTTTGAGATTGGATAAGGATACGGTTGACTCTATAAGGAACAATGAGTTATCAGCTGGTATGGCAATGGACTGGCTGCGTTATTTAGAAATTAATCGTTCAAAAGCCTATGTTACGCTCGATAATTTGGGGATCTTAAAATTGCATTCGGAGATTAGTGGAGTGAATCCTGTGGTAGATCGAAAACGTGAAGTCAGGCTTAACTATCATCATGAGGAGAATATTTTTCAGTTATGGCATAGCCTGCGTTTTGGCAGTAACCTGGAAGCATGGTTGCAGAAAAATATATCTGTAATGGACAGGAGTGATAAATGATAATGAACCTTGGATTCAAATTGCCGACAATCAGAATGGGCGCAATGTTGGGCAACGTGGTTTTACTCAATGTGCTATTGGTGGGCTGTGTCAGGTTGGAAGTAGCGACACCGGATAAGCCCATTAACATAAACATGAATGTGAAAATTGAGCATGAAATTCATATTAAGGTCGATAGACAAATTGAAGATATGCTCAAAAACAACTCTAACTTATTCTAAGGGCCTGAATATGAAAAAAGTCGGAGTGATATTTCTGTTGAGTTTGTTATTCAGCTCTTTTGCCGTGGGCATGACGTTGAATGAAGCAAAACAACAAGGGCTGGTGGGAGAAACATTTAGTGGCTATCTGGCACCGGTAAAAAATACCCAAGACGCTCAATCAATGGTGAAAAAGATTAACGAAGAGCGGAAAAAGAAATATGTTGAGATTGCGGCTCAAAATAACATGACGACAGAGCAAGTCGCAAAAATAGCGGGAGAAAAATTGGTGAGTCGTGCAGCTTCAGGAGAATATGTACTTGGTATTAATGGTAACTGGGTTCAGAAATAAGCGCGTTATTTGGCGCGCTTATTTCTTAATTAACCAGCATGTTTTTGGACGATATTAAGCAACAATTTCTTCGGGCTGTTCTTGTGCCATTTTCTCTATGATTTCATGTATCACGTCATGGGCATCTTGATGTGCCCGGTTGGCAGATTCTGCGCCCATAGCTAAGCCTTCAGCAAAGACAAATTTCACATCCGTAATACCGATGAATCCGAGGAAAGTACGTAAGTATGGTGTCATTACATCTGTTGGACCGTTTTTGTGAATACCACCACGGCTGGTCAGAATAATGGCACGTTTGCCTTTCAGCAACCCTTCGGAGCCTGTTTCAGTGTAACGGAAAGTCACACCAGCACGGGCAATCAGATCAAAATAGACTTTTAGTTGAGTAGGAATAGTAAAGTTGTACATTGGTGCGGTGATTACAATAACATCGTGTGCTTGTAACTCTGCAATCAGCTCATCTGACAACGTCAATGCTGATTGTTGACGTTCAGTCAACTCAGTACCGTTCGGGCGCAAAGCATTGACTAACTCTCCATCTAATACTGGAACCGGGTTTTCAGCCAGATCGCGTATAGTCATGTTGTTTTCTGAATTATCGGCTAACCACTTTTCAGCAAAATAGTCGGCCAGTTTACTGCTTTGGGAATATTGCGTCAGGATGCTGGATTTCAGAACCAGTACTTTACTCATTCTTTATTTCCTTATTTATCTACAATTCTGGTTATTTACAGCGCAAGTTATCTGTAACATTAATAACTTCATTGATAATATTTCTTGTGCATCATATTTTATATAGAGAGTTGTTCAGTCAACAGCTCAATATTTTGAGATATTTATTCAAATTCATTGAAGTAATGTAGGAAGCACATCATTACAGGCAGATAGCATCTTTTGGATGCGATACTCTAAAGTATTCCCTATCCAGTACTGGAGTCAGCTTTACAGTCAATAAAGCGATAAATTGGCGAGGTGAAGGATATATATGGAGTACATTGAATTACACAAGATATGTTACACTTCTGATATTTAAATCATAAAGACCTGTTTAAATCATAAAGAACTCCTCTGAGCCTGCAAAGACAGCGCTACTCAGTTAAAAACCGTCACAAGGATTTATCACGTGGAATCACCTTTGACAGCAGCATTCGCTGAACTATTCGCTGAACTTGATCATGCATCGTTGCGCGATCAGTTTCGTTTAAAAAAACGTCTGCATGGAGCAGCAAAAATCAAGAATCAAGTCTCCTTGCAGGCTGTAGCACAATCCATTGCTGAAGATATTGCCACTGCAAAACAGAAAGTTAGGAATCGTCAGGCAACATGTCCTTCGATTAAATATCCTGAAAATCTACCGGTTAGCCAGAAAAAAGACGATATTTATAAGGCCATTAGAGATAATCAGGTTGTTATTATTGCCGGAGAAACTGGTTCGGGTAAAACGACCCAAATCCCAAAAATCTGTCTTGAGTTGGGAAGGGGAGTCAAAGGGCTGATTGGCCATACCCAACCACGTCGTTTGGCTGCGCGTTCAGTTGCCAATCGTATTGCTGATGAATTGGAAACATCGCTTGGCTCAACGATTGGTTATAAAGTTCGTTTTAATGATCAAGTCAGTGAAAATACGTTGGTCAAATTGATGACTGATGGTATTCTTCTGGCAGAATTACAGCAAGATCGCTTGTTATTACAATATGATACATTAATTATCGATGAAGCTCATGAACGCAGTTTGAATATCGATTTTATCCTCGGTTATCTGCGCCAGTTACTGCCAAAGCGACCTGATCTGAAAGTCATTATCACTTCTGCAACCATTGATCCTGAACGTTTTTCCCGTCATTTTAACAATGCAACAATTATTGAAGTCTCTGGACGTACTTACCCTGTTGAAGTGCGCTACCGTCCCATGGTTGATGATGATAATGACAGCGATCGGGATCAGCTTGAAGCTATCATTGACGCGGTAGATGAATTGGGACGTGAAAGCTCTGGTGACATACTGGTATTCATGAGTGGTGAACGAGAAATTCGTGATACGGCGGATGCGCTCAATAAACAAAATTTCCCACATACCGAAATTTTGCCACTTTTTGCACGATTGTCTAACAGCGAACAAAACAGAATTTTTCAGCCTCATATTGGCCGTCGCATTATTTTGGCAACCAACGTAGCGGAAACATCACTGACTGTACCTGGCATCAAATACGTAATCGATACAGGTTTTGCACGTATTAGCCGATACAGTTATCGAACTAAAGTGCAACGCTTGCCAATAGAACCGATATCTCAGGCATCTGCCAACCAGCGAAAAGGACGCTGTGGTCGTGTTTCAAACGGGATTTGTATTCGCCTTTATTCGGAAGACGATTTTTTGTCACGTCCGGAATTCACTGATCCTGAAATTCTGCGTACCAATCTGGCTTCTGTTATTTTGCAAATGACTTCTATTGGCTTGGGAAATGTCAGCGCATTTCCATTTGTTGAAGCACCAGATAAACGCAATATTCAAGATGGTGTTCGTCTGTTGGAAGAGCTGGGAGCTATTGATCCAGAATCATTGTTAGATGAAACTTATCGATTGACTTCAATGGGGCGACAATTGGCCCAGTTGCCTATCGATCCCCGATTGGCTCGCATGGTACTGGAAGCTAAGGCGCATGGTTGCGTTCGCGAAATGATGGTGATTGCTTCAGCATTATCGATTCAAGATCCGCGGGAAAGGCCGTTGGAGAAACAGCAGGCTTCTGATGAAAAACACCGCCGTTTTGCGGACAAAGATTCAGATTTCATCACTTTCTTGAAATTGTGGGATTTTCTGGTAGAACAGCAGAAAGCGCTTTCCAGTTCTCAATTCCGCAAACTTTGCCGTCAAGATTATCTGAACTACCTTCGTATTAGAGAATGGCAGGATGTTTACACTCAGCTAAGGCAAATTGTCAAAGAAATTGGTTTGCCGATCAACAATCAGGAAGCCGATTATCGCAGTATCCACATTGCCTTGCTGACAGGATTATTATCCCATATTGGCCAGAAAGATATGGATAAACAGGAGTATACTGGTGCGCGTAATGCCCGTTTTTCTGTTTTTCCTGGTTCCGGATTATTTAAAATCCCCCCTAAATGGGCGATGGTTGCTGAATTAGTGGAAACCAACCGCTTGTGGGGACGTATTGCTGCACGCATTGAACCTGAATGGATAGAGCCACTGGCTGCCCATCTAACCAAAAAGCATCATAGTGAACCGCACTGGGAAAAGTCTCAGGGAGCGGTGATGGCAACAGAAAAAGTCACTTTATATGGTTTGCCGATTGTGACAGGACGTCAGGTCAATTATAGCCAGATAGATCCTATGCTGTGCCGTGAATTGTTTATCCGTCATGCACTGGTAGAAGGTGATTGGCAAACTCGTCATTCTTTTTTCCGCGCGAATTTGAAATTACGTGAAGAAGTGGAAGAACTGGAACATAAATCTCGGCGGCGAGATATTCTGGTAGATGATGAAATATTATTCAGTTTCTATGATCAACGCATTGGCAAAGATGTTGTTTCATCGCGTCATTTTGATCGCTGGTGGAAAGATGCCAGTAAAGATCAGCCTGAATTGCTTAACTTTGAAAAGAGCATGTTGATTAAAGGAGATGCAAACAAAGTCAGCGCGTTAGATTATCCGAATTACTGGCATCAAGATAATTTGAAATTCCGTTTGAGTTATCAATTTGAACCGGGAACTGATGCTGATGGTGTTACTGTGCATATTCCTTTGCCAGTATTGAATCAAGTCAAAGATGAAGGGTTTGATTGGCAAATTCCAGGTATTCGCCACGAATTGGTTGTTGCATTGATTAAATCATTGCCAAAACCAGTACGCCGTAATTTTGTCCCCGCCCCTAACTATGCTCAGGCATTTCTGGAACGGATTACACAACCTCAGGCTCCTTTACTGGACAGCCTTGAGAAAGAATTACGCCGCATGACAGGAGTGACGGTGTCACGTGATGATTGGCAGTTGGAACAAGTGTCTGATCATCTAAAGATCACATTCCGTATTCTTGGAGAAAAAAGAACAGGTGAAAAAAATAAACCGTTGGCAGAAGGTAAAGATCTGTCAGAGTTAAAACTGAAACTGAAAGAAAAAGTTCAAGAAACGCTTTCAGCGGTTGCAGACGATGGCATAGAACAAAGTGGATTGCATATCTGGAGTTTTGGTGAATTGCCTGAATGTTACGAGCAGAAGCGCGGGGGTTATTCCGTTAAGGCATTTCCGGCATTGGTCGATGAAAAAGACAGCATCGGAATTAAACTGTTCGAAACTGAATCCGAACAGCAAAATGCAATGTGGGAAGGAACGCGCCGCTTGTTATTGCTGAATATTCCATCACCGATTAAATATTTGCATGAAAAATTACCGAACAAATCCAAATTGGGGCTGTATTTCAATCCATATGGAAAAGTGTTGGATTTGATTGATGATTGTATTTCCTGTGGTGTTGATAGATTGATCGCAGAAAATGGCGGACCGGCATGGAATGAACAAGCATTTTCCAATTTGCAGGATAAAGTTCGCGCTGATTTAAATGATGCAGTGGTTGATATTGCTAAACAAGTAGAACAGATCCTGACAGCAGTTTTTAATATCAACAAGCGCCTGAAAGGACGGGTCGATATCTCTCTTGCTCTGGCATTATCGGATATTAAAGAACAAATTTCCGGTTTGGTCTTTAATGGATTCGTGACTTCTCACGGTTGGAAACGTTTGGCCGATGTTTTGCGCTATTTGAATGGAATCGAACGTCGGTTGGAAAAACTGGCAGTCGATCCTAACAAGGATAGGACACACATGAGCCGGATTGAGAATATCCAGCGTCAATGGCAACAATGGCTGGTAAAATTATCTATTCAGCAAAAACAATTATCGGAAGTAAAAGAAGTTCGTTGGATGATTGAAGAGCTTCGGATCAGTTTGTTTGCTCAACAATTAGGTACTCAGTATCCAATATCAGACAAGCGTATTTTGCAAGTAATGGAAAATATCGCTTCGTGATATATATAGGGTTGTAGTCGAGTAGCTACAACCCTAATCCCGAGTTTTTACTTAATATTTAAAGACAATGTTTTAAAAGGCAAATCATAAGAACATTAGTTACAACATACCTATTTCTCATACTAAAAAACAACCCAAAAATCAACTAGCCATCCAACCATCTAAAACAAAACAGTAAAACCAATAAATAATAATAGTAATTCAACTTGCTAAGGTGATAGTGAATTAAAGTGATAAGTATTTGAGAATGGAGAGTTAAGTATGCAGTGAATCAGATTGCCAGAGAGTCCTCCATAACAATGATATTACTGTTATGGAGGAAGGAGGTTATTGATAAGTTAATGTAATTGTTGCTGTGGCATTTGCTTTGCCCGGTGTAATTTCCGCACCTGTCTGGATATAATGGGCTTGCAATGGAATTCTTATATTTCCACCTGTCTGGCTGGAACCAGATACAAACGGGGAGTGCATTGATACGGGGCGATTTAGATATAATATCTGTAAACCGATTCCTGTTGCCGTGACGTTGTCACTATAATCCAATGCCCAAATATTTTTAGTATTCCAGCTGGCAGGGTTTCCATCCAGAGTTACTCCAACATTCACATCAGCATCACAATCTATTTTGATATTAAAATGCCTCATGCCTGCCGTACTGTTAATACCTCGGAAATCACTTTTTTTAATATCTCCCATATCCACTGGAACCACCTTTTGACTGAGAGAACAACCCTTGGTCATGATATACGTATTCGACAAATAGAAAGTGTGAACAGGAGTATCGTGACCTAATTTGGCACGAGTTAGTTTCACTCGCCTGACAGAGCCAGAACCGGTTGTTGGTGCAATCTTGATCAATTGCACCGTTAAATAACCCCATGATCTACCACAATACTGTTTTCCTCTTTGAAATTGCCGCGGTGGAGGGCAAGTAACAGGGTTGGTCGCTGTTCTGGGTAGCCAATCAATACCATAATCCGGCGCCCATGTATTAATACGGATGCCAACCCCCGGAACACCAGATTCATAAATAGCATCATAGTTATAATTTGCAGGTGCAAGATCGGGGGCTTCCCATGTTGTAGTCATGGGCGTATTACAAAGAGCGATATTACCTTTTTCGTCCACTTGATCCAGACGTATTTCTTTGATGGTTGTTCCGATAGGATGGCTTCGAGGAACCGTAATTGTACCAAAAGAAACCGGAGTCATATCGGGTACAAAACCCGTAGAATATTGGCAATAATAATTCGCTAAACTATCAAAGCTACTCATCGTGCCGATGAAAAATGTACTTGCCAATAATAATTTTAATTTGTTGGCCATAGAATAATTTCCACTATTTTTTAATTGCATATCAAATAAATGTGTCGATACTGTTATTTGCAAGAAGTTTCAACCAAATATAAACCTGAAGCAGGTTCTTCATCAGATAGTTGGTAATTGACACGGCACTCTTGTATTTTTTTATGCCCCCATTTCACCCATATATTGCCAGATTTGGGAATTCCGCTGAGATAAACCTGCCCACTATCGCTGACAATAGCGCTATTGGGTTCATCTATCTTGTCTTTTTGCTCTAATGTTGCCATTGCACCAAATGGAACCTCTTTGCCATCGTGAGAAAGTGTCAATAAAACACGATGACCGATGCGAGTCTGGAAATTAGCCAAGCTTAGTGAACCGCGGGTTGGGACAATGGTTTGTGTGTTGATATCAATATCAACATTGTTACCCATTGAAAGCGTATCCAAAGAAATACGATTTTTTCTATAACTACTAACATAAGGCACAATGGCATAACCCTTCCGATCAGTCTTAATGCCAGAATGGTTTTGCACTTTAACTCCTTGAGCGCCATTGGTACGTACTAACACCAACGTATCACCCAAAGATTGAGAAAACGTAACTCCGTAAGGATGGACAACGATCCCGCCATTTAACCCATAATTCAGCTGCTTGGAATGTTTATCATAATTATAGCCCGCATTGATCTGGCTAAATGCACCTTTATATTCGGCATTAATACTTCCACCACTGGCTTTATTTTGGCTGGAATAATTTTGCTGAATGCTATAATTCAGGTTGTTATCTTCAAGAACGCTGCCACTTAAACTGAGCTGATGAGAAGTATCACCATTTTTGCTACTGGTCATGTTATAGCTTGTCCAATTATTTTTTAGCCAGTGCTCAAGCGGAATTTGAATGCTAAATGACACAATCTGTTCATTGCGATTTGAGCCGGGAGGGGTGTTATAAGAATAGTTCAGATTGTAATTGATGGAATTGTAATTAGTGCCATAGCCTGCACTGATATTCCTCTCATAACCTTTTTGATACCAATAATCTTGCTGAAAAGCAGTTACATAAACGCTGCCCCAATCGCCTAACGTTTGGTTGATGTGTAGCTGCAATTTACTGCGTTTATTGGTGTTGTAATGGCTATTATTGGTTGTATCCAATTCATTGGCTTCTTTAAAATCATAAAAACTTTGAGTCGAGTAACGATAACCCGCCAGAGTAACGTTAGTGCCAGTTTTAGAAATATCTTTGGCATATTGGAAACGATAGGATTGCCCAGAACCACTGGAGTTAGGGATAAAATTAGTTTTGGCATAAGTTGCATCAAGAGATAGGGAACCCCAATCAGAAAGGTTATAACCTGTACCCAAAGCGATGGACTGATAATCCTTTGCGAGAGTTGTTCCAGCATATGTTGTGACACGGTTGGAAATACCATAAATCACCGTACCTTGCATAAAATAAGGCTCTTTGCCCTGCAGGGAGTTAGAGTGGTATTTTCCCAGAGTCAGAGAATGGCGCAGGCCATTCTCCCTTAACATAATGGGCACGGTAGAAAAGGTTTGCACAGAACGTTGTTCTTTTCCATCTGCTTCTTTTATGATGACTTCCAGATCGCCAGTGGCAATAGTTGGATAGAGATCGTTAATGACGAAAGGCCCGGGAGAAACATAGGTTTCATAGATAATGTAACCATTTTGTTTAATGGTGACTTGGGCATTACTTTGTGCAATTCCCCTAATTGTCGGAGCGAAGCCTTTTATGCTATCAGGCAACATACTGTCATCAGAAGCTAACTGTATTCCACGAAATTGAAAACTATCAAAGATAGGGGAGAGTGTATAACTATCCCCCAGTGTTAACTGGCTTTTTAATGCATGAATATCTCGTTGGAGATAAGTATTGAGGTTTTGCCATTTTTTGTTCTGACTACTATAGGTCGAATAATTCCGTAAACGCCATGCATCCCAATTTGCACCTGTTCTGAGGTTCAGAAAATGATTAGTCATTGAACCAGGATAACTATCCTGCCAAGTCATGGAACCACTGTAATTATAATTAACCAACAAAGAGGTTAATCCCTGCTCCCATAAATGAGGAGGAACATAGTCTCTGGCTTGGTTTTGCAACGCAGATTGTGGAATACTGATATCCAGCCGTTGGTGCTTAAAATCAAAAGAAGACGATGCAGATGGAATATACTGACTAAGTTCAGTGAATTCGGTTTCCTGCGGCAGATTACGCAATAATAGGAATGAATCAATATTTACTCCCATTTCTTTGAGTTGCTGTATCTTGAGTTTGGGTAAAAGCTTATTGTTTACAATAACAAAATCAATATTTCTGGTATCTACTTTTTCTCGGTTTAGATAGATATCTACCCAATAACGACCAGGTGGTTGTTGATCATCTTGAGTAAAAACAGATAGATCAATATCTTCAGGAAATCCTGAATGGGTTTCCAATGCATTGATATTGAAATATTCTTCAGTATAAGCTTTATTGGTATGTATCAAAAACCATGTGATTAACAATATACAGATGAAAAATTTGCTGTATAAATAGCGTAAACTTAGCTTGATAAATAATACCCAATTATCAGAAATGTTTTGTTGAAGATAATGACGATATTTATCCATGATAGTTTTCTAATTTTGATATACCCGCTATATCTCAAGCTGTATATTAAAAGTGATTAGGTATATATAAATTTTATAATTTTTTGATCAAAACACTCTTTTTTCTTCTGGCGTTACACCGCCAAAATCATTAATCGTTTTCCAGATCACTTGATTGATGTTTTTTATGGGAACATCCCAACTTTTTTGTTCAAAAGGTGGAATCATTCCTGCGGATTGGATTTCATAATTTTTTACGCCATTGCCGGTAGCCAGCTCAGAAAAAGAAATATAATAGGGCGTTGGATTCTCGGCGATCAGTTTATTCCCATCAGTTTTGAATTTCAGTAGCTTATAAGCCATGTTGGCATTGTCCGCTAAGTTAACTGGACGATAGAATAATTTAAACCGAGATTTCACTGTGATTTGCAACTGGTTTTGTTCTGACTTAGTTGTAGCAGGAATAGATTTGACGTTAATCCAGAATACAGATTCTCTATCATTTGGTAAATTATTTCCAGATTTAACAATTCGTAAAATATTCTCATTCCCAGCTATCAATTTAAAGAGCGGAGGCGTGATAATAAAAGGCGCTTTAGCTTCATCATGTTCGCCTTGAACCCACGATTGAATGAGATAAGAAATATCAGTTTCTGGATTGTTAATAGAGATGGATGCTTCTTTTTGATCACTAATGTAAACAACGCGAGTACCGCCAATGACGACACCCGCAAAAGAAATGTTAGAACTAAAAATGTAGATTGCAATAAGAATAAAAATGCGAAAGGATTTCAAAATGATTGCTCCAAACAATATTGTTTTTATATTTATTAATATATAGACAATCTAAATATGCCTGTCTATTGTTTTGGCATCCTTGCCATTAATTCCATTGGTTATAGGTGATTTGGTTAGTGGTGCTTTAGCTATATAGGTAAATTAGTTATAGATGATAGTGAAGTTAGCTACCGCATCACCCGAACCAGGAGTTACTTTATCAGCTGTCGCTATATACTTGGCAACAAAATTCATCTCATCAGTCTTTTGACCACTCAATTGCTGAGGACGAGAGTTTTCAGCCATATTGACTCTTGAGTTACCGTCATTTTCATAAAGAGCGATAGCGACACCCTGAGCAATATTTTCACCATTATTAGTTAATGCTAAAAAACGACTATTGGCTCTATCCGTTTGACCATCAAATTTGACCTGTGCATATTTAACATTTGTTGGGCAGTCTGATAATTTTATACTAAAACGGGTGGGGGCGGAGGTACTATAAATCCCATTGAATGAATTTGAGCTGATAGTTCCCATATTTACGGTTTGACTAGCTGAGCTTGAATCAATCTTACACGCAGTATCTGTAATCTTTCCCGTAAACTTGATTTGCCCATCGGCAGCGTATGCAGCTGACATAAATACAGATGATACAAATAAAGATGAAATAAGTAATTTTGTTTTCATTTTTTAATACATCCCATCTCAGACGAACTTATTCGACAGAGAAATAAATTATTAAGTTAATGTTAAGACCGTACATTAGTACAGCAAGTGGATTGCTTAGGTTTACATCTGAAAAACAACAAATAAATAACAGTTCATATTCCCTTATCAACGGATAAGGCAAAGAATATAGTAGCGAGTAATTAACAAAGATCAAAATAATAACTTGACTAATCTCGTTATTCGGAGTTTTAAAGCTGTTAAGTTATCATTAATAGCATTGTTATTCATAAGGTGTAGTTTTTTCCGAATGCTAATGAATTTTTATTCTGTTTTATAAGATTAACTATTAATTGATGATATCTTGTAAAAAGTAAACATGATGTAATTCACATATATATTTGTGATTTATTTTTTTTGCTATATTTTTAATTAAATGTTATTTATTTGTGACTGTCGTTTTTTCGTGTGGTTTATATGCTAAATATTTTAATTATATTGGGAGTTAAATTTGAGCTTTAAATAAATTTGAATTATTTTCATCTGTTTAAAGTTAACTTGTCATTAATAATATTTTGAAAATAAACACTTAACCACAGAAGAATTTTAAATTTACCCAAAAATTATCCACTGGTTAAATAGAATTAATTCTTATGTATTGGTTGTATAATGATCTTTACTTTTCATTTAGTTACAACATTCTTTTAAAGCATCAAAAAAACAAAAAACTACCAAAAAATAAGAGGAGAAATATATTTCTCCTCTTAAACTAACCACTTGAATAAAAAATAAATTTACATTCAATAATATAAATTACCGTCAGTATATTAACAACCACATAGATGGAATAGCTATCAGAAACAGAATCACTATAGCTAACCTTTCTATTATATTTAAATGGATTTTTTCCTGACCTTGTTTACATGCATACAAAAAAACCAGCAATCCGGGAACATATAACACAACTGACAACAGAAGATTCATTAAACCAGAAGCATACAATAACCATAATCCATAAACACAAGCTCCCAAAGCAACAGCGAGTAAAGCACGACTACTGCGTTGAAAAGCAACTTTCATTAAAAATGCACCAACAAGAAGGTAGGGCACAAGGATCATCTCTGATGCAATAGAAAGCAATGTATTGTAATTACTGCCGCTTAACCAAATTAGAATCAAAGAAAGTTGAATTGCGCCGTTAGTGATCCAGAGTGATGACTCAGGTGCTTTTTTGCTGTTTTGTTTCTTAAACACTTTGGGAAATGAACCGTGTAAAGAAGCAATAAATGGCACTTCTGCCGCCATAATTGTCCAGCTCAGATAGGCGCCACAAACAGAAATGATCAAACCGGTGATAATCACAATCTGACCAGAGGAACCCATTAATCCTACCATCAGAGTTGCCATTGACGGATTGCGCATAGCTGCTAATTCAGGTCTAGAAACCAATCCTAATGAAAGCAGGGTGAGAAGCACATATAACCCTAACGCAGAGATAACCGCCAGTATAGTTGCGATACCAATATCCTTACGTTTTCTTGCCCGGGCTGAAACAACGACTGCGCCTTCAACACCAATAAAAACCCATAGTGTAATTAGCATTGTGTCTTTAACTTGTTGCCAGACAGGAACACCCATTTCAATTCCATTGAAATCAAAAGAGAACACATCCATTTTGAAAGCGATGGTAGCTAAAATAATAAAAATTCCCAATGGCAATAATTTTGCCATTGTAGCTAGCAGATTAACTCCTGCCGCCGTCTGTACTCCACGCAGTACCAGCCAATGAACAAACCACAATAAGATGGATTCGCCTATCAAAGATTGCCAAGTATTACCATCACCAAAGATTACGGAGTGATCAGTATCAGTGAAAAAGCTTAATGCAGCAAAGACGATAACCAAATAAGAGACATTAGCAATAATGGCGCAGAACCAATACCCCCATGCAGAGCAAAATCCAACCAACTCCCCAAAGCCTTCTCTTGCATAAGTAAAAATACCGCTATCCAAATCAGGGCGAAGTCGTGAAAGTAAAAGTAAGGAAGTGGCTAAAAAGAGAATACCTATGCCTGTAATTCCCCAACCAATCATTAATGCAACAGGACTACCTACCTGTGCCATGTTTTGCGGCAAACTGAATACGCCGGCACCGACCATAGAACTGAGTACCAGTGCTGTCAGAGACGTAAGGCCTAATTTCTTTTCCAAAGATACGTTCCTAAAAATAATAGAATCAACACAATTAGTCAGAACACTTGTCCTGAATATCGAACACATATTGGACATTTATTGCATCCATGCTATGGATTGCAGAAAAGATTTAGTGGATAAATCTAAAAACAGAGCGATTCTACGGAGTGAAAGGATTGTATGCAATGGTTGACTATGCAAAAAAACATAAATTTTATGCATAAAATTGTGTTAACGAATAAGAAAACAAATTCTGGATAATTTTCATAATGCATATTATTACTTTAATAAATAGGAAGATGACCAAAATATAAACATCTTTGATAATACCGAGCATTAATTTTACATAATGGAAACAAATGGAAAGCAATCATTTAAATAACATCAATGAAACGAAAGGCCAAATAAGATTATCTACAAGTTACTACTACGCACTGAAATGTTTATTTTTTGTTAATTTATGAGGGTTTTGCTGATGTAGATAAAAGGTTAACTACTCGAAAAATCCAATAAAAAAGCACAAATATTTTTTGTGCTTTTTTATGAGCTACTGAATTACACTCTGCAATTATTTGAATAAATCTGCACTGACGGTAACGTTACCACCATTAGACTGCCATTCTCTAGTAACATGGTAATATTTTGCCCCTTTCTCTGCTGCACGCTTAGCAACCTGATAAGAAACTTCAGGGGCAGTAGTGTAATAACCAGAGAAGGTGATAGAGTCAAATGGAACCATCTGAGCTGCTGATGTTTTATTCAACTCTTGAATTTTTGTGCCATTAGGCAAAGTTACCGTGTAACGACCACCTTTTGATGACTGAGTTTCAAAAAAGCGGCCAATTACATTGCTTGTTGAAGTTGAAGAAGCAATTCCTGGAATTTCAACTTTCTTAGCTTCTTCTCCACCTTGTGCCAAAGCTTGGCGTCCTGATTCAGAGTCTGCCGGAATCACAGCTTCATTGGATTGAACCTTACGTTTTGGTGCATCTTCTTTATAAATATATGCCGTAACTATTTGGTTGCCACCATTATTCGGAGTAATGTCACGAACAATAAAGAAAGATGCTGCATCTTTCTTCTTCGCTGCTTTAGCGACGGCTTCTTTCAGGTCAGGATCAGTAGGGAAATAGCCATTCACTGTTACAGTATCGAAAGGCTCCAAAGTGGTTGCTTCTGTCTTAGGTAGCTCTTTGATGCCACGATAGATGCGATAATTAGGTGTTTTATCTGCTTTTTCCGCATCTTTATGGTACAAATCGGCTACAACACGTAAATTACCACGTCCATTGAGATCGTCGAGGCTTTGGATGTAAAAACTCTCAGCGCCTTTTTTATCTGCCTGACGGGAAACTGCATCAGCAGCTTCATAAATTGCATTAAAACGACCAGTGACTGCAATTCGCTCAAAGGGTTTAAGCTCGACGGCTTGTTCTGGAGTCAATTCTTTAGCCGCATGTGCAGCAGTAATAGTAGTAGTTAAAATAGTAGTTAACGAGAACACCGCGGTAGCGATGATCGTTGTCTTCAGCTTCATAAAAAATCCTTTCGCCTTGCGCATTAAAATATTTATAACGTGCTGAACATTGTTATGTATCACATAGAACGCAATTATTACATGTAATAATGCTAATTGTCGCAAGAAATTATGCCTTCTAAAGAAACGATTACCAGTTTTTAGTATATGACACTGAGAATTTTAATAAATATAGTAAGTTATATGAATTGGATAATTGTTTACATTGGCAGGTCGTTTTGTTTTTCTGACTTTAATTATGATAATTCGTTGACATTATTTTCATTGCGTTACTATTTTGTATTTTATTGATAGGTTTTGCTGATAGCAGAAATAAAATCAATCCAATCGTTAAATAGGCTTCAACAAGGTAATAATCAGCAATATTTCATTCTCAAAGAAGGAAACATTATGCATATTGGTGTACCAAAAGAGCGACTTTCCAACGAAGCGCGTGTTGCTGCCACACCATCAACCGTGGCGCAATTGTGTAAATTGGGATTTAACGTCACAGTTGAGACGGGAGCAGGGCAACTTGCCAGTTTTGATAATATGGCTTATCAAAAAACAGGGGCTGATATAGCAGAACGCCATCAAGTTTGGCAAGCAGATATCATTTTAAAAGTAAACGCCCCTGAATATGATGAAATTGCTTTGATGAAAGAAGGTACTACGCTGATTAGTTTTATCTGGCCAGCGCAGAATCCGGAATTAATGGCAAAACTGGCTGAGCGAAAAGTCACTGTTCTGTCCATGGATGCCGTCCCTCGAATTTCTCGGGCACAATCTTTGGACGCTCTTAGTTCAATGGCGAATATTGCTGGTTATCGTGCCATTGTTGAAGCCGCCCATGAATTTGGTCGTTTTTTCACGGGGCAAATTACAGCTGCAGGTAAAGTACCACCAGCCAAAGTAATGATTATTGGGGCAGGTGTTGCTGGATTGGCTGCTATTGGAGCCGCAGGTAGCCTTGGTGCAATTGTCCGTGCTTTTGATACACGTCCGGAAGTCAAGGAACAAGTACAGAGCATGGGAGCCGAATTTTTGGAATTGAATTTTAAAGAGGAAGCAGGTAGTGGCGACGGCTATGCAAAAGTGATGTCAGAAGCCTTTATCAAAGCCGAAATGGAATTGTTTGCTGCACAAGCAAAGGAAGTCGATATTATCGTTACAACTGCATTGATTCCGGGAAAACCAGCACCACGGCTTATCACAAAAGAAATGGTTGATTCCATGAAACCTGGCAGCGTAATTGTCGATCTGGCAGCCCAAAATGGGGGTAACTGTGAATACACGGAGGCTGATAAACTCGTCGTGACACCAAATGGTGTGAAAATTATCGGCTATACTGACTTACCCAGTCGACTATCCACTCAATCATCACAACTCTACGGAACAAACATCGTTAATTTGCTGAAACTACTGTGCAAAGAGAAAAATGGAGAAATTGTTATTGATTTTAATGATGTTGTTGTTCGTGGCGTCACTGTCATTAAAACGGGAGAAATCACGTGGCCTGCGCCACCAATCCAAGTTTCAGCCCAACCAGCAACCACTAAGCCGGCATCAGTCAAAAAAGAGGAAAAATCGATAGATAAGCCAAAATCTCCGTGGCTAAAGTATGGAATATACGCACTGGCGATAATCCTGTATGGCTGGTTGGCACACGTTGCACCAAAAGAATTTTTATCTCATTTTACCGTTTTTGCCTTGTCCTGCGTAGTGGGTTATTACGTTGTCTGGAACGTCAGCCACTCATTGCACACACCATTGATGTCCGTCACCAACGCTATTTCCGGAATTATTGTAGTTGGAGCCATACTACAAATTGGTGAAGAGGGGTGGGTAAGTTTCTTCTCATTCATTGCCGTGTTAATTGCCAGCATCAATATCTTTGGTGGCTTTACTGTCACTCAACGCATGCTGAAAATGTTTCGTAAAGGATAAGGGGTAACTTATGTCGAACGGAATAATGTCAAACGGAATAGTTACGGCATCATATATTATTGCCGCCATTTTGTTTATTTTCAGTCTTGCCGGTCTTTCCCGCCACGAAAGCTCCAAACGCGGTAATATTTTTGGCATCGTTGGTATGGCGATTGCGTTAATTGCGACTATTCTAGGACCTGATACGGGTAAAGTGGGCTGGATTATTTTAGCGATGATCATCGGTGCAGTCATTGGTGTTCGCCTTGCTAAAAAAGTAGAAATGACCGAAATGCCCGAATTAGTTGCTATTCTGCACAGTTTTGTCGGCTTGGCGGCAGTTTTGGTTGGTTTCAATAGTTTTATAAGCCATGATATTTTCGCCATTCCTGTCATGGAAAGCATTCATCTGACAGAAGTTTTCCTTGGAGTATTTATTGGTGCCGTAACATTTACTGGTTCGATTGTGGCATTCGGTAAATTGCGTGGACAAATCTCTTCCAAGCCATTGATGTTACCGCATCGACATAAACTTAATCTGGCAGCCTTGATTGTATCTCTGATACTAATGTTCACTTTTATAAAAACAGAAAGTGTTGGCTTGCAAGTTTTCACCTTACTGGTAATGACAATCATCGCACTCGCTTTTGGCTGGCATTTAGTTGCCTCCATTGGTGGTGCCGATATGCCTGTAGTTATTTCCATGCTGAACTCATATTCTGGCTGGGCAGCTGCGGCTGCAGGTTTCATGCTGAGTAATGACTTGCTGATAGTCACAGGTGCTTTAGTAGGTTCTTCAGGGGCAATTCTTTCTTATATTATGTGTAAAGCGATGAACCGTTCTTTTATCAGTGTCATCGCTGGCGGTTTCGGTACAGATGGTGCTTCATCCAGTGATGAACAAGATATGGGAGAATATCGTGAAGCAACAGCGGAAGACGTTGCTGAACTACTGAAAAACTCCACATCTGTGATCATTACTCCCGGCTACGGTATGGCAGTCGCGCAAGCGCAATATCCTGTTCATGACATCACAGCGAAATTGCGTGATAAGGGTATCAATGTTCGCTTTGGTATTCATCCTGTTGCGGGACGTTTGCCGGGGCATATGAATGTGCTGCTTGCAGAGGCTAGAGTCCCTTACGATATTGTCTTGGAAATGGATGAAATTAATGATGATTTTTCTGAAACCGATACAGTTTTAGTTATCGGAGCTAATGACACAGTAAACCCCGCAGCCCAAGATGATCCTTCAAGTCCTATCGCTGGAATGCCAGTATTGGAAGTTTGGAAAGCCCAAAACGTCATCGTGTTTAAGCGTTCGATGAATACAGGATATGCGGGAGTACAAAATCCATTATTTTTTAAAGAGAATACACAAATGTTGTTTGGTGATGCTAAAGAGAGTGTAGAAGCAATTCTTCGCGCTTTATAATTACTATGTATAATAGATTTAAAGCATCCTAAATAACCAAGAGCTTCATGTTATAACACGAGGCTCTTTTTTATTATATTTACATAAAATGTAATATTATTTATATCCTTCATCTTTTAATTTACAACACACTCAACAAAATATAGAGTAATGTGTCAGCTTTAAAATAAATTGAGTGATAAAAACATCTGTGTTTTATGATTTTCCTGATAGGATAATCAAATAATGTCACTAATGGTTGGTAGTAATAGTATGTTAGCATGAAGTTCAATAAATTTACCTTGACCTTTTCAAATATTATGACTTATTGCAGAGAAACTTACATTTATTTAAAATCAAAACCCCACCTCATTACTTACTTCAAAATACATATATCAAAAAATGTCTTTTAAGAATATAAATTACGATAAATAACAATGTCGATTTTTATTCTTGATATCCATTGCACTTTAAAATGACACGTTTTAGCACGTCTAATACGTAATGAATTACGTGTAATAAAATCTCTGAAATGAACATTCAGTTTTGGAATGATTATTATCGCATATCCCAAATAGTAATGAATTATCTGATCAAAGAAGAAAAACACTTTCTGGCTGAGCAGAAAACGACATAAAAACTATTGAAAGGTGCTATATGAAAAATGCCACGCAAATTATCAATGAGGCTTTGAATCAAGGGATAACCCTGTTTGTTGTTGATAACCAATTAAGATATGAAACTCACTGTGACAATATACCACCGGAACTGCTCAACGAATGGGAAAGTTATACACAAGAGTTGATCGATTTTTTGAATCATGCTGATTCAGAGGGTGATAAACAAGAAAAACAGCTGGCTTACTGGCTAAATAAGTTATCAGGCATCGTACCACTCCATAGTTTCCCACTGGACAACCCACGTCTGGAGAAACAAAATCTTGAAAGACGCATACATTCACAATGCATTTCCAAAAAACTGACGCAAGATATCAAGGCCTTATGTACCAAACATGAAGTGACATTATTTATGTTTCTGGAAACGGCTTTTACAGTTTTGCTCAGTCGTTACAGCAATGAAAAAGATATCTTGGTCGGAACGGCTTTGACTGGAAGAATTCACCATAACACAGAACCCCCAAGTGAATTCCCTGACAATTACCTAGTTATCAGAACCGATTTATCCGCACAACCTACTTTCGACGAACTTTTAAAACAAAACAGCCGCACTATTCTAGATGCCTACGCGCATCAAGAACTCCCGTTTCAAATATTGGTCGAAAAATTTAGTAACAAGGAGAAATTAAATCACAACCCGTTATTCCAAATTTCCTTCATTCTGGACGATACAAGACAAGATATACCATCAGAGTGGGGTAATAGTCAGAATAATAATATTAATATTGAAAAATGTTATCTCCAAAAAGCAAATCTTGATTTGGAAGTCCAAGTCTATGAAAAAGAAGAAGAGTTATCTTTAGTCTGGATTTCTGATATCTATTTATTCCAAAGCACTACTATTGACAGACTGATCGCTAATTATGCAACTTTATTGTTTAACATTGTTGAGGTGATGAAAGGTACAGAAAAACCATCTATCCAAGATATTCCTCTTTTAGATAACGCTGAAATACATACATTACTTCACGAATGGGGCGGGTCACTGGATCAACATCAACGTGAACATTGTTTTCATAAACATTGTTTCCATGAATTGTTTGAAGAGCAAGTTGCACTAAATCCCGAAAAAACAGCACTGGTTTTTGGCAATAACAGCTTAAGTTATCGGGAATTGAATGAGCAAGCTAACCAACTGGCTCACTACCTTATCAAACAAGGAGTCCAATTAGAGACATTAGTTGCACTTTGTATTCCACGTTCGTTACAAGCAGTTGTGGCGTTATTGGGCGTCCTTAAAGCGGGTGGGGCTTATGTCCCATTAGATCCCAGTTATCCGACAGCCCGCCTTCAATATATGCTGGAACACAGTAAAACTCATTTTATTCTGACTGAAACGCATTTGATAGAAAAATTGCCTATCAATCAGCAACACGTCATTTGTCTGGATACGGACGAAATACAATCACATTTACAGCATTTCCCAATTGAAAATGTCGCTGAACGCCCATTGCCCCTGACCGAAAATCATCTGGCTTATGTTATTTACACTTCCGGCTCCACGGGTAAACCCAAAGGCGTCATGCTGGAACACAAGGGCTGGGTTAATTTGGCATTCTCGCTCTCTGCTCGCTTTGAAATCAATGCAAACACACGGGGGCTACAATTTTCTTCCTGGAGTTTTGATGCCACTGCACTTGAACTGGCAATGACGTTAGCACACGGGGCAACCCTGTACTTAATTTCAGAAACCCAACAACGCTCCCCTGAATTATTAGATGCTATCGTTGAAAAACATCAGCTAACGCATGCCCTTTTGCCACCCGCCTTATTACCGCACTTAACACAAGAAAAATGGCGTTCACTGACAACATTGCTGGTCGGGGGAGAAGCTGTTTCACCGGATATTGCAAAACAGTGGATGCAGGGAAGAACACTGTTTAATGCTTATGGCCCGACTGAAACCACGGTTTGTGTGGCAATGGCATCTCTGGTAAATGAAGAAATCACCATTGGTAAACCACTAAATAATGTTGTTATCCGAGTCCTCAATGCCAACGGTCACCTTGCACCCATTGGTGTAGCCGGGGAACTGTGTATCGGCGGTGTCCAGCTGGCTCGTGGATATTTATATGACCCAGATATGAACGCAAAGAAATTTATCGTTGATCCGATAGATAATGCTTATGTTCAGCGTTTATACCGAACAGGGGATCTAGTACGTTGGTTACCCGATGGTAATCTGGCGTTTATGGGGCGTATTGATGCTCAAGTTAAAGTAAGAGGCTACCGGATAGAGACGGGAGAAATCGAAGCAACTTTAACGGGGAGTGAAATTGTAAGCAATGCTGCTGTGATCACTCATGGTCATCATAGTGACGATAAAAAACTCATTGCTTATATCAGTCCAACGGCTGCTTGGTTGTCTGAAAAGGCTGAGGCATATAATACAGAATATCTCGAAAGTTGGACCGAGGTCTTTGATGAGCAATATCGCAACAATACAGAAAATGTCCATTCTGAAAACATAAGCAATGTAATAACACTAAACAGTGATTTTGGTGGCTGGATGAACAGCTACACTGAACAACCTATTGCGCTTGAACAAATGGAAGAGTGGCGGGCTGGAACCATGCAGCAAATTGAAACACTGGCCTCTCGTCGCTTGCTGGAGATTGGGTGTGGTACTGGTTTATTGCTGTATTGCTATGCTGAACAGTGTGAGTCGGTATTGGCTACCGATATTTCAGCCGAAGTGCTGGCACGGCATCAGAAAATTATACAACAACGTGGCTGGCAACATGTTCAGCTAAGAAGAGGGGATGCACTTAACTTAGGAACATTAGCCACTGACGAATTTGATTCTGTTGTCATTAACTCAGTTATCCAATATTTCCCCAATATTCAATATTTGGAAAAAGTCATTGAACAACTCATATCAGCTATTGAGGCTGGAGGTAAACTCCTGCTGGGGGATATCCGAAACTTAGATTTGTTTACTGCGCATATTACAGCCATAGAGCAAAATCGCTTGAATGGTCAGGGTATTGACGTTGGGACATTTGCCAACCGAATTCAGCGTCGTTTACAGCAAGAGCCAGAATTTTTACTCAGTCCGACCTATTTTTCCCAATTACCAGCGCGTTATCCTGAAATCAGCCGGGTCGATATCTTAGTTAAACGTGGTGTTGGTGATAATGAAATGCTGCGTTATCGATATGACGTTATATTGCATAAAAGAGGGGAAAATACGGAAGTTGGTTGTGATCTCTCCTTAACTTGGTTCGATTTTGATTCCTTTGAAAGTCTGAGGAAATTGTTACAAACAGGCAGAGAAAACTCATTTGGTATTTCAGGAATTCCCAACGCCCGTGTCAAAGATGATTTTGCGTTGGCTGAAGGGGTACGCCACTGGTCGGCCAATCAGATGATACTCCCTCCCGAATATGCTGGCAGTTTCTCCCCAGAGGCAACAAAGCAAGTTCAGGAATTTGAGTCACTGCTTCAATATGCGGAACAATGTGGCTATCAGTGTGGCGTGACATGGTCACAACAGCAACCTGATTTGCTGGATGTGATTTTCAGCCGTGGCAAATTACCACCTGTACAAGCACGCAATGATTACAGCCAGATCTATTTGGCTAATTACCCTCAAATATCCTCTATTGGCAGTGAACTTTCAGAATTGCTCGAATCCAGTCTAAAAAAACAATTGCCTGAATATATGCTTCCCAGCCTCTATATCCCATTGGAACGCATGCCGCTCACACTAAACAATAAAGTGGATAAAAAAGCCTTGCCAATCCCCAATGAAAGTGATTTGCGCCGGCAAGCCTACGTTGCACCAAGAGACGACATTGAGGAAAAAATCTGTCAGTTATGGCAAGGCTTACTAAAAATCAGTCAGGTTGGCATCCATGACAATTTTTTCACCTTAGGTGGACATTCGCTTCAGGCGACGCGCCTAATCAGCTCAATACGCAATGAATTGCACGTTGAAATACCTTTAAAAAGTATTTTTGAGCACCCGACACTTGAGCAATTATCACATATTGTCACGATTCACTTGATCAAAGAAAAAAGAAAGCATTTCCAAGCTAAGCAAAAAACGACTCAAAAACTATTGAAAGGTGCTATATGAAAAATGTCGCGCAAATTATCAATGAAACTTTAAATCAGGGAATTACTCTGTTTGTTGAAGATAATCAATTACATTATGAAACCAGCCGCGAAAGTATACCACCGGAACTGCTCAGTACATGGAAAGATCACAAGCAAGAATTGATCGAGTTTCTTAATCAGATTGATTCAAGAGAAGAAGCTGAAACACATCAATTACAAGGTGTTCAACGTAACGGCATTGCTGCGCATTATCCACTTTCATTTGCCCAACAACGTTTATGGTTCATCGATCAACTTAATGAAGGTAGTTCCCAGTACAATTGCGTAGGGGATTTCAGACTGTGGGAGCCACTCAACTTCAAAGCGTTCGAATCCGCCGTGAAAGAGATAATTGAACGTCATGAAGCATTGCGTACTCATTTTCAGACTATAAACAATGAGCCACGGCAGGTTATTGCAACCAACTACGATTTGCCCATTACATACCATGACTTGTCAACGTTCTCTGATATCGAGAAAAAAGAGCGAGTGAAAAAACTTGGTAAAGAAGAAGAGGAGCTCATTTTTGACCTTAGCACAGATCTGATGCTGCGTGTACGGGCTATAAAACTGGCCGAAAACAATTATGTCATTATTTACAATATTCACCATATCGCTTGTGACAGTTGGTCACTAGAAATATTTCTCAGAGAACTTCTCACCTTATATCGGGCTTATTGTCGAGGTGAGGAAAACCCGCTACCAGCATTAAAAGTCCAATATGCCGATTATGCCCAATGGCAACGGAACTGGCTGCAAGGCAACGTTCTGGAAAAGCAACTGGCTTACTGGCAAAACCAGTTATCCGGTATTTCACCATTTCACCATTTTCCATTGGATAATCCACGCCCGGAAAAACAGAATTTTGAAGGGCGTATGCATTCACAACGTATTTCCAAAAAACTGACGCAAAAAATTAGGGCATTATGTACCAAACATGAAGTGACATTATTCATGTTTCTGGAAACGGCCTTTGCGGTTTTGCTCAGCCGTTACAGCAATGAAAAAGATATTTTGGTCGGAACGGCTTTGGCAGGAAGAACGCACCACGATATAGAACCCTTAATTGGATTTTTTGTTAATTCATTGGTGATCAGAACGGATTTATCCGGTCAGCCTACCTTCAGTGAACTCTTAAAACAAAACAGCCGTACTATCTTAGATGCTTACGCACATCAAGATCTTCCTTTCCAAATGCTAGTAGAAAAAATAAGTCCTGAGCGAAACTTAAACTATAATCCTATCTTCCAGATTGCTTTTACTCTGGAAAATACTCAGCGAGATACGACGCTGGAACAAGATAATAGTATTGAAGTAGAAGAGCGCCCGCTTCTGAAAGCTAGATTTGATTTAGAAATCCATGTTTATGAAGAAGATAAAAATGATTTATCGCTTTTCTGGATTTCAGACACTAGCCTCTTTAACAGTGAAACCATTGACAGATTGATCGCCAATTACACAATCCTGCTTGCCGGCATTGTTGAGGCAATGAGCGATCATTCAGTAAACAAAGAGCCATCCGTCCATAGACTCCCGCTCTTGGCTGACGCTGAAAAAAACACCTTACTGCATGAATGGAATGGGGCACAAGAACACTGCCAACGTGGCCGCTGTTTCCATGAATTGTTTGAAGAGCAGGCCGCCCTGAACCCAGAAAAAACCGCGCTGGTTTTTGGTGATGATTCGTTAAGCTATCAGGCATTGAATGAACAGGCCAACCAACTGGCTCACTACCTTATTGAGCAGGGTGTCCAAGAAGAAACCCTGGTTGCACTCTGTATTCCCCGCTCTTTATCGGCGGTCGTGGCGTTACTGGGTATCCTTAAAGCGGGGGGAGCTTATGTTGCCCTCGACTCCAGTTATCCGACGGCCCGTCTTCAATACATGCTGGAACACAGTAAAACTCATTTTATTCTGACTGAAACGCATTTGATAGAAAAGTTGCCTATCAATCAACAGCATGTCATTTGTCTGGATACGGACGAAGTACAATCACATTTACAAAATTTCCCAATTAAAAATATCGCTGAACGCCCATTGCCCCTGACCGAAAATCATCTGGCTTATGTTATCTACACCTCCGGCTCCACGGGTAAACCCAAAGGCGTCATGCTGGAACACAAGGGCTGGGTTAATTTGGCATTCTCGTTAGCAGATTCATTTGAAATCAATGCAAACACCCGGGGATTGCAATTTTCCTCCTGGAGTTTTGATGCCACTGCGCTTGAACTGGCAATGACGTTAGCACACGGGGCAACCCTGTACTTGCTTTCAGAAACCCAACAACGCTCCCCTGAATTATTAGATGCCATTGTTGAAAAACATCAGCTAACGCATGCTCTTTTGCCCCCGGCCTTATTACCGCACTTAACGCAAGAAAAATGGCGTTCAATGACAACGTTGCTGGTCGGGGGAGAAGCTGTTTCACTGGATATTACAAAACAGTGGATGCAGGGAAGAACACTGTTTAATGCCTATGGCCCGACTGAAACCACGGTTTGTGTGGCAATGGCGCGATTGACCGGGGAAAGAATTACCATCGGAAAACCGCTCAACAATATTACAGTCCGCATTCTTGATAGCCATGATCAACTGGTTCCCATCGGGGCCGTGGGGGAGTTATGTCTCGGTGGCATCCCGCTGGCCCGGGGATATTTGCATGATCCGGAGATGAGTGCCCGGAAATTTACCCTTGATCCGACCGACAGTTCCCATGCCCAACGTTTATACCGCACGGGGGATTTAGTCCGCTGGGCTTCCGATGGCCAGTTGGAATTTATTGGCCGCCTTGATACCCAAGTGAAGGTGAGAGGGTACCGGATAGAGCTGGGTGAAATTGAATCGGTTCTGTCAGGGCAGGATATTTTAAGCCATGCCGCAGTGATCGCTTATGGGGACAACAGCGAAGATAAAAAACTCATTGCTTATGTGTGTCCAAGTGCCAACTGGCTGGCAAAAAAAGCCAGCGCATTAAATGCGGAATATCTGGGGAGCTGGACAGAAGTCTTTGATGAACAATACCGACAGGGAATAGTTGAAAATATCACTACCAACCAAAGTGGTTCCGACAGTGATTTTGGCGGCTGGATGAACAGTTATACCGGGCAGCCGATTGCGCTTGAGCAGATGGAGGAGTGGCGGACGGGCACCATGCAACGCATTGCGTCCTTGCATCCGCGCCGTTTGCTGGAAATCGGCTGTGGTACGGGATTACTGTTGTATCGCTATGCAGAACAGTGTGAGTCCGTATTGGCTACCGATATTTCGGCCGAAGTGCTGGCACGGCATCAGCACATCCTGCAACAACGTGGCTGGTCACATGTTCAGTTACGTCAGGGCGATGCCCTGAATCTGGGAACCCTGGTATCGGGTATGTTCGACACCGTCGTGATTAACTCCGTCGTTCAATATTTCCCCAATATGCAATATATAGAGCACGTCATTGCCCAGTTACTGCCTGCGGTTGAAGCCGGAGGCAAAATCCTGCTGGGGGATATTCGCAACTTAGATCTGCTGACGGCACATATCACCGCCATTGAACAAAGCCGCTTAAAAGCACAGCGTATTGCGGTAGGCACACTGGCCAATCGCATCCAACGGCGTTTACAGCAAGAAGAGGAGTTTCTACTCAGCCCGACCTATTTTGCCCAATTGCCGACGCGTTATCCTGAAATAGACCGGGTGGATATTTTGGTCAAACGTGGTGTTGGCGACAATGAAATGCTGCGCTATCGCTATGATGTCATACTGCACAAAAGAGATGAAAATGTAGATTCTGGCAGCCAACCCGCATTCATTTGGCATAACTTCGAAACACTCGAAAAATTGCGGGATCAGTTACAAACCGGGGCAAACGATATATTTGGCGTTTCAGGGATTCCTAATGCCCGCATCAAGGATAATTTTACTTTGGCAGAAGGTCTGCGCCATTGGCCGGCAAACCAAGTAATATCTCCATTAGAAAATGCAGGTAGCTTTTCTCCTCAGGCAATGGAACAGGTTCAGGCATTGGAACTTCTGTTTCAATATGCCGAGCGGTGTGGTTATCAGTGTGGCGTGACATGGTCACAACAGCAACCTGATTTGCTGGATGTCATTTTCAGCCGTGGCAAATTACTACCTGTACAAGCACGCAATGATTACAGCCAGACCCATTTGGCTAATTATCCCCAAATTTCATCCATAAGCGCTGAACTTTCTGAGCTACTGGAAGCTGCCCTGAAAAAACAACTGCCTGAATACATGGTGCCTGGCCTCTATATCCCCTTGGAACGCATGCCGCTCACACTGAACAATAAAGTGGATAAAAAAGCCTTGCCAATCCCCAATGAAAATGATTCGCGCCGACGAGTTTATATCGCGCCAAGAAACGAAATGGAGCATAAAATCAGTCAGTTATGGCAGAAATTACTGAGCGTCAAACAAGTGGGTATTCATGACAACTTCTTCACACTAGGTGGTCATTCACTCCAAGCAACACGGTTGCTCAGTTCAGTACGTAACGACTTAGATATAGATATCCCTGTGAAAAGCATTTTTGAGCATCCAACACTCGAACAATTCTCGGAAGTCATAACCAATCTCCAAGTGATCAGGGAAAAAAGAAAATTTTTCCAAGCTGAGCAAGAAACGACACAAAAACTATTGGAAGGTGATATATGAAAAATGCTGCGCAAATTGTTAATGAGGCTTTAGATCAGGGGATTACCCTGTTTGTTGTTGATAACCAATTGAAATATAAAACCACGCTTGACAGTATTCCATCGGAACTGCTTAATGAGTGGAAAGCTCATAAACAAGAATTGATCAAATTTCTTGGTCAAATCGACTCAAATTGGTCGCAATCTATCCAACGTTATGAGCGTGCAACACATTATCCGCTCTCATTTGCCCAGCAGCGTTTATGGTTCATCGATCAACTAACTGAAGGTAGCCCTCAGTACAACTGCACAGAGGATTTCAGATTTAGGGATCAGCTTAATTTCAAGGCATTTGAAGCGGCTGTTAAGGCATTGCTTGAACGCCATGAAGCGTTGCGTACTCATTTTAAAGTTATTGATAACGAACCACGACAAGTTATCGTCAAAGACTACAGCTTACCGATTACACTGCATGATTTGTCGGTACTTTCTGAAACCGAAAAAGAACATCAAGTTAAACAATTAGGTGCAATAGAAGAAAACACCGCCTTTAATATCAGCACAGATCTAATGTTGCGCATTCTTCTCATAAAATTAGCAGAAAATGATTATGTCATCATTTATACAATGCACCATATCGCTTGTGATGGCTGGTCAATGTCAATATTTCTCAGTGAAATTCTCACGTTATATAAAGCTTATTGCCAAGGCGAAACAGATCCGCTGCCACCGTTGAAAATCCAGTACACCGATTATGCTCAATGGCAAAAAAGTTGGTTGCAAGGCGATATTCTGGAAAAACAACTAACTTACTGGCAAAATCAGTTAATCGGTATTACGCCACTCCATCGTTTTCCGTTGGATAATCCACGTTCTGAAAAATTACATTTAGAGGGACGTATTCATCAGCAACGAATTTCAAAAAACCTGACGCAAAAGATTAGGGCATTGTGTACCAAACATGAAGTGACATTATTCATGTTTCTGGAAACGGCTTTTGCGGTTTTGCTCAGCCGTTACAGCAATGAAAAAGATATTTTGGTTGGAACGGCAATTGCGGGGAGACAGCATCACGATATTGAATCCCTGATTGGATTTTTCGTTAATTCATTGGTGATCAGAACGGATTTATCCGGTCAGCTTACCTTCAGTGAACTCTTAAAACAAAACAGTCGTACCATTCTGGATGCCTACGAACATCAAGATCTGCCATTTGAGATGTTGGTAGAAAAAATCAGCCCAGAGCGAAATCTAAACTACAACCCTATATTCCAGATCATTTTTGCAGTACAGAACAATCAACGGGATACAACGCTGGAACAGAATAATAGTATTGAATTTGAAGAACGTCCGCTGCGAACTACCCGATTTGATTTAGAAGTGCATGTTTATGAAGAAGAACAGGAAGGTGAATTATCTATTTTATGGATTTATAACACGGGTCTGTTTAACAGCAATACGATTGACAGATTACTTGCCAATTACGAAACTTTGCTGACCAACATTGTTGACGGAATGAATCATCAGTTGGCAAATAAAGAACCGTCTGTCCATGAGTTACCTCTTTTATCTGACGCTGAAAAACATACCTTACTGCATGAATGGAATGGGGCACAAAAACACTGCCAGCGTGGCCGCTGTTTCCATGAATTGTTTGAAGAGCAGGCCGCCCTGAACCCAGAAAAAATGGCGTTGGTTTTTGGTGATGATGCATTAAGCTATCAGGCATTAAATGAACAGGCCAACCAACTGGCTCATTACCTTATCGAACAAGGTGTCCAAGAAGAAACCCTGGTTGCACTCTGTATTCCCCGCTCTTTATCGGCAGTTGTGGCGTTATTGGGTGTCCTTAAAGCGGGGGGAGCCTATGTATCTCTCGATTCCAGTTACCCGACAGCCCGCCTTCAATATATGCTGGAACACAGTGGGGCCGGGTTCATCCTAACGGAGACACATTTGGTTGAAAAATTGCCGGTGAGTCAGCAGAAAGTAATCTGTCTGGATACCGACATAGTACAGTCACACCTGAAACGTTTGCCGACAGGGAATATCACCGAACGCTCATTCTCTCTGACCGAAGAACATCTGGCTTATGTTATTTACACTTCCGGCTCCACGGGTAAACCCAAAGGCGTCATGCTTAAACATCAAGGCTGGGTTAATTTGGCATTCTCGTTAGCCGATTCATTTGAAATCAATGCAAACACCCGGGGACTGCAATTTTCCTCCTGGAGTTTTGATGCCACTAAACTTGAACTGGCAATGACACTGGCGCACGGGGCAACCCTGTACTTGCTTTCAGAAACCCAGCAACGTTCCCCAGAATTACTCGATGCCATTGTTGAACAACACCAATTAACCCATGCTATTTTGCCCCCGGCCTTATTACCGCACTTAACGCAAGAAAAATGGCGTTCAATGACAACGTTGCTGGTCGGCGGAGAAGCAGTTTCACCGGATATTGCAAAACAGTGGATGCAGGGAAGAACTCTGTTTAATGCTTATGGCCCGACTGAAACCACGGTTTGTGTGGCAATGGCGCGATTAACCGGGGAAAAAATTACCATCGGAAAACCGCTCAACAATATTACAGTCCGCATTCTTGATAGCCATAATCAACTGGTTCCCATCGGGGCCGTGGGGGAGTTATGTCTCGGTGGCATCCCGCTGGCCCGGGGATATTTGTATGATCCGGAGATGAGTGCCCGGAAATTTACCCTTGATCCGACCGATAGTTCCCATGCCCAACGTTTATACCGCACGGGGGATTTAGTCCGCTGGGCTTCCGATGGCCAGTTGGAATTTATTGGCCGCCTTGATACCCAAGTGAAGGTAAGGGGGTACCGGATAGAGCTGGGCGAAGTTGAAACGGCTCTGTCAGGGCAGGACATTTTAAGCCATGCCGCAGTGATCGCTTATGGGGACAACAGCGAAGATAAAAAACTCATTGCTTATGTGTGCCCAAGTACCGACTGGCTGGCAGAAAAAGCCACCACATTAAATGCAGAGTATCTTGCAAGTTGGACGGAAATTTTTGATGAGCAATATCGGCAAGGGATCACTGAAAACGCCATCGCTGATAAACATGAGGTTGACAGTGATTTTGGCGGCTGGATGAACAGTTATACCGGGCAGCCGATTGCGCTTGAGCAGATGGAGGAGTGGCGGACGGGCACCATGCAACGTATTGAGTCCTTGCATCCGCGTCGTTTACTGGAAATCGGCTGTGGTACCGGCTTATTACTGTATCGCTATGCAGAACAGTGTGAGTCGGTATTGGCGACCGATATTTCGGCCGAAGTGCTGGCACGGCATCAGCACATCCTGCAACAACGTGGCTGGTCACATGTTCAGTTACGTCAGGGCGATGCCCTGAATCTGGGAACCCTGGCATCGGGTATGTTCGACACCGTCGTGATTAACTCCGTTGTTCAATATTTCCCCAATATGCAATATATAGAGCACGTCATTGCCCAGTTACTGCCTGCGGTTGAAGCCGGAGGCAAAATCCTGCTGGGGGATATCCGCAACTTAGATCTGCTGACGGCACATATCACCGCCATCGAACAAAGCCGCTTAAAAACGCAGCGTATTGCGGTAGGCACACTGGCCAATCGCATCCAACGGCGTTTACAGCAAGAAGAGGAGTTTCTACTCAGCCCGACCTATTTTGCCCAACTGCCGACGCGTTATCCTGAAATCAGTCGGGTGGATATTTTGGTCAAACGTGGTGTCGGCGACAATGAAATGCTGCGTTATCGCTATGATGTCATACTGCACAAAAAAGATGAAAATGTAGATTCTGGCAGCCAACCCGCCTTCATTTGGCATAACTTCGAAACACTCGATAAATTGCGGGATCAGTTACAAACCGGGGCAGACGATATCTTTGGCGTTTCAGGGATTCCTAATGCCCGCATCAAGGATAATTTTACTTTGGCAGAAGGTCTGCGCCATTGGCCGGCAAACCAAGTAATATCCCCATTAGAAAATGCTGGTAGCTTTTCTCCGCAGGCAATGGAACAGATTCACGCCGTTGAATCATTACTTCAAGATGCCGAACAATGTGGTTACCAGTGTGGCGTGACATGGTCACAACAGCAACCTGATTTACTGGATGTCATTTTCAGCCGTGGCGAATTGCCTCAGGTACTGGCGCGTTCTGATTACAGCCAGACCCATTTGGCTAACTACCCCCAGATTTCATCCATAAGCGCTGAACTTTCTGAGCGACTGGAAGCTGCCCTGAAAAAACAGCTGCCTGAATATATGGTGCCTGGCCTCTATATCCCCTTGGAACGCATGCCGCTCACACTGAACAATAAAGTGGATAAAAAAGCGTTACCGATCCCGAATGAAGACGATTTGCGCCGACAAACTTATATCGCACCAAGAGATGAAATTGAGAAAAAACTCTGTCAATTATGGCAAGAGCACCTGAAAATCAATGAAATTGGCATTCACGATAATTTCTTCTCGCTGGGTGGACATTCACTTTTAGCAGTTAAGATAACAGCTTCTATCAGGAATACTTTAAACAATAACTTTAGTATGCATCAATTGTTTACAAAGCCGACCATTGCACAAGTTGCAAATGTGATTCGTAATACTCAAAAACATGGAATAGGAATATCTACACTGAAGCTAACGCAAAATACATTTGACATGAAAATCCCCATTTCTCATTGCCAAAAGGTATTTTGGCCTTTCATTCAAAACGGAGTATTAGAAGACTGTTTTCATATTCCTATTGTTTTTCTGATGGAGGGAAAACTAAATCGCAATGCATTGGAAAAAAGTTTAAATGTCATTCTAGAGCGACATGAAAGTTTACGCTTAAAGTTTTATAAAGAGAATGAACAGATTTTTGTGCAGCCTGATAACAACATGAAAATCAATTTACAAATTGTCGAATCATTACCAAAAGAAATAGAAAAAGAACAAATTACTATTGAAGTTAATAAGCTCTGGGAAGAAAAGCTAAGAAAACCTTTTGATGTTTACAATGGCCCATTAATAAGAACCTTCCTACTGCCTGTTTCGGAGGAAAATTCTGTATTGTTAATTAATATTCATCATATTGTTGCCGATGGATGGTCTGCTGATGTCATTATTAATGAGCTTAAACAGCTATACACGGCCTATTCAAAAGGGCAAGAAAATATTCTTCCACCAGTTGCTATGCAATATTCTGATTATATTTATGATTTGCAGGAACGCCACAAAACTAATGAATATCAAAAACAGATTGAATTCTGGCAACAACAATTTCATGATATTAATACAGAGCGCAATTTTCCAATTGCTTTCAGCAAACACTTAGCTTCAAAATATCGTTTTCATGTCCGCCGTATCAATATTCCTGACTCATTAGATAAAGTCGCTTCACAATATTGTGAGACTAATAATATCACATCTTATATGTTATTCATGGCTCTGTTCCACACTTGTCTTTTTATGCATTCGGATGAGCCACAACATGTTGTGGCTTCACCACAAGCTGACCGTGCTCACATAGAAAGCCATCAAACAGTCGGACTATTTTTGAATGAATTGATAGTAAAATCGACTATAAATAAAGATATGAGTCTGCATGAGATCATCCAGCAGGTTAGTCAGTTTATTTATAAGGCTTTAGAGAACCTGGATATCCATATGTCCGCAGTCATTGATACTGTGGGGGAAAAGGTGAGAGATAGTATATTTACAGTTCTGTTTAACTATATGGATATGGATGTAGCCAATGATGATGAAAAATCATTGTTGCAAAATCTTGACATGGAATTAATAAATATTGACCCAGTTCCTTTTGAGGTACTTGGGATGCACTTTATAAAAATGCCACAAAACATCATATGTGAGCTTAGTTATAATCCTGAGCTGTATGCAGAAGAAACAATTAATGATCTAGCTAAACACTATGAACGGTTATTAAATGTTATTGTGTCTGGTCAAGAAAAAGAGAGAATCAGTCAATTTTATAACTAAATTTAACTAAGAAACATTTTTATATAACAAGTATTCTAAACTAAAGAAATGAATGAGGCCTCATTAATGAGGCCTCATTATGTCTGCCAGCTTTTCCCCACCTTAATACGGTACTGATTCTTCATTGGTATTAATTTTGCTCAGACACTAAAATCGCCTGGGTATTTGGTTCAAGCGCTTTGAATATATGTTCTAGATCTGCCGGATAACAGATATAATCACCTTCACCTAATTCTTCCGGTGCTTCTGTTAATCCTACCAATGCCCGGCCTTGGGTGATGATAATATGCTCCACCGAACCAGGTGGATGTGGGTGAGAAATACGATCTGCTCCCGGTTGAGTCATCAACAAGTAAATATCACGGCGTGCGCCCGGTGGGCAGGTAGCCAGTAAAGTTGCCTGATAGTTAGCCTGTTCCGCAATCACTTTAGTGCCTTCACCCCGTCTAATTACCTGTGTTTTGTTGCTTTGCGGTTCCAACAGACGGGCAAAGGGGATATTCAGTGCCACACATAATGCCCAAAGTGTCTCCAGACTGGGGTTCCCACTACCAGCTTCCAATTGTGACAACGTGGATTTTGCAATACCTGCACGTCGGGAGACTTCCGCTATAGAAAGGCCTATTCGTGCACGTTCACGAGCTAAACTCTTCGCGATTACACTGATTGGCTGTGTCATGCTATTGTTCCAGTATGTTCATTAAAACGAACATAATGTTCGTCTTGATAAAATGCTTAATTCTGTTCATTATAATGGAAATTAGTTCGATATGGATAAAATTGCATGTTCACTCATTATTTCTCCTGTCTGAAAGGTGACATTAAAAAATCAATCTTTCTGGTCTGTTTGGCCGTAGGTATAGTTGGCGTTTCCTATGGTTCGTTGGCTATGGCTTATGATTTTCCTTTATGGGTCCCACTCGCCTTATCCACATTAGTACTGGCGGGAGCATCAGAGTTTATGTTTATTGGCATTGTTGCCAGCGGCGGTAATCCTCTTGCAGCAGCGGTAGCAGGCTTATTAGTTAATGCCCGCCATTTTCCTTTCGGAATAGCTGTACGCGAGTTAGTTGGAAAACGCATGATGGGATTTTTGGGAAGCCACATTATGAATGATGAAAGTGTGGTTTTTGGTATGTCACAACCAACTCCTGAACAACGCAAAGCCGCCTATTGGTTATGCGGTATCGGCGTTGCTGTATTCTGGCCACTCGGCGTAATCATTGGTTGTGTGGTCGGTAAATTTCTGCCTGCCCCGGAAGCCATTGGGCTGGATGCTGTTTTCCCTGCTATTTTATTGGCGTTGGTTATCCCGTCATTCAAAAACAAAACTACACTTACTCGAGCTTCCAGCGGAGCAGTGCTTTCACTGGCCGCAGTACCTTTCACTCCAGTTGGGATGCCGGTACTGATGTCATTATTGGGCTTACTGATGAGGAAAAAATAATGGCAAATTATACCCTGATTATTATTGGCATTGCGGTACTTTCGATCGGCACTTATTTGATGCGCCTCGGCGGGGCAAAACTGGGTAATAAATTGGCATTATCTGAACATTCTCAGGCATTGCTTGCCGATGCAGCAACCACACTGTTGTTCGCTGTGGCACTCGCAGCCACCTTCTACGAAAGTGACCATTTTGCTGGCATGGCGCGTGTATTGGGTGTTGCCGTCGCGGTCTTTCTCGCCTGGCGGAAAATGCCACTGATTGTCGTGATTTTGGCTGCGGCAATCGTAACAGCATTACTACGCTATGCTGGTGTCAATTAAAAAATATAAAATATTATTGGGCATCCACACTCATTTAACTGGGTGCCCAAGTAACTATAACCGCGTTAAAACGACAAACGGATAGCCAGTGCAATCAATGTGACAAAAAGAACTGGTAAAGTCATGATGACACCCACACGGAAATAATATCCCCAAGAAATAGTGATATTTTTCTGCGATAGTACATGTAACCAAAGCAGTGTTGCCAAACTACCAATAGGTGTGATTTTTGGCCCAAGATCGCTGCCAATAATATTGGCGTAAATCATAGCATCTTTAAGAACACCCGTAGCTGTGCTGGCATCAATTGAAAGTGAGCCAATAAGGACAGTAGGCAAATTATTCATCACCGATGACAGTATTGCCGTCAGAAAACCAGTGCTGAGTGTTGCGACCCAGATACCGTGTTCAGCAAAAGTATTCAATATGGCAGATAAGATATCTGTCAAACTGGCATTTCGTAAGCCGTACACCATCAGATACATCCCTAGTGAGAAAAAGACAATTTGCCACGGAGCACCTTTCAACACTTTTCTGGTATTGATCACATGACCACGACGTGCGACCAGACAAAGAATAATAGCGGCGATAGCAGCGACAAAGCTAACTGGTACTCCCAGAGGCTCAAGGGCAAAGAAGCCGATCAATAATAAAATCAGAACAACCCATCCAGTTTTGAATGTTCGCTCATCACGGATTACTTCACGTGGAACTTTCAATTTTGTGATGTCATAAGTAGCCGGAATATCTTTTCGGAAAAACAGATGAAGCATGACTAGCGTGGAGATGATTGCAGCAATATCGACCGGGATCATGACTGAAGCATAATTATGAAAACCGATATGAAAAAAGTCAGCGGAAACAATATTCACCAGATTAGAAACGATCAGCGGCAAACTTGCAGTATCTGCAATAAATCCTGCTGCCATGACAAATGCCAGCGTTGTACCACGGCTAAAACCGAGTGCCAATAACATTGCAATAACAATAGGTGTTAAGATAAGTGCCGCACCATCGTTGGC
Organism: Xenorhabdus vietnamensis; assembly: GCF_002127535.1. Classification (GTDB taxonomy): domain Bacteria; phylum Pseudomonadota; class Gammaproteobacteria; order Enterobacterales; family Enterobacteriaceae; genus Xenorhabdus; species Xenorhabdus vietnamensis. The sequence goes on from NZ_MUBJ01000013.1 coordinate 76,573, forward strand.
GAACAGCGCTGCAACAGAGGCACCGAGAAGAATAATGTAGGTGAATAGCCAACGACCTTTGCCTTTTCCCCAACGGGCAACATGCAACGCTGCCCATGCAAAAAAGCCGGATTCATCAAGTAACAGACTGATAATAATCACTGCTATAAAGGTTGCTGTAGCGTTCCAAACAATTTGCCACACCACAGGAATATCGCCGATCTGAACTACGCCGGTGATCAAGGCAAGTATCGCACCCATTGTAGCACTCCAGCCAATACCCAACCCTTTTGGTTGCCATATCACAAGAATTAAAGTCAGAACAAAAATTGCACCTGCTAGCCACATGGTTATCTCCGAAATTTATATATGTGATTTTTCAAATATGTTAGAGTAAATTTTTTAATCAATTATTGGCAAACAGATTTGCCATTTGTTGCTGTATTAACCTGATGAAGACGCTTACTTAATTGAATAATCTCTACATACTGACACTGCGCAGCTTGTTCAAGGATATTCGCTGCCCAAACGGAAATATGTGGTGAGAGATGATAGTAGATCCATTTGCCTTCCCGCCGATCTAGCAGTAATCCCGCTTCTCTAAGCATTCCCAAGTGTCGTGAGGTTTTAGACTGTGGTTGCTGAAGTGCGCTTGAGATATCGCAGACACACAATTCACCGACTTCACGCAGCAATAGTATGATACTCAGACGCGTCTCATCAGAAAGATATTTAAAAAATTGAAGTGGGGTAAGCTGAGTCATAAATACTCCTATTGTTGAATAAGAGATAATACTTAGTAGTTACATGGAGTCAATAATATATTTGCTAAAATGAATATGTTCTTTGTGAATACATGATGTCAGTCAGGACAGATAAAAAATAATATTAAACCACATTTATCTGTTAAATGAGAATGTTACCAAACAATGGTAATACACTTACCTGAATCCGCACGTTAAACTATGGCTTATCCATTTACTAAACAACAAATCATATTATTAAATGACATATAAGGAGCCACTTTATGAAAAATGAAAGAAGACTTTTTTTGAAAAAGGCGAGTGTTACTGGTGCAGTATTTTCATTATTACCTCTGATGCCAGCAGGAGTTCTCGCCTCTTCACAGACTCAACCAAAGAAAGGGGATGGTATTGGTATAGGCGTTTGCGAGATGACCGCAGAGGAAATGTCAGGTCCATATTTTATAAATAACAAACTTCTGAGAAGGAATATAACAGAGGATGAACCAGGAATACCTCTGTTATTGACAATGCAAGTCATTGATTCTGTAACCTGTAAACCTTTAAATGATATCCTTATTGATATATGGCATTGTAATGCAATGGGAAAGTACTCAGGTTGGAAATACATAAACTCAGACCTTGAGGCTCCCTCTGATAATATAGGAACAATTTCAAGAACTGATGAAAGCACATTTCTTCGTGGGGCACAAAGGACAGACAAAGACGGTATAGTCAGATTCACCACAATTTTCCCTGGATTTTATGCTGGAAGAGCTATACATATCCATTTATCAGCAAGGAATGCGAATGTACAAAAAAGACAGGAAGATAAATTCTATTTTGTAGGCCAACTCTATTTCCCTGAGGATATATCTAAAGAAGTAATGATTAATGATATGTATTCTCCAAGGGATATTAATAGGCTTAAAAATGAAGATGATTCTATCTTTTCTGGCGTTAAAAATAGAGCTGCAATTTTGACAGTAAAAAAAATAGGTGATAATACATTGGATGGATTACATGGAAAGATAGTTTTATCTATTAATAAAGACAATGTGTCCAAGAAAATAACCCCTAAAGACTTGGCTAAACACACTGTGTAGGTGAATCTAATTTAGAAAAAATCCTCCATACCTGGGTTTGAGATCCAACAGGATGAAAATATTAGCTCAGTCCTGATCTAATGAGATGGACGTCCCACATGGCGTCAATTGTATCAAAATGAAATAGCCATATTCATTTTACGGGAGCGTCCATCATGTGTAATAGTGGATACTGATATAAACATTAAATGATATCTGAAGAATGGGGTTCTATCGTGGCTGTCTCAAAAAAGATCAATAAAAGAACAGTTTTAAATTAATATAAACAATATTTTTGACGGTTCTGGCTTACAATCCCATATTGGAGCGGTGTATGTTGATTACCTTAACTGACGTAAACAAGAACAATTACGAAGCTGTCTGCGGCCTATCAGTAACTGATGACCAACTTGATTATATTGCCGAAAATGTGTGGTTCCTTGCTCAATCCAAATTCTACCCTTTATACCAAACGCGCGCAATTTGTCTGGATGGGGAGCCTGTTGGTTTTTTCATGTGGGTACCCGATGTTGACCAAAGAATAACGATTTGGCGATTTATGGTGGATAAAAACCATCAAAACAAGGGTATTGGGCGTAAAGCACTATCGCTGGCGCTTGATGAAATCAGGTGCACAGATCAGTTGGAAGCAATAGCAATCAGTTATGATCCGAATAATCTCGTGGCGAAAAATCTTTATGCCAGTTTTGGTTTCGTTGAGGTTGGCATGGATGAAGAAGTTGAAGAGATGCTAGCTGTTATCAAAATTTAGGTGGTTTGCGCCCATCTATTCGAAAAGTTTATTCACTGTTATTCACTACAAATTGATCTGAATACCATACACGAAGGCCTTAGATTAAGCTGGCAACATTTTAGCTAGTTCCGGCTTACAACCCCATCCTTTATTGCCCGTTCAACTTGCTTGAAAATTTTATTGTTATTTATCAAATGGTTAAATTAAACTAGGAAATCAAAATCTTTCTACTTACTAAAAGATACATTTGAAAAAGTAAGCTTTATTGAATAAGATGGCGTGAGTGATTAGCCGTAATTTTTACGTAGCTCAACCATTAATACGCGCTCAAAATGAGCAAAAAACAAACTATCAGGAATGGGGAAATGGAAATGTCTGTTCCGTTCAAACTATATCTATGGATTGATATCTATGGATTATGTCTTGGCGAACTTCAGACATTGAAGTTGGGAGACAGCTTTGAACAACGATAATCAAAATAAAAATAACCACGAAAACAATAGTGATGAAAAATCACTGGTGGTGATGACCGGCTCTCAACAAGAGCAGGGGATGTTGATGTCGTTATCAGCACCGGGAAAACGAATATACGACAATCCGGCAATTGCATATCTTGTTAGTCTCGGATCAAAACGCAGTCGCCAAACTATGAAATCATTTTTAGATATTGTGGCAAAGATGCTGGGGTATCAAAGTGTGCAGGACTGTACTTGGCATGTACTCCGTCGTCATCATGTTCAAGCAATTATGGAAATGCTTTCAGATTCGGGTAAAGCTCCCGCAACAATTAATACTTATCTTTCTGCGTTGAAAGGTGTTGCATTGGAAGCATGGACAATGAAACAACTCGACACTGACAGTTTTCAACATATAAAACAGGTGAAATCCGTCAGGGGAAATAGGTTGCCAAAAGGTAGAGCGCTTGAACGCTATGAAATAAAAACTTTATTTTTTACCTGTGAAAATGATACTAGCACTAAAGGGTTACGTGATGCTGCTATCATTGGTGTGCTTGTTGGGTGTGGACTGCGCCGTTCAGAAATTGTTTCGCTCGATATAAAACACATTATCCATCGCGAACAAGCTTTAAGAGTTATGGGAAAAGGTAATAAAGAAAGGCTATCCTATATGCCGGAAGGAACATGGAAACGTTTAACTCGTTGGATAGATGAAGTACGCGGGGATCATTCAGGCCCACTTTTTACCCGAATCCGTCGCCATGATGATGTAACCGATAACCGTTTGTCAGATCAAGCAATCTATCACATTCTTGAGATTCGTAGAATAGAAAGCGGGCTGGAAAAATTTGCACCACATGATTTGCGCAGAACATTTGCATCAGCCATGTTGGATAATGGTGAGGATATCGTAACTGTTAAAGATGCTATGGGACACTCAAGTATCACTACAACCCAGAAATATGATCGTCGTGGAGATGAACGGTTAAGAAACGCAGCTAGAAATTTAAATTTTTGACATCACGACTTGCTTTCCTGAAAAATACTGTTGATGAGATTTAATGATATTGCCCGAAATTAGGTTCGGGCAACTTATCTATCAAGAAAGCTTTATCACTTATAGCACAGTTCAAGCCAATTACTCTTTCGCTACTTTTATTGGGCAAACAAACCCATCAGGTTTGATAGCCAACAAATCACATTTAAGTCGATCGATAACATGTTCTGCTGTATTACCCAAAAACGCAGCTGACAAGCCTGTTCGACCAAGAATGCCTAAAACAACCACACCTGTATTTAATTCATCGCATATGTCAGGAATTACTTTTTCTGGCACACCTTCATGAACATGAGTCTGCTGTTCATCAATACAAAATTTCTGCCGCAATCCTTTCATGGCGATCAAATGTTGACCGCGCAATGCTTGGTTATACACATTAGGATCAAAGTCAGGCAGCTCAGTTGCAATATTTAAAGGTGCAACTGGATAAGCGCTAACGAGATGAATCAAGGGATCTTTTACAATTCGATTGGCAAGGTCTTGCGTTTCACGTACTAATTTCAGATTCAATTCATTATGGTAAGGTTCTTCGTTGGATAAATTGACGGCAACAACAGCAGAACCATTTTCTGGCCATACTTGATCTTTTACCATCCAGACTGGACAAGGGCACTTACGTAATAGGTGCCAGTCAAGCGGAGTAAAAATTATGGATTCCAACCGAGAGTGTTGATGTGTCATTTTCAATAATAAGTCATGATTTTCAGTGATAACTTCTTGAATAATGGCTTCATAAGAATGATTATTCCAAACCACCTTGATCTCAATATCAATGCCTGATTCAAGATAGTAATGGGCTTGTTGTTTTATCCAAGCGACTCGTTGGCCTATTACACCTTTTCGCATCGCATTTCTTTCTTCAGGAGAAAGCAAAGTGGTCATTTCATATGAAAGGTCATAAATAGGTAGAAACGCTTTAATTCGCCCTCCGTTACGTTGCACAATATAAACTGCACGCCTTAACGCGGGTTGATCATCCTGATTGGGATCAATTGCAACCAAGAGATTTTGGTAGTTTGCCATATTGAGTTCCTCGCAGAGTCTGGAGCCTCTTTCATATAGAAAGATAAACCAATATAGACAACTATAACAGGGTAAAAGCATGCCAGATCAGCAAAATATAGTGATCTGGCTTAAAATTTAGCTAACGCTAGGACGCATTAGCTGGAGACTTACCAACCAACTCAGTCAATTTATCCATATTTTCAACCGAGATATACTTACCTTTAACAGCCAAAATACCATTTTTCTGGAAACGGCCAAGTAGGCGACTAATTGTTTCAACAGTCAAGCCTAAATAATTACCAATGTCACCGCGTGTCATGGTAAGGCGGAATTCACGGGGTGAAAACCCACGTTGTGCAAAGCGACGTGACAGGTTGTAAATAAAGGCCGCCAGTCTCTCTTCAGCATTCTTTTTAGAAAGCAGCAATATCATCTCTTGATCGCCTTTAATTTCTCCACTCATCAAACGCATCATCTGTTGGCGAAGATTAGGCATTTTCCCAGAGAGGTCATCCAACGTTTCAAATGGGATTTCACACACCATTGACGTTTCCAGAGCTTGGGCAAAGCTTGGGTGTTCAGTATTAATGATGGCATCAAATCCAACTAAATCACCAGCAAGGTGAAAACCTGTAATCTGCTCGTCACCTTCTGCTGTAATAGTATAGCTTTTGATAGTCCCAGATCGGATGGCATAAAGTGATTTCAGTGTATCACCAGCCTTAAATAACGTTTGCCCTTTCTGGATGGGTTTTTTACGCTCAATAATATTATCAAGCTGGTCAAGTTCATGCTCATTTAAGGTGAAAGGAATGCAAAGCTGGCTAATGCTACAATCTTGACAGTGGATTGCACAACCACCAGATTGAATCCGACGAATAATACGTTTTTCCGGGATCATAGGAAATGCTCATTAGAAGTAATGGAGATGCGTAAATTTAACATATTTAGGTTGCTCTGATAAGAGCTAGGTACATCCATTAATCACGGTATTTATCATCACTAACGAAAAAAATGATTCTTTGTGGATTAACTTTTAATTTACATAAAATTTTTAGCCACTCAATATAATATCTTAAACAAAATGAAATTGGATTAATAATATGAAGGAATAGGTAATAATTTGATTAAGGTGGCTATTTTATTGTTTCTGGAGTTATTAACATACTTATCACTGAAATGATCAATCAATATACATTTTTTATTATGTGAAATTTATGGTAAATAATTCATACTGTCTTGGTCGATTATCCTACTCTTTTCTTTCTTTGTTCCACGTACCAGAAACCGTGACAGAGTCACGGTTTCTGGTATATCGTAAGTCACTATTATCATTATTTATAGTTTTATGTAGAAATATTACCAACCTAATATTATAAGATAATATTCTCATTTCTTTGTGGTAGTGCACAAATTTAAAGTTAACTATTAATTTATAATTAATATTATAAGAACTATGTTTTATATCTCTATAAAATAGATTGACTCGACATAAGTTGCAGAATGTTTTTTATGCAACGATCGAAAATGAAACAAATTATTTTCAGTTAGTTATTGTGGGTGTTTTATCACCATCACAAGGCATTGGCCATTAAAGCAGAAAATAAAAATAAATTATTAATAATTTTTTAAATTCTTAATTTCCGACAAAACACAAAGAATCAGTTAAAAGGTTGCGTGATTATGACTAAACCATTTCATCCGAATTTAAATGTAGATGCGTTATTTTTGGGGCCAAAATCAGAGAATGCTGTTTTTTTTAGGGAGATGATGGATTATGCGGTTAGCGAACACATGCATTGGCGCTCAGGTTTTCATCCCGAAGATTCTACCTTGGTGACATCTGTTGATCGCTACGAACATAACTATAGAGAAACGCTTTATCGGACAGAAGGGATTTTAAATCAGTTGTCTGCAAAACTGAAAAATACGTCTATTCCTTTCTTTTCGCCCCGTTACCTTGGTCATATCAGCAGTGATACTTTAATGGTTTCTAATCTTGCCTACGTTATGGCTATGATGTACAACCCGAATAACTGTAGTTATGAAGCATCCCCGACAACTACAGAATTAGAGATTGAATCAGGATTAGACCTTTGCCGAATGTTTGGCTATAACCCTCAACAATCCTGGGGGCACATTACTTCTGGTGGCACAGTAGCTAACTATGAAGGGGTGTGGGTAGCCAGAAATTTAAAAACATTGCCTTTTGCAATATCTCAGCATCCTAAAGCAAAAGATTTGGTCGACCATAAGACATCTCGTCAGTTGAAAAATCTGCCAACCGCTGAAATTTTAGATTTGATAACCGAACTGCAAAAACGGGGACTCTTTGAAGAAATTCGCGATATGACATGCCGTGGTACAGGTATTAAAGCGGAAATTCTGGGCAAGCTGTTAGTTCCACAATCCAAACATTATTCTTGGATGAAAGCTGCAGATATTTTCGGGATTGGTCAGGAAAATATTATTCCACTACCTGTCAATGAAGATTATCAAACTGACGTTGCTCAAATGCGAAAAATCACTTTTGAATTAATTGAACAAGGTGAACCCATTTTGGCAATGGTTGCTGTAGTAGGAACGACTGAAGTTGGCGCAATTGATCGAATTGATGAAGTTGTTGCATTGAGGAAAGAATGTGAAGAACGCTATGGCGAATCATTCTATATCCACGTTGATGCAGCCTATGCGGGATATGCATGTTCCATGCTCCTGAATGAGCGGGGAGAATTTATAGAATATGATGAACTGGCCAGTTACCATCGGTCGGTGGGGATTATGCCGGAAAATATCAGCTGGCCTAAACCGGAAGTCTATCAGAGCTTCAAGGCATTGAAAGAAGTTGACTCGATTACAGTGGACCCGCATAAAGTTGGTTTCATTCAATATGCTGCGGGTGCTATCTGCATGAAAGACAAACGTATCCTAGACCTGATCTCTTCTCGTGCAGCATATGTCTTCGAAGACAATAATGATAAAACAAATACCAGCAACCGAGGAATTCTCGGCTCATCCATTATGGAAGGTTCAAAAGCGGGAGCAACAGCAGCGGCACTTTGGGCTGCCCATCGTTTATTGCCTTTGAATATTAATGGATATGGGAAAGTCATTGCTGCCGGTATCGTCACAGCCCAAAGGCTATTGAATAAATTGGCAAATTTATCGCCAATAGAAATCGGTAAACATCGATTTGAAGCACATATTTTCCCATCCCCTGATTTTCATATGATCAACTTTACCTTCAAAGAAATTGGTAACGACAGCCTGAGCAATCATAATGCTCTCAACAAGCGTTTATACGAACTTTGCTCATATTCTGCAGGACGTGCTTATACCAACGATTTTCTCACATCATCAACTATATTGGATTATAAAGAATATGGTGATACGCCATGGCTCTATGCAGAGAAATGTGGTTTTAATCGTAATGAATGGGAAGAGGTTCGCAATATCTATGTATTACGTGCTGCGGTAATGACTTACTGCTTACGCGATGAAGAGCACTTTGAAGAATTTTGGGAGCAGCTTCAAGCTATCTTTGTTAAGAAATTGAATCAGGTTGTTGATGAGGAAGAGAAAAAAGCACGAATAAAATTGGGGTTAGAAGTGCCATTTGTTGGTTAATAATCATAAATTCCAATATTAATTAAGTTAGTGTTTGTAGTTTGAGATAATAAATTAATTGTATTAGTCCCAACTCAATCTGACACATCAACTTGAAAAAATGAAAGTTACCCGCTTTGATATAGGCGTCTAATCCTTAATCAAAAGCAAAAGGTAACTTTCATAATCCACATTAACAATCCCATCCTCAAACATAAAGTTGGTCTCCTTAATTTAGCTCAGGAACTGAATAATGTCTCTAAGGCTAGTAAAGTGGTGAGTCTCTACCGGGACATATTTTATCGCTATCAGGAACCAAGGTAAAATCTGTTGTGGTCGGACACACATGGAAAACGGATTTGGGCTGAAAAGAATTTAACCCCCAATTTAATCTGGCAGACACCATAAAAAATGGGTAACTGTCAGTGAGTTTTCAGTGTAATGGTAATAAATTAACGGTTGGGTATAATCAGAAAGGTCTTGATACTAAAGGTAAATTATCAAAAATAGACCTTGTGCAAATTTAGACTCTACCTAAAGGTATTAAAAAAATTGATTTTTATGGTCATGACTTAAAATTACTTTTTGACAGCCGTCTCCCAGATAAGAATAGTTTTGACAGTGTCATATATAAACTTAACGTCCTTAATGTCAGTGATAAAAACGTAGTCGTTGCCTTTGCGTCAAACGGTATCAAAGAAATTGGGGTAAAAGGTTGGTCACCTATTTTTGATGGTAAATTATTTAAAGGTGTGGCTAATGAAAGTCTAATTGGTCAGTGTAGACATATTCATGCTGTTGATATTGTTAAATAACTAAATGATGGGATTAAATCTCCCCATTTAATTTTTGTCACGTTTCCCAAATCTGGCAGCGGGCTATTTTACTACTGAGTTTTTCGCCACAGTAATATATTTAGAGTGTTGGCCTCGAAACTCCCATTTAGTGTTTTGTTCAAAAAGTGTATTTATCGTGCGTTTCCGTATAGTTGGGCTTCAGACCCCTACAAAGTGTATCGTTACCTCTATAAAAAGAGAGCCGCTCGCACTTAAGCGAGCGGTACCATAAATCTCTACAGAGCCGTACAGTGATGTTATGCCTTAATAACCGGAAAACTCACAATCTTCACAACCGATAAATGTATTTATAACTATGAAATCCTAGATCCTCCTCACAGATTTGAATATTTTTCCTGATGAAAAAGCTGAAAGTTACATGTATGTATCTAATTCCTTTGTTTATTTTACGCTTTCGCTACAAATTTGACGATAATACAACCATTAAATATATTAAATCATAGGTTATATTTTATGTATTCCAATCCATCAGGAGGTAACCATGTCGATGCCAACGCTCAGGCATTTCATTAATGGTCAGTATATTGAAACTAAAGGTTCCGAATATTTTGATCTGGTCAGCCCGGTCACGGGTGAGTCTTATGCGCGTTCTCCTAACGCAACTGTGGCAGATGTTGATGATGCTTATGCATCAGCTAAAGAGGCATTTAAAATATGGGGACGTAGCACACCCTCAGCACGTCAGCAAGCGTTGCTGGCGCTGGCTGATACGGTGGAGAAAAATGCTGAACGTCTGATTGAGGCACAAAGCCGCAATACAGGGCAACTCAAACACTTGATTGCTTCCGAGGAGATTGCGACGTCGGTGGATCATATCCGCTTCTTCGCCGGTGCTGCGCGTTTTTTGGAAGGCAAGGCGACAGCGGAATATCTTTCTGGCATGACCACCAGCATCCGGCGTGAACCACTGGGCGTGGTAGGGCAGGTTACCCCATGGAACTATCCGTTGATGATGGCGGTATGGAAAGTAGCGCCAGCTCTGGCAGCAGGTAATGCTGTGGTGCTTAAACCGAGCGATACGACACCGGAGAGTACGCTGTTGCTGGCTGAACTGTCCGCTCCGTTCTTCCCTGCCGGCACCGTCAACGTGGTGCTGGGTAATGCCAGTGCGGGTGCACTGGTTGTTTCACACAAAACGCCGGCTATGGTTTCCATTACCGGTTCCGTACGTGCGGGGTTGCAAGTCGCGTCTTCAGCGGCGGCGAATCTCACCAGAGCGCATCTGGAGCTGGGTGGCAAAGCACCGGCAGTTGTTTTTGCCGATGCGGATATCGACAAAGCAGTAGAAACCATTGCTATCGCAGGGTGCTTCAATGCGGGTCAGGATTGTACGGCAGCTTCACGCGTGCTGGTGCATGAATCTATTTACGATATCTTTGTCACTAAACTGGTGGCGGCAGCTAAAGCAACCAGTTTTGGTGATCCAGAAGATAAATCGGCGCTGTATGGGCCACTTAATAATGTTCGCCAGCTGGAACAGGTCAAAGGGTTCATTGCGCGTCTGCCTGCGCATGCCCGCATCGAAATAGGGGGTTGTCAGGCTGATCGTTCGGGGTATTACTTCGAACCTACAGTGATTACCGGTCTGGAGCAGCATGATGAAATGATCCAGACCGAGATTTTTGGCCCGGTTATCACCGTGCAGAAATTTCTAACAGAACAAGATGCTATCGAGAAAGCTAACGATGTGAAATACGGGTTGGCCTCGAGTGTCTGGACCCGCGACCACGGTCGCGCGTTACGCTTGTCCCGTGAGCTTGATTTTGGAACGGTCTGGATTAACACCCATATCCCTCTGACGGCAGAGGCACCGCATGGCGGCTTCAAGCATTCTGGATATGGCAAAGATCTGTCGGCTTATGGTTTCGATGAATATACGCGTATCAAACATGTGATGAGTTCCAACGACTGACACAGGACACTCCTAATGAATCAAAATAGATATTCGCACGATCTGGTGTCATGCGCACACCACGAGCTGTTTACTGACCATGATGTGGGGGCACTTAAACGTTATTTTGCCCCGAATTTTATTGAACATTCCCCATTGGTTAAAGATGGCCTTGCCGGGCTGCGTGAGCTGATCCAGACGCATCCTGAACTGCACCATGAAACGTATCGCGTACTACAGGATGGCGACTTAGTTGCTATCCACGGCCGTTTTACGGGGTTAGACGAGCAACCGTTGGTCGGTTTCGATCTGTATCGGGTTGCCGATGGCTTAATCGTGGAGCACTGGGATGGCTTAGTACCGCAATCCGCGCCTAACGCCAGTGGCCGAACTCAGTTAGACGGTCCGACTGAAGCGGGCCATAATCATGACAGGGAGAAAAACCGTAAACTGGTAGTTAACTTTTTCACGCGTACCCTGATCGAAGGACACTATGATGAGTTTGGAAATTACACCAATGGTGAAGCCTTTCGCCAGCACAGTCCTGATATCCCTGATGGTACGGCTGCGATCATTGCGTTTCTTAAGCGACTCAAGGATGAAGGGCGGGGCCTGCATTATGCCAAAATCCACCGTACCGTCGCTGATGGGCAATTTGTTCTGAGCCATTCGGAGGGGAGTATCGCCGGAGCACGTCACAGTTACTTTGAGTTATGGCGCGTTGAAAACAGCAAAGTGGCTGAGCTTTGGGATGCTATCGCACCAGTACCGGAAGATGCACAAGCACTGCATCGCCACGGTATTTTTTAGTGCTATTTGCAGGTATGCTGAAATCCCGTGTCATTTCAATCAGGAATTAAATCATGACGGCGTATTCCATCGTCTACGCACCGCTCGATCAAGCCACCAGGACCGAACAGGTTGTGGCACGTTTAAGTAACGCGATCATCTCCGGGATATTACAAACTGATGAGCAGCTACCTAACGAAAACGAGCTGTCGCGGCGGTTAGGTGTGTCACCGGTAACTGTTCGTGATGCGCTGAACACGCTACGCGCTAGGCAATTGATCGATACTCGACGTGGACGTCATGGCGGGAGTTTTGTGTGTCAGGTTTCCGTTGAAACAATGCGGAAATATCACCCGTTGCGGTTGATGGCTTCAGGCGAACTGGCAGATTTCAGCGAATTTCACTGTGCAGTGATCGGTCATAGCGCGCAGCTTGCAGCTCAACGTTCAATGCCGGGTGAGCTGAGAAAGCTTGAGCAACTGATCGACAGCTTTGCGGCTGCGGCGCAACCGGATATCCGTATACAGACAGATATGCGCTGTCTGTTAACCTTGGCATCCCAAGCACAGTCGGCCCGGCTTGCCAACCAAGAGCTGGAGATCCAGGCTGAATGGACGCCTTTGATGGGGATTCTGTACCAAGAAGCTGCCATTCACAGCGAAGTTGCTGCTGCTTGGCATACACTTCTGGCTGCGCTGTATAAGGGTGATGGTCTGGCATGTTACCAGCTGGCGCAGAAGATGATTATCCGAATTACTGACCACCTGCTTGAATGCAAATTGCGTATGGATGCTGATGAACCATTCTTGCAGGGATCTGATCGCGAGTAACGCGGCTGCATTCATCCCAGGAGAGAGGGAGGCATATGTACAACGACATACACGTAGAACGGGCCAGGAGCATTCTGGACGATATTCTGGTCACGGCGCAGCGGGCTACCGCAGCGCTGGCGGATAAGGCAGCACGTATTTTATTGGCGCTGCCGTTATACCATACAGAAGGTGTCCAATTGGCGCGGGAGCAGCGCGATGCATTGCAAAAACATATCCACGATGTACTGCGTCACAACGCTTGGTGTAATGGGGCGGGATTCGCCAGCTATGCGGTAACAAAGGGAGTTGGAGAGGAGGGAGGTTACTGGACGCTGGAGTGGTGGCGTCAGGAAAGGGATACCCTTCAGTATGCCCAGCTGGAACATAATCAGGAGCAGCGCAGGCGCCTGGATTTCCGATTGTTTGAGTGGTTCCGGCAGCCTGCCAGTCGCCATCTTCCCATCATTGATGGCCCCTATGTGGATTATGTCTGCAACGGCGCTTACACGATTACGATAGCCCATCCAGTGCTTATCGGTGAGGAGTTTGCCGGTGTTACAGCGGTAGATATTTTGGTTTCGACACTGGATCGGTTACTTCTGCCGATTTTGGGTGCTATCGGTAAGCCAGCATTAATTATTAATGATGATGCGCGGGTTGTGACTTCAACTATACCGGGTGTTCGTTCAGGTTCGCTCTTCAAGGGCCAAAATGTTAACCGATCGGCCGATGGTGAAGTACCTTCACTGCGTCTGGTGATCCTGCCGTCATTACACACTGAATCACACAGGGCGTTTATCTGCTGAAGCCCACTTATTCAGATTACTGAGGAGCTTTTACTTATGACTGAGTCAATGTTAGCTAAAAGGCGCAATGCGGCTATCGCAAAAGGGGTTGGCGTGACCACACAAGTCTATGTTGAGCGTGCGGAAAATGCTGAAATCTGGGATGTTCAGGGGCAACGTTATATCGATTTTGCCGCCGGTATCGCCGTGGTGAATACCGGTCACCGCCACCCGCGTGTCATTGCCGCAGCCAGAGAGCAGCTGGAAAAATTTACCCATACCTGTCATCAAGTCGTGCCTTATGAAAATTATGTAGCACTCGCTGAACGATTGAACCATCTGGTGCCAGGTAATTTTGTGAAAAAAACCGTCTTTGTTACCACCGGAGCTGAGGCAGTAGAAAATGCCGTGAAGATTGCGCGCGCTGCCACCGGGCGAAGCGGAGTGGTGGCTTTCAGCGGTGCTTTTCATGGCCGTACCTTCCTCGGTATGTCATTAACCGGCAAAGTAGTGCCGTACAAAATAGGGTTCGGTCCATTGGTTAGCGATGTTTACCGTATCCCGTTTCCAGTAGAACTACGTGGGATCAGTGTGGAGCAAACGCTGAACGCACTGGAGAATCTCTTCAAAACCGATATTGAGCCGACACGCGTCGCCGCCATCATTATTGAACCAATACAGGGAGAAGGTGGTTTCTATCCTGCACCTTCCGAGCTGCTCAAATCCCTACGCGAAATTGCCGATCGCTATGGTATTGTACTTATTGCCGATGAGATCCAAACTGGCTTTGCGCGTACGGGCAAACTGTTTGCCATGGAACATCATGGGGTTGCGGCCGATCTAACCACGATGGCAAAAGGCTTGGCGGGGGGATTGCCGCTGGCGGCTGTAACGGGGCGATCAGAGCTGATGGATGCTGTAGTGTCGGGTGGTTTGGGGGGAACCTATGGCGGTAATCCGGTAGCGATTGCGACTGGCCATGCGGTGCTGGATGTGATCGAAGAAGAGAAGCTGGCTACGCGTGCGACGCAATTGGGCGAGCGGCTAAAACAATGTCTGCATAAACTCAGGCCGCATGTTCCGCAGATTGCCGACGTGCGTGGGATTGGGCTAATGATTGCGGTGGAGTTTAACCGTGCGGGCAGTCAGGAACCCGATGCCGTTTTTACCAACACGGTACGTCAGAAAGCGCTGGAGCGAGGCCTCATTCTGTTAACGTGCGGTATACACGGCAACGTGATCCGTTTCCTGCCACCGCTGACCATACAAAATGATGTTTTTGATGAGGCGCTCAACATCCTGGAATCTGTTCTGCTCGATTTGAGTGGTAAAAAGGGAAAATAATGACAGGGCGTTCTTACTGGCAATGAAACTCAGGAGCCATTTTCCCTCAGATGGCTATTCTGCCGTTTAAACGGGAACAACTAAGGAGAGGAGAATTCACGGGTTTATAAGAGAGGACAACAATGTACTGGTATATACATGTATTGAAAAATTATATTTGTTTCAAGGGGCGAGCCCAGCGTAAGGAGTTCTGGTATTTCGTTCTGTTTCAGATCCTGGCTATTCTCATCATTTCTTTTCTGGAAAGGCAGTTTGCTGTCGCCAATCCTGAAATTTATATGGGATGGTTCAGCGCTATCTATCTGCTACTCACCTTTTTGCCAGCGTTGGCAGTAAATGCCCGTCGCCTGCACGATATCAACTGTAGCACTTGGTGGCTGCTGTTACATCTTATCCCGTTTGTCGGTACTGTTATCTTACTGATTCTGGCTGTTCTGAAAGGGCAGGTGGGCAATAATAAATATAGTTCAGAGAACCGGATTCACTCACAGGGAAATACCCCAGATCAGGCTAACGGGTAATTCCGGTCATAAAGGAGTGCTGAAATGGTAATGAATAGAAGATATTTTATCTCTACTGCTGCAACCCTCGCAGGGGCAGGAGTATTGTCATCCATACTTCCCACTACATCTCTGCTCGCCCAGACCTTAACTGCGGCCAATATTGACCAAATCCGACCGAGGCTGTTGCAGGATGCACAATACAGAACCAGCCGGTTGGGGTTAGATCCGCGCATCTGGAATTGGCATAGAGACGTGGCTGCCAATGCCATGCCAGCCAACTACTATGAGGCCTCCCTGGCTGATTTGCCGGCTTTTGGTGGTTTTTCTCGAGAGCAGTTTTGTGAGGTTGTCGTCATTGGCGGCGGGTTGCTGGGGGCTTCCACTGCGCTGCACCTTGCTGAAGCGGGCGTGGATGTAATTCTGGTTGAAAAAGATAATATTGGTTCGGGAGCTTCTGGCCGTAATGGGGGGCAGATGACCCCCGGAATTGCCCGCTGGGAAGCTGAAACCATACTGGAAAAATTTTCACTCGATGAGGCCAAACGTTTATGGCGTTTTGCATCGATTGAAGCAATGGATCTTGTGGATGAACTCCGCGAGCGTTACGGTTTTGAATGTGACCGCAAATATGGACATATTACGGCAGCGATACACCCAGGTCATATGGGATCATTGGTGGCTAATGCCGATGCCCGGTGCCAGCTGGGAGATACAGCGGTGAAGGTGATTGGGCCGCACGAATTGCAGGAAGAGTATGTGCACTCGAGTATCTATCATGGTGCCAATATCGACAGCATCGGTGGACAGGTTCAGCCTCTAGCGCTGCTGCGAGGCCTGATTTATGGCTTTGCCAGACTGGGGGGGCGAGTTTACGACAGCACGAAAGTGCAGGGTATCAGGCAGGATGCCAGCAGCACAGTCATAGAAACTGAGCGGGGAATTATCAGGGCAAGTAAAGCCGTGGTACTGGGGGTGCATAGCTCCTCCAATGAGTTTATCTCCGGCCCTTCCACTACAATACCTTTTTTCACCTATGTGGCGGTCACTCCGCCGTTGCCGGTGGATATAAAAGAGCTGATCCCGTCAGATCTTCCAGTCTACGATACACAGTTACAGATAGACTATTATCGTGCGGTGCGTGACAACCGCTTGTTGTTCGGTGGACAGGGTACCGGCAACTCCTGGTCACCACGTGATGTGAACAATTATTTGCTTGAGCGTATCAGAACCGTATTCCCGTATCTGGAAAAACCCGAGCTGGAATACTCCTGGGGCGGGATCAGCGATTTAACCCTGAATGGAGCCACTGATGCCCGCAAAAGCGGTGACAGTGTCCCTGTGTATATGGTACATGGCTGGAGCGGTCATGGCGTGGCGCAGACAGTGCGCATTGGCAAAGCCATCAGCGACGATCTTACTGGCCGCAATCACGATTTTGCCATGCTTACCCGCATCGACCACTCGAGTATTCCGCTGGGCTCCTATCTCTCTCCGGTGGTTATCCCATTGATTAAAGGCGCACTGGGAGTGATAAACACACTTAATCCAGCAGAGATGATTTCGTTCTGAAAGGCAGGTTCTATTAACCGAAAAGTCGCTATTATGTATTCTTTACTACACGGCATTTCACACTGATAGCAGCACGTTCACTGCCCGGTACAACCGGGCTTAAGGTCACGTAAGCATAGAAGAACCAGCGGTGTTTGTGCAGTATTAAGGCTAATTCCCATGACTCGTTGTGCTGTCGCTCGATATTCCATTCCAAATTTATCGTTTTTTATCAATTGGCGATAGGAATTACCCCTAAAGAAACACCCAATCCCATTAAAATGATGCCAATGATACGATTGAGTATGGTTTGTTTTTCTAACATTGTGGCTCTGAGTTTATGGTGAGAGAAGAAAACTGCAACTCCCATAAACCAGATAAGGTGCATAAGGGACATAAAAATTCCATAACCAATTTGTAACCTAATATCAGTCGATGGTGAAATAATTTGAGTAAATGTACTAACAACAAAAAGTGTTGATTTGGGATTTAATACATTAGTTAGAAAGCCCATTCGAAAAGAAATTAGTGGGGTATTTTTGCTTGAGTTAATATCAACATTCATTTCCATTTTTGATGTCATCGTTTTGTAGCCGATGTAGAGCAGATAAGCCGCTCCTGCAATTTTTATAGCAAGCAATATATTGGGGGAATGAGCGATCAAAATACCGATCCCAAGAATGGTATAAGCAGCATGAACCAATATACCTGATGCGATCCCAAAAGCTGCAACTATGCCTGCTCGTCGACCATAAAGATAACTTGTGCGGGTAATCATCACAAAATCAGCCCCCGGACTGATAACAGCAAGAATGGTAATAATGGCTACTGCAATTAACTCTGTCATTATGTCCTCTAGTCATAATCTGTCATATTTCAATAAGTTATTCTCTTGATTTTTTTGACTAAAGAATAACGATTAATTTACGCTAGAATGATTGAGAAAAAATCAACGATTATGTTCAAAATTCTTTATAAGAGACTGTAATGAAAAATCTTCCTTCATTAAATGCACTTCGGGTATTTGAATCCGCCGCCCGTTACCAAAGTTTAGTCAAAGCATCGGAAGAATTATTTGTGACACAGGGAGCGGTGAGTCGGCAGATCAGACAATTAGAAGCTACTTTGGGAGTTATATTATTTGAACGAAGGAATAGGGGGATCTTTTTGACATCCGCAGGTGAGAAACTTAAACAGGCCTGCCAGCAAGCATTTGGGTTACTAACATTGACAATTGATGAACTTCAGCAAACTTCGCAATTAACACCCTTGGTTGTTTCATGTGAACCCACAATTATGATGAAGTGGCTTATACCTAAGTTAATGATATTTAAAACGGAACATCCTGATATAGAAATTCATTTAGTCTCCGGTGGGGGTCATATTGATTTCTCACGCAGTTCAGTGAACCTAGCCATTCGCCGCAATGACTTCTTCTGGAATAAGCGCTACATTGCCGAACAGTTGGGAAGGGAATGGATAGGCCCGATTTGTTTACCTAAAGCCGAAGAGCATGTTATTACACATCAGCCAATTACCTTATTGCATACACATACTCGCCCTGAAGCGTGGAATGATTGGATGTCAGGCGTTAAACAAATCATCCATAAACAGCATGAGCACTGGTTTGAACATTTTTATATTTTATTGGAAGCAGTGATGGCTGGACATGGCATTGGGATAAGTTCCATATATATGATTGAACAAGAATTGAGTGATAAGAGAATAAATGCACCTTACGGCTTCATTCCAGATGGCTCTGCTTATTATTTGATATCACCTGAAATTTTCAAAGCCGATACACCGCAAACTCTCTTTCTTGAATGGCTGAAAAAAGCATTCCATGAAACCCATACTCGACTGACTGATTTTTGCCAT
The DNA here is from genome assembly GCF_002127535.1 of Xenorhabdus vietnamensis. Taxonomy (GTDB): domain Bacteria; phylum Pseudomonadota; class Gammaproteobacteria; order Enterobacterales; family Enterobacteriaceae; genus Xenorhabdus; species Xenorhabdus vietnamensis. Next base: position 95,670 of record NZ_MUBJ01000013.1, read on the forward strand.
CAGTCATGATCATCACTTTATTTTAATTACTGATAGTGACGCCAACCAAGTGACAACGTCACTAAAAAATCTTTCAATGAAAGCACAATTGCCACGATAAAGCAGCTTCCCAATATCATCATCGTGGCTGTAGTACCATATTGTGTCAGCAGCATAGTAGCTAAATTCCCTTGGAATACCCACTGAAATATTGCCGTTTGGTGAACGGTTTTTAGGGTATTAACATTTCGGGTATTAATCTGGTTTGGAATGTATTTTTTACTTAAAACATTTTTGCTTAAAACATAAAGTAAAAAACATCCTGTTGCGCTCACTAAAAATGGCACCTGCCAATAAAATAACTCCGTTGAAACGCCAGCAAATACCGGGCCACCTGCAATGCCAGCGGTCATACCAAACATGACGATTCCCATTGCAGGTGCTTGTTTATGAGATGGAAAAATTTCTGCAACCAGCGCAAAAATGGTTGGAATCAAAGCGGCAGAAGCAATGCCACCAAAAATGCGCAATCCGACTGCAATCTCCAAATTGGGAGCTATCGCCAACGCCAATCCATCAAGGAAAAGAAACAGCAAAGATATCTGCAATAATTTACGCCGGTTGATCCGATCTGATAACCAACCAAAAATCGGTGCTGCACATGCACATGCACATGCATAGGCGATGGCGTAGCCAGATACTAGCCAAGCTGCTTTGTCTGTTGTTGTTTTAAATGCATCAGCCAATGGTTTGAGCATAGGTGATAACATAAATTCTGTTGCACCGACGAAAAATACAGAGAGTGAAAAAATAAGCAAAATAGGGTTGATAGAAATAGTACGTGGCGTCATATATTAGCCTCCTTAAGTGAAAATAGGATTGATAGAAACAGAATTCAGAGTTAACTGATGAAAAATGATGGGATGATGGTATAAAGAAAGAGCAAGAGAGTGGAGAGGGTGAAAATGATACTAAGGTTTATCTGACATGACAATTGATCGACTCTATCAAGATAGCACATTAGCTCAGTTTTATGATTTCGATAACGAATGGACGGCAGATTATGATTATTAACTCGCCAAAAATGCACATGCTATTTTAGATCTTGGCTGTGGTACGGGAATGCTTACCAATAAAATTGCGCAAATTTATCCCGATAAGGTGATATTTGGCAGTGATATTGCTGCTCCTATGTTGGATATTGCCAAATCCAAACCAGCAGGTTCAAAAATTACCTGGATACAATCGGATGCCAGACAATTGGTATTATCACGCAGATTCAACCTAATCATTTTATCTGGTCATGCCTTTCAAGTATTTTTAACTCATCAAGATCGAGTTGAGGCACTTAAGCGTATTTATGAACATTTGGAAAACGACGGGAAATGCATCTTTGATAGCCGTAATCCTATAGCAAAGGAATGGCTGACCTGGACAGAAAAGGATTCTATGCGTCAATTTTTCCATCCAATGTTAGGGCCTGTTTTGGCGTGGAATGATTTTCGCACTCACAATGATATCGTTACTTACGGTACTTATTACCGAGTTTTAAACGATAAACAGGAATATCAGGCATTTTCAAACATTGCATTTGCTAGCTTTACCGACATTCAGCAAGCGCTCACAGAAGCAAATCTAATCGCGGTAGATGTATTAGGTAACTGGCAAGGGGATGTTTATCATGAAAAGGTAGAAGAAATGATTTTTATTGTCAGAAAAAATAAATGAAATGGCTCGTGAGGCTCTCGCTAGTAACATGCAAGGGTTGTAGCAATACAGCACGTTTATTCAGTCATAAAGCCAATAGCCTACTTTTGCCGAGTTAACCAACATGGCCATCGTGAGTGGTAACGGTTCAATGTATTTAACCCTATTTTCTTTTTTTCTTAAAAAATTCAATGGGATTAAAACTTCTTCATTCGGCCAATATTTGCGAAATGTAAAATTACGTTGCTCGACGTTAAATTTTTCAAAGTATTCAGCGAGGATATCTTCTGCATCTTCACACGACCACGGATACTTCCCGGTCGAAAGACTCGTTTCAAGGGTAAGTTTGGGCTTTTTGAAACACAGAAAAATTGGCACATTGTGATTTGCCTCATACCATGCAAACACTTCGCTCTCTATGTTTGTCCGGTCTACCATAAGCGATCCTTTCAGTTGGCAATAGTGTTATATTTCTTGACTGCCTTATAAGTAAAACGATATCCATGTCTTACTCCTTTTTGTGAAAAAGAACAAATTATAATCACGTAAAGAAGGTTGCCAGAACAGATTTGTTTGAAGAATGAATCTCGTTTTCGTCCGGTTGAGCTTTAGACTTCTTTACAGGGCTATTAGGGAATATTGGTTAGGTTAGTTCGGCACAGATACGGGGCACAATCCCCTTGAGAATGGGCATATACTATAAAAAGGAAAACTCACTACCAGCGTTTGCCAGCAGTGAGTTCTTTTACCTCTCTAACAGTACTTATATTTAATAGTGCTTACTTAGCAGTACTTGCTTCAATATCAAGTACATTTATTGGGCCAGCATTTCGTGCGATATCTTCACCATACGCGCAAACACGCCATGGAGCTTCAGATTTTTTCAGTACGATTGGCATCCAGAATGGTTTGTAATCTGTTTTATCGTCGCAATTAGTTGTCGCTTTAGGGCCATATTTCACATGAACACTTGCGATTTCATAGGCACTACTTTCAGTAGTCACAAACCAGCTATCACTCTCATGGCCTTTCACATTTAAAATAGGTTTAATTGATGGTGGTGTATTATCAATTTCCCGTAGCATGACTGAGGCATCTTTTGTATTTTGCCATTGACCATCGTTATTCTGATGAATAACACAGAGTTTATAGATCCCATCTTGCTTAGGAACCAACATGTTTTCTAGTGGGCTTTGACTTGCAAGAACAGAAGCACTGTATCCCGCTTCATCAGCACAATTTACACTATTGATTAAACCTGTTTTATAACGAATGTTCTTAACATTAGCTCCTTCCTTGACAACGATGTCCCATTTTGCTTTCTCGCCATCAGTAGGATTAACGCTTTGAGTTATCCAAGATGACCAAAACTCTCTTCTTTCCAGAACATTACCACTGTTATTTTCAAGTTTAGACAGGTCTAGCTTGTTATCCTTTGTCAATGCATTAGCAATGCTATCAACAGGGATGAAATAGCTAGCGCCTTCTGTCGGAACACCTTTATTGTTTTCGATGGTACAAGGTCTGCCAAATCCACAGCCGGTCATTCCTGGTGTTGTTGTTGTATTCATTACACCAATCACTTCTGTTTTGTCTTTCTCAAAAACAGGAGAACCTGACGTTCCACCAACGACACCAGCGCAGTTAGTAGAGAAAACCGGTGACCAAATCCACGGGGAGTTACCTTCATACAATAATGGGGATGTTCCAGTAATGTTACATTCAGATTTTCTGAGATAAGCATAATTGTAATCAACGTTATTAACAGGAATATGAGTCAATACAATAGGTTGATGTTTCATTTTAAGGTTTTTCTTCAGCTTCAAAGGATGATAGCTTTTTTTCGCTAAGTCACCATAAGTTGCGTCCAATTGTAAAACCGCGATATCTTCGTATTTCATCGTTGAATATAAAATACGCTTAATTTTTATTGGTGATAATTCATCTTTCTTATCAATGAAGTAATCCGGGGTATATTGCCAAAACCCAGGTGCTGGCTGATCAACAATTACATCATTTGTACCCACATTACTATTTACACAATGTCCGGCGGTGAGTATCAGTGCTGGTGTATCCTTGTTCGGTGTATTTTCACCAGAAATCAGGGTTGCTGTACAATGTGAGTCACCATTTAATTTACCAACGATTCTGTATTTTTCAGCATCAGGATCGGTTGATTTCATTAATGGAGCACCATTATCATTTGTTGTCGACAAAGTTGCAGCATTTAAGGCCAAAGCACTTGAACTTGCAGAAATAGAGAACAAACTAATTAATAAAATTTTACGATAAGTCACAATTTTCCTCCTTTGGATACGTTTGATGACTTAAATTCATTATCCAATTTAATCATTGTTCAATACTACCGGAGTGATTTGTATTAAAACGGATACAAATGTCCCAAACAAAATGCCAAAAAGAAAAACTCACTGCCAGCCTTTGCCAGCAGTGAGTTTTGTTATTGAGGATAAGATAATAAGCGATTTTTACTGATTAGAACTTCCAATTGGCATTCAGGAACACGCCGTTATCCTTATGGCTGCCTGATAAAACGCCGTTATATCCCAGTGACAAGCTGGTGTTCTCATTGATGCCCAATGTCGTACCGGCTTTAATGACGGCTGCATCGCGCGCGGCTGAAACACTGTTAAGTGTGAATGTTTCATTGCTATTGCTAAAGCGCAATTGAGTATCACGATCGACATTACCAAACTGGTGTTGCCAACCCAATTCACCATATACGTTTACAGTCAGTTCATTTTCAGTCTGCCATTGCTGGTTAGCACGTAAACCTAATGTAGAGAGAGTGGCATTTTTCGATTGTTTTGTACCGCTTAATGCCGCGGCACCACCATGTTCATTAAAGCCATCATGACGGAAATTAACATGAGACAGATTGACGAATGGCTCCAGATTCATCCAAGAGGTATTCATGCCATAAGCAGCTTCAGTAAACAATTGTCCTGTTTGTGCACCATATTTGGCATTCAAATTGTCTGATTGGCTACCAAACGCAACTGAGCGTTTAGTATCAAAACGGTGCCAACTGTAGGCCGCACCGGCACGTAACGCGAATGCATCCATTTGTTTGCTACCATATAACGCCAAGTGGAAATTGTTACTCCGCGCTGAAGTGTCATATCCCCCATTTAAAGAAGAGCGGATATATCCGGTTGCAACTCCCAACCGCCAGTCATTGCCCAAGTCCTTATCTGCACCCAGCAACACACCGTAGTTGGATACTCGATAACCATTGGCTTCATTGTTATCTTCAGCACGTTGCCAGTTACCAATGATTTGAGCCCACGCTCCGTTTTTATCTGCTTTGATATCCTGTCCGACAGTGCCGCCATCAGCCTGACGCAAACGGGTATTCAATGCATCGCGCAGATAACGGCTATTATCGATATGCGCCGCAGCAACATCACCATGGATCTGTCCGGTAGCAAGTTGCTGGAATGCTTTATGGGCTTGTGCCTTTGTATCAGACATCAAAATACTCTCATACACCGGATTGCCCAGATTCAGTTTATCGGCTGCATTCGCAACAGCACGTTCGTTAGCGGTCATTCCCAAACTGGTGAATGTGGTGTTATTGCGTTTTATATCTAACATCACATTATTCTTGAGGTAGCTCAGTTCGGTTCCAACGAACAAATAGTTCGGCACTACGGTAGCAAATTGACCGTTGATACCCTGATTTGCTTGCAGGATATTGTATTGCTGACCCAGTAAGCTGCGAACTTCTTGCTTCGATAGCAAGTTGCTGCTGTTTTCCAGCGTGACTTGCACTTCACCGCCTTTCAGTATTGCCGTTCCATTGCTGGTAATACGATCGCCATGATTCGGATTATTTGGTGTGACTTCGACCAGATAACGTGAACCCGGTTGGAAGGTCACATTGCGATCAACGTTCAATATTCCACTTAGGCTGGAGCTAACATTGGAACCATCAACAAACAGTAAATCACCTGGTGCAATATTGGCACCGGCGTTTGCCATAATTGAACCGACAGAACCAACACCACCAAGGGTTGAACCATCTTTTACTGTTACATCTGAAGTGATGGAGCCACTAACCTGCAAACGGCCTTTTTCCACTAACGTTGGCCCTTTATAGGTACTATTTTTACCAGCAAGTTCGAGTATACCGTTGCCGATTTTAGTCAACCCACCATGACCAGAGATATCGTTGCTCCAGCGGTCATAAGCACATTCATGACTATCACAAACGCGTTCTACTGTCGTACCTTGCTCAACTACGCCACCGATCCCCGGAATATTGGCGATAAATTGAGTTTCCGTATAGGAGCCGGGAATATAATACTTCTTGAGAATATCCTTTTCGGTGATAAACATTTTAGGACCATCAATGGCATCTTTCAGGTTCAGCATACCCCAACCATACAAATCATCCATGCCGGGGTCACCCAAATCGGTAGCCGTGGTTTTGAGGACATCTGAAATTTGTCCGGTAGTCATGTAAGGGAAGCGTTGCATCAAGACAGCAGCAGCTCCCGCGACATGTGGAGAGGCCATTGATGTCCCTGTGTAGGCATCATAGGTGGGGCTTATCTCCAGCTCACCCTTTTCGAAAGCCTCTTCATCAATGTTTCCGTTAACTTTAGAGACAAAACTTCCTGTACTGCTGTAAATTTTTGTGCCTGGTGCGGCTAAGCAGTAGCTGGCGGTATAACCACAACTCGTTGATGATAAATTAACTTTATTTTCTATGGTCAGGTTGGCAACGCTAAGATAGTTTTTCAACGCGTCCGGGAAAAAATAGGGCATACCTGCATGCATCCAAGTAACGTTATAGTTATTGGCATTTCCCGCCGCAAAAACAACTAATTTTCCTTGACGTGCCGCACGTAATAAACCAGCGCTTCTGGTTGTATAATCATCAGATTCTGGGATTGGAGAACGGCTTAACCGATCCAAGTCATCTTTAATCGGATTAACATAATCAATCACATCTTGCAGTGTAACTTTGTAATACTTGACCGTGCCATCTGGCCATCGTTTAGGTTTACCGTTTGAATCGATTTCATAGCGAGGACGAACCCCCCAGCTATTATTGATAACGCGTGCATTGCTTTGGATCATGGCTTCTGTGCGGTTATATGGGTTTTGTAAATATTTTCCAGTGATCAAGCCCGCATCAAATGCAACGCCGTGCATTTCTTTACCATCTCGGTTTGCTGCAATAATTCCAGAAACATGGTTACCATGAGCACCGAAATCGATAATCCCTGTGTAGGGGTTTTCATCATAATTCCAAGGATCATCAGGGCTCAGTATTTTCAGCTTGCCTGCAAATTCTGGATGTTGAGTAACTGCCTCATCCAGAACACCAACATTAATGCCTTTCCCCGTATAACCACGGGCATAAGCATAATGAGCACCAATAGCAGCCAATCCCCATTGATGATTAAATTCTTCTGATAACCAACTCTCTGGTGAGTTCTTCTTGCCTTGTTCTTGATAATCAGTAGCAGCCATCAAAGTACCAGCCGGTAATGATCCAAAAAATAACGTCATCCACAAAAAGATCGGTCGTGCCGAATTGTTTTTTTTCATAATAGATAATCCATTTTTAAAAAGTGGCAACTTTCAATTCGCTGTTTGGCACATCGCTCCTTGAAAAGTCCTTATTAATAAAACCGATTATTGAATTTAAATAAGTAGGCAATGACGATCCTCTCCCATATTTTTAACCATCTATAGGATAATTTCGGCATAAATTTTCCTGCCCACAAGTTGCTATAGGATAATAATTAAACCAAAATTGCAAGAAAGTTATTTAACTTTTTTATAACCATTTTGTAACAAAAATGAAACCACACATACAATGCAAGACAAAAAATAAATTACTTTAAAAACATATTGTTGTATTACAACATATATTAATTGGGTATTAATTATTGTTTGAATGTAACTTTTTTAATGGAGGGATATTGTTTGTAATACTTTCCATTTTGATAGTTTATTAAACTTGTTTTTATATCTAGGTATTTAATTATTTTGTTATGGGTTTTGTTTTTTTAATTTGAATAAACATCAATGTGAAAGTATTTTGGTTTTTATTTTAATTGTTGAAAATAATGATTTGAAAAATCTTACTATATACATAAAATGTTATATAAGTTATTTTTTGTGAAAGAATTATTTTTGAATTTAATGTATCTATTAAATGAATATACTAATAAATGGGTATAACTGAATAGATCAATTTTTCGCATAAACAACCAAACGCAAATGTCTTTCCAAATCGGTAATCATTGAAGTGTAGTTGAAAATCGTTTCCTGCCCATTTAAATTCAGCTCCCGTACACCATTGCAAGGCTCATAAATTTCATGTCTATGCCACATATCATAAAAATCAGGTGAGGTTTTAATCAAATTATTCACTAATGCTTGAATATAGTTGTCTTTAGTGGCAAGCGCATAATCGCGCCTAAAGCTAGCCAATAAACGATAGGCATCTCGTTCCCAATAACATAAGAGTTCACGATAATGTTCATTAGTAAACAATAACCATAGAAAATTACGTTGTTTACCTTTAAATTGGCTGAAACGAAAACACTCATCTGCTGGTTGATTAAAGGCTAAAACATCCCAATGCAAATTCAGCACATAAGTTAGATGAGGGGATAAGTCGTCCATAATTCGTTTAATAAGTGGAGATACGACACACCACGTTTGCCCTGTTTCAACAGGCTCACGCATATGCGCCAGTAAGTATAAATGTCTGCGTTCAGCAGTAGTCAGTTTTAAGACTTTGGCTAGATTATCCAAAAAAGCAGCAGATACACCAATTTCCCGACCTTGTTCCAGCCATGTATACCAAGTGACACCAACGCCTGCTAAAGCGGCTATTTCCTCACGCCTTAATCCCGGGATTCGACGGCGTCCGATGTGGGGTAATCCGACGGATTCAGGGCTGATACTTTCTCTTTTGGTACGTAAAAAATTGGCTAATTCGGTACGGGATCTTTTCATTTTTGTCATAATTTTTTCCTTTATTTCAAACTATTACTTTAAGTAATAGCATAAATGGTTAAATTGTAACAGGCTAATGGTGTGATTAAAATCCGTTTATCTCAAACTTTATGTGAGGATTTGTATCATGACTAAAAGGGATTATTTAGCTTTGTCAGTTTTATTATCAGCAGGATTCGTGACGATTTTTGATCTTTTCGTCGTCAACATTGCTATTGCCAATATTCAATTGCACTTACAAGCAAGTTTATTCCAAATTTCACTCATTATCATAACCTATGAAGTTGGATTTGGTTTATTACTGATCACAGGAGGGCGTTTAGGTGATTTATTTGGACGGAGGCGATTATTTCAGTTAGGGATATTTGCTTTTACTTTAACATCATTGCTTTGTGGTCTTACACCTACAGCAACTTTTTTGATTTTTACACGGTTTTTACAAGGGTTGTCGGCAGCACTATTATTTCCACAAGTTTATGCCAGTATTCGTGTCAGCTTTGACGACAATAATAGCCGCCGAGCATTTGGCTTGTTGGGAATGACGTTAGGCTTTGCCGCCATTGCAGGCCAAACTTTGGGAGGTTGGATAATTTCCATCAATTTACGGGATTTACAATGGCGCTCAATTTTTCTGGTTAATGTTCCGATTGGTTTGTTAGCCTTAATTTTCTCAGGTTATCTCAACGAAAGCATTGCACAAGAAAAAACAGGATTGGATTTAGTTGGGGTGGCATTTTCCAGCATTGGGATTTCTGCTTTTCTATTACCAATTTTAGTTGGGCCAATATTAGGCTGGCCAATGTGGTGCTTGGTACTACTCCTTTTAGCTTGTCTGACACTGTTACAGTTCTTTCGTCATGAAAAACATCAGGCGGCTAAAGGGGAAACACTGTTATTCAATTTTGACCTATTGAAAAACAAACAATTTAGTTTAGGTTGTTTATTGGTTTTATTTGTTTATTCCACTTCCAGCTCGTTCTTTCTTGTTTTCGCTTTGTTTTTACAAAACGGCTTAGGTCTCAATTCATTTGATGCAGGATTGATTTTCGCTCCTGCAAGTATAGGTTTTGTTTTATCTTCACTCAATGCACCTTATTGGGTTAAACGCTTTGGCAGCAAAGCCATAATTACCGGTGGCTTGCTTTATATGCTTTCCTTCATTGCTCTGATTATTGCCATTAGTGCACTATCCACAAAAGAACTATTATCCTTAAAAGCATTATTGATGATTGTTCCAATTCTAATACTCCTTGGATATGGTCAGGGTTTTGTCATGACACCATTGCTTAATATTGTTCTGGCTTTCGTCGACGTGCGATTTGCAGGTATGGCATCAGGTGTAATTGCAACTTTGCAACAAATCGGAGCAGCTTTTGGTGTTGCCGTAATTAGCCTATTAGTTCAGTGGCATTTTAATGGAATGGATACACCGCCTTTTGTTACATATCAAAATGCTTTTGCTCACAGTATGCTTTACAATGTGGCAGCTGCTTTTATTGCCTTTTGCTTATTGAAAAGATTACATCGGAAATAGTGAACATCAGGAGATATTAAAAAGTGATCAGAATATTTACAGAAGCAGATATGGATGCGGTTCTGTCTATTTGGCTAGAGGCTTCCATTAAAGCTCACAATTTTGTGGCGGCTGAATTTTGGCAATCACAAGTCAATAACATGAAACATATCTATATTCCTTCTTCAGAACTTTATGTTTATGTACAAGATTCTAAAGTGGCTGGATTTTATGCTCTTCACGAAAATAATTTGGCCGCCGTTTTTGTATCACCAGACAAACAGGGGCAAGGAATAGGCAAAGCATTATTGAGTGATGCCAAAAATCGAAGAACTGAACTCACGTTATCGGTTTACCAACAAAACCAAGCAAGTTGTGAATTCTATTTATCGCAAGGATTTTATGTTGCCAACGAAGAAATAGATGAAAACACAGGATGCAAAGAATATGTCATGCGCTTAAAAAGATAGAGAATAGACCTAATAATAATTAGAAATTATCACGATATTTACATTACTATCAACTGACTGGCTGTGAAGAGGACAACAATGATAAATAAGATCGTTACTGATATTGTCGAATTAGAAGAGATATACGGAAAACCGGCACCTGCTTCTATTCTTAAGGAAGTAAATTATATTCATCCGTTATACCGTCCTTTTATCGAATCTTCGCCTTTTGTCTCATTAGCTACTGTTGGGCCAGAAGGTATGGATGTTTCTCCTCGTGGTGATCAGGCTGGATTTATTCATATTGAAGATGAAAAAACGTTACTGTTACCGGATAGGAGAGGCAATAACCGTATCGACAGTTTACGTAATATTCTGCACGATAACCGAGTCGCATTATTGTTTCTTATTCCTGGAATTGGTGAAACATTGCGTGTTAATGGTCGGGCGGAAATCGTTATTGACCCCGAAATGCTGGAACGCTTTGCGTATCGCAATATACTTCCTTGCTCTGTATTGCGTATCACCGTAGGTGCAGTATTTTTCCAGTGCTCACGCGCTATCTTACGTTCTAAATTATGGGATGTTTCAACCCAGATTGAGCGCAGTAATTTACCCGGAGTTGGCAGTATGCTAAAAGAAATCAGCAAAGGGGATTTTGATGGAGCTGACTATGATGAAAAATTAACTCAGAGACTTAAAGATTCCCTGTATTAGCCCATGATCTAAAATCTATAGAATTCCGTAATTATGCATTTACAAACTACAAACAAAGAGATGCTGGCTTTGCTTGCTGGCATTTTAACCCGATAGAACAAATTGAAATCTAATTAAGCCTCATTATTGAACAAAAATGCCAAAAATACGCTACACTGTATTTTTATACAGTTACCGTTGTGGTTGGTGCTTTATTTGATCAAATTTTTTGGCAAAATTAGGAAGAATACATCAGCGAAAATCACCTCTTTTTAAGAGAAAAAAGGCTTCATTATCAGAAACACGGATGAAGCCTGTGATGATTATCGCTATCAAACTTAAGGATAGGGTCGTCAAATCCTGCATTTTCTAACTGAATTTTTGCGATCTTGCTCTGGAACATCCTCCACAAGATTATTGTTATGATGTACACCGTTAAAACTCTTACCGGTTGATGTTTTTATACATTTTTTAGTTGGCTTATTACTAATATCTGAGCCTTGTTTTTGGTCTAACAACATATTCATTTTGTTAGTTAATGCTTTATTTTCATTTTGTAGCTTGACATATGTGCTACCTGCTTCACGCATACTTTTCTTGAATCTATCACAAATCTTAATGTACTTTTTATAAATACTCTCTGCTTCTTCCTTATATTTTCCATATGATTCATTAAAATTTATTCTTAATTTATGCTCATGAAACGTCCGTTCTAGTTTTTGATAAACTTTAAATACTTCAAATTTATTAGAAAAGATAGAAAATTTAATGACAATGGATTTATCTTTATCAATTAAATTAATGTAAATTTTTTTACCTAATAATAAAATATCCTCGATTTTATCAAAAGAATCTGAGAATATAATTCTATTATTTCTCTGCTTCTCTATAGTTAAATGATTTCCGGTGTGTCTGGTGTTTAGTTTAAAAATGTAATTATCAAATTCATAATTGTCATTTTTATCGATGTCATTCATGATTTATTCCTTATTTCTTTTCTAATTAACTCTGCGTCTTTCAAGCTGCCTCTTTGTTGGCTGTAATGCAACCCGAAATTCATTGGATATAGATAATTCCATCTGAAATGATAAATGTCTACTAATTTAAACTCAGTGACTAAGCCCTTGTTATATACAGGATCTTAAGCATTAAGCCTTTCAAAACACCCATCTAATGTTTTGTTTTTGCATAATTTTCTTTGCGGTGTTTTGAAAGAATTCCGGCATAAATAATTTCTTACTTTTTTCAGAAAAAATACGTTGTAGCTGTCTTGCCAGCCTAGCATCCGTCTGACCAGAAAAGCGAGTAAACTTAACCAGATGAGTCCGGTGACTAACGATGCTTTTCTCCCGCAAAACAGCGGAAAATGAGGTCTTGAAGCGATAAAGAAAAACATCAGCGAGAGCGGAGTAGACTTTGAAAAAACTGCCATCCTGCAAAATCACATTGTGAAATTTAGCCAATTTTAGGGGGTAACCTGATTACTCAAATCTTGCTAGAATTCGCTGCTTGAAATAGGCATTATCGTAATGAATTGACAACAAATAACACCAACAGGTTAATTAAATGGAAAATAGGTGCCAGAAGCTGAATGTGCTGCGTAAAGTTGATAACTTCTTAATGGCTCACAAGCCCAATAACAGCATGGGTGTTAAACGATTTATTTTAGAGTTTTTTTTCTTTGGATTGATTAATGCACGCTCGTGCTTATTTGCCGGTTTCTTTTTTTTAGCTTTATTTTTGGTTCCAGCAAAAGGCATCTTGGGTATACCGCGTTATGATGTACTATTGGTATTTGCAGTGACCTTTCAAGCATTACTAATACGGTTAAAACTCGAAACATGGGATGAATTGAAAGCGATCTGTGTCTTCCACTTAGTCGGTTTTATGATGGAGCTATTTAAGACATCAGCATCTATTAGTTCATGGCAATATCCTGATGCTGCGTTTACTAAGCTTTGGGGAGTTCCACTATTTACAGGTTTTATGTATGCGGCGGTAGGGAGCTACATTATACAATCATGGCGCTTTTTTAAGGTACGCATTGAGCATTATCCACCGTATTGGATGGCAACACTGGTGGCATTGGCGATTTATATTAACTTCTTTAGTCATCATTATATTGATGATTATCGCTGGTATTTAACTGCTTTTATTTTCGGTTTGTATGCACGTGGTACTGTTTTTTATACGCCGTTGGATAGAGAATGTAGAATGCCACTATTACTTGCTTTTATACTGATTGGTTTTTTTATTTGGTTGGCGGAAAACTTCGGTACCTTCTTTGGGATCTGGCAATACCCGAATCAATTAGGTGCTTGGTCTGTTGTTCATGCAGGAAAATGGGGGGCATGGTCATTATTGGTGGTTGTTACCTTTACGATTGTAGTTCACCTTAAACATATCAAAGCGAATGTGGCAATTGCCCGTTAATTTAGAAATGTCCCTTTTCATGCATAACAGTATGAAACGTAAACTCGGCTCAAATGTTTGAGCCGAGTTTTATTTATACAGAATCGAATGCTATTGAACTACATACCATACAGATAATTTTTACTTTCTTCGCCAATATCTTCGCGAACTTGCTTCAATGCCTTAGCATAAGCTTTAAACAGTTTCAGCGTATAGTTAGCTCGGCCTTCAAATGCCTCATCGTTACAAACTAGCTCTTTCGAAATCAAGTTTTCCCCTTGGCGGAAAATTAAATGATCAGGCAAGAAGCAAACATGGTTATTTTTAAAACCTGTCATCCGTAATTCGCAAAGCGGGTAAACACCATTGATCCCACCAGATACACTTGCCAATAATGCCGGTTTATGGCCCAGTTCAGCTATAGAACAATGCAATAAAAAGTTCTTTAATGCCGGGGTTGCCATTCCATGCCATTCTGGAGTAACAAAGATAAATGCTTCACTTTCTCTTAAAAGTTGTGCAATTGCCTGCCAGGGATGAGATTCCGCTGATATGTCCGTCGTAAAACCATCATGTAATGGCAATTCTGTATTGGCGAGATCCAAAAGCTCTATATCGGTAAACCCATGCTTGCTACTTAACTTTTGCAAATAACAAGCTACACGTTGGCTGCGGGAATCCGGGCGTTGACTGCCTGAAATTATAGTAAGTTTCATTGATTTTCCTGTTATTTCTTACTTGTTAATTAAGTTATAGGATTATCGGTTTTTTCTATCTGATTCCGAGGAATCGAAAGCCAAACAGAAATAATGATGGTGCATGCTCCAAACATTTGTAGCAAGGAGAATGTTTGTTTTAGAAACAGGTAGCCTAAAATACCAGCAGAAACAGCGCTGAGAAATCCCAAAAAAGAGATTGTCACAACAGGTAATTTTTCAATTCCCCGAAACCAAATGATATAAGAAAATACTGCACCAACCATGCATAAATAACCGTAACCGAGAATATTGGATACGGTAAGATCCTGCGGTAAGCCTTCTATAGAAATAGTGACAGGCAATAACATTAATCCTCCAAGTGTTAATTGCCAACCAGTAAAACTGAGTAATGATAAGTTGGTGGGACGACCCCAATATTTGGTCAGGATAACACCTAAAGCCATGCAACAGCATCCTGCCAAGCCAGCAATAACGCCTTGCCAATTTAAGCTGGTGGTTGAATTTAATACCAATAAGCTGATCCCGATAATCCCCAATATTGCAGAAACGATGTGTTTTATTGTCAGGGTAGTTTGTAGTATGCAAGTGCTTAACAAAATAACAATGATAGGTTGGCAAGCCATAATCAGTGATGCTGTACCACCCGGGAGATATTCCGCTGCCACAAACAAAAAATAGAAAAAAGCCCCAATGTTAAGTAATCCCAGTACCATAATACGTAACCACCAAATTCCTTTTGGCGCGGTACGGCAAATCAACAGTAATAATATACCAGCAGGTAATGCCCTGATGGTGGAAGCCAGTAAAGGCATATTGGGAGGCAATACTTCTGTTGTAATAATATAGGTGCTTCCCCAAACAATCGGAGCTAACGCAGTCAGTAAAATATTCCGGACGATTCTAATTTCTAACATGTTGATGTCCTTCTAAGTTATTCATTTTTTCATCCTGTGTCTCATCCTTTCAGTGATTATCAATTTAAATATGCCATCATTAAAAGTATCTTTATTTAAAGATAAATTAAAATAATAGCCTAAACGATTTTTATCAAGTATCTTTTTGTCGAAATAAAATAAATAGGGAAAAAAGCATGAAGTACGATCACGTTGACCGATTACTGATACAGTGGGAACAGCAACGCCCAGACCTTGACCCGTCGTCAATGGGCGTTATTGGACGGCTATGTCGTGTAAACACAATTATTGAACAACGCTTGCAACATGCTTTCAAAGAACACGATCTAAGTGCCATTGAATTTGATATCCTTGCGACACTGCGTCGCAATAACACACCAATTACACCTACTGAAATGTATCAATCAGTTATGCTCACTTCTGGAGCAATGAGCACCCGAATCGAACATATGGTACAACGAGGATTGGTTGAGCGTATTGCCAATGAAGAAGACCGACGTAGTTGCAAAGTTTTTCTGACATCAGAAGGAAAGGCATTAATAGACAAAGCAGTGGAAAGTCATTTAGAGAACCAAAAAAAGATTCTCGAACCGTTGACTGAAACTCAACAAGAGCAGCTTGCAACATTGCTAAGACATTGGTTGCTGACCAATGAATCAGCTATCTGAGTTTTTTGAATTACCCAAAAAGTATCTTTCTTGAAAAATATTATTAATCCAACCATAAAATATATCTTTCATTAAAGATATTTAAAAAATTCGCCCTGACTTATGCCAGGGCGAACTGTTTCTAATCTAAGAAGATAATGCTAATAATAGAAAATATTAGAACTTAACATTCATTCTTGCCCAATACGTACGGCCAGGCTCGTTTACTGCTGTGTTGCCAGAATAACCAAAGCCCTGATTTCCCGCTAAGTTAAGGTGTTCGCTATAAGCTTTATTAAAAATGTTATCAACGCCAGCACTGATTTGAACATTTTTAGTCACTTTATAGGCTGCATTTGCAGATAAAATAGCAAATCCTTTACTGCTACCAAAATCTTGGCCGACAACGTTACCTTCATTGATTGCCACTCGGTGTTGGCTATTTACCAAACGCAACAAACCGTTGCTAGTCCAATCACCATATTCCCAAGTTAGACCAAAACGCGCTTCCAAAGGTGGGATCTGAGGTAACGGACGATGATTAGTAGTATTTTGCGCCCAAGAATACGCTAAGCTGGCATCGGTTTTCCAATGTTCGTTAAACTTATAAGCAAGTCCCGTTTCTCCACCCATAATGGTGGCATTAATGTTGTGAGCCCGGTCTTTGTTTCTGTAGTTAAATAGAATGAAATCATTCACTTTACCAACATATGCCGATACCCAACCTTTCAGTTGGTTATCGTTATACTGAGCACCGATATCCAGCTGGGTAGTTTTTTCGGTTTTTACATTCGTGAAAACATTTTCACCTGCTTTACCTGAAAATATCTCCCAGTAATCAGGGAAACGCTCGGTATAACCAACACCGGCATAGAACATCAAAGGAGCGTCTTTCAGATTATGTTCAAACCGGACAAAGCCAGCGGGAAGGGTTTCTTTGCGCTCTTGTTGGGTAGAGTATTTATATGCCGTTGCACGATCCAAACGAGCACCACTAATAACTTTACTCTGTCCTGTTGC
Source organism: Xenorhabdus vietnamensis (assembly GCF_002127535.1). Classification (GTDB taxonomy): domain Bacteria; phylum Pseudomonadota; class Gammaproteobacteria; order Enterobacterales; family Enterobacteriaceae; genus Xenorhabdus; species Xenorhabdus vietnamensis. Next base: position 112,728 of record NZ_MUBJ01000013.1, read on the forward strand.
ATCCCACGTTAATTCGCCAAAAATACCATAGTTGTGGAAACGTGCGTTTTTCTGCCAACCCATCCTTTTAGCTTTATCCATGTCATGATCGGTATTAGAACGATGGGTATTTGTTTGCATATCTACACCGCTCTGCAATTTGAAATCTTCCCAAATCCAAGTACCCATCATACGGCCACCCATGGTAAGACGATCCGGTTCTGAAATCATTCCCGTATGCCCAGGTAGAGGTGTGCGCATGGAATAATTATCCATTACGTGATCGGTGTGGTTGTAGTAAAAATTGCTTTCGAATTTGTCAAACACTTCACCAATATTGGATTTTTCAAAACGTACGCCAAAACTTTTGCGTTTGAATTGAGAGCCGTCCATATAACGCGTAGCATAGCTTGCTTCACCATCACCTTGTCCGGCGCTTAGTTCCAATAACGTATTTTCATCAGGTGTTAATCCCAATGCGATATCGGTATTCCATTTATCCCAACGGGAAGGAACGCGATGGCCATTACCATCTTTATAATCATTGGAACGGGATTTATTACCAATCAAACGGATATAACCCAGCTCATTGCCAATACTAAGGTCAGCATTACCATCCCAACGCCCATTGGAACCAATAACTGTACTGACATTACCTTGTGCGCCAAATTGTTCAAACTGAGGGCGAGTACGTTCGAAACGGATAGTTCCCGCTGAATTTCCTGCTCCCCAAAGTACTGTTTGAGGGCCTTTCACTAAACTCAAAACATCATAACTTTCTGGTGAAATATAAGAACTTGGCGCATCCATACGTCCACCACAAGAACCCAGGATTTCACTATCATCAATCAGCATTCTCAGACGCGAACCAAACATGCCACGGAATACGGGATCACCGTTAGTACCACCATTGCGGATCTGTGAAAAACCGGGAATAGTTTTCAGGTAATCAGAACCATCGCTGGCGGGAATTGGTTGACGAGGCGTTTTTAGTGAAGAAGCCACTTCAAGTGGCGACGTTGCCGGAGCTGTTACAGTTATTACTACTTCACTGTCACTTTCTGTGTGTGTTTCTTTGGTGTGTTTCACATTGGCAGCCCAGCCACTGGTTGGTATGGAAAGTGCGATAGCCAAAGCAGCTGTCAGAGGTGATACACGAAATAATTGTGCAGCAGACATAAAAATCCCTTAATTAGTAACAAATAGCCGTACAGAATTATGCAAGGCAAGAAAAATAAAATGATTTATTTCAAACGAATAGAGACTAATTAAGGGGTGGGGCACGTGGCTGTGATTCGCCGTAAAAAAGCCGAATAGTTGGGCCAGAAAAACGTGATGCTGGTGGTGCTCGAGACACCATAAGCGTCAGTAAAATGAAAGGAACAAAACCCCCTGCCAATAATGGCAGGTTAATCAGAAGTTGGCAGTAACCACAAGCAATATCATCCATCAATCCCATATGGATATGATCAGCACCATGATGGTTCATGGAATGGGATGATAGCGATGCTTGGTCGTGACTTGTTTTATGGTGACTATTGTTATCACTATTTTGCATATCAGACACAGACATGCAGTGGTTCATTCCGCTTTCACACATTTCGTTTTCACAATAGTGTTCCAGCGTTTTCGATACCACTGGCGCAATGAACAGCATCAAAATCGCTAGTAAGGCGATAAAAGCAGGTGTCCGACGTTGTGATAAGCGAAAAAGTGATAACAAGTTAATAACCCAAATCAATTTCTACGATTGGGCGCTAATCTTACTGCATTTTTGATGTATTTGTTCAAATATTTTTTTGGGCAAGGTAAGTATTGAAGAATATTTTATTAAATGAAGCAATGATAAATGAGTGTGAAAAATATACTAGCCATCTTCATAGGAGATAGCCAGTAACAACCCATTCTCCATTACAGTTTATATTAACTTTTAAATGGGTTGCCAACATACACTCTTACATATATTTATTTCTTTGTCTTTATCTTCAGCATAAGATAATTGAATGCTTCCCATCAGAAGAAATACAACAAATAATTTAGTTAACATAGAATAAAAAACACTGCCAAGATTATTTTTCAAAAACACCATTATCTTCACTCCATTAAGCAAGAAAATTACTAACAATGACTTTATTTCATTAAATAAAATTTTAAGGTTTTTGTATAATGAAAGATGGTTATCAATTGATAACCATTAATCCCGACGGGTGATTTTTAATCTGATTTATTTAAAAACAATACGAAACAAAAATCGCATTATTTCGTTATACTTTCGCAGTCAGACGCAGTTGCAGCACTGTTCAGCAACTTATCATCGTATGTTGTTTCATTTACGTAAGTAAACTCATAACTAATGATTTGATAATTGAGATTTAACTTGAGTACAATTTCATAGCAAACTCTTTGTGACAACCTTGTGTAAGGAGTTAAAAATGTCAGATAGCTATCCGTTTAAAACCAGTTGTTTGCAAACACTGAATCTTAAATCACATTGGATGCCGTTCAGTGCTAACCGTCATTTTCAACAAGACCCACGTTTAATTGTCTCCTCAGAAGGAAACTGGTTGATCGATGATCAAGGTCGGCGCATTTATGACAGTTTGTCAGGTTTATGGACATGCGGGGCAGGCCATACACGCACTGAAATTCGTCAGGCTGTTTCGGAACAATTGGGTACACTAGATTATTCTCCTGGTTTCCAACATGGACATCCTTTGTCATTTAAATTGGCAGATAAAATTGCCAGTCTTATGCCCGGTGATTTGAATCATGTATTTTTTACCAGCTCAGGGTCGGAAGCTGCCGATACTGCAGTAAAAATGGCTCGTGCTTACTGGCGAATTCAAGGACAACCCACAAAGACTAAGTTTATTGGGCGGGCCCGTGGTTATCATGGGGTCAATATCGCAGGAACCAGCCTTGGTGGTATTGGTGGAAATCGCAAGATGTTTGGTCAGTTTATGGATGTTGACCATCTGCCACATACATTACAATCTAATATGGCTTTTACTAAAGGAATACCATCAACGGGTGGCCATGAACTGGCTGATGAATTACTGAAGCTGATTGAACTACATGATGCCAGTAATATTGCTGCTGTTATCGTCGAGCCTCTTGCTGGATCTGCTGGTGCTATTATCCCGCCACAAGGCTACTTACAACGTTTGCGGGAAATCTGTACTCAACACGATATCTTGCTGATTTTCGATGAAGTGATTACCGGTTTCGGACGTTTGGGACGTTGGAGCGGTGCTGAGTATTTTGGTGTTACACCTGATATTCTCAATTTCGCTAAGCAAGTTACCAACGGTGCAATTCCTCTGGGAGGTGTCGTTGCGTCCAGTGAGATCTACGATGCTTTTATGTCTCAACCTTTACCTGAACATATGATTGAGTTCAGCCACGGTTATACCTATTCAGCTCATCCCGTAGCTTGTGCAGCAGGATTAGCTTCCTTAGAACTACTGGAAAAAGAAAATTTACTGCAACAATCCACTGAGTTAGCCCCACATTTTGAACAAGCAATACATGAGCTGAAACATTGCCCGAATGTGGTAGACATTCGTAATTGTGGGCTGGTGGGAGCCATTCAACTTGTTCCACGGGACGGAGATGCGTCAATACGTCCATTTGATGCTGGCATTGCATTATGGAAAGCGGGTTTTTATGTACGTTTTGGTGGTGATGCGTTGCAATTTGGTCCAATGTTTAATGCTAAAACTGATGATCTTGATCGTCTTTTTAACGCTGTTGGTGATGTTCTACACCGGATTAAATAAAGGGAATTAAGAAATATGCAAACTATAGCTGGGCATAAAAATGGATTCTTTATCGGTGGTTGCCTATTTGATCGCGTTACACCTGAAATGCCGATTTATCAGGAATAAATTTTGGAGCCTGTTTTATGTATAGTTCAGGTATCCAGTTTATTAATCCATCTAAGTGGGCGGTATCTTTACCGCCCAAACTTACCAGCCATTAAATTCATAAAAATTATAATGGGGAGCTGCATCATATAGTTGACAAAAAGTTGTGGTGAAAAATGGTGTCATCGTGTTAGTAAATAAGTCCACAATAAACTTAACGAATCATCTAAAAAATAATATGAAAACAAATGAAGTCATGGAGTTAATTGAAAGCAAATACCCAAAATCCGGTCGTTGGGTGTTTGGTGATTCTCCCGCTATGCACGATGAATTAGCTCAATTGGTTACCAAAGGTATTAAAACGGCGACGACTTGCCCGTTTTACGCCTACCATTCTTATGAGTCAGAGGATGGTAAAATTACAGTTGGCAATTACTATATTGTCTTCGACAGTAAAGAGCATCCTGTTTGTGTTGCCAGAGTCACAGCCATGCACTTAATGCAATTTTCTGAAATGACCGAAGAACTGGCATGGAAAGAAGGAGAGGGAGATAGGAGTTTGCTTCATTGGCAATTAGAACATCAACGTTTTTTCGAAAAAATAGGCGATTTTTCGCCAGAAATGGAAATTGTTGTGATCGAATTTAAGGTAGCTGAAGTTCTATAATTAATACAGATCATCACATTTTCCTCCTGAGTATTTTGAACTCCTCCCCATCAAAAACTGGATACTCTTGCCGCTTTAATGCGGCTTATATCTATTGCAACCTACGTCTACAGTCAGAGAGTATTGAAGAAATTATATCTACAAACAGTAGACGAAATTATCATTCTGTTTTTACTGGATATTTGCCATCATTTTACTTACCTCTTGGAAGCCAAATAAATTTCTATTATGCAAAGTAACAGTTCTATTCTGTTGTTGACTTTATCAGTTGCAGTTTTTGGAGTTATTACTACCGAAATAGCCGTGATTGGGTTACTTCCACAACTTGATATGGATATCAATGTCCGTGTTATTGTTGTAGATCATGTCGTACAGCGAATGACCTTCGTACTCGTTCAGGCCAATATTTTTCGCATTAACTACCACGTAATTGGCGAGCAGCGTGTATAGGGAGATGCTAGACGAAGCACAACGCCTGTAGGCATTTTGACGGCGGTGTATTGAAAATCCTTCTGATTCGGCACGGATAATATTGAGTGCGGTGATACCGTCATCCCGCTGTACCAAAGCGATAAGCTGATCAGTGATTGCTGTGGGCAACGATGAAACAGCAACATCCAGGCGATTTTCTTCCGTGATAAATGCGCTACTGAACATGTCTTGTAGCGTTCGATAAGATGGAATGATCAACTTTTGATGACCAAAATACGCCAGCAGCTGACGGAATGCATTGTGCCCTTTGGGATAGTAACGTAACAAATATCCGAGATGAGATTCTATTTCAGCCGTGTATTGAGGGGACCAGTTTCGGTAACCAAAAAGCGAGAGTATTGCCTGTTGTTGGCTGCGCATATAACTGGAAAAAAGAATAGTTGGTTCTCTGACCAGTAATGGAAACCAAGATATTTTGGCTGAAACCCCGAAAAAGCACCTTACCTTGATTTCTCAAAAAAAGGCCATGATATTCTGGAACTGCGTTGGTTCGCTCCTGCAAATAGTTCTTGGGGAACAAGTAACGCTACCGGGCGTGCCTAAGCCTTCTTGCGAGCTTCGAAGATGACATGGCGAAGAAAGCAAAAGACAAGGTAATCAACACTAAGTTGTATCTTCCAATGGAGAGTATCAACTGCATGTAAGTAGAAAGCTGTTTTCCGTGATCAAGAAACTATTCTTCATGCATTTGTTGAAGGACAGTCACATGCACCACTTGAAGTGATCAGGTAGATTGCTCTCGCATACGCGTATGCGAGAGCAATATTTTAGGCACATAAAATTGCTCGCATTTTCCCTGTCTCATTTTACCTTTTTCCCGAATATTCCCTCAGATTCAGACTGAAGCTTGATCAGTGCCTCGAGCATGTCATCCTGATTCAATGATCTCTGGGACTAACCAGAAGATAAGACATTGTCACCGGCAGAGATATTCTATCGATTGACTGCATAAATAGTAATCATTCCCACCTCTGCACAAACTTTCTCTGTTAATGCGACAGAACCTCTTAGAGTCAACCTATTTGCGCTATAATTTTGTTGGAAATTTCTTCCACCTCATACAATTTGTGGATCGTGATACCATGGATTAATGTTGACTTAAGCGGGATTATAATGTCGTGAATTGGGTTGTGTAACCACAGAGCTACAAAATAACACCAAGGTAAATTAAGTTGCCTCACTTCATAGCCTTGCTGTTGAACTCTGCTATCCATTTCTGCTGCAAGGAGCGCCTCAACTGTCGAGATGAGCATCGGGCCATCAAGGGTCATTGAAGAGACGATGAGATTTGCATCGTGCATGTTCAAATGGAGATCGGACACAGCAGAGCCGCCTGACCACAATAGATACCGCCAACCTGTAGCGCGGGCAGCCTTGATCAAGGATTTCGTTTTTTCAAATTCATTGCAATCGACATAGTACATTTTAATCGGGTTCGACGATGAGATGTCGTTGGTATTTATTTTATTGTTTGTATCAGCTTCGCTAAGCGAGCCTCCATCTATAATATCTTGCAAAAAAGAAACTATAACACTATCTGCCCCGCTTGGATCACTCACAAAGGTAATAGTCATTTGCGTACCTCATGTATTATATTGGTTTTTTAGTAAAGTAGGTTTCTCTCCAGTAAGCCCCTGGATCTCCATAGTAATACGACGGGAATGTCGCGAAATTCTCCAACGTTCTCGTATTGTCCCACGGGTTGCATACTTCCCAAACTGGATAAAGCTGATTTTGATTGAATGCAGCTGATATCACCACTGCGTGCCCCTTAGCATTACCTAAGCTGGCAATTTCGTGTGAGAAAAAAACGGCAATGACAAGTGGCCTGTTCTCTAGTAGTTCTGTTAAAATAGAAGGCCCATCAGCTTTTCCATCTATTTTTTTCGCAAGCGCCCCTATCGACGCCAAGGACTTGTCTGGCATTCCCGTCTCATTGCACTTAGAACCATTTGGAAAGGAGCGATAGGGAGCTACACAAGCTCCAGGCGGCGTAATATTTTTGGCTTTCTCATAAATTGGCGTTTGTCGGTAATAATACGGCTTCTGCGCATAATAACTGCCTATACCTGCAGCCACAGCGACCCAGCACCAATACGTTTGCTCCTGAATCTGCGAGTACCCTTTACTCCAGAAATCCGTGAGGTAGCCTGTCTTCCCATCAGAATACAAGATGTTGGTTTCTATGCTACGTTTGGAAGCAGAAAGCGCCACTTTTTTTAAAGAAAGGCATCTCGGTAAATTGCTATTTTGAATATCAGTCATGTTGTCCTCACTTATTGAAAATGTGACTCCAGTTTTAGAGTTTTAAGTCACTAATCTCATTGGGTTTTATGTCCGCAAATTATAAAAACTACATTATTTTGTGTTAATTTTAAATGCACACACTATGTACTAATTTAATTAGAATTAGAGTCCATTAAAAAAGTATAAATTATTAAACCAGACTGAGCTCTCCTAAAAACTGTATATGTGCTAAATTAGAACTCCCGCGAGTTACTGCTAGCACCTTCCGGTCCTTCTCCAAACTGGGCATAGGTCTTTCTCTCTTATCCGGCTTTTCTGTATTCACTTGTCCACGTGCTATACTCATGACTTCAGTCTGTCATTTGAGTGAGTACTCATGTCAAATGAATATATTAATTTTCAGATAATTAAAAACTAAAATTCACATATTTTAAATGTAATTATATTTATTGTATTTTCACCTTTCACACAATATACGATTTATTTTTTTGTTATAAAAATATAAAATTTATCATAGATACATTAATAAATTAACCTTATATCTTGATTATTATAATTTTCGCAGAGCGATAATCTTCTGACTGAGCATCAGGAATGCTATTGATTGGATGAATCCTTATCCAACGTGTCATAACAACAATTATTATTTATTTATCAAAATGTTAAAGGAACTGAATGGCCAATATTACCATGCAAAAAACATCACGTTGATTTTAGATAACTATGGCATTCATAAAAGCCGGAAAGTCAGGGCATGGCTAAAACAAAATCCTAAATTTAATCTGTTGTTTTTACCGGTCTATTCGCCATAGATAAATAAGATTGAACGCCTATGGCAATTATTGCATGAAACTGTCACATGGAATCATTGTTGTCAGTATATGTGGTAACTCTTGAAAGGTGTTGAAAAATTCATTAACTCATTTATAAAAACTTATTTATCTCTTATCCCCAACTATAATTTAAGTTAAAATAAATGTAATCAACTAAAAACAAACATACACTATAAATAAAAAACAATATTATTTATCAAAAATAAGAAGGGGGTAACTTATTCAAAGTGTGTATTATGAATTTAATTGCATCCAATGCTGTTTAGTGCATATAAATTGCAGTAAAACCTTAATCGTAGAGTTATACTGAAATCACAGTTTTCAACACATTAAATACATAACCAAGAAGGAATAAAAAATGTTAAATATTCTTCCAACATCAATTGAGATAAAAGCATTGCTAAACAATAAAATTGCATTTATTGCACGCAATGCAACAACGGTTGTTAATTTTGAACCACTAGATTATACCCCAGAAATAGGAAATACATTAATTCTCGCTGGGCAGGCGTTGATCACAGCAAATTCTCATAATGCTCCAGGCCCTTTCTTAATTGAATATGAAACACTCAATGGTTTAAATCTTTATATGGGAATGATTATACCAATTGCAGAAATGCCTTAATACTGACCCTATAACCTAGTTAACGGGTAGCGCTAAAATCGCCTGGTTAACCGCTGAGAAATCCCCAGAAAATAGACAGGCATAACGTTATGTGATCTACTGATTGTTCCAGCAATTCGATGAGATCCCTGCTATGCCTGTTGCAAGGTCTTTCAATTGGTATACCCCTATCAAGCCTGCAAACCCGGTGTTAAGGAGCAGATTGTTGATATGGCGATGAATAACGGCGGGATCCGCGATACAACCCGTGTTCTGAAAGTTGCCACAGCGACCGTCATGAAAACGCTAAAAAACTTGCCCCCGAAACGTAACAACACTTCCCCTTGATGGGAATAATCTTCAGCTTATCTGTGAAATAGATGAACAATGGTCGTTTGTGGGGAATAAGAAAAATCAGCGCTGGCTTTGGTATGCCTGGGAACCTCGCCTGAAGCGAATAGTAGCGCATATTTTTGGTGATCGCAGTAGGAAAACGTTAGACAAGCTATTTGCTCTCTTGTCACCCTTTAATATTTGGTTTTACTGTACAGATGATGATGTTGTTTATGACAACCTCCCCGAGGAAGATCATCTGACTGGAAAGACGTTTACTCAACGTATAGAAAGAACGAATTTAACGCATTGTACTTGAATTAAGAGACTGAATAGAAAAACGATGGGTTATTCAAACTCCGAAGAGATGCACGATAACGTGATAGGCACTTCCATTGAACGCGAGCCCTATTTTTAATGCTCAATCTAACCATTTAATACATGACCAAAATTCTGATGAATAGATAAAGAGAAAATAGAGTGCTATATCATAATGATATCCCTTAAGAATAACAGGAGTAACTATGAAAACATATTTAGAAAAACTTTGTTCTCCGGCTATTTGGGCAGAAGGGCCAGTTTGGCTTCCAGATGAACATGCTATTATTTTCAGTGACGTGAAAGGAAATAAAATGTTTCGCTGGTCAGAATATGATGGTGTCAGTGTATGGCGACAATATTCTAATTATGCCAATGGAAACACGCTGGACAATGAAGGACGACTGATTACTTGTGAGCATGGCAGACGAGGTATTTCCCGAACAGAAAAAGATGGTGGCATCACCATGTTGATTGAAAAAATAGATGGAAAAAGATTCAATTCACCCAATGATGTTGTTGTACGTTCTGACGGAACAATCTGGTTTACTGATCCACCTTATGGAATTATCAACGACGAAGAGGGCTATAAATCAGAAAGCCAGATTATTGGCTGCTATGTATATTGCTATGATCCCAAACATAACACTATCTCCATAGCAACAAGTGATGTCCAAAGACCGAATGGGCTTGCATTTTCTCCTGATGAAAAATGGCTCTATGTTGCAGATATGTCTATTGTTGATTTTCCTTCTCATGGAAGGAATGAACTTCGCATCTATCCCGTGATAGATAACACCCTAGGGGCAGGAAAACATTTTGCGGCAATACATTCAGGATTTCCAAACGGATTTTGTGTTGATAAATCAGGTAATATCTATTGCAGTTGTTCAGATGGCATTTTAATTTTTAATAGTTCCGGTAAGAAAATTCATAAGATTGCAGTGCCTGAACGTGTCTCTAATTGTACGTTTGGTGGTTTTAATGGCAATCAATTATATATTACGGCGACCACATCATTATATCGAGTATTTTTAGATACATTAGTAACAACCCAATAAAATTATCAGTGGAATAGAGCCTATGCTATTTTAAATATTAATTTAAATCATAGGCATCTATTTACAGGTTCAATTAACATACGACCATTTGAATTTTAATTATGTTGAAATAAAAATTTCATAGTTCAGATAAACAAGCATCTATGTTATTGAAAATATTTTCATAGATATCTTTAATCATCCTGTTTTTATTATCGTTGTATTCCATAATATGCTCAGCACCTTCAACAGCTTCTAGTTTAGCTGCTGCATATCGCAGTTTGTCATCTTCATGATTTCGTAACCAATTACGAAAAAGAAGGTGCCGAATATGCTCAGGACAGTTTTTCCCAAAAATATGTAAATTTATACGAGGTGAATCAAGCCGCAACATTCTATGCTGATACCAAGAAGGTTCCCTCACTCTTAATACGTAACCTAATTTTTCAAGGGCAGGGATGTAATCTATCTCTTGAATAGGATCGGCAATGATTAAATCGATATCAATGACAGGCTTTGCAAATAATCCAGGTACTGCGGTAGAACCAATATGTTCTATGCTAATTATTTTACCTTGTAATTGTCGCTGGATTTTATTTTTTTCTTCGTTGTAAATAGTACCCCATTCAGTATTGTAGGGAACAATAATAATAGGTTCCTGTGTCCGTTTAATACCGTTAACCCAAGGATTTTCATTTGGATCACCTTCACAAAAAGACATTACAAGTGATTTGAGAAAAAATAATTGGTCCGACATGCTTTACTCCAGTTAAAAGATAGATTCATTATAATAAAGCATAGTAATTAATTAGAGAAATAAGCCACATCACTGTATTTTTATAGCCGATTGTCAATATTAAAAAAGGAAATCTTATGACTGATAAAAATTTTATGGTCGATAATAGTACTCGTACCGATCTCTTCTCGCCAATCAAATTAGGTGAAATTGAACTTGCTAACCGTATTGTTATGGCTCCTTTAACACGCGGTCGCATGAATGAGGAAGGCGTTCCGAACGATCTTAACATCACATATTATATTCAGCGCGCGAGTGCTGGTTTAATCATTTCAGAAGCAACCAATATTTCAGCACAAGGGCGCGGTTATGCCAAGACTCCCGGGATCTGGACTGAGGATCAAATAGCGGGATGGAAAAAAATCACAGATGCTGTTCATTCTGCCAGTGGTAAGATTGTCATGCAATTGTGGCATGTCGGTCGTTGCTCACACGTTGATCTTCAACCAAATGGGGAAGCTCCGGTAGCGCCATCCGCCATTAAAGCAGACGGTAATTCTTATACCAATAATGGCATTGTGGAGGTCTCTATGCCACGAGCATTAAAAATCGACGAGATCCCGAACATTGTAGAACAATATAGACATGCAGCAGAATGTGCCAAACGTGCAGGGTTTGATGGTGTAGAAATCCATTCAGCCAATAATTATCTGTTGGAACAATTCCTGCGTGACTCCACTAATCATCGTACCGATCAATATGGTGGCTCAATTGCAAACCGAGCCAGGCTCATTCTGGAAGTTGTTGAAGCTGTAACCAATGTTTGGGGTGATGGTCGAGTTGGCATTAGATTATCTCCGATAACAACAGAAGTAGGGAATACTCCCCTTGATAGTAATGTGATGGAGACTTATGGCTATTTAATTCAGCAACTCAATAAATTCAAACTAGCTTATCTACACTTTGTTGAAGGAATAACAGGAAAAAGTCGTAGTGTTCCTGAAGGTGTTGATCTGAATGCTTTAAGATCTCTATTCGACGGGGCTTATATTGGCAATAACAACTATGATCTTGAAATTGCTATTTCCCGCCGCGCGGAAGGCAAGGTTGATGCAGTCGCATTTGGACGCCCATTTATTTCCAATCCCGATTTGGTAGATCGCCTACGCTATGGGATTGAACTGGCTCATGCGTCTATTGAGACTCATTACGGTAATGGAGAAAAGGGTTATATCGACTGGCCAAAAGCGAATTCCTTTCACATTGAATCTTCATGCTCTAAATCCTGAATCTTTAAATTAACTTGGTATCACAAAGAGGATTTATGAGAAATAAGAAGATATTGAATATTATGATTTTATCTATATCAGCAATGATAACTTCTAATTCTTTAGCTAATGATGTTAGAGCAAGGGATTTAGGTATACCTTTCTCTGGAGTAACAGGGAAGTACAATGCTATTACAGACGTTAGTGGTGTAAAAATTGGTTATTCAACCATCATAGAAGGCGATGGAAAGCTAGAAATTGGAAAAGGCCCAATAAGAACAGGTGTGACAGCTATATTGCCAAGAGGAAAGAAATTTAGTCCTGTATTTTCCAGTATATTCTCTTTAAATGGAAATGGAGATATGACAGGTAGTCAATGGGTTGAAGAAAGTGGTTTCTTGGAAACGCCAATATTAATCACCAACACGCATAGTGTTGGTGTTGTTAGAGACTCAACAATTAGCTGGATGATTGATAATAATCTAGTATCGCCACTAAAAGATGATTTATTTTGGTTATTACCTGTAGTTACAGAAACGTGGGATGGAATATTAAATGATATAAACGGTATGCATGTAAAAAAAGAACATGTATATGACGCATTGAATAGTGCCAAGTCAGGGGCGATAGAAGAAGGTAATGTCGGTGGTGGAACCGGGATGAACCTGTTTAGTTTTAAAGGAGGCACTGGTACTTCATCGCGAATTCTAAGTAAAAAAGACGGAGGATATACTGTTGGCGTTCTTGTTCAAGGCAACTTTGGTGATAGAGATGACTTGATTATTGCAGGAATTCCAATTGGTAAAGAAATAAAGGATCTTAACCAGATCTATCATGGAGATAAGAAAAAGTTAAAGGATGCAGGTTCTATCATCGCGGTGGTTGCCACTGATGCACCATTGGCTCCTCACCAATTAGATAAAATAGCCAAAAGAGTGTCTCTTGGGCTTGCAAGAGTAGGTGGTGTTGCCAGAAATACTAGCGGTGAGATATTTATTGCATTTTCAACCGCAAATAATGGTGCATTTTCTAGAGAGGATGTAAAAACAATAAAAATATTGCCAAATGACAAACTAGATCCTTTGTATGAGGCAACAATAAATGCAACAGAAGAAGCAATAATTAATGCTATGATCTCAGCCAAAAAAATGATTGGAAGAAACGGCAATACTTCATATGCTCTGCCTAAAGAGAGGGTTAAGGAAATATTAAGAAAACATAATGTACTTCTGGATGATTAAAATAACCACCATAGATTAGTTCAGGACTGATATTATCATTTTAAAAAATAGAGTTGCCGACTTTTCTTTCATATTTATCACCTTTAATAAAAGTTGGTAACTCTTATACTTCATAATATATTATTCCCATTAATTCAAATTTATAGAATTTTAAAATAGATAGAATTGCAAAATCAATAATATTATCATTCAGATACCGGAACAAAATGACGGCATGCCTTATGCGTAAAAATCCAATAATTATCAAAGAATTAAATAATCTTTTAACACCTTTTGATAAAAACGCTCCTGGTGTTGTATATATGGCTAAATATGACAACGGTTTAACCTACCAAGGTTCTATAGGTTTAGCTTGTTTAGAGTCATGTAAACCGCTTTCAATAGACAGCGTATTTAATATTGCTTCCGTTTCAAAACAATTCACTGCATTTGCGATTTTATTGTTAGAAAACGATGGTCATTTATCGTTAGATGATTCAATCATAAAATATCTGCCTGATTTGGGTAATTATGCTGAACACGTTACTTTGCGTCATTTAATCTATCATACTGGTGGATTGGTTGATTATATGGAATTGGCTGAATCAGTTGGTATTAGTGAACAAGATCCGTTGACAATTGAACAATCATTACATCACCTGTACGCCCAATCTCAAGCTATATTTGTATCAGGAACGGCTTTCGAGTACAGCAACACCGGATATTTTTTACTGGCACAAGCAGCTGAAAAAGCCAGCGGGATGAAACTTAGTGAGTTCAGCCAAGAACATATTTTCAAACCTCTCGGAATGAAAAATACATTCATTGTTGATGAATATCCAATCACTGTTGAATTTGCACATGCATATAATCAAGAAGGTCAGCTTCTTGAGTCACTGTGGACACATACAGGTGATGGAGCAGTACATTCAACCGTTGGGGATCTCATGCTATGGGGAGAAAATTTAACTCATGGCAAGGTTGGTGGAAAAACATTAATCCAGCGTATGACTCAGGCTTTGCCAGAAAAAATATTTACCGGAGATATAGTTAAAAATCATGAGTTTTATGCATTCGGTTTGGAACATCATAATCACCTAACCGAACCGAGTTTAGAGCATTCCGGTGGATGGGCAGGTTACAGAGCTTATTTTATACGTTTGCCAAACTCACGTTTAACTATTGCTGTTCTGAGCAATCAAGAAACTATAGATACAGAAACTCTGAGTTATAAGATTGCTGAGATATTACTAAACACTTTCTAAGCTAACTTAACAATAAGACATTTATGATTTATTTCACTTCAGATACCCATTTTTGCCATTCCAATGTTATCAATTTATGCGAGCGACCGTTTAAAAGTGTGCATCATATGAATAACACACTGATACATAACTGGAACGCTTATGTTACCAAACGAGATGAGATTTATATTTTGGGTGATTTTCTTTATCGCGGTACTGGTCAGGATGCTAACCAGATTCTGCATCGTCTTAATGGCAAAAAATTTCTAATTCGTGGTAATCACGACAAGTTTCTGAACGATCCAGAGTTTGATACTTCAATGTTTGAGTGGGTAAAAGACTACTATGAGATGGATTACCAGAAACAAAAGATTGTAATGTTTCATTACCCGATTCTCGAGTGGCAAGGCTACTTTCGCGATTCTATCCACCTTTACGGACATGTTCATAACGCTAGTAAAGATCCAGAACAGCTCAAACGATTAAGTGTGTTAGGTTCCAGAGCAATTAATGTTGGTGTCGACGTTAATAACTTCTTTCCTGTCAGCATTAACGACATATTGAGAAAAGCGCAACGGTAAATATTACGGGTTTAGTCAAATCAGCTAGTCACATACACACAGCTCATATGCTTCGTTGTCTGGAAAGGGGGCCCCCAGAGCCAGTTTAATACTTAAACTGGCTCTGGGCCTGATTAACTCCTAATGTAAACAGTCCGTCCTATAGTCTAGATTTCTAGATTTTTTATCCGTTATTTTAACTGTAAATCCATTTCCAAACCTTCAGCCAATACAAGCCTATGCTTCCAATACTGAAAGAATAGGGTGGCGCAGAAATGACGAAAGTTTTGCTGCGTTTTCTAATTCACCTGTTTGTTGAATTAGTACCCAATCATCAACTAGAAACAATGTTGGCTGATGGATGGCAGTCAGAATTCAATTAGATTGAACAACTGATTGATACGGAACAGTTAGAAACACTTCACCAATTATGAAACAGGTGATTCTGGATAATGTCCGGTCTGCATTAGTAAACTTTGCGTCACTCAGGTATTTTACTTTCCGATTTCCGGATAGTTAAGGTACAGAGCCTGATAGCAGCAGTGGGCCTTATTTAACATAATAACCATTATGCGAACCTTCATTGTAGCACCAATATAGTAATGTCACTTTTTGCGGCATAAAGTCTAAAACCTTTTGCGGTAATAAGGACATTCAAATGTTGGTGACCATGTCAGATAAAGAGTTAAATCGGATTAACGTTATTCAGGCTGTCGTCGATCACCGTCTAGTGCCGTCGCTTTTTGGTGCGTTACCGTGAAGACGGCCCGCTTGACATGACCAACCAGCGTCGCGGGCGAGATGGATGAAAGGAGATGCGGTTGAACGGAGTCGTACTTACCTGCTCTACTTCTACTTGAGTTTATTAAACTTGGTGCAGGATAAATGTGACAATAACTGTTCTCAGGCCTTCCCTGCTGGCGAGGGCCCCTCACGCAGACGCAGAAAGCCGAGTGAGAAAAAATCCCAGAGATCATTGAATAGTGATGATATGCTTGAAGCATTGAAGGTATTACAATCATGATCGGAGGAAATATTTAGCTGTGGATCTTAAGGAAAATGTGGCACTTTCATCAATTTTCATTGGGGGGATAGTTCCTCTAAAGCCAGTTTTTCATGTAAGAGAATGAATTCGCTTTTTAGCTGACAATAGATTTCTGAACTATTCCCACAAGCTCTTGCAGCCTGATACTTAATTTCTGCATATTGATGAGCAACATCATTGTGTCTACGAAGGTAATCCCTGAACGCTAAATGTCGAGTGGTTTCAAAAGCATGGATATGATGTGTACGGTTATTCCCGCCTTTAATAAAATAGCGCCTACCGGGTATACCATACTCTCCGCGTGCAGTGTATCCAAGACTTTCAATAACACTATTATTCTCATCGAATTTACCCATATTTTTTATTTCCAATAACAATGTCAATAATTGGCTTGGCTGCTAACCCAGGTACTGAGGTACTTCCAATATGATGCACAAATAATATCTCATCCGGAAAAGTATCTTTAATTTTAACCATTTCATCATTATATGCATTCACCCAATGTGAATTATATGGCTCAATAGTAATTACTCTTGACATTATTACCCCTTATTAACTTGCATTAATAGAGAAGGAAAGCGTTAAATAATTCATTAGATTCTAAATATATAAAGGATGTTTGTGAACACTGTTGGTGAATATTGAGGGGTTTTTTAGTGTAAAATAAATAAGAGTGTTGTAACTAAATAGCACAAAAGATAAATTCGATTTTGCTGTTCGCTCCTAATACTACAGCCGTAATCCCTATTGTGCCATGATGGGGCTCTTCTTCCTTAAATAAAAGGCGGTGTCACATGCCATCCCCTGCCAAAATCTGGGAACAAGA
>NZ_MUBJ01000130.1 GCF_002127535.1 Xenorhabdus vietnamensis
TCGTAACAAGGTAACCGTAGGGGAACCTGCGGTTGGATCACCTCCTTACCTAGAGATAGTAGTTTTTGTTGCAGTGCTCACACAGATTGTCTGATGAAAGAAGAGACGGTATCGGCATAGGCTTGTAGCTCAGGTGGTTAGAGCGCACCCCTGATAAGGGTGAGGTCGGTGGTTCAAGTCCACTCAGGCCTACCAAATCTTACTTATGCAGTGTGATGAACAGTGTCGCTTATTAAGATAAGCGTTGCCCGTTTATGGCTGGCCTAAGCAAGGTGGCTCTGCATAACGATACCCCCCTGAATGGGGCTATAGCTCAGCTGGGAGAGCGCCTGCCTTGCACGCAGGAGGTCAGCGGTTCGATCCCGCTTAGCTCCACCATTCCTCTTCGAACAATTTTTTATTTCAGAATGCATTGGGGCAACCGAGTGTGTTGTGAAATATTTGCTCTTTAACAATCCGGAACAAGCTGAAAATTTGAAACACCCAGTCCCAGTCGTGAAGACGGGATTGGGGAGTCTCTCAAAACTCCAGTCCGAAGACAC
>NZ_MUBJ01000131.1 GCF_002127535.1 Xenorhabdus vietnamensis
GGGGCGGAGCAAAAGCGATAAGGAGGCAAAAAAGATGTTCAGTTGATGAGTTGTTTACGGAGCATATTGAATATGTCAGGTTATGTTGATTCTGCTATAACTCAGCGTCGCTTTGTCGGTTGGGATGATAAAAAAGGTATGGTTTATTCAGGTAAGCACACCAATACACCAATCGAACATTCTGGCGTAACGAGTAAGTTCGTGCTCGATAACCTGAGCAAAATACCCATTCCTGTTCTTGATGCTTACATGTTTGGTAATGGTGGATTAAGGGCTGGAGATGTAGTTGAAGTGGTATGGAATCGTTCTGATTTAGAACGACCGATAGACGAAAGCCTGCCAACCCTTGTAGTTATTGGACTTGTTGCACATAGCTACAAAAACAAAAAGCTGTACGCTCGTATAAAAGGAATACTAGATAAGTAGTAATTATACCCGTCGTAATTGAAGATGCTTGATTTTTCATTCATATCAGCGCAGGATCGCGCCCATGAAAATTAATCTGACAGATGCCCAAAAAAAAGCCCT
>NZ_MUBJ01000132.1 GCF_002127535.1 Xenorhabdus vietnamensis
TATCCCCCATAACGATAAATTCACCCGCGATTTAGCTGTTCCCAATGACGATAACACTAAATCTGGCCGTTGTTTGCCAATATATACCCCCTCAGAGACTCGGATATCACCCTGAATTGTGCCTCCTTTTGAGGCTGAAACGGCATCAACATCACTGGCATCTAATGTAATGTCAGTTGACAGCCACTTCCCATTAATTCGCCGGTTATCAGGCACGGCGCGGCGCGCTTTTTCTATTGTGACCTCTAACCCCAGATTTTTCACGAACTGCGGTTTATCCGGAATATCCTCACCGTTCAGTTTTTTGAGCAGCCTGGCATCGGCACTGTCGAATACCTGTCTTACTGCATAGGATGTTGCAGCCTCAGTCTGGCTGTCACTGTATATGGCATTGCTGAGCTGGACAGTGCCGGATTGGGTGGTTGAGGCGTGGGGTACGGATTTTTGTATTATTTTCCGAATTGCCTCAGCCAATTGGGTATCATCAGATTGACTCGGTTTAATG
>NZ_MUBJ01000133.1 GCF_002127535.1 Xenorhabdus vietnamensis
TATCCCCCATAACGATAAATTCACCCGCGATTTGGCTGTTCCCAATGACGATAACACTAAATCTGGCCGTTGTTTGCCAATATATACCCCCTCAGAGACCCGGATATCACTCTGAAATGTGCCTCCTTTTGAGGCCGAAACGGCATCAACATCCCCCGCAACCAGTGAAATATCCGATGACAGCCACTTCCCATTAATTCGCCGGTTATCAGGCACGGCGCGGCGCGCTTTTTCTATTGTGACCTCTAACCCCAGATTTTTCACGAACTGCGATTTATCCGGAATGTCCTCGCCATTCATTCTCCTGAGCAGCCTGTTGTCGGCATTGTCGAACGCCTGTTTCACTGCATAGGATGTTGCTGCCTCGGTTTGGCTGTCACTGTATATGGCATTGCTGAGCTGGACGGTGCCGGATTGGGTGGTTGAGGCGTGGGGTACGGATTTTTGTATTATTTTCCGAATTGCCTCAGCCAATTGGGTATCATCAGATTGACTCGGTTTAATG
>NZ_MUBJ01000134.1 GCF_002127535.1 Xenorhabdus vietnamensis
TTTTCCCTGCCGGTGCTCAATCTGTTGCATGAATGACCGGGCGCAGAGTACCAACAGTTGCCGGAGCGTCTTATTACCCCGTTTACTGATCCCCAATAAGGTCGTCCTTCCCCCGGTGCTGTACTGGCGGGGGACCAAACCCGTCGAGGCCGCAAAATCCCGGCTGCGGGCATAGTGTTTTCCATCACCCAGTTGGGCGGAAAGCACACTCGCCGTGATGGGGCCAATGCCGGGGATCGTCATCAGCCGTTGTCCGGTATCATCCTGAATGATTTCCTGTGACAGTGCGGTTTCAATCTCGGTGATTTGCCCAACCAGATAGTGATAATGCGCCTGTAACCGCAGTAATAGGGGTTCCGTGGTCATTTCTGCAATAACACCCGCTAAGCGTTTCACCCTGACGGAAATCACTTGTTTTCCGTCATATCCTGCCGCTGGAGAAAATTGAGGTATAAACTCCTTATTTTTTACGTGACAAACACTGTCGGAATGAGACA
>NZ_MUBJ01000135.1 GCF_002127535.1 Xenorhabdus vietnamensis
ACAGAAAAAAGCGTGGATGAATCCCAATTTTGCCATGCAAGTCCTAAAGGCAGGATTTGAACCCGTGAATGAAAAGTGAGCGCTCATGCTCTTGCCCTGGAGTAAAGTCACCTTCGTTTGCTCTGGCTCCAATGGGGAGTTTATAAGTGGCCCACGGTAATTTTTCATCTGACACATCATCAAGTACACCAAAAACACGCACCTGTACGCGCATTTGTTTTTCTGGATCTTGTACATTAACTACCACAGCTTCTAGTTCTGGTCGCTGAAGCAGTAAATCTGCTGGGTTATCCATTTAATACCTTATTTATATTTAATAGATACTTATTTAATGCTTATTGAATATCTATACGCAATTAACTTGAAGATGCGGGTTTTAAAATCTGGAAATTATCAGTCAGACGGGTAATGAGTTCACTGGCTTTTTCTGGCAACGTGACATGAAA
>NZ_MUBJ01000136.1 GCF_002127535.1 Xenorhabdus vietnamensis
CGAGCGTGTTCGACGTTTGATATTACGATGATCTTGCTCTATCAAATTATTGAGGTATTTGCTTTGTCGGATCGCAATAGTTTCCTCTTCGGGTTTACCAATATTGAGCGTTTCTAAGGCTGCCGTGTTAGCGCCACTTTTGTCTATCGTCACAACCTCGGGTTTACCTTGATGGCGTATGGCTTTGCGGAAGAAACGCAATGCAGCTGCCGTATCGCGTTTAGCGGTCAGTAGGAAGTCAATCGTTTGACCGGCGGTATCGACAGCGCGATACAAATATTTCCATTGCCCTCTGACTTTTATGTCAGTTTCATCCATACGCCCTCGACGCCCCACAGGACGTTTATGTAGGGGTATATTAAATTCGGACACCTCAAACGCCTGTTAATCTGATGAACCTAACCATGAGGTATGACGATGAAATTAAAATCTACCAAACGCCGA
>NZ_MUBJ01000137.1 GCF_002127535.1 Xenorhabdus vietnamensis
ATCAGGATGACGACAATCTTGCCCACGGTTTGTCTTTTCCTCATCCGAGAGACGCAATAATGGCACAGTCAGGTTAGCCGGGATATCCTCCCGTATATCAGCGAGCAGCAACCGGGCAGTACAATCCTGTATCATCCAGTGTTTTCGCCCATCCGGCATACCCGGATCAATCGGCACATAAACCGCGCCAGCTTTGAGTACCGCCAGTTGGGCGACCACCAGCGCCACCGAACGCGCCAGTAACAGCGCCACATGCTCACCGGGACGGATACCGTGTTCAATGAGCTGACGAGCCAACCGGTTGGCACGGGCATTGAGTTCGGCATAGCTGACGGTCTGGTCTTCGTACCTCAAGGCAATGGCGTCTGGGATTTTCTCTGCCTGCTGTTCGAATAACTGATGAATGCACACCGTGTCAGGGTACGGTGTTTCCGTGG
>NZ_MUBJ01000138.1 GCF_002127535.1 Xenorhabdus vietnamensis
CCAGCAGTCTGCCGGTATCATCTTTACCCAGCGTGTAAGAAGGGATGGCACCACTCAGGATGTTTTTTCCATCAACGGTGCCCCTGGCTTCAGGGTCTGGTACCTCTTCCCGTGGTCCGCCGTCTTTATCCTCCGGCCTTAAACGCTTCCAGACATAGGGGGATTTATCTGTGGTATCTCCATTGTGGGCATTAAACGCATACTTAGCGGTTAAGGTTTCATTCAGGTACAGTTTGCCTTCCAGCAACAGGTCATCAATGGACGGTTTAGCCGCCGGATCCAGGACAGTGCCCGGTTTTGCACCTTTGGCGGTAGTTTTGTTGATGTCGGTATCCGTCATGCCGGTATCCACCGTTTTGGGATCACCCGCTTCATTGTTGCCGTTAACCGGCTTCACGGTGATCGCGAGGGTTTTCCCTGCATCGGCCTGTTCC
>NZ_MUBJ01000139.1 GCF_002127535.1 Xenorhabdus vietnamensis
TTTCCGCTTTGATACAAAACCCTGTGTGATGAAAGCCGCTAATCCGGTCTTGCCTGCGCCTGTCGGGGCATACACCATGAAAGAATTAAAACCCTTCCACTCCTGACGCAGCATGTTTAGTGCGCGTTCCTGTGCAAAGTTGGGGGTAATGGTTAGCATCCTTTCGCCCCCTGTTTATTTTTCTGCGCTACCGTGCGATACTTTGCCGCAGGTAACTCTTCGTTGGTGCCGACCGCAAGAACCGAATCAGTTCTACCGTCCAAAGTGTCGCTGTTCGGTTTCTTGCTCCCCGCTGCATTTCCCTTCTTAGTACTACAGCCGTAATCATCCCAAAATTAACGTGTTATCTGATAATCAATAAACTGAGAAACCGTATCATTTCAAGCTGTTCTACGGGCATATTTC
>NZ_MUBJ01000014.1 GCF_002127535.1 Xenorhabdus vietnamensis
GATCAGATTCAAGACGGCATCCATCAGACTGCTCTTACCTGCGGCGCTGCTGCTCTGGATCAGGACGGCTAAGGGTTTGGGTAACTTTCGGCTCACTGCCGCCAGATAGCCCGCTAACAGATTGGTTGATTCACCGACCACGCCACAGGCGGCTAAATCAGCGGTGATACGCCCGACCAGCGCCGGATCTTGCAACAAAGCCAGTGCCGCCTCCCGTTCAGCCTCGTTCAGCTCAGGCGCTGCTGCTGCCGGGTTCGCCGCCTGCTGTAGCCACTGTTCGGCAGCCAGCAACACCTGCCCCAGCGAACGCCTCAGTGCCCCGTCTGCCAGACCCAGTTCGGTGGCCGCCAGCCTGGCATAACTGTTCCGGCTGCGGGCACTCATCAGATCAACCCCATCCGCGAACAGCACCCCGCTTTGCCTGTCCAGCACCTGCGCATTGAGTTTCATGGCGGCGGCACCGGCTTTGATTGCGCCCATTCCCCGCAGACACCATTGCAGTGTGCCGACCGATATCAGCAGCTCGCCATTCTCGCCGGGTTCACAGACAACCCCCGGTGTGGTGTTGGGGGCGGGTTCAGCCACTAAAGCAGAAGTAGGTTCGGGAACCGTGACGGGATCAGCCGTCTGATGCTCAACCGCAACGATGCCAGCCACATCCTGCATGGGTACGGCGCTTTCAAGCAGCAGGGCAAAGGCACTTTCCGGCTCGGCGACCTGACACAGATAACCGTTGGCATCCATCTCCGACGGGAACACCACGCGCAATGGCGTGATCCCTTTGGCGGCCAGTGCTACGGCCAGTTTCACCGCGGCTTCATTGCCTGCGCTGTCATTGTCGAAGGCGATCAGCACCTGCTTAATCCCGTACTGTGCAAAGGCCTGCCAGTGATCGGCTGTAACCCCGTTCACACCGTAAGCCGCTGTGACATGGCGGTGCCCGGCCACCCAGAACGACAGCGCATCGATCAGCGATTCACACAGGATCAGGCTTTTTGAGGCCATCAGGGCGGCTTCATTCCAGACGCCGTGGTGCGCCCCCGGCAGGTAAATATGTTTGGGCGTCCCGGCCCGCAGGCGATCAATGATTTTGCGGCCATACATTTCCTGTACTTCGCCATTAAGACCGATCACCGGAATGACCAGTGAGCCGCTGAAGTGTTCATGCCCGCTCTCACGCAACAACCCGGCCGTCTGAAGCTGCGCGCGGATCTCCGCCCCGACTTTCAGTTGTCGGGCGGGCAAGCGATACC
The DNA here is from genome assembly GCF_002127535.1 of Xenorhabdus vietnamensis. Classification (GTDB taxonomy): domain Bacteria; phylum Pseudomonadota; class Gammaproteobacteria; order Enterobacterales; family Enterobacteriaceae; genus Xenorhabdus; species Xenorhabdus vietnamensis. The sequence continues at coordinate 1,254 of NZ_MUBJ01000014.1, forward strand.
CCAGCGTGCGGTTGGCAAAGCCCAGCTTAAACTGTGCCACTAACTCAGGGTGATTCAGCCGCCGTTTAGTCAGATAGGCCTGTGCTTCCGGGGCATTCAGCAGTGTATGGTGATAAAACTCCGCCACCCGTAACCGCAGCGCCTGTTGCCCGACCGCATCCCGCAGCAGCTCTGACGATACAACCAGCGGCTCGACCGCCGGATTGCTGCCGAGCATGGCGCGTAACCGTTCGCAGGCATGACGCAGGCTCAGATTCTCCGTTTTCATGACCCAGTCCAGCACTGATCCGCCCGCATCGCAACCAAAGCAGTGATAGAGATTTTTCGACGGCGTGATCACCATCGAGGGCGTTTTCTCCTGATGGAACGGGCACAGCACGATCCTGTCTTTACCACGTGGGATCAACTTCCGCCCCTGCTGCTCAATGATAGCCACTAAAGGGACGGCGGATTTCAGGTGCTGCAACTCTGCTTCGGGAATGCGAGCCATGTCTTAATCCTTTAAAATGCGTCAAGGTCATTATTGACCTATATAATACAGGTCAATATAATACTTTCAAGCCCAACATTAAAAAAGGACACTTATCATGATGAACAAACACATTAACTGGCTTTGTTCATTTATGACTGATTTTGGTAAACGCCTTGCCACGCTGCGCAAGGCCAGACAGCTTACACAGATAGAACTGGCTAATTTGCTGGATATCCAGCCCCGGATGGTAGGACGCTGGGAGCAGGGGCAGGTTAAGCCCCAGTTTGATTACATCATTAAACTGGCGCAGTTACTGGAAGTCAGTATTGACCATTTACTGCTGGGTGAAGAAGGGGCAACCGCTCCCGTTTTTGAGATTAAAAACAAGCGGCTAAAAGAGTTATGTAAGCAGGTTGACGGGTTAAAAGCAGAAGATCAGGATGTGATTTGCCGCATTCTGGACATGGCAATCACCCAAGAGAAGATTAAACAGGCAATCAATATCACACGCTGAGATTTAACGCATTCTGACCGTGTTGGAGCACGACCAGAATGCTCACCACAAGCAACTAATAAGGAGTTGAATGATGGCTAAGGCGCATTCTAAGCAAAACCGGGCGGTAAATAAAGCCGCCAAAACCGAACGTTATTACACCGTGGGATACGTGCCGCAAAATGGCAGGCCGAACCCCCGACCCGCGATAAATTTAACGGGCAGATGGCTTAAACAGGCGGGCTTTGAGATTGGTGACACACTCACCGTCAAGATTATGGAGGGCTGTCTGGTGCTCATTCCTGACAACGACGAGACCCGCACCATTAAGCAACAATACGAACGCCAGCAAAATCAGCTTAGCGAGATTAAACTCAGGATGCGGGAACTAATTGGGGATTATAAGGTGGAATATTGAGTTACTTCTTGATACATATTCATCCACTAAAATTCATTTGATATAAACTATTCAGCCAAGATAGATTTAATTCATTATCTTGGCTGATGTCTAGATATTTATATTCCTAAATTATAAATATTATCGGCTTCCTTATCCCCATCTTCCTCCATATCGACGCTACCTAAAGCCCCCAAGTCTAGGCTATAAATAACATCACTTTCCTTACCTTTTTCTACATAAATAAAATAACCAAGATCACCATCTTGACCAATTAAAAAATAATTCCTCTCAACATCCTGAATAGTATATGTTTTATTCCTTTCAAGGACATAATCGAAATTATAAACATAGATATTCTCTTGTTCTTTCCCAGTTATCTCAATATAAGGCTTATCTTGAATTTCTTCGGACAAAAATTTCCTATAGTAATGGGGTAATTTAATATCCATTTCTTTTTCAATAAAATCTAATCTTTCTAAAACATCTTCTTTATTCATGGAATTTTCCTCTTGATAAACCTAAATATCAAAGAATGGATTGTTTTTATTAGCGCCCCTAAGCCCATCAAAATACTTATAAGCATCACCAAGAGACTTCCTTGCTTGAGCTTTCGGTACGCCAGCATCAATCATCTCTCTATAACTTATATTGAATTCTTCTTTTAGCGTTTTGTCCCATCCTCCGGATCCTGCTCGTCTTGTTCTTTGTGCCGCACTGATTTGAGCATGTGGCATTCCCGAAGATGAATGTAATAATGTGGCAGGCGCTGAATTCCTTTTATAACCTTTGATGCGTTTCTTAGCCCAATGATCCTGTATTGGATGGTGACTCTGTACAAGATCATCAGCTTTAGTATTACTGTGACCTGGTGCTCGATTTACGCCCGGAGACAAATTGCCATGTAAGTCTACATCCCCTGCTTTATATCCATTAGGGTTGTTACATGCTAATCCTAATGGATCTATCCAGCCAGTTGGATTTTGCACATAGGCATACAAGTTTTCTCCACCCATCAGCCCAATGGGATCAAGCGTCAGATAACAACTGGCTACCGGCGAGTAATACCGGAACCGATTATAGACCAGCCCGCTCTCCTCATCCAGCCATTGCCCGGCATATTTCAGCCCCGGATTCAGTTCGGCATTTTCGCCCTGTACCCCTAAACGCAAGCCATACAAACTCTGCGGCGGCTGGCGCCAGACCCGGTGCCCGCTTTCATCAAACAACGCCAGCGGCTCCCCGGTCGGGGCACACACCGCGTACTGGGTCTGAATGTTTCCGGCGATAAGCTCATGGCGGTTTTCCGGGTTCAGGGTAAAAAACTGCACCTGCTGGGCCAGCAACTGCCAGCCGTCGAACACCAGATGGCGGATGCTGTATAAGCGATTATGCCGGTACTCGCGGATCTCCGCTGGCACGTCCCCGTCCCACAGGTAGGTGGTGCGCTCACCTGACCGCTCACAGGCTTTTTCGGTACGCCGCCCGAAGGCATCGTAGCGATAGTCCCACTGCTGGCCGCCCGGCGTCTGTACCCCGGTAAGCTGGTTCTGGCTGTTCCACCTAAACTTGGTCAGCTGCGGGCGGTGCCCCTCCTGCCACAGCTGCATGGCGGTCATCCGCCCGGCATCATCATACTCAAACAGATGCTGACCCAGCTGGCGTAACCGGTGGCCTTTCTGGTAGAGCCGTTCCCCGTCTATCTCGTTGAGGCCATCAAAACGGCGGGAGGGGTAGCCACAGGCATCGTACTGATAATGCTCGCGCAGGCGTTCGCCGTCACTGACCGAAGTGACCTGCCCGTTGCCGTTGACCACATAACGCAGCCATTGCCGATCATCGTTTGCGGCCACCAGATTGAGCGCCGCGTCATAGCGATATTCCCGGTCTAAGCCTGCCAGTGTCGGCAGGGGAATATCAGCCACTTCATGGGCTTCAAAAAACTCAGTATTACACCCGGCACGTTGTGCAGTCAGCTGCCCCATTAAGGAATGCTCTTGCCGCAGGATAAAGCCTTTATCCGACTGGCGGTGCCATTCATGACCGTCTTCGTTCCGTTCAAGGTTAAGTGTATGCGCACCGTTGAGGTTTAACAGCCTCAGCTCGCCCACCTTATTGGCTTCGGTTTTTGCCTGCCAGCATTGACCCTCCGGTGTTTGCAGTGTTCTTTCCACGGTGGCGCTGTCCGGGTAATCCCGCTGGATGTCGCCGTGTGCCTGCGTTTCTTTCACAATGCGGTCTTTATCATCGTATTCAAAGGTCAGCGGTTCACTGTCTGGTGCGGTGACTGCCAGTAAACGGCTGAGGATATCGTAACCGTAGGTGGTCGTGCCTTCGGGGGTGTGCATGGCGGTCATGCGGCTGGCGGCATCGTACTCAAAACGCGTGATATTGTTCAGTGCATCCCGTTTTTCAGTGCAGTTGCCATTGCCATCATAGGCATAGTGCCACTGCGTGCCGGCATAGTCGGTTTCAGTGATCACCCGCCCGTCGGCATCCAGTGTGTAGCAGTAGCTTTCTCCCTGCGGGTTAATGACTTCCAACAGTTGCAGGCTGTTAAGATCATAACGGTACTGCCAGCGGTGGCCTTCCCCGTCGATACGTCCTACTGGCAGGTCAAACGGGCCGTATTCGATATGCCATTGCACGCCACGCGCATCCGTCCACCCGGTCAGGTTGCCGTGGCGGTCATGGCGAAAACGTTCCAGACTGTTGTTCGGGCGATCGCTTAAAGCCAGCCGATGATGGCGATCGTATTCCCACAGCCACAGCGCGCCGCCCCCCGAGACCAGCCGCTGCAAGCGGTCATGGCTGTCGTAGCCCAGCCGCAGGCTGCGGTGCTCTTCATCAAACAGTTTGGTCAGCCGCTTCTGGGGATCATATTCCCACGACCGCTTGTGCCCCTCCGTGTCCTCTGCCACAATCACCAGCCCGAATTCATTGCGCGTCAGCGTGGTTTTACTGCCATCCGGTGCAATAAAGCATTCCGCATGACCGTGATTGTCATATTGCTGCCACCAGACTCGGCCCAGCGGATCGGTCATGCTGATAAGCCGATCTAAATCATCGTAGTGATACTGCCATGTCGCGCCGGTCGCATCGGTAAAGGCGGTCACCAGCCCGGTATCCGCCAGATAATCTAATGTCAGGGTTTGCCCTTCCGGTAAAATCTGGTGGCGCAGATTACCCCATTCATCATAGTCATAACGCGTGACATGACCGCACGGGGTTTCGACCTGGGTTACCTGTTGTTGGTCATTGTAATACCAGCTTGTGGTGTGCCCTTCGGGCGTCATTGAACGGGTGATGCCCGGTTGATAGGTGAGTTGCACCGGGTAGAACCCGCCACTGCCGACGCTGTGGATACAACGGCCTTGTGCATCATAGGCATAATCGACGGCAGTCTGGTCGCCATCCGACCAGCGGCTAATCAGCCCCTGTGCGTTATAGTCATAGAACAGGTGAAATTGCTGGGCACTGTCCGCTTCGGACAGCCAGCCATTGTCATGATAGGCATAGCGTGCCATCACGTCATTCAGCCCATTGTCAGTGCGGCGGATCGCTTCCAGCAGGCCATCTTCCCGGTAGGACAACACCAGTTCCGGGCCATCGCTGTGGGTGACTTTTTTCAGTTGATGTGTGCCGTTATAGTGAAAACGCACGGCATTGCCATTGCGGTCACGGTGTTCAGTCAGCCGCCATGTTTGCCCGCTGGCGGGGGTGCCTTTTTCAGTGAGTATTTGCAACGAAAAATACTTGCGAACCGGGTTATTGCGCTCGGTCAGGACAAACCCGGACTTTTCCCGGCTTAGCCTAAAATCGGGATGCTCCGGGTTGATGCTATGGTCAACGCCCGGTGGCAGGGCAAAATGCAGGGAAGCCCCTTCGGTGGTCAGGATTTCTATCCGGTCTCCCGTCACCAGGACGCATTCCGAGAAATTATCGAACCAGTTCTCGCCCAGACATCCCCGCAGCCCCGGCGACCAGCTACGGGTAAAAAGCAGCGGTATCGTCTGCCCCAGGTCAATATCAGTACGTTGGTCAAACAGCGCCCCGGTGGTGACGTCAATCGGATCACCGGTAAAGAATTTTTTCGTACTGGCCCAGTAACGTTTTGCGCCTTTGGTTTCTTTAAAAGCGGCTTTGGCGCACTTGAGTGTTTTGCCCCGGACAATCTCCCCGACTTTTTTCGCGCCCTTAAATGCTCCCCTTACAACAGCTTTCTGTCCTGCTTTGGTAAAGAGCTTTCCTATACCTTTTGCCAGCCCACGCGAGGGGGGAACAATAAATTCCACGGCGATCAATAACGCCCGTTGCCAGCCGGAAAATTCTTCCTCGATTTCCAGATACGTGCCCTGACCGGAGCCGATAAAGACCTTGCTCGCCCCGCTCTTGATCGTCGAGCCGCACACCAGCTTGTCATCCTTCCGCGCGGCGGGTTCGCCATTGATAAACACCGATTCACTGCCCTGTGCGATCAGCGGTGGCGGGTGCTTGCTGCATGTGGCTAAATCCACGGTCGCCCGGGCCGCCGGCTTGCCCTCAATCAGGACATTCGGTGAACCTTTGCTTATCGCGCCATCCGGAGGCCCGATGCTGTCCACCATATTGGCCACCGCCGAACTGACATCGCTGATAAACCCGCCCAGTGCGATAGTACCCGCTGTACCCAATGCCAGTACCGCCGCCGTGGCTAACCCCCCCGTCCCCACTATCAGTGCTGAGGCCGCCGCAAAGACGGCGGCACCGATCAATGCGCCGACAACAACGCCGGCCAGTGCACCCAAGAAACTCGAATGCTGGATAATATCGCCCTCACGCGCCGCTGCCGGGCCGCGGGGCTGTGAGGGGGGCATGGCTCTGCCCACCGCATGGGTTGCTCCCACACGGGCAATCCGCGTTACGATTTCGTCACCCAGTCCCATGATGACCTCCTGTCACACGGCCTGAAAACTGGTGATCACCGCCAGTAACGCGTTGCGTTGCCCTTCTTCAAAGGGTTGCGGTGACGTCAGATTAAAGGCCAGTAACTGGCTGCCCCGGATTTGCAATACCACCGTCTGGTGCATTTCCCCTTCCGGGCTTTGCCAGTGGTAATCCAGCCGCCATGCGCCTTCGCCACTGAGTGTCATGTGTAAGCGTTGATGCTCTTTATAACCCGGCAGGTGGGTCGCAAATTGGGTCAGGGTTTGTTCATAATAGGCCGCCGGGTCTGTGCCTTGTGGCACAGGTGTCCGGTTAATCACCAGATTGACCCCACTGTCATCCGGCAGGACAAAAACCTGCATGGTTTCATCGCGCCAGTGGGCAGGGAGAGTCAGGGTGCCTTCATTCATCTGGTAAGGTTGTGCGTTCATCGTGTTTCCTTTTTCACTTTTTTAACAGGGTTAACGGGATCAGTTCAGGGTGATCACTTTCTGGCCGTTGATAATCACCGTTTCGCCCGTAATGTGGATGTTGCCATCCTTATCGATAGAAATACTGCCTTTGGTATTGCCGATATAAATACCGTCTTCGACGGACTGAATGGTGATGGCGCCCTTCACGCTGAGCACACTGGTTTTCTCCACCGTCACCTGCCGTGTCCCGATACTGCTGACCTCCGTGCCTATGACTTCTTTGTGGCGATCTTTACGCACCGTAATGGCTTGATTGTTGCCAACACTTTCTGTGTGGTCATGCACCACCCGGGTCGACCGGTCATTGAGGACTTCCGTACTCATGTCCTTCTGCGCATGCATCGCCAGCTTTTCACTGCCTTTCGCATCCTCAAACAGCAGTTCGTTATACCCCTCTCCCTTGTGGGTCTTGGAGCGGAAGGCCATCTGGGTTTTGCTGCCCGGCAGCCCGCCCGGCGGGATGTTGCTGGCGTGATAGGTGCGGCCGGTGACGATGGGCTGGTCCGGGTCGCCGTGCAGGAAGTCCACCACCACTTCCTGGCCGATACGCGGGATGGCAAGCATGCCCCAGCCCTGGCCGGCCCACGGCTGGGTCACCCGTATCCAGCAGGAGCTGTGGTCATCGCTGCGCCCGTAACGATCCCACGGGAACTGGAGGCGAATGCGGCCGTACTGGTCACAGAAGATTTCTTCCCCCGCCGGTCCCACGACTTTGGCGATTTGCGGGCCGTCAATGGTGGGTTTCGGCAGCGGGGTCGGACGCCAGCTCTGGTTATGGCGGATAAAGCTGAAATGACTGTGCAGCGTGGTGCCGCTGTCGCCGGACGCGGTTTCCCGTGCCTGCGGCTGGCTGCCGGTGTGGCTCGCGCTCACCACCTGCCACGGCTGGTTCAGGTCGGGGCGCGGGTGGTTGGTCAGGGTGAACAATCGACCCGGTTGCACCGCGATGGCATGGCCGCTGCCCTGTCCCATCACCGCGTCGTTGCGCAGGGCTTCAAGGCGGTAACGGGTAAAGGCTTCCCCGTGGGCCTCGTCTTTAAAGCGTCCCGGATAGTCGTAGTGCTCGTAGTACATCTCCTGCAGGGTTTCTTCCTTCATCTGCGCGCGGAATTCTGCCGCCCAGGCCGGGTTTTTGAAGGTGTAATCCTTCAGCTCTACCTGTGCCGGACGCACCTGTGCGCTGCATGTCAGGCTGCCCACCGAAGGCTCACCCAGTGTACTGGCTTCCCCCGGCTGATACGGGACAACAATGCCCGGCGGAACGGAGCCGGCATCATCGGCAAACACCAGCGTGTTACGCCCGCTGCCGCATTCAAAGAAGTAGAAGATGCCCTCTTCGGCTGTCAGCCGTTGCAGAAACACAAAGTCGCTTTCCTGATACTGGACGCAGAATTCCCGTTCAGGATGCGGATGGCGCAGGCTGAACACCACGTCACGGATGCCGTGCTCTTTCAGGATGGTGGTGACAATCGTGGCAATGTCCTGCTGCTGGAAGATGCGTGAGTTCTGGCGTAAGGTCGTGCGCCACAGGTCAGGGCAGATAGTCATCTGGTAAGTGGTCTGGTGCAACCCGGTGTTACCCTGCTCGAAACGAGCTACCATACCCGTGATGCTGCGCTGCTCAACCCCTTCCTGCAGGATGGTCAGGGTGGCGGTGCGGTCCAGTACCGCCGGAAAATCGATGGCCGGGTCGGCACTGGCCAGCCCCACATTCAGGTGGAACGGCTGGGAAAAGCCTTCTGTCAGGGCGAAGTCGGTGACGACAAAGGTCTGCGGCGGCAAACCGCCTGCTGTCAGGGTAAATTGCAACCCGCTCGGTGCACCGCCCCCGCCACCCAGCATTTCTCCGGCTTTTTGCAGCGCTTTGGTCGCAGCATGCTGACCACTGGCCGCGCGTTCAGCCAGTCCCTGCCCGACAAAAGAGTTCTGGCCGGAAGCCATCGGGGCTTTGGTGCCCTCCACGCCACCGCCAAAGCCCCCGCCCGGCACTATCCCCGGCGTTCTTGTCAAACCGCCGCCCACGCTTTTCCCCAAGCCCCCCAACCCACTCGCCGCCTGCTGGGCCATTTGGGCGGCCTGCTGTCCCTGCTGAATCAGGGCCTGCCCTTTCTTAAGTTTCGCAATGCTCTTTTTCATTGACATGGTCTGTCTCCCTGATTAATACCCACCGTCAGTAGTGACGGCTTGTTCATGGTGTTTGGTCGGGCGTTCGGCCCCGTTTTTGCCCGGATTTTCTGTCGCCTGTCGCAGCCGGTCATAACGGCCAAGCAGGGCGTTAAAACGTTCATCAATATTTTTCAGTAATACCGGCGGCACGGTGTCCCCTTTTGCCGTATAGACGCTCAACTGACGCAGCAGTTCTTCCAGCGGAACTTCACTGCCGTGGTTGCGCTGAATGTCATAGATGGCCGTTTTCAGATAAGACAGTGTGAAGCTGCCACGGGTACGCTCCTGCAACAGAATTTTGTCCGCCAGTTGCTGAAGCTGGTCACGGGTCGCATTCCAGCTGCCTTTCAGGGGCACGCTGTCAATTCGGGCAGTCATCGCCTGCTCCCACTGACGGGTGATATTCCGCTGGTCCGGTGACGTGGGCCAACGTTGCTCCGCCGTTTCGGTCACCGTGCGGGCGTTTTCCCACGTCACCAGTGGCGAGTTCTCCGCCAACCGATCCAACTGGTTCTGATAACGTTCCAGTTCGGGCTGGTACAGCCACGCCAGCCGGGCACCCGCCGGTTGGTCGGTAATGGTATTGAGTTGTTGTTGCAACGGCTTGTAGAACAACAACCAGCTCCCCACCAACACCAACCCGCCCAACAAGGCACCAAGGCCAAAGCCCTGCCACGCATTTAATCCCTTCGGCGGTTGTTCGGGAAACTGTACCCTTACCCTCTGTTGGTTATTATCGGCCGTTGGCTGAGGATCATGACGCGGTGGTGGTGGCGGAGGTGGCATATCCGGCTCCGTCTCTGACTGGGAGAGATAAACCAGCGGCGGCATCTGCACCGGCTGCGATGCCGGTTTGGCGGCCTGCCGCGGCTTTTCCAGTTTTTTCGCTGCGTTCTGGAAAAACCACAGCAAATTTTCCACTCGCGGCAGGCGTTTCAGGTCTGATTGCTGCAACCGGTCGATAATCAGCTGGAGTGCCCGTTCAGCGCGGTAAATCATCCGTAAGTCACTGGCAGAAAAATCCTGTTGACGCAACGCACTGCCTGTACGGGAATGGAACCACTCCAGCAGGTCAGTACGCACTTGCGGTTGTGGCGGCCACAGGGCGTCCCATTCACTGACAATAACCCCCGCCAGCAGTTCACAGCCCTCGGTGAACCCTGCCAGTCCGTTCAGTTGCATTCGTGCCAGTGTGTAGTAAATCGCCGTCTGTAAATCGACGCCGTTGGTTTTAAATATCGTCAGGGACAGGGATTCCACCAACGGCCAGTTCACTTCCGGTTGTGCAGGGTGGCTGGTTTTGTTGATTTCATCGCGGATAACGGCAAATTCCGGCAGGTTCAGCGGACTGCCGCCCGCCCGGATGATGAGATTTTCAGGGTGTCCGCTCATATCTGGCTTTTCTCCTTAAAAAAACCCCCGCCCGAAGGCAGGGGGTGGTTAATTGAGGTACTTTCCTTTAATAGAAGGTCTTCATATTAATAAAGGGTGTCTGGCAGTTTGAACTGACTGAACAGCCCGCCCGCAAATGGGTTGTCCGATTCGTCCATATAGATGCGGTAGGTCACATCACCGCCATCAACACTGAAACGCACGTCAAAGAAGCCCGGCTGGACGTTGGTCAACTTGCCGCTGTTAATCAGCCGCAGCTGTGCCCATGGGCCGCTAAAGCTGATGGAGCGCGGTGCCTGATTGCTTTTCGCCGGCATCAGGGTCAGCTTGCTTTCTGTGCCTGTACGCATTGAGTTTGGCCAGATCAGACGTGCCACGTTGCTGCGCCCGTGGGAGTAATCCACCAGCTGACCATCAAGGTTCAGCAAGGCACGGCGTTTGTTGCCGGTCAGGCTCACCGGTTCAACGGCAAACTGGGCACCGAGGCCATTTTGTGGTGTAAAGAAGGTGGTACGAATGCGGTTTGCCATTTCCAGCTGTTTCATCACGTCCGGACGGATCAGCATCTTGCCGTCAGTGCCTATGGTCAGGTTATTTTCCACAAACGGTTTCAGGCTCTGCTTATAGAAGGCATCCAGTGTCCCGTCCGGCCGGAAGAAACGATCAAACTCGCTCAATGGCACTTCTTCGCGGGCATTGGGGTTGAATGGATAGCGGCCCGCCAGATAGGTCTGGTACTGTTTGACTACAGTGTCTTGCCATTCCACTTCCAGCGAACGCACGGCTTCCATCATCACTACACGCCATGCCTGCTCAGCCAGGTCACCAATCCAACGGTTCAGCGGTTCCGGCAGGTTCTTCGCCATTTGCTGCACTTCAAAAATGGCGTCACTGTTATTCTTGTCCAGACGCATCTGTACCGCTTGCAGTGCGGCCTTACCCGGCACCGGCGAGTTCTGGATCGCCAGCAGGTAACGGTGCAACGCCATCAGTTTCTGGTAGACACTTTGCAGCGTGCTGCCTTTGTCACCGTGCTCAATCAGTACGCCGGTTTCCGCGGCAAAGCCATGGCTGATGCTATTCAACAGTTTGTAGTCTTCTTTCTTCAACAACACCTGTTTTTCTTTGTCGCTCAGCGAGCTGCTTACCGCCGGCGGATTGGTGTTATCGTTCAGGATTTGCAACGCTCGCTTAATAGGCTGCTCACCACTGATCACCTGTTCGATGGCACTGATAGCCTGCGGCAGATCATCAAAGTCACGTACTTCGAGGTTGTTCATCGCCGCCCGCCAGGTTGCGGTGTACTCTGCCTGATACAGCTCGGTGATTTCATCCTTGATCATATCCTGATCTGCCTGACTATAATCGTCGTGGCTCTTGTTCTTGTCGTTATTCTGTGATGCTCCCGCCTCGTTGTACTTCTCTTTATTACTCTGTTCTATATTCAGCACCCAACTATCCATTGCGGTTAGTTCCACCAGCTGCTCGCCTTGCTGGACAAAATAATCCATCAAGCCGTTACGGGTCAGAAACTGCGGAACAACCAGCCGTTTTTCGTTGCTGGCAACAAACACGCTGTCAAAGCTCGGGCCAATCTGATCGCGCAGGTTGATCGGCGCGGCCAACGCATCCTGTGCCTTGATACGCAGGTTCTGGTACACCCGCTGCTTGACGGAAAGTGTTTTCAGCTCCTGCTGGGCTTGATGGATAGGTTTGACAAACGGCGCGAAGCGATCAATAGCATCCTGTTCGCCTTTATCACGTTTTTCTTTCCAATCGGTACGATCCAAGGCGTAATCCAGATGAGTCAGTAACGCATCCTGCACATCTCGCTGGCCCAGGAATTCCTTGCTCCAACGCTCACGCATATACTGGGCTACCAGTCCGTTGTTACGCTTACTCTGATCTTCCATCATGCGCATCACACGCAGGATCTCGAGTTTTTCCTCACTGCCTGCTGGTGCCTGATTCAGATCATCCAGCAGTCCCAGCATCAGGGATGGCAGGAAACGTTGCTCCAGCAGTTTCAGATAGGTATTTGCCACATACGGGCCGACTTGATCGCCTTGGTACAGCGCCATGTCGGTCAGGAAAGATTTATGCTCACGATAGTTACCGTAAGCCAATGTTGCGTCACGGATCGGGTTCATCAGCGGCAGTTGGAGATTGCCATAGTGGTCATCCCCTTTCGGTGGTGGAACAGACAGGAAATTTTTCACCTGTGCCAATACTTCCTCACCCGCCCGATAATTTTTCTGGTAGAAGTAATGCCAGCCACCCCACATTGCTACGATGACCAACGCACTGACTGTAGAGAAGGTATACAACTGGCGACGGTTGCGGCTCAGCCAGATCCGGTTTTCAGCCGCCAGATTCGGTTCTGCCAGCAAGACATTTTCAAACAGGGACTGGGTGAAGTACGGCAGCGTGTCGCCCGCCGGCCAGGTTGGGAACGCTTGGGAGCCCAAGTGATACTGAGCCGAGGCAGATTGGGTGAACAAGTCATCCATCTGCCCCACCTGATGTGCCGAAGTCAGATAAACGCCACGCAGGGTTGAACGTTGATGTTCGTCGTTATACAGAATATCTTCCAGCATCTGGACAATGTAGCTGTACAAGCCCTGAACCTGACGGGTGAAACTGAACAGGGCACTGCGCTGGTTAGCATCCACATTGTTCAGCATCATGTCCGGCATCGCCGTATTCAGGTTGTTCATCCACTGTTTCCAGAACTGCTCCAGTTCACTATGCCACGCTTTCTCATCGCGGTTATTGAGGCTGAATGTCACCCCCAAAATCTGGTCGCGCAGTTTGCGATCCAGTGACTGGTACATTGCCTCAAAGCCGTGCAGCAGGTCGATTTTGGTCATTACCAGATAGAGCGGCAACTGGCTGTGGAAGGTCAGACGAATATCTTGCAGACGCTGGTGGATCTCCCTCACATAACGTTCGCGCTGTTCGCGGTTATCGGTCAGCAGGCGCAGGGTATCCACGGTCAGAATAATCCCGTTGAGTGGCTGGCGCTGGCGGTTTTCAGTCAACCAGTTCAGTAACGATTCCCACAGACGGCTGTTGATTTGTGGTTTGTCGCTGTTAAGCGGGATTGGCTGGTCAATCAACTGACCTTTCGGATCAATGATGACTGCTTTTTCCCCCAACCAGCAACGCAACATCAGGGGTAATTCTCCGTCCTGACGCAAATATTCCGGTGCCGCGATTTCGGACAGCTTATAGCCTTCCTTGATCAGTGAGGTTTTACCGCTTTTCTGGCTACCGATGACCATGTACCACGGGCGTTCATACAGGTAATTATAGGTGTCCAGATGGCGTTGCAACTGGGATTTCCAGTGGTCAAGGTAGCGATCTTGATGTTCAATATCTACCCGTACCGGATCAACCACTTTCAGTTCAACATCAAGGTTAAGTTTTTCCAGTGTCCGCAAGCGACGCCACGCTTTCATGCCGATCCAGAACAACACCATCATGATGATGATGGCGGTTGCCAACCAGCGTGCCGCGAGGCTTTCCAGCGGATAGTCGTTGCGGAGTTTCCATTCTGGGCCCCACCACCAGATCGCAATCAGGAGCAAGCAGGGGATAAGCGCCAGAATCAGCGTCATCAATGCCTTGAGCCGTGGCAGGGACTTAAACTTCGCCAGCGCCGGCAAGGCTGATTTCAATGGTGCCAAAGATGACAAAGAGGGCCATTTCATGGGTTAACGCTCCTGTTTGAAGCCGTATCCTTAGAAGGAGAAGGGAGTTTTTCAGCTAATTTTTCAGCCAATGCAGCCAACAGGCTCGGCTCCCATTGAGTAAGTTGCATGTGTTGCCCCGTGTGTAACAAATTCCGGTAATGCTGTTGAGCCAGTGCTGTCATGCCAGCTTCTGCAAGCAATTGGGCATTGAGCAGTTGGCCATAGAATTGATCCCGTGGCTCAGTTAACTGTTGCTGATGCTCTTCCAGCATTTTCAGGGCTGCTTCTAATCCCTGTTGCTGGAAGCATTGCCAGATAACCTCCTGATCAGCAGAAACGGAGCCATTGCCCGTTGCTACTGGTTCAGGTGCAAGCCAGTCGAGGGTTTCAGAAGAAATAAACGGGCTCATGTCAGAAAAACTTAGGGTTTTCAGTACGGGCAATCGCTCCAGAAACGCACTCAGCTCGTCGCGAATGGCCAACGAGACGTTTACGTAACCCAATTGCAATGCAGCTTGTGCGGCAATGGCATGACCATCCAGCCAATAAGGGGCAAGCGTCAGGCTTTGCTCGATTTGTTGGAGCAATTTGTTGTCTGCCATCGGCAATCTTGCCAAATAGTCAGCGGTGCGATCTGCGGAAGTCGGTGCCAACGGGGTTTTTCCTGTTGCATTCGCCATCGGTGCCGTGGTGATGGTGTGCCATACCGCGTGGCGACGCAGAGAATAACCCACTGACGATTCAGGATGCCGCTCACACAGCAAATCTGCGACGGTTATCAGGGTCTGCTTCCATGCTTTTTCACTCGAGCTGTTGACGTCTACTTCTGGCATTGGTGCAGATTCATAGCTCTGGGGCGCTTGTGCCAGAGATTCAGCTGTGGATGTTGATACCTTGACTGGAGCCGGTTTTGTCTCCAGAGGTACAGCTTCTGACTGACGGTTATAACGAATGCGCAGTTGGTCAACTTCTTTGGCGAGATCAGCTTCATTGGTATGCCAGCATTGAGCAAGATGTGCGAATGCCCCTTGTGCATCATCCCGTTCACTTTTGCTCGCCTGCTCAATAAAACTGCCCTGGGCTGAGTCAAAACGCTTGAGCACTTGCTGTGCCAACCGGCGTTTTAACTGTGGCTTGGTTGGCCAAGCCTTCTCCCAGTAGTTTTTGACATACTCGGTCAGCAATTCCAGTGCAAGGATCAATTCAGCAGAGTTGCCGGCATGTTGCAGGGTACGCAGCAAATGAACCACCAGCCGGAAGTCCTTGCTCTTTTCGCTTAGCAGTTGCAAGGCCTGACGCTGGATCTCTTCAACATCCAGCGAGCCATGTGACAGTGAGCCAAATTTGATCATCTCGCCGTCAATGTATTCCCATGCAGGTTCGCTGTCTCCCAGTCCCTTGCCAATCTGTTCGTCGGACAGGGGGGCCAGTAGGGAGCCGAACCAGTCGAATTGTGTTCTGATGTCCATGTCGATTACCAACGGCAGGCAGCGCGTAATGGCTTCGCGGCCTGCTCCAACTGAGAAATGTTAAAGGTTATCTGGCTACCATTGCTGCCCGTAATGCTCATCCGGTCGCTGTCCATCAGGCGCTTGATTTCCTCAATACCCGGCAAACCACGGCTGGATTCCCATAAATAACCATGTTCCCGCACAAACCATTCCGTACGGTATTCGGTTTTATCGGTTGTTACGGTAACAGCCCCTGATTCCACAGGCTTAGGCAGCGCCACCTGCAAACGGGTGATACTGTCAATGCAACTCAGCATTAATACAGGGCGTGGAGGCAGTACCCCTACTGCGGGCGTAGTCAGGATGATCGGTGCCGCACCGTTTTCCCCCTGCGTCATAATGAAGCTGGTGGAGTAATCGGTGCGTTTCATCTCCTGCTCCATCGCTTTCCGCCATGAAGGCCCCATATTTTCGATAGGAATTTGTACAGTTTTGAACTTGAGGTTATTCAACGCCCTGTCATAACATGCCAGCCGGATAAGAGGAGACGGCTCAAAGCGGCATTTATGCAATTCATCTAAATTTTGCTCTTCCTTTACTACCGCGATTGCTTCCGTTGATTTTACCGCTTCCGTTGATTTTGCCACTTCCGCAAACTTCGGGTTCCCTGTCAATGAAGCGAGCAATGAGCTGATAATTAAAACAATATTCATAATCTACACCCGTATTTAGCCAGTTTGTAAACCAACGTCCTCTGGGGAATTCCCAAACTTTGCGCGATCAGTCTGGTATCATTGCCAAACTGACGCTGACGTTGAACCAACACGGCGCTTTCAAATTCTTCTATGGCCTTTGGCAGATTATCGATATGACTGTAATCCACGGAGATACTGCTGACCGCCGCCGGGTTTTTAGATTCACTCAGGGAAGCAAGCAGTTCATCCAATTGTTTTTCTTTTTGGCGTTGAACCTGAAATACCTGGCGGATTTGGCGTAATTGTCCGCGTAGTTGTTCAAGTTCCTGCAATTTTTTCAGGCGATGCTGCATAACATGGCAATAAATGCCGAACATGTTTTCATTGTTGGTGAAAGAGAGGACATTTTCGGCAAAGATGGCGATCACACCGCAAGCCTGCCCATTGCAGTCAAACAGAGGCGTGCCATATAACCCACAGTTATGCGGCAGCTCTGCAATAAACGTGCGGAAATGGGGGTCGTCAATGCGTGCCCCGTGATTAAGGGAATCCCAAACAATTGGGGTTCCCTTGCGCAATACCTGTATCAGCGGGTTATTGACGTCATCAATGTCCACTTGCAACCGGCGCGAATTGGTTTGCTGAGGCTCCGGCAAGTTGTAGCATTCCAACCTGTTTTCATTGATGTTAAGCAGGAAAACTAACAGGGCATCAAAACGCGAGCTATGGCTGACCTGTAAAAAATGGTCAACCAGTTGCCCTATAGTGTCATCTTCCAATAACGCTAACGCGCTTTTCAGCCGCTGTTTCATTATTCTGCCTCCTCAACCTCTGCATGGAATTCATGTTCAGCCACAGTTAAGCGAATAGCCTTGATTGGTGTACCCGCAGCCATTTTCTGCAACAACAGTAATGAAACCGGTGGTAACAGTGCACCATCAATGATGGACTCCAACATACGGGCACCATTTTCCGCGCGGGTAGCGCGTTGCAGGATTTCTTCTGATACTTCATCGCTGATGGTGACTTCTGCGTTGAAACGCTGAGTCAGCAGGGTATCCAGTCGAGCCAGTTTGCCCTGAATGATGGTTTTCAGCGTTTCATGGCCCAGCGGCAGGTAAGGGATCACTTCCATACGCGCCAATAGTGCCGGCTTGAAGAATGCCGCCAGTTCCGGATACAGCAGGTCGTTGATCTGCCCTGGCTGCTCGGCATTGTCTACGATGGTTTGGTAGCCCAAGTTTGAAGTCAGGAAGAACACGACGTTTTTACAGTCGATGATGCGCCCTTCTCCATCCGCCAGCTCCCCTTTGTCGAAAGCCTGATAGAACAGGTTCAGTACGTCAGGGTGTGCTTTTTCCACTTCATCCAACAAAACGACAGAGTACGGCTTCTGACGAATGGCTTCGGTCAGCACACCACCCTCGCCGTATCCCACATAGCCCGGAGGTGAGCCAATCAGTCGGGAAACAGTGTGTTTCTCCTGAAACTCGGACATATTGATGGTGGTAAGGTATTGGCGGCCGCCAAACATGAGTTCCGCAATTTGCAGGACAGTTTCGGTTTTACCGACGCCACTTGGCCCTACCAACAGGAATGCACCAAGAGGACGTCCCGGACGACGCAAATCGGCACGAGCGGTCAGTAAGTGTTTGTGCAAGCACTGGATCGCCATTTCCTGCCCTTTGATGCTTTGTCCCAAGTGGATAGGCAGTTCAGTGACGATGGACAGTTCACTTTGTGATAAGCGGTTCAATGGCACGCCAGTCCACTCGGCAATTACCGCTGCAATCTGGGTTTTGTCCACGTGTGGGGAAACCAGTGTTTGCTTCTGCTGTAACCCTGCCAACTGTGCATTGAGAACCGCCAGTTTTTCGATCAAAGATTGCTCTTCATTAACCGCAGACTCAGCTTGCTCATGCTCAATGGTTTCATTTTCTTCTGCATTTTCAGCCGTCTGTTCAGGCTTTTCTTCCACGAGCTCTTCAACCACTTTTTCAGTAGTTTCGGATTCTGTTTCAACTGGCACATCATCAGCCAGCAACTGGCTGCGCAGTTCGATAATTTGTTTCACCAACTCCTGCTGTTGTTGCCAGCTACTTTCCAACACGGTGAGCTGTGCCTGAACCTCTGTCTGCTGGTTCTGCAATTCTTCCAATCGCTCAGCATGAACGTTCAGCCCCATGCGTTGCTCTCTTTCCAGCACGTCGATTTCCATTTGCATCTGGTGCAATTCGGTTGTCAATGAAGAGATCTGACGCGGTGGTGAAGTCAGATTAATGGCAACACGAGCGCAAGCGGTATCCAGTACATCAATCGCTTTATCCGGCAGTTGACGGCCAGAAAGATAACGGTCACTCAATACCGCCGAGGCTTTCAGTGCTTCATCATCAATCAGTACGCCATGTGCCTGCTCGTAAATGGCCCGCAAGCCGCGCATGATAACTGTCGCTTCATCTGCTGTCGGCTCAGAGACTTTCACCAGTTGGAAACGGCGGGACAGCGCTGCGTCTTTTTCGAAATACTTTTTGTACTCGCTCCATGTAGTGGCTGCGATGGTTTTCAGTTCGCCACGAGCCAGAGCGGGTTTTAGCAGGTTGGAGATATCCAGGCCACCTGCCTGATTGCCTGCACCGATCAGGGTATGGGCTTCATCAATGAACAGGATGATTGGTTTCGGGGATTGGCTGATTTCAGCCATGATGCCTTTGAAGCGCTTTTCAAATTCACCTTTTACCGCTGCCCCTGCCTGCAATGCTCCCAGATCCAGAGTCATCAGTTCGCTGTTGCGCAATTTATCCGGTACGCGATCGTTAATAATGCGCAAGGCCAGACCTTCAATCAGGGCACTTTTACCCACCCCCGCTTCACCGACGACGATGGGGTTGTTTTTGCGGCGACGGCAAAGAATGTCGATCATCAGATCGATTTCATTATCACGACACAAAACCGGATCAAGCTTGCCCTGACGTGCCTGCTCAGTCATGTTCTGGGTAAAGCGTGCCAACAGGCTATCGCTGTTTGCTGGATGTACGCCCTGCCCATCCTTATCGCTGACAGCAAAAGGATGCTCTGCCGAGCCATTTGTCCATTCAGCAAAGTTTTGGCGCAATAACTCGCGGTTGATACCCGCCAGCAGGCGCGCGGTTTGTGGTGCCAGATAACGCAGAGGGCTGAACAGCAATGTAATCAGCATAACGCCACTGCGCAGTTCACCGTGCTGCATCTCTGTGGAAGCCAGCAGCCAGCTATCCTGTAACCATTCCACCAGCATTGGGGAAAAATTTGGATAAGTCTGCACAATAGATTGGTGGTGCGTCATTACCTGATCGAGTTGTTCTTTCAGCAGATCTTTATCAATGTCCACTTTATTTAGGATCAAGCGCACATCACTGAGTGGCGTATCGATCATTTGCAGCAGCAGTTGCGCAACTGTGATTTCTGGTTGTTGCTGACTGACACAAGATGCCGCCGCCGCTTCCAGTGCATGGCGGGTCATCGGGTTTAAACGATTTACAAGGGTGGGCAGATCAATCTGGATCATGGCGACTTCCTATCTCAATAAGTTACTTAGCTGCTTTAATATGTCTTGGGTCTGATCGCCGAGGCGAATGGCATAAAAGCCGTAAATAGCCACAAGCAAGCCCACGCCGATACAGAACAGGTGCTTGATAGTCCATCGTCTGCTCAGGCGATAACGCGCATCACTCTCGTTGACGTTGACATACAGCGTGGTCGGCGGCGCATCTCCGCGCAGTGAGTGAAGCTGTTGTTGCAGGCGACGGAACAAGCGCTCAAAGTCATCACTTTTCTGGGCACTGACTTTGTAGCGTCCGCGATACCCCAGACAGAGGCAGAGATAAATAAATTCCAACAGATGCTGGTAACGCTGAGCCTCACCCATCAAACGTTCGAGCAATACGAAGACCTTCTCACCTCCCCAGGTTTCATTGTGGAAGTGAACCAACAGTGATTGCTTCAACCAGCCATTCTGACTGTTCCAGCCGTGCCCCAACGCAGTTTCATCAATGAAGGTGCACAGTACGTAACGGAATGAAACAATCGCGCCCGGCTCATAACCTTTGGTTTGCAGGAACTGCTCAATGGCTCGGATATCAGTAACAACCTGTTGGTAAAGCTTGTCCGGAAGTGCCTGATCATTCATGTCCTGTAAACGCAAAACCATCCCCAGCAAGGGGGTGGCGGCATCGATCATTGGGTTGAGACTTTCACCACGCAACGGTAGCTGGTACTGACGCTGAAATGCTTTCAACGTTTCAGACTTTTCCAGCGACAGACTGTCAACATTGATATCACTCATGATTATTCCTTACCGCCCCTGATAGCCCAGAGCTGCATATCTAAGTCAGGGAAATCCCCTGATACGTGGAACGCGATGGAATTTCCCTGCTGGATCTCTTTCCATGCCGGACTCTTCTGATCCAGACGGAAGTAGGTATATCCAGAGTGGTACGGCAACTGGCGGGGTGCCGCTGACAATGCAATCAGTGGTACGCCCGGCAACTGAACGCTGACCAGATCGCGGATTTTTTCCATCGAGGTAACTTTGGTTTGCTGGACGAACTGACGACGCAGTTGTTCCTGCGGTGTGCTGGCGCTGATTGCCAATACGAATTCTGCTTTGCGCAACAGATCGTTGTCATGGAGCGTTGCCACACGAATACCACCTTCGTTCTGTTTCAGTGCAATCGAAGTTGCACGCGGAGTCAGAACGACGTTCAACGCATCACGAATTGCGTGCATCGCATCTTGGAAGGTGTCTGTCAGGTTATTGTGGTCATACGCCAAGACATTCCCTGGCAGGCGGCTTGCATCGGTGAATGTTCTCAATTCGCCACAAGTCTGGAGTAGCTCGGTATATAAATACAGTGGGTGCAGAACGGTTTGTTTTGCATAATGGTTGAACAACGGCTGAACGCGGTTGAGCAATTGCAGCATCATAAATTCTGCGACATCCGCCACCCCTTGCTGACCCGGTGAACCAATGCGCTTAGCCAGTGTTCTTGAACGCTCAGTCAGCAGGCCATCAATTTCCACCATGAAACGCTTGAGTTTGTCGGCCACAAAGATCGACAAACACGTCGGGATAAATTCGTTATCCAGAATAATGGTGCCATCTTTTTGCTTTTCTTTGATGCGGCACAACGGAATGGCGGTGTAAGCACTCATGTCCTCAGAGCCTTGCATCAGAACTGGCGTCAGTTGGGCAAGGTTGAGGGCAAAGGCATCACCACCTTTGGTATGGAGGTCACGGACATCAGTAGGAAGTTCCCGATAACGCACCGCACTTTGAGTTTCTGCATCCCGATCAGCAATTTCCCGAATGGTATCGCTGGACATTGGCAACGCCAGATAAATATCCTTGCTTTTCAGGTCATTGATATTTTCGATATCCAACGGTTTTGGCAGCAAATCTTGGCTGGGCGCAGAAAAAATAGTGCCATCAGGCATAATTCCGCTGGCTTCGGTAATCCCGATACGCCCCAGTTTGAGCAAATCATCATTGATGCTCAGGGAGCTGAAACCATGAGCATAAGGTGTCAATACTGAAACAAGGCTGTGTGCCAGATAATCAATGTGTTTTTGTTGTTGCTGAAAATGTTGTGGTTTGATGAATAACCCTTCGTGCCAAATCACCCGATTTTTACCTGGCATGATTACTCCTCCTCTTTTCTAAGTTCGACGTCGTTGTTTCTGACATGCACCAAGATGTGGTAATGGCGGCCGATGTCTTTTACTCGGATGATCTTTTTCCATTCAGATTGATTTGCATCTGCATAGTGAACGATGACACCGATGTAACGGTTTTTCTTTTCCAATGTGATTGCTTCCAGAGGCTTGTATTGCCCCGGCAACAGGGTGTAATCCTGATGATCGATGTAGTTTTTCCCCAGTGCCTTTTCGAGTTTGTCGCTTTCAAGCTGGTCATAGTCGGCAGCCAGAAAACGTGAATCTTCACTGAGATAAACCAAATTCATTTCAACAGGGGCCGCTTCACCACTTTCATTGGGGTTGATGTCGGACTCGGCCAGCAATGTAATGTTGGCAACAGAAGCCTGCTCATCAGGTTTACCTACCGGTGTGGAAGGATCCCAGACAACCTGGCCTACTTTTTTTGTTGCGTTCCATGCACTGCTACAGCCGTTCAGCAACATCACTGACAGCAATAAAATCCCTACAGCCCATATATGGCGACTAGCGGAATGTATCATTGCTGGATTCCTCCAAGCCCTGACGCAATGCGCGGTCATAAGCCTGCTCATATACCTCGCGGAATAATTTTTCGAATCCTTGCTGGCGGCTGGACGCTAATTCACGGTAATAGTTGGTGTACATTTCCCAGGCCCAGGATGCATCTTTATTTCTGGCTTCGTTGCTACGACGATAATGTGAGAAACGACGAAGCAATTGCTCTGGTGAAAAAGCTTCCAGCATGGTGTCCAGCGCAGCAGAAATGGCTACTCGGTTAGCCTGATAGTGCAATTGCAGATTTTGCAGGCTTTCCGCTACCGCTGCCGGAGCAGAGAGGTGTACCGGGCTTTTCTGATCAGAGAACATCACCTGCATGGTCGTGTCATAATCCATGTTCAGGCGCAGCGGGTTATCTTCGATAGGACGGAGTTGTTTATCACGCAATCCATGTTGTTCGCGCTGAAGAGCCAATAGCCCTTCAATGGCGGCTTTCATGGTCTTGCCCATCTCTTGCAGAAAATCATTCGCCTGCTGGCTATCGTGCAGAGGCAAGCGAGCTTCCAACCCACGCATGAGAGGAGTAATGGCGACATGGTCAACATCCATATTCTCGTACTGCCTATCGGAATCGATATCCGGTAAATCAAGGAACTCCTGATCCATAACACTGCCTCGGTTATCAGAAATAGGGTTAGCAAATGGGGGTGATTGGTAATGATCCGGTGGCAAAAGTTGTTCCGTATCATCAGCCTCAACCTGAGGTTTCAATGTAGTCAGACTCTCGCTATCAAGTACCCGCAGCGGATCATCACTGAAACGGTGCATAACCGTCGGAGCAATGCTTTCATCGTGGGCAAACACAGATTTTTGTGCGGGTACGCCTTCCATCATGGCATCCAACGGATTGCTGTAGCTGGAAACCAGTGATTCCGGAGACACCGTTGAAGGATCTACGCGATCTGTCTCAGATAAACTGATGTGGATCTTGATCGACAAATTGCCTACCTTGATTTGATCGCCTTGTTGCAAAAGGATCAAACTCGACTCAGGCGTCAAGGTTGCATTGTTGACCTGTACGGGTTCAGCAAGTACTTGCAGGCAAAATGCGCCATCCTGCCACCTAATGGCGAATTGTGATGGATGGACATTGCCCTGTTGATCCTGCACAGACCAAAGATGGCTTTCACTGCTACCGACCGTACCGCCCTGTGACGAGAACTGGCAATTAGCGGCTTTACCACTTTCCAGCTGTTCACTATTGAGAACCCGCAATGAAAGGATTGGTTGATGTTTTTCCATAGTCGTTATTCCATAACTGAAATTGTGACAGAGGGTTTCTTTTCCGGTTCGCCGAGAAAACTGGTCCACCCCAGATGGTTATTCTGCTTCGCCCCCAATACCATGCCGCTGACCTGATTTTCAGCCAGACCAAGACGCAACTCCCAAGCAAACTGGCTGCGCATGACAAAAGAAATGAACATCACCAATGGGAGATAGTTCTTGCCATCAGGCAGAAATGAGAGGAACCGGTCACGGGTCAGGTTGTTGATACTGAGCAGAAACTTCCCGCTATAATCTCCAACCCAAGAACCGATAGTGAAGTTGTGTCCTAATACGGACAGCTCGGTATCACCAATTTTCTGGCCTTTATTGGTTCCCCCCAGCCGATTCTGCTGATCCACCGGAATAGTGACTTTCCTGAATTGCCAGCCGTGCAATGTAACGTCCTGCAAATCAAAACAGTGGGAAACAAGGCTGCATATTACTTCTGGTGAGCGTCCGGGGCTTGCCAGCAATCCGGCATACGCCAGCATTTTGCTGTGATTGATGTTCAGCATCCGGCGGTTGACATCACTACCTAATCCAACGAGAGAGAACATACGCTGGGAAAAATTATCTTCCCCACCTTTCTTGAAACAGATGTAATAGCGGTATTTCCGCCAAATCTGATGCAGGAGCGTAATTAAACGATGGTTGAAAAGGTTGAGAAAATCCGTCAGGCGGTTTTCCCCCTGAGCATCTTCCCATGCCAGAGAATCCAGATAATAACCCGGCATCGGAGACTGGCTGCCGTGCAACCCCATAAAGGAAACTTCCAGTTCGAAGTATCCCTTCTTGGATTGTGCAAGCGAGATGACATCACGAGTCGGAAATGCCAGACTGGCACTGGAACGGAAACGGATAGATTCCAGATCGGGACGATCTGTCTCCCCTGTTTTATCCCACGCTACCGCCAGCTGGTTAAGCAACTCAACCAACTGATAAAAGTTATACCGTGAGATGTCCAATGCCAGCGGTGTGGCAGGATCCTGCTCAGTGGTTACATCAACGAGTGTTGACCTATCTGTACCGGCCATTCATAACACTCCTGATTATCTAAGTTGATTACCTTCAACATATGAAAAGCATTGACGCTGGCATACAGTGAGAAAAACCGTGACAGAATCGTACTGAACAGATAAAGCTCACCTTCCGAGCTGAATGCCTGTTGCCGGATATACAGTGTTGAACGCAATCCACGCACAGGCTGCCCACGGAACAGGCGATCTGTCGGCTCTGTTTCAATCTTCTCAATGGCATCAAGCCGTTTCTGCGATGAACGCTTGGACTGTCGGTTATGAATACTTGGGAAATCGTAGGTACGCAGCACCTGTTTCAGAGCGTCCTTATCCAGTAATGACATATAGTTAAGCGACATATTTGACAGCAGTGACCAGTGCAAGCCGCCATCCAGCAGAGGATAAAGAGGCACTGACGGTCGCGTGATATTGCGGAATGTCGCAAATGACGGACTACCGATTGAAGGATAATTAATGTCGCCAACACGTAGTTCTAAAGGCAATTCACGGTTGGTACAGGTCAAACTGATCGAAACATTTTCTTTCAGCTTGAGCCTGAGCAAATCTGACTCATCACCCCGAACAAATGAGATGAAATGTTCCAGCCCTCTGCGGAAAGGCGATTCTTTCACCCGAAGACGGTAATAACGCATTGAGCGTTCATCTTCGTTATCGATTTGGTGATTGAAACTTTCAAACGGGGTATAAACGCGCTCACCAATACGGGCACGGTTGCGTTCACCATTTTCCCCTGTTAGCCAGCTTTCTACGCCATCAACGGAGAAAATGTCGTAGTTATCAGGAAAGCTGTAACTGGCTTTCAACGGATATTCAGTCTGGCTGCCATTGAGTTCAATCGCTTCGCTGTCCATTGGGAACAGGTTGATTGCGGGCGTACAGTGCAGCCGGAAAGTGTCATGACGAACCTTGGCTTCTGGTGGCAGTGCCTGAGAAAAATGTAAATTCAGTTTGAAATCTTTGGTCTTGAGATCTTCAGGCAGTTCCGGGAAGCCTTTCACATCAAAGAACAAGAAGCTTTCTGCGAAACAGAAATATTCCTGCAAAATGCGATATCCCATATAGGCATTTTTCGGGTATGGCAATAATGCATCTTCCCGCTCAAACCCCACAGGTACAAAATCAAAATCCGGCAGAGGGATCACAGTGTCCCCTACCACCAATTCTGCTTTCCTGAAGTAATAACAAAGCCAGAAATAGAGCTGGGAAGTGGTGTAGTCATCACCACTCAGATAAAAGCGCAGTTTACTCAGTTCCAACTCATGCAGGTTCAGCTCCGTTTTCGACGCAAAATTCAGGCCGATAATCCCGGTCTCATTACTGTTATTAACGGAGATGTCTCGGATAGAAAGCGGAAACAGCCAAACATCACGGCAGAGCGTGAAAGTGCAACGGCCATGATCGTCTTTTTTGCCACCCGATTTTTCGTTCGAATAAATATCATCTTGAGTTGACAGCGTATGACTCATAATCTGAGTGCCACGCTTGACCTGTGTCGCTTTCGTCACAACGCTCTCATCGGGGGTATACTCGATGACAGTCATGCTGGGGGTTGGACGCAGATAGTTCGGCCAAAGCATGTTGAGCAGGCCGTGGGTCAATTCAGGGAACTGATCATCAATCTTTGCCCGCAGGTTGCCTGTCAGAAAAGCAAAACCTTCAAGCAAACGCTCAACGTCAGGGTCAGAGCCTTGTTCTGACAGAAATGCGGCAAGATGAGGACGCTCAACTGCGGCTTCTTTCCCCAGTTGTCGCAGGTAGTTCAACTCATCTCTGAAATATTTTTCAAATGACATTTATTGAGTTCGCTCCAGGCAATAGCGCCGGTTGTTATCCAACTGGATGCTAAATTCCACAAGGTCGTTAATATCATCCAGAGAGATTTCAGCGCTGATATGAAAGCTCAACAGCAACGGATCTGAATCATCATTGATGGCGCTGACAGAAACCGCTGATATTCTGGGCTCATAATTTCTGATGCACTCTTCAATCGCCCATTCGATACTTTGCTTGAAATCCACCGATGTCGCGGTCGCATCATTAAGATCAATGACCCCTAATTCAACGGCACTTTGGCAGGCACCAGGACGAGAATTCAGCACTTCATTCAAATGCTTCCTGATAGAATCAAGCAGTGCACGCATCCTTGACTGACGGGAAGAGCCGGAGCTCTTCCCTTGAATGCGCTCAAACAGACTGGCAGAGCTGCCTCTGTTCCAACTGTACAGCGCAGCCATGATTATTCCTTATCCAAACGTCCAACCAGAGACAGTTCGAAGCTTGCACCCATGTACTTGAAGTGCGGGCGAACTTGCATCGCAACCTGATACCAGCCTGGATCGCCTTCAACATCCAGAACTTTGATCTCAGCTGCACGCAGAGGACGACGGCTACGAACGTCAGTTGGTGGGTTTTCCTGATCAGCAATGTACTGTTTCAGCCACATGTTCAGTTCGCGCTCCAGATCCTGACGCTCTTTCCAAGAGCCGATCTGTTCACGCTGCAACACTTTGATGTAGTGAGCCAGGCGATTGATGATGAACATGTATGGAAGCTGCGTGCCCAACTTATAGTTGGTTTCTGCAATTTTACCTTCACGGGTATTTGGGAATACTTTTGGTTTCTGAACCGAGTTTGCAGAGAAGAATGCCGCATTATCGCTACCCTTACGCATGGTCAGAGTAATAAAGCCTTCTTCTGCTAATTCAAATTCACGACGGTCAGTGATCAGAACTTCAGTTGGGATCTTCGCCTGAACCTGACCCATTGCTTCGTACAGGTGAACCGGCAGATCGCCTACTGCACCACCGCTCTGTGGACCGATGATGTTTGGACACCAGCGATATTTAGCGAAACTGTCAGTCAGGCAGCTAGCCAGCAAGTATGCCGTGTTGCCCCACAAGAAATGCTCATGGTCACGACTGACATTTTCCTGATAGTTGAAGTTCTTGATTGGGTTTTCAACGTTGGAATAAGGCAGACGCAGCAAGAAACGTGGTGCGGTCAGACCTAAATAACGTGAATCTTCAGACTCACGCAGCGCACGCCATTTAGTATGTGAAGGGCCTTCGAAGACAGATTTCAGATCTTTGATGGCTGGCAGGTCAGTAAAGCTGTTAACACCAAAGAATTCAGGTGAAACGGAAGACAAGAATGGCGCATGAGCCATTGCACCCACTGAACTGACATACTGCATCAATTTAATATCAGGCGTCGTGTTGCTGAACGCGTAGTTACCGATGACGGCAGCAACAGGTTCACCACCAAACTGACCGTAGCCTGTGGAATAAACGTGCTTGTAGAAGCCGGACTGAATAATTTCAGGGGAGAATTCAAAATCTTCCAGCAGTTCATCTTTAGTGGCATGAATGATGTTGATTTTGATGTTTTCACGGAAATCAGTGCGATCAACCAAAATTTTCAGCGAACGCCAAGAAGATTCCAATTCCTGGAACTGCTTAGCGTGCATAATTTCATCCATCTGCTCGCTGAGCTTTTTATCTAACTCAACGATCATTTTATCAACGAGCAGCTTGTTGATTGGTTCTTCGTTAGATCCCGTATCCAGAATGCTACCGATAAACGCAGCAACACCTTGTTTCGCAATGTAGTAGCCGTCATTTTCCGGAGTCATTCTCGCTTGAGACATAATCTCGTCAAGCAAGGAAGTCGTTGCGCCAGAAGCAATAGCTGTGCTGTTTTCTTCGTGCTGAGCCATTTAAAAATTCCTTTAACCAGTTATTTTTTATTGACGATTTCAAGTTCTTTCAGGAGTTGCTCACGAACGGATTCATCATCCAGCAGTGATTGCAGGCGAGCACGAAATGCCGGGATATTTCCCAATGGGCCTTTTAATGCAACCAATGCCTCACGCAGTTCGAGAAGTTTATTTAATTCAGGGACTTTCTTCGCGACATTATCTGGTGAGAAATCGCTCAGTGATTTTATTTCCAGATTAACTGGCAGATCTTCTTCATTTTTTTCATCGAGGCGGTTAGGGACGTTGAAAGTCAGGTTGATGTTTGCCTCATTCATTACGGCATTAAAGTTGTTCTTATTGATAGAAACTGTTTGCCGTTCTTCAATTGGTGTATCTTCGCTCTTGCCTTTCAAGTCACCAACAACCAGAAGATTCAGAGGTAATTCAACTTCTGCGGTCTGGTCACCGGTATTAGGGACGTACTTAATATTAATTCTTTCTTTCGGAGCTACGCTACCTGGACTATTCTTACTCATATTTTAATCCTTTGGCTAATACAACCATGAACTGTCTGACAACCCATTATTGGTGAGAGAATGATTCCAATGTTTACCTATATAACAAGTACAGAATATCTCCCTAAAAAATAGGCAGAATAAGATATCTATATTTGCAGGCACTAATAGTTTTAAATCAATATATAGTTAAATAATCAGATATATCCTATCCAATCGTGGAAATAGCATCGATATGAAAAATCGTCAAGTCCGAGTTTGACATTTTATTTTTTTGATGTAAAGCCTAAACACAAATTGATAAAGTCCTCTATTCAAGCTTTTAATTTCTTTATCTCAACCCATAGCAAGTTATAAACATTTTTTTCTTTCAAAATAGAGAAAAATTTGGCTTTACTCTCTGTAAGAGTATGCAACCTCATTACCTATAAACTGTATAAAAAGAAATATTTTTCATATTAACCTGAATAAAATATAACCTTCCAATATGTAATTAATAATTACCGTCAATATCACTTTTCATGCCAATCTGATTAATTGTTTATCATAAAAATCCAGTTTATTTTCATTTTTTTGATCTAGATAACACTTTTCAAATGATCATAAAAAATACTTAAACAAAAAAATATAAATCATTAAATACCAACAAGTTAAATTATATCAAAAATCAAAGCTCATTTTTAGAACAGTTAAACAGGCTTATTTTTTATAAAAAATCAGCCATAAATCTCACAACAGCAATGATTATAAAATTTTTATTTGTCATTGAATTAGAGCGTATATTGCTTTTTTCAAATGTCTTTGCATTAGACAATTTCAGCTTTATTATTCGCTCCGAGTGTTTGGCAAGCTAAAATTTCATTTTGATGAATAAATGGAATTATCACGCAAGGAATGAACACTTACACTAAATATTGGTAAATTTTTATAGGATATTCATATGCCAACTCCATGTTATATTTCCATCAATGGTAAAACCCAGGGCAATATTACTGCCGGCGCATTCACTGCTGAATCCGTAGGTAATATCTTTGTTCAAGGTCACGAAGACGAAATGCTGGTTCAAGAATTTGACCACATCGTAACTGTTCCAACTGATCCACAGTCAGGACAGCCTTCTGGCCAGCGTGCGCATAAGCCATTCCGCTTTACCGTTGCATTGAATAAAGCAGTTCCTCTGCTTTACAACGCACTGGCTTCTGGCGAGATGCTGACTACTGTAGAATTGAAATGGTACCGTACTTCAATCGAAGGCAAACAAGAGCATTTCTTCACTACTAAACTGGTAGATGCAACTATCGTTGATATCGACTGCAAAATGCCACACTGTCAGGATCCAGCAAAATCTGAATTCACTCAGTTAATTCGTGTTTCTCTTTCTTACCGTAAGATCGAGTGGGAACACACTACTGCTGGTACTTCTGGTGCTGACGACTGGCGTGCCCCAATTGTTGCTTAATATCTTATTCATTAAGTATTAAGTAATAATCTTTCAGCCAATGAATATTATTCATTGGCTGAATCAATCGGATATATCTCAAAATTCCTGCCAATTTACTTTAATTCCTATTTTTCTCTTTTATATTTTTCTTTCTTATTTTTTCCTATTGTCAGATTTTTATGTAGTAATTATTTTCATAATAAATAAAGACAGGTGTATTCATAATTACATGCATGATTAATACTCAATTAAGCCATCTGATTAAGAATATGCCTATTCTTATATTTTATATTCCCTCCTCTTCAATACCTTTCATCAACGCGCCATAAGTAAAATTTTTAACTGAAAAAGTCAAAACACCGTAAGGTTCCCAATTCTTCCTCATTATTATGCTGAATATTAATTAAACCCAAATTAAATTTGACTTACCTCCTTTTCTTAAGGAAACACATAACTAAAATGAATTATCATAAATAACTAAGGTAAATTTATAACTACAGATTATAATTTTGAACAAAAAACAACCAACAATCAGAACAACATAAAATATTTTCTATGCTTTAATGCTGAATTAATAAACTAGGAAGTTTAACCATAACCCAACACGATACATTTCCCATCAACTATTATCATTTGGGTATTCCCATGATTAAAAGGACGACAATCTTAATCTTATTATGTACTTCATTTCAGGTAGGCGCATCGTCTGACGCGTTTAACCCTACTTTACCTACGGATGAAACTTTCTCTACAAATGAAATAAGGAAAACCTTACAGGATAGTTCACGGGAAATAGACCAATTAATTGAAGAGCACCGCCACCAAGGGTTGATTAATCGCGCAGATAGCATTTCACCACAAACGGTTTCACCTGTGCTGGTGGAAGCACCGCCCTGCCTGGCTATCAAGGGGGTTTATCTTCAAGGTATTACTCTACTCTCTTTGGGTGACCTGAATACGCTCAGTGCTCTGCCCGATAACTGCATCACCAGCAATGACATCAATAAGCTGTCGGCGGAAATTACTAACCTTTATATAGCGAAAGGTTACATTACGGCGCGGGTACAATTTATTCCTCCCAATGCGAATGGTGAACTAGGCATCAATGTTGTTGAAGGTTTTGTCGAAGCGATAGAAGGGAGTGATCGCTGGATTAATAGCCAAACACTATTCCCACATTTGTCAAATCAACCACTCAATCTGAATCAGCTTGATCAAGGGCTGGATCAGGCTAATCGCCTGCAATCAAACAAAACGACTCTCGATATTCAACCCGGTACAGTCAATGGTGGTTCTATCGTCAAGCTACATAATCGGCATTCTTCTCCGTGGAGAATAACCACCACCACCGATAATTATGGGCAAAAAAGTACAGGAAAATGGATCACCCGACTCAATGCCAGCGTTGATAGCCCATTGGGGTTATCTGATTTTGTCAGCCTCAGTGGCAGCAGTACCGTTGATAAGCCCGATACCCAATACAATCGCGCCTATACCCTACTCTATTCACTCCCTTACGGAGCTATGACGTTCAGCGGATTCAACAGCTATTCCCAATACACCAGCCATCCGCATTTACAGATAAATTCAACCAAACTGCACGGGAATTCACAACAAACAGGAATTCGTACCGATTGGGTCTTTCATCGTAATCAATCGCAAATCAGCACATTAAACACCCAGTTTGTTTATAAGAATTACAACAACTATTTCAAAGATGCCAAAATCTCCGTCAGTAGCCAGACTTTGAGTGTGCTCGAACTGGGTATTAACCATTTACAGCTCATTCCTTCCGGGCTGATTTCTCTCAATATAAGTGTTGAACAGGGAATGCCGTGGTTTGGTGCCCAGACTGCAACAGCCAATCTGAATAAACAATTTACCAAAGGGAAATTGTCAGCAAATTTACAGCAGCGTTTCACCCTCTTTACCATGCCTTACCGATTTAATAGCCAACTTTATGCTCAGTACAGTCGAAGTGGGTTACCGGGTATTGAGTGGCTCAATGTGACCGACCGTAGTGCCGTGCGAGGATTCAGTAAAAATGTGTCATCGGCTGATAACGGCTGGTATTGGAGAAATACTCTCTCCCACTCAATCCCCATACCCAAAGGCTCACTTGCACTGCGGGCTGGTGTGGATATCGGGCAAGTTAAAGGCTATCTCAGTCAGGATGACTGGAAAAGCAGTGCCGGCTTGAGCGCCGGTCTGACGCTGCGCTATCAGAGCTTGTTTGCGGATGTTGAAGTAAGCCGAGGCAAATTTCTTTCTCACCAAAATAGGAACACGGATGAGCCTATGCAACTGTTAACCCGCTTTTCTTATACTTTTTAGTTTCTTGAACCATTTGATGTTTTTTTAACCGCAGTAAGTTGTGGAGATTATTCCTAGAACAGCTGTCTCTAGGACAATAATCCCCAGGACACTGCACATGACAATAAAAAAGTAAATAAAGGTAATTACATGAAAAGTAAAAAATTTAAGTTATCTCCCACGGGCAAACTCGCCGCATCCATGGCAATTATTTTGGCAACCTGCTCAGCCAGTTTTGCCAATGAAATTACGCCTGGTGGCGATGCCGCACACAGCCCGGATATCATCCAATCTGAGACTGGGGCTGCGGTAATAAATATCGTTGCGCCTTCCGAATCAGGGTTATCACATAACCAATATCAGGATTTCAATGTCAACCACATGGGGGCAGTGTTTAATAACGCTCTGGAGGGTGGCACATCACAATTGGCAGGCGAATTATCAGCCAACAGCAACCTAAATGGACAGGCTGCAAATGTGATCCTGAACGAGGTTATTAGCCGTAATCCTTCGTTTCTGCTTGGACAACAAGAAGTGTTTGGTATAGCTGCCGATTATGTGCTGGCAAACCCTAACGGCATTACCTGTAATGGCTGTGGTTTTATCAATACTAATCAGGCATCACTGGTTGTCGGTAATCCGCTGGTGGAAAATGGCATCCTGCAAGGCTTCAGCACTTTTGACAACCAAAATGCCCTGAATATCAGAAATAATGGATTATCCCATAATGATGTCCTGAATCTGATAGCACCTAAAATTGACAGCAATGGTCAAGTAATTACCACAAAAAATCTCAATATCACGACGGGGAATAACAAAATTTCCGCCGATGGCCGCATTTTGGATCCTCAGCAAGCAAATACCGGCGCACTCGACAGCTATTATTTTGGCAGTATGCAAGCTGGGCGTATCCGTCTGCTAAACACAGCGAAAGGAAGCGGCGTCAATTTACAGGGTAAAATGACGGCTGATGATGGCATTGATATTGAATCCTACGGTGATGTGAAGTTGGAAGCTGCGATTCTAAAAGGCGGGGATATCACCTTGACAGGCAATAATGTGCTGTCTCAAGGACGCCTGCATCAATCTTCATCAAACACAACCGGCAGTGATAATCACGACAGTACCTTCAGTGACATTTATACCGAAAAAAAGCAAATCAGTGAATCTGTTGCCCGTACCCAATTGGCAGGCAAGAACATCACACTGGTTGCCAAACAAAACAATCAAGTAATGGCAACCGATATTGAGGGGGACAATGTCGAACTGATTGGTGCCAATCTGAAACTGGATGGGCAAAAACTTCATCAACTTGACCGTAGCATCAATAATCAAGGGAAAGTAGTTTGGCGGTATGATATCACCGATGAGAATGAAAAATATCAGTACGAAGGCAATACCATCAACGCCCATGAAAATGTTCAGCTGACTGCCAGTGAAGGCAATGCAGAAGTGCTTGGTAGTAAGATAAAAGCCGGAAATAAGTTGTCCGTATCTGCTAAGAAAGATGTGAGGCTGGCGGGACTGGTGGAATCAGAAGTGACCTCAGAGAAAGGCTATAAAAAGAACCATTCTGCATCATTGCAGACGGGTCACTGGAACAAGATCAATACCACGCAAAGAAGCACTGGCAATGAGTTAAGTTCAGGCGGAGTTTTAGGTATCAGGGCAAAAGGAAATATTGACATTGCCGGAACACGCATTAACTCAGGCGAAAACCTGATTATTTCTGCGGGACAGAAAACCAATATTACTGTTCAATCCCTAGTTAATGATCAAAGCCTTGACAAGGATAAAACTTATTGGGGCGGTATTGCTGGTGGCAGCAAGAAAGATAATCACGATAAATCAGAAACTCATCATATATCCGAAATGACGGCTGGCGGGTATGTGATGCTGCAAGGCATGAATGGTGTCACCATTACGGGCAGTAAAGTCAAAGGCCAAAAAGGTGCCTATGTTGAAGCCAATGATGGACAATTAACTATCGATAACGCGGTCAGCCATACTTATAAAGAGGTGGATGAAAGAAAAGGAACAGTCTTCAATATCACCAAAACAACGAACCAAGAGCATGACGAGCAGCAAAAATCTTCCGGCAGTTCTCTGATTTCCGATGCAGATCTGAAATTACTCAGCAATAAAGATATCAATGTCGTTGACAGTCTGGTGAAAAGTGCCACTGAACTGCAACTGAACACTTCGGGTAATATCAATATCCTGAATTATGGTGAGAAAAATCAGTACCAACAGGAAAAAACCAACCTTGACTGGCTGTACTACGCCAAGGAGATGAAAGATAAACAATATCGTGCTGGTGTAGGTTTTGAGCATGTTACCGATAAACAGAAGGATGAAAGCACAACACAACGTCCATCAGAATTGAGTGGTGGCAATCTCACTATAAATGCCGGCCAAAATGTTACCGTAACTGGCTCAAAATTGGTCACAACTCAGGGAGACGCAAGAATCACTGGGGATAATATTGCTTTACTGGCCGGAGAAAACAGCGCATCAACTTCAACCTCGCAAGAAAAACTGCGTACCAGTGTGTTTATCACTGGCGGTATGGACAAGCTCGGTAGTGGTGTTGACGGAACCTACAACAGCGATGGGAAATCCCAAGGCCGGACAACAGCTGAAGTGGCTACAACCCAAGTCAATGGCAACCTTGAGCTGAACGCAATGGGGGAGTTGAAGCAACAGGGCACGAACCATCAGGTACAAGGCTCCTATCAGGCCAATGCCGGCAGTATTAAGAATGTAGCAACGGCCAACACAGAATCCAGCTCAACCAATCAATTACAGGTCGGTGGTGAGATCAGTGGGACTGCCGATTACAGTGCAACTACCCGTCCTATGGAAAAAACAGCCATAGCCGCCGCAGATAAGAAGTTGGATACAGCTATCACAAAGACAGGCTTGCCCAATGCAGGTATTGAACTGGCGATGGATGGCAACAGCCGTTACACCAATAACCATCAGTCCAGTGCCGTAGTGACTAACGTCAAGGCTGGTGATATCAAAGTAACAACGAACGGTGATGTCTACGATCAAGGTACACAATATAAAGCCAATAAAGGCGGTGTTTCTCTGACCGCTGGCAGCCATACCAGTGAAGCGGCACTCAATCGCCAAAACACTCATTCCTCTGACACTACTGGCAATGCAAGCTTGCGGGTCTATACCACAACGGGGGCAGATATCTCCGTCAATGGCAAAGGCAATGGCAGCTATCAGGAAACATCCAATAATAATACCAGCGCAGTCACCAGCGGCATCAACGCCCAAAATGGCATAAATGTTCAGGTAACCAGAGACGCACGCTACCAAGGCACCTCAATGGATGCGGGTAAAGGTTCAGCCAATGTTAATGCAGGTGGAAACATTCAGTTCAATCAAGCCACCAATCGCAATGAGAAACAAAGCAATGGCTACAATGGAGAGATTTCCCTGACCGTAGGAACCAACCCTGATGGTAAGAATTTCAGTGGTAGCCTCGGTGGCGGTTATAACACCGACACTCAAAACAATACTACAGCTAAAACCAGCAATCTTACTGGTGGGCAAGGTGTAAACCTGAGTGCGGGCAATAATCTGGCGTTACAAGGTGCCAATGTTTCTGGCAAACAGGTAGATTTAACAGCACAGCGTGGAAAAATCGAACTGACTTCGGCTCAGGATACTGCCAACACCAATGGTTGGAACGTCGGCGCTAAAGCAAAAGGTGGCATGTCTTCCACCGCCCGCAAAAATGAAGGAGGCGATGGCGCGGCAAGCGATTCGGCTGACAAAATCATCGACAGCAAATACAACATTGGCGGTGAATTGAAATTCGGCGTCAACCATCTGGATCAAACCACTCACCGTAACGCTCATGTTTCTGGTGGCAATGTCACGCTGACCAGTGCAGGAGATACCTCACTCAAAGGCGCTAATGTGACTGCTAATAATCAGGTAACAGGCAAAGTCGGTGGTAATTTCAATGTCGAAAGCCGCAAAGACAGCACTCATAGCCTGAATGTGGGTCTGGATGCTGGCTTGGGTTATAGCAAAACCGTCAAAGGGGATGCTCCTTCTAAAGAAAGTGTTCCTACCGTAACGGAAGGCTCTTCAGAAAACACTGCCGCTACCGACAAAACCGAGGGTGAAGCACCAAGTGTGAAAGATCAACTGAAAGCCGCGTTCAAGGGTTTCAATGGCAAACTCAAAGGCAATTACGATACTCTCGACCGAGAAGCTGTTGGCAAGCAAACAACATTGACCGGTACTCAAGGGGTTAATCTGGATGTCTCTGGAACAACGTATTTGGTGGGCAGCAAAATTGACAGTACCCAAGGCACTGTCTCACTGAATACCCCACAAATTAATCAACAATCTGTTGCGGGATACGACAAGGGTAAAAACTTAGGTATTAACGTGCCAAATTCCATGGCAAGTCTGGCCATTTCTGCACAAAAAGATATTTTCTCCGGTAAAGTGCCTTTTGTGAAAAATGAGAGCCACAATACTGAGATTCCCACTGTCCACAGTGAAGTTAAGGGTCGTCAATTAGATTGATCGTGATGATCAACAATTAATCTTCTGTACGGTAGCCAATTATGAGGCTACCGTACTTTTTCAAATCCTCTCACTAGTTGCCTTTTCCATTTTGCCTGTTACTCTTTTTTCACTTAAATATATTGCGAACGGCGTTCAAGTCCATAATATCGAAGGCCATATATCTTAAGTGCTATCTTTAAAAGTGGCATAGCGAGTCATATCAGGCACGACCAGATTTAAGGGGATGCAATGCCAAGTGACCATGAAAAAAGGGAACAATCCAAATGGGGAAAAGTTTCACACCGTTAGAGAAAGGGCTGCATAGCAGTAAAAAAGCGCTTTCCGTAACAATTCGTATTGGCAACGCCATCCGCCGTATTCCTTTTATCGCTCATTTAATTAGAGCGGCACAACGTTTCAATGACCGAATGGGCAGCCAATTTGGTGCTGCAATCACCTATTTCTCATTTCTATCCTTAATCCCGATCCTGATGCTCTCTTTTGCCATCGCGGGTTTTGTGCTGGCTTCCAACCCTGATTTGCTGGCCCGCTTGATCAATGGCATCGCTAATAGCATCAGTGATCCCGCTCTCGCTACCACACTGAAAAACAGTGTAGACACGGCAGTTAACCAAAGAACGACGGTGGGATTGACAGGCCTGGCTATCGCACTTTATTCAGGTGTGAACTGGGTCGGTAATTTACGCGAAGCGATACTCGCCCAATCTCGTGACATCTGGGAACGCAATCATGAAGATAAAGAGAAAATCTATTTTCAGTATATTCGCGACTTTTTCTCTCTATTTGGCCTTCTTTTTGCGTTGGTAATGACCCTTTCCCTGACTTCCATTGCAGGTTCTGCCCAAGCCACTATTGTCCATGCCCTTGGATTGGAGGGTATAGAATGGCTACGCCCTGCATGGACATCAATTGGCATGACTATTTCCATTTCTGCCAATTATTTGTTATTCCTATGGATATTGTGGATCTTGCCGCGTCATCGCCCTGAAAGAAAAGCCCTGTTCAAAGGAACGTTAATGGCTGCCATTGGATTTGAAGTCATCAAATACATTATGACCATGATGCTGCCACGCCTTGCCAGTTCACCCTCTGGCGCCGCTTTTGGCTCGGTGATTGGCTTAATGGCCTTCTTCTATTTCTTTGCTCGCCTGACGCTGTTTTGTGCCGCGTGGATCGCTACCTCAGAAGAGAAGAGAACCGAGTAAATATCCATATATCAATAAGTAAGACTGTTTTTTTGCTGTACCTATTTGTCATATTACTTGTCATATAACACCCAAAAAAGGAGTCATTTTTATGCCATTTGTGAACATTAAAATTACCCGCGAAGGTGCCACCGCTGAGCAGAAAAAACAGCTGATCGAAGGTGCAACCCAACTGCTGGTGGATGTACTCGGAAAAAACCCCGCAACAACCTTTGTAATCATTGATGAAGTTGAAACAGACAATTGGGGAATTGGAGGTAAGAACGTTACTGAGTTAAGGGCGGCAGCGAAGAAGTGAACTGAAAAATTCAGTTAGTATTAGATAAGAATGATCATGTCAAAATCAGCTGGTTAAATTCACTGGCTGATTTTTTATTATGGAATATAGCTATCTCTAAACTGCGAATCATGACGCCCACACCTGCAAGGATAAAAACCTAAAAAGTTCAGTTGGATTTTTATAAAAAACATACTTGAAAATAAAATTAGTTTATCTGATTTTTATTTATACTCATTAAATAAGTTTTCAAAATGCCAGATCACTTTCTAACTCCTCGCTATGCGAGGAGTCAGGGGGCTTCAAAAGCTAAATGTATCACTATTATGAAAAGGTATTTAAAGTGCAAATCTATCTCAGATATAGGAATTAAGTTATATAAAAAAGAAGATATTAATGAACCCATAATTCATTTCATCAATGATTTTTTGCCAAAGCTAAAAGAGTGGTATCTGATTACCTTTAATGACTCAGATCAGTGTTATCAATATAGAATAATAGAAAACAATAGCGAAGTTATTCCTTTGTTAATTAATACACTAAACCGTAATAGTCATAATAAAGAAATAATCCATATAATAGTGATTTATCAATCGGTTAATATAAATTTACTCTGCTTCAATGACCCAAAGTAGCTAATCAAAGTCTATCAGATTGACGAAAGCCTTATCACACTACCAAGCAATCATGGCCAAATCACTATCAAACAATTTGGCCTCAACTCCGGTTTATACTTTTACTTTGCTTTTCTACGCCCCATCTTTATCTTTCACCGTTTCAGGCTCTTTCGGCTTCTCCGGCAGTGGCCCCGGCCTCATAATCTGGTTAAAACTATTTTTGATTTGATTAACATCAACCGGCGCTTCACCTTTTGGTTGCACCAGAATAAAAGAGATTTCTTGAGACAGCATCTCTTGCAATTTTTTATTCAAAAGCTGTGGTGTCAAAGAAGATAAAAACGCCTGTCTTAACCGCTGGAATTGTTCGGGGGCAATATCTATCACGTTATTTTTCTGTGATAACAGACGTTGATTAATCAAAATATCGGTATCTGTGCGGGCATATATGGCAAATAGCTGTTGGAGCTGGCTCCGCTTCTGAGCATAGAGTTCATCAAACTGTTCTTGCGGCAATCCATTTTCACGCAGTGATGATAGCTGAGAAGCCAGATAAAGCGTGGATTCCACCAGCTTGTCTGTAGGTGCATCCAGATTTAATGAGCAGTTCGCCCGCTGGTATAACACACGGCAATCCAGACTTAGTTGCATACCTTCCTGCTTTTCTTGAAGCCCTAATTGCAAGTAGCGGTAAAGCGCTTCACGTGTCAGGTCATTTAACCAATACTGAATCAGAGTTTGCGAATCGTTAATCGACAGCCAATTCAGGTTCCAAGTTAAAGATAGACGGTCTTGTTTCGCTTTATCATTCTCTATGCTAATTGTTGCCGCTTTCAGTGGCAGCAATGTTGGTACAGGAACCGGTGTCTGCCGTTTTCCTTCCAATAACGAAAATGTCCGATTAATCTTCTCTGACAATAAGCGGTTGTCAACATGCCCCGCGATATACAGTGTCATTGCATCTGGCGTATACCATTGATGATAAAAATTTTCGACTTTCTTCATATCCACAGGCACTGTCACCGGCATCCCGGGATCATGATCGATAAGCGTCGAGCCTTGCAATCGCATACGCCATACAGGATCTTGGATATCAGATGGAAAAGTCGTTACAGGATATCCATCCCCTTTCATGGCCTGTGCCAGTGTTTCTGGTGTAAACACCGCACCACCTGCAATATCAGATAACCATATCAATGCATCTTGCAATAAATCGGAGCGATTATTCGGTAAGCTTAAGCTATAAAGGGTGAAATCATATGAAACAATAGCAGGTGGAAAAGGATTTTTAGTATCTATCACGTTACGCCACAAATTTTCCAATTTCTGCGATGATAAATCTTTACTACTGGATAAAACGACTTTCGGAATAAGGTAAGTGTAACCCCGTTGTAGATTTTTTTCAGTCAGGGAGCCAGTCTTTACCAATAACCGCAGCTGTATTCTGTCATTAGGTCGCTGTGGTGTTTGCAGAATTTGCCAACTGAATCCATTTTCAAGTTTGCCTTGTTGCCAAGCCGGATCTGGCTGCAAGGTTTCAGCCTGTGCCAAACAAGTCGTAGCCAGAATTGCACCACCAATAAGATACCCGATTTTGTCGCCCAGCATTCTTACTTACCCCTACCTGTTTAATTTTATCCTGCGAAATCTAAGGCAATACTCTATACCCAGATATTATCATTGAGGATTAGACCGTTATTCACCTTGTAAGGTTTCATTTTGATGGTGTTTTCAGCTTATTAACCTGACGATTATAACCTTTTACCAGCAATCCCAATTCATCATCCTGATGGATTTTGTGGCAGGACATAGGCACTGGCGGCTGTTCTTCATTCAGTTCCCGCGCGATATCACGCAATGGATGGATGATAATGCGGTTTACGCACCAGCTTATCGACACCGTAAGAATAAGTGCGAGTAATAAATAAGTAGTCAACATGAATGCAAGTGTATTCAAGACAAAACGATAAACTCGATTGGAATCAACCTGCAAAATAAGCTGTCCCTGTGACTCTGCTGTTTTTATTAAAACACCATCAACATAGAGGGGAATATTTACCTCAACAGGAATGCCAAAGACCTTCTTTGCCAACTCAGGTATAGGGCGATGAGTAGCAAAATCCAGACTCATCACCCGAACGTTATTAGGCAATAACACCTCTGCCCGGCCCAAGATGCCTGAGGTTTTTAAACCAATCAACAGCGTTTTTGCCTTATTGAGATCTGAGCTCAACAATGCTTCTTCCAAAGGGGTTTTGATCTGTGTGGCAGCATTGTTAAGTTGATTGATATAGTCATCTTTACGCTGCTGCAATAGATGAAATAGCTGGATAGTGATGAAAATAGCCACGGCAACCAAAGTGACTCCTGTCACTGCGGCCATCTGTTTAATAGTTAACGAACGTTTGACGCGCAATTTCATCTCAATCCAAATCAATAATAGTAAAAATACTGACCAGCACCTTCCAAACAATGTGGGTGAGTATACTTGATTTTACTTGCGGTCGTCTTATTTTGATGAATTAAAAAGAGAAAAATGACCAAGATATAACAGCATTACTCAATCAAGCGAATGCCTAATATTTTCACTGCAATGCTTATACGTTATACCCAGGCCATCTATTATTAATTTAATGAACCTTCATCTTGTTCGACCGCAAAGCACGCGATCAATTGTTCGCCATATTGTTTTAATTTCGGCTGGAATTGAGTGCATGGGCTAAATGCACGACGACAACGGGCAGCAAAAGCACATCCCGCAGGCGGATTCATCGGGCTTGGCAGCTCTCCCGTCAGCTTAATGCGCTCACGACGCATTTCAGGATTCAGGCGAGGAGTCGCGGACAATAACGCCTGCGTATAAGGGTGACGCGGATTGTTGAAAATCATTTCTCTATCGCCTTTTTCAACGCAGCGACCCAAATACATCACCATCACTTCATCGGCAATATGTTCAACAACCGAAAGATCATGGGATATAAAGACGTAAGACAACCCTAACTCCTGCTGCAAGTCCATCATCAGGTTCAAAACCTGTGCTCGTACCGAAACATCTAACGCCGAAACTGGTTCGTCAGCAATCACCACGTCTGGGTTTAACATCAATCCACGGGCAATGGCGATACGCTGACGCTGACCACCAGAAAACATATGTGGATAACGCGAATAATGTTCCGGCTTTAACCCCACTTTCGCCATCATCTGCAAGACTTTTTCCTTGCGTTCAATCGCAGTCAGTGGAGTATTAATCAGCAAAGGCTCTTCCAAAATCTGTCCTACTTTTTTACGGGGATTTAAGGAAGCGTAGGGATTTTGAAATACAATCTGGATTTTCTGGCGACGAAGTTTTTCTGCTTCTTTATTTGGCACTAAGAGATCTTGCCCCAGATAATAAAGCTCTCCATCGGTCGGTTTTTCAATCATGGTCAGTAGGCGACCCAATGTGGATTTTCCACAACCCGATTCACCGACAACAGCCAGTGTTTTGCCTTTTTCCAGCTCAAAGGAAATACCATCCAGCGCCTTGACCATGCGTTCAGGCGAGAATAAGCCTGTTTTCACCGGATAATATTTTTTAAGTTCAGTGGCTTTCAGTAAAGGAACCGTGGTTTTTAAAGGAACAGCGGCTTTTTCCTGTTCTTGATTTTGTTGAGTACTCATACTGTTGGCCTCCCCTCATCATCCAGTGGCATGTGACATTTAACCTGACGTCCTCCCACTGATTTCAATGGAGGCTCCTCCTGATGGCAATGCTCATTGGCATAAGGGCAACGAGGATTGAGCAGACACCCTGTTGGACGGTCATATTTTCCGGGTACGACACCGGGTAACGATGCCAAACGGGATTTATCCGCCGCAAATTCCGGCAATGCCCGCAATAATGCCTGTGTATAAGGATGACGTGGTGCGCGGAAAATTTCCGTTGCTTTGCCAATCTCCACCACTTGCCCGGCATACATCACAATAATATGGTGGGCTGCTTCCGCCACCAGTGCCAAATCATGGGTGATCAAGAGTAATGCCATGTTTTCCCGCTGCTGCAATTCCAGCAGCAGTTCGATGATTTGCGCCTGAATGGTGACATCCAGAGCCGTTGTCGGTTCATCGGCAATCAGGAGTTTCGGACGACACGCGATAGCCATTGCAATCATCACTCGCTGACTCATCCCACCCGACAACTGATGCGGATAAACGTCCAGACGAGAGGCCGGATCAGGAATACCCACTTGTACCAGTAAGTCGATTGCCCGCTGATGCCGCGTTTTTCGGTTTCCACCCTGATGGACTTTCAAGGCTTCCATAATCTGATAACCGACGGTGTAACATGGGTTCAAACTGGTCATGGGATCTTGGAAAATCATTGCCACTTCAGCACCAACCAACTGACGGCGCTCTTTTTCTGAAATTTTGGTCAGGTCACGACCATTGAATTCCAGCTTTTCAGCCATAACTTTGCCCGGATAATCAATTAGCCCCATAATCGCCAATGAACTGACGGACTTACCTGATCCGGACTCCCCCACAATGCCGACAACCTCTCCCTGCTCAACACGGTAGCTGATACGGTCAACAGCGCGAAATGGTGCATCTTCATCCCCAAAGTGCACCGATAATTGGTCTACATTCAATAATGCCATTTCACAATACCCCTACTGCTTGAGCTTAGGATCAAGTGCATCACGCAACCCATCACCCATCAGGTTAAACGCCAGTACTGTCAACAAAATAGCCAGCCCCGGAAAGGTTACGACCCACCAAGCACTCTGGGCAAATTGCAAAACATCTGCCAGCATGGTTCCCCATTCTGGTATCGGTGGCTGTGCGCCCATTCCCAGAAAACCTAAGGCCGCCATATCAAG
Organism: Xenorhabdus vietnamensis; assembly: GCF_002127535.1. Lineage (GTDB taxonomy): Bacteria > Pseudomonadota > Gammaproteobacteria > Enterobacterales > Enterobacteriaceae > Xenorhabdus > Xenorhabdus vietnamensis. Next base: position 45,474 of record NZ_MUBJ01000014.1, read on the forward strand.
AATGGCATTCGAAAACCCCAATGATGCCTGTACAATCAACGGTGCGAGACAGTTTGGCAGGATATTGATGAACATTTGGCGCAAGGCCCCCGCACCAGCCACTTGGGAAGCCATCACATAATCACGGTTCACTTCAACCAGTACTGCCGCCCTTGTCAGGCGGATATAGTGAGGCAAGGCAACAAACGTCAGTGCCAGTGACGCATTGATAATCGACGGGCCAAAGATCGCCACCAGCACCAATGCCAACAGCAGGCTTGGCAAAGCCAGCATAATATCGACGATACGCATGATGCTGGCATCCACCACGCCACCGAAATAACCCGCCAATACCCCCAGAATAACGCCCATTATGAGTGACATCACCACGACCAGACAGCCAACCAGCAATGAAAGGCGTGCCCCATGCATCAGACGGGACAAAATATCGCGCCCGACATCATCCGTGCCGAGGATAAATTGCCAGCTTCCGCCTTCCTGCCATACCGGAGGCTTCAGCAAAGCATCGCGGAACTGTTCTGCCGGGCCATGCGGAGCCAACAATCCCGCCAATAAAGCCACCAGCAACATCAGGATAATATAGATAAGGCCAATCACTGCGCCTTTGTTACGTTTAAAGTAGTGCCAGAATTCCTGGATCGGCGTCATTAATTTCGGCGCACCCGATACTACTGGCTCAGTTATTTGAGTCATCATGTGTTCCTTATTTCTTATGACGAATGCGCGGATTGACGATGCCGTACAGTAAATCAACCACCAGATTGACCAGAATAATCATGGTCGCCACCAGCAATACACCACCCTGTACTACCGGATAATCTCGACGTTGCAAGGCATCAATCAGCCAACGCCCCAATCCCGGCCATGAAAAGATAGTTTCTGTCAGAATGGCGCCCGCCAACATGATGCCCACTTGCAGGCCAATCACCGTGACGACAGGTAACAAAGCGTTACGCAGTGCATGGACGATAATGACCCGAATGCGGCTCAGTCCTTTTGCGCGGGCAGTGCGGATATAATCTTCACCCAATACTTCCAGCATGGCTGAACGTGTCATGCGCACAATCACCGCCAACGGGATCGTTCCCAATACAATTGCAGGCAAAACCATATGCATCACTGCATCAGTGAAATCACCGTGCTCCCCCCAAATCAGCGTATCAATCAACATAAATCCTGTCAGGGGCTTGCTGTCATCCAGAAAAACGCTATCACCGATTCGACCAGAAACAGGTGTTAAATTCCACTGGACGGAAACCAACATGATCAGCATGATTCCCCACCAGAAAATGGGCATGGAATAGCCTGTCAATGACAAACCAATTGCTGTGTGATCAAAGATGGAGCCACGTTTGACCGCCGCCAAAACCCCTACCGGAATGCCGACGGATATGGCAAATAACATGGCACAGATGCCCAATTCAAGAGTCGCTTGAAAACGAGGAACAAACTCATCCCACACAGGAATGCGGCTTTTCAGCGAAATCCCCAAATCACCATGCAAGACACCATTGATGTAATGAAAATATTGCTCCCAGAGCGGTTTATCCAACCCCATCTCAGTCAGTAATTGGGCATGACGCTCAGCAGTAACACCACGTTCTCCCGCCATAATCAGAACGGGATCACCGGGGATCATGTGTACAAAAGCGAAAGTTAGCAGCGTAATACCAATAAACGTCGGGATCACTAATCCCAGACGCCGGAGGATAAATTGCAGCATATCCTGAATTCTCTTTTTAAATACCAGTTACGGCTCTTCAGGCCGCTTGGTGTAATACAAAAATTGACTTGCCCATCAGAGAAGCGAAACCATCCCCACAGAAAGATCTGGGGGATGGTTAATCACAACAGCCAAGCAGCAAGAATTATTTGAGATCAACGTTGTAGAAAAAGTGTCTACCAAGTGGATCAACCAAATACCCTTTCACTTCTTTACGGATAGGCTCATAAACCGTGGAGTGAGCAATGATCAATGCGGGTACTTGTTCATGCATTACAACCTGCGCCTGTTTATAAAGCTCTGCACGCTTGTTGATATCAGCAGTTTCACGCGCTGGCTGGATAATGTCCTCAAATGGCTTGTAACACCATTTGGAGTAGTTGGAACCCTTTTCTTTAGCGGCACAGCTAAACAAAGTACCTAGGAAGTTATCAGGATCACCATTGTCCCCTGTCCAGCCCATCATGACCGTTTTCGGTTCACCATCTTTGGCTCGTTTCAGGTATTCACCCCATTCATAACTGACAATCTTGGCCTTAACGCCAATTTTCGCCCAGTCGGCCTGAATGATTTCCGCCATGCGGCGGGCGTTCGGATTATACGGACGCTGCAATGGCATAGCCCAAAGATCGGTTTCAAAACCATTAGGGAAACCCGCTTCCTTCAACAACTCTTTGGCCTTGGCGGGATCATAGGTGTAATCTTTAATATCTTTGTTATAACTCCACATCGTAGGAGGGATTAGGTTTTTCGCTTTCTGTCCTGCGCTCTGATACACAGCCTCAATGATGGCGTCTTTGTTTACTGCCATTGTCAGTGCCTGACGCACTTTCACGTTATCCAGTGGCTTCTTGGTAACATTGAAAGAAAGGTAACCCACGTTCAAACCAGCCTGTTCCATCAAAACAATGTTTTTATCCTGCTTCATGCGGGATATGTCCGCAGGGTTTGGATATGGCATAATCTGACATTCATTTTTCTGCAATTTTGCATAGCGGACAGAAGCATCAGGGGTAATAGAAAATACTAAGCGGTCAATTTTCGCTGGCCCTTCCCAATAATCCTTAAATGCCTTATAGAGAATCCGGGAGTCTTTTTGGTATTGCACTAGCTGAAATGGGCCTGTTCCAACGGGATTCAGATCAACTTTCTGCGGAGTTCCTGCTTTCATCATCACATCCGCATATTCCTTAGACAAAATCGAAGCAAAATCCATCGCTAGATTAGCAATGAAAGGTGCCTCAGGACGTGACAACACAAAACGAACGGTATAATCATCGACTTTTTCTATTTTGTTGATGATATTGCCCATATCCATACCAATGAAATATTCGTAGCTGCCGCCCGAAACCTGATGGTATGGATGATTTTTATCTTTCTGACGCATAAAAGTAAAAATCACATCATCAGCATTAAAATCACGGGTAGGTTTAAATTCCTTATCACTCTGCCACTTCACACCTTTGCGTAAATGGAAGGTGTAAACCTTACCATCGTCACTCACATCCCAGCTTTCGGCCAGACTTGGAATGATACTGGTTGAACCTGCTTTAAAATCCACCAAACGGTTGTAAATTTGTCTGGAAGTTACATCATAAGTTGTGCCAGAGGTGAATAGCTGTGGGTTAAAGCCTTCAGGAGAACCTTCAGAGCAGTAAACCAGTGTTTTTGCCTGAATACCGGCTGTTACAGCCAATGCAACAAGACCGACACCCAGTTTTAACAAACCGGACAGTTTTTTCTTGGAGATTGTCATTACGTTAACCCCGTTTGTGATGTTTATTTGTATCTTAGCCAGCCCAGGGGTTTCTTCCTAAATGCCACTGTCCCAGCTTGTTTATTATTTTTCGTTTATCAATTAATCAATTGTTATGCCGGACGTCAACATAATCACACATAACAACCGAAACATAAGAAAAACATAAAAGAAAAAAATTATTAACAAAGATGGTTAAAAAACATGACGAGATGCACAAAAAACAGACAAATACACTGGAAATTAACCCAATAAAAAGAATTAATCGCTGGTGATTATAATTTTGAATTTGTGACCAATTACGTAAATGATGAGCAATTCAGCTTATCGAAAAGGCGGGAATATATAGGATACGAAGATGATTCACTCAAGAGAAATGATCAAAATATAAACTGTTAGAGCGAAATTCATCATGTTGTTTGTTAAATTAACGGTTTTTACTATTAATTTGGTTTATTAACACAGAATTTATGGTGTTACGATATGGTGTTACGATATGGTGTTACGATATGGTGTTACGATATGGTGTTACGATATGGTGTTACGATATGGTGTTACGAAGCTGATTGATATGCAGGAAAGGCGTGATATGCAGAAAAAATTTGAAGGATCTTTATTTTGGATATAAGAAAAAACCCCGCTCTAGTGAGCGGGGTTTCAGAATGCTGGTCGGCGAGAGAGGATTCGAACCTCCGACCCACTGGTCCCAAACCAGTTGCGCTACCAAGCTGCGCTACTCGCCGAAAACGAAGCGCATCTTACTGCCAGAGCCACAAACCGTCAATACCTTTTTAAAGATAAGTGATTATTTGACGATAAACCATCCAAAATGGCGTCATTGCATATATTACAGGCTATAAAAATATTACAGACAATAATATTACAGACAATAAAAAGCCTCACCCGAAAAGGTAAGGCTTTGCAAACTTAAACCAGCTTATACTAAACCAATAAATCAGAAATTACTGGAGCAGTGAAATATCCGCGACACGCAAGAATAGCTCACGCAGTTCACTTAACAATGTCAAACGATTGATCCTGACTTGCCTGTCTTCATCCATGACCATCACATTGTCGAAGAACGCATCCACTACTTCACGCAGGGAAGCCAATTCAACCAATGCATCCTGATAGTTGCCTTCGGCAAACAGAGGAGCCAGTTTTTCTTTCAGCACGACAAGGTGGGTCGCCAGTTGGATCTCTTCTGCCGCTTTCAATGCAGAAGCCAGAACAGTGTCATTCAACTGTTCTTCTGATTTCGCCAGAATGTTGGAAACCCGCTTATTGGCCGCTGCCAGAGAAACCGCTTCATCCAGAGTGCGGAAATGCGTCACGGCTTTCATGCGGGCATCAAAGTCTGCGGGTTGGGTCGGACGACGCGCCAGTACTGCCTGAATGGTATCGACACTGTAACCCAGTTCCTGATACCAAGTGCGGAAACGACCAAGCATAAACTCAACCACATCATCCACAACTTTTTCATTGGTCAGCTTGTCACCATACAAACGCACAGCTTCTTCTGCCAAAGTCTGGAGGTCGAGGGGCAGTTTTTTCTCCACGATAATGCGCAGAACACCCAGTGCCGCACGACGCAACGCAAACGGGTCTTTATCCCCTTTCGGATGCTGACCGATACCGAAGATCCCCGCCAAAGTATCCATTTTATCGGCAATGGCTACGGCACAGGAAACTCCCGTTGATGGCAATTCATCACCAGAGAAACGGGGCTGATACTGCTCGTTCAGTGCCAGTGCCACATCCTCAGCTTCGCCATCATGACGGGCATAGTGCATCCCCATCACGCCCTGCGTATCGGTGAACTCAAATACCATGTTGGTCATCAGGTCACATTTGGACAATAAACCGGCACGAGTCGCATGATTTACATCTGCACCAATTTTTTCCGCAATCCAGCCAGCCAGAGCCTGAATGCGATCCGTTTTGTCACGCAGTGTTCCCAACTGTTTCTGGAACAGTACGGTTTCCAAACGAGGCAGGTTGTCTTCCAGACGCTGTTTACGGTCAGTTTTGAAGAAGAATTCTGCATCCGCCAGACGCGGGCGAACAACTTTTTCGTTACCGGAAATGATTTGCTGAGGGTCAGAAGATTCAATATTGGTGACAAAAATAAAGTTTGCCATCAATTTGCCGGCTTTGTCGTAAACCGGAAAATATTTCTGGTCGCCTTTCATGGTGTAAACCAATGCTTCAGCAGGAACTTCCAAGAATTTTTCTTCGAATTTCGCAGTCAGTACAACCGGCCATTCCACCAGAGAAGTCACTTCTTCCAATAGGCTGTCACTCAAATCAGCTACACCACCCAGCTGCATGGCAGCCTGTTCAGCGTCACGCTTGATCATCGCTTTACGTACTTCGTAATCTGCGATAACGCGACCACGCTCGTGCAAAATCGCCGGATACTGTTCTGCGTTCTCAATGGTAAATTCCGCCTCACCCATAAAGCGGTGACCACGAATAATGCGATCTGATTTAATCCCCAGAATTTCGCCGTTAATCACTTCGCTGCCCAGCAGCATCGTGACCGTATGTACCGGACGAACAAATTGGGTTTCTTTATCACCCCAACGCATCAGTTTAGGGATTGGCAATTTACTCAGAGAACTGCCCACCATACCCGCCAGCAATTCTTTCGCTTCACGACCTTTGACCTGAGCACGGTAGAGCAGCCATTCCCCTTTGTCCGTTACCATGCGTTCAGCCTGATCAACGGTGATACCACAACCACGCGCCCAACCTTCGGCAGCTTTGGTTGGTTTACCCTCTGCGTCGAACGCCTGAGCAATCGCAGGGCCACGTTTTTCAACTTCACAATCAGCCTGTGCTGCCGCCAGATTTACTATTTTCAGCGCCAAACGGCGAGGAGCAGCAAACCAGCTAACCTCACCATGACCCAGATTGGCGTTGTTCAGTTCTGTTTCAAAATTGGCCGCAAAGGATTCAGCCAGTGAACGCAGCGCCTTTGGTGGCAGCTCTTCTGTGCCGATTTCCACAAGGAAAGTCTGTTGAGTCATGACGGCCTCTCAGTTCTTGTTACACACGGTCTTGTTAGACATTGTCTTATTACACATAGGGAAGCCGAGCGCCTCTCGGGAGGCATAATAAGCTTCAGCAACCGATTTGGTCAGGGTGCGAATGCGCAGGATATAGCGCTGACGTTCAGTCACAGAAATGGCTTTGCGAGCATCCAGCAAATTGAAGGTATGACCTGCTTTTAAAATACGCTCATAGGCTGGCAATGGCAGCGGAGTTTCCAGCGCCAGTAGTTCCTGTGCTTCTTTTTCGTATTGCTCGAAGCAGGTAAACAGGAAATCAACATCGGCGTGCTCAAAGTTATAAGTCGATTGCTCAACTTCATTCTGATGGTAAATGTCACCATAGGTGGTTTTACCCAACGGGCCATCACTCCATACCAGATCGTAAATGCTGTCCACACCTTGAATATACATGGCCAGACGTTCCAGACCGTAAGTGATCTCGCCAGTCACTGGTTTACATTCAAGGCCACCGACTTGCTGGAAGTAAGTGAACTGAGTCACTTCCATACCATTCAGCCAGACTTCCCAACCCAGTCCCCAGGCGCCCAAGGTTGGGTTTTCCCAGTTATCTTCAACAAAGCGGATATCGTGAACAGTCGGATCAAGCCCTAACGCTTTCAAGGAACCAAGATAAAGTTCCTGAATGTTATCTGGAGATGGTTTGATGATCACCTGAAATTGATAGTAATGCTGGAGGCGGTTTGGGTTTTCGCCGTAACGACCGTCAGTCGGGCGACGGGAAGGTTGCACATAAGCTGCTGCAATAGGCTCTGGCCCCAAGGCACGCAGACAGGTTATAGGATGAGAGGTTCCTGCGCCGACTTCCATATCCAGTGGTTGGACAATGGTGCAGCCTTGACGCGCCCAATAGTCCTGTAGTGTCAGGATGATTCCCTGAAAGGTTTTGGTATCAAACTTTTGCATGTTGAATCCGCACGCGATACATATGAATTTAAAAGAAAGCGGTCAGTATACCCTTTGAATGTAAGATATACAGCACTGATCACCTCTCAATTTTGCCGCAGTATAAAAAAATCTTATTCGACTCCCTTTACTTGTATGTTTATACAGTTATTATTGGTATGTTTATTAACCACTGTCTAAGGTGAAATTTGATTTATGATCAAGGAAATAACTCGCTGCGGTTGGGTAACATCCGATCCTGATTATCTGGCCTATCACGACAACGAATGGGGAACCCCATTGAGAGATAGCCTACAACTTTTCGAGCTGATTTGTCTGGAAGGGCAACAAGCGGGTTTATCATGGTTAACGATTCTGAAAAAACGGGAAGGCTATAGAAAGTGCTTCCATCAATTTGATCCTGTCAAAATCGCCAAAATGGATGAAATGGACGTTGAGCGACTGCTAAAAGAACCTACCATCGTGCGTCATCAAGCCAAAATCAATGCAATTATTCACAACGCCCGCGCTTACCTGAAAATGGCTGAACAAGGTGAAGATTTCAGCTCTTTTATCTGGTCTTTCATTAATGATTCCCCACAGATTAACCATTGGCAAAACTTGTCAGAAGTTCCTGTCAAAACAGAAAATTCTGATGCACTTTCAAAGGCGCTGAAAAAACGCGGGTTTAAATTTATTGGCAGCACCACTTGCTATGCTTTTATGCAAGCAGCAGGTTTGGTAAACGATCACCTAGTAAATTGTTTATGCCGAAAATAAATTGCCTGTATCTAAAAAACGCAGAATACCTCTTTTACCCCATTGCACCCCATTAATGAGCGGGGTATGGTGTCTTTTTCTCATACAAAAACAGACGCAAACGCCACTATGAAATTTTCGCAATTCGGAAACAAATTTACACAAGATTCAGGAATTACCCGCCTGATGACTGATCTCAACCAAGGTCTGAGAACGCCTGGCGCGATTATGTTAGGTGGTGGCAATCCCGCACATATCCCAGAGATGGATGAATATTTCCAGCAGATATTGACTGACATGGCGTTAGACGGTCAATTAAGTGAAACCCTATGCAACTATGATGGGCCACAAGGGAAAAACACCTTGATAGCGGCATTGGCCCATGAGTTACAGGAAAAGCTCGGCTGGGAAATCCACCCACAAAACATCGCCCTGACCAATGGTAGCCAAAGTGCCTTTTTCTACCTATTTAACTTACTGGCTGGTCGTGCCGAAGACGGCTCTATGAAACGTGTTCTGTTTCCCCTGGCTCCGGAATATATTGGTTATTCGGATTCAGGTTTAGATGAAGGGTTATTTGTTGCCAATAAACCGAATATTGAATTACTGCCCAACGGCCAATTCAAATATCGCGTCGATTTCGATCACCTGAATATTACCGAAGATATCAACCTGATTTGCGTCTCTCGCCCTACCAATCCAACAGGCAACGTTATTACCGACGAAGAATTACTGCGCTTGGATGGTCTGGCTCAACAACATCAAATCCCCTTATTGATCGACAATGCCTACGGTGTGCCATTTCCCGGCATTGTCTTTAGCGAAGCGACCCCGCTGTGGAATCCCAATATTATTCTGTGTATGAGTCTGTCCAAACTGGGTCTGCCGGGTTCCCGCTGCGGGATCATCATCGCTAATGAAAAAATCATTAGTGCTGTCAGTAACATGAATGGCATCATCAGCCTGTCCCCCGGCGGAGTTGGGCCAGCTATCGCTCTGGAAATGATCAGACGCAACGACCTGTTTCGCCTGTCACAAAACGTCATTCAACCATTTTATAAACAGCGGGTCGATAATGTGATTGAAATCATTCGTCGCCACATATCAGAAGATCGCTGTCTTATCCATAAACCGGAAGGTGCCATATTCCTCTGGCTCTGGTTCAAGAACTTACCAATCACGACAGAAGTGCTTTATCAGCGGTTGAAAAAACGGAACGTGCTGATGGTGCCAGGGCATTTCTTCTTCCCAGGCCTGGAACATAATTGGCCTCATGCCCATCAATGTATGCGAATGAACTATGTCCCTGACATTGAAAAGATCGAAGAAGGCATTCGTATTTTATCTGAAGAGATTGAGATAGCGCATAGAGAAGAAGGGCGCTGATCCACAGCGTAAACAGCCCTGAAAGACCACCTCAATTAAGACGATTTTCAATAAAATTGTCACCAATAAAATAAAAAAAAGCTCCCTCATTTAGGGGGGAGGGAGCAAGATGATAACGAGGACTTTTACCTGAGAACAGGACAGTAGTTATTAGAATCCAAAAAGAATTCTTCACACACACAATAGGAAAGGAAAACAATCCTTGTTTTTACACCTTCCCTGAACTGCGTATATTTAACCAGAAAAGTCACATTATAATGGATTGAATAAGCAGGAGTTTTTGACTTTAAATTGCCTCTACTATCTCAAATTAAGGTCAAATCAAGGCAATTGCACAGTATTCTGTGATCTAAAGCACATTTAATGAATCAGAGAGTTATACTTAAGTAGTTCGCATTGATCTAAGTCATAAAGCCCAGAAAATAACAGCCAAAATTTGGGGAGACATAATCCTCAAAAACATCGCCAATGGATAAACTGTTGCATATGACAACGCCGCTGCCCCACTGGAGCTATGAATCGCATTAGCAAAAGCCAGGGCGGGAGGATCTGTCATGGCACCCGCCAAAACTCCACATAAGCTGAGATAATTCATTTTTACAACAAAGCGTGCCAGCAGGCTCACAATCAGCAAGGGAACTATCGTTATCAATGCCCCATAACCAATCCATGCCAGTCCTTCCCCATGCACCAGCGTATTAATGAAATTGCCACCAGATTTCAGCCCAACAACAGCAAGAAACATAACAATCCCCAGTTCACGTAATGCAAGATTCGCACTGGGAGGCATAAACCAATAAAGTTTGCCGATAGTGCCAATCCGTCCCAAAATTAACGCAATAACTAGAGGCCCCCCAGCCAATCCCAAGCGTAACGCAGCCGGAAAACCAGGAATAAATAGAGGGATCGAACCCAATAAAACTCCTAACCCTATCCCAATGAAAACAGGCAACATCTGAACTTGCTGAAGTTTTTGCTGTGAATTTCCCAAAAGCTTTGTGACAGCCTCTACGGCTTCAGGTCGACCGACAATATTCAAGATATCGCCAAACTGCAAACTCACATTATTGTTGGCAACCAATTCAATTCCTGCACGGTTGAGACGTGTGACGACAACGTCATATTTCTGTTTTAAATTGAGTGCCCCAAGCCTCTGGCTCAGTACCTCATCGTTCGTCACCACAACCCTGATCGACTGAAGAATCCCGCTGGAAGTAGACAGCGAGGCATCAACCTCTTCCCCAATAACTAACCTAACCTGATTCAGCGCTTCCCGCTGCCCGACCAGATAAAGAAGATCACCATTCTGAATCACTGTTGTTGGCTGGGGAACCATCAATAAGCCTTCCCGTTTCAGGCGGGAACATACCAATTCATCACTACTGAGCAAGGGAATATCCCGCATCATTAATCCATGCAAGTTTGGATTACGAACAGCGATATTCATGGTCTGGAGTATTTCTCGGCTTTGATTGTTTTGGTTATCAAACGATTTGGCCTCCTGTTCAATGCTCACTCTGAAAAAAAGGCGTATCAGCCACATGACCAGCAAAATACCGCAAATTCCCATGGGGTAGGCCATTGCATATCCCATGCCCATTTGACTGACAAGTGAAGATTCAGAGCCCAAATCTGTCAGAATCTGCTGTCCAGCGCCTAACGATGGTGTATTTGTCACTGCACCAGAAAAAATACCTAAAATAATGGGTAAAGGAACATCAAATAATTTATGAATAAGGGCAGCAACTAAACCACCAATAATGACAATCAGGACAGCAAAACCATTTAATTTAAGGCCAGAAACCCGCAAAGAAGAAAAAAATCCCGGCCCAACTTGGATGCCAATAGTATAAACAAACAGAATTAAGCCGAATTCCTGAATAAAATGCAGCATGTCATCACTGAGAGATAGAGAATACATCTGGGCAAAATGACCAACAATAATCCCGCCAAACAAAACACCGCCAATCCCAAGACCAATACCCTGTATACGCCAATTGCCTATCCACAACCCTAATGCGGCAGACAGTGCCAGCAAGCTCATTGTCAGTGCAATATCACTCATGACCCGCTTCCTTTATCAAAGGTTAGCCATCCGGAAAATGAGTCATTTTCCCTCATGAACCCTAAAACGATGGCAGTACCATCGGTAGTACCATCAATTAAATATTGGCATGAATTAACAGTCAGTTATGTGTCTTAAACCACATATCACATGCTTTACACATTTTTATATAACGGGTTTTATTCAGGATAGATTTTTATTTTTTATATGTTTTTTCTCTCTACATACTCTCCCTTCGTAATAAGAACATTTAAAAAGGGATTTAAATTCACATCACAAAAAATTATTAAATTTAACGATAAGTGCTATAGCAAACTGAATATTACCTGACTATAGTAAACAATATTAAGGGTAAACAATTTTAAAGCGTTATACCCGTCCTGCTTTGGAAAAGTAGTGTTAAATAGTGAATAAAGTATCTGGACATTGCAACTTAACTCATTGAGATCATGGAAACGATGAAAAATTGTAAAGTGTTTCTATTACTATGTACCACAATAGGCTGGTTACTTGTTACAGGCTGCTCCAGCATCATGACACACAGCGGCCCCTATCAAGGCTATTATTCTGGAGCAAAAGCCAATATTGGTATGCTGAAAGATGACAAAACGGGGTGGTTTATGAAACCTTTACTTGCAGTCGACCTCCCTCTTTCTACTTTCTTGGACACACTTCTGCTTCCTTACGATTATTCCCGTTCCGATCAAAATAGCTCAGAGCAATCTCCTAAATATCGCATAGAGCAGCTAAATAAAGATCCAATTGTCATACAATCTACAGCAGAAAATGTAGACCATGATGCACAATTTCATTCATCTTCACTTCACTATAAGCACCAGCCATTCTTATAATCATCCCTATGGGGGGATAAAAACGTATAAACTATATCAGCGCCCTATTATCAAAATCTTTTCGGGCATCGTCATCAAACCTTGATGCCCGTTTCTGCCATAGCTCTTTCAGTTAATTCCTGTCTCAACTACAAAGATTTGTCGGTAACCATCAATATCGCGCATAAAAGCAACATAACGATCATCAGGGGATATCACTATAGCATCCGTAGAAGGGGCAACATCGGTACGCTCTGTCAAACGCTGTATTTTCCCTGTCTGGCTATCACAGAGCACAACACTATTGTCACAGACACAAGCAATAAACCGACCACGACTATCCCAGCTGAATGCAGATTGTATGCTGTTATTGCTGTCAGTTACCTGCATTGGCTCACCACCATTTGGTGAGATATACCATAGCTGGATAATCCCTCCTTCGTCTTTCATCAGAAAACAGATTTTACTGCCATCAGGTGATGTTCTTAGCCAATGGCGTGGAACATTCACCACGCCCGGCCAGCGTCTATTATGCGTAAAAGTCAGGCGTTTCTGTTTCACTCCCGCAGGCGGTGCTGGTAATGCTGTTTCTGTCCCAGCCAAAGGCTGATTGCCCGCAATGGCGTAATCATCGTCATTTTCAGGTAAGTCAACGAGATAAATTTCCGGTATTTTTTCGCCATTGCCAGCACATGTGTCCCCAATAAAAGCCAGCGCCCAACGCTGCCATTGACCATTATCTTTGCGATATCCCCGCTGTCCAATCCACCCTTCTTCATAGGCCCGATTAATGTCATCACTTCCGGAACGTGGGCGTACCGTTGTCTGGCTGACAACAACCGAAAAATAGCTACCGTCATATTCCCTCGGATGTTTCTTTGTTGGTATCACAGCTCGTAACGGAACAGCCACGGCAACATTACGTAAATCTAACGCAGGATCTAACTCATGCATCACATGGTCATTGTAAGTAAAACTTAGACGGTCACCATCGGGACTGAAAACGTGAATATGTGTTCCTCCCCGCAAAGCACCTACGGTATAAGGTGGAGTGATATCCATTGCATCAATGTTAATTGCCACGTTGGGCTGATTATCAGAGACGATAACACCACGGCGATGGTGAAAATCATATTGCCACTGTGCGTCTGGATTTTCGGGGCCATGAATAAAGGCATAACGAACCGGTTCCTGCTGACTCACTGTCACAACACCGACATGCGCTCCCTCCCTTGCCTGGTAGATCACTTCATTTTGCCCGTGATCAACATGAATTTTTTCTATCGTTAAACCTGTAAAAGATGCGCCATGAGGACGAACATCGTATACCAACCATTGGCTGTCAGGTGTCCAAACATTTATATTAGTTATCTGATGGCTACGGCTATCGAATGTAATCTGGCGTTCCTTAAAAACCATTTGGCTACCTTAATATTGCGAGGTTTCGGATAATAAAAACTAATTTTGTTCAAATTTAACTAAAAAAATTCAGTCGAGACGTTATTATTTCAACAGTACTCTTACTTCTACGTTATATTCCATTTGATTAAACTTATGCTACTCAGTGTCCTCTATATCATTGGTATTACAGCTGAAGCCATGACAGGCGCTTTAGCTGCAGGTCGCCGAAAAATGGATGTATTCGGCGTTATCATTATTGCTTCCGTGACAGCCATCGGTGGTGGCACCGTCCGTGACATTATTTTGGGGCACTATCCCCTCGGCTGGGTAAAAAATCCAGAATATATCGTGACCGTTGCCTGTGCTGCTGTATTGACTATCTGGATTGCTCCCATGATGAAACATCTGCGCCGCCTGTTTCTCATTCTTGATGCAATTGGGTTGATTGTTTTTTCCATCCTTGGCGTACAAATCGCGATGGAAATGCACTACAGCATGATTATCGCAGTCATTGCAGCCGTAATCACCGGTGTCTTTGGCGGCGTACTGCGCGATATGTTTTGCAATACTATTCCCTTGGTATTCCAAAAAGAGATTTATGCAGGTGTCTCTTTTGCAGCCGCTTGGCTCTATATCGCCTTACTGCATACGCCATTACCTTCAAACATCTCGATCTTGATTACACTCGTTGCAGGTCTGGCTGCACGATTGATAGCTATTCGTTATCGTCTTGGTTTACCCATCTTCAACTACGATGGCACAGACCACTGAGACTATCATGAACATTTGGGGCTGCTTTTTTGCCCCTATTTACTGATAGCTCCATCCACTGATACTTTGATTCACTGATACTTCGATTCACTGAGCCTTACCTATATCTATTGAAGCCATTTCTTTCTTCACTATATCTTTTCTGCCATATCTTTCGCTGTCATCTCCTTCTCCATCATCCTTTTCTCTTCGATCTCTTGCTCCCCATTAATATCCCGCAAGGACAAAATCTGAATTACTGCCTTAATTTCAGGATGCTGTAAAAAGGCTAAGATTTTTTCTCTTTGTTTTGCTGTTAATGAGTGTTTAGCTTTTTTATCTGATAATACCGTTTCCCACTGCCATCCCATTTCATCCGCAAGAAGCTTAGCGTGGGGCAAACCAATAGCTTCACGCCATAGTGAAAGTGGACGTAACTTTGCCTGTTGAAATTGGGAGAAAATCAACTCTGCACGTTTAGTTCCAATATTGGTCACTACCTCAAGCTGTTTCTTATCCAAATACAACCAATCCGTTAAATTTGCTACCAGACCGTGGCTTACCAAAGCTGACCACGTTGCTTGCCCGACTCCTTTCATTTTCAATTTTTCCCCGAGCCATGTAAGGCGAGCAACAAACTGCTGTTGGCAACGATAATTATTTTCCTTATTTTCATGATCGAGTGCCAAGCAACTCAGGAAATGATAATCACGCTCACTGGGTGGATGAATATCAGAGCGTTCAGCAGTACGCCATATCACCTTATCGAGTTTGGGTATACCATGTCCCGCCAACGCCACCGTGATTTTATCTCCGGGATAAGCATCCCATTGTTTCCAGCGCTTGATGGAACCAATGTTGACTCGACTCACCTGTCGATCATCTACCTTTACTTTCTCCAGCTCTAATACAACAGATATTTTCCCTGTCCTGCCTATCGTAAAATTAACGTCTTTTATGGTTGTAATTTGCTGCCGCAGTGGATATTTCCATGCAATCGCCCAACTGTTTGACCCAGTTCTCCATTGTCGGCCTGCCGGTTCAACCTCCTGCCGTAAAACAACGCCATCCGTAGCAAAAGGCAGGGGCTGAACAAAATAATCTTTCCATCCTTTTTCGGCATCTTCTGTAGTGGCAATGGGGTGACTATATTGTTGTGTGATGGGAAACCCCATTACAGCCAGTCTCTCCAGTTTCACAGCCATTTCATTTGGCCCATCCGGCCAGCCCCAAATAAAAATGCCAACTTGTTCAAGTTCCGGTGCTGGAGTTTTGCGAATCATTAAGCCTGCAACTTTACTGCGCACTCCCTGACTCCCCGAAATGGACTGTCGGTGATGCTCCAATTGCCAGAAAAGCTCACCTTGCAATACCAAACGTTCAGGCGCATTTTCAATCCGCTTAGGAATACTGGGAATAAATGTACTTTTATCCATCCAGTCTATTCCTTCAATGCCATCACCACGGCTGATTAATCGCACCAATTGACCTTTTTCATAAACCAAAGTAACCGCCACACCGTCAATTTTAGGTTGCAGCCAAACCCCTGTACGTCCCTGCAACCACTGATGAATTTCCTGCGCCACTTTCAATTTATTCAATCCCGTGTGCTGGATAGGATGACGTTGTTTCTCTTCCTGTAACGCAGAAATCACAGATGTACCGGCAACAGCGCTAACAGAGATAAAAGCGCTGTCTGATTCGTGATTTACGCAACTTTTCCAAAGTCCCAAGGTTTCCAGTAATTGATCATAGATTTCATCATCTATTTCACTAATACCCTGCTGATGATAAAGACGATCCCACTTAGCCACCTGCTGTGTCAGATAATTAATTTCATGCTGAAATTTTTCTTGTGGCCATTCAGGGCAATTGCATTCAGGACAATTAATTGTGTTTGCAAATGCCATTGGCATACCAAATAGCAGTATCCATACTGTTATTAAAAAATTGATGAGAAAATTAGGCATCCCTGCTCCGTAGGTTCCTAAAACACGGGCAAAGAATAAAAAGCAGAAGAATTTTTACCAAGATGGAAACGTTAAGTTTGCGGAGCGTTTCGAAAAATAAATATGCAATTTCTGCAACCGACTATTTTTCCTGAAATTGTTTCGCAAAATTTTCCAGTAACACCCGTTTGTTAAGAAAAAATTTTGTTGAATTGTCCATTGGCATGTATTGTAACGCTACATGGATCAACGTATCCGTGTATACTATATGGGATTTTATATTCGTGGGATTTTATATTCCCGCACTTGCATCTATTTATACCCAATCAGTCAAGTAATCATCATGAACCAAGGAACGTTATATATTGTTTCTGCGCCGAGTGGAGCAGGCAAATCAAGCCTTATTCAGGCTTTATTAAAAACTCAGCCTTTGTATGACACTCAGGTTTCTGTTTCACATACAACGCGTCAAGCTCGTCCAGGCGAAAACCATGGTGAACATTATTTTTTCGTCACTGTGGATGAATTTCAAAATATGATCAGCCATGATGAATTTTTGGAATATGCTTGTGTTTTTGGTAACTATTACGGTACATCCCGAAAAGTCATCGAAGATACACTTGCCAGTGGCATTGATGTTTTTCTTGATATTGACTGGCAAGGTACACAGCAAATCCGCCAGAAAATGCCGGCAGCTCGCAGCATTTTCATCCTTCCTCCCTCCAGGGAAGAGTTGCTCCGCCGCTTGCAAGGGCGTGGTCAGGACAGCAAAGAAGTCATTGCCAAACGAATGGCTCAGGCTGTCGCGGAGATGGAACATTACAACGAATATGATTACGTCATCATCAATGATGATTTCAATACGGCACTGGCCGATTTACAATCTATTATTCGTTCAGAGCGTCTACGATTAGATCGTCAGACTCAGCGGCATAATGCCTTAATCAGCAAATTATTGGCAGACTGAACCAAGTTTCAGTATTATGCCCAGTCATTTATTTATCTGTGGAGTAGCACACATATGGCACGCGTAACTGTTCAAGACGCAGTAGAAAAAATTGGTAACCGTTTTGACCTGGTGTTGGTCGCTGCTCGCCGAGCACGCCAATTGCAATCAGGTGGCAAAGATCCCCTCGTTCCAGAAGAAAACGATAAGATGACTGTTATCGCTCTGCGTGAAATCGAGCAAGGCCTCATCAATAATAAGATTCTTGATACTCGTGAGCGTCAGGAACAGCAAGAACAAGAAGCTGCAGAAATCAAAGCGGTTTCTGCCATCGCTGAAGGTCGTCGTTAATTTTACGGTAGGTCTGCCTTGTACCTGTTTGAAAGCCTGAATCAGCTGGTTCTGAAATATTTGCCTGAAGATCAAATCGATCTACTTAAACAGGCCTATGTGGTTGCGCGGGATGCCCACGAAGGGCAAACCCGCTCCAGCGGTGAACCATACATTACTCATCCCGTCGCCGTTTCCTGTATTCTGGCCGAAATGCGCCTTGACCATGAAACGCTTATGGCGGCACTTCTGCACGATGTCATTGAAGATACTCCTGCGACATTTCAGGATATAGAACAGTTATTTGGCACGACCGTTGCTGGGTTAGTGGAAGGTGTATCCAAACTGGATAAGCTGAACTTCCGCGACAAAAAGGAAGCACAGGCTGAAAACTTCCGCAAAATGATCATGGCTATGGTGCAGGATATTCGCGTCATTTTGATCAAACTGGCAGACCGTACACATAATATGCGAACTCTTGGCTCCCTGCGTCCCGATAAACGGCGGCGCATTGCCAGAGAAACGCTGGAAATTTATAGTCCGCTGGCCCACCGTTTGGGTATTCATCACCTAAAAACGGAGCTAGAGGAGCTTGGGTTTGAAGCCCTGTATCCAAATCGTTACCGCGTGATTAAAGAAGTTGTGAAAGCCGCCCGTGGTAATCGCAAAGAAATGATCCAAAAAATTCTGTCAGAGATTGAAGGCAGATTAACAGATGCTGGCATTGAATGTACCGTCAGTGGCCGCGAAAAACATCTCTACTCTATCTATCGTAAGATGCGCCTGAAAGAGCAGCGTTTCCATTCCATCATGGATATTTATGCCTTTCGTGTCATCGTCAATAATCTTGATACCTGCTACCGCGTACTGGGGCAAATGCACAGTTTGTACAAGCCACGCCCCGGTAGAGTGAAAGATTATATTGCCATTCCCAAAGCCAACGGTTATCAATCCCTGCACACTTCCCTTATAGGCCCGCATGGAGTGCCCGTTGAAGTTCAGATCCGTACCGAAGATATGGATCAAATGGCAGAAATGGGTGTTGCCGCACACTGGGCCTATAAAGAACAAGGGGAATCCGGTACGACAGCACAGGTTCGTGCTCAACGCTGGATGCAGAGCTTGCTGGAGCTCCAGCAAAGTGCCGGCAGCTCTTTTGAATTTATTGAAAGCGTTAAATCTGATTTGTTCCCGGATGAGATTTACGTTTTTACTCCTGAAGGACGAATTGTTGAGTTACCGGCTGGGGCAACTCCTGTCGATTTTGCCTATGCCGTCCATACGGATATCGGCCACGCCTGTGTTGGCTCACGCGTTGATCGTCTGCCCTATCCTCTCTCGCAAACTCTCAGCAGTGGGCAAACTGTCGAAATTATCACTGCGCCTGGCGCTCGCCCTAACGCGGCATGGCTGAACTTTGTCGTTAGTTCTAAGGCAAGAGCCAAAATTCGCCAGTTACTGAAAAATCTAAAACGGGATGATTCCATTGGTTTGGGGCGTCGCCTGCTCAATCATGCACTGGGTAACGGCACGAAAATAACCGATATACCGCAAATCAATATCAACAAAGAGCTGGCAAGAATGAAACTTGCCACTTTGGATGATTTGTTGGCGGAAATCGGATTGGGCAATGCCATGAGTGTAGTTGTTGCCCGCAATTTATTACTGGGTTCAGCAGAAAAAGCGCCAAACAACAACGGTAGTACGGCCCGTAAACTGCCCATTAAGGGTGCTGATGGCATTCTGATTACCTTTGCCAAGTGCTGTCGCCCAATTCCAGGTGACCCGATTATTTCCCATATCAGCCCGGGAAAAGGTTTGGTGATCCACCACGAGTCCTGTCGCAATATCCGTGGATATCAGAAAGAACCGGAAAAATTCATGCCTGTTGAGTGGGATAAAGATATCAATAGCGATTTTATTGCTGAGATCAAAGTCGATATGTTTAACCATCAGGGAGCGCTGGCAAATCTGACTGCTGCCATTAATGACGCGAACTCCAGCATTCAAAGCATGAATACGGAAGAAAAAGATGGCCGCGTTTATTGTGCTTTCATCAGGCTGACGACCAAAGACCGTATCCAACTGGCAAATATCATGCGTAAGATACGTGTAATGCCTGACGTGGTGCGAGTCAGCCGTAACCGAAACTAAAGGTTATGAACCCTAAACGTTATGCGCGTATCTGCCAGATGATGGCAATGCGTCAACCTGATCTGACGATTTGCTTAGAAGAAGTTCACAAACCCCATAACGTATCCGCTGTTATTCGTACTGCGGATGCCGTTGGTATCCACCAAATCCATGCTATCTGGCCTACCGAGCAATTAAGAACTCAGCTCTCTTCTGCCGCAGGCAGTAACAGCTGGGTTCAGGTGGAAACGCATTCCACAATTGAACAAGCTATTCAGCAATTCAAATCTGATGGTATGCAAATACTGGCAACTCATCTTTCTGATAAGGCCGTCGACTTCCGTCAGATTGATTACACTAAACCTACATGCATCATTATGGGGCAGGAAAAAAAAGGTATCTCAAAACAAGCTATCGCTTTAGCAGATCATGACATCATCATTCCGATGGCAGGTATGGTGCAATCATTGAATGTTTCTGTCGCATCCGCCTTGATCCTGTATGAAGCACAACGACAGCGCCAATTGGCGGGCATGTACCAACGGGAAAAAAGCACTCTGCCGCAAGAGGAGCAGCAAAAACTGCTTTTCGAAGGGGGATATCCCGTGTTGGCCGCCGTTTCTCGTCGCAAAGGCTTGGAACGACCTTCGATAGATGCACAAGGGCAAATCATCGCAAGTGAGTCATGGTAGTCAGCTATGCAAGCAACAACTGTACCATCAACAAGGAAATAAATCACACTGACGGAGAAATCACATGAAAGGCCAACTACTTGATGCCATCCCCTTAACCACTCTGCGTGGTGTTGGAACCAATCAGGTTACTAAACTCGCCAAATTAGGGTTGGTCAATCTACAGGATTTACTTTTGCATTTGCCTCTCCGCTATGAAGATCAAACCCGCCTGTATACCATCAATGAATTACTGCCCGGCATTTACGCCACAGTAACAGGTAAGGTGTTACGCACGAATGTGGCTTTTGGGCGTCGGCGTATTATGACCTGCCAAATCAGTGATGACACTGGCATATTGACCCTGCGTTTCTTCAATTTTACTGCCGCCATGAAAAATAATCTGGCCGAAGGAAAGCACGTTATTGCCTATGGGGAAATCCGTCGCGGCACTCAGGGGCCAGAGATCATTCATCCTGAATATAAAGTCCAGCAATACGCCAACAGTGTTCAACTGCAAGAAACCTTAACGCCTATCTATCCTACAACCGAGGGAGTGCGCCAAACAACGCTGCGAAAGTTAATCGAGCAAGCACTGGAAATATTGGATACCTGTGCCATTAATGAATTACTGCCGGAAGAGTTAAGCCGCAAGATCATCAGCCTGCCCAATGCGCTGCATACATTGCATCGTCCACCGCCGGATATTTCCCTGATCGATTTGGAGAATGGCAGGCATCCAGCCCAGCAAAGGTTGATTCTGGAAGAAATGCTGGCACATCATTTAAGTATGTTAGCGGTCAGAGCCGGAGCCCAGCGCTTTCACGCACAGCCCCTCACGGCAGATAATTCACTGAAACAGCAACTTCTGAGCCAATTGCCATTCTCACCAACAGGTGCACAAGCCCGTGTCGTTGCAGAAATAGAACATGATTTAGAAAAAAATGTCCCCATGATGCGCCTGATACAAGGGGATGTTGGTTCGGGGAAAACATTGGTGGCAGCGCTGGCAGCCGTTCGCGCTATTGTTCACGGCAAGCAGGTGGCATTAATGGCACCAACTGAACTGCTGGCGGAACAACATGCCAATACTTTCCGTCAATGGCTTGAACCGCTCGGCATTCAGGTCGGCTGGTTGGCAGGCAAACAGAAAGGTAAAGCGCGTCAGATACAACAAGAGGCGATAGCAAGCGGCCAAGTGAATATGGTTGTCGGTACTCATGCCATGTTTCAGGAACAGGTAAAATTTGCGGGACTGGCACTGGTTATCATTGATGAACAACATCGATTCGGTGTGCATCAACGTCTCGCATTATGGGAAAAGGGGCGCGAACAAGGCTTCCATCCCCATCAATTGATCATGACAGCAACGCCTATTCCACGCACATTGGCAATGACCGCCTATGCTGATCTGGACACGTCTGTCATTGATGAACTACCACCTGGCCGAACGCCAGTAACAACCGTTGCTATCCCAGATACCCGCCGCAATGACATCATCCAACGAATCAAAAGCGCCTGTCTGGATGAAGGCCGTCAGGCTTATTGGGTATGTACTCTGATCGAAGATTCTGAGGTACTGGAAGCGCAAGCAGCACAGGCAACCAGTGAAGAATTGGCACAGGCATTGCCTGAATTGAAGATTGGCTTAGTGCATGGGCGGATGAAGCCGGCAGAAAAACAGGCCGTCATGGCGGCTTTCAAGCAGGGTGAGCTACAGTTGTTGGTTGCGACTACGGTAATCGAAGTGGGAGTTGATGTGCCCAATGCCAGCCTGATGATTATCGACAACCCCGAGCGACTGGGATTGGCCCAGCTGCACCAGCTTCGTGGACGTGTCGGGCGTGGAGCCATTGCTTCACATTGTGTCCTGCTCTATAAAACCCCTCTGACCAATACAGCCAGAATTCGCCTGCAAGTTTTACGGGACAGTAACGATGGTTTTGTGATTGCCCAGAAAGATTTGGAGATCCGTGGGCCGGGTGAATTACTTGGGACACGCCAAACGGGTAATGCAGAATTCAGGATCGCAGATTTATTACGGGATCAAAGTATGCTGCCTGAAGTTCAGCGGATAGCCCGCTATATCCACCAGCACTATCCTGAACATGCCAAAGCGCTGATTGAACGCTGGTTGCCGGATCGTTCTCAATATAGTCATGCTTAAGTTCCAATAGGGAACAAACAAGCAGCAAAACACAAAAAAATGCCGCTGAGTATTTCAGCGGCATATTTAGCCAAGATATCAGGCAAGCCAAAAGTGAATTAATCTAACCTGCTACAGATGGGAACACTGGTAACAACAGATATAATTTGATGACGGCAGCGTTAACGATATCAAGAAAGAACGCTCCCACCATTGGCACGAGTAAGAATGCCACATGGGATGGCCCAAAACGGTCAGTAATCGCCTGCATATTTGCGATGGCTGTTGGGGTTGCGCCTAAGCCAAAACCACAGTGACCTGCTGACAATACTGCCGCATCGAAATTCTTGCCCATTATTCGATAAGTGACGAAAATAGCATACAAAGCCATAACGACTGCCTGTACGGCAAGAATGATCAGCATTGGCAGCGCAAGGGAAGCCAACTGCCACAGTTTCAGGCTCATCAATGCCATTGCCAAAAACAGCGATAAACTGACGTTACCCAAGACCGAAACCGCTCGGTCAAATACCCGATAAAAACCAAGAAAAGACAGGCCATTACTGAGAATGACACCAACAAACAGTACACATACGAATGTTGGTAATTCAAAGGCCGTACCTTCCAGCTGCTTCTCAATAAAACTTCCCGCCAACAAGCAAATGGAAATCATGGCAATGGTTTCCACCATCACTAATGGCGTGATAAGCCGTCCAGTATAAGGTTTCTCAAATGCAGTCGGGATCTCAGTATCTTCAGCTTTCAACCCGGGTGTTTTGGTATTTCTCACCAAAAAACGGGCAACCGGACCACCAATCAAACCGCCCAAAACCAGGCCGAATGTTGCACATGCCATTGCTACTTCTGTGGCATTTTCAAAACCATAGCGCTCTGTGAATACTTTACCCCAAGCGGCTCCCGTTCCATGTCCACCAGAAAGTGTAATGGAGCCTGCCAACAATCCCACTAATGGATCAAGGCCTAGCATTTTCGCCAATACAATGCCCACGGTGTTTTGTACCAATAACAGACCAACAACCACGAAGATAAAAATGACCAGAAATTTTCCGCCCGCTTTCAGGCTGGTAAGGTTAGCGTTCAAGCCGATTGTGGCAAAGAACGTCAACATCAGGGGCTCTTGGAGGGATAAATCAAAACTTACTTCCCAACCCGTGGATTGTTTAACCGCCAGTAAAATTAAAGCGATCAATAACCCACCTGCGACCGGCTCAGGGATCGTATATTTTTCAAGAAATGAGACTGATTGTACGAGTTTTCTTCCTAGTAGCAAAACAAGTGTGGCAGCAACGAGCGTGCCATAAATATCCAGATGATACATTTATGTACCCCATCCATTTGTTAATATCATGTTAAATTAATGTGACGTTATAATCATCCTATAAAAACGCCAAGAGCAGGTAAGGGTTGGATTAGAAATAAATTTCTTAATAAATACAAGTTAAAACATTTAAAAGTGTGACGAAATTAAGTCGTATTTTGTTATTAAAACCCTGCGCAAACGATTGCTTTAATGGTGCAGATCATTAAAATGCATCTTTTTGTCCATCCGGAATTTCGCAATATGGTCAAGTTATCCCATGAATCCAATTCATCGGAAGTTCCCAATAAATCAGACAATGAACTTATCTATCGTCTGGAAGATAAACCTCCTCTCCCACATGCTCTATTTGCTGCGTGCCAACATTTATTGGCAATGTTTGTGGCTGTTATTACTCCGGCGATTTTGATTTGTCAGGCTTTAGGGCTTCCGGAACAGGATACTCAACGTATTATCAGTATGTCTTTGTTTGCCTCAGGCTTAGCATCACTTATTCAAATTCGCTCTTGGGGACCCATCGGCTCAGGTTTGCTTTCAATTCAGGGCACCAGTTTTAATTTCGTTGCTCCACTTATTATGGGTGGGCTGGCGTTGAAAAACGGAGGCGCAAATATTCCAACTATGATGGCAGCTCTGTTCGGTACGCTGATGCTCGCCTCTATGACGGAAGTGCTGCTCTCACGAGTATTGCATTTGGCAAGACGAGTCATTACACCTCTGGTATCCGGTATCGTGGTAATGATTATTGGCTTGTCGCTAATTCAAGTCGGGTTAACTTCCATTGGTGGCGGTTATTCTGCGATTCAAAACGGCACATTTGGCGCCCCTGAAAATTTGCTGCTAGCGGGAGTTGTTTTTGCTGTTATCGTCTTACTGAATCGCCAAAATAATCCTTACTTACGCGTTGCTTCTCTGGTCATTGCCATGGCGGTGGGTTATCTGGTGGCTTGGTACATGGATATGTTGCCCATTTCAGTACCAAAAGAAAATGCACCAATCATCACAGTTCCTTCCCCTCTCTATTATGGCCTGTCTTTTGACTGGCATCTGCTGATCCCACTCATTCTGATTTTTATGGTGACATCTTTGGAAACGATTGGTGATATTACAGCAACCTCAGATGTTTCCGAGCAACCTGTCAGCGGCCCACTATATATGAAACGTATTAAGGGCGGTGTGCTGGCAAACGGTCTCAACTCTATGGTTTCAGCCGTGTTCAATACATTTCCGAATTCCTGTTTTGGTCAGAACAACGGCGTGATTCAATTAACTGGTGTCGCCAGTCGCTATGTTGGTTACATTATTGCAACCATGCTGATTTTATTGGGGCTTTTTCCTGCTGTGGCTGGTTTCGTACAGCACATTCCTGAACCCGTTCTGGGAGGGGCGACGATTGTGATGTTTGGCACCATCGCCGCATCTGGTGTCAGAATAGTTTCCCGTGAACCCCTGAACCGCCGTGCAATCATGATTATTGCACTGTCTCTGGCAGTGGGGTTGGGCGTCTCCCAGCAACCACTGATTTTACAGTTTGCGCCTGACTGGGTGAAAAACTTACTCTCTTCAGGTATTGCTGCTGGTGGTCTAACCGCTATTCTACTTAATCTGATTTTCCCCCAAGAAAAATAATCTATAGATTTGAATGCACTCAATGATGTTTTTATCTGAATCATCTATTGAGTGCCTATCAGTTTTACGGCATAAAAGAGCCTCTATTAGTAGGCTAATTTGAGGTGAGATAATGAGGTGGTTAGGGAAATCTTTTGTTGCTCTTCTATTATTGCTGGTTTTGGCAATCATAGTTATCTATTTTGCTGTCCAGACGCACTGGGGAGCCAAACAGTTAAGTCGATGGCTCAACAAACAAGGGCATTATCAAGTCAGCATCGAAAGCATCAGCCATAACTGGCGACAACCGGCTACCTTAACATTTGACCATATTAATCTTCGCGACACACAAGGCCCTTTCTCACTCACAGCCAAGACTATTAATCTAGATTTCAAGTGGCAGCATTTATTGTCACTCAAAAACCTCCATCGTCTGACATTGCAACAAGGGGAGCTGACATTATCCGGGAACCAATTCCCTCTGCCCTTACAAGCGGATATCCTGCAACTGAACCAGATGGATATACAGCTAGACTCTCCCAACACCCACATTCAGGGGAAAAATATCACAGGTGGAATTACACCCTGGGCTCCTGCGGTGGATAACGCATTTGGTAACGGAAAATATCAATTCAGTGCTGGTACAGTCCGTTTAAACGACATACCTGTTGAAAATGTCGTTATGCAAGGCAGTTACCAGAATAAAGCTCTGACTATCGACTCTTTTGGTGCAACGTTCCTGCAAGGCTCCATTTCTGGCGATGGACAGCAATTGCCGGATGGCAGTTGGCAATGGAACAATATTCTGGTCAGTAATATTCGCTGGCAAACACCGCTGACACTGGATAAGTTGAAGGAAAAAATCAGCCACCTTCCGGTCATGTATGTCAACGATCTCAATATCACCAATGCCAAACTGCAAGGGCAAAATTGGTCTGTCGATTATCTGGATGGCACTATTAAAAATTTGGGATTAGACAATGGCAGTTGGAATGCCAGAGATGGGTTGATTGATTTCAGTGTGGCAAACATGGCATTGGGTAACGCACAGTTCAACGATACACTTGGAAAATTCCGTTTTTCTGATGATACTTTTACCATTGCTAATCTGACAACTCATTATCAAAAAGGATTGTTCAATATCCAGTCTGAATGGGATCGCAAAAATCGGCTTCTTACCCTCAAAAATAGTTCTGTCACTGGGCTGCTTTATGTTCTGCCATCCACATGGCTCAACTACATCAAAAAACCTGCACCGGAATGGATTTCTGGTCTTAAACTCCATGATATAGCCATCAACAATACGCTGTTGATTGATACCAACCCCGGCTTCCCGTTCCAGCTCACCACCTTTGCCGCTCATATTGGCAGCATGGATATCCTGAAAAATGGCAAATGGGGATTGTGGAATGGTCAGGCATCACTGCAAGCAGCCGGAGGGACATTCAACAAAGTTGAAGTAGCCCGTCCTTATCTTCAACTGCATGCCACAGATGACAAAATCAGCATTGATAAACTGAATAGCTTTACAAGTGAAGGGCTACTGCAAGCTACTGGAGCAGTGGAACAACACACTACCCAAATGCCTTTTAATCTCAGTTTCAAAGGTATGAATGCAGATTTAGAAACCTTGCCACAATGGGGTTGGAGACCGCTCAAAATTCAGGGAGAAGGGAATTTTTCACTTACTATCACTGGGGATCTCTCCGCTGACGATGTGAAAGGAACCATAAACGGTACATTAGTGGCTGAAGATAAATCGTCAGAAAAAGAATCACAATCTATTAAGCAAGGTTTGATCTCAACGAGTCGCTGTATCCCAACAGCCCATTCTTCCGTAAATAATCAGATTCCTGTAGATAACCCTGAAGCCGATCACTCGACAACAGGCCATCACTCTACAGAAAATCAAACAGGGGAAAACCAAACCTGCGTAAAAATCAAGCTGTAGCAAAACGTTCGGGGGGCATGACAAGATAAGTACCGGTGAACACGCTACCTACGCCATGTTCACCGCCAACCTGCACCTCCACCGTTACACGCGCTTTGTTACCACGGGCAAGACGGGCAAGGTCCCCGCTCATGTTATTAAAATCTGCTGTTGCACAGGGACGCCCCGTTATTGGTTGCCGATAACGGATATTGGCATCCACCAAAATGATGTCGCCTCCCAATTGGCGTTCCTGTAGCAACAACCAAATCAATCCCCATGCCGTTAATGTGGCCTGAGAAAATAAGCTGCCCGCGAAAATAGTCTGGTGTGGATTCTGGTTTCCGGCTTCGGGCATCGTCGTAATAAAACGTTGCCCTGTGTATTGAGCGATCCGCAGCCCCATCTTTTCACTTAAAGGAATGTGCTGATGCCATGCCTGCTGTAATTCTGCACACCAATCAGGACGGTGTAAAATATCATCAAGGCTCATAATAGGTTTAATCATTAGAAAATGATTAATCGGTGACGTTCTCGCCCCATTGATCAACCCACGGTTTTCAAAACCCAGCTTGTTGAAGAAATCAACCGCGTCTTCCCGTGCGCTGCAAACAACCCGCTTCACCCCTTCCTGTCTGGCAACAGATTCCAATGCCATCGCAATCAGTGTACCCAATCCTTTTCGCTGCACATTGGGATAGACAGCCAGAAAGCGAATAGCGCCTTCATTGTCCGCATTGACATATAAACGCCCAACAGCAAGCGGTTTACCATGTTCATCCACCACCATTTGATGGTGAGCCATCGAATCGTAACCATCCTTCTCTGATCCGACAGGCTGGTGAAGCGGTTTACGCAACATCTCCCAACGAAATTGGTAATAGGTTTCCAACTCTTGTTCTGTTTGAGGTACTCTCAGATGGTACATAGAAACAGCCCCTTCTCTTGTGTGTGGTCATGTGTCGTCAGGGAAATGCAGCACACTGTGGGTTTGTTTTATTTTTTTAAACTGCAACTTGTTTTAAACAGCAATCTTTATTTGTCGTT
Organism: Xenorhabdus vietnamensis; assembly: GCF_002127535.1. Taxonomy (GTDB): domain Bacteria; phylum Pseudomonadota; class Gammaproteobacteria; order Enterobacterales; family Enterobacteriaceae; genus Xenorhabdus; species Xenorhabdus vietnamensis. The sequence goes on from NZ_MUBJ01000014.1 coordinate 74,202, forward strand.
GCGGCAGTTCACCCACTTCATACTTGCAACCAAAAAGTCACGGGTCCGTCATTTGTCAAACTGACTTTCATGTCTGCTGCAAATTTCCCCATTTCTGTTTTTACACCACTTTCACGACACTGTTCAACAAAATAGCGATAAAGTTCATCTGCTTTTTGTGGTTCAGCACCACCAGAAAAGCTCGGTCTTAAGCCTTTCTGCGTGTCCGCAGCCAATGTAAATTGGGATACAACCAACAAGCTCCCCTGAGCCTGTTGAACATTCAGGTTCATTTTTCCCTGTTCATCGCTGAATACCCGATACCCCATTACCTTGTCGCATAAACGTTGCGCTTTCTGAGGGGTATCGTCTTTCTCAACCCCCAGTAACACCAGCAACCCTTGTCCAATTTCTCCAATAGTTTCACCTTCAACAACAACTTTTGCCTGTGTTACACGCTGAATTAATGCGATCATTTCTCTTGCCCGTTACCCGTTTAGTTATCCGTGTGGGATAGAAAGTCATAGATAGCAACAAATTATGTGGCAATAACAAAACCGCTCGTCTTGCCTGATATAGAATACAGGCAAGGAATATGTCGGAAAACATCATCTGCAATAAGCTAACGATGTTAATTTTTTGAGGAAAGCGTGAAATCATGTGTCTTAAAATAATCAGGGATCACACGCCTGTCAGTCACATGAATTGCATTGATACCTGATTTTTCCGCTGCTTCAACATTTTCTGCAATATCATCAAAAAATATGGCCTGAGCCGCTGTTATTCCTTCTGCTGCAAGTACATAGTTAAAAATATCAAGGTTCGGTTTGCGCATTCCCAAATCTTGAGATAAATAAAAGAAATCCGTTGATGCTTTAATCTCAGGATAATGCAGTGACCAATACTCGAAGTGCAGACGATTTGTATTTGACAGAACAACCACACGGTGCCCTTGAGCACGCAATTCATTCATTAATTCAATGACTTCCTGCCTGGCATCAATAAATATTGCATTCCAGCCTTCCACAAATTGTTCAAAACTGAGTGAAACCTCCATTTCATCACACATCCTTTCTGCAAATTCAGTATCACTGATTTGCCCACATTCATATTTTTCAAAAGCCTCCCCCAACAAAAATTTTGAGGTCAATGTTGCCAGTGGTGTCCCACTCAGGTTACTCCAAACAGCGAGTACTCTTCTAAAATCAATATCAATAATCACGTTACCTATATCGAAAATATACAGCATACCCCCTCCTGACTAACGCTCATTGTTCAATATTTTTATCATAATTTTATTAAGAAAAAAGATGAAGAGATAAAAAATAAGCAAATTGCTCTTATTATGAAGTGGTGTTGAAGTTCTGATTCACTGTATTAATCAATAATCAGGTCAATAACCAAGAATGGATAACAAAAATTACTGGAAGGGATATAACAAAAAACTCAGGACACCGAAGTGCCCTAAGCTACTCATATTTAATCGGTCACACGCAATACGTAATTCAGAAATTAAACTTCTTTGCTACGGTTTGCACGACGACGATCATTTTCAGTCAAATGGCGTTTACGCAGACGAATTGACTGTGGAGTTACTTCTACCAATTCGTCATCATCAATAAACTCCAGAGCCTGCTCCAGGGTTTTCTTGATATGCGGAGACAACGTTGTCGCTTCATCCGTACCTGACGCACGTACGTTAGTCAGTTTTTTACCGGTCAGGCAGTTAACTGTCAGGTCATTAGAACGTGAGTGAATACCGATGATCTGGCCTTCATACACTTCAGTACCGTGACCGAGGAACAATTTACCGCGCTCCTGCAAACTGTACAACGCATAAGCAACTGCTTTGCCTTGCCCGTTGGAAATCAGTACCCCGTTCTGACGACGGCCAATCTCACCCGGACGGATATCATCATAGTGGCTGAATGTTGCATACAGCAGACCAGTACCGGAAGTCATGGTCATAAACTCAGTACGGAAACCAATCAGACCACGGCTTGGAATAACGTAATCAAGACGAACGCGGCCTTTGCCATCTGGCAGCATGTCACGCATTTCACCCTTACGCTCACCCAGAGCCTGCATCACATCACCCTGATGCTGCTCTTCGATATCCAGAGTTACCTGCTCGAATGGCTCCTGTTTACGGCCATCAATTTCACGGAAAATAACTTTTGGACGAGAAACCGCCAGCTCGAAACCTTCACGACGCATGTTCTCAATCAGAACAGACAGGTGCAGCTCACCACGACCAGATACGCGGAATGCGTCTGGATCTTCAGTTTCTTCAACACGCAGTGCAACGTTATGAACCAGTTCTTTTCTCAGACGGTCGAGGATCTGGCGAGAAGTAACATACTTACCTTCGCGGCCACAGAATGGAGACGTATTTACACAGAAGTACATGCTTACGGTAGGCTCATCAACCGCCAGTGCTGGCAGCGCTTCAACCGCATTGACATCACACAGAGTATCGGAGATGTTCAGATCGCCCAGACCGGTAATTGCGATGATATCGCCCGCTTCCACCTTATCAGACTCGATACGATCCAGCCCCAGATGGCTGAAGACTTTACCGACTTTGCCATTGCGAGACTTGCCTTCGCTATCAATCAGAGTGATGTTCTGGTTTGGTTTTATCGTACCACGCTTGATACGGCCAATCCCGATAACCCCTACATAGTTATTGTAGTCCAGCTGTGAAATCTGCATCTGGAATGGGCCATCAAGGTCAACCTTAGGTGGCTCAACATGATCAATGATAGCCTGATACAACGGAGTCATATCTTCAGCCATCTCAGTATGATCGTTACCCGCAATTCCCATCAATGCAGAAGCATAAACGATTGGGAAATCGAGCTGCTCATCTGTTGCGCCCAGGTTTACGAACAGGTCGAATACCTGATCCACAACCCAGTCAGGACGCGCGCCAGGACGGTCAACTTTATTGATAACAACGATAGGTTTCAGACCGTGGGCAAAAGCTTTCTGAGTCACGAAGCGAGTCTGTGGCATTGGGCCATCCATCGCATCAACCAGCAGCAACACACTGTCTACCATTGACATTACACGTTCAACTTCACCACCAAAGTCGGCGTGACCTGGGGTATCCACGATATTGATGCGGTAATCATTCCACTTAATGGCAGTGTTTTTCGCAAGAATGGTGATACCACGTTCTTTTTCCAGATCGTTGGAATCCATCACGCGCTCGGCAGTTGCAGCACGCTCACCAAAAGTTCCGGACTGTTGCAGGAGTTTATCAACCAGCGTGGTTTTGCCGTGGTCGACGTGGGCGATGATGGCGATATTTCTTAAGTTATTAATTGACAAGTATTTTTACCGTTTTAGCTATTTGAGAAAATATTACATGGATGCCGCCTGGCAGAAAGCCGCTGCATTCATCTAACACAAATATGCTGCTATTTTACACGTTATAGCTAGAGAGTGAAATAAATGTGAGATGTATCACCTTGAAAGTTTGTTTTTGGGGGGATGGATATGGTGAGTAAACAAATCGTACTTTTATAAAACCGTGAGTTCTATACCTAAAAAACATTCAATACCTCGAATACACGATCTAAAAATTGACCTTTTGCAAATAAAATGCAAAAGGTCAATAAAATCATTCTACAAAGATAATATTAATATCAAAGATTTTATTAAAATAAAACTGTACGTTAATATCACTAGCAATGGGGCGTTCCCCAAGATGGAACAGTATCAATTTTCCCTTTCCAAGTCTGACTTTTTATATGTTGACCATCTATATTAACTATATAATAAAAATAAATCTGTGCAGGATGATATTCATCAAATGTATCACTACCCGCAAGATACGTTTGAGGTATACCTATTATTACATTGTTTGTTACCCCATCACTACCGGCTATATCAGGCATAGCTATAGAGACGATAGATTTATCTAACTTTTTCTGTTTAGCTCTAATATGCAACCACAACGTAACATTAACATTATTCCCTAAAGGTACTTTAGTCTGATCATGAGGATCATTGGTTCCAGTAATTTTTACAAATAATCCATCTTGGCCTGGGTTTTTATTATAACCAGATATAACCTTACAATTTACAACCTTACCTTCAGTAATAAGATCATTTTCACCTGTACCAAAACTAGCATAAACCTTACATTTTTCATAAACATTATCTGCAGGAAGTTCATCTTTTACATATGTGAAAACCGTTGGCATTGACATGTATCTTTCTGCTGACTCTTTAATAACCACATAAGAAAACTCAATTTCATTATTATCTGATAAAACAGAATAAGACACTAATATATTATTTAATTGCGTGGATGGATCTGTCAAATAAACAGGTGGGTCAACCATAAATTTATTAACAAGGAAAAATATCGAATCACCAACTGAAATATCATTGTACGTCGGAATATTAACAGAGAAGTGTTTTGAGCCTATACTTTTATGTAAAACACCACCAACTTCACCATTAATGACGGGAGGATTCAAAGTATGTCCAGGGTTCACTGGCCCCACATCAATAACATACAAAATTCTTTCAGCTTCAACCGTGCCTTCAACACCCATTATTGCAGAGAATAGATTAAGTACCACAGTCTTATCTTGTTTCGCAAAAATATAAAATGCTAAATTACCACTAGAGTCTGTATTTATGGTCAATCCCCTGTAATCTCCGATATCCCTAACTTCTAATTTGCTGTTTTTATCGGCAGTATAGAAATCCACTCTATCAAATACCCCATCAATATCGAGTATATTAATAGGAGTACCAGATAGTTTATCTTTTCCATCCTGAGCAGTAACGGTAGCATGAACTGACACAAAAAATCTGCCACTAGGAGGAATATTAGGATGCTGAGGAACTTTTAAATGATCAGCTCCAATCTTCAATTGAAGTGAAGACATATTGACGATTCGTGCAGTATACTCAATTTTAGTCTCAGGAAAACCCGCTGCATTTGAGTTTGGTTCAATATAAAAAGAAACTGAATCTTTATCAGGAAGATCATCAAAAACACTTAATTCAACAGTGAAAATTCCTTTTTTACCATTATCATAGAGTTTAATTTGGGGAATATCGTCCTCAGGTTCAGCATTATTAAATCTTGTTAAATTAATACTAGTGTCATTTGAAATAGGATCATCAGAAGTTAGAATAATATCAAGATATAAAGTTTGCCCTATTACTATATCAGATCCTGATATGACAGAAGTAGTGATATGCTTACTCATATTATCTCCATGAAATCAATATTAAATAATTATATTTTCACGTTAGTTCCCTGAAGTTTCAATCTTACTACTCCAGAAATCACTGTATATTCTATTTCCTTCATTATAAAAATAATATTCGAAATAAATCATTGCTTGACCGTTATTAGAATCATGTGAAAATCCAACAAGCTGTTCATATTCTATATAAACAACAGTAGTAGAAGTATTACCGCCACTATGGTCAGGAACATCTTTAATAACACGAGAAATATCTTTCCTATGTTTAACATCTTTCTCATGCACACGTTCATTTTTGTAAAAACCACCATTAAGATACATAGTGAAGTGAACCGTATCGCCAAATTTTGGTTTATATTTATCTTGTGTATCTTTTGTTCCTGTTATCTTTACAAATAAACCATAACCGCCATTATTATGATTATGAGAATACTCCTTACGACCATTTTTTATATCAAAGCTATTAATGTAATATGTTTCATCAATAATATCATCATCATTATTTAACGGAGGATGGCTCTTAGGATTAGCCCAACTTGAATATACTATAGGCTTCTCATAAACGCGTGAAATTTTATCCGATGGTATATTATCCCCACTACCAATGTATGTGATAGGTAATACCTTTGAATATTCATTATTACCTGACCTTGGTGCTATTACATAATAAAGTTTAGATTCTTTATTTTCAGTAAACATATCATAATACAATTTAAAACTATAATTAGGAGGATTTGAGTGGCCTATCGTACTAATTGGCAATACTATCTTGTCATCAATAAAAAATATCAAACTATCGCTATCATATGCATTATGATAAGGTTCAATTTTCACATCAAACGTATAATCTGATCCATACGCTTTTAGTTGACCATCACTAAAATTACTTATAGTTGGAACCGGAAGATACTCGCGAGGATCTTTAGGTCTAGGGCTAAGCATATATACAGTAGGAGCTAAGAAATATTCGTCACCCCCTGGTATTTCACTTCCTAACTGAAGTACAACTGGTTTATCCTTCATAGGATAAACTCGAAAACTTATTTTTCCACTGTTATTACTAACAATAGGAACTACAACTTGATCATATTCATCAATAGGAATAATCTGTACAGGAGAATGAAGCCCATCATCCGGATCAGTGGTTATTATAACATCTTCATTTAGGTCATCTTTAATTGATGCGGAAATCTGAATAGGTGTGTTTTTCATCCCTTTACCATTATTATTATTCAAATTCGCAGAATAACGGATGAAATTATTATTTCCAACACCAATATTAGTATTTCCTTGTGGTAATATACAGTAATACTTATCTACTGATAACTGCAATGAATCTAAATCAATCAAATTTGCTGTATAATTAATTTCCTTTGAATAAATATTAGGTATACTTAATTTATATGATACTTGATCCCCTGGTTTTAGAGAATCTTTATCATCAATAGTTAAATAAGCTATTGCTTGCATAGCATTTTGTTTTGACGGGAGTGGAACAGCTTTAGTAATACTATCAACTGCCAAACCTGTTTTAACATCTAAATTAACATCTAATTCTGAAGGTAATTTCCCATTAAGTATAATGGTAATATAAAGATAAAAACTTTGCCCAATTACCACATCAGAATCTTTAGGCACAGATAGAGTTACAGATGATAGATCTGAATTATATAATTTATCTTCTTTATTAATCATAATAAACCTCATTTAGTTTTTAATATTATTTAGCTTCCAAGTTGTATGTTTTATATTCACATTAGCTAGTTTCAGATACATAGTTATTTATACTCCTAAAATTCGTTCCATTGCTGCTGCAATACGTCTTGATATTTATTGAATTTAATGTAATTTATAAATCTTTAAAAAATTAAAAATATAATCTAAAACACCATTTTTCTATAGGAAAAATGATATATTCCAGAGCATCATATTTCTATATTAATCATCTTTCAAGTTGCCTATTTGTTGGCTACATTCATCCCAGCCACATAGTTATCTATATGACTGGGGATTCATTTTACTTATCGCATCAATTCAATTTTAAATCTATTAGATATATATTAAATTAAGTCTAATAATAAATGACGTAATAAAATATAAAAAATTAACTATCATCATCTACCCCAGGAAGTGATGTGTCAGTCATTCCTCGCCAGTAATGACTATAAGTTGGTGTATTTGTTTTATCCATCGTATAATATTCAAAATAAACCCATGCAGGCGAGCCTTCACTATAAGAACTGATTCCAGAATATTTTGGATGAATGATCGGGATCACGGTAGAACATAAAGTTGTATTACCAGCTGGAACAGAGTCTAGAGTTGATAAAAGTGTTGTTTTTGGTAATTGTCTGAAAAAGTTTCTATTTCCCGATCTAACATACATATTTATATATACATCATCTCCAACTTGGGGATGTTTTTTTATTATATCAGTTGTATCATTGGTTGCGGTTATTTTTAAAAATGCATCGTAACCACCATTATTGATATAATTTGAAAGCTCCGCCCTGCTTGTATAAGCTTGTTCCCAAAGTAGAGCATTTTTTTCTTCTGGCTTGCTAAGTGTGCGATCATTTTTATAATCTGCAAAACTAGAGTAAACTTCAACTTTATTATAAGTTCGTGTAACTCCATCTGATGGAACAAGATCTGAACCACCTCCTAAATATTTAAGTTGCATTCCAACTGAATAACGAGCGTTCCCATTTCTAGCAACCACATAAAAAAACTCTGTCCACTGATTATGTGGAAGCACATTATAAGGAATAGGAAAAGAATAATTAGCATTATGGGTACTTTGCATATCATAGATTGGTAATACTAATTTACTAATATCAGGAACCCCATCATCACTTTCTTTTGTAAAAAATAATATATGATCACTAGGAGTAGGGCTATCATAAGGTTCAATCATAACTTCAAACGTTGGTTCGTCTGGCCCACCGTTTAATAAACCTCCGTCAGCAGAGGGGATCATTACTGACTCTAGCACATGTCTGGAATCTTGCGGTCTAGGAGTGATAATATATACATTTTCTGATGTATAAGCATGACTTTCTTGGCCCAAAATAATATTTTCTAAAACAAGAATTATAGGTTTCTCAGTAGTCGTACCTCCAGCTATCTTATTATTTGAATATACACGGAAACTCACCTTTCCGTGATCATCACTTATAAGACTAATAAATGTTCTATCATCGGCAACGATATTTGTAGGCGTATAAGTTTTTATCGTTGCAGATTTATCCGCCGGATTTGGATCAGTCGTAACAATAATATTTGTATTAATACTATCTTTAGGTGTAGAAGAAAGATAAACCAGAGCATTTTTCAGTGGTTTTTTTTCTAAAGGATTTCCAGTATCTTCTAATAACTGCGTAGTGTAACGAATATAATTATCACCAATATCGCTTGGTTTTGGTTCAGAGAATGTTTTAGGGATAACAATGACCTGTTTATCAGGAATTAACTGTAAAGTATAAAACTGTATTTTTTTTATATTGTAAATAATATCCATATTGAAATCAGTGCCTAAACTTATATTAAGAGATACTTTATCTCCTGTTATTTTACTCTCATCGTTGCTTATCTTTAAATAATATTGTCCTCTAATCGCTTTTTCAGCACCAGTTGTTGTAAGACTAGCATAAATTATATCTATTGTTAGACCAGTTCCTTTTGGAGTAACGGTAAGGTTTTTTCCTAGTGGCAATTTGCCTACTGTTTCCGTTAAAATCACATCAAAATAAAATTCTTGGCCATAGACCAAGTTAGTATTGTTAGGTACTGATAATGTCGGATTAATGGTGGAGGGAGCCCCACCACCTCCTAAAGTTTGCCTTTCTACTGACATAGTATACCTCACAGAATTATAATGTAACTTTTGTTATCTATATGATTATTAATAATATATTACTGACAGCTCAAAACATTCCCTGGATAAATAATATTTATATCACCTATTGATTTTTAAATATTAAACACATTTCCCAATTAAATGTATAATGAAAAATAGTTATCAGATGATAACATAAAAATATCTGATGAATTTATTTCATCTCTCCTATATTTTCACTATCCAAAATAATTAAATCAGATATAATCACCTTTCATAAAATTGAACCGAAATACGAACAGAAAAGCCGTAGGATATATCCATCCACACGGCTTAACTTGAAACATCGTTCTCATACTTATATACAAATATAAGTTATTTATTCCACGATACATATAACAAATGCTTGAAGAGTATTACCATCTGATATTAATGGAACCTCTCTACCAGTAGCTGTATCATATACAAAATACTTTCCTAGTTCATTACGACTTCTTAGCATCTTAATATAAGAACTTGTTTTACTTATCGGACCAATGTCATCCAAAATACCAAATTTATAAGAATTTGGAAAATCATCAGATAATGCGGTGCCTGTTCCTGATGAGACCAACTGAGAAACAGTAGGTGAGTGCCCTGTTTCTCCATCGTATTTAAGATTCTCACAATTGTGTTCATCATTCATTGGATAAGTAAAAGTGTAACCAGGTGAATATGAAAATAGTCTACGAGGATAAGTTATATAAGTATATTTACGCTTTGTTCCATTGTTTTTCTTGACATTAATAGTAATTCTGGCTTGTCCCGGAGCCTGAAATGTTATCAATCCGGTGTTATTATCTATTGTAACTGGATCCCACTTGCCACCTATCTTTTTCACATTATAACTGGGAGTATCACCAGGCTTGACTAGTTCCTCACCTGTAATTGATCTCAATTCAGCTATCAGGTTATCGGTAAACACATTATATGGTCTGTTCTGCTCTTTAAATAGTTGGCTAGCAGATTTATCTGGTTGATTTGTTGTTCTATCAAATCGATAAACCATTAAAGCCACTGGCTCCGGTGTAGGCTCAAAGCTAACTTTTTTATTAGCATCTTGAAACAACTTACTACCATGTAATCCAGTCATATTTAATGTTACTTTTATATTATCAATACCCACATAGCTTTTCAATGTTGCATATAAATACCCTCTTCCATCTGTCTTATTCTCTTTATCCCATTCGAGTGGCGGTACTTCAGAGTCGTCAATATTACTATGATCTCGTGCCCATGTTACATCACTGAATTGATGATTAATAATTGCATCTTTCTTTTGTTTATCAACGATCTTCGCTCTGTATTTATATAATGATTTCCCATCACCAAATAACGGGTGTTGAGGATCAAAATTTTCATCTTTACCTGATATCTCTACACGATAGACCTCAACACTTGCAATTTCATACTCTACTTGTGGCGATGCAAAATTTACAGGCTCTGAACATTGCTCTGTCGAAGGCTCATTAACAATAGCAAGACAAGCCTGTGCACCTTTCACAACAGGATTTTTCTGATTACTTACCAATTGTACTGTTGCTTTTCCATCAGGTTGACCAACGACCTGATCTTTCAACCAAGTTTTGTTTTTGTCCGTACCCTGTGGATAACTTGGACTCCATATAAGATCTGCTTTTGTATAAGGTGTACCATCTAAATTGGATACTTCAGCAATAAAGCTATAATGGTCTGTCCCATTTGGAGAAACAGTTCCACTCTTTTGGCCTGATTTTAAAATTGGCTTCTGGATTTTTGGCCATTGGAATTCTACATCTACAGTATTTGTTCCTTGCACGCTTACCTCATCAACAGAGGCTACTACTGTAATCTTATTAGCTTTAGTACTGGTCAATGTTGTAGTAGCTTGACCATTATTACCTGTAGTACTGCTTGTTGAAGATATTGTTACACCTTCTTGATTAGGATTTTTTAAGGCCCAATTAACTTTTTTATTGGCCTCAGGTTTATTATTAATATCCTTGATTACTGCCGTCAAAGTATAGGTTTGATGAACCGTTATAATTTTTTGGTGGGGATCAATACTAAGCGAAATCTTTGCAGGCTTGAAAAGAACAGGGTTTGCTGATTTTTTTTGATGCTCTTCAATCGAAAGAGTAACAGTGACATTATCTACTGGCTCAGAGCTCGTCAGTGTTGCAGTTAATTGCCCTTCACCATCAGTTTTGTCACCATTAGATACTAATTTCAAAGTCGAAATCTCTTTATGATCGTGATCCCATTTTACATTAGTGATTAATGTGTTTGGTGGGACTGGATTATTACTGCCATCCAAAACAACAGCTTTATAGGTATAAGCCTGGGTGCCATCCGCTGTTAAAGGGGCTGTCATATTGTTTGGCAATGAAATTTTTATCTTATCCACATAAAAACGTGAAGTATCTTCTCCAAAACTCACTGTCCCCACTTGCGTTTTCGGCATACCATCCATTTGCAGGAATACTTTTACATCTTTGATAGGCTTAGAACTGGTTAAAGCGGCTTGTAATTGCCCTTTATCATTGGTTTTTGATGTTTTTTCGGGTTTTCCCCACTGTAGCCCTGATTGTTCACCAATCTCCGGTTCAGTTGTCCATTGAACATTATCAAGTGTAACCTGAGCTAAAGGCTGGTTACCCACGGTATCGGAGGTTATCACGGGGGTAAAGAGATAAGCTTTTTTACCATCAGCAGGTAATGTTTCTGTAGGATTGACTTCTTTTTCTTTCACTACAAATGGCCTGACAATTAAGGTCACTGTTTCATGATGAGAAACTGTTTTTGTATTACTATTCTCAAATATGTTGAAACTAATAGGATAATTGTTGGATTTCCCAGTGCTAAGTTGATATATCGGGAATGTAATTGAAATTTTATTCCCCTTAACATCTAACTTTCCGCCATCTTTGATAAATTTGGCAAAACCCTCATTTTTTTGCTCTTCAATTTTATTGTTCGGGTTATTAGTGGCTGGTATTGTTTTTTCTTCGTGACTGTAACCCATTAAAGTGGGTGGTATAGAAAGTTGAGTAATGGATTGTTTTATATGATCAAGCACAATATTGTTATTTCTTTCCACTAAGTCATAACGACTGCCTGCCAATGTACGCATTGCAGCTACGTTTTCTGGTGATAATTGAGTACTGAGAGGAACCCCCAGTTTATAATTGAAATTAGCCAAAAATTGCGTTTCCGTGTGGCCGCTTTCACCCTGTTTATAATCCACACCCATTGTTACCAGTGGGATCGGAGTATAAGTTAAACCTAGTTTAGCCAGACTCGGATTTTTCTGTCTGGTATCACGATTAAATAAGGTAACGTTATCACCGAAATATTGTTCGTATGTTAGTTTAGCGCCAAGATTGGGATAAGCGGGCAGGAAAAATTCACCGTTAATATCATAACCATTTGCCGGACGTTCATGATAATACTTAAAATTCCGTGATTCTTGTAATCCACTCAAACGATAATAAATATTGGCGGAGAGTTTGATATAATCGCCCCACATTTCACCTCCCAAACCTAAACGTTGGTTTTTTCCCGTCAGGTCATGATCATAAAAAGTATTCAGGCCATACATCCAACTCTGATAAAAATAACGCCCACCTAAACCTACGTTAATGGTATTGCGACTGTCTTTGTTACGATAACCCAATTGGGAGAAAATCAGCCAGTCTATTTTATTATCATAAAGTGGCAGTAATAGATCGAGTGAGTTATTTTCCAGCGTTCCCTTTTTATCCAGACCAAAGTTAATTCTGGCAGTACCAAACTGTGATAACCATTTTTGAGTTTCGGAAGAAATAGTGCTGTTGAATTTACCCAATGCATAAGATTTAGCTTGCTCTGCTAAATCCGAAGGAGAAGATAATAGGATATTGCCTACAGTCTGAATATTTCTGGCAATTAAACCTGGGGTGTCAGACTCTGAAATATCATTGGCATTTTTATTAACAGTTTCATTACTTAGTTGATTAACTCGAATATCTATATTATTCTTACCTTCTGAATTTCTCATGTATATTTTGTTAGTTTTGTCATTTCCATCTGCAAAAGCACTAATTATAGAAGACGGAAGAAATAATATGTAAAAAAAAATTAAAAAACGAATAATAATCATATATGAAGACATACATAGATACCTCAGAATGTTTTATTTGAAGTTAATTCACCACTTATTATTAATTAATATGCATGAGTGATAACTTCCCCCTTACTTCATATAGTACACAAACCTAATTAGTAGTAATTAAAAATTATTATCAATTAATAACTAAATGTTATCACATGATTTTTTGTTCTCGCAAACAACAAATTAGCATACGTTAAATTCACATCCACAAATCATATTAAATTCATAATTTCATCATTGTGATAACCAACCCTAATATTTAGGGAATCACAAATCGCACCTACTTCCTTGTAAATAACATCAAAAATGGCTGCTGTTACCACCACTCGGTATTAAGGTGATAGCTTATTTTCATTAGTCACTCAATTTTTTTTTATTTATATTAACCACTCTTCTTTCAGGATTAGTATTTTCTATTATTATTAAAAACATAAGGACTTAATTATCATGAGCGAAAATTATTTACTCCCACCTCCTATTTTACCTCAAGCCCAAAATGGCGTTCTGGATAAATCTAAATTAAATGGAGAAAAGATTAAGGTTAATGTATCAACATCTCCTCCCCTTAATCTCTCTGATGGTGACTCGGTTACAGTTTCATTTACTGATGACAATAATGAATCTGTCACCTCTACAAAGCAGCTACAAGGTACCATTGGCCCTTTTATCAAATTTGATTTTTCTACTGATATGCTTCCAAAAAAATATAAGGTAGGTTATACAGTTGACGACGTCATCGGAGACAACCCTATTTACTCGCAACAAGTTAATATCAACGTTATCAATGGCACGTCGACAAACCCACCAAACCCATCAGACAAAGAACCCTTTATCGTTATGGGTGCTCGTTATGCTGATCTTGCTGTAGCTAATGGGCTTAAAGCACCACAGCGGCTGACTGCTTGGACTAAAGATGGTAAGCCATATCTAGTAACATGGACTTATATAGGTGGAGTACCATCATTCACTTCTCCTTTTTCAAGTAGTAATTCCCCATTTTTCTATGATTCAGCTCCGTGGCTTCCCATTAGTGTGAGTGACGGTACTAACACTCTCAAAATAAACCCAATCAATGTGTTTGGTAACGGTGGTACGCTAGGTCTTCCAAAGAACGTTTGGAACGATCCAATGGAAGATCAATATGCCTCTGCTTTTGCTGTGCTACTCAATGACAACACCATGGTTGGTTGGGGAGGAAGCTTTGGTAGTTCCTATGTTCAACCTGGAGTTAAAACCATTACCACAAATGGCCCCTCTTATGCCGGGCTTAATATGGATTCAGAAAATAACTTATGGTGTCATGGTCAGTCTTATAATAATCCTATGCCTACTGGTTTCTTTGATGATGTGGGAGCAGGTGCAAATAGCTTTTTTGCCGTCTCGAAAACTACGGCAGAAATGAGAGTCTGGGGAGCAATACCTTATACTTTTCCTTTTCCTTATCCTGGAGATGGGAAGAATGCTTTTGTAGGAAATAGTTTTGCTACTGCTCTATATAATCCTAATACGGGACAGATACAAAATTGGTGGGGTCCATCACCGAGTAACTGGACTGTAACCCCACCTTTTTCTTCTACTATTCCGAAACCACGTTACCTTACATCAATGTCAAGGGGATTCGCCGTTATAGACGAAAGTGGTGATATTTCTACTTGGGGTGATCCGGATATGTTTAGCGGTTTTCAGCCCCCATCTCAAGATTTTATACAAGTTGCTGCAACTCCTCCCTATATTGTTGATTCGGGTATGCCAACCGGTAATGTAGCAATTCACCGTGATGGTAAAGGATATGGTTGGTGTGGCATGATGGCAGAGGGTTCGGACGGTAAGAAGGATTTGAGCAAAGATGACTTGCCAGACTTGCTTAATGCAGTAGATATAGCAACCACTAGACAACAATTTCTTATACTAACAGGCACCGCCCCACATAGCGCAGTATATGCTGCTGGACTTGACCCGAGTGACGACGACCCAGTGATCCAGGAATTTCTGGCTCTCAAAAATGCGGTTCAAATAACTTGCTCAGCTACTGCATCTGCGGCATTAAGGCTAGACGGTACCGTATTAACCTGGCAATATCCTGAACTGGGTAACTTTAGCTTAGTACCCCAACCTGAAATGCATAATGTAAGGGCCATCTACGCAACAGGGACAGCATTTCTTGCTCTGACAGCAGATAACAAAGTTTACACCTGGGGTGGCTCTGATGGTGGCGGGGATAGCAGTGAAGTACAAGCTCTGTTCGATGGTAAACTGACCTACTATATGGATTAAGATGATATCTGATACCAGAATAATAATCAGTTCATTCTAAACCAGAAGGCGTAATCAACGTTGATGTTATATAACAGATTGCGCCTTATTGCTTACATATATTGATTAAATATACATATTGATTAAATACTCAATTGCATCATTATAGTGCAATTCTATTGCACCAATCCCTAATTTAGGGCAAGTATATTTAAAAACTATCCTCTTTCCCCATGATTTTTTAGCCGCTAAATATCAACATATTGATATTAAATAATTTATTAATATTGGCACACTTTTCGCATTTCTATTTGCAATAACGGTTTTGTAAAAATTGATCGTATAGAAATGCCATTTAAGATAAAGCGATATCCTTCTTGCATCGTTCTATCAGGCTGACGTAACCCAGGAGAGTTCAGTATGTCCATTGAGCATGTTTTGTCCATGATTGAAGAACATCAGGTGAAGTTTATTGACTTACGTTTTACTGATACCAAAGGTAAAGAGCAGCATATTACCATCCCAGCCCACCAGATTGATGAAGACTTCTTTGAAGATGGCAAAATGTTTGATGGCTCCTCCATCGGTGGATGGAAAGGTATTAATGAGTCCGATATGGTGTTAATGCCTGATCCAAGCACTGCTATGCTTGATCCATTCTTTAGTGATACCACACTGATTATACGTTGCGATATTTTAGAACCCGGCACCATGCAAGGCTATGGCCGTGACCCTCGTTCCATCGCCAAACGGGCGGAAGATTTCCTGTGTGCAAGTGACATCGCAGATACGGTGTTATTTGGGCCAGAGCCAGAGTTTTTCCTGTTTGATGATGTCCGGTTCGGCAGTTCTATCTCCGGCTCTTATTACCATATTGATGATATTGAGGCGGCATGGAACAGTGGTACACGTTATGAAAATGGTAATAAAGGCCATCGTCCGGGCGTTAAAGGCGGCTATTTTCCTGTGCCTCCCGTGGACTCTTCTCAGGATCTACGTTCAGCCATATGCCTGACGATGGAAAAAATGGGTCTGATAGTTGAAGCTCATCACCATGAAGTCGCTACTGCCGGGCAAAACGAAGTTGCTACCCGCTTCAATACGATGACCAAAAAGGCAGATGAAACCCAGATTTATAAGTATGTGGTTCATAACGTTGCCCATGAATTCGGCAAGACCGCCACATTCATGCCAAAACCGCTGGTAGGCGATAACGGTTCAGGTATGCACTGTCATATGTCGCTGTCCAAAAATGGCACTAACCTATTTGCCGGTGATAAATATGGTGGTTTGTCTGAACTGGCTCTGTACTATATCGGGGGCATCATCAAACATGCTCGCGCACTGAATGCCTTCACTAACCCAACCACTAATTCATACAAACGATTGGTGCCGGGTTTTGAAGCTCCGGTCATGTTGGCTTACTCTGCCCGCAATCGCTCCGCCTCTATCCGTATTCCGGTTGTGGCCAGTGCGAAAGCCCGCCGTATTGAAGTTCGTTTCCCAGACCCCGCAGCGAATCCTTATCTGGCTTTCTCTGCCCTATTGATGGCAGGTCTGGATGGCATCATCAACAAAATCCATCCCGGTGATGCAATGGATAAGAATTTATATGACCTGCCGGCTGAGGAAGCACAGGAGATCCCAACCGTAGCGTCTTCTCTGGAAGAAGCAATGGCTGCTTTAGATGCCGATCGTGAGTTCCTGACTCGCGGTGGTGTTTTCACTGATGATGCGATTGATGCTTATATCAAATTACAGCAAGGTGAGATTGAGCGTGTCCGCATGACGCCACATCCTCTGGAATTTGAACTCTATTACAGCGTGTAATGCTGGTATAGCCAAATAGATCCCGAATTTATTTTTTGTTGCCGTGAAACTTTTTAGCCCATCTTTGGATGGGCTCTTTTCACGAATGCTACAATGCACCAAAAAAGTGCAGGAATTGAATGGCAATGGCTGATTTTACCAACGCAGAACAGATTCTAGATTCACTGATAAACAGCGTATTGGTGCTGGATAACAATTTAGTTATCCGCTATGCCAATCATTCTGCTCTGCAACTTCTGGCGCAGAGTACACATAAATTATTCGGTACTCCGCTTCCGGTTTTATTTAGTTATATTTCGCTGGATACAGAGTTGATGCGATCAAGTTTGATTAATGGTCATGGATTTACTGATAACGAAGTCATTCTGGTCATCAATAATCATTCTCATGTGATGTCGCTCAGTGCCCAACCAATTTCCGAGCAGTCTATTCTGCTGGAACTGGCGCCTATGGACAGTCAACGCCGGTTAAGCCAAGAGCAGGTACAACAAGCACAGCAGGCGGCGGCTCGGGAATTGGTTCGGGGGCTGGCACATGAAATCAAAAACCCCCTTGGTGGACTACGGGGAGCCGCTCAGCTACTTGCCAAAGCCCTGCCCGATCCATCACTGAGGGAATATACTCAGGTCATCATTGAACAGGCTGACAGACTACGCGCCCTTGTTGATCGATTACTGGGGCCACAGCATCCGGGAACACAAACCCGCCAAAGCATCCATCATGTGGTCGAGCGGGTCTATCAATTGGTTTCTCTGGAAATGCCCGCAAATGTCACTCTGCTGAAAGATTATGATCCGAGCTTGCCCGAACTGTCCCATTACCCTGACCAAATCGAGCAGGTATTACTGAATATAACCCGAAATGCCTTACAGGCACTGGGGAAAAAAGGCGGTACTATCACTCTGCGAACGCGAACTGCGTTCCAGATTACCTTACAGGGTGAGCGCTACCGCTTGGCGGCCAGAATTGATATTGAAGATAATGGGCCGGGTATTCCTCCCAATATTCAGGATACGCTTTTTTACCCCATGGTCAGTGGGCATGAAGGTGGAACTGGACTCGGGCTATCCATAGCACGTAATCTTGTCGATCAACATGCTGGCAAAATAGAATTTACCAGTTGGCCGGGGCATACGGAGTTTTCCATTTATCTGCCTATCAAGAAATAACCGATCAAAAAAACCGATCAGGAAGTAGAGGGTGACAATGCAACAACGAGGAAAAGTCTGGATCGTTGATGATGACAGTTCTATCCGCTGGGTACTTGAACGGGCCCTGAGTGGTGCAGGAATGGAGTGCATCAGTTTTGAAAATGCCGATGCTGTTCTGGCTGCACTATCACAGGCTAATACAGCACAGAACACTCCTGAAGTTCTGCTCTCAGATATCCGCATGCCCGGACTGGATGGGCTAAGCCTGCTCAGCCAGATAAAACAGAGTCACCCACAGCTTCCGGTCATCATTATGACTGCTCATTCTGATCTGGATGCCGCAGTCAGTGCCTATCAACACGGCGCATTTGATTATCTGCCAAAGCCTTTTGATATTGATGAAACTGTTGCGTTGGTTGAGCGGGCATTGAATCACTATCGGGAACAACATCAATCAACCTCCAATCCGCAATTGCCGGTATCCGTTTCAGATATGATCGGAGAGGCACCCGCCATGCAGGAGGTATACCGGATTATCGGTCGTCTTTCCCGATCTTCGATCAGTGTATTAATCAATGGGGAATCCGGCACGGGAAAAGAGTTGGTTGCCCATGCTCTTCACCGCCATAGTCCACGCGCTTCAGCACCATTTATTGCCCTGAATATGGCTGCGATCCCGAAAGATTTAATTGAATCCGAACTGTTTGGCCATGAAAAAGGAGCTTTTACAGGAGCGAATCAAGTACGCCACGGTCGTTTTGAACAAGCCAATGGCGGCTCGCTGTTTTTGGATGAAATCGGTGATATGCCGCTGGATATCCAAACTCGCTTGCTGCGGGTTCTGGCTGAAGGGCAATTCTATCGGGTCGGAGGCTATGCCCCCGTAAAAGTTAATGTCCGCATCATCGCCGCCACTCACCAGAATCTAGAGCAACGTGTTGCAGAAGGTAAATTCAGGGAAGATCTCTACCATCGCCTGAATGTGATTCGTATTCAGTTGCCACCTCTGCGGGACAGAGTGGAAGATATCCCGCGTCTGGCACATCATTTTCTGCAACAAACCGCCAAAGAGCTGGGTGTTGAAGCCAAAGTGCTACATCCTGATACTGAACTTGCCTTGATGCGCTTACCATGGTCAGGTAACGTTCGCCAGTTGGAAAATGTCTGCCGCTGGCTGACCGTAATGGCAGCGAGCAAAGAAGTGTTGGTACAAGATCTGCCTGCTGATTTGCTTGAGAAGCAACTAGCGGAGCTGAAAGATAATTCTCCTGTTCCTCATTCTGCGCTGACAGAACATTGGTCACAACAATTGGCAATCTGGGCCGAAGCTGCTTTAAAAGAAGGAAAAACCGATCTCCTTTCCGATGCCCTGCCATTGCTGGAACGCACCCTGCTTAATTGCGCGCTTGAGCATACTAATGGGCATAAACAAGAGGCCGCCCGCTTGTTGGGCTGGGGAAGGAATACAATAACGCGGAAATTAAAGGAATTGGGGATGTAACAGGTTATTCAGTGAATCATAAGACTACCTATTACTGAGAAAATACTCAGAGAGATCAACAAACTGGGTTAATATCGCTTCATCGTTTATTTGATAAATGTTAACCTATACAAATCGCTGAGCATAATTTATTGAAACATCTCGACACTATTTCTTAAGTTTATTAAGGCATTACTTAAACGCTATTTAAGTGGAAAATTATGTTCTTATATCACCCGCGAAAACTGCCGTTGCCGCATCTGATTACGCAGATAATTATCAAAGCACATGCAAACATTACGGATCAGAAGACGCCCTTTTGGAGATACCAGAATCTGCGATTCTGTCAATTCCACCAGCCCGTCTTCTACTAAGGGGGTTAACAGTTGCAGGTCTTCAGCAAAGTAATCAGCGAAGTTCAGCCCATAACGCTGCTCAATATCCGTCAAGTTCAGCCGAAAGTTACAGATAAGATCTTTGATCACATCACGGCGAATGCAATCATCTTGCGTCAATGCCAAACCACGCCATAAAGCATGTTCTTGTGCTTCTACCGCAGCATAATAAGTTTTCAGGTCTTTCTGGTTCTGGGCATAACTATCCCCTAACATACTGATGGCGGAAACGCCCATACCCAGTAAATCGCATTCCCCCTGCGTAGTATATCCCTGAAAATTACGGTGCAAGATGCCTTTTCGTTGGGCAATCGCCAATTCATCATCAGGGCGGGCAAAGTGATCCATTCCAATAAACTGGTAGCCATTACCTGTCAGGGTCGAAATCGTTTCCTGCAAAATATCCAGCTTTTGCGTCGCACTTGGTAAATCCTGTTCCTTGATCTTGCGCTGCGCCGCAAATAAATTCGGCAGATGAGCATAGTTGAATACGCTCAGGCGATCCGGTGACAACGCCAATACACGCTGTAATGTAAAAGCAAAACTCTCAGGTGTCTGTTTCGGCAACCCATAAATCAAATCAATGCTGGTGGATGTAAAACCAGTTTCACGAGCGCGATTAACCAGTTTGAAAATAAATTCTTCATCCTGCTCACGATTCACCAAACGCTGTACGTCTTTATTAAAATCCTGCACACCCATACTCAGGCGGTTAAAGCCTTCATGACGCAGGTGATCAATAACATCGAGTTCAATTTCACGCGGGTCAATTTCAATGGAAAGCTCAGCATCAGGCAGAAAATGGAAATGGTCTCGCAGCATCAACATCAATCGACTGATCTGCGTTTTGTCCAGATAGGTTGGCGTACCTCCACCCCAGTGCATCTGGCTGACTTTCCGCCGGGAGAATAATTCAGCACGGGCAGTAATTTCTTTTTCCAACACATTCAGATATTCATCCGCTTTGTGTTTTTGACGAGTGACCAGTTTATTGCAACCGCAGAAATAACAAAGTTTATGGCAGAACGGAATATGGATATAAAGGGAAAGTGGGCGATCAGGATAACGGTCGGCGGCCTGTGAAAAAGCAGTCGCATCATACTGCTGGTTAAACTCCAGTGCTGTGGGGTACGAAGTATAACGAGGCCCTGAATAGTTGTATTTTTGGATCAAAGGCAGATCCCAAACAATGGCTTGCTCTGACATGCTTATTCCTTCCGCTGTTTCCGCCCATCAAAACGCAACATTTTCACGGAATTAAAATGTCGTGCCATGATGATACTGCGCAACCGACGTTTGCGTCGTGATAGCCGCCATAGTTTACCCAATAACCACAATAAATAACATACTAATATTGTGGTTATTAATACTGTGGTTATTAATATCGCGGTTATCGGAATGAACCCACCTTTTACGATCACAATTCTTTGATGAAGGAATTACTTACCCTTCAACAGTTGCATAATGTCTTCCTGCGGTTCTTCTTCGCTGTCTTCCTCTTCCAGATTGATGCCCAACTCTTCCATCAGGGTATCAATGCGGTCGAGCGTATTATCGACATAATCGTTGTCTTCCTGAGACAGTTTTTCACCCTGTTCAAGGCGTGCCAACAAGTCATCCAATCGCTCATCATTTTCCAGCATTTCCAGCTCTTCCTGCGGTGACAAGCGAACTTTTTGTTCCTCTACAACTTGTTTAACCGCTGGTTTCACCATCGCCGCTTTTTCACCTGCGATCAGAGGAACCGGAACCTTACTGCCGATACGTGGATCTTTTTCCTGCTTGGCTGCTGAACGATTTTTATTGCTGCTATCACCGTTACTGCGACTACCTGTTGGATTACCGTTACCACGGCGTTTTTTCTGGCGTTTACGCTCGCGCCCTTCTGCATCCAGCTCTGCGCGACTTTTTCTTTTTTGCTTACCAGCAGAAAGCTTCGCTGGTGATTTTTTCTTTAACAGATTCATAGCTTGTGACTCACTCGCTTTTATCAGGATATTTTCGGCGGAATCTAACAGAAACTACCTTTAACATACAACATCATTCACTTCTCGTTCAAAGTTCGGCTACTATTCTAGGTAAATTCAACTCAAATAATATGATCATTAACTACCATGCGCTTTTTTGATACTTCTTCTTATCGCATGCCATTGTATCTTTGGGTCACTGGTTATGCAGCCTTGTGGATAATAGCAAGCTATTTTCTCGATCCCACTGTTCCTTATGATGCTGTAGAAGCCTTGAACTGGGGCATCAATGGAGAGTGGGGATCGCCCAAAAACCCATGGCTGGTAGGCGCTATAATGCTGCCCGCTATCTCTATCAGCAATATCTCCCTCAGTTTTTATTGGTATTTCGCCCACTTTGTTGCCATTGCCATCGGTATGCTCGGAGTTTGGCAACTGGCTTTCCGATTAACGGGTAAAGTTGTACTGGCCTGGCTTGCCATGCTGACACTGAACCTATCCGGTATCATCAATTTCGATATCATTCCTTATAACGATAATTATCTTTTGGTCATGCTCTGGCCGTGGTCACTGCTGTTTTTCCTGCGTGCCATTGATGAGCACCCCAAATGGTGGCTGGCGTTCGCTCTTACCACAGGGCTGGCAACGATGGGAAAATATTCTTCGCTTGCCATAATCGGCTCTGTCTTTCTGCTTTCTCTGTTCGTGCCCAAAGTACGCCGCAATTATCGGGAGCCGCTGTTTTATCTCGCCATTATAATCTGGTTCGCGCTGGTATTACCGAACGTTTGGTGGCTGGTGCATAACGACTTTGTTGCGTTTAAGTGGGTAGATTCCCAAATTCAGAAAGGGTTCAACCTGCACACCACACGTGCTGTACTTTCTGTGTTCTACCCGTTAATTATCATCAGTGGCATTATTTATCTGCTGGGAGGTCGGATTGGCTGGCCCAAGCAGCAATCCAACGCGCTGGTCAATATCGTGATCCTGCTGCCTCTGCTGATTATTTACGGCTGGTTCTCCTTCAATCAGGGTGGGCGAATGACCGAATGGATACAACCTTTCATGGCTGTTTCGCCGGCATTGTTAGTGGGTTCGATAACGGTATTTCCCAACAAATCCCTGCGAGGCACATTACTGGGGTTGACCCTATTTGGTGTTTTGGTCTTGATTGGTTACATCAGTGTAATGTTGGTAAACATCCGTGATGCAGGGCAAAAATTTGTGGGTATAAAAACCTTTGCCAGCCAGCTTGATCAACGCTGGAACGAGCTGTATCCAACACCATTGCGTTATGTTGGCGGAGAATATCTGCATCAATGGCTGACATTTTATAGCCATTATCGTCCAGAAACGATACAACCCTGGGAATTAGGTAACGGTATGCCACCCAATATCTATAACCGTCATATCAAAGAGGGTAATATCGTGGAGTATGGTGCCTTGCTCGTGGGAGATCGAGGGAAAAACTGTGCCGAGGAAAATTTCCAGTCTACTTTTTCGCAGTGGCCATCATTGGTGCTCGATCACAAAGAAAAATTCTTCTTAAAAACCCAACCAAGTGCTGAATTGGAAGCTGTTTGCATTGGCTTTGTGGCCCCCAAGAAGGCTCAACAATAGATTCATCTTCCAACAAAAAAGCCTGACATAACTATACGGTCAGGCTTTCTTTTTATCACCATTTCAATCGTACTCAATGGGCATCCACAAATACCATTTTCAATACAAACAGTAGCGTCACGACAAGAACGCACGGGCCAACTTCACGCCACTTGCCAGTACCCAATTTCATGGCACAGTAGGCGATAAAACCTAGCGCAATGCCTTCAGTAATGGAAAAACTAAATGGCATCATTACTGCGGTGATAAATGCGGGGACGGATTCAGTCAGATCATTCCATTTCACCCGTGTCAGGCTGGAAGTCATCAAGACACCGACATAAACCAAAGCACCCGCTGTAGCATAAGCAGGTACCATGCTTGCCAGCGGAGAGATAAACATCACCAGCAAGAACAAAATACCGACAACAATCGCCGTTAAGCCAGTACGTCCACCAACAGAAACGCCTGAAGAACTTTCAATATAGGCAGTAACCGAAGAAGTCCCAATATACGAGCCAGCCACTGAACTAATGCTATCCACGTATAAGGCTTGTTTCATGCGGGGAAATTTACCGTTACTGTCCGCAATACCCGCTTTATCCGTCACGCCAATCAATGTGCCGGAAGAATCAAACAAATTCACCAGCATAAATGAGAATATAACGCCGGCCAAAGTGACATCCAGTGCGCCTTTCACATCAACGTTACCCACCACACTCATCACACTAGGCGGTAGATCAAAAATGCCGTGATATTCCACATACCCCATCATGAAACCGATGACCGTTGTCACTACGATAGAAACCAATACCGCTGCATGGAAATTGCGTGCTGCTAAAATAGCAATGATGAAAAAGCCCAATGTTCCCAACAAGACGTTATGCGAAGCAAAGTTGCCGATTGAGACAATCGTATCGGGATTAGGCACGATAATGCCTGCATTTTTCAGCCCCATCATGGCGATGAAAAGACCAATACCGCTGGTAATGCCCACACGCAGGCTCAATGGGATATTAGCAATCATCCAGTAACGGACACGAAAGAGAGTCAGGATCAACAATCCCACCGCACCCCAGAAAATCGCGCCCATTGCAACCTGCCATGAAATACCCATCGCCCCAACGACAACAAAGGCAAAAAACGCATTCAGTCCCATCGCAGGTGCAACGGCAACAGGCAAATTCGCCATCAATCCCATCAGAATGCTGCCAGCGGCGGCAATTAAACAGGTCGTGACAAATACCGCTTTAATATCCATGCCAGCAACTGCCAGAATTTGCGGGTTAACAAAGACGATATACACCATTGTCAGAAAGGTCGTCAGCCCGGCAATCATTTCAGTACGAACCGTCGTACCATGTTCCTCTAATTTAAACACGCGCTGAAGCAAGCCCTGACGATTAGTCGGGCCAGAAGTTATTTTGCTCATGTAATTTTGTTTCCCAAAAAACGAAGTTTTCGACTTATCCTACAGGAAACCCCTATAAATCGTTACCCTGGAACGGCAAAAAAAGAAAACGTTTGCGGTACGTGCAATCAAAGAGTTAATTAAGGTTATGATTCTTGAGGATATTCATTAAATGGCGCTATTTTATTCATTATGCTTTCCATTAAATTCATTCAAAAAGAAAACAATATAGCGCCTAATAATGGCTAATTATCTGTGCGTAATTGTGGCAAGCCTCACGATTGATTCGATATTGGGTTTGCAGAAGAAGCTCGTGATGACATGGTAGCAAGAATGTCATTAAAGATATCTCCCCATTCATCTTCTGTCATATCCATTAAACCGAAGAAACGCAGAACGAATGCCCCTTCTGTAGCTAAAAACGCCAAACGTGCCTGTCGGCCTTCTTCTGTCGTCGTGTCCAGACCCGCGATACGCTGCCGATACCAGCTTCGGGTTGATTCAAGATGTTCCGGTGTTTGTAATAAAGCTGCCAGTAAACCAGCCGCCTTTGCAATCGATGCTTCATCAGAGCACCGGGTCGCCTCAATATGTGCACGCACCGTTGTCAGCGGGTGCGGATCACCTCCGGCAATTTTTTGAAATTGTTCGTCATAGCTTACTCCCCAACGATCAAACATCGCATCAATAAGGGCATCTTTCGTACCAAAACTGTACTGTACCCCGCCTTTGGTAATACCAACCGCTTTCGCCAGTGCATCAATGGTGAGAGCCGCAGCTCCATGTGTTGTGACAATTTGCTCCGCTGCATCCAGAAGAACTTCTCGGTCAATTGTCTTGCGTCGTCCTCGTCCCATATGGTCCCCTTTTAATTAAATACGTATGTATTTATAATAATCGCCAACAATTTAGTCAAGGTTCGACAAGGTCGCCGAACCGCATTGGTGAATTTGCCTATGAAATCAAATATTCGCTGGCTTGTACTAGCTATCATTTCCAGTGCACTTTTCTTAGTCGTCATTGATATGACTGTTCTCTATACCGCTTTACCCCGGTTGACTCATGATTTGCGTGCTTCTGCCTCTGAAAAGCTGTGGATTATGAATGCCTATACTTTAACCATTGCAGGTTTACTTCCCGCGATGGGGGCATTGAGTGACCGTTTTGGCGCAAAAAAACTGTTTATTAACGGATTAGCAATTTTCGGTGCGGCATCGCTTATGGCCGCATTTTCCCCCGATTCTGGCACTCTGATTGCTGCTCGAGTGGTTCTTGCACTTGGTGCCGCAATGATGATGCCTGCGACGCTCGCGATAGTCCGGCAAACGTTTGAAAATCCCGACGAAAGGGCACTTGCCATTGGCATCTGGTCTGCCGTGGCATCAGGCGGAGCGGCACTTGGCCCGGTTATCGGCGGCTTCCTGCTTGAATATTACTGGTGGGGATCGGTTTTCCTTATCAACGTACCGATTGTAATCATCGCACTCGGCTTTGCACTGGTTTTTATTGCTAAAAGCCGGAACAATCCAGACCATACCTTTGACCTGATAGCTTCGGTACAAATCATGATTGGCCTGATTAGCATTACCTATGCAATCAAGGAATTAAGCAAGCAAGTACCGTCGTTAGTAACCGCTGTGACTGTAGGCATCGCCGGAATTATTTTCACGGCCGTCTTTATTCGTCGCCAGCTAAATTCTCCAACCCCCATGATCGACTTCAACCTTTTCCGCAATCGCGCCTTCACAGCGGGAATTATTGCTGCCTTCGTTTCTACGGCAACACTGGTCGGTATGGAACTTGCCGTTAGCCAACGTTTCCAGCTCGCCATGGGTCTATCTGCCTTACAGGCAGGATTGTTTATTCTGCCCATTCCGATCGCCTCTTTTATTGCCGGCCCTCTGGCTGGGATTGCTATACCCAAATTTGGTTCTGAAAGAATCATGTGGCTTTCTCTAGCCTTTGCTGGACTGGGAACCTTTGCCTATCTCGCAGGTCTGCAATCTGGGCTTTTCGTGCAAATAGCCGCATTTAGCATAATTGGATTTGGTTTCGGTGCAGCAATGACTGCGGCTTCCACCTCCATCATGCTGAATGCACCAGAAAACAACGCTGGCACCGCTGCTTCCATCGAGGAAGTCGCATATGAATTGGGAAGCTTAATCGGGATAGCCGTTCTCGGTAGCCTGATGGTGGCGGTCTATTCTGCATCGTTCACCCTTCCGGCCGATATGGGTAGTTCAGAACTGGCACGAAACAGCATTGACGAAGCACTTATCGCCGCAGAAGGGTTAAAAGGCGATGCCGCACAATCCTTGCTTCATGCAGCAAAACAGGCTTTCAATCACTCATTTCTGTCGGTATTGATCACAGCGGGCATATCGTTGTTGTTGACCTCTGCAATGATCGCTCTACTGGCAAAAAGGAAACTCAGCTAATTATCATTGGCCTGCCAAATTATCCAGAGGGAGCGTTGTTACACATCGCGGGCGGAGTTTTTTAGCGCGCGAGCAACAGCATCCCGGTGACGCAAAGAAAAATAAACACCGAAAGTCTACTGAGCTAACAGTAATACATTCTAGTCTGGGGTGAGAATGGCTTGCTCCAATTTTCAGATGTCAGGAAAATGAATTTTGTTTTCCTGACTATGAACCTTCAATTAAAATCTCTTTTCTGTCCTCTCTTCGAAAGACAATTACGATGGTTTTTCACTTTCCGCAATCAGCCTATCATCGAGGCTTTTTAAGGGGTTTGAGATCCATTGGAGTGAAAACCTACGTTTAGAGAGTCACAGTCTGATATATCAACTGATGGAAGCTTTCCCAATAATGAAAAAATTTGTAATTAATACCTTGGTTTTTGTCACAGTCGCAACCTCTCCGTTTTATGCTGCAGCACAAAAAACACTGACGGAACAACAGGTCGCAAAGATTGTCAATAATACGCTTACACCGCTGCTCGAAAAACAGGATATTCCCGGTATGGCTGTCGCTGTGGTTTATGACGGAAAGCCTCAATTTTTTAACTATGGCGTGGCGGATATAAAAACTCGACGCCCGATAACAGAAAATACCCTGTTTGAACTGGGTTCAGTCAGCAAGACCTTTACCGGGGTTGCCGGGGGATATGCCATGCAAACCGATATCCTAAACCTTAATGATCCGGTGACAGCGTACAGTCCTGAACTAACGGGCAATCAGTGGCGGGGGGTTAAAATGCTGCATCTGGCGACATACACTGCGGGAGGGCTTCCTCTTCAGCTCCCAGATTCGGTCACAGACCAGAAGTCATTGTGGCAGTACTATCAGCAATGGCAACCACTGTGGGCACCTGGGATGATGCGTAATTACTCCAATGCCAGCATTGGCTTATTCGGTTCTCTGGCTGTGAATAAAAGCCAGTTGACATTTGAAGCCTATATGACGAAATATGTTTTCCAGCCTTTAAAACTGACGCATACCTTTATAACCGTCCCGGAATCGATGCAGTCTGATTACGCGTGGGGATATAAGAATGGCCAGCCAGTACGCGTCACACCGGGCATGTTGAGTGCAGAAGCCTACGGGGTGAAATCCACCGCGCAAGATATGGTGAAATATATGCAGGCCAATATGGCTCCAGACAGCCTGCCTGCCGATAACGATAAGTTAAAGAAGGCCATCCTCGCGGCCCAGTCTCGTTATTACCAAGTGGGAAACATGTTTCAGGGGCTAGGATGGGAAATGCATAACTGGCCTATCAATCCGCAGAGGGTGATTGCCGACAGCAGCAATAACATCGCCTTGCAGCCACATAAGGTTGAGGCACTGATACCGCCACGTTCTGCTGTACCGGCATCCTGGGTACATAAGACCGGCAGTACCAATGGCTTTGGGGCTTATATTGCTTTCATCCCGGAGGAGAAGATTGGCATTGTAATGTTGGCTAACAAGAACTATCCAAATCCTGTCCGCGTGGAAGCTGCGTATCGTATTCTTAAGGCATTGCGTTGAGGGTGATGCTGTAGGGATTTGAAGTCCAACGGTACGGAAACCTACGCTAAACGGTATCAAAAATCGAAAAAGATACTTTTGAATCTCATGAGTCTTGCCATATCAGACTGTGACTCTCTAAACGTAGGTTTTCGTTCCAATGGATCTAAAAACCCTTGAAGTTGTGATTGACCTCTACAATGATCGCTCTACTGGCAAAAAGGAAGCTCAGCTAATTATCATTGGCTTGCCAAATTATTCGATTAAGAATACCGAATAATTTGGCATCAAAAGTATTGCATTCTCAAAAAATACGATTTGATTTACTATTTTTTCTAATCATCTTATGCCATGCCAAAAAACAATGCAGCTCCTTAAGGTAATTACAGTAATATTGGGTATTTAACATAAAGAATGTCAATAAAAAGCTCACTGCAATAAAACACAAAGAGATATTGCTATAATCTAATATTCCAACAACAAATTTCAGCACCACCAATATGATAAAAAGCACTATAAAGAGATAATGAGCAATAATTAATATCTTAAAACCAAAATTCACTCCCCGATGCGTTAATAAAATAGAAAAAGAAGAAAACATTAATGCCAAAGCTACTACAAAAAATAAAATAGGAAGATCATTCTTGTTATCAAGATGAGATAATAATATAAATGTAGTCATTACATAATCTGTTACCAGTAAAACAGTAGACAATAATGTTATCAGCAATGCCTTTTTTTGCACTCCGAAATTCAATAAATTACGATATTTATTTAATCTATCTTCTGTCAGCAAACTAATATCATTATTTTCTACTCTTTGGTTAAGATTATAGCTTATTTTAAGCACATTGTTTAAATTTCTATTTAGCACACAATATTGCCAAATTTTTTTAAAAAATTTTATTTTTATTTTTTTTTCATGATTTTCAACATCATACCTTCCTGCTATTCCGTCTATCTTCTTTCTCAAAATATGATTAGTTGTTCTAAACCATAAAATTTCCGTCATTGTTTGGGAAAAAACCTTACTATTAATAATAATTCGGTTAGATAGGAAATTAAAAAACACGATTGTTAATAAATACCATTCGTGATGCATATAATAGACAAAGTAATCAAACAAAAGAATAGCGATCGCAAATATGATACTTACTGTATTCAGCACATTCAGAGTTTTTAAAGCAAAAAGGCTTCCTCTATAGGCATACAACGTTAATAAACAGATTATAGAAATAATGAATATACCGGCGGAACGTTGGAAACCAGCAATATCAGAGGAAAAGTAAAAACCATAGAACACAATAACCAACATGATATAGGAAATAGATATCAATATAGGAAATAACATCAGCAGTAGACTTGCTTCTGAAGATCGGTTAATGACCACTTGATCTTTTAGCCTGACAATATCTGGTTCACCCAACAGTGAAGAATCATTCTTTTTGATCCTACTATTTATATTTTCATACTGAATAAAAATATTTCTAAATTGATTGTTAGTTAATATATATCTTATATTCATGTTTGTTTTTCCAAAAAATAACTGTTTTTATATTTCATTTCCTTTTTTTACTTAAATCATCGACGGGTTTGATACGTGATCGGATTTTTCATTCATCCTATTTCTCCTCAGAATTCCTTGCTCTTTTTTTATCTCTTATTTTTTTACGATTTTCTAATTTTAACGCTCTGGAATACTCTCTTAATTGTTTTTTATTAAAAACTTTTATTTTTTCCAGTTCACTTTTAAAAAGAACACGATTAATTCTGAGGCACATCCTAGTCCATATAAAATCAGAGTAATACTGGCTATTCAATATAAATTTAATCAACAAGCAACATAACGCTATAGAAAAAAAATATAGGCCATCAGAATTAAACACCTCTTGTAAAATAGCTACAAATAAACTAAAAATAAATATAATTGAATTTACACTATTATGAATCATAGGACCATAATAATATCCCCTTAAAGTAAATCCAATATGAAAAATTGAAATAACACCACTAATTAACAATGACAATACGAAAGAAAATGCTTTTATTTCGTTGCTTGGATTATTTATTAACAAATCAGGTATAGCTACCGCTGCACCTGAAAAAAAAGCCATGAAGACTATCGTAATAAAAAATATAATAAGAGTTATCTTAAACCTACCAGGATAATCGAAGAATTTTTTATAACTCCGTTCATCCACAGTGATGTACTCTATAGTTGGATCAGCCATCTTTATTTTTGATTCCAGATCTCTAGACTTATCCAATAATTTTTTGAATCCTGCATTTAAAACAAAATTTTTTATATTCATACAATAATTATCACAAACAATGAGCCCATAGAATCAATACAGTTATTTAAAATGTTCAGATAAATAACTAGCGGGGTTTTCGTAAACAATAGAGTGAATCGTGCCAATAATATATTTACCTGAAGTAAATATATTTTCTGGACTCTTAATTGTTCCTGTCATTCCACTACCCACAAACCCACTACCTGCGACAAGCGAATCTTTCAAATGGTTCCACAATGCCTTTTGTATCTCTTCATTAGGATAACGCTTAATATACCTTCCCTGCTCTATCGCTTTTTTAATTACTTGATTAGATATTCCAGGATTATTATGTCGCATAATTTCTTCAGTTAACCGTTTTCTCTCATGTCTTGGCATGTTTTTTAGCCATTCTGATGCTCTACGAGGAGAAGTTGCTTTCATTATTTTATAAGTTTTATATGCATCCTTTAGTGCAGCAGCTCCAGAGGTAAGGGATATTACATCTAATATAGTTGTGGTTGTAACATACCAATCTTGCGAATCTAACCAAGCAACATGTTCTACTCCTTCCCCCCCTGCACCTGTAAGTTGATAAACTCTATATCCTCCATTTACACATTGCAGACCAGATGCTGTTAAACCGCCATAAGCTAAAATAGCTACGGGTGTACTCATTCCTCCTGTAAATGGTGCTGCTACTCCCGAGCCAAATAATCCGAATGCCGATACCAGTGCTCCACCACAAGAAAGCGCCGTAGAGCCAATCTCCAGCATCAAACTAGGCTCTGATACCGTTTTTTTCAGTTCTACTTTTGGAGTAACTCCTGCCTCAAGATTGAAAATAATAATATGTGTTAACTCAGAAGAGACATTATTCCCACGTCTTTTTGATGGTCTAACTAAATAGCGTTTATAGAAGCCATCGGAATAAATAATTCCAGCACCATAAAAATCACGGTGGCAATCTAATGCATCCGCAATAGCCTGAAAATCTATATTGGAAGCCCGTGATGTATGGAACCAAGCATTCTGGCATGCTGTAAGCTCGGTAACTTACTTTCATCAAACTCGTTTCTTAGTTGTGATGTTAGACTTTCAAATCGCATATTATTTACCAATTGTGATTATTATTTTATGTATTGTTCTAAGATAATTTATATAATCAGTAAACCGTCTCTTCCCAAGCACAATACCCTGATGTGCCTGCCACATGATGCTGACAAACAATATCTTTATATCTTACTGCAACAACCTCTTCTGGCTGCCGATCATTATGGTTCACAGAATGTGGATATTGAACATTAACATTTATTAACTTGGCATTTCTTAAATTGACAGAGTAATAACGCTCTTGCCCACCAGCTTGCGAAGTTCGGTAAAAATCAAACATGAGATCAAGTTCTTCATTGTTTGAAATTGCCATCAATAGTAATGGTGATGATTTATCCAGAGGTTTGATAAACTTAACCGGTTGATGAGCAACGTTTTGTGAACGAGAAATTCCATGATTAAATTGTAATACAAAAACTTGATCTTCATGCCCAAACTGAAATTTATTACCAATAGAATCCAGCGTGGAACACCCTTGAGAGATCAACCCTTGAAGCTTCCCTTTTATTGTCACATAAATAGAATTAGCCATATTATCTTAATCCTTCATCATTATTTTTTGCTTTACCTCTTGTTGTTATAGCATAAAAAATCAATCAACAAATACCGATTAGATCCTAAAAAACAAACTAATCACATAGATAAAAACATTTTGATTTAATAAGAAAAATATCAAACGAGTAAATTAAATAACTTTAAAATTACCAGCCTAATATAAAAAATCCCCACCTCACGGTAGGGAATGAATACAACAAAAATATCTGCCAGGTGTCAGATATTAATTTTGAGGAACCACGTCCAATGTTTTTTTACGCCAGAATCCGAAGATTGCTGTTTTTTCACGTCTGACCGAAAAATGACGGGCAATATAATTGGCAATCAATTCCAGTGATAAACACATCACAAAATAAACCAGCGCAACGAATAAAAAGACTTCCATCGGATAGACCATGCTGCGGTTATTCACTTGGGTTGCCAAAAATGACAATTCCGCCACACCGACAATATAGGCCAATGAGGTATCTTTAATTAATGCAATCCATTGATTGATGAATGAAGGCACCATCATGCGCAGTGCCTGTGGTAAGACGATATACCACAGCACTTCCCAACGGTTGAAGCCCAGCGATAGCCCTGCCCGCCATTGACCATCCCCTATTGCCAGAATCCCCGCTTTGACACCATGTGCCAAATAGGCCGAAGTAATTAACGCCAGCGCGCAGACAACGGTAGTAATTTCAGGAATTTCCATCCCCAATACCACGGGAAGCAAGAAATATGTCCAGAAAATCAGCATAATGACCGGAATGGCGCGGAAGAAACCCAACACTGCCGCCAATAGGTTGACCCAAAAACCACGCAACATTGCCAGTGCAATTCCACCTAACGTGCCCAATACAATGGAAATCGCCCCCGCCATGATGCTGATCGCCAGCGTCAATGCCGCCCCTTCCAGTGGCCCGTCAGGAAAGGTTCCCAAGAGCAAATAGTGCCAGTTTTCTGCAATAACAGTAAAATCCATATCAATGCCCTCTCGCCAAGGTTTTCTGCTGGCGCCATTGCCCCCAACCTTCCATCACAGCAATAATGGCGATGTAAAGTACAGTCGCTACACCAAATGCCTCAAAGGTTTGTAAGGTTTGGGTTTCCACCTGACGGGAAGCATAGGACAACTCAGCCACGCCAATCGCCATGGTTAATGATGAATTCTTAACGATGTTCATGTATTGCCCCAACAGAGGCGGCATGGCTATTTTCAGTGCTTGTGGCAATACAACATGACGCATGGCCTGCCAGCCTGTTAAACCTAATGCATGAGCCGCATATTTCTGCCCACGTCCGACGCCTTGGATTCCAGCGCGTAGTTCTTCTGCAACAAATGGGGCTGAATAAAGGGTCAATCCGATGAATCCTGCCAAAAATTCAAAGGATGGCCATTCCAATGTCAGACCGGAAATCGTGATGTTATGGGGCGTGTTCAGCCACACCATCGCCTCTTGTGGCAAAATTTGCCCGGATGCGAAGTACCAGAAAAACAGTTGCACCAACAGAGGTGTGTTACGAAATACAGTCGTATAAACTGTGACCAGCCAGCACAGTGGCTTGATTTGGCTGTCTCGTGCCGCAGCAATCAAGAAGCCCAGTAAAGTGGAAGAGGCTATGGCACACGCAGAAAGCCACAAGGTGATCAGAAACCCCTGCCAAAGCCATTGTAGATATTCGGGAGCCAGTAAGTGCTCGGTAATAAATTGCTCAAACATATCATTCACCGCATAAACAAGCAGCAAAGCCCCGAGATAACGGGGCTAATTTCAGTCTTTGTTTTTCAATCAATCTCAATCTGTGTTCTTAAGCTGTGTTTTTAAGCTATCTTTTTAAAAAATAGCGCTAAACAGAAGCTATAAAATTAACATCACAGTTTTGCATGACTTTCCAATGGTGCGAATTTAAAATCACCACGTGGCTGAGCAGATTTAGTTTCCGGGCCAAACCAACGGTTGTAGATCTTCCCTGCTTCACCCTCTTTTTCCAATTTCAGTAAAGTGTGATTAACCGCATCAATCAGTCGCCCCTCTCCTTTGGAAGCCGCTACCGCCTGATATTCGCGGGTAATGCTGAAAGGTGAAATCTCAAAATCTGCTTTCTGGGCTTCTGGTACGTTTGCCAGCAAGCCAACCAATTTCGCATCATCCTGCGTGATTGCCTGAACATTACCATTTCTCAGGGCTGCAAATGCCAGCGGTGTATCGTCATAAGAGATAACTTTTGCTGTTGGATAACGCTCACGCAGAGTAATTTCCTGCACAGTTCCCTTATCTGCTCCAATACGCAATTTAGCAATATCGTCCGGATTGGTCAGTACGCCTTTGCGGGCAATAAATTTCTGACCTGTCGCAAAATAAGGAATGGAGAAATCAACTTGTTTGGCGCGTTCGTCAGTAACCGTGAAGTTAGCGGCAATTAAGTCAATTTTCTTGGAAGAAAGCAGAGGAATTCGGTTTGCGGGATTCGTCGGACGCAGTTCCAACTTAACGCCCAAATCATTGGCAATCGCATTGGCAATATCCACATCATAGCCTGCCAATTTCTTCGTCTGAGGATCGATAAAACCAAATGGAGGGTTACTGTCAAATACCGCAATGCGTACCGTGCCGGCTTTTTTAATATCATCAAGTTTATCAGCCTTTGCCACACCTGAAACCAGTGCCAAGCTGGTCAATAAAGCCGCCACCGCTACGTGAGATTTATTGCGAATTTTCATTGTACACCCCTGTTGGTTATTAATTTTTATATGACCAACAAAAGCTATCAATTTCGATATAGCACCTGAAATAATATAAAATGCTATGTTTATAATTATATGGAATATAAAAAAGAACGCCGGAAAAAACACCAGCGTTTCAGATAATTAAAAAATTACTCTTTTTGAGTAAGCAACTTTTCCAGCTTATCACCGCCAACATGGCGGAAATCCTGTCCTTTGACATAATAGAAAATAAATTCACAAATATTCTGGCAACGGTCACCAATGCGCTCAATAGAGCGGGCACAAAAAAGAGCCGTCATAATATTCGGAATCGTTCTGGGATCTTCCATCATGTAAGTCATTAGCTGACGAACGATGCTTTCATATTCCTGATCAACTTTTTTGTCTTCACGATAGATACGGATAGCCTCTTCCAGATCCATGCGGGCAAAGGCATCCAGCACATCATGCAACATTTGGATAGTATGGCGACCCAGTGATTCTAAACTGACCAGCAAGGATTGCTGTTGGTGTGAAAATTTTTCAAGCGCAGTCTGGCAGATCTTATTGGCAACATCACCAATTCGCTCCAGTTCAGCAATGGTTTTTGAAATAACCATGATCAGACGCAGGTCGCTGGCTGTCGGTTGGCGCTTTGCGATGATACGGACACAAGCCTCATCAATCGCCACTTCCATCATATTGACCTTCTGGTCATTTTCAATCACTTGTCGTGCCAACACTTCATCTTGGTTATGCATCGCCAGAATTGCTTTACTGAGCTGCTCTTCCACCAGCCCACCCATTACCATCAATTCTGTACGAATATGTTCCAGTTCAGCAGTAAACTGACCAGAGATGTGTTTGCTGAGATTCAGATTGTCCATCTTAAGCTATCCCCATATCAACCGTAGCGGCCAGTAATATAATCTTCGGTCTGTTTCATCTTCGGTGTGGTGAACAATCTATCGGTATCGCTGAATTCAATCAGTTCACCAAGGTACATAAATGCCGTGTAATCAGAACAACGAGCTGCCTGCTGCATATTGTGAGTGACGATCACTACGGTATATTCTGATTTCAACTCACTGATT
The DNA here is from genome assembly GCF_002127535.1 of Xenorhabdus vietnamensis. Classification (GTDB taxonomy): domain Bacteria; phylum Pseudomonadota; class Gammaproteobacteria; order Enterobacterales; family Enterobacteriaceae; genus Xenorhabdus; species Xenorhabdus vietnamensis. The sequence goes on from NZ_MUBJ01000014.1 coordinate 111,211, forward strand.
AATTCTTCAATACGCCCTGTTGAGATCGGATCAAGTGCCGAACAGGGTTCATCCAGCAACAAAACTTCCGGGCGAATAGCAATACCACGGGCTATGCACAAACGTTGTTGCTGACCACCGGAAAGGCTATACCCGCTCTGATGTAATTTATCTTTGGTTTCGCTCCACAATGCCGCTTTTATCAACGCCCATTGGACACGTTCGTCCATCTCTGCCCGGGATAGTTTTTCAAACAGGCGCACCCCGAAAGCAATATTGTCGTAAATAGACATCGGGAATGGCGTCGGTTTCTGGAAGACCATCCCAACTTTAGCGCGCAGCAAAGCAATATCTTGCTTATCTGTCAGAACATTAGTGCCATCCAGAATAATTTCACCTTCAGCTCGCTGTTCGCCATACAATTCATACATTTTGTTGAAAGTACGCAGCAACGTAGACTTACCACAGCCCGATGGCCCGATGAATGCTGTTACCTTATTTTGTGCGATATCCAGCGTAATATTTTTCAGCGCGTGAAATTTGCCGTAATAGAAGTTCAGGTCACGTACCTGAATTTTGCTTTCTGCTGTTTTGTCTACTGCGATTTCGTTGACTGTCACTTTATTGACTGCAATGTCATTAGCCTTGTTCATCAGTATTTATCTCTTTAATACCTTTCATGCTTTTATTCCATCGGGTATTCCATCAAGAAATAGCATGTTAAAAATGCAGGTTTGGAAAAATATTAGTGCTTTTTCTTCGCAAACAACGCACGCGCCGCAATGTTAATCAACAGTACGCACAGAGTGATCAGCAATACTCCTGCCCATGCCAGTTGCTGCCAGTCAGCAAATGGGCTCATGGCAAACTTGAAAATAGTAACAGGCAAGTTTGCAATCGGCTGGCTGAGATCAGTGCTCCAAAACTGGTTGGAAAGCGAAGTAAACAACAATGGAGCCGTTTCTCCGGCAATACGGGCGATAGCCAGCAATACCCCCGTAATAATGCCTGATATTGATGCCTTCAACGTGATGGCTGAAATCATTTTCCATTTTGGTGCTCCCAGTGCATAAGCAGCTTCGCGCAGATTATCCGGTACCAATTTCAGCATGTTCTCTGTCGTGCGAATCACTATGGGGATCTGCAACAACGCCAGAGCAATGACCCCTGCCCAACCGGAAAAATGTTGCATCTTCGCTACTACGACCATATAGACAAACAACCCGACAACAATCGAAGGTGCTGAAAGCAAGATGTCATTAATAAAGCGAATGATTTCTGCCAGCCATGAACGGCGACCATATTCCGCCAGATAAATCCCCGCCATAATCCCCAATGGCGTACCAAACACCGTTGCCCAGAAGATCAGCAAGCCACTGCCGGCAATGGCGTTTGCCAGCCCACCGCCCCCTGTATTGGGTGGTGGCGTCATCTCAGTAAACAACGCCAGCGACATACCATCAATGCCTTTAGTGATGGTGGAGATTAAAATCCAACTCAGCCAGAATAACCCAAATGCCATCGTCGCCATGGATAACATCAAAGCCAACCGATTTTTCTGCCGACGCCATGACTGCATGCGACGGCGGCTCTTCATGTCCACTTCGCTTGCTGCATCAACTAAATGTAATGGTTGCTTATTGGTGGTTGTCATCTCAGCGCCCCTCATTTTTTGCCAGACGCATAATCATCAATTTTGACAACGCCAACACAATAAAGGTGATTACAAATAAAATCAGCCCCAGCTCCATCAGTGCGGCGGTATGCAGGCCAGATTCAGCCTCTGCAAATTCATTCGCCAATGCAGAGGTGATACTGTTCCCCGGCATGTACAGAGACAAACTATCCAGTTGGTAGGTATTACCGATAATAAAGGTGACAGCCATTGTTTCTCCCAATGCCCGACCAAGCCCCAACATCACGCCCCCAATCACACCATTCTTGGTATAAGGCAAAACGATATGCCAAATCACTTCCCATGTTGTACAACCAATGCCATAGGCAGACTCTTTCATCATCACGGGGGTTTGTTCAAACACATCACGCATTACAGAAGCGATATAGGGAATAATCATGATGGCAAGAATGACACCTGCCGCCAGAATGCCAATGCCAAAGGCGGGGCCAGAGAACAACTCGCCAACGATAGGAAGGCTCGAGAGCACATCACCGACGGGTTGCTGGAAATACGTGGCAAATAATGGAGCAAAAACAAACAGTCCCCACATGCCATAAACGATACTGGGGATGGCTGCCAATAGCTCAATGGCCACGCCCAACGGACGTTTCAACCAATTCGGAGCTAATTCCGTCAGAAACAGGGCGATGCCAAAACTCACCGGAACCGCAATAATCAAGGCAATTAATGAAGTCATCAATGTGCCATAAATCGGTACTAACGCGCCAAACACTCCCGCTGGTGCATCCCACTCTTTGCTCCACAAGAAAGCAAAACCAAATGTTTGTAGACTCGGCCAAGAAGCAATGATCAGCGAAACGATAATGCCTCCCAACAGGAACAAAGTCAGCAACGCCGCTAGCCTAACCAGGATGCTGAAAATAATGTCGCCATTTTTGCTTGGTGCTTTCAGTGCCGTTTTACGTTCGGCCATACGCTTAATTCTCATTTTGAGTTATTTCCCCCTTAATAAAGGGGGAGATTTTATAATCGCCGGTTCACACCGGTGATAGGAAAATTCAATATAGCGGTTTGCCACTGCTGTCTTTGATGTTGCTCTTCCATGCTGCACGTACCTGACTGACTACTTCTTTTGGCAGAGCAGCATAATCCAAATCCTGCGCCTGTTTTTTGCCTTTGTCATAAGCCCAATCGAAGAATTTCAGAATTTCGGTACCATTCTCTGCATTTGCCTGTTGTTTATGGATGAGAATGAATGTGGTGGATGTAATTGGCCACGCATTATTACCTTTTTGATTTGTCAGATCCTGAGCAAAGCTACTGTTCCAATCTGCACCTTTGGCGGCAGCACTGAAACTCTCTCCGGTAGGTGCAACTACTGCACCATCCGCTGAGAGCAATTTGGTATAAGCAAGGTTATTCTGCTTCGCATAGGTATATTCGACATAACCAATCGAGCCAGGCAGACGCTGAACAAATGCAGCAATTCCATCATTGCCTTTGCCGCCTAATCCGGTTGGCCATTTGACGGTCGAGCCTGCCCCAACTTTTTGTTTCCAATCGCTGTTAACTTTAGACAGATAACTCGTGAAGACGTAGGAAGTCCCTGATCCATCGGCACGACGAACCACGGCAATGTTTTGATCGGGTAATTTGAGATTAGGATTCAGTTTTGCAATCGCGGGGTCATTCCATTTCTTGATATTCCCCAGATAGATGTCACCAAGGGCTTTACCATCCAGAACCAACTGACCGGATTTAACACCGGAAATGTTCACCGCCAGCACAATACCACCGATTACCGTCGGGAACTGGAACAACCCATCAGCAGCCAACTTTTCATCAGGAAGAGGAGCATCGGATGCACCAAAATCAACAGTATTGGCAATAATCTGTTTTACACCACCAGAAGAGCCGATACCCTGATAATTAACTTTGTTGCCAGTTTCTTTCTGATAAGAATCCGCCCATTTGGTATATATCGGTGCTGGAAATGTCGCACCTGCTCCCGTCAAGCTGGTGGCAGCAAATGAAGACAGGGATGTCATGGCAAATACAGCGGCCATGATACTCGCCACGGTAGTACGCATTGATTTCATACTCTCTCCTATTGGGATACACATCATTCATTAAAAATATAATGCCAGGCATGGCTGACAATTTGATTTTTAGGTTAAAAGATGAATCGTGAAGGAAAGTAAGTGAATTCAATGACAATACAATGTATGAATTATGACATTTTTATGACAGAACGTTTCGGAGATACCTTATTTTGCGGTCTCAGTGGTGTACTCAACGCTGCACTCAATGGAATATATACGCGGATGGATAACCCTTCTTTTTCACTGCTCCCTACCTGAATACTCCCCCCGTGGATGCCAATGATACGGTGGATAATCGCAAGCCCCAATCCCGCGCCACCATTGCTACGGATGCTGCTGGCCCGAACGCCTTGCTTGAAAGGCTGGAATAAAATAGCGACTTCTTCCTCTGTTATCCCGGTGCCGTTGTCATCAATCTGAAACCAGCCAAATTTTTCTGTTGAACCGCTACTGATTCGAATCCATCCATTGCCATAACGCCGGGCATTAGTGAACATATTGACCAATACACGTTTGACGGAAAGGGAATGGGCTAAAATAAAAATTGGATCACTCGACAAGTGATTTTCGATATCGACATCGGTTATACAGCGTTGTTCTGCCTCAATCACCTCTTCAAGCAACCCATTCAATTCACAGCATGTGAATGGCACATCCTGCCCTGCCCGCTGATAATCAATGAACTGATCAATCATGGCATTGCACTCTTCAATATCCTGATGGATAGATTCTGTCAGAAAACCATCTTTTTCCCCCAGCATTTCCATCGCCAGACGAATACGGGTAAGTGGGGTGCGCAAATCATGACTCACTCCGGCCATCAATACCGCCTGTTCACTTTCCTGTGATTTCAGCACTGCCGACAATTGGTTGAGTGCTCTAATAACGGAACGGATGGCGGGGAATCCCTTTTCAGGCAACGGTGACACTCTTCTTCCTTTTTCCATGTCGATGACTGCTTCATGTATGGACTTCAATGCCCATTTTTGGATAGCCAAATACCGCCAGAACACTGCGAACACTGACAATCCCACCACAAAAATACTTATAAAGAGATAAGGAAATATCGCGTTGAAAGAGAATTTTTCGAACGCCACCAGAAACAAGGCGACCAGAGAGCTGAACAGCAAGCTGCCCAGCATCAAGTACAAAACATAGGAAAACCAGATACGCAGAGAAAGCCGGGGCTTTTTCATGCAGAGATTTTTCATACCTTGCTTCCATCAGGAACAAAAACGTATCCCAACCCCCAGACAGTCTGGATATAGCGCGGATGGGCAGGATCTTCTTCAATCAGGCGACGCAGGCGGGAAACCTGTACATCAATGGAACGCTCCATAGCGCCATATTCTCGTCCCCGAGCCAGACTCATCAATTTATCCCGTGATAACGGCTCCCGAGGGTGAGAAACCAATACTTTCAGCACAGCAAATTCCCCACTGGTCAAAGGCAACAACTCATCCTGATGAAACATTTCACGTGTTCCGAGATCAAGTTTAAATTTCCCGAAATGGATCACCGCATCATCTGATGCCGGCGCTCCCGGCAACTCATTCGTTTGTCGCCGCAGAACAGCACGCATGCGTGCCAACAATTCACGCGGGTTAAAAGGCTTGGCAAGATAATCATCCGCTCCAATTTCAAGACCAACAATCCGATCAACCTCTTCTCCTTTCGCGGATACCATGATGATCGGAATCGAGTTATGCTGACCTCTTAACCTTCGACAGATAGACAACCCATCCTCGCCTGGCAACATTAAATCCAGGACAATCAATTGAATGGATTCTCTGGTCAATAAACGATCCATCTGCTCTGCATTTGCTGCGCTGCGCACTTGAAATCCCTGTTCGGATAAATAGCGTTCCAACAACGCCCGCAAGCGCATATCATCATCAACAACAAGGATCTTATAACTCTCTTGCATGTTTCAGCTCCCAAGATGCTCCATGCCCGTAACATCCATTACCTTCACAGAAACCCCATACTTCAATAGAGACTAACCGCATGTATTTTAAGGCTACTTACAGCATTGGCAACTATTGCTTATGTTTCAGTTTTCCATCCTTGTTTTCTCTATTCTTGTTCTCCCAATTTCCGCTCCGCAATCGCTGTAATTTATGTCAAAGGCTGATAGCCAATTTCCAGTATCCAGTAAGTCACCTTGCCATTAGGTGTCATCACCGTAACTTCATCATCAGCCTGCTTACCAAGTAACGCCCTTGCCACCGGAGAATCAATGGAAATCCATTTCTTGGCAGGATCGAACTCATCCGGCCCCACTAAACGAAAAATATGTTCTTCCTCATTCTCGTTTTCAACTTTTACCCATGCCCCAAAAAAGACTTTCCCTTCTTGTCGCGGGTCAGGATCGACAATTTGCAGTACATCTAAACGTTTGGACAAAAAACGCACACGACGATCAATTTCCCTTAATCTTTTTTTACCATAAATGTATTCAGCATTCTCTGAACGATCCCCTAATGCAGCAGCATCTGAAACAGCTTGGGTGACCTTAGGTCGTTCAATTTTCCAGAGATATTTCAATTCCTGATCAAGCGAATGCCAACCTTCCCGGGTAATATAGTTACTCTTGGCCATAAAAAAACTCACTTGAGAAAAGGTGATTAATGGCGAAGTACTATATCTTAATCCAGAAGATATTCGATCTTAACCCAGAAGATATTCGATTAATTCTGTCGCAACATGACCGAAATATCGCACTAAACTGGAAATTATCGCGCTCAGCACGTATAAATGGAGCCAGTTTGAACCATGCCGATACTGTTTCAGGTGAAATTTGATCTTATCCGGCTCTGTCTCAGGATGTCTCAGGATGTCTACAGACGCCAAGAAAGTTGAAGAAAAACAGACCATGAATGAATCTTTAAGTCGAATCATTGCCGGTGAGCTACAGGCTCAACCACAGCAAGCCCTAGCCGCCATTACTCTGCTTGATGAGGGAAATACCGTACCCTTTATCGCCCGTTACCGTAAAGAGGCCACCGGTGGTCTGGATGACACGCAGCTCCGCCAGCTCGAAAGCCGCCTCGGTTATCTGCGCGACCTGTCCAACCGCCGTCAGACTATTCTGAAATCGATTGAGGAGCAGGGAAAGTTAACTGTTGAGCTTGCAGAAGCGATTAACGCCACGCAGAGCAAAACCGAATTGGAAGACCTGTACCTACCTTATAAACCTAAACGCCGCACCCGCGGACAAACAGCTATTGAAGCCGGGTTAGAGCCTCTGGCTGATCTGCTGTGGCAAGATCCACAGCAAGAGCCAGAATTGGCAGCGGCTACCTATGTTGATACGGACAAAGGTGTTGCTGATACCAAAGCGGCATTGGATGGCGCACGTTATATCCTGATGGAACGTTTCGCTGAAGATGCGGCTCTGCTGGCGAAAGTACGTGAATACCTATGGAAAAATGCTCATTTGGTTTCCAGAGTTGCCGAAAGCAAAGAAGAAGAAGGTGCCAAGTTCAGCGATTATTTCGATCACCACGAAGCTATCTCGACGGTTCCTTCCCACCGTGCCCTTGCCATGTTCCGTGGACGCAATGAAGGCATTCTGCAACTGTCTTTGAATGCCGATCCACAGTTTGAGGAAGCCCCAAAAGAGAGTTACTGCGAGCAAATTATTACCGATCACCTTAACCTGCGCCTGAATAATGCACCGGCTGACAACTGGCGCAAAGCCGTGGTGAACTGGACATGGCGCATCAAAGTGCTGCTGCATCTGGAAACCGAACTGATGGGTACGCTGCGCGAGAAAGCCGAAGATGAAGCCATCAACGTATTCGCCCGTAACCTGCATGACCTGCTGATGGCTGCACCTGCGGGCATGCGCGCAACAATGGGGCTGGATCCGGGCTTGCGCACAGGGGTAAAAGTCGCCGTTGTTGATGCGACAGGCAAACTCATTGCCACCGATACCATTTATCCGCATACAGGGCAGGAAAACAAAGCAACTGCAACCGTCGCAGCCCTGTGCACCAAACATCAGGTGGAATTAGTCGCCATTGGTAACGGTACTGCATCCCGTGAAACAGAACGTTTCTTCGCTAATATCCAGAAACAATATCCTGACGTCACGGCACAAAAAGTAGTTGTCAGCGAAGCAGGCGCTTCTGTTTACTCCGCTTCTGAGTTGGCTGCACAAGAATTTCCTGATCTGGATGTTTCCCTGCGGGGCGCTGTTTCCATCGCCCGCCGCCTGCAAGATCCGCTGGCTGAACTGGTAAAAATCGAACCAAAATCTATCGGTGTTGGTCAATACCAGCATGATGTCAGCCAGATTCAACTTGCCAAAAAACTGGATAACGTGGTTGAGGACTGTGTAAACGGCGTTGGCGTTGACCTGAACACAGCTTCTGTCGCTTTGCTGACTCGCGTTGCAGGTCTGAGCCGTGCTGTTGCCCAAAATATCGTTAACTGGCGTGATGAGAATGGCCGCTTCAATAACCGTGACGAACTGCTGAAAGTCAATCGTCTGGGGCCGAAAGCCTTCCTGCAATGTGCTGGCTTCCTGCGCATCAATCAGGGTGACAACCCGCTGGATGCTTCAACGGTTCACCCAGAAACCTATCCAGTGGTTGAGAAGATCCTGACAACAATCGAGCAGACCCTGCCTGAATTGATGGGTAACCCTGCTATCCTGCGTAATTTGAGCGCTCAGGATTTCACAACAGCAAAATTCGGCATCCCGACTGTCACCGATATTCTGAAAGAGCTGGAAAAGCCGGGTCGCGATCCTCGCCCTGAGTTCAAGACAGCTTCGTTTGCCGATGGTGTTGAAACTATGAACGACCTGCAAGTGGGTATGATCTTGGAAGGCTCCGTGACTAACGTGACTAATTTCGGCGCGTTCGTGGATATCGGTGTCCATCAGGATGGCCTGGTTCATATCTCTTCATTGTCCGATCGCTTTGTGGAAAATCCACATACCGTAGTCAAAACGGGCGACATCGTGAAAGTGAAAGTGATGGATGTTGACCTCAACCGCAAACGTATTGCATTGACCATGCGTCTTGATGAGCAACCAGGTGAAACTCAGGCACGCCGGAGTCCTCAAGGTGGCAACCGTCAGGATCGCAATGACCAGAGCCGCAATAATCGCAACGGTAATGGCAATGGCAGAAACCACCAAAACTCGCGTTCAGGTTCTGCAACATTAGCCAACAGCGCCATGAGTGATGCACTCGCAGCTGCCTTTAATAAAAAACGTTAATTAGCAAAAACGCTTGCTGACATAAATGATTTCCTGAACTGGCACAATTTCAGCCAGTTCAGGATCTTTCCAAAAATACAGTATTGTTGTGACTGCTTTATGAAAAGGCGTGAAATTAATTAAAGTTTTAATCATTAAATATCACTAAATATATTTTTAATTCAAATAAACTATTACGTGAGAATAAATAAAGCACTCTTACCAACAACCCATAAAAAGCCCTTATTTTCATAAGGATGATTATATTTATTGCTGACATGATAAATTTGAATAAGTAATGACACCTGCATATTTTTATTAATATTCCGTATAATTCGTTTCGCAATAAATCTCATAATAACGTGGGTTTATTGAATAATATAAAAATATAAATCATTCATAGAATCCTAAGTTTTTATACCAATGGGCATCAATTTGCAGATATACCGGTATAAAAAACGCATTCACACTGTTGAGGAAAAACCATGAACAAATACGTCCAAAGCAGTTTTGATCTACTCAGCAATATCCGTTTTTTCGGTCTTTCCACTCATGATCCGGATGCAGACTCAGTCTGGTCATCGACTATGTTTTATATTCCGAAATACAACCCACTGACACTGATCTGGTATTCAAAACAAGATACCCGACATTCGCAAGAATTGTGTATCAATCCTCGTGTCAGCGGTACAATCTACAGCAGTCTGGTCATGCCTGATTCATCACTGGATCTGGCTGGTGCTCAATTTGTTGGTTGTGCCCGCCAAGTCCCCGATGATCAAATAAAAGAAACCTATGACTACTTTTTCTTAAAAACTTATCCCGATCCCGCTATCAGAAAGAAAAAATCTCGTCCCATCAGTGACTATCAAGGCCATGCCATACGCCGTTTCTATGAATTGGAAATTGAGAAATGGTGGGTGTATGACTCAGACGCCTGGAGCCAACATCAAGATGATGAACGTGTGCAGGTTCCATTGAGTGAACTACGTTATCCTCCTAAAGGTCAATAAAACCAACCAGCCCTGTTTGATTAACAGGGCTTATTTTTCCAAATATTAAATAAGCCTGACAACGATTTACTTTCAATAAAGTCACCATTAATTTGATTAATATCAACTTGTTCCTGCGTTATTCAGTATAAATAACCAGTATCACAGTTGCGTATCCTTATCATTAACAATTAGAATCCAGAGCAATTACCGCAATTTTTTCTTGTGAATTCCCCTTTATTGAGGATAATAATTCTCATAATCACTTATTTTTTCAGTCCAAATGGAGAGTTATATGGTTCTTATTCCAGAACATAGATATAAAATTCTGGGATTTTCTCCAGAGATTAGTCCCGCTTACCGGCAAAAACTATTGTCACTCGGCATGTTACCAGGCTCAACATTTCAGGTTATTCGCTTTGCTCCATTAGGCGATCCAATACAAATCGAAACACGCAGGGTCAACCTGACTCTTCGTAAACAAGACCTAGCATTCCTCATGTTAAATGAAGATCTGAACTAGCAAAGCGCGGAATCAATGCAGTTCAGAATAAATACCACGTTTATAAACCAAACTCTTTTATAACCTAAAGTACAAACGTATAACCAGAATACGAAAGTATCACTAGAGTACGGAAGTCGCTTCCTGATTGGCAGAAAGTATAATGAAACAATTAACCATAGGCCTGATCGGTAATCCTAATGCCGGCAAAACGACGCTTTTTAACCAGCTTACTGGCTCCCGACAACGAGTAGGCAACTGGGCTGGCGTTACGGTAGAGCGCAAAACCGGTCACTTTGCTACCCATAACCATCAGGTCGAGCTTGTCGACCTCCCTGGTACTTACTCTCTCACCACAATTTCAGAACAAACCTCCATTGATGAACAAATAGCCTGCCACTATATCCTGAGCGGTGAGGCAGATATGTTGATCAATGTTGTTGATGCGTCGAATCTGGAACGTAATCTTTATCTCTCACTGCAATTAATTGAACTGGGCATTCCCTGCATCATTGCACTGAACATGCTGGATATTGCTCAAAGCCAACGCATCAATATTGATATCCCGGCATTGGAGAAGCGCCTCGGCTGCCCGGTCATCCCATTGGTTTCAACGCGTGCCACAGGGATAGATGTACTGAAAAACACCATCGACAATTACCCGCAAAATACCCTACAGAAATCCCACACTGTCCAGATTGATTATCCTGATGCGTTATTGCAGGAGATTTCCCACCTTTCCCGCCAGATAATGGAGAAATTCACTCTACAGCAACGCCGCTGGCTGGCTCTGCAAGTGTTGGAAGGGGATATTTACAGCCGTGAGATATCTGGCCTGAGTCACACACAACTGACGGAAAGCCATAATCGCCTGCAAAAACAACAAATTGAAGAACCCGATCTCATCATTGCAGGTTCTCGCTATCAAGCAATCAGTGAAATTTGTCTGGCTGTCATTGATACCCGCTCAGCCATACCAAATAAACTGACCCAAGCGCTGGATACCATAATCCTGAACCGCTGGTTAGGTGTACCTATCTTTCTGTTTGTCATGTACCTGATGTTTATACTGGCCATCAATATTGGGGGAGCCTTACAACCAATCTTTGAAGGTGCTTCTGCCGCTATCTTCATTGATGGAATGCAGTGGCTCGGCCATTCTCTCCATTTCCCGAATTGGTTGACTGTGTTCCTTGCTCAGGGAATTGGTGGAGGCATCAACACGGTACTGCCGCTGGTTCCCCAGATTGGCATGATGTATCTGTTCCTCTCCTTTCTGGAAGACTCCGGCTATATGGCGCGAGCAGCATTTGTCATGGACAGGCTGATGCAAGCAATGGGATTGCCGGGTAAATCCTTTGTACCCTTGATTGTTGGCTTTGGCTGTAACGTGCCTGCTGTGATGGGTTCAAGGACACTGGATGCCCCCCGTGAGCGCCTGATTACCATCATGATGGCACCATTTATGTCCTGTGGGGCAAGATTGGCGATCTTTGCTGTATTTGCTGCGGCTTTCTTTGGCAAAAATGGAGCAAGCATCGTTTTCTCCCTGTATATGCTAGGGATTGTCGTCGCTATCCTGACAGGGCTTTTGCTCAAATACACGCTAATGCGTGGTGAAGCATCGCCATTTGTGATGGAGTTGCCGGTCTATCACGTTCCTCATGCCAAAACCCTGTTACTCCAGACATGGCAGAGGCTAAAAGGTTTTGTGATACGCGCAGGTAAAGTAATTGTCGCAGCAAGTATGCTGATTGGTGCCCTGAACAGCTTCTCCTTTTCCGGCAAGACCGTGGATAATATCAACGAGTCAGCATTAGCTTCCGTCAGTAAAGTGCTTACGCCTGTATTGCAACCCATTGGTGTACATTCCGATAACTGGCAAGCCACTGTCGGGCTTATCACCGGAGCGATGGCAAAAGAAGTGGTTGTAGGAACCCTTAATACCTTATATACCGCAGAAAACATTACTCAAGCGCCATTCAATCCAGATGAATTCAACTTATTGGATGAACTAAAAGGCTCTGTAACGGAAACGTGGGATAGCCTGAAAGAAACCTTCACTCTGAGCGCACTTTCTAACCCGATTGAAGCCAGCAAAGGTGACGGAGACATGGATCGCGGTTCAATGGGAACAATGAGCGCCAAATTCGGCTCGGCTATTTCTGCTTACAGTTACCTGATTTTCGTGCTGCTGTACGTACCTTGCGTTTCTGTCATGGGAGCCATTGCCCGTGAAACCAGCCGTGGCTGGATGACATTCTCCATCCTGTGGGGATTGAACGTTGCTTATTCTCTGTCAGCACTGTTTTATCAAATCACAACCTTTTCAGCTCATCCACAAAGTAGCTTGATCACCATTTCGATCGTGATTCTGTTTAACATATTGGTCTTTATTGGATTACGTCGCGCACGCAGTAGAGTTACCGTCACGTTCAATAACACTACTGACCGTAGTTGCGAATGTTCAAAGGGCAGCTGCCACTAGTCGGAGCCATAAATGATTAATCTGCTGAAAATCAGAGATGCTATTGCCCTCAATGGGCGTACTGATGCAAGGTCATTGAGCCATCAGTTTTCAGCACCGCTGCCAATGGTGGAAGCCATGCTCAAGCAGCTTGTCATAATGGGTAAACTGGAGGAAGTGGATGCTTCCTCCTGCCTCAGCGGGGGCTGCAAACAGTGCCCGGAAACGCAAAAATGTGATACTAAGGTGTATCAGCTTGTTGTAAAAAAATAAGGCAAGTAAATTCTCTTTGAAGTCAGCTACTTGAATAGCCTTGTTGCCAAGATCCCAATTAAGGCAACGGGGTTATTTTATTCAATCAGGCCAGAGCTGGTTAAGGCATTAGATTTTACGTCCGATCAAAGCCTAATATGCCTAAACCGATAGAATAATACACTGGCGGCCTTTTCTGACAACATGAGCTTGATTTACTACGCTGATGCTTGTTCTATACTAACGCCACACTCGCGTTGTAAAAACTATTAACTTTATCATCAAGTGAGATCGCCAATGAGCAGATATGATGTTTCTAACAGTGAAGTTAAATTTGCTCAAGGCTCTAATGAAGAAGTCTTAGCAAACAAGCTCGGTATTTCTGATCTAAATGAAATTAATGATGCAGAGTTAGTACTATTGGAAAAACTGTATCAGGCCATTTTTGAAGAGCAATTCCCACTTAAGAAAATCACTGGTTGAGTAGACCGCGGGAACTGCCCCCGCAGCCTCTCGCAGAACGGTACGTGAGCCTCTCGACTCATACCGCTCCCATCAAGCAAACGTGCCT